>NZ_JAFCUZ010000002.1:0-1143925 GCF_049896805.1 Pseudomonas sp. TWR1-1-3 | reverse complement strand
CTAAAGGGCCGTCGAAGACTACGACGTTGATAGGTTGGGTGTGTAAGCGCTGTGAGGCGTTGAGCTAACCAATACTAATTGCCCGTGAGGCTTGACCATATAACACCCAAGCAATTTGCTTAGAGCAAGTTGCGGTGTGTGAAGACGATACAAACCGAAAGTTTGCGGTTCACAAAACACCACATCTATTACATACCCATTCGCTGGAGCGTAAACCGAAAGGTAAACGACCTGGCTACCGAATTTCTTGACGACCATAGAGCATTGGAACCACCTGATCCCATCCCGAACTCAGTAGTGAAACGATGCATCGCCGATGGTAGTGTGGGGTTTCCCCATGTGAGAGTAGGTCATCGTCAAGATTAAATTCCAAACCCCCTGTCTGCTCACGCAGACAGGGGGTTTGTTTTTGTGGGCAGAAAAAGCGGTCGCAAGCTTCAAGCCGTGTGCTCTCGGCTTGCCCCAAGCTGTTAGCTTGCTGTGTGCGCGGGGTTTCTATGCAATGGCGCCGCTCATGGCTATCATGCGTGCCTCATTGTGAGGCGATACATGCATGCTGACGTTGTTGAAACTCCTCAAAGATGGTCGATTCCACTCAGGGCAAGCGCTTGGTGCTGCACTTGGCGTTAGCCGCAGTGCAGTCTGGAAGCAGCTCCAGCTTTTGGAATCAAACCTGAACCTGTCGATTCATAAAGTTCGTGGTCGTGGCTATCAGTTAGCTGCACCGCTTGAGCTCCTTGAGCAGGACCAGTTGACTGCTAGCCCATGGCCTGTCTCTATTCATGATTCATTAGACTCCACTAATGCCGAGGCCTTGCGCGCGATCGACAGTGGCACTGCGGCGCCGTTTGTTGTTACGGCTGAGCGGCAAACTGCTGGTCGTGGACGAAGAGGCCGCAAATGGGTCAGTCCTTTCGCAGAAAATATCTACTACAGCCTTGTTCTTCGCATGGATGGCGGGATGCGCCAGCTTGAAGGGCTTAGCCTTGTGGTTGGTCTGGCAGTACTGAGTGCGCTTCGCGGGGTGGGGATATCTGACGCCGGCCTCAAATGGCCAAATGATGTGCTCGTAGGCAACAAGAAAATTGCCGGCATTTTGCTTGAGTTGGTCGGCGATCCGGCTGATGTGTGTCATGTGGTTCTGGGGATCGGCATTAACGTCAATATGCGGGTGGCCAGCGAGGTAGATCAGGCCTGGACCTCGGTATTTCTCGAGTCAGGTCATTCGGTAAACCGCAATGCGCTGATTTCGAAACTCAACGAGAGCCTGCTGGTGTATCTGAATCGCCATGCTACCGAGGGCTTTTCGGCATTGCAGGCGCAGTGGGAGCAAAACCACTTGTGGCAGGGTCGTGAAGTCTCTCTGATAGCTGGAGTGCATCAGGTGGATGGCACTGTCATGGGTATTGATCAGCAGGGCGCGCTGCGCATGAGTGTCAATGGCGAAGAGAAAGTGTACAGCGGCGGTGAGCTTAGCTTGAGGTTGCGCCATGATTCTTGAGATGGACTGTGGCAACAGTTTTATAAAGTGGCGTGCCCTTGACGCGGGGGTGGCGGTGGGTGGGGGCGTAGTTGACTCTGATGCTGCGCTGCTGGCCGCGGTGTTGGCCGTTCCGGGGTTGAACATCACCCACTGCCGGTTGGTCAGTGTGCGCAGTGATGATGAGACATCGAGCCTGGTGGCCTCCATCGTGACGACCTTTGGTGTGGCTGCACAGTGCGCGCAGCCTGCAAGGAGTGCCGCAGGTGTGAGTAACGGTTATGAGGAGTTTGCCCGTTTGGGGCTCGATCGCTGGCTTGCCGTGGTTGGTGCTTTTGAGTTGGCGAAGAGCGCGTGCCTGGTACTGGATTTCGGCACGGCGGTAACGGCGGACTTCGTGGCTGCTGACGGTCAGCACCTGGGCGGGTTTATTTGTCCCGGGATGCCCTTGATGCGCGATCAGTTGCGTACTCATACACGCCGTATCCGGTATGACGACCTCTCTGCGGAGCAGGCCTTGCTCCAGCGTACGCCCGGGCGTACGACGGTTGAGGCTGTTGAGCGTGGGTGTTTGTTGATGCTGCGGGGCTTTGTGATGACCCAGCTGGAATTGGCGCGCGAGTACTGGGGAGAAGACTTTGAAGTTTTTCTTACCGGCGGTGACGCAAGCCTGGTAAAGGATATGGTTCCAGAAGCGCGCTTGGTGCAAGACCTGGTATTTGTCGGTTTGGCGGTGGTTTGTCCCCTTCCTTGAGGTTTCTATGCGTTGGCTGTTTCTGCTGCTGGTTGTACTGAATGTCTTTTATTACATATGGCACCAGCAAGAGGCTCCGTTGAGGGCCAAAGAAGTTGTTTTCTTGTCTTTGTACAAGGGCAGTCATCAGGGCATACGTCTGCTTGGCGAGGTGCCGCCGGCAGGTCGGGGAGGTGTAGTCGCCATTGACCAGGCGCTGAGTGCGGAATGCATGTTTTTAGGCAATTTACCTGCGCAAGAACAGCTGCACGGCCTGCAGCGCAGGTTGTCTGAGATGGGGATAGCATCTACGCAAGTCGAAGGTGAGCAGGCTGAAATGCCTGGCTATGCCCTCAAGATCAGCCCGCAAGGCACTGCTGCGGCCAGTGAAATGGTTTTGCAGAACCTTGTTAATGAATTCAATGGGTTAAAATACAAAAAAATGCGCTGTGAGGGCTTGCAGGTACCCGATAGTTTGCATAGAATGGCGCCCGCTCCACAGTGAACGCCAAACAGGCTACTAGGTGTGAAGCGAGTCAAGTTGCTAACTTCCTGATTTAATTGAAGAAAGTGGTTGACATAAGGTTGGAATGATGTAGAATTCTAACCAGCTCAGGAGGGGTTCCCGAGCGGCCAAAGGGATCAGACTGTAAATCTGACGTCTACGACTTCGAAGGTTCGAATCCTTCCCCCTCCACCATATTTAAGCTAGAGCAGCAAGATTTGCGGGTGTAGTTTAGTGGTAGAACCTTAGCCTTCCAAGCTAATGATGCGGGTTCGATTCCCGCCACCCGCTCCAGTCTAGCTGTTTTCGCGACATGTTTTGCTCTTGTAGCTCAGTTGGTAGAGCACACCCTTGGTAAGGGTGAGGTCAGCGGTTCAAATCCGCTCAAGAGCTCCATATAACAAGGCAGATATGAAAATATCTGCCTTTGTTTTAACAGGTGCATAGCCTGTCTGGGGTGTTTGCTGGTGGCGCTGTTTTTAGGTGTCACTGCCCTGGTTGGTTGTTACGGTTGTGAGTAGCTCGCATTCTGCTATTCGCTGGCAATTCTCTGCTTGGACAGGGTTGATTGCAAAAGTAATTGCGCTTGTTGTTGAAAAGTCTCTCTCGTGTCGGCATAATCCGCGGCTCGATAATGTTTTAGGTCAGTAGCTCAATTGGCAGAGCGACGGTCTCCAAAACCGTAGGTTGGGGGTTCGATTCCCTCCTGACCTGCCAGATTCGCTCATTGCGTCTGGCTTTCTTTTCACAGGATCCTCTTTGATGACTCCCAAGGCTGAAGTTCAAGGCTCTCGCTTCGATCTCCTCAAGTGGCTTGTAGTGGTAGCTCTTGTGGTGGTTGGCGTTGTTGGGAATCAGTATTATTCTGGTTCGCCGATCCTGTATCGCGTCATTGCACTTCTTGCGATTGCTGCTGTTGCTGCCTATGTGGGCTTGCAGACGGCAAAAGGCAAGTCGTTCGCTGTCCTGGTAAAGGAAGCTCGTACTGAGATTCGTAAAGTCGTATGGCCAACTCGCCAAGAAACTACGCAGACCACGTTGATCGTGGTGGCTGTTGTTCTTGTTATGGCGTTGCTGTTGTGGGGTTTGGATTCCCTGCTCGGCTGGCTCGTTTCCTTGATTGTTGGCTAAGGGTGTCCCGTGGCTAAGCGTTGGTACGTAGTGCATGCTTATTCGGGTTACGAAAAGCATGTTATGCGCTCTCTGATAGAGCGTATTAAGCTGGCAGGCATGGAAGATGGCTTCGGCGAAATTCTGGTTCCCACTGAAGAAGTGGTTGAAATGCGTAATGGCCAGAAGCGCAAAAGCGAACGCAAGTTCTTCCCTGGTTATGTGCTGGTTCAGATGGACATGAGCGAAGGGACTTGGCACTTGGTCAAGGACACTCCGCGTGTCATGGGCTTCATTGGTGGTACTGCTGATAAACCGGCACCTATCACTGATAAAGAAGCAGAAGCAATTCTGCGTCGCGTAGCTGATGGCAGCGACAAGCCCAAGCCGAAAACACTGTTCGAGCCGGGCGAAGTTGTCCGTGTTACCGACGGTCCGTTTGCCGATTTCAATGGCACGGTCGAAGAAGTTAACTACGAAAAGAGCCGCATTCAAGTGGCGGTGCTCATTTTCGGTCGCTCTACTCCGGTAGAGCTAGAGTTTAGCCAGGTCGAAAAGGTCTAGTTAAACACGAATCCCAACCCCATGGCCTAGGCTGTGGGGTTTTGTCGTCACTGGGATAAACGCGCAAGTAACCGGGGAGCCTCTTTAGGCGATTGAACCCGTAATTGGAGTGCCTCATGGCTAAGAAGATTACCGCTTACATCAAGCTGCAAGTGAAGGCCGCTCAGGCTAACCCAAGCCCACCTGTTGGCCCGGCTCTGGGTCAGCACGGCGTGAACATCATGGAATTCTGCAAGGCTTTCAACGCCCGTACTCAGGGTATTGAGCCAGGCCTGCCGACTCCGGTGATCATCACTGTATACAGCGACCGTAGCTTCACGTTCGAAACCAAGTCGACCCCTGCTTCGGTTCTGCTGAAGAAGGCTGCCGGTCTGACTAGCGGTTCCGCTCGTCCAAACACCGTTAAGGTTGGCACTGTAACTCGTGCTCAGCTGGAAGAAATCGCGAAAACCAAAAACGCGGATCTGACTGCAGCTGATATGGAAGCAGCCGTGCGTACTATCGCCGGTTCTGCTCGTAGCATGGGCCTTAACGTGGAGGGTGTGTAATGGCTAAGCTGACCAAGCGTCAAAAGGCAATCGCCGGTAAAATCGAAGCTGGCAAGTCTTACAATTTTGTAGACGCTGCTGCTTTGCTGGCTGAGCTGTCGACTGTAAAATTCAGCGAGTCTTTCGACATCGCCGTTAACCTGGGCGTAGACCCACGTAAATCTGACCAGGTTGTTCGTAGCGCTACTGTGCTGCCACACGGCACTGGCAAGACTGTACGTGTTGCTGTGTTCACTCAGGGTCCAGCTGCTGAAGCTGCTCTGGCTGCCGGCGCTGATCGCGTTGGTATGGACGACCTGGCTGCCGAAATGAAAGGCGGCGACCTGAACTACGACGTAGTTATTGCATCCCCGGACGCAATGCGTGTTGTTGGTCAGTTGGGTCAGATCCTGGGCCCACGTGGTCTGATGCCTAACCCTAAGGTTGGTACTGTAACTCCAGACGTAGCCACCGCTGTTAAGAACGCGAAGGCTGGTCAGGTTCGTTATCGCACCGACAAAAACGGTATCATTCACACTTCCGTTGGCAAGATCGGCTTCGACGCCGTTCAGCTGAAGGAAAACGTTGAAGCCCTGATCGCTGATCTGAAGCGTATCAAACCAGCTTCCTCGAAAGGTATTTATGTTAAGCGCGTAACCCTGAGCACCACTATGGGCCCGGGCCTGGTCATCGACCAGGGTTCCCTGGACGCGTAAGACAAAATTGGCGCAGTCAAATGCGCCAATTGAAAGATTGGGGTCCCTGCCTGGCGGGGGCTATCCAAGACCGTAGGCGGCGAAAGCCTTAAACCTCAAGCCTACGCAGATGGTGCTCCCGGTTCCTTACCGAATCAGACACCAAAACGACATCAGGCCTCGGCCAGATGAAACGGTAACAAGCAGGAGTTAAACCCGTGGCAATTAAACTCGAAGACAAGAAGGCCATCGTCGCTGAAGTCAACGAGGCTGCCAAAGTTGCCCTGTCCGCTGTTGTGGCTGATGCCCGCGGTGTGACAGTAGGCGCTATGACCGGACTCCGTAAAGAGGCTCGTGAAGCTGGCGTTTACGTACGTGTTGTACGTAACACCCTGCTCAAGCGCGCTGTTGCTGACACTGAATACAGTGTTCTCAACGACGTGTTCACTGGCCCGACCTTGATTGCATTCTCGCAAGAACATCCGGGCGCTGCTGCTCGTATCTTCAAAGAGTTCGCAAAAGGTCAGGATAAGTTCGAGATCAAGGCAGCTGCGTTCGAGGGCAAGTTCCTCGCAGCTAATCAGATCGACGTACTGGCAAGTCTGCCGACCCGTGACGAAGCAATTTCTCAGCTGATGAGCGTGATTCAAGGCGCTACCAGCAAATTGGCTCGTACTCTGGCGGCCCTTCGCGACCAGAAAGAAGCTGCTGCAGCCTAAGGCTGAGCGACTCCTTTCAGCGTTTATTGTTTATTTCGATGGCCGCGTAGGCTGTCACCCCAATACAGGAATTTATAGTCATGTCTCTGACTAACGACCAAATCATCGAAGCAATCGGCGAAAAATCCGTTCTGGAAATCGTTGAACTGATCAAAGCAATGGAAGAGAAGTTCGGCGTTTCCGCTGCTGCTGCTTCTGCTGGTCCTGCTGCTGCCGCTGCTGTTGTTGAAGAGCAAACTGAATTCAACGTTATGCTGCTGGAAGCTGGCGAGAAGAAAGTTAACGTGATCAAGGCTGTTCGTGAGCTGACTGGTCTGGGCTTGAAAGAAGCCAAGGCAGTAGTTGACGGCGCTCCAGCTATGGTACTGGAAGCTGTTGCTAAAGAAGCAGCTGACAAAGCCAAGGCTACCTTGGAAGAAGCAGGCGCTAAAGTCGAGCTGAAGTAAGCATCGACCTTGCGTTTCCAGCCCAGGCGTTAAGCTGAGGCTGATGGCTGGTGGCTCTTGCCACCGGCCTTTTTCCGTTATTGGCAGCCGACTAGGTTGGTGCCTTTAACGTGCTGTAACCACCCTGTGCGGTGGAGCAAACCAAGGGGTTTGCACGATTTTCTGGCTGCTCCCGTCGGGAGAGGCCAAACAAGCAGGTGACCAAGCTGGGGAACGCTGATGGCTTACTCATATACTGAGAAAAAACGTATCCGCAAGGACTTTAGCAAGTTGCCGGACGTCATGGATGTGCCGTATCTCTTGGCAATCCAGCTGGATTCGTATCGTGAATTCTTGCAGGCGGGAGCGACTAAAGATCAGTTCCGCGACGTGGGCCTGCATGCGGCCTTCAAATCCGTTTTCCCGATCATCAGCTACTCCGGCAATGCTGCGCTGGAGTACGTCGGTTATCGCTTGGGCGAACCGGCATTTGATGTCAAAGAATGCGTGTTGCGTGGCGTAACGTACGCCGTACCTTTGCGGGTAAAAGTTCGTTTGATCATTTTCGACAAAGAATCGTCGAACAAAGCGATCAAGGACATCAAAGAGCAAGAAGTCTACATGGGTGAAATCCCCCTGATGACTGAAAACGGTACCTTCGTAATCAACGGTACCGAGCGTGTAATTGTTTCCCAGCTGCACCGTTCCCCGGGCGTGTTCTTTGACCACGACCGCGGCAAGACGCACAGCTCCGGTAAGCTGCTTTATTCCGCGCGTATCATTCCTTACCGTGGTTCGTGGCTCGACTTCGAGTTCGACCCGAAAGACTGCGTGTTCGTGCGTATTGACCGTCGTCGCAAGCTGCCTGCATCGGTATTGCTGCGCGCGCTGGGTTATACCACTGAGCAAGTGCTGGACGCGTTCTACACCACCAACGTGTTCCACGTTCAGGGTGAGAGCATCAGCCTGGAGCTGGTTCCACAGCGTCTGCGCGGTGAAATCGCGGCCATCGACATTACCGATGACAAAGGCAAGGTGATTGTTGAGCAGGGTCGTCGTATCACTGCTCGTCATATCAACCAGCTGGAAAAAGCCGGTGTCAAAGAGCTCGTTATGCCTCTGGACTATGTCCTGGGTCGCACAACGGCCAAGGCTATCGTGCATCCGGCTACTGGCGAAATCATTGCTGAGTGCAACACCGAGCTGACCACTGAAATCCTGGCAAAAGTTGCCAAGGGCCAGGTTGTTCGCATCGAAACGTTGTACACCAACGATATCGACTGCGGTCCGTTCGTCTCCGACACGCTGAAGATCGACTCCACCAGCAACCAACTGGAAGCGCTGGTCGAAATCTATCGCATGATGCGTCCAGGCGAGCCGCCAACCAAAGACGCTGCCGAGACTCTGTTCAACAACCTGTTCTTCAGCCCTGAGCGCTATGACCTGTCTGCGGTCGGCCGGATGAAGTTCAACCGTCGTATCGGTCGTACCGAGATCGAAGGTTCGGGCGTGTTGTGCAAAGAAGACATCGTTGCCGTGCTGAAGACCCTGGTCGACATCCGTAACGGTAAAGGCATCGTCGATGACATCGACCACCTGGGTAACCGTCGTGTTCGCTGTGTAGGCGAAATGGCCGAGAACCAGTTCCGCGTTGGCCTGGTACGTGTTGAGCGTGCGGTCAAAGAGCGTCTGTCGATGGCTGAAAGCGAAGGCCTGATGCCGCAAGACCTGATCAACGCCAAGCCTGTGGCTGCGGCGGTGAAAGAGTTCTTCGGTTCCAGCCAGCTGTCCCAGTTCATGGACCAGAACAACCCTCTGTCCGAGATCACCCACAAGCGCCGTGTTTCTGCACTGGGCCCGGGCGGTCTGACGCGTGAGCGTGCGGGCTTTGAAGTTCGTGACGTACACCCGACTCACTACGGCCGTGTTTGCCCTATTGAGACGCCGGAAGGTCCGAACATCGGTCTGATCAACTCCCTGGCTGCCTATGCGCGCACCAACCAGTACGGCTTCCTCGAGAGCCCGTACCGTGTAGTGAAAGACGCACTGGTAACTGACGAGATCGTTTTCCTGTCCGCCATCGAAGAAGCTGATCACGTGATCGCTCAGGCCTCGGCCACGATGAACGACAAGAAAGTGCTGATCGACGAGCTGGTTGCTGTTCGTCACTTGAACGAATTCACCGTCAAGGCGCCGGAAGACGTCACCTTGATGGACGTTTCGCCGAAGCAGGTTGTTTCGGTTGCAGCGTCGCTGATCCCGTTCCTGGAACACGATGACGCCAACCGTGCGTTGATGGGTTCCAACATGCAGCGTCAAGCTGTACCAACCCTGCGCGCTGACAAGCCGCTGGTAGGTACCGGCATGGAGCGTAACGTAGCTCGTGACTCCGGCGTTTGCGTCGTGGCTCGTCGTGGCGGCGTGATCGACTCTGTTGATGCCAGCCGTATCGTGGTTCGTGTTGCTGATGACGAAGTTGAAACTGGCGAAGCCGGTGTCGACATCTACAACCTGACCAAATACACCCGTTCCAACCAGAACACTTGCATCAACCAGCGTCCGCTGGTGCGCAAGGGTGACCGTGTACAGCGTAGCGACATCATGGCTGACGGCCCGTCCACCGATATGGGTGAACTGGCGCTGGGTCAAAACATGCGCATCGCGTTCATGGCCTGGAACGGTTACAACTTCGAAGACTCCATCTGCTTGTCGGAACGAGTTGTTCAAGAAGACCGCTTTACCACGATCCACATTCAGGAACTGACCTGTGTGGCACGTGACACCAAGCTTGGGCCTGAAGAGATCACTGCAGACATCCCTAACGTGGGTGAAGCTGCACTGAACAAACTGGACGAAGCCGGTATCGTTTACGTAGGTGCTGAAGTTGGCGCCGGCGACATTCTGGTAGGTAAGGTCACTCCGAAAGGCGAGACCCAGCTGACTCCGGAAGAGAAGCTGTTGCGTGCCATCTTCGGTGAAAAAGCCAGCGACGTTAAAGACACCTCCCTGCGCGTACCTACCGGTACCAAAGGTACTGTTATCGACGTGCAGGTCTTCACCCGTGACGGCGTTGAGCGTGATGCTCGTGCACTGTCGATCGAGAAGACCCAGCTGGACGAGATCCGCAAGGATCTGAACGAAGAGTTCCGTATCGTTGAAGGCGCTACCTTCGAACGTCTGCGCTCTGCTCTGGTTGGCCGCATTGCCGAAGGTGGTGCCGGTCTGAAGAAAGGTCAGGAAATCACCAATGAAATCCTGGACGGTCTTGAGCATGGTCAGTGGTTCAAACTGCGCATGGCTGAAGATGCTCTGAACGAGCAGCTTGAAAAGGCTCAGGCTTACATCATCGATCGCCGTCGTCTGCTGGACGACAAGTTCGAAGACAAGAAGCGCAAACTGCAGCAGGGCGATGACCTGGCTCCAGGCGTGCTGAAAATCGTCAAGGTTTACCTGGCAATCCGCCGTCGCATCCAGCCGGGTGACAAGATGGCCGGTCGTCACGGTAACAAGGGTGTGGTCTCCGTGATCATGCCGGTTGAAGACATGCCGTACGATGCCAATGGCACCCCGGTTGATGTGGTCCTCAACCCGTTGGGCGTACCTTCGCGTATGAACGTTGGTCAGATTCTCGAAACTCACCTGGGCCTCGCGGCCAAAGGTCTGGGCGAGAAGATCAACCTCATGATTGAAGAACAACGCAAGGTCGCTGACCTGCGTAAGTTCCTGCATGAGATCTACAACGAAATTGGCGGTCGTCAAGAAAGCCTGGATGACTTCTCCGATCAGGAAATCCTGGATCTGGCGAAGAACCTTCGCGGCGGTGTGCCAATGGCTACCCCGGTGTTCGACGGTGCCAAGGAAAGCGAAATCAAGGCAATGCTTCGTTTGGCAGACCTGCCAGACAGCGGCCAGATGGTGCTGACTGATGGTCGTACCGGCAACAAGTTCGAGCGTCCGGTTACCGTTGGCTACATGTACATGCTGAAGCTGAACCACTTGGTAGACGACAAGATGCACGCTCGTTCTACCGGTTCTTACAGCCTGGTTACCCAGCAGCCGCTGGGTGGTAAGGCACAGTTCGGTGGTCAGCGTTTCGGGGAGATGGAGGTCTGGGCGCTGGAAGCCTACGGCGCGGCATACACTCTGCAAGAAATGCTCACAGTGAAGTCGGACGATGTGAACGGCCGTACCAAGATGTACAAAAACATCGTGGACGGCGATCACCGTATGGAGCCGGGCATGCCCGAGTCCTTCAACGTGTTGATCAAAGAAATTCGTTCCCTCGGCATCGATATCGATCTGGAAACCGAATAACACGTGACGCGAATCGAGAGCGGGGCTGTATGGCCCGCTCTCTGCTCCGCCAGGAGGAAAGGCCTTGAAAGACCTACTGAATTTGCTGAAAAACCAGGGTCAAGTCGAAGAGTTCGACGCCATCCGTATTGGATTGGCATCGCCTGAGATGATCCGTTCGTGGTCGTTCGGTGAAGTTAAAAAGCCGGAAACCATCAACTACCGTACGTTCAAGCCTGAGCGTGACGGCCTGTTCTGCGCCAAGATCTTTGGCCCGGTAAAGGATTACGAGTGCCTGTGCGGTAAGTACAAGCGCTTGAAGCACCGCGGTGTGATCTGTGAGAAGTGTGGCGTTGAAGTCGCACTGGCCAAGGTCCGTCGTGAGCGCATGGCTCACATCGAACTGGCTTCGCCGGTTGCTCACATCTGGTTCCTGAAATCGCTGCCGTCCCGTATCGGCTTGCTGATGGACATGACCCTGCGTGATATCGAACGCGTTCTCTACTTCGAGAGCTATGTCGTTATCGATCCGGGCATGACCACTCTGGAAAAAGGTCAGCTGCTGAACGATGAGCAGTACTTCGAAGCGCTGGAAGAGTTCGGCGACGACTTTGATGCCCGCATGGGTGCTGAAGCTGTCCGTGAACTGCTGCACGCTATCGACCTGGAGCACGAGATTGGCCGTCTGCGTGAAGAAATTCCGCAAACCAACTCTGAAACCAAAATCAAGAAGCTGTCCAAGCGCCTGAAGTTGATGGAAGCCTTCCTGGGCTCCGGCAACCTTCCGGAGTGGATGGTTCTGACCGTTCTGCCGGTTCTGCCGCCAGATCTGCGTCCTCTGGTACCGTTGGATGGCGGTCGTTTCGCGACTTCCGACCTCAACGACCTGTACCGTCGAGTGATCAACCGTAACAACCGCTTGAAGCGCCTGCTTGATCTGTCCGCTCCGGACATCATCGTGCGCAACGAAAAGCGTATGTTGCAAGAAGCGGTCGACGCACTGCTCGACAACGGCCGTCGTGGTCGCGCTATCACCGGTTCGAACAAGCGTCCTCTGAAATCCCTGGCTGACATGATCAAGGGTAAGCAAGGTCGTTTCCGTCAGAACTTGCTCGGTAAGCGTGTTGACTACTCGGGTCGTTCGGTAATTACCGTAGGTCCGACCCTGCGTCTGCACCAGTGCGGTCTGCCGAAGAAAATGGCTCTCGAGCTGTTCAAGCCGTTCATTTTCGGCAAGCTGGAAATGCGTGGTCTTGCTACCACCATCAAAGCCGCCAAGAAGATGGTTGAGCGCGAGTTGCCGGAAGTGTGGGACGTTCTCGCTGAAGTTATCCGCGAACACCCGGTTCTTCTCAACCGTGCACCGACCCTTCACCGTCTGGGTATCCAGGCGTTTGAACCGGTACTGATCGAAGGTAAAGCTATCCAGCTGCACCCTCTGGTCTGTGCTGCGTACAACGCCGACTTCGACGGCGACCAAATGGCCGTGCACGTACCGCTGACACTGGAAGCCCAGTTGGAAGCGCGCGCGTTGATGATGTCGACCAACAACATTCTGTCGCCAGCCAACGGTGAGCCAATCATCGTTCCGTCGCAGGACGTTGTATTGGGTCTGTACTACATGACGCGTGAAGCGATCAACGCCAAAGGCGAAGGTCGTGTATTCGCTGACTTGCAGGAAGTTGACCGTGTATTCCGTGCCGGCGAAGCCGCACTGCACGCCAAGGTCAAGGTTCGTATCAACGAAACCGTCAACGACCGTGATGGCGGCAGCGTGACCAACACCCGTATCGTCGACACCACTGTCGGCCGTGCGCTGTTGTTCCAGGTTGTGCCAAAAGGTCTGTCGTACGACGTCGTCAACCTGCCGATGAAGAAAAAAGCGATCTCCAAGCTGATCAACCAGTGCTACCGCGTGGTTGGTTTGAAAGAGACCGTGATCTTCGCTGACCAGTTGATGTACACCGGTTTTGCTTACTCGACCATCTCCGGCGTTTCCATCGGTGTTAACGACTTCGTTATCCCGGATGAAAAAGCTCGCATCATCGCTGCTGCAACCGATGAAGTGAAAGAGATCGAAAGTCAGTACGCCTCCGGCCTGGTAACCCAGGGCGAGAAGTACAACAAGGTAATCGACCTTTGGTCGAAAGCTAACGATGAAGTTTCCAAGGCGATGATGTCCAACCTCTCGAAAGAGAAGGTAATCGACCGCCACGGCAACGAAGTCGAGCAAGAATCGTTCAACTCGATGTACATGATGGCCGACTCCGGCGCACGGGGTTCTGCTGCGCAGATCCGTCAGCTGGCCGGTATGCGTGGTCTGATGGCCAAGCCGGACGGTTCCATCATCGAAACGCCGATTACTGCGAACTTCCGTGAAGGTTTGAGCGTACTTCAGTACTTCATCTCGACTCACGGTGCTCGTAAGGGTCTGGCGGATACCGCCTTGAAAACAGCTAACTCCGGTTACCTGACACGTCGTCTGGTAGACGTTGCACAAGATCTGGTTGTGACTGAAGTTGACTGCGGTACCGAACACGGTCTGCTGATGACTCCGCACATCGAAGGCGGCGACGTTGTTGAGCCATTGGGTGAGCGCGTACTGGGTCGAGTAATCGCCCGTGACGTATTCAAGCCGGGCACCGAGGAAGTTATCGTTCCTGCAGGCACCCTGGTTGACGAGAAGTGGGTTGAATTCATCGAGCTGAACAGCATCGACGAAGTGATCGTGCGCTCGCCAATCAGCTGCGAAACCCGTTTCGGTATCTGCGCCAAGTGCTACGGCCGTGATCTGGCTCGTGGTCACCAGGTGAACATCGGTGAAGCTGTCGGCGTTATCGCTGCCCAGTCGATCGGTGAGCCGGGTACACAGCTGACCATGCGTACGTTCCACATCGGTGGTGCGGCAAGCCGGACCTCCGCTGCTGACAGCGTTCAGGTGAAGAATGGCGGTACTGTCCGTCTGCACAACCTGAAGCACGTTGAGCGTGTAGATGGCTGCCTGGTTGCAGTATCCCGTTCCGGTGAGCTGGCCATTGCTGATGACTTCGGTCGTGAGCGTGAGCGTTACAAGCTGCCGTACGGCGCCGTGATTTCGGTTAAAGAAGGTGACAAGGTTGACGCTGGCTCTATCGTAGCCAAGTGGGATCCTCACACTCACCCAATCGTTACCGAAATGAAAGGTACCGTGACCTACGTGGGCATGGAAGAAGGCATCACGATCAAGCGTCAGACTGACGAATTGACCGGTATGACCAACATTGAAGTACTTGATGCCAAAGACCGTCCAGCTGCCGGCAAGGACATTCGTCCAGCCGTCAAGATGGTGGGTGTTGATGGCAAGGATCTGCTGTTGCCAGGTACCGACGTACCGGCTCAGTACTTCCTGCCAGCGAACGCCTTGGTCGGTGTAGCGGATGGTGCGGAAATCGCGATCGGTGACGTTATCGCTCGTATTCCGCAAGAAACTTCGAAAACTCGAGACATCACCGGTGGTCTGCCACGGGTTGCTGACTTGTTCGAAGCCCGTCGTCCGAAAGAAGCCTCGATTCTGGCTGAAGTCAGCGGCACCATCGCGTTCGGTAAAGAAACCAAAGGCAAGCGCCGTCTGGTTATTACCCCGAACGACGGTACTGATCCGTACGAAGAGCTGATTCCAAAGTGGCGCCACCTGAACGTCTTCGAAGGCGAACAAGTGAACCGCGGCGAAGTTATCTCCGACGGTCCAAGCGATCCACACGACATCCTGCGTCTGCTGGGTGTGAGTGCGCTGGCCAAGTACATCGTTAACGAGATCCAGGACGTTTACCGTCTGCAAGGCGTAAAAATCAACGATAAGCACATCGAGACCATTCTGCGTCAGATGCTGCGTAAAGTTGAGATTGCCGAGTCTGGCGATTCCACCTTCATCAAGGGCGACCAGATGGAGTTGACGCAGGTATTGACCGAGAACGAGCGTCTGGGCAACGAAGACAAGTTCGTGTCCAAGTTCACTCGCGTCCTGCTGGGTATCACCAAGGCGTCGTTGTCGACTGAATCGTTCATCTCGGCGGCCTCTTTCCAGGAGACCACTCGAGTACTGACCGAAGCGGCGGTAACCGGCAAGCGCGATTACCTGCGCGGCCTGAAAGAAAACGTTGTCGTGGGTCGTCTGATCCCGGCAGGTACCGGTTTGGCATACCACAGCGAGCGTAAGCGCCGCCGTGAGGCTGACAAGCCGTTGCGCGTAAGCGCCAGTGAAGTGGAAGCTGCACTGACCGAAGCGCTGAACTCGAGCGGTAACTGAGTTCTGCGGTAAATGATGGGCGGGCCCCGGCAGTTCCGTTCATCGAATCGAGACAATTTGTCTGGGTTTGATGAGTGGAAGTGTCGGGGCCTTGCCTTGACTGGGGGCAAGATCCTCTTTAGACTCTTGTACCCCTAAATTTGGCGGGAATTCGTTCCTGCCATTTTGCTTTTCTTGCAAGACAATAGCGTCGCAAGACAACAGTGGAGCTAGTAGATGGCAACTATCAACCAGCTGGTACGTCAGCCGCGTAAGCGTATCGTCGAGAAATCCGACGTACCTGCGCTGCAAAACTGCCCGCAACGTCGTGGCGTATGCACCCGTGTGTATACAACTACGCCGAAAAAACCTAACTCGGCACTGCGTAAAGTATGCCGTGTGCGCCTGACCAACGGTTTCGAGGTTTCCTCGTACATCGGTGGTGAAGGTCACAACCTGCAAGAACACAGCGTGGTACTGATTCGTGGCGGTCGTGTAAAAGACTTGCCAGGTGTTCGTTACCACACCGTTCGCGGCTCTTTGGATACTTCCGGCGTTAAAGGTCGTAACCAAGGTCGTTCGAAGTACGGTACCAAGAAGCCGAAGTAGTCTTCGGTTTCCGGTAAATAATGCAGATTTCTTTTTTTCTGAGTCGATAAGAGTAAGGTCGGACCTGCATCCCTGGGGTGTAATGGTTCCGAGCTAACCTGAAGACCGTTTGAGGGCTTATCCATGCCAAGAAGACGCGTAGCAGCCAAGCGCGAAGTGCTTGACGATCCAAAATACGGAAGCCAAATTCTGGCCAAGTTCATGAACCACGTGATGGAAAGCGGCAAAAAAGCCGTTGCCGAGCGTATCGTTTATGGCGCGCTGGAAAAGGTTAAAGAACGCAAGAACAGCGATCCCCTGGAACTCTTCGAGAAAGCTCTCGACGCCATCGCTCCGCTGGTCGAAGTGAAGTCGCGCCGTGTAGGCGGTGCTACTTACCAGGTTCCGGTCGAAGTTCGCCCGTCCCGTCGTAACGCCCTGGCAATGCGCTGGTTGGTAGACTTCGCCCGCAAGCGCGGCGAGAAGTCTATGGCTCTGCGTTTGGCTGGCGAACTGTTGGACGCTGCCGAAGGTAAAGGTGCTGCTGTTAAGAAGCGTGAAGACGTGCACCGTATGGCCGAAGCTAACAAAGCTTTCTCGCACTACCGCTTCTAATTTCAGCTTCACTAATTTTGCGAGGGCTTTATGGCTCGTACTACTCCGATTAGTCGCTACCGTAACATCGGTATCGTCGCTCACGTGGATGCTGGTAAAACCACCACCACCGAGCGCGTACTGTTTTACACTGGCAAAAGTCACAAAATGGGCGAGGTGCATGATGGCGCCGCGACCACAGACTGGATGGTTCAGGAGCAGGAGCGTGGTATTACCATTACTTCTGCTGCCATTACCGCCTTCTGGAAAGGTTCTGCCAAGCAGTACAAGGACGAGCACCGCTTCAACGTAATCGATACCCCGGGCCACGTTGACTTCACTATTGAAGTTGAGCGTTCCCTGCGTGTACTCGACGGCGCTGTCGTTGTGTTCTGTGGTACCTCGGGCGTTGAGCCTCAGTCGGAAACCGTATGGCGTCAAGCCAACAAATACGGCGTTCCACGTCTTGTTTACGTAAACAAGATGGACCGTGCTGGTGCCAACTTCCTGCGCGTTATCGAGCAGATCAAGAAGCGTCTGGGCCACACTCCAGTTCCAATCCAGTTGGCTATCGGTTCCGAAGACAACTTCCAGGGTCAGATCGATCTGATCAACATGGAAGCTGTGTACTGGAACGATGCTGACAAAGGTATGGTTCCTGTTCGCAAAGAAATTCCAGCTGAGCTGAAAGATCTTGCTGACGAGTGGCGCGACAACATGGTTCAGGCTGCGGCCGAAGCCAATGAAGAGCTGATGAACAAGTACCTCGAAGGTGAAGAATTCACCATCGCGGAAATCAAGGCGGCTCTGCGTCAGCGTACTATCGCTGGTGAGATCGTCCTGGCTGTTTGCGGTTCTTCCTTCAAGAACAAGGGTGTTCCCCTGGTTCTCGACGCCGTTATCGACTTCCTGCCTGCTCCGACTGATATTCCTGCCATCAAGGGTACTGACCCGGATGACGAGACTATCGAGCTGGAGCGTCATGCAGACGACAACGAGCCGTTCTCGGCTCTGGCGTTCAAGATCGCTACCGACCCATTCGTGGGTACCTTGACCTTCGTCCGTGTTTACTCGGGCGTGTTGAACTCCGGCGACGGCGTAATCAACTCGGTTAAGGGCAAGAAAGAGCGCGTGGGTCGTATGGTGCAAATGCACGCAAACGCCCGTGAAGAAATCAAGGAAGTACGCGCTGGTGACATCGCGGCCTTGATCGGCATGAAGGACGTCACCACTGGTGAGACTTTGTGCAACGCTGACAAGCCAATCATTCTGGTTCGTATGGACTTCCCGGAGCCGGTTATTTCGGTTGCCGTAGAGCCTAAGACCAAGGATGACCAGGAAAAAATGGGTGTTGCACTGGGCAAGCTTGCTCAGGAAGATCCATCTTTCCGCGTTAAAACTGATGAAGAGACTGGTCAAACGATCATCTCTGGCATGGGCGAGCTGCACCTGGACATCCTGGTTGACCGGATGCGCCGTGAGTTCAACGTCGAAGCCAACATCGGTAAGCCTCAGGTTTCCTATCGTGAGCGCATCACGAAGAACTGTGAGATCGAAGGCAAGTTCGTTCGTCAGTCCGGCGGTCGTGGCCAGTTTGGTCACTGCTGGATTCGTTTTGCACCTGCTGACGAAGGTCAGGAAGGTCTGCAGTTCGTGAACGAAGTGGTAGGTGGTGTGGTTCCTAAGGAATACATCCCGGCTATCCAGAAGGGTATCGAAGAGCAGATGAAGAACGGTGTTGTTGCCGGCTATCCGCTGATCGGCCTGAAGGCTACCGTGTTTGATGGTTCTTACCACGACGTCGACTCCAACGAGATGGCGTTTAAGGTGGCTGCTTCCATGGCGACCAAGCAACTGGCTACCAAAGGTGGCGGTGAGCTGCTTGAGCCGATCATGGCGGTAGAGGTTGTTACACCTGAAGACTATATGGGTGACGTGATGGGCGACTTGAACCGTCGTCGCGGCATGATCCAGGGTATGGAAGATACGGTCTCCGGCAAAGTAATTCGTGCTGAAGTACCGTTGGGTGAAATGTTCGGTTATGCGACCGACGTTCGTTCCATGTCCCAGGGTCGCGCAAGCTACTCTATGGAATTCAAAAAATACGATACAGCTCCGGCGCACATCGTCGAAACTGTTACTAAAAAACAAGGCTGATTTAGTTCAGTCCTTTAGGCAAGGAGTTAATTGTCGTGGCTAAAGAAAAATTTGATCGTTCCCTACCGCACGTCAACGTTGGCACTATCGGTCACGTTGACCATGGTAAAACCACGCTGACTGCAGCTCTGACCCGTGTTTGCTCCGAAGTTTTCGGTTCGGCAATCGTTGACTTCGATAAAATCGACAGCGCGCCAGAAGAAAAAGCTCGTGGTATCACGATCAACACTGCGCACGTTGAATACAACTCGCACATTCGTCACTACGCTCACGTTGACTGCCCAGGTCACGCTGACTATGTGAAGAACATGATCACCGGTGCTGCTCAGATGGACGGCGCTATCCTGGTTTGTTCGGCCGCTGATGGTCCGATGCCACAAACCCGTGAGCACATCCTGCTGTCCCGTCAGGTTGGCGTTCCGTACATCGTGGTTTTCCTGAACAAGGCTGACCTGGTAGACGACGCTGAGCTGCTGGAACTGGTTGAGATGGAAGTTCGTGACCTGCTGTCGACTTACGACTTCCCAGGCGACGACACTCCGATCATCATCGGTTCGGCTCGTATGGCGCTGGAAGGCAAAGACGACAACGAAATGGGCACCACTGCCGTTCGTAAACTGGTTGAAACTCTGGATACCTACATTCCAGATCCAGTACGTGTTATCGACAAGCCGTTCCTGATGCCAATCGAAGACGTATTCTCGATCTCCGGTCGCGGTACTGTTGTAACTGGCCGTATCGAGCGCGGTATCGTTCGCGTTCAAGATCCGCTGGAAATCGTTGGTCTGCGTGACACTACTGTTACCACCTGCACCGGCGTTGAAATGTTCCGTAAGCTGCTCGACGAAGGTCGTGCGGGCGAGAACTGCGGCGTGCTGCTGCGCGGCACCAAGCGTGACGACGTTGAGCGTGGCCAGGTTCTGGTTAAGCCAGGCTCGGTTAAGCCACACACTACCTTCGAAGCTGAAGTGTACGTGTTGAGCAAAGAAGAAGGCGGCCGTCACACTCCGTTCTTCAAAGGCTACCGTCCTCAGTTCTACTTCCGTACAACTGACGTAACTGGTAACTGCGAACTGCCGGAAGGCGTTGAGATGGTAATGCCGGGCGACAACATCAAAATGGTTGTTACCCTGATCAAAACCATCGCAATGGAAGACGGTCTGCGTTTCGCAATCCGTGAAGGCGGTCGTACCGTTGGCGCTGGCGTTGTAGCCAAAATCATCGCGTAAGTGATGATTGCCTGAAAAAAGCCCCCGCTCAGCGGGGGCTTTTTTTATTGAGTTGACACCTACTGGGGTCGTCTATAGAATTGCGCCTCCTTTTAACGGGCGTATTGCGCTCGGTGGGAACAGCAATCTGGAGTCTGAAATCCAATGCAAAATCAGCAAATCCGTATCAGGTTGAAGGCTTTTGACCATCGCCTGATCGACCAATCAACCCAGGAAATCGTGGAAACCGCGAAACGTACTGGTGCTCAAGTGCGTGGTCCAATTCCACTGCCTACCCGTAAAGAGCGGTTCACCGTTCTGGTCTCCCCGCACGTCAACAAAGACGCGCGTGACCAGTACGAGATCCGTACTCATAAGCGCGTACTGGACATCGTCCAGCCAACGGATAAAACCGTTGATGCACTTATGAAGCTTGATCTTGCGGCCGGTGTGGAAGTGCAGATCAGCCTCGGCTAAGACTTGGGTCTTAGTCGTGTAACGCTCTGAAATGGGCGGCCATAGCGGGTGAAAGCCCCGTACACTCATGAGGTTTACAACATGACTATTGGTGTAGTCGGTCGTAAATGCGGTATGACCCGTATTTTCACCGAAGAAGGTGTCTCCATTCCGGTCACGGTCATTGAGATCGAGCCGAATCGCGTCACCCAGTTCAAAACTGAAGAAACCGATGGCTATCGTGCAGTGCAAGTCACTGTCGGCGAGCGTCGCGCTTCGCGTGTAACAGCTGCTCAAGCGGGTCACTTCGCTAAAGCAAACGTTGCCGCCGGTCGTACCGTAATGGAATTCCGTCTTGAAGAAGGCGAGTACCAGGCTGGCGATCTGATCAACACTGAAATCTTCACCGCTGGCCAACTGGTTGATGTAACCGGTCAGTCCAAGGGTAAAGGCTTCCAGGGTACGATCAAGCGTTGGAATTTCCGTGGCCAAGACAACACTCACGGTAACTCCGTTTCCCACCGCGTCCCGGGCTCTATTGGCCAGTGCCAGACTCCTGGTCGTGTATTCAAGGGCAAAAAAATGTCCGGTCATATGGGCGCTGAGCGCGTGACCGTGCAGTCCCTGGAAGTAGTGCGCGTCGACGCTGAACGCAATCTGTTGTTGGTCAAGGGTGCTGTTCCTGGCGCTACTGGCGGCAACCTGGTTGTACGTCCAGCGGCCAAGGCTCGCGGTTAAGGGGAAGCTGACATGCAATTAAATGTAAATGACGCTCAAGCGATCGAAGTTTCCGAACTGACTTTCGGCGGCGAATTCAACGAGACGCTGGTTCACCAAGCAGTCGTGGCCTACATGGCCGGCGGCCGTCAAGGTAGCAAGCAGCAAAAGACCCGTTCCGACGTTCGTGGTGGCGGTAAGCGCCCTTGGCGTCAGAAAGGTACTGGCCGTGCTCGTGCCGGTACTATCCGTAGCCCAATCTGGCGTGGCGGCGGTACCACTTTCGCAGCTCGTCCACAGGATCACTCCCAGAAGCTGAACAAGAAGATGTATCGCGCAGCAATGCGTTCCATCCTTGCTGAGCTGGTGCGTACTGATCGTCTGGTCGTGGTTCAGGACTTCGCTGTTGAAGCGCCGAAAACCAAAGATCTGCTCAACAAGCTGAATGGCATGGGTCTGACTGATGTCCTGATCGTGTCTGAAGGTGTTGATCAGAACCTGTACCTGGCTGCTCGTAACCTGCCACACGTTGATGTACGTGACGTGCAAGGTTCCGATCCAGTTAGTCTGATCGCATACGACAAGGTGTTGATCACCGTGTCGGCCGTGAAGAAATTCGAGGAGCTGCTGGGATGAACCAGGAACGCGTATTTAAAGTTCTGCTTGGCCCGCACGTTTCCGAGAAGGCTACGGTTCTGGCAGACAAGAAAGGCCAGTTCGTTTTCAAGGTTGCTACCGATGCAACCAAGCTGGAAATCAAGAAGGCCGTCGAAAGCCTGTTCAGCGTGAAAGTTGAGCGTGTTACTACCCTGAACGTTCTGGGTAAGAGCAAGCGCACCGCTCGCGGCGTGGGCAAGCGTAATGACTGGAAGAAGGCAGTAATCTCCCTTCAGCCAGGCCAAGATCTCGATTTCAGCAGCAGTGCTGAGTAAGGAAGGGGTGCATCATGGCAATCGTTAAATGCAAACCGACTTCCCCTGGCCGCCGTCATGTGGTCAAGGTGGTCAACCAGGAGCTGCATAAAGGCGCTCCTCACGCACCGCTGCTCGAGAAGAAATCGAAGTCTGGTGGTCGTAACAACAATGGCCGTATTACCACTCGTCACATCGGTGGTGGTCATAAGCAGCATTACCGTATGGTCGACTTCCGTCGCAACGACAAAGATGGCATTCCAGCCACTGTTGAGCGTATCGAATACGATCCAAACCGTACTGCTCACATCGCTCTGATGCTGTACGCAGACGGCGAGCGCCGCTACATCATCGCCCCTAAAGGCGTGAGTGCTGGCGACCAGCTGATTTCGGGTGCTTTGGCCCCAATCAAGCCGGGTAACTCGTTGCAACTGCGCAGCATTCCAGTTGGTAGCACCGTACACGGCATCGAATTGAAGCCGGGTAAAGGCGCGCAAATCGCACGTTCCGCTGGTGCTTCGGCTCAGCTGGTCGCTCGTGATGGTGTCTATGTGACCCTGCGTCTGCGCTCTGGTGAAATGCGTAAAGTACTGGCTGAATGCCGTGCGACCCTGGGTGAAGTCTCGAACTCCGAGCACAGCCTGCGTTCGCTGGGTAAAGCTGGTGCCAAACGCTGGCGTGGCGTTCGCCCAACCGTTCGTGGTGTTGCCATGAACCCGGTTGACCACCCACATGGTGGTGGTGAAGGTCGTACCTCTGGTGGTCGTCATCCGGTATCGCCATGGGGCTTCCCGACTAAGGGCGCGAAGACTCGTGGTAATAAGCGTACCGACAAAATGATCGTCCGTCGTCGCAAGTAAATAGAGGGATACGACAGTGCCACGTTCTCTGAAAAAAGGTCCTTTTATTGATCTTCACCTACTGAAGAAGATCGAAGTGGCGGCGGAAAAGAACGATCGCAAACCGGTGAAAACCTGGTCGCGTCGTTCGATGATCCTGCCACAAATGGTCGGTCTGACCATCGCTGTGCATAACGGTCGTCTTCATGTCCCAGTTCTCGTGAACGAAGACATGGTTGGCCATAAACTAGGCGAGTTTGCCGGTACCCGCACTTATCGTGGGCACGTGGCAGACAAGAAAGCCAAGCGTTAAGGGGTAAGGAACGATGGAAGTAGCCGCTAAGTTGTCGGGCGCTCGAATCTCCGCCCAGAAAGCCCGCTTGGTCGCCGACCAGATCCGCGGGAAGAAGGTGGGCGAAGCGCTCAACCTGTTGGCTTTCAGCAACAAGAAAGCCGCCGAGATCATCAAGAAAGTGCTGGAGTCGGCCGTAGCCAACGCCGAGCATAACGAAGGCGCAGACGTTGACGACTTGAAAGTCGCCACCGTTTTCGTCAACGAAGGGCGTTCGCTGAAGCGCATCATGCCGCGTGCCAAAGGCCGCGCTGATCGCATCGTCAAGCGGTCTTGCCATATCACTGTCAAGGTTGCTGACAAGTAACGGAGTCGAAGAGATGGGTCAGAAAGTACATCCCATTGGCATTCGCCTGGGAATCGTCAAGGAGCACACCTCCGTCTGGTACGCAGACGGCCGGACTTATGCGGACTACTTGTTCGCTGATCTGAAGGTGCGTGAATACCTCCAAGACAAACTAAAAAGCGCGTCCGTAAGCCGTATCGATATCCATCGTCCGGCCCAAACTGCACGTATCACCATCCACACCGCTCGTCCAGGTATCGTTATCGGGAAGAAAGGTGAAGATGTTGAGAAACTGCGTCAGGACCTGACCAAGCAAATGGGTGTGCCTGTGCACATCAATATCGAAGAGATCCGCAAGCCGGAACTCGACGGTATGCTGGTTGCGCAGAGCGTAGCTCAGCAGCTGGAGCGTCGTGTAATGTTCCGTCGCGCGATGAAACGCGCTGTACAGAACGCTATGCGCATTGGTGCCAAAGGCATCAAAATCCAAGTGAGCGGTCGTCTCGGCGGTGCTGAAATCGCACGTACTGAATGGTATCGCGAAGGTCGTGTGCCATTGCACACCCTGCGTGCCGACATCGACTATGCCAACTACGAAGCTCACACCACTTACGGTGTGATCGGTGTAAAGGTTTGGATCTTCAAAGGCGAAGTAATTGGTGGTCGCCAAGAAGAACTGAAGCCACAAGCACCAGCGCCTCGTAAAAAAGCTGCTAAGTAAGGGGTACGCCAAATGTTACAACCTAAGCGTACGAAGTTCCGCAAGCAAATGACTGGCCACAACCGTGGCTTGGCATTGCGCGGTAGCAAAGTCAGCTTCGGCGAATACGCGCTGAAGTCTGTTGCTCGTGGTCGTCTCACCGCTCGTCAGATCGAATCAGCGCGTCGTGCACTGACCCGTCACGTTAAGCGTGGCGGCAAGATCTGGATCCGTGTATTCCCGGACAAGCCTATTTCCAAAAAGCCCCTAGAAGTTCGTATGGGTAAAGGTAAGGGTAACGTGGAATATTGGGTTGCCCAGATTCAGCCAGGCAAAGTCCTGTATGAAATCGAGGGTGTTACTGAAGAGCTGGCGCGTGAGGCTTTCGCCCTGGCTGCTGCAAAGCTGCCGCTCGCCACCTCCTTTGTTAAACGGACGGTGATGTGATGAAAGCGAATGAACTTCGTGAAAAATCCGCACAGCAGCTGAACGAGCAACTGCTCGGCTTGCTGCGCGACCAGTTCAATCTGCGTATGCAGAAAGCAACTGGCCAGTTGGGGCAGTCGCATCTGCTCTCGCAAGTTAAGCGTGACATCGCTCGCGTGAAGACTGTGCTCAAACAGCAGGCAGGTAAGTAATCATGGCTGAAGCCGAAAAGACTGTCCGTACGCTGACTGGCCGTGTTGTCAGCGACAAGATGGACAAAACCATCACCGTTCTGATCGAGCGTCGCGTTAAGCACCCGATCTACGGTAAATACGTTAAGCGTTCGACTAAGCTGCACGCGCACGACGAAACCAATCAGTGCCACATCGGCGACAAAGTCACTATTCGTGAAACTCGTCCGATGGCCAAGACCAAGTCTTGGGCACTGGTTGATGTTCTCGAACGCGCTGTGGAAGTCTAAGGACTAGGGGTCGGAGAAATTATATGATTCAGACTCAATCCATGCTCGATGTGGCCGATAACAGCGGCGCACGCCGCGTTATGTGCATCAAGGTGCTGGGTGGCTCCCATCGTCGTTACGCTGGTATCGGTGACATCATCAAAGTTACCGTGAAGGAAGCAATTCCTCGCGGTAAAGTGAAAAAAGGCCAAGTGATGACTGCTGTTGTAGTCCGCACTCGTCACGGCGTACGTCGTGCTGATGGCTCCATTATCCGCTTTGATGGCAACGCTGCTGTTCTTCTGAACAACAAGCAAGAGCCGATCGGCACCCGTATCTTTGGGCCAGTGACCCGTGAACTTCGTACTGAGAAGTTCATGAAGATCGTCTCGCTCGCCCCAGAAGTGCTGTAAGGAGATCCGACATGCAAAAGATTCGTCGTGACGACGAGATCATCGTGATCGCCGGCAAAGACAAAGGTAAGCGCGGTAAGGTGCTTAAGGTTCTCGCTAACAACCGTTTGGTTATTGGCGGTCTGAACCTGGTTAAGCGTCATACCAAGCCTAACCCGATGTCGGGCGTACAAGGCGGTATCGTCGAGAAAGAAGCTCCACTGGACGCTTCTAACGTGGCCATCTTCAACAGCGAAACCAGCAAAGCAGATCGCGTTGGTTTCAAAGTAGAAGAAGGCAAAAAAATTCGTGTCTTCAAGTCGACCCAAAAAGCGGTTGATGCTTGAACACTGCTAGGTAGATGAGACCATGGCACGACTAAAAGAGATTTACCGGAAGGAAATCGCTCCGAAACTTAAGGAAGAACTTAAGCTTTCGAACGTGATGGAAGTTCCGCGCGTTACCAAAATCACCCTGAACATGGGTTTGGGCGAAGCGATCGGTGATAAGAAAATCATCGAGCACGCTGTAGCTGATTTGGAAAAAATCACGGGTCAAAAATGTGTAGTGACCTACGCTCGCAAGTCCATCGCAGGCTTCAAAGTTCGCGAAGGCTGGCCGATCGGCGTTAAGGTTACTCTGCGCCGTGAGCGTATGTACGAATTCCTGGATCGTCTGCTGTCGATCTCCCTGCCTCGGGTACGCGACTTCCGCGGCCTGAATGCCAAGTCCTTCGATGGTCGTGGTAACTACAGCATGGGCGTAAAAGAGCAGATCATCTTCCCGGAAATCGACTACGACAAAATCGATGCTCTCCGCGGTCTGGACATTACCCTGACCACCACTGCTCGGACAGATGATGAAGGTCGCGCCTTGCTGCGTGCTTTCAAATTCCCGTTCCGCAACTGATTGGAGTAGGACCATGGCTAAGATGAGCATGAAAAACCGCGAGCTGAAACGTCAGCTCACGGTTGCCAAGTTCGCCAAGAAGCGTGCAGCACTGAAAGCTATCATCGTGGATCTGAACGCAAGTCCAGAAGCACGTTGGGAAGCTCAAGTTGCTCTGCAGAAGCAGCCACGTGACGCAAGCGCTGCGCGCATGCGTAACCGCTGCCGCCTGACTGGCCGTCCGCATGGTGTTTACCGCAAGTTCGGCCTTGGCCGTAACAAATTGCGTGAAGCAGCAATGCGTGGCGACGTACCAGGTCTGGTTAAAGCCAGCTGGTAAGGCGCACAGGCAAAGTTACCCCTGTCAGGGTTGCAAGATCCTGACAGCCGGTGACCTTGAATATGAATCAAGCCCCTATTGGGGCTTGATTCATTTCTGGCGTGTGTCTAGAATGACCGGCTCGCCTGAGCCCGTGCTTTTTAAGCATTGAGTACTCGGCGACAGTTGTAGCCGCAAGGCTAATTCTTTTTGTATCAGGAGCGTCTAGCCCATGAGTATGCAGGACCCGTTAGCGGACATGCTAACTCGAATCCGTAATGCCCAGATGGCTGAAAAGTCCGTCGTAAGCATGCCATCTTCCACGTTGAAGGTAGCTGTAGCCAAAGTTCTCAAAGACGAAGGTTACATCGCGGATTATCAGATCAGCAGCGAAATCAAGCCACTGCTGTCTATCGAGCTGAAGTACTTCGAAGGCCGTTCGGTTATCGAAGAAGTTAAGCGCGTTAGCCGTCCAGGCCTGCGTCAGTACAAGTCCTCCGAAGATCTGCCGAAAGTTCGTGGCGGTCTGGGTGTGTCTATCGTCTCCACCAGCAAAGGTGTGATGACGGATCGTGCTGCGCGCGCTGCCGGTGTCGGCGGCGAAGTTCTTTGCACTGTGTTCTAAGGGGGGATAAGCATGTCACGCGTCGCTAAGAACCCCGTTAAGCTGCCAGCTGGTGTCGAAGTAAAATTCGCCGGCCAACAGCTTTCGGTGAAGGGTGCCAAGGGTACTCTAGAACTGAACATCCATTCGTCCGTTGAGATTGTTGAAGAAGCTGGTGAGCTGCGTTTCGCTGCTCGCAATGGCGATCAACAAACTCGCGCAATGGCTGGTACCACTCGTGCGTTGGTAAACAACATGGTCCAAGGCGTAAGCCAAGGCTTCGAGCGCAAGCTCCAGCTGGTCGGTGTTGGTTACAAAGCGCAAGCAAAAGGCACAGTGCTGAACCTGGCTCTTGGCTTCTCGCACCCAGTGGATTACGAGTTGCCGGAAGGCATCACCGCTGAGACTCCTAGCCAAACCGATATCCTGATCAAGGGTATTGATAAGCAGCTGGTAGGTCAGGTGGCCGCTGAGATCCGCGGTTTCCGTCCGCCAGAGCCTTATAAAGGCAAGGGTGTACGTTACGCGGACGAAGTCGTCCGTCGTAAAGAAGCCAAGAAGAAGTAGGGCATAGCAAATGACCGACAAAAAAGTTACTCGCCTGCGCCGCGCTCGCAAAGCACGTCTGAAAATGCACGAACTAGAAGTCGTGCGTCTCTGCGTGTTCCGCTCGGCACAGCACATATACGCCCAGGTCATCTCGGCCGACGGCAGCAAAGTCCTGGCAAGCGCCTCGACTTTGGACAAAGAACTGCGTGATGGTGCCACTGGCAACATCGACGCGGCCACAAAGGTTGGCCAGCTGGTCGCTACGCGTGCAAAAGCCGCTGGCGTCTCGCAGGTGGCTTTCGACCGCTCTGGCTTCAAGTACCACGGCCGCGTGAAAGCGCTGGCTGAGGCTGCTCGTGAAGCTGGGCTGGAGTTCTAAGTTATGTCAAATAACGACCAAAAGCGCGACGAAGGCTACATTGAGAAGCTGGTTCAAGTTAACCGCGTAGCCAAAACCGTTAAAGGCGGCCGTATCTTCACTTTCACCGCGTTGACCGTGGTTGGTGATGGTAAAGGGCGCGTTGGCTTCGGCCGTGGCAAGTCACGTGAAGTGCCTGCTGCGATCCAGAAGGCAATGGAAGCTGCTCGCCGCAACATGATTCAAGTGGACCTTAACGGCACCACTCTGCAGTACGCCATGAAATCCGCCCACGGCGCTTCCAAGGTTTACATGCAGCCTGCTTCTGAAGGTACCGGTATCATCGCTGGCGGCGCTATGCGTGCTGTCCTCGAAGTTGCTGGCGTTCAGAACGTACTGGCCAAGTGCTACGGCTCGACTAACCCGGTAAACGTGGTTCACGCCACTTTCAAAGGTTTGAAAGCTATGCAATCTCCTGAATCTATTGCCGCCAAGCGTGGCAAAAGCGTCAAGGAGATCTTCTGATCATGGCTACCGTTAAAGTAACGCTGATCAAAAGCATGACCGGCCGTATCCCTAACCACAAACTGTGCGTTAAGGGTCTGGGTCTGCGTCGCATCGGTCACACTGTAGAAGTACTTGATACTCCCGAGAATCGCGGGATGATCAACAAGGCTTACTACATGCTGCGTGTAGAGGGTTAATCGATGAAACTCAATGATCTGAGTCCAGCGCCGGGTTCCCGTCGCGAAAAGCATCGTCCGGGCCGTGGTATCGGTAGTGGTTTGGGTAAGACTGGTGGCCGTGGTCACAAAGGTCAGACCTCCCGCTCCGGTGGCACCATTGCTCCAGGCTTTGAAGGCGGTCAACAGCCGCTGCATCGCCGTCTGCCTAAGTTCGGTTTCGTATCCCTGAAAGCCATGGATCGCGCAGAAGTGCGTTTGTCCGAGCTGGCTAAAGTGGAAGGCGACATCGTAACTGTGCAGACCCTGAAAGATGCCAACGTGATCAACGTCAACGTACTGCGTGTGAAAATCATGCTGTCCGGTGAAGTGACTCGCGCTGTCACAATCGGCAAGGGAATCGGCGCCACCAAAGGTGCGCGTTCGGCTATCGAAGCAGCTGGCGGCAAGTTCGAGGAATAAATGGCTAAGCAAGGTGCTCTCTCAGCGCTCAGCAAAGGCGGGTTATCCGAGCTCTGGGCTCGACTGCGTTTTCTATTCCTGGCGATTATCGTCTACCGGATAGGCGCACACATCCCAGTTCCAGGTATCAACCCGGACCGGCTGGCGGACCTGTTTCGACAGAATGAGGGGACCATACTTAGCTTGTTCAACATGTTTTCCGGCGGCGCGCTGGAGCGGATGAGTATTTTTGCGCTGGGGATCATGCCGTACATTTCGGCATCGATCATCATGCAGCTTATGTCCGCTGTCAGCCCGCAACTGGAGCAGTTGAAGAAGGAAGGTGAAGCTGGCCGTCGCAAGATTAGCCAGTACACCCGCTACCTCACTGTCGCTCTTGCTCTTGTCCAGGCTATTGGCATGTCCATTGGTCTGGCAGGGCAAGGCGTAGCGTTCACTGGTGACCTGGGCTTCCATTTCGTTGCAGTAACCACGTTTGTGGCGGGTGCAATGTTCATGATGTGGCTGGGTGAGCAGATTACTGAGCGTGGTGTTGGCAACGGTATCTCGATGTTGATTTTTTCGGGTATCGTCGCCGGTCTTCCGAGAGCAATCGGGCAGTCTTTCGAGTCTGCACGTCAGGGCGATATCAATATCTTCGCTCTGGTTGCTATCGGTTTGCTGGCAGTAGCGATTATCGGTTTTGTGGTGTTCATTGAGCGTGGCCAGCGTCGTATTGCTGTTCACTACGCCAAGCGTCAGCAGGGCCGCAAGGTGTTTGCTGCGCAGACTAGCCACCTACCGCTGAAAGTGAATATGGCCGGTGTTATCCCGGCTATTTTTGCGAGCAGCATTTTGCTGTTCCCGGCTTCGCTGGGTGCCTGGTTCGGTCAGTCTGAAGGTATGGGCTGGTTGCAGGACATCTCGCAGTCGATCGCTCCTGGTCAGCCGTTGAATATTCTGCTGTTTAGTGCAGGGATTATTTTCTTCTGCTTCTTCTATACGGCGTTGATGTTCAATCCGAAAGACGTAGCGGAAAACCTGAAGAAGTCCGGTGCCTTTATTCCGGGTATCCGTCCAGGTGAGCAGTCGGCACGCTATATTGATGGCGTTTTGACTCGTTTGACTCTGTTCGGTGCTCTTTATATGACGGCCGTGTGCCTGTTGCCCCAGTTCCTGGTGGTTGCGGCAAACGTTCCGTTCTACCTTGGCGGGACCTCGTTGCTGATCGTTGTTGTGGTTGTTATGGACTTCATGTCCCAAGTACAATCGCACCTCGTTTCGCACCAGTACGAATCCCTGATGAAGAAAGCCAACCTGAAGGGCTACGGCAGCGGCATGCTCCGCTGAAGTACTACCCCGTAAGGTGAGAGGAGTTGGTGATGAAAGTTCGTGCATCGGTGAAAAAGCTGTGCCGTAACTGCAAGATTATTCGCCGCGAAGGTGTTGTTCGGGTAATTTGCAGCGCGGAACCACGTCACAAACAGCGCCAAGGCTGAGTGTGATCTGTTTGAAGCCCAGCAGCTAGTGCGCTGCTGGGTTGATTATTTGTTATTACAGCGATATTATCTCGCGCCCTATTTCTTGGCTTCCGGGGCGTAGGTAGCTGTCAATTGGAGTCCCACTGAATGGCCCGTATTGCAGGCGTTAACATTCCAGATAACAAGCACACTGTTATCTCGCTGACCTACATCTATGGTGTTGGTCGCACTACCTCACAGAAAATCTGTGCGGATGCTGGTGTAAACCCAGCCGCTAAGATCAAGGATCTGAGCGACGAGCAGATTGAGTTGCTGCGTGGCGAAGTGGCGAAGTTCACCACTGAAGGTGACCTGCGTCGTGAAGTCAACATGAAAATCAAACGCTTGATGGACCTGGGCTGCTACCGCGGTCTGCGCCATCGTCGTGGTCTTCCAGTGCGCGGTCAGCGTACCAAGACCAACGCGCGTACTCGCAAAGGTCCGCGTAAGCCGATCCGCAAGTAATCGCACCAGCGAATCGACAGGAATTTAGTCATGGCAAAACCTGCTGCTCGTCCTCGTAAAAAAATTAAAAAGACAGTGGTTGATGGCATCGCCCACATCCACGCGTCTTTCAACAACACCATCGTGACCATCACGGATCGTCAGGGTAACGCGCTTTCTTGGGCTACCTCTGGTGGTTCGGGTTTCCGCGGTTCACGCAAGTCCACCCCGTTCGCTGCTCAAGTAGCTGCTGAACGTGCTGGTCAAGCTGCGCTGGAATATGGCCTGAAAAACCTTGACGTTAACGTCAAGGGCCCAGGTCCAGGTCGTGAGTCCGCTGTCCGTGCTTTGAACGGCTGTGGCTATAAGATCGCCAGCATCACCGACGTGACGCCAATCCCGCACAACGGGTGCCGTCCGCCGAAGAAGCGCCGCGTGTAATCAGGAGACTGTAAAGAATGGCTCGTTACATTGGTCCAAAATGCAAACTGGCACGTCGTGAAGGCACTGATCTCTTCCTGAAGAGTGGTGTGCGCGCTATCGAATCGAAGTGCAATATTGAAGCTGCTCCAGGCATCCACGGCCAACGCCGCGGTCGCCAATCCGACTACGGTACCCAACTGCGTGAAAAGCAGAAGGTCCGTCGTATCTACGGCGTTCTCGAGCGTCAGTTCAGCGGCTACTACAAACAAGCTGCTGGCAAAAAAGGTGCAACCGGTGAAAACCTGCTGCAACTGCTCGAATGCCGCCTGGATAACGTCGTATACCGTATGGGTTTCGGTTCTACTCGTGCCGAATCTCGTCAGTTGGTATCGCACAAGTCGATCAGCGTTAACGGTCAGACCGTAAACGTTCCGTCCTACCAGGTTCGTGCTGGTGACGTGGTCGCTATCCGCGAGAAAGCAAAGAACCAGCTTCGCATTGTCCAAGCTCTCGATCTGTGTGCCCAACGTGGCCGCGTAGAATGGGTAGAAGTAGACACTGAGAAGAAGTCGGGCGTTTTCAAGAACGTTCCTGCTCGCAGTGATCTGTCCGCCGACATCAACGAAAGCCTGATTGTCGAGCTCTACTCCAAGTAAGGGCTAGAAAATAGGTGCATCCATGCAGATTTCGGTAAATGAGTTCCTGACACCTCGCCATATTGATGTGCAAGTTGTCAGTCCAACCCGCGCTAAAATCACTCTCGAGCCTCTCGAGCGTGGTTTTGGCCACACCCTGGGCAACGCGCTGCGCCGCATCCTGTTGTCCTCAATGCCAGGCTGTGCAGTAGTCGAGGCCGAGATTGACGGTGTGCTCCACGAGTACAGCGCCATCGAAGGTGTACAGGAAGACGTAATTGAAATCCTGTTGAACCTTAAAGGTCTGGCTATCAAGCTGCACGGCCGTGACGAAGTTACGCTGACCTTGTCGAAGAAGGGTTCGGGGGTGGTTACCGCTGCCGATATTCAGCTGGATCATGATGTCGAGATCGTTAATCCCGATCACGTAATCGCCAACCTGGCGTCTAACGGCGCCTTGAACATGAAGCTCACCGTAGCTCGTGGTCGTGGTTATGAACCAGCAGACTCGCGTCAGAGCGATGAAGACGAAAGCCGCAGCATTGGTCGCTTGCAGCTGGATTCTTCGTTCAGCCCGGTTCGCCGTATCGCATACGTGGTGGAAAACGCCCGTGTCGAGCAGCGCACCAACCTGGACAAGCTGGTTATTGATCTGGAAACCAACGGTACACTGGATCCTGAAGAGGCCATTCGTCGTGCTGCAACCATCCTGCAACAGCAGTTGGCTGCATTCGTCGACCTCAAAGGTGACAGCGAGCCAGTGGTAATCGAGCAGGAAGACGAGATCGATCCGATCCTGCTTCGTCCTGTTGACGATCTGGAACTGACCGTGCGTTCGGCCAACTGCCTTAAGGCGGAGAACATTTACTACATCGGTGACCTGATTCAGCGCACCGAAGTAGAACTGTTGAAGACTCCGAACCTGGGCAAGAAATCCTTGACTGAAATCAAGGACGTTCTGGCCTCCCGTGGTCTGTCCCTCGGCATGCGCCTCGACAACTGGCCGCCTGCAAGTCTTAAGAAGGACGACAAGGCGACTGCCTGATCGTCGTAATCACCGAACGTTGTGTTTGGTAAGGAATGAACCATGCGTCATCGTAAAAGTGGTCGTCACCTGAGCCGCACTAGCTCGCACCGCAAGGCTATGTTTCAAAACATGGCAGTGTCGTTGTTCGAGCACGAGCTGATCAAAACGACTCTGCCGAAAGCCAAAGAATTGCGTCGCGTTGCTGAGCCGCTGATTACTCTGGCCAAGATTGATTCTGTTGCTAACCGCCGTCTGGCCTTCGACCGTACTCGTTCGAAAGCCATGGTTGGTAAGCTGTTCAACGATCTGGGCAAGCGTTATGCAACTCGTGAGGGTGGCTACCTGCGCATCCTCAAGTGCGGTTTCCGCGCTGGCGACAACGCGCCTATGGCGTACGTCGAGTTGGTTGATCGTCCAGTTGGCGGTGAAGCTGTATCCGCTGAGTAAGACGTCAGTCTCTACAAAGAACCGGGCCTAGTGCCCGGTTTTTTGTGCGCGTTCGATTATGATTATCTATTGATTCTCATCATTTAATGCATTTGCCCATGTGTAATTCATGGTCAATACTCCTCGTCAGCCGATTAGCCGGCAGTACAAAGACTGACTGAGGAAGCAAACATATGAGCCAGACCAAAACGCTTACAACCGCCAGCGGCGCTCCAGTTGCGGATAACCAGAATTCTCGTTCTGCCGGTCCTCGTGGCCCATTGCTGCTTGACGATTTTCATCTGATCGAAAAGCTCGCGCACTTCAACCGTGAAAACATTCCTGAGCGTCGCGTACACGCCAAGGGTTCAGGCGCCCATGGCACTTTCACCCTGACCCGTGACATGACTCAGTACAGCAGTGCCAAGCTGTTTGATACCATCGGCAAGCAAACCCCCACTTTTCTGCGCTTCTCAACGGTAGGTGGCGAGCGCGGCTCGGCAGATACCGAGCGTGATCCACGTGGCTTTGCCCTCAAGTTCTACACCGAGGAAGGTAACTGGGACATCGTCGGTAATAACACCCCGGTGTTTTTCATCCGTGACCCGCTTAAATTTCCCGACTTTATCCACACCCAAAAACGCCTCCCGCAAAGCAACCTGAAAAGCGCACAGATGATGTGGGACTTCTGGTCGCACTCCCCTGAGTCGCTGCACCAGGTCACCATCCTGTTTTCCGATCGCGGCATTCCAGATGGTTACCGCCATATGCATGGCTTTGGCAGCCACACGTACAGCCTGATCAATGCTGCGGGTGAGCGTCACTGGGTCAAATGGCATTACAAAACCAAGCAGGGCATCAAGAACCTGCCGCCTGCAGAGGCTGCGCGCCTTGCCGGTACCGACCCGGATTACGCACAGCGTGACTTGTTTGGCGCCATCGAACGCGGTGACTTTCCGAAATGGCGCGTATGCATGCAGGTCATGACTGAAGCTCAGGCTGCAGCCCACTATGAGAACCCGTTTGACGTGACCAAGACCTGGTCGCAGAAAGAGTTCCCGCTGATTGAAATCGGTGAGCTGGAGCTGAACCGCAACCCGCTGAACTACTTTGCCGAAGTGGAGCAGGCTGCGTTCGGGCCAAGCAATATGATCCCGGGTGTGGGCCTGTCGCCTGACCGCATGCTGCAAGGCCGTGTGTTCGCGTATGCCGATGCCCATCGCTACCGTGTAGGCACTAACCACCAGCACCTGCCGATCAACTCACCACGGGTACCTGTGCATAACTATCAGCGTGATGGCTCTATGGCCTTCGGCAACAATGGTGGTGCTGCACCGAACTATGAGCCGAACAGCTATGGCGACGCGCCAAAACAAGCACCGCAATATGCTGAGCCGCCATTGGCCCTCAGTGGTGCAGCTGATCGTTACGATCATCGTGTAGACAGCGATTACTACAGCCACGCCGGTGCCCTGTTCCGACTGATGAACGACGAGCAGAAAGCCCTGCTGATCAACAATATTGCAGGGGCTATGGAGGGTGTGACGGGGGATGTCGTCGAGCGTCAGCTGCAGCATTTCTACAATGCTGATCAGGCTTATGGTGATGGTGTTGCCAAGGCGTTGGGTGTACAGCGTAACTAACTCTAAGTGAGAAGCAGAACCGCCCTCAATTGGGCGGTTTTTGCGTTATTTAACCCTGTTTTCTCTGAAAAACAGGGTTTTTATTGCGATTTAGCCGTGACCTCTCAGTCGGCTTGGTTCAAACTACAGCCTTTCAAGCAGGGAGATGTAAGGCAATGCAAGGCCACCCGGATGTAATCGATTATCTCAATACGTTGCTGACCGGCGAGTTGGCTGCGCGTGACCAATATTTCGTCCATTCCCGTATGTACGAGGATTGGGGTTTCACCAAGCTTTACGAGCGTATCAACCACGAGATGGAGGAAGAGGCACAACACGCTGATGCGTTGATGCGCCGGATTCTGATGCTCGAGGGTACGCCGCGCATGCGCCCTGACGACCTGGATGTGGGCACTACGGTGCCTGAGATGTTCGCTGCCGACCTGCGCCTGGAATATAAAGTCCGTGCCGCGCTGTGCAAAGGCATCGCCCTGTGCGAACTGCACAAGGACTACGTGAGCCGTGACATGTTGCGTGTTCAGCTGGCAGACACCGAAGAAGACCACACCTACTGGCTGGAAAAACAGCTGGGCCTGATCAAGTCGATCGGCTTGCAGAACTACCTGCAATCGCAGTTCTGATCCAGGGAAGCTGAGATGCTTTTGGTGGGAGCGTGGCTTGTCCGCGATGCAGGCAACACGGTCTGGCTTGTGTGTCGCGGCGTTACCATCGCGAGCAAGCCCGTTCCAACAAGAGCTTGATTTGCGCTCAGTAAAAAGCCCCTGCCATCTCACGATGGCAGGGGCTTTTTCGTACCGCGCTTTAAGCCTTGTCGCGAATCAACAGTGGCTTCAGGTAGAAGCCCGTGTGTGATTGCTTCATCTCGGCTACTTCTTCCGGTGTACCGGTAGCAATGATCTGCCCGCCCTTGGAACCCCCCTCAGGGCCGAGATCCACCAGCCAGTCAGCGGTCTTGATCACGTCCAGGTTGTGTTCGATCACTACCACGGTGTTGCCATGGTCGCGAAGACGATGCAGCACATCCAGCAACTGCTGGATGTCAGCAAAGTGCAAACCGGTAGTAGGCTCATCGAGGATATACAAGGTCTTGCCTGTGTCGCGCTTGGACAGCTCGCGGGACAACTTGACCCGTTGCGCCTCACCGCCTGACAGCGTGGTGGCGGATTGTCCTAGCTTGATATAGGACAAGCCTACATCCATCAGCGTTTGCAGCTTACGCGCCAGTGCAGGCACAGCATCGAAGAACACTCGCGCTTCTTCGATGGTCATTTCCAGCACTTCGTGGATGCTCTTGCCCTTGTATTTGATCTCAAGGGTTTCACGGTTGTAACGCTTGCTTTTGCACACATCGCAAGGCACATAGATGTCCGGCAGAAAGTGCATTTCTACCTTGATCAGGCCATCACCCTGACAGGCCTCGCAGCGTCCGCCCTTTACGTTGAAAGAGAAACGCCCCGGGCCGTAACCGCGCGAGCGCGACTCGGGCACACCCGAGAACAACTCGCGGATTGGCGTAAACAACCCGGTGTAGGTCGCAGGGTTGGAGCGCGGCGTACGGCCAATCGGGCTTTGGTCGATATCGACGACCTTGTCCAGATGCTCAAGCCCCTTGATGCTGTCGTGCGCCGCCGCTTCCAGCGTGGTCGCGCCATTCAGTGCCGTGGCGCTGAGCGGGTAAAGTGTGTTGTTGATCAGGGTGGATTTGCCTGACCCCGAGACCCCAGTGACACAGGTCAGCAGGCCAATCGGAATTTCCAGATCAACATTGCGCAAGTTATTGCCGCGAGCACCCTTGAGCGACAGTGTCAGCTTCTTGTTGCGCGGTGTGCGCTTGGCGGGTACGGCAATCTTCACACGCCCCGACAGGTATTTGCCTGTCAGTGAGTCAGGGTGAGCCATCACCTCGGCCGGTGTACCTTCAGCAACAATATGACCGCCATGCACGCCAGCACCAGGGCCGATATCCACCACATAGTCCGCCAGGCGGATGGCGTCTTCGTCGTGCTCCACCACAATCACGGTGTTACCGATATCACGCAGATGCTTGAGGGTGCCCAGCAGGCGATCGTTATCGCGCTGATGCAGGCCGATGGAGGGCTCGTCGAGGATATACAGCACGCCAACCAGGCCTGCACCAATCTGACTGGCCAGACGAATACGCTGGGCTTCACCGCCTGACAGGGTATCGGCACTACGGTCCAGCGACAGATAGTCCAGCCCCACATTCACCAGGAACTGCAGGCGCTCGCGAATTTCCTTAAGGATTTTGTCAGCGATTTCGCCACGGCGTCCGCTCAGGCTCAGCGTGCTGAAGTATTCGGTCGCATCACCGATAGGCATGCTGGTGACCGCGGGCAGGGTTTTTTCGCCGACCCATACATGACGGGCTTCGCGACGCAGTCGGGTACCACGGCAATCCGGGCAGGACTGGGTGCTGAGGAACTTGGCCAGTTCTTCGCGCACGGTGGCCGACTCGGTTTCGCGATAACGGCGTTCCAGGTTTGGCACGATGCCTTCGAACGGGTGAGCACGCTTGACGATATCGCCACGATCATTCAGATAGCGGAAATCCACGTTTTGCGTGCCGCTGCCATACAGGATCACCTTTTGCTTGTCGGCCGGCAGCTCGCTGAACGGCACTTCAAGGCTGAAGTCGTAATGCTTGGCCAACGCCCCGAGCATCTGGAAGTAATAAACGTTGCGCCTGTCCCAACCGCGGATCGCGCCTTCGGCCAGCGTCAGCTCACCATTGACCAGGCGCTTGATATCGAAGAACTGCTTGACCCCCAGACCATCGCAGGTCGGGCATGCACCTGCCGGGTTGTTGAAGGAAAACAGCTTGGGTTCCAGCTCGCTGATCGCATGGCCGCAAATCGGGCAGGCGAAGCGCGCGGAAAAGATTATTTCTTCGCCCGGCTCATCGTCCATCGGCGCAACCAGGGCAATGCCATCAGCCAGTTTCAGCGCTGTCTCGAAAGACTCGGCCAGGCGCTGCTGCAGATCGGCACGCACTTTAAAGCGGTCAACCACCACATCAATGCTGTGCTTTTTCTGTTTGTCGAGCTTGGGCAGTTCGTCCAGCTCGCAAAGCTTGCCGTTGACCCGGGCGCGAACAAAACCCTGGGCGCGCAGTTCTTCAAATACTGAAAGGTGTTCGCCCTTACGCTCGCGGATCACCGGCGCCAGCAGCATCAGCTTGCTGCCTTCGGGCTGGGCCAGTACCAGGTCGACCATTTGGCTGACGGTCTGGGCTTCCAGAGGAATGTCGTGATCCGGGCAGCGCGGGATACCTACGCGAGCATACAGCAGGCGCAGGTAGTCGTAGATTTCGGTGATGGTGCCGACCGTGGAGCGCGGGTTGTGCGAGGTCGATTTTTGCTCGATGGAAATCGCCGGCGACAGACCCTCGATGGTATCGACGTCAGGCTTTTCCATCATCGACAGGAACTGCCGCGCATAGGCTGACAACGACTCGACATAACGGCGCTGGCCTTCGGCATACAGCGTGTCAAACGCGAGGGATGATTTGCCGGAGCCAGACAGTCCGGTGATAACGATCAGTTTGTCCCTTGGCAGGGTCAGGTCGATGTTCTTCAGGTTGTGGGTTCGTGCCCCACGTATCAGGATCTTGTCCACTGCGGCCTCGCTTGGCGGGCATAACGTAAACGAATGAGTATACGGATCTGTGCGAAAGCTGTGCAGGCCCTTGATGGCACACTGTCATTCAAGCAGCCTTTATAACTTTTGCGTGACAAAGCGTCGCGTCTCTCTCGTGTATGTGCTGTTAGACGATGGGACTGATAGAATCGCCGCCGGTTCACATGAGGTTTTTCCATGCACGATCCCCACAGCGAACGCATGAGTAGCGGCGAGACCCGGGCAGCAAGCGGTCTGGCCCTTGTGTTCGCCTTCCGTATGCTGGGCATGTTTATGGTGTTGCCGGTTCTGGCAACCTATGGAATGGACCTTGCCGGTGCAACGCCCGCCCTGATTGGTCTGGCGATTGGCGCTTATGGCCTGACCCAGGCCATTTTCCAGATCCCCTTTGGTGTTATTTCCGATCGTATTGGACGGCGCCCGGTCATTTACCTGGGCTTGATTGTCTTCGCGCTGGGCAGTGTGCTGGCGGCCAATTCCGATTCGATCTGGGGCGTCATTGCGGGACGCATCCTGCAAGGTGCGGGGGCGATTTCTGCAGCGGTCATGGCGCTGTTGTCAGACCTTACCCGTGAACAGCATCGCACCAAGGCCATGGCCATGATCGGCATGACCATCGGCTTGTCATTTGCCGTGGCCATGGTGGTGGGCCCGCTCCTGACTCGCGCTTTCGGGTTGTCCGGGCTGTTTCTGGCGACGGGGGCAATGGCGCTGTGCGGGATCGTGATTGTGATGTTTATGGTGCCGCGTTCCACCGGTACCTTGCAGCATCGTGAGTCCGGAGTGGCGAAGCAGGCCTTGCTGCCGACCTTGCGCCATCCCGACCTGTTGCGCCTGGACCTTGGCATTTTTGTGCTGCACGCCATGTTGATGTCGAGCTTTATCGCACTGCCGCTGGCGCTGGTCGAGAAGGCCGGCCTGCCCAAGGAACAACATTGGTGGGTGTATCTGACGGCCTTGCTGATTTCATTCTTCGCCATGATCCCGTTCATCATCTACGGCGAAAAGAAACGCAAAATGAAACGAGTTTTGCTCGGCGCCGTCGTGACGTTGATGCTCACTGAGCTATTCTTCTGGAAGTTCGGCGACAGTTTACGAACGCTGGTGATTGGCACTGTGGTGTTTTTCACTGCGTTTAACCTGTTGGAGGCTTCATTGCCTTCGCTGATCAGCAAAGTTTCACCCGCAGGCGGCAAGGGCACGGCGATGGGGGTTTACTCCACCAGCCAGTTCCTCGGATCGGCACTGGGCGGCATACTCGGCGGCTGGCTGTTTCAGCATGGCGGTCTGTCGGTTGTGTTCCTGGGAGGCGCAGGTCTGGCTGCACTCTGGTTGGCCTTTGCTGTTACCATGCGTGAACCACCGTATGTAACAAGCCTGCGCCTGCCGTTATCGCCCGAGGCGTTGCGCGAAGCAGGTCTGGCTGAGCGTCTAAAGGCAGTCAATGGCGTTACAGATGCAGTGATCGTGGCTGAAGAGGCTGCGATTTATATCAAATTGGACACCGAACTATTGGATCGCGCGACACTCGAGCAGTTGGTTAACCCAGCGCCGACGTGCGAAGCCTAGGAGAACGTTATGGCCCGTGGGGTTAACAAAGTTATATTGGTCGGCACATGCGGCCAGGATCCCGAAGTTCGCTACTTGCCTAACGGTAATGCCGTGACCAACCTGAGTCTGGCAACCAGCGAACAATGGACTGACAAGCAAACCGGTCAGAAAGTCGAGAAGACTGAATGGCACCGTGTATCGATGTTCGGCAAAGTGGCCGAAATCGCCGGCGAATACCTGCGCAAGGGTTCGCAGGTGTACATCGAAGGCAAGCTGCAAACCCGTGAGTGGGAAAAAGACGGTATCAAGCGTTACACCACTGAAATTGTGGTCGACATGCAAGGCACCATGCAACTGCTTGGTGGCCGTCCACAGGGCGACCAGCAAAACCAGGGTGGTGGCAACAACTACCAGCAACAACAGTCGGCTCCGCGTCAGCAGGCTCAACGCCCTGCACCGCAGCAACAGCAACAGTCGCGCCCTGCGCCGCAACAGCAGGCCCCGCAGCCAGCTCCGGATTTCGACAGCTTTGATGACGATATTCCGTTCTAGCGCATACCTTAGACTTTTTTGTAAAGTTTAGTCTTGAGACCCCCGAATTTCGGGGGTTTCGCGTTTTTATGGGTGTTAAAAATATCTTGAGCAATTTCTTAAGAATTAATACCATGTAAAAACGTAAAAAAAGGAGCCTGTCATGGAGCTGTCAGCGCGGAGAATTAAATCCTCGAATGGTGAGCGATTTATCGTTCTAGTCGACGAGGGGGGGATGCCTCTGTTCTACCCTGCGTTGTACGTTACCGTGCACATGCGGGGGCGCTCATTGGCAGTGAACACAATTCAGAATGCGCTTAATGCGCTCAAAGCCATGTACGCTTGGCAGAGCTACTACAGCATTGATGTCGAGTCGCGTTTTTCGCGCGGAGAGCTGCTTCAGAGCCACGAAATCCATTCTCTGCGTGATTTCATGCAGAAACCGTTGACCGACGAGAATGATGGCAACGTCGTTTCGATTTCCCACAGACCCAAAACAGTTAGCGCAAGCAACCAATATGCACGCATGTCAGTGATTGCCGATTACCTAGGCTTCCTCGCTGACCAGCTTCTATCGCCATCGACTTCGGGCCGCGAAGGCATTGCGCGAATGGTTGCGCAGATCAAAGCCAACCGCCCGAGGACGTCGAATAAGTCCAACGTAAGTCGGGAGGAAAAGCATCTCGATGACGCAGTGCTTGATACGCTCGAAGAAGCTTTGAGGCCAGGGTCAGACAGCAATCCAGTGCGTGAATATGCCGTCCAGGTGCGCAATGCTTTGATGTTCTCCATTCTCCGCATCACGGGACTCCGTCGCGGTGAACTGTTGAATCTGAAAGTCGAAGACATCGATTTTGCGAAGAACACATTGAAAGTGGTTAGACGCCCAGACTCCAAGGGTGATGCTAGGGCCTATCAGCCAGTTGCAAAAACACGAGAACGTGTCTTTCCATTGATGGCCGAGCTTGTGGATCGGATTCGTGGCTATGTGCTCAGTCATCGAAATAAAGTGCCGGGCGCCAAGAAGCACGGCTATCTCTTTGTAACGCACAAATCGGGAGGTTCGCAGGGGCTGCCGTTATCGAACGCGGGGTTCGGTAAATTCATGGGGGAGCTGAAGCATACCCTTGAGGGCCATAGCGGTATTCACGCTCATACGCTACGCCATCATTGGAACTATTCCTTCTCGAAAACCTGCGAGAGTCAGGGCTTGACGCCTGAGCGCGAAGAAAAAATTCGTTCATACCTCATGGGCTGGAGCGAGACGTCCGGGACGGCAGCAAGCTACAACCGTAGGCATATCAAAGAGCAGGCAGGTAGAGCGGTGCTTGAGCTTCAAAACAAACATCTTGGTAAAGCACATAAGGGAGGTGCTTTATGAGCGTGCTGGCTTCATACGCGAATGCAAACGCAGAGTTTTACTCGAGGGAAGGCTATCTGGTAAGGCTTGATGGTGAGCGATGGAAGCTGAGCAGGGACATAGACATCCCAATGCTTGCTCTGTCGGGAGCCATGAGCACAGAGCTGTTTCTCTCTTTCCGGCATGTGCTCGCGTTTTATGCGAAGACGAGTGCACCGTCTCACGCGAGGAACCTATTTGAGCGTTGCAAACACTATGTTGAAGCGACTGTGGGGCTGCCCCTCTTCAGCGTCGAATCCTTGATTTCGTACCGCTCTACGTTGGAAATGAAAACAGAATGGTATTTGGGAACGTTGCGCGGACTCATTAGGCAATGGGCTGACCTCGGTTACACCGGTATTCCCCGCGATACTCTCTCTTTGTTGGATCAATGGACGCTCAAGGGGAATGAAAAAGGCTATGCAGTTCAATCAATGTGCCCCGACAGCGGACCGCTGACCGATATCGAAATGGAAGGCGTAACCGAAGCAGTCATCAGGGATTACGCGGGGAATCGTTTAGAGCTTATCGACGCGTGTTATGCAATGACCTTGGCTATGACCGGGCGGCGACCTAGCCAGATTACTGGATTGAAGTTGAGAGACCTTACTCAGCAATCAGACAGGTACTTCATCAATTTTCCTCGCGCCAAGCAACGTAATCAGCCTTGGCGCTCCGCTTTTAATAAGTTTGCGATAGTCGAAGATCTCTGGCTACTTTTGCAGCAGCAAGCCATGCAGGTCCGGCAGGCATTTGCCAAAAGGTTAGGGGGGGAAGTTCCGGCGGATCTGGTAGCTGAGCTGCCGCTGTTTCCAGCGATGGACGCTTTCGACGTGCGGTCCGAGCTAAATACTCAACTCAGTGGAGATCGTTTGCATGCCCCAAGCGCTTCTGTAAAGGAATCGATGGTTCTGGTGGCAAAGACGACAAAGGTGTTCAGTGAACGCACTGGCGTCCTGATTCGCCTCAATCCGACCCGTTTTCGTTATACGCTCGGCACCAATCTCGCGCGAGAAGGGAAGGGAGAGTTCGTTATCGCAGAAGCACTCGACCATTCCGACACACAAAACGCTGGCATATACGTGCGAAACATTCCTGAGATTGTCGAGCGGATTGACAAGGCTGTGGCGTTGCAGCTGGCACCCATCGCACAAGCGTTCCAAGGTGTGCTGGTTGTATCTGAGGTAAACGCAAGGCGAGGAGATGACCCAAGCAGCAGAATTTCCAATGGCGCTGTAAACCTTGGCAACTGTGGCAGCTACGGTTTTTGCGGCGCATTGGCGCCTGTTGCTTGTTACACCTGCAATCACTTCCAGCCTTGGTTAAACGGTCCGCATGAAGCTGTCCTGGATGGCTTGCTCAACGAGCGCGACAGGGTGCTAGAGCAGACGGAAGACAGAAAAATTGCTTCCGTTAATGACCGATTAATTCTTGCTGTCAGCGATGTGGTTAGCCGCTGCAATGCAATGAGAAGAGAGGTCGCTCGTGGCTGAAGTCCTCCTGTTTACGCCAAAGCATTTACTTGATGCCAAAACCAATCTCAAAGATTTCATCGAGATGTGTCGTGACAGGCTCACGGTGTTCGGCGCTGATCTCGATTGGGGTCGCGACACATGGCCGGGGGTTGGTAATTTCACGGTTATTGGTGCGCCGGCTCGGGGCTTTACCGACAGCCAACTTCTGAATCCCGAGATCGTTCCTTTCGCCAAATCTTATGTGCGCTATCAGCAAGGGCATAATCCCAGCAAACTCAAGAATGAGTTCAAAGCGATCCGCTGTATCGAGAAAGCGCTTCTACAAGTCAAGGGGAGAGCCGATATCACGCTGACGGACATTCAGGTGATGGATGTAGCTGCAGAGGTCGCCCGAGAGTACAACGCGACGGCATATCAAGCAGGGAGCAGCCTGGTTCACCTCGTTAAATTTCTCAACGAAAGTAAAATTATTCCAGCGTCTATCACTTGGAAAAACCCGATCTCCAAACCCAAGGAGATACATCGGACAGACGTTGAGGGGAAAAAGAAACGGGCTGAAAAAATGCCCGACCAGCACTTACTCGAATTCATGGGGGAGATGTTCGCAAACGATCCTCAAGCCCCTCGAGATCGCTTCACAACCTCGATCTTTGCGTTGTTGATGTGCGCACCGTCGCGTGTCAGTGAGGTCCAGGACTTGCCGGTGAACTGCCTGCATTCAGAAATCGATACCAAAGGTGTTGAGCGCCTTGGACTGCGTTTCTATGCCGGTAAAGGTTACGGGGCTGATATCAAGTGGGTTTCAACCGTGACGAGAGAGATAGCCGTAGACGCGGTGCGTCGTCTCACCGAGATGTCTGAAGAAGGGCGTAGGCTGGCTACTTGGTATGAAACTCAGCCTGACAAGTTCTACCGTCACGTGGACTGTCCAAATGTTGGCGAGCTTGATCCACTAACAGATGAACAGGCGGCAAAGGCGCTAGGGTTGTCGGTGGAGCATCTGAATCTCATTCCGTACTTTAAGGGCTATGAGCCTTATCAGATTTTGAAGGCAAAAGGAGAGCCTTTGACCTTGGCGTTCCTGAACAAGTTTGCTCATAGCCAACTACCAGAAGGCTGGCCTTGGAAGAACAAGGAGCGGCACATCAGATACTCGCAAGCACTCTGCTGCTTCCGCCGTCATGAGATGCACCTTGATCGTACGACCAGTCCCTTGCTGCTTTGGACTCCGGGCAAAAGCACTTTTACTACAGATCTTAATTACATCCCAGGCCAAGAAAGCAATATTTGGCGTCGCCATGGATACACCGATCGGGATGGCACGCAGATTTCCATGACTTCGCACCAGTTGCGGCACTTCTTAAACACAGTTGCTCAAAGGGGGGACCTCGGCCAGCTTGATCTCGCAAAGTGGTCAGGTCGCGCGAACATCCACCAGAATGCTACCTACAACCATATGAGCGACGATGAATACGTTGATCTAGCTCGGTTGGCTGGGGTAGGGGGCGTTCTTGATAAAGTCAGAGCTAATGATCCAGTCACGTTTGCTGACCTAGATGCTATAGGCGAGGGCATTGCACACCTAACCGAGTATGGCTTCTGTGTGCATGATTTCTCCATGTTGCCCTGCCAGAAGCATCGCGACTGTTTGAACTGCACTGAGCAGGTTTGCATCAAGGGTGACGATGAAAGGCTGGAGCGCTTGATACAACAGCGAGATGGCATTCGCATGCAGTTAGAAAAAGCACGAGAGGCCAGTGAAGACGGTTTGTACGGTGCGGATCGGTGGAGCGAGCATCAATGTAGAACCTTGGAACGAGTTAGTCAGCTTATCGAGATACTTGAATCGACAAATACCCCGATGGGGTCAGTAGTCCGCTTGAGCAACGATCAAGAGTTTAGCCCACTGAAGCGTGAATTGGCTGCCCGTTCAGGTTCTCCGAAGCTTGTAGCGCCATCGCCATCGCCATCGCCATCGCCATCGCCATCAGAAGTGCCAGCTCTTGATGAGCTTCGCTCGCTGTTTGGGGGAAATCATGGCTAAGCACTTGACCAGCAAGGACATCGAAATCCTAGTTAACTTGATCGATGCTTGGGAAGGAAAACTGGGTTGGGATGCGCTGTGCGAAGCGGTTGCGCCTCTGATTGGTGGGCGGCCGACTCGACAGACGCTCAGCTCGCATGACCAAGTAAAGGCAGCCTTTGGGTACAAGAAAGAACAACTAAGAAACGGTTTTGTCGCGACCAAAAGGCCTGCCAGCTTGAGTATTGCAGAGCAGCGCATTAGACGACTTGAAAGCGAAAACGATCGTCTTAAAGCAGAAAATGGCCGCCTGTTAGAGCAGTTCCTGAAGTGGCAGTACAACGCATATAGACACGGAATTAGCCAAGACAAGCTTGATGCCTCGCTGCCTTCGATTGACCGTGACTCATCAGAGTGAAACGTCAAGGATATTAATGAATAGCAGATGCTTTCGGACAGTTTTGTACCAGAGTTCATAGCCGATTACGTCGAAGCTATGGCTCGGACGGCCGTATACTTGCTTTATAGGGGAAATAGGGAAATCATGGATAAAAGCACTCACGAAGTTCCTCAGCAAACGCTGGCGCAGTGCATTGCTGCTTGGCGAGGGGGGCTAGATCTCGCTATTACTGAGGCTGAGGACAGGCCGGAAGAAGTTGGAGATTGTCATTTTGCAGCGGGGGAGTTTTTACAGGCGGCCTCTAGCTACGGTAAGGTCCGGCGCCCTAACTCAGTTTGTAAAGCAAAGTATGGCTGGGTTGCCGCTGTAAATGGAGATTTTGCGCTTGCGAAGACACTATTAACTACTCGTAATTGCGGAGACACCTCGGGAGAAATCGCTATCCTCGTGTTGATTGAGGTTGGGGGATTTGGTGCGCCTTTGCTACATAGTGCTGAGCAAGAAAAACTTTCAGCTTCTCAAAAGTCCAAGCTTTTATCAAAAGTTACGTCTCTTTTGCAGCTATGCTTGCAAGAATCTGAACCGGATTTCCTGGTTTTTTATGTTTATAAGGATGTATTTCCCTACTACCAGAACGCTGCACTTCATCTTCCCATTGCTAAGCGAGGTCTGTCTTTTTTTTCAAACTATTATGTAGTGCGTCTATGGCATGCGCGCGTTTGTCGATTGGCTAGAGCTACTGATTCCAGCGTTCTATCCGGTTTGCGAGAAAATATTCCCACGAAGTGGAACGGAGAGTATGCCGAAGAAATATTCCAAACAGCGTGCTATTTGCAGGATCACTCCTCGATAGATAAAATTTTGGAGTCTACAAGTCAATGGGTTGCGTCTGAGTGGGAGGAGCCGCAGGTCAGTGTAGGGTTGAACCAGTTGGATCTGTTACACAGCTATCTTGATCTGAAACGTATTCAGCAAGGTGATAATGCTGTCTTGTCACGTGCCTGTACTCGCTTGAATGAACAGGTCGAGGTCGCCATTCGTGATCATTGTGTTGTTATTGTTGCAAGTGAAGGGGGTATAGATCAGCGATTTACAGATATGACAGTACTCGCACTTAGGCTAGCTTTGGCGTGCGAAAGCGATGATAAGCTTCTAGTAATAAAAATCGTCAATCTACTGGCTTCTGTTCGAATGAAATCCGAAGCTGGTCCCGGATGCGATGATTTGTTTTCTGATTACCTTTTCAGAAACCCTCTAGCGATGGAGTCGCTTGCTATTGATCTTGATCGCTACACAGCATTTATCGAGTCCTGTGTTGATGGCGAGGTGTTTAATAAGTGGCTCTTCATCAGGGCCGCTGAGGCTGTTGTATCAGGTGATGAGCTAGAAGAAAATATAGAGACTTTAGTGGCTTTCGCGCCTGTGTTTGATGCTCCGGGATTGTTTACTTATATCTCTGATGTATGGTTGGGAAGGCTAGAGTCAGATAATTTGTTGCATATAATGCAGTTTACCAATGCGTTGATTGCTTATGTCAACTGGCTGAAGAAGGAGCCCTCATCAGAAATTTATTATGGCTTTGAGCTTTCTGAGGCTTCATCTGAAGTTATAAATCTACTGCTGGGTAGTGTCCTTGAGCGTTTGAAGGCAGAGAGATCATATGTTGGTGAATGGCTGGTGGGGCTTTTTGGAGCAGTCCTTCTGGAGCATAAACGTCATATCAATCTTCTAGAGGTGTGCGAGCTGGTCCTTGAGCAAGTGGAGTCAGGCATTGCATTGTTCTATTCTGGTTATGTACTCCAAGTTGAGGGGCTTCTGGAGGACGCGCGTGAACGCTACGAATCGGCTATCAAAGTTAATCCTGACTATACTGCGGCGCTTGGAAATCTCGCTATAGTATATCGCGATTTAGACCTTTTTCCGGAGCTTGAGACTTTAGTTAGTTGTATCGCTGCAAAAGCAAAAGGTGGTTCAGATTCATGGCGTCGGGTGCTGGATATTGCCAAACGACAGCTATCAGGGTTGACCGCGCAACGTACTCAGCATCAGGCACAGCAGCGACTAATATCTGCAAAAAGCTCATTTTCAAATCTGGCTCCTAGCAGTCTCGAACCTGGAAATCTTTCTTTAATAGAGGCGGTTTACCTCGTCGCATTAGTGCGCGGCTGTGATATGGACCATGTAAATGGGCGGCTCGCCCCATTCGGGACCACTGCAAAGCCAATGGATCCTACCCCGGGTTTACGCTACGCGATCATCGGCTTATTGAAGAAAGGAATCCTGGGCATTGCTGATATCACACCGGATAGCGCCTTTGATGTGAGTGCTGAGCACACGCGTTACTATTTGCATCGCATTACTTGGACGTTCAACTCGGCCACATTGGATTTGTATAACAATATACGAAAGCTTTCTCGGGATGAGTGGCCGGAGAGTTGGGATTCTCAACTTTTTATTTTGGCTAGAGATGTTGCGGTTGAAGAGTGCGTGCAGTTTTTGGAGTCCCAGGCCGAAGAACGCAAGATTGAACCACCTCCTGTTGAGGACATGCGCTCTGTCTACCGGTTACTGCTGGAAAAGTGTTCAGTTAGCCGTTGCTGGTATTTCTCGTATCTGGCTGCGATGTCTGCAAACGATTATCGTACCAAGTATAACGCTAACGATCGTGCAGTGACGACTCGACTTATCCGCCTGGTAGATCAAAAGGCGGCAAGAGCCTTAGAAGAGGGATATGGTAAGGATTTTAATCGGTCCTCTAGTAGCCCCCGATCTCAATTAAGTGAGGCGTTTCACGATGTACTGACAGGGTGGGAGGAAAAGGCATTCACCACTCCCCTGCATGAGTTGGTGTTTTAGGTTGTTAGCAACCGGAAGCCGTATTATTGTTTGATGGCTTAGAGCGGGCTGAGTTTGTGTTATCAGTAAGGTCTAACTACGGCTTATATTTACGGATTCTTTTTTTTATGTGTCGGCCGTTGTAAAGATACCTTAGATCTGTTTGTGACGCGTCAGGCTGGAGCCCCCTCACATTGGGGGCTTCGTCGCTTGCTATTAGGTTTTTTTAAGGTCGTTCTTTGATATGGGTATCAAAATATCGTGCTCTCTCAGAGGTTTTCTCTGATGCTCTCGCTCAGTTAGTATGGTGAGGTCGAATAGTGTAGAAAGTTTATCGCTCAACAATAGGAAGCTTTTGCTTAAGTCGGCGTGCAGTCGTCCGAGGTCTTTACACTCATTGTTCACGACAAGTAATAGATCGCAATCATTAGCATTTTTGCTTCGAAAAAAAGAGCCGAACCCATATACCTCTAATAGATCATGGTGCTTTGAATGGATAGATTGGATTTCCTTCTTTATCTTTTTTATGGTAGGTCCAGAATTCATCTTTGAAAAGGGCTCCAGATAGCTCGCTAGAATTAAATAGTCCAATTCTGTTGGATAGACATAGGTCTTTTGCTTCAGGGGCATATCCATTCCAGTTTCCGCCTACTGAAATGAAATTAACTGAGGGGAACTCTTGCATTACCCGCCTTGCAGCGGCTTCTCCAAGGGTGTATTCATCAAGGCATATTATTATCAAAGGACACCCTATCTTTCGCGTTACTTCCATGATGATGTCGTCATGGCGCGAGAAGCTAGCTACGTTGTCGTGAGATTTAATAACGTTTTCTAGCCAGGCAATTCGGCTATAAGAAACACCCCATGAGTTGGCACCGTTAGTCATATCGAAAATATCTCCGAAAATTCAGTTGGGAATAGTTGGTACGAGTCCATTCGGTGGTAAACGTGCTTCTCATAGGATTCTGCGTGCAGGCGGAATTTCTCTATGGCGTGAATTGTTGAAATGTCATTTATTAGATCAATGTTTGCATCAATAATTTTCAAGATTTTCTGGTTGTTAGGGATAACTCGGTCAATGCGCCTCAGTTCCCATAATAAGTAAGCATTGGAGGTGGGGTCGGACTGCGCCGTGGCGCTTTGAGGGCCATAAGTATCAAAAATGGATTTATTTGCAATGAGGATGCGTGCTATTTCAAACCGAAGTTTATCATAGTTGTCGTATTTGGTAGCTTTGCCTGCGTTGCTAATAATATCTTCATGCGCTTTTTTCCATTCATGGAGCACTTCAACCGAATATGTTCCTTCAGGAGACTTGTCAATATGCCGGTGGTGGGTAGGACAAAGTAGTATTAAGTTGTCGTAAGTGTCTTCTCCGCCCTCTGGCGTTCCTCGTGCAGCAGTTGGTTTGCTGCCGATAACATGGGCCATTTCGCCAACGGTATAGCGCTTGGTTCCCATGAGTACTGTAAGGTCCTCCCCGCAGCCTGGCTTAGAGCACCGGCCGCCAGCTCGTCCCCATAGTATTTTTGTATCTATTGTATTTATTGTCAAAAGCGATCCTCCTTGACGTATATGGCAATTGTTTTGTTGTTACGTTCTTTATCGAAGTTCAGGGTCGATTCTGGCCAAAAGTAAAATAGAAATTCTACCCCCATTTATAGAATGCTTCCAGCTACGTTGAAAATAATATAAATCTATGGTTGTTCTAGTCTGCTCGACGGAAGTTGCAAATCGCTCTATCGAGCTTTGGAACTGTTTTTGAAGTGCTGCTTTGAGTCGATTGGTGCCCTGCGCCATCGGCAAAAAGCAGCTCTGATAGGGCTCTACGAACCCTGTATTTCCTTTTCGGCAAGACGACGTTTTGGGCTGAGCCCAATTGTTACCAAGGAACGTCCTCATCATATGTAGGTGCAGGTGCAGGTGCAGGTGCAGGTGCAGGTGCAGGTGCAGGTGCAGGTGCAGGTGCAGGTGGTGGTGGTGGTGGTGGTGGCTGCTGCTCAGGTCTGCCAGCTGCCCAGGCTCGGAACTCAGCATCGCCGGAGCGGGGAGTCGGTGAAGCATTCAGGGCACGGATTAACGTCGGCATTGCAATGCTTCCGCCAAACACAATAGCTGTCTGCCGAGGCAGTCCCGCAATACGCCGGATTTCTCTACGATCTGCCCACTCGCTTGCAGATTGGATTGCCGCGAGGTCTTTTTCTGAGGTGAGCCGGAACGCCACCCAGTTATTGCATTGAGAGAGAACTGTTGGTGAGATTTCCGACGGCCTTTGAGTGCTCAGCCAAAGCGCCAGTCCGAATTTTCTTCCTTCCTTTGCGAGTCGTTCATAGGCTAAAGAGTTTTCACCTGCCTCCTCACCTGACCCAATTGGCCTTAAATAATGATGAGCTTCCTCCAATACGAGTAAGGTTGGGATTTTGTTTTCCTGGCCTCGGCGAAAAAGCTCGTATGCGTAAAGCTCCAAAAGTGACCCCAGGATAAATGGGGTCAAATCATGCGATAGGTGCCTTAAATTTATGATGTGCACTCGCCATGACGCATCTTGCCCACCAAAAATGCTCTCTACTAAATTCGTTGATTCCTGAGCCCAGTTCAGTACGTTCCCGGTGCCGGGACCACCTTCGACGTCCACGACCGCTCGGAACATTGGGTCTTCAGCGAATCGATTGATCCTGGTGATGAGCGGCGAGACGTTGGAGTAGCTAAAGGCGTTTCGTTCTGGGCCACTCCTTGAAGGTTGTATTCCATGACTTTCGGCTACAAGCGCTGCAAGCGCTGCCATATTTGGCCAAGTAGTTACTGTGGCTGCTTGTCCACTCCGGATCTGCTGAATCCTACTATCAGCCTCAGCGGCCCCGCCTTGACGGCAGTCGTCGAACAGGAACGGTGCAGTATCATTCGCTAGACCAACGCCCTTCGGCTGAGGAAACCAACGGACTTGGTGAAGGTGCTCCAATGCGAAAGTAAGAGCCGGGCGCTGCGTCTTTTCACTCGGAATTAGTAGTCTGTTCAGGCCATGTCGACCCAATGCGTAGTATGGAATTTTGAAGGCATCAGGGCCCTGCCCTCCGATGGTTGTACATTTCACGGCGTCATTGGGAAGCTCTGGATGGACTAGCGCATCCTCGTACTCGCCATTGATGTCGAACACAACAATCCGTGCGCTTGGCAATTTAACGATTTGCTGAAGCACTGCTGCTGTGAAGCAACTCTTCCCTTGGCCAGAACTGCCCAACACTGCGACGTGTCTGGAGATCAGGTTCTCAAGCCCTACGTGCAGGCTACCGCCGCCACGAAGGTCATCACCGAGTTTTATCGGGATATCGTTCTGGTCATCGCAGCAGAGTATGGATGCAAGCTCCTCGGTACTAAGAGGAAATGCTTCAGCTCCAAGTGGAGGAGTTGCTAAGGAGTCGCTGACGAAGCTTGGCTTTCCTTGTTCTCTGGACAATCGTCCGACGACAACACCCGAAATATTTCGCAGAGGTTCACTCTGATGGGTGCTTGAACCAATACCAAGTCGATGAGCCTCGCGCGGTTCGTCAAAGCTCAACGAGATGACCTTCATTACTAAAGCGCGACTTCCTGCGTCTAGCACTAAAAGGCTTCCCACTTCAGTTACTGAGGAAACGCCCTGAGCGTGTGAGGCGAGCTGCCCTCGGTGCATGTCTAGCAAATTGAGGGTGACATCAGAGCCTTCGATTCTGACCACATAACCAACCGGAAGCCGCCCCCTCATGGCAATGCGTCCTGTGCAAGTGATGCGTTTTGGGAATCCCGTTCGTCCTCTCTCAAGGCTTTTTCAAATTTCCGCATATCCTCGTCATAAATAAGGGGATCTGGCAGGTGACGGGCTAGAGAGTCAATGTAGGCATGAGCCGAACCACCCCCCACCACAGTGATGCGGGGGTTTTTCAGAGATAGCAACTTGCGCAGAGCTGGGGGTAGATTTGCATCTGTTGGATCGCCATTGAAGCCTGAGGAGTAAATGACGAGCTGGAGTGTCGGGTTAAGAAGCGCTGAGCGAATGAGCCTGTTGATATGCTCATCACCAAAACCGTATCCGCAGAGTATTAGGCAGCTTTGCGGCTTGGACATGAACTCTGCAAACCTACGAAAAAGCTCCCCGAGCACGTATCCGATAGTGTCCATGTATTTGGCTGCTCTTGGCATCACCATCAAGCCGAGTTCAGAGCCGTCTCGTTCGTCCATGAAAGTCGTAATGCGTTGGTGCGCCAATGGTGCAGCAACCTCGAAAACCTGGCCGTTTTCCTGCTTCCACGTCAGAGAACCGTGTAACTTTGCGAGATAAATGTTGTAGACGCCGAATCTCGCTTCGCCTCTTGCCTGCGTATTACGAAAGCCGAGATCAAAGCTCTGCGGGGAGAAGCGCCTTGTATGGACGCCTAGGAAGCCATTAGAAACTTGCAGATCGATAGACTCTGCCGCCCATTCGATGGCTAGGTCGTAATTGGTGGTGAATACCCACGGGGACGCTTGGCCAGGTTGTCTCGCCGAAACTAGCTTTTGAAGAATCGTTCGTTGACTCGCAAGGGCTGCGTCGTCCGCTTCAACGCCACTAGACGAAAGCCACCATTCCTGTCGCAGCAGGGCAGCACTAACGACGGTTCTAAAGAGTGCAGCTTTTGCAGCCTTAAGGCCGACAAGGTTCTGCTCCAACTCCTGTTCCCCAGGCGCATAGTCAATGGGGTTTTCCTCGAACTTACTCATCTGTCTAGTCCAGTCAGACAAGGCTATTTCAAGGCTGTCGATCAAATGCTCGATGTTGGGTATAGCAGGCGTAGGAGGGGTAGCGGCTTCGGCATCGATGAACCCATGTTCGACCATCCATGCTGCTTCCTGCGGCCACGCCCTTACAAACTCTGCCCACAGAGCAATCATGGTAAGCCCGCCAGCCGCTACTGATGCGCCAGCGCCTAGAAGCAGTCCAATGTTTTCCAGCCTAAGGAGTGAGGCGAGGTGTGCCTCAAGCTCAATTTCGTCAACTAGAGCAGAAGCACCACGTATCGCAGCAAAAGGCATCCTAACCTCCATCGAAAATGTTGGCCCGCTCCGTGGGCACCTCAAAAAAGCATGAGGCTCGGAGGACGTCATTTGAGGCTACTGAATTGATATCATGCTGTCCACGTCGATGATTGCTTGGAAGTGTGCACGCTTATCCGGAAGCTGCGGGCTAGCAAATGTGATGGGGACGGTGAGCCCATTAGCCCTGACGTGGCTAATCGTCTGGACTCAGATTTGTAAAGTTTCTGAGGGCAAAATGACAATTTTCAGCTGAAATTTTACGAATTATTTTACACTACCCGCTGGTTGTCTTCTTCGGTAGAAGCTATCGTTCAATGGTGCTGTGGGTTTAATCACTCGCTCGGTCGATTTGATAGGCTTCGTGGTGGCTACAACCTTTTTAGGTCTTGCCTTGGGCTTAACAGCTTCAGCATTACCTAAAAAGCCCCGAGAGTTCTGCTCTCGGGGCTTTTTGTTTGCCTCAAAAATAATCCCCGTAAACGGGGATTATTTTTTACATAAACGCAACCAGCCGTTTATTTTTCAGCGCTGTCCGGTAATGCATACGCAATGATGTAATCACCTACGTCAGGGGAGTGGCTCATGCCCCCTGCAGAGATCACCACGTATTGTTTCCCGGTAACCGGTGATTTGTAGATCAGCGGTGCGGCCACTGCGCCGACAGGCAAGCGTGCTTTCCACACTTCTTTACCGGTTGCCGAGTCGAGCGCACGCAGGTAGTAGTCTTGAGTCCCGGCAAAGAACACCAGGCCCGAGGCTGTTGAGGTTGGACCACCCAGTGTTGGCATGCCCAGCGGTATCGGCATGTGGGTTTTAATTCCCATAGGGCCGGTATCCTGGACGGTGCCCATAGGCACTTGCCACACCAGTTTCTGAGTATTGAGATCAATCGCACTCATGCTGCCGAACGGGGGTGTATTGCACGGCACGCCCAGTGGCGATTGCAGAATGTCGATTCTCACGCCGCCATAGATACCGGCGACTTGTGGGCGAATGGTTCCCATGAAACCGGGCACTTCGTCAGTCGATACTTTGAACTTGCTGGTGTCTTCCTTCGTCACCAGCGACATCCGCAGGGGCACACGCATGTCGTTAACAAACATCATGCCTGTATTTTCGTCGATGGAGATGCCCCCCCAGTTCATACCGCCCAACAAGCCTGGCCATTCGATGTACGGTTTCTCGGACGGAGGTGTAAACGGGCCCACGTAAACGGAGTCCTTGAACATGATCCGGCAGTACAGTTGATCGAAAGTCGTCACGCCCCACATGGACTTCTCAGTCAGTGGCTCAACACCAATAGTTGGCATTCCGACCGAAAACGGTTGAGTCGGTGACAGGTGCTCGCCTTCAGCAGCAGGTGAGGTTGGAACCGGACGTTCTTCAACTTCGGTAACAGGTTTGCCTGTACGACGGTCCAGAACAAAAATATTGCCTGTTTTGCTGGTCTGGATCAAAACCGGCGTTTTCTCGCCGTCAGCGCTCTTCCAGTCATACATGACTGGCTGAGAAGGCAGGTCGTAATCCCACACATCGTGGTGAACGATCTGGTAAACCCACTTGGCTTTACCGGTCGATGCATCCACAGCTACAACCGCCGAGCCATATTTTTCCTTGGCCGCGTTGCGATCACCGCCCCAGTAGTCCGGTGGGCCATTGCCTGTTGGCAGGTAGACCAGGTTCAACTCTTTATCGTAAGTAGGAATAGTCCATACGTTAGGCGTTTCCAGCGTGAACTGGTGATCGTCGGCAGTAGCGTCCTTACCCTCAGGTGCGCCTATGTCCCATGCCCAGACCAAATCACCGGTCAGCACGTCAAATGCACGCACGGCCCCTGAAGGCTCGCCCGCTACAATGTCACGCACCCAGCCGCCGACTACGGTCAGATGACCCATCACAACCGGCAGAGAGGTTGGGTGATAGCGTTTGCTCTTCTCGGTCGGGCCCATGCCTTTCTTGAGATCGACGTAACCGTTCTCACCAAAGCTCGAGCACAGGGCGCCGGTGTGCGCATCAAGCGCAAACAGACGGGCATCTACCGACGACACCAGAATGCGCTGACGGCATTGTTGGTCGTTGTCGTGCGAAGCCTTGACCTCAGCACTCAGGCTGTCGTCTTTATCGATGTCGTAATAACCCACGCCGCGGCAGGTGACGTGTTCTTCAGTTTTGGCTTTAGGGTCGAACTTCCAGAGAGGAGTCCCAGTATCACCATCCAGTGCGGTGATCAGATTCTCTGGTGTGCATGAATACAGCACGTTGCCAATCTGCAACGGTGTGTTTTCGTCTACGCCTGCACCAGCCCCGGTCGTTCTGCGCCCTGTTCTGTATGTCCAGGCGACCTGTAGGTCCTTGACGTTTTCTGGGGTGATCTGCGTGTAAGGCGCAAACCGGGTACCCGATGCGCTGCGACCATAGTATTCCCAATTTTCAGGCGTATCGGCAGTAGGTTCCTTCGGCTCGGATGCCTTCGACGCGACCACAGGATTTGAGATCGCACCGTGAGGGTAAAACGCAGCAATAAAGGTGGCGATCAACGCGGCAAACACCGCAAAGCCCAACCGGTTAGCCACGCGCCGAGTCATCAGGGATGTACCCGGGAACGTCGCGCCCACCCACAAACTAAGTGTCAGGATAATGGCTGGAACGACAAGGCGTGGCAGCAGTTCCCAATAACTGAACTGACCTACCTCATAAAATGCCCAGACGCATGTAGCAAGGAAAATAAGTGCCGAAAATATAATGCTGAAACGTTTACGCCATAACAATAACGGGGCGAGTAGCAAATAAGCCAACCCGGCTATTAGATAATAACTTGAGCCGTCCAGGGCCAATAACATGACCCCGCCGTATATCAATGTCACTGCAACAGCAAAAACGAAGAGGGAAAATATTATTCTCGCGAGCGAGCTGATTGCCCGTCTTTTAGTGGGTGATTGATGGTCATCCGTCATTTTCATGAATGCTCTATGGGTGAATACAAAACTGTTCGTCGTCGGTGCGAACAGCCCGGCCGAATGATCGATTCGGACGTAATTGGTTGGGCGTAAATCCTCTGGCACCTCGTCAATCAAGCGTTAAAGCGCTGAAAAACCAGGTCGTTACCCGGTGAGTCGGATGCTGAACGCGCAGTTGCACACAAAGGACTGAAGGTTCTACGAAACCTGGAGCGGAGCATCAGTGCTCTATAGGGTTGGATTTTGTGACTTTGTTTGCGCTAGCAGGCTAATTTTAATCGGATGATGCCTCGGATAAATCCAGCGCATTGGAAAACAATATTGATGAAACAGTAACAATCAAGTAGTCGTGAGCGACTCAATAGGTGCAGAACGTCATCGGTGCTGGGTGGCCAACGAGCAATGAGTCATAGGCACGATGAGCAGATCTGTTGAGTCATCGCTTCAGGTTCGTGCCTGTTAGTTCAAGAGCTGGCATTCAGGCGAATTGTTACGAACGCACCAACAATGTTTCTTGCAGAGTTGGATGTATTCCAAAAAAGCTAATGCTTACACTTAAGCGTTGTTACTAACGTCAAGCGACGTTATCCAATCCAATCCAGTCCTTACACCCTGACGCAAGCAGCATAAGGCGACTTGCTAAACAGCCTTGATCATCTGCGTTTTTTCAACGGAGCACCTTTCGAATGTTTTTTTCTTTCCGCGCGCTGCTGAGTACCAGCCTGTGCAGCGGTTTGTCGTTCTGTATGTTGGCCCCTGCTTCAGCGTTGGCAGATTCTACGGACTTGATGAGTCGCTCAACACTCACCGGCGATTGGGGAGGGGAGCGACAGAAGCTGGTCGACAAGGGGATTAAGCTGACGGGTGAATACAGCTCCGAGACGATTTCGAACCTGCACGGCGGGATAAAACGCGGCACTCGCTATGCGCAACAAATACGCATTGGCGCGCAGTTTGATCTGAGCAAGTTACTCGACACTCCGGATGCTGGCGTGGTGCAGATCATTATCAATGACCGTCGTGGCCACAGCGCCACGGAAGATTTGCTCGGTAACCGCTTATCAGCTCAGGAAAACTATGGGGGTGAATACACCCGGCTGACCGAGTTCAGCTATCAACGCAATCTGTTTTCCAAAGACCTGTCTGCCAAGGTTGGATATATGGTCATGGGCACCGAATTTGGGGGGATGCCCATCCTGACCAACTTTGTAAGCGCCGGTTTTTGTGCACACCCGTTAACCATGTCCAGCGGCAGTGGATGGGGTAACTATCCGACGGCACACTGGGGGGGAGAACTGCGTTACGACGTTAACCCGTCTCTAACGCTGCAAACCGCTGTGTTCCAAGTCAACCCGGAGCACAACGCACGCCCTTCTGAAGCGTTTTCCATGCCCAGCAACGGCACCACCGGGGCTATTTTGCCACTGGAGGCGATTTTCAATAATCATGCCTTTCTGGATGGTCAGTACAAAGTCGGTTGGTATTACGACACGTCCAATTACCAGAAAATTGGCAGCACAGAAAAGAGCAGTAACCGTACCGGGGCTTACGTGTTGTTTGATCAGGCCATCTGGAAGGACGAGCAAGACCCTGAAAGCGTATTGCGCCTTTTCGGGCAGGCGGCCACCAGTAACGCTGCGACTTCACCGATGCGTCGTTGGTATTCGGTGGGTCTGGTCAAGCAGAAGCCCTTTGCAAACCGCCCCAAAGATACTATCGCCTTTGGTTATGGCCGCGCCGTGATCAATTCGCGCACGCGCGATGAGCAAGAAGCGGCTGCAATCAATTTTGGGGAGTCAGACATGATCGCCAGCCTCGACAACGGCGAGCAGATGCTTGAACTCAACTATGGCGCGCAAGTCACGCCCTGGCTGCTGGTGCGACCGGACATGCAGTACTACATCGAACCGGGCGCGTTCTTCGGTAAAAAAAGAGGAAACGCATTGGCTGTAGGACTACAGATCAAAGCGACTTTTTAACAGGCGGGCTGGCGCTTTGTGCGTTACGAACCTGAAAGCGCAGGCTATTAAGCGATCTCCGCGACTCAGGCAAGCACACATTGCCCATTGACCATGCGCCACAGTTCGAGCGGATTGCCCTCCTGTAGCGCTTCAGGCATCAAGGCCGCAGGCAGGTCCTGATAACACACCGGCCGCAAGAACCTGTCGATGGCGCTGGCGCCGACGGCGCTACTTCGACTGTCCGAACTGGCCGGGAACGGGCCGCCATGCACCATCGCGTGAGAGACCTCGACGTTGTTCGGATAACCGTTCACCAGGATGCGGCCCGCCTTGCGCTCAAGGATGGGCAGCAGCTTTCGGGCCAGCCCATGATCAGCGTCATCCAATTGCATTGTCGCCGTCAGCTGTCCTGACAGGTGCTCGGCCACCGCCAGCATTTCATCTTCGTTCTTGCAGGCGACGATCAGCGAGCTGGGGCCGAATGTTTCGTCGCCAAGCCGTTCTGTTGTGAGAAAGGTGGCTGCATCGGTTACGAACACTGTGGCCTGCGCGGCACTTGGCTTTTCTGCAGGGCACCCTTGGCCCAGCGTTGTAATACCGCTGATGTTGCCTGTCTCCTCGATCCCAGCGAGGTAGGCATGATGAATCCCCGGCGTCAGCATGGTTGCTGCCGCCTTTTTGTGCAGGGCGTCCAGGGCCGTGCTGCAAAACTGGGTCAGTGGCTGACCTTCCAGGGCAATCACCAAGCCTGGATTTGTACACAATTGGCCGGCACTCATCGTCAGAGCCTCAACGAATCCACGGCCGATTTCGCTGGCGCGCATCGACAGCGCATGCGGCAACAGGAACACGGGATTGATGCAGCTCATTTCGGCGTACACCGGAATCGGTTCGCTGCGTTGCGCCGCGGTACGCATCAGCGCCAGACCGCCTTGTCGCGAACCCGTGAAGGCGACTGCCTTGATCGCGGGATGGCTGACCAGGGACTGGCCGAACGGATGACTGTCGCCAATGAGCAGGGAAAACACGCCCTCTGGCAAGTTGTGGGCAGCGGCTGCCTGTTGAATCACCTGGCCTACCAGTTCAGACGTACCCAGGTGAGCCTCGTGTGCCTTGACCACTATCGGGCAGCCAGCGGCCAGGGCAGCGGCGCTGTCGCCGCCGGCAACCGAAAACGCCAGGGGAAAATTGCTTGCACCAAATACAGCCACTGGGCCGAGCGCGATTTTGTGCAGCCTCAGGTCGGGGCGAGCAGGGATGCGTGTCGGCAATGCGCAGTCGAGGGTGGCGCCGAGGTAGTGGCCGTCGCGCACCACCTGGGCAAAGAGTCGCAACTGGCTCACGGTGCGACCCCGTTCGATGATCAGGCGCGCTGCAGGCAATCCGGTTTCGAGGGAGGCGCGCCCGATCAGCGTGACCCCCAACGCCAGGATGCCGGTGGCGATCGCTTCCAGAAACTGGGCACGCTGTTCTGCCGTGGTCGCGCGATAGCGATCGCAAGCCTGCTGCGCCAGCGTGCAAGCCTGGTCAATGTCAGCGATACCGCCGACGCCGAAGTCAGGGCCCAGCGTTTCATGGGTGGCAGGGTTGATTGCAGACAGCAATCCTTTGTCGCCAAGTACTGCCGACTGGCCGATGAGCATTTTGCCGGTAATCATCATGTGTCCTATAGCTTGCTGTGCCATCGTCAGGCTCGATTTTCTTGGATTTGGACTGCGCAGGAGGTTGGTTCTATGTATAGCGGTAGCGGCCCAGCACAGCCTGCGGGTCCATTAAAAGCTGCATAGCCCTGCTGATTTCCTGCACCTCTGGGGGCGTGTACTTGCCGTAATAAGCTGCATTCACAGGCCCGACGCCATGCTCTGCACTGAAGCAGCCGCCGTTTTCGGTCACCAGCTTATAGATGCCGCTACGCACAGCGACGACCTTGGCGATGCCGTACTGGCTGATGTGGGCGTGCGGCACCAGCACAATCAAATGGCAGCCGCCGTCGGCAAAATGGCCGAAATCGTAAAGCTGTAGCAGCGGATGTTCGCGCTGTAACCACTGTGCAGCCTGATCACGGAAAGCGACCAAGCGTGAGCGCGAAAACGCTACGTCGAACGACAGTGGGATACCTTCCTTGGCGATGGCCAGCGGCAGGTTGTCTCGCAGTGGCCAAAAGCTGCTGGTATTTCCAAAGGCGGCGTCGAGAATTCGGCCGCTTTCATACAGCGCTTCCAGCACCTGTTCGGTTCGTTGCGCAAAAAGGCTGTGCAAGCCAGGCATGCTGCTGGCGATCTCAATCAGGGCGTAGCAGCTTGCCGACGATTGGCCGAACGGGTGGCGCAGCGTGGGGAAGTTGCGCAACGTAATGGCGAGCGCCGCCTCGGAGATCACTTCGAACGCGCACAGCAGATCGCCAAATTGAAGTTCGAAAGCCTGCAACACCTCAAGCGCTGTCCCATGGTCAGGCAAGGCCACAAACACGCTTTGCGTCGACTGGTCGATGCGTTTGAGCTCAAGCGTCGCCGCCGTAATGATGCCGAAGGCGCCACCGGTGCCGACAAACAACTGCTTGAGGTCAAGCCCGGTATTGTTCTTGCGCAGCGGTGCGAGGAGTTGCACCACGGTGCCGTCGCCATCGGCCAGCACCACTTCGATACCGAGCAGGTTATGGCGCACGTCGCCATGCTTGAGCAAGCGGCTGCCGCCGGCATTGGCGCCAATTAATCCGCCTATGGCCGGGTCGCTGCCGATATCAATAGGGAAATACAGCGAATGGGTTTCCAGTGTGCGATTCAGTGCTGACAAGAGCGTGCCGGCTTCGACAATCACCGTGCGGTTCAAGGGATCAATCTCGCGCACTTGGCGCATGCGCGAAAGTGAGACGATCACTTGCTTGCCGGAGTTGTCGGTGACGGCACCGCCCACCAATCCGCTGCGGTTGCCTTGGGCGACCAGCCGTATGCGATGGCGCACCGCCATGCGCATAAGCGCGCTGACAGCGTGGGTATCGCACGGGATGACGACCGCCGCCGCTTTGCCGCGGCAATGAGCAACGTCGATTTCATAGGGGGCACAGTCCGCCCCGGTCAGCAGCGACGCCTGCCCCAGAACTTCGGCGACTTCGGCCAGAAACGCGTCGAGTCCCGAGGCTTGTCGGTCCACGGTATGTTCCAGGTCGCTCATTGCGCCGCCACCATGCGTTTGAGCAACTGGCTGCGTACCAGCACCAGTGCGACGACCGGCAATACGCCTCCCAGCAGCGTGTTATGGCGAAAAGCCAGTGACACCGCGACGGCGATGGCAGCGCCAATCAGCAACATCACAGAGAGTTTTCGGACCAAAGCCTGGTCGTTGCTGGTTTCGCCGATAAAGCCGAGTGGAGAAAACCGGGTGGCACCCATGCCAATCACCAATACGCACGCCAGCACGGGAGCAGCACCCAGCTCCTGCCCCCACACTTGCAACGCAGCGGTAGAGACCGAAGCCAACAGGGCGCCAATCATCAGGTACAGGTCGACGCCCATTGCGATCCAATGGCCAGGGCGGTAATTGAACAGCCAGAACAGGTGCGCAATGCTGAGAATACCGCTGAGCACATACGCGGTATCCCAGCGTACGCCTGCCTCACCCGGGCCGAAACGGCCATACAGCAGGAACACGATGACCGGAATGAATGCGCTGGCATTCGACAAATAGGCACGGCCTAGCTTGCTGATAGACATGCGGGTTTCCTTGGATAGAGATGCAATGAAATGCCTGAGTCCCGGGCTTAACTCTTGTGCCAGCGGAACATTAAGGTGGCTGCGGTGAGAAACAACGTGGTCCAGCCTGCCATGGCCAACAAGGGCAGCCACAGCGAAGGCAAGGGCGCTCCTTCGAGCAGCACTTGGCGCAGTACCGAGACAAACTGGTTGATCGGAATCACCGAGAGAATGCTTTTGATCCAGGCTGGCGCATCGTTCAACGGGATGGTCAGGTTGCCGAAGAACAGGGCCGGGTAATGGATCAGATGGCACAGCAATTCGGTTTCCTTGACCGAGGAGGTGCGACTGGCCAGCAGGGTGCCGAGGCTCAGCAACATGGCGCCGCCCAGCAGAATGACCGGCAACGCACGCATGGACTGCACGCTCCACAGCGAGATATCAATGCCGTACCCGTACCGCGCCACCAGCAGCAAGGTGCCGACAGAAATCAGCATCATGAGCACCCGCGACACGAGAATAGAGGCCAGAAAGACCAGCTTCGGCACTGGAAAGCAGGCGTAGATCTTGAGTGCATTATGTTCACGCAAGCTTGCAATCGATAAGGCGGTGGACATGATGCCGAGTGACATCAAACAGATGACCAGAATGCCGGTTGTAAAGAACTGGCCGTAGTCGAAGGGCTTGGCACCGGAGGCCGTATCCTCGAAACGCACCAGGTCTGTTGAGACGATGCCGCGTCTGGCCGCTGAACACCTGACCGCGGCGATCTCGATCACGCGCGCTGCGGCGCGTACCGCCAGCTGACCCTTGAAGTCATAGTGCACCTGCAACGGTTCGTCGCCGGCCGCAAAGACGATGCGTACCGTGTCTGCTGCGATGGGGGCAGTGCTGCTGACGGTTGAAAAATTGGCCTTTACCGGATCTCCGCCAGCAAATGCCTGCTGGATTGCTAGCTGGCAACTGGTGTCCGAACTGGCCTGGGCGTCAGCCTCCAGAAACTGGATATTTACCGTACCGAGTGAGCCAGGATGACCGAACGCCATCAGCATCACGGTCAGCAGCAGTATGGGAAAGGCCAGCGCCCAGAACAGCGCCGACTTGCTGCGAAAAAACCCCAGCAGCTCGTTGCGCGTCAATATCGCCAGTATGCTAAACATCCTGTTCTCCCTGGGCGCAGAGGTGCAACATGTCGCGGTAATGGGTGGGGCCGAACTCAAAGTGCTGGAACGCAACATTGCCGATCAGGCGGCGTATCGACTGATCCAGTTCCTGCGTGCCATAGACGCTGATTTCAGTGTTTGATGGCCTCGACAACCGCAACGTGGCGCTTTCGCGTTCCAGTTGGTGATAGATGGCGTTGATATGATCACTGTCGTCCAGCTGCAGATAGGCATGGAAGGCGCCGACCAGGCGGTTCTTCAATGCTTCTTTATCGCCTCGATACTCAACCCCGCCGTTGCACACCCACACCACATCGCTTGCGGCATCCAGCTCTTCCTCCGAGTGGCAAATCATGATGATGGTCAGGTCGGCCAGGTCGTAGCGCAGCAGGTGTGCGACGCGCTCGATATACGCTCGGTCGAGCCCGGTAAACGGTTCGTCAAGGATTGCGATTTCCGGGTGGTGTGCCAGCGCCACGAACAAATCGAGCCGCTGTTTCTGGCCGCGTGACAGTGCCCGATAGGGCAGTTTGCGCAGCGCTTCGATATCCAGTGCCTGCGCCACCTGCGGGTCTTGCTTGCCGTACAGGGCCTGATGCAAATCGAGGATTTCCCTTACATTCGACGAGTCTTCATATTCGACCCGCTGCAATTGCACCCCCAACCGCTTGCGGTGCCGGGTGCTTTGCAGAAAGCGCGACGCCGCAACCCCCAGAATCTGCGCCTCTTCCAGATGCGCCTGACGGAAGCCGAGCAAGGCTTCGATCAGGGTGGTTTTGCCAGCACCATTGGGGCCAATGATGGCGGTATGTCGACCGCGCCGGAACTGCAGATCGCGGACCTCGAAGTGGAAACTGCCAGCGCTGACCCGGATCAGTTTGGCCGCCGCCGCATAGGGTTCATCAGTGCGCGTGGGTGCCAACTGCACCTCACGGTGCAGGGCAGGTTCGGACAGCCCGTGTGTTTCGTCCGTCAGCAGGATTTGACTGTTCATGTTCAATCGAACAACGCGACTTGGACATCGCGTTTGCCTTTGTAGGGATTGCGGCCATGGGCGACGGCAATGTTATCGATCAACAACATGTCACCGCTGTGCCAGGGAAACGCAATCTCCTGCGCCTCCAAGGCGTCGTATATCGGCGCGATTTCATCCTCCGAGATCGGCGAGCCGTCGCCCAGCCGCACATCGTAAGGGCGTGCCGGTTTGTCCTGATAGGCGTGCTGGATGTAGGCGTAACCCGGCTTGCCGAGGGAGCGGGCGTTGTTGTGTTGGGTCGACAGTTGATTGAACCAGATCGCTTCGCCGGTCAGCGGATGTTTCAACATGGCATCACCGGTATGCGACACCGTGATGCTGCCATCGTCGAGCCACTGGTAATCGAGGTGGGTATCGCGGCACAGCTGTTCCACCTGCTGCGGATCATCGGTCAGGAACGCTTCATCCCAGGGGCGGTGGTATTCGCGCATATGGGTGTTACGCGGTTCATTCTCGGGTGTGCTGGGGGCACGGAAGTTGCGCAAGTACTGGATGCGCGCGGTGCTGAGGCGTTCGATCAATGACGGTGACAGGCGACGGGTGACGGCTCGCATATCACACAGTATGGTTTCGCCGCCTTGGTCAGAGGGCTGTTTGCAAAAGAAAGCCAGTTTCTGTGGATAGTGCGCCATGTAGGCCTTTTCCTGATGCAGACCGATTTTCAGGGTGGCCGGGATGCGTGTCGATTCGTAGACTCTGCCTTCGATGTTCTTGCGTGGCGTGGCGCCGCCGATATAACCGAACGCATGCTCAGGATAGTGTTGCGCAATGGCCTGGAAGTCCGCGTTTTCGCGCAATGGAAAACCACGGAACAACAGGCAACCGAACTCCAGCAGCATGCTGTCAAAGATTGCCTGGTGCTGGCGATACCACGTCGTAAAAGCCTCGCGGTCATCGCTTAGCGTACTGTCGACAGGCGTTATGACGAGCGGCATGTGCTCCGGCGACAGAAAGCCACACTGTACCCGTGAGCCGCCCAGCATTTCGTTAAAGTGCTCAACCCTATCTAAACGATGATCCATAGCCTTTTCCCCGACGAGTTGCGTATCAAGCCAGCAAAGGCTTTTTGATAAGGATTTCGAAACCCAGTGCGCCCATGCCGGAACTTGGGCTGGTCACTACCGTGCAATGGTCCAGACCCGCTTCGATGACCAGCGCGCGTGCCTCTTCCAGGGTGACTTTTTCTTCAACATGGGTCGGTGGATAACCCACTGAAGCGCGCATTTGAGTGAACTTCTCCAGCAAGTCGGGGGCGACGTCGCGGCGCATGTCGTGCACCAGGCCAACCCCGCCCGGCTGCAGTACGCGATACATTTCAGTCAGGCTTTTCAGCTTGTCCGGCAAGTGATGCAAGGTGGCACGGCTTACCGCCATGGTCAGGCTGTTGTCGGCGAAGGGCAGGTCCAGGGCATCGCCGACCTTGAGTTCGATGGTATCGCTCAGGCCTAGCGCTTCGATGCGTGGTCGGCCTCCTTCGAGCATGGTTTCGTCCAGATCCAGGCCGATGAAATGCCAGCCTTTCAAAACCGGGTCGGCCGCCAGACGCACCGGGACCACGACGGTGGCGGTGCCGATATCGACCAGGGCGCCCGGCGGCAAGTCGCGGGCAATCTGGCGGATGCGGGTGACGAACAACACATCCCAGGGTTCCAGTGCTTGCGAGGCAAAGCGGTCGTACTCGTCAGCAGGGCGTAGATTTTTCAATAACATGGATACGTTCTCGTCTTGGTTAGCGTTAGAAGAAGATTCAGCGTTGAACTAGCCAGTGCGTGTGGCTCATTTCTTGTCTTACAGCCACCCCACTGGAACGGTGGCCAACAACTTGCGCGCGGCTTTGCTGTTGACACCGAAAGCAGGGCGATCGCGCCGCTCGATGGCATGCGCGACCATGGCCGCCACCCGGCCACAGAGCCCCAGGCCGACACCCCAACGGGCTTGGGTCACGCCGAGATCGAGCAGGGCTGCGGCGGTGATGAAGTCAATATTCGGACGTAGGCCTTTGCGCTCCAGAACGTGGGCACAGACAACGTCGTAAATCTCCAGATAGCGCCCCCCGAAACCCCACTGGGAAAACAGGGCCCTGATGTGCGGCGGTCGTGGGTCCTGCACAAACAGCGGATGGCCAAAGCCAAACAACAGGTTGCCCGGCTGATCCAGCGCGAGGTCGACCGCTTGCCGTATGTCAGCAGGGCTGGCTTGCGCACTGATGGTCTTGAGCCAGGTCATCGCTTCTTCTGCTGCGCCGACATGGTTCGGTCCGCTGGCCATGAAACCGGCCGCCACGGCCTGGGCAAGGGTGACACCGGTGCCGATGGCGGTACGGGGTACCAGCACCGTCGGCGTGATGTAGCCGAAACCGGCGTGCCAGGCCACCAGCAGGGCATCAACGACACGAATGGCTAATGGGTCGATATCGGTCGCGCCCATTGCCGTCAACACGACCTCGGCGTGATGCGTCGATGCTGCGCCGGGGGCGCCATAACCGAGCGCCGTTTGCAGAAAGTGCGGCGTTGAAGCAACGCTGACCAGGCCCTCGATAAAATCCTGATGCGTAGGCAAGTCGCGAACGGTGGCTTCGATCAGGACAATATGTTCCAGCGCTGCCAGATCACCGAGAAGGCCGCAGGCGGCGGCCTGAACGATGCCGGCACCGCTGTCGGCCACGGCTTCGATGCCACGTCGATAGGCAGGCTCCGCCGACAGGTGGCTGGCAATGCGTACCAGAAGGGCGTCAACGGCCTGGCTCTCAGCAGGGGTCGGCAGGCTGCCAAACCACGCCAGCCATAGCGCCGTGGGGAAGTCGACAATGCCGATCAGGTCATTGAGGTTGCGACCCCTGACCCACAGCCCTTCATTAGGCTCAATCGTGGCGCCGTCGATATTGGTACCGCGATACAGGGTGCGTGGTCCGCCAAACAGGCTCTGCGGCGGTGTGGGTATCAGCGTGTCGGCCTGTGCCAACTCATCAAGCGCAATGCCGCAGTGGGCGACCAGCAGGTTTTCTATTGTGTGTGCGTGTTGCGTGACCGTCGGCAGGATGTTGGCGAAAAAATAATGGGCGGTCTTGACCTTGCCACGGTAAAAAGCGGCTTCTTCGGCACTCAGTGGCTCGCGCAACTGACGCTCGGCCAGGCAGGCCGATTCAAGCAAGACCCAGGCGCTGGCGGTGAGACCGAGCATTTCCAGGAAGCGGGTATAGAACTGGCTGGTTTCGTGTGTGCGGCCTTCACGCACGTGCTCATTGATACGGGTTAGCGCCTGCTCCACGGCAACCATGGCGTTTTCCAGCGCCGGGAATTGGTCGTGCAGCTCAGAACCGACACCCGTTGTGTTGTTCAAGAAGGCATCCAGCTCTTCGCGCAGAAACTTGATCAGGCGTGAGTTCCTGCCAAAACCGAGCTTGTCGCGCACCAGGTCCTGGGACTGGATGTAGTTGGTCCCTTCCCAGATCGACAGGATTTTCACGTCGCGCGCATTTTGCTCGACAGGGTAAGCATCGGTGTAGCCGATACCGCCATGCACTTGTATCGCCAGTTCGCAGATTTTCCAGGCCTGGTCTGAGACGAATGCCTTACACACCGGCGTGAACAGCAGCACCAGCTTGCGGTATTTTTCGACCTGGGCTTCGTCCAGTACCGGCTCGGCTTCCAGGGCAAATGCCTGGGTCGATGCGCCGGTCAACTTACCGAGCAGGCCACGGCAACCTTCTACCCGAGCCTTCATTTCCAGCAGCATGCGCTGCACGTCGGCGTGTTCGATGATGGCTACAGGCGGGGCGCTGGCATCGGAGGTGCGACTGATTGCACGGCCCTGGAACCGTTTGCCGGCGAAATCGACTGAATGCAGATAAGCGCTGGAAGCCAGGCCCAAGCCGATAATTGCCGTGCTCATACGGGCCTGGTTCATCAAGGGCACCAGTTGCAGCAATCCGGCATTCTTGCGGTCGCCCAGCAGTACGGCGCGGGTGGTGCCGGTTCGACCAAACACCAGTTGGGTATTGGCGCAGCCCTTCAATCCCATCTTGCGCAGCAATGAAGTGCACTCGACATGGTTGTCTTCCAGCTCGCCCGTTTCGGGATTAGGCCAGAAGCGCGGCACCAGCAGGCAGGACAGCGAGTAGGAGGTCGAGGTGGTGGTATTGATGCGGCCCAGGACAAAGTAAACGGTGTTTTCGGTCAGCGTATGCATGCCCGCCGAGATGTAGACCTTTTCGCCGCTGACGGCGTATTCGCCGTTTTCAAGGGGTTTTGCGACAGTGGTGACCGCTGTCAGGTCGCTGCCGGCCTGCTGCTCGGTGGCGCAGAAACACGCGTCCCAGTCGTAGCGCTGAAGCTTGCGCAGGTACGTTGCCTTTTGCGCTGCGGTAGCGTGCAGCTTCAACAGCTTGATGGCCGGAAAATTGAAGCCGCCGTAGGTCATGAACGCCGGATTGGCGCCCATGAACATTTCCTGGATGGTTTGCCGGATCAGGGGTGGCAAGGCCGGTTGCTGGGATTCGCTGTCGATGCCCAGCACCTGAATCCACTCTTCCTTATAGCGCTGCCAAAGTCCGTGGAACTCTTTGGGGATTTCGACCTTGCCGTTTTCCAGCAAGTGGCATTCCTGTCGGTCGGAGGCTTGATAGGCCTTGCCTAACTCATAAGCGAACGCCCTGGCGCGCTCCAGCAAGGCATCGTAGTAGGTACGATTTTTGTCGTTGAACGGCGCCCGTGTGAGAAAATTCTGGTCGGTTTTATGCAGTTCCCACAAAAAAAAGCGAAGCTCACGCAGGCTGACTTTATAAGCAGACATAGGTTTTCCTGATTAATAAGCGGTGTGTATCTGGGTTCAGGCGCCAGCCTGGATCTCGGCCACAATGGCGCCAGCGGTGCCGCACAACGCCGCATCCCAAAGCAGGGCGGTGGCTGTTTTACCCTGAGGCAGGGTGGCGCGCAGGCGCATAAGCGACAGCAAGGGGGCCGCGCTCGAGTGGTGCGCGCGGGCACCGAGTTCGAAATGTCGCTCTTGTGCAATGCCCAGTTCGCGACTGACGCCCAAGGTGAAGCTGTCGCTGAATCCGGCCGGTAATACCCAATCGATATCACTGGCTTTCAGGCCGGAACGTTCGATTGCCGTTTGCGCTGCGCTCACCGCCATCGGATGCAGGCGCTCAGCCAGAGCGGCAGGGGTCAGCCCCCAGGGGTTGTCAATGGCCGCGCCATAGTGCACCGCCGAGGCGCGTATCGCCCCCCAGCCAGGCGTCGTCTGAGCGTCGCCATCGAGCAAGATGGCGGCTGCGCCGTCGCCGTACACAACCAGATCCCCCCAGGCGCGAAAGAAGGGGTAGAGCCACTTATCGGACGCCACCAGCAGCACCTTGCCGCCGAGACTGACCAGCGCTTCGATCATGGTCAGTGCGTTGAACACGCCGCAAGTACCCGATTGGCCGATGGCGAACGGCAACGCGTTGGGCAAGCCCAGTGCATGCTGGATACGGCCTGCGACCGACTCATTAATGCGTTGGTTAAGGGCGCTATTGGTCACCACAATATGGGTCACCTGTGCCAGCGTTTCTGCCGGAACCTGTTGACGCAATCGCGTGACCGCTTCCAGTGCCAGGTCGGCGCAGCTTTGCAAGGGTGGCGCTACCGGCAGGGCGATGCTCGCCGTGGGAAGCAGTCGACGCTCTTCTTCGGCGTCGATCCTGCCTTTGCCACGAGGCATGGAAAAGACCGCCGACTTGTACAACAGATGGCCATAGCCGATGTTTTTTTCCTGAGCTTGTACCGCCCGGAACGGGGTCGTATCGGGGACGTGAGAAGCGATAGCGCGGATTCGAAGCATGAGGCTATTCCGTGACCGTAAGTGAGGTGGAGAAAAACTCGGAAAACTGCTGCTTCAGCTGCTTTCGGTCGATCTTGCCGTTCGGATTGCGCGGTAAAGGCGAGTCATGGAAGGACACATGCAACGGCACCATATAGGTCGGCAGTTTGTCCCGGCACAGCTTGATCAGTGCCTGGGCGCTGGTTTGTATCTGCGGATGGGCGAACAGGCTGATGATGATGGCTTCGCCCTGTTGCGGATGCGGTACACCAAACGCTGCCGCCTCGGTCACGTCATCCACGGCAAACAGGATTTCTTCGACTTCGGTGGGGCTGACGCGATAACCGGAGGTCTTGATCATGTCGTCGCTGCGCGCAACGAAATACAGATAATCGTCGCTGTCGCGGTAGACGATATCGCCCGACCAGACCGCTGTTTCGGTGCGCGAAATCTGCTGGTCCGGGTGTAACCAGGGACGAAAGCGTTGAGCGGTCAGTTCTGGATCATTCCAGTAGCCGAGCGTGACGAACGCCCCGCGGTGCACCAATTCACCGTGCTCTCCAGCGGCACATTCGCTGCCGTCCTGGCGCATCACGCGAATATCAGCATTGGGGACCGCCTTGCCGATGGAGTCGGGCCGTGTGACGGCCGCTTCCGGCGCCAGGTAGGTGGAGCGGAAAGCCTCGGTCAAGCCGTACATCAGGTACGGCAGCGCATTGGGAAATGCGGCTTTGAGTTTTTCCAGCAAAGGCGGCGGCATATGCCCGCCGGTATTGGCGAAGCAGCGAATGCGAGCGCCGGCAGGCTGCGGCCATTGCACTGACGCCAGTTGCATCCACAGTGGCGGTACGCCGGTAATCACGGTGACGCCATGGGCTTCACAAAACGTCGGGACTTCACCCGCTTGCAGGAAATCCAGCGGGGCGTAGCAAGCACCGCTGACCAGCGCCGTGGTCAGCTGACTGAACCCGGCATCGAAGCTCAGCGGCAACACGCCCAGGATGACGTCATCGGCCCGCAAGCGCAGATAGTGAGCGACGCTATAGGCGCCAGACACCAGGTTACGTTGCGACAGCACCACGCCTTTGGGCCGTCCCGTAGAGCCGGAGGTGTACAAAATGGCCGCAGGATCACTGTCTGTGACGGCGGCGTATGCGTTGAAAAACGCCGCATCGGTCAGCGTGTTCAGGGTCTCGGACTGTAGTTTTTCCAGTTGCCAGGTATCGAGTTCGATGTCATTCAACGCCGCCTCGATGCGTCTTAGGCGTGCCCCCGTACTGATGAGCAAGCGAGCACCGCTGTCCAGCAGGATATGGCGTACCTGTTGCTCTTTGAGCTGAGGATTGATGGGCACCAGGATCGCACCCCGGGCATTGATTGCCAGGAACATGACGACGGTTTCGTACTGCTTGCCCGTATAGACTGCGACGCGTTCGCCCGCTTGCACGCCGCTATCGGCCAGCTTCTTTGCCGCCAGGCGCACGTCCTCCAGCAATTGGGAATAAGTCGCCATCTTTGCGCCTTGCGCGAACGCACGGCGGTCGCCATGGTGTTGGGCGCTGTCTTTCAACAGGTCGTACAAACTGATGTGGGCGGTCATAGTGACGTCCCTAGGATTGGTGGATATAGGTGTGTGCCGGGCTCTGCGAGAGGAAAGCGCTGACGCTGTACGTCTGGTTGTAGGCGCCGCAGTTGTCGAAGATCACCAGATCGCCCACGCTCGGCGGGGCCGACAGTTCATGACTCCAGCCGATCACGTCGGCGCGGCTGCAGGTGCTGCCAACAAACTGGATCGGCAACGGGGGCGCGTCACCCGGTGCCTGTTGACGCCGCAGCAGGCGCGGCTGTGCGTAGTTCTTCAACATGGCCTCAGTTTTGGCCAGCAGGAAGTTGTGGCTCAGGCCTCCGTCGCAGACGGCAACGTAGCGCTCACCCAAGGCTTTGACTGAACGCACGCGGGTCACGAAAGTGCCTGCGCCAGCGAAGACGCCACGCCCGGACTCGTGTACGACCTTGAAGTCTTTTTGCAGCGGCGCAATGCGCTGGCGATAAGCGTCAAACGTCTGCGCCTGGTTGTTGAAGTGCTCGGAGAAACCGCCACCGACGTTAAGAAATTCAACCGGCATGCCGGTGAGGCGTGCTACTTGTGGCGCGAATGCAGCGAGCGCATTGGCAAGGGCGGCGGCATCGGCACCCTTGTCATCGATGTGAAAGCTATTGGAGCCCGCAAACGTATGGAGGCCGATGATTGGCACGTTGGCCTGGGCCAATGCAACCGTCGTCAGCAAGGCGTCTTGGCGACTCATGCCGAAGTGGTCCGCCGGGTGTTTGCCCGAGCTGACCAGTTGGCCCGCGTTCAAGCGCAAAATCGTTTGCGGCGCGGTCTGTTTGCCGATGACGCGAATCAGTCTCTGCGCCTGCTCCAGGCTATCGATGATGAACGTGCAGCGTGAGGCCAGGGCCGCGCGCATGAAATCTTCATCCATTGACGGATTGTTCACGTATTTGGGGGTGTTGATGCGACCCGCCACAATATCGAGTTCGCCCAGGCTGGCCAGCTCCACACCGTCGACGAAGGCATGGCCGCAGCGGATCAACAAATCCAGGTTTGGATTGGCCTTGAGCGACACAATCAACGGTGTACCCAGACGCTCGCGTAAATCAGCGTAACGCGCCTGTACGACAGTGGGGTCCAGTACGTAGCAAGGCGTTTTCAGATTCAGCAGCCATTGGTCGGTCGTTGCGTCGTCGCTTCTGACAGGCGCGCAGGCGGTGGTCATGGTCATGTCAATTCACCGGATGAAGGGTCAATGCCGAAAATGAACCGTTGTCCGATTCCGTTATGTTCATCAGGTGCGCCCCGGCATCGACCTTGCTCAAGCCAATATCGGCAAGGTTGATCGCCAGGTCCGAGCCAAAGGAGTGGCCTTTGTTCAGAATGTTGTCGGAGTAGAGCGTGGAGGAGGGAATGGCCATGGCGCCACAGAAGGCTTTCCAGCCAGAGTGGTTGGAGTTGTAAGGCAAAATGCATGAAAAATCGCTAAGCGCCATGCCACAGTCGGCCACGGCTTCCTTCATGACTTTGCGGGTGTAGTGCCACTCCAGATTGAACATTTCCTTTTTCACCGCGTTGTTGGTCACGGAGCCCAGATACCAGCTGCCGTAATTGCGTACGGCCGTTGCACCGACCCGGTTACGCCGGCTGTTACGGGTCACCAGCAAGCACCCTGCGCCATCACTTAAGATGCTTGCCTGCAACACTCGGAAACGCTCGATAAAGACGCGGTCGGACGACACGATCAGCACCGAGTGCAATTGGCTATGGACATTCATCAAGGCCTTGGCCATCTGAATGGCGACGCTGATCGACGAGCAATTGAGCTGTGCGATCGAGCCGGCCCAGACAGGCTTTATGCCGAATGCAGTGGCCACTTCCATGGGCAGGCTGCGTGGCGCCGGCGGTACGCTGAATAGCCCGGTATGAACATGGATGACCGCACCGATGTCGCTGCCCTTGAAGCCTTGCTCCTCTTGCAGGCGAGCGACAGCGCGCTTGGCCAGTTCGACCTCGTCGATGTCCGGTGACACATGGAAATAACGGCAACCCGCATTGCGGATCATGTCAAAGCGCTCGGCGGGCAACTTATGGTGCTGAGCCCAGTCATTGAGGTCCTGGCGTTCGCCGGGTAACTCGTAAGCGGCGGCTTCAATACCGATCGTGAAGGGGGCGGGGCTGTTTGTTGCCGCAGTAGTTGGGGGCGTCATGACTGTATTCCTGTTAAGCCGGCATTGGCATGGCGGCGTAGTCCAGCACTCTGAGCTTTTCAAAGGCATCGCTTACACGGGGCGTCAGCAAACCCATTTCGCGGATGGTCGGCACCAGCCGCCGGAAAATGGAACGGCGCATGGAGTTGGCCACTTCAGAACTCCTGACCAGGTGGCTGCACTCTTTTTTGGATAAGCCCATCGGCTCCCATATGTCGTCGGCGCACAGGTGTTCGTACAAGGTATAAGCACCTTCAACCACAAACTCTTCGCGCTCCTTGCGTTCAGTTCCGCTCATTTCCTTGTACACACTGCCCAGCGTGATGCGGCCAATGGCGAAATGGCGCGCCTCATCGCGCTGAATGCGCGTCATCAGGTCTTTGATAAAAGGGTCTTTGGTGTAGGCGACCATGCTTTGAAACAGTGACAGCGCAATGCCCTCCACCAGCACTTGCATGCCGAGGTTGGTCATGTCGAGTTTGCTGGTGGTAATGGTGTCTTCCAGCAGGCCTTTGAGCGCCTTGCTCATGGGGTAGCTGATGGGCAGCTTGTTATTCACCAGGCGCCCGAATGCTTCAATATGACGGGCTTCATCGATGATTTGCCCGGCAGCACAGAGGCGAGCCGAGAGGCTTTCTTCTGCCACCGCCAGTTTCGATGCGCAAATCAGGGCAGCCTGTTCACCGTGCAGTACCTGTGACAGGGTCCAGCCTTGCGAGTGATGGCGAATTTCGGCGCGGTTTTTTTCATTCATTTTGTTCCAGACATCGGTGCCGAAGATCAGCAGTGTGCCGTCCGGCATGCCCAGTGGATTGTCCGGGTTGAGCTCGTAGCTCCAATCGATGTCAGTATTGACATCCCACTGGTTGGCCTTGGTTTTCTGATACAGCGCATTCAAGCTGTCATTGCTGAAATCGTAGGTCTGAGACATGTAAGCCTCGACCGAGAAATTCCACTTGATCGGCTCGCCATCATCCAATGTCGGTTTGTGCTCTGTTTGCATGATCACACCTGTACGTGCGTGCATTTCGGTTGAGAGGTGGTGAACGGCTCATGCACAGGAGATGTGTGCACCTGTGCCGCGAAGTAGTCCAGGTCGGGTAAGAACCACTCGGTGATGGCTGGCGTTTGCGCGGTATTCCAGGCTGCGATGTGCAGGAGGTTATCGCCGCCGTCCCACAGGTCGCGGCGAATCTGTTCGGCGCTGATCCAGACCACCGGCGTCTGTAGCTGGCGCGCCCAGAACAAGGCTTCGTTCCATAAATGGGCGCCCATCGTCACGCGTGGATCGAGCAGATTTTTTGGCAACGCAAGGTCGATGGAAGGCATGCGTACCTGCGCCAGGAGAAGCGTTTGCTCACCGCAGCTGTCCCAAATGTACTGGGCCAGCGTGGACAGCAGGGTGTAGTACTGCTGGTTGTTGACCAGCACAGGCGCGGGATTGTCGTGTGCGTACACACTTCGGCGTGCATAGTCTTGCGTTTCGAGCAGTGGCAGGTTGCGAGCCGAACAAGGGATCGCCAGGTTGTAATCGGGGTTACGCTGCAACAGCAGGGAACAGGTTTGCGCGCTCTTCACATTTCACCTTCCAATGCATAGTGCAGATCAGGCGCGAGGGTTATCTGGGCAATCGAAAAATAGCCGTTCATTGCCAGCGAAGAAACGATGCAATCGCTACCCGTGTGCGCGGAACCCGCGCCCAGCTCCCCCAATAGCGAAAGCCAGGGATCGCTGCCGAATGAATGGCCAAATCGTTGATAATGGTCGGCGTGCACAGAAGAAGTGTCGAAGCACTTGAACAGCGCGCGGCGCGACATCTCTGGAAAAAACGGTACTGCAATGCCTAGACCTGGCCGGCTTTCGGTGAAACTGCGCAGGTTGCGTCCTAATTGCAGCAGCGCATTAGCCTGGCTTGAAGTGCCGATGACCAGCATGTTTTTGGCCTCTGGAATCACGTCAATCACTAACGTGCAGATGCCAAAACCGGAATTCCCCCAGCGGTTGTTGCCTAACCAGTAAGTAAAATTGTGGATATCGGTATCGACAATCTGCAGTAACAGCCTGCGACGACCGCTGAACTGAGCCTTCCCCTGGATATATCGCAGGATGAAACCCCAGCCCGTGCATTCATAGGCGTTGGTGACCCAGTCAGGACGGCGCCCATACTGGGTGGCTATCGCCTCCTGGAAATAGCCTGCATGTGGCGAACCGTCTGCCAAAAATTGTGACAGCACGGTAGAGCTCACCACGTAATCGTCGATAGGGCCTGCGTCGCTTGCATAGCGGCAAGCCTCATCGCCTACCCGCTGCCCCAATGCCAACGCTGCATCCTCCAGGCCCACCTGGGGCGACACAAAGGGTGTTTCTGTACGCCGATAAGCGACCGTGTGGACCCTGAAAGCCGGAACGGTGCCCAGCGGCGGCGTTGATGCAAAGGGCTGCGAGTTCGACATGTTGAGCTTCTGGTATGAGGGTGGCTGGCGATCAGGCGACTTGTTGCTGCTGCAACTGCGAGTCGATTTGCTCCAGAGTGGTGTACTGCGTGATATTGAGTTGTTCAGGGTCAATCGATCCGTAGAGCTGTTCGCAATAGACGATCAGCTCAACCACGTTGAGTGAATCGATACCCAGTTCGCCCAAACCGACATGGGTATCGACGGATTCGATATTGAGAATCTTGGCGGCTTCTTTCTTCAGAAGTTCCAGCGTGTTGAGGGTTTCAGTCGTCATTGGTGCATCTCCTGGGGTTAAAGCGGATTAAAGTGAGTCGGATACGGGCTTGGCTACGCGCATGCTTGCGCGCAATTCGTGATAACAGCGGTAAGAGCTGCCTTCCATTTTGGTAAACGCCAACAGGTCACGCTGGTCGAGAAAACTCGGTACGGCAGAGCGGCTGACCAGATGCAAAAGCAGTTCATTGGAGGCGAATTTCAGTGCCAGCACGCGGTGCACGTCTTCGCTCTCATAGCGGTCGGACAGCGTCTTGGTACGGGCGGCGGCAGCGATGAAGTCGCGTGACGCGCGCTCGTCGGGTGTCAGTTCGAGGCGGCCCTGACTTGCCAGCCAGTCAACATGGGCCATCAGTGCGCGCACCAGGAAAGGCCGTACCGTCGTCAGGTATTTATTGAGTACCGCAGGGCCGCCCACTTTCAGACGATCTTCCTGGGAAACCTGCACCGTGCCCTTGACGTTGCCCAACTGCACGACATCGCCGAGAAAGGGCTCGCCGCAGAGGGTTCGCTTGAGGGTCTTGTATTGCTCGGGCCAGACCAGAAAGGCCGAGGGGAAAAACGAGCCCGGCGTGCGGGCGGCAACGATTGCCATGCCATCAAGGTTGGCGTACATGCCCCATAACTTGTCGATATGCAGCTTGAAACCATCCCCTTCAGGCTGGGCGACAGTGCGCCAGCTAGTGAGGGTAGGGCCGCCGGCATCACTCATCAGAAAACGCAGGGCACTGCCCGCATCAATGCTGGCGCGCGCCCGTTCGTATTGATCCGGCGTCAGGAACAGCGAAAACAAATGGGCGAAGTTCTGCATGAACGATCGGTAGTGCAACGCCAGACCGTCTTGCTGAATGCGCTCCAGAATATGTTCCAAGTCATGGCTCGGCTGCGACAGGGCCACCGAGGGGCGGTTTAATTGCTCGGCAGGCTCATAGTCTTGCGGTGTCTGCGAAATCAACATATCTGAATCCATCAGTCGCACTGAAGCGCGCGAAATAATATGGATCAAGTGAGCAGGCAGTTCGCCGTATGTCGATAAGCGATGAAGAACCGGTTGTGCACACACATTCAATAATGAATGGCGTGACGAAGCCGTATCCCCACCTTGCGTCAAAGTGTGCATAGTGTGTGATCCAGTATTTGAAAGTTGCAGTGCTTCAGTGTGTCGATGTTATTGGCGTGGTTGTAGATTAACTAACAAGCTGTTCGCGATCGGCCTTGTCTTTGTTGTCCAGTACGGTTTGCAGATAAATAGTTCGGCATTCCAGGCGCTTGAGTTTGTTGCTGGTCGTACGTGGCAAACTTCCGGGTAGCACGAATGTAATGGCGTGGGCACCAAATCCGAACTTCTCACGCAATTGGTTTTGAAGTTGGGTGCGCAGTTCGATAGGGTTATGCTTCGTTTCAAGCTCGATCAGAATCGCCAGGCTCTCGGTTCTCTGTGTCTCGTCGTAGATACCGAAGGCCGCTATTGCATTACCCCCGCTGGCCAATAAAGGGTGTGAGGCAATGACGTCTTCAATTTCATGGGGGAAATAATTACTGCCACGGATAATGATGAGTTCTTTCTTGCGGCCGAGTACAAACAAGTGCTCATCCACGCGATAACCTATATCCCCGGTCGCAAACCAGTCGCCGCTCTGGTAGTGCTCGGTCTGGCCTTCGGCGGGTAAATAGCCGGACATGACCGAAGAACCACGTATGAAAATTTCGCCCACTTCGCGGTCCTTGGCGTCGGAACTGTCCAAAGCCCTTACCGCCACTTGCATCCCGTCAATCGGCCGGCCCATCGACAGTACGGTTTCTACCCGCCGACTGTTATCGTCGGCGCGGCGTGCCTGCCAATGATCGATTACCGCGCCGGAGTCGATACGGTCAGGAATCACGTAGGAGAGCGCCTGCTTGTCGTAATCAAAGGTCGTGTTATGCATGGTCACTGCCAGCGTCGATTCCGCCATGCCGTAGCAGGGTTGCAGCGCAGAACGTGAAAGGCCGTGGGGCGAGAATGTCTGTGCAAACTCCCTCAGGCAGGCTTCATCGACCCTTTCGGCGCCGACAAAGATATTGCGCAACTTGCTCAGATCCACCTCTTTCATTGACGCTTCGCGGTAACGGCGAATGCAATACTGCAGGGCGAAAGTCGGCGCCGCCGTGGTGGTTGCGCCAAAGCTGGACATGCGCTTGAGCCAGCCAAGCGGGTTGCGAATAAAACTGGCCGGCTGCATCAATAGCAGCGGTGCCTGGTAATACAGGTTCGACAGTAGCGTCACCAGGCCCATGTCGTGATGCAGCGGCAGCCAGGACGCAGAGGCGTCGCCGCGTTCGACACTGTAGCCAACAACACCGCCGATACCGCGCACATTGGCGATGACATTGCGATGGCTCAGGATGGCGGCCTTGGGGCGACCGGTCGAGCCCGAGGTCAGTTGCACATGATGGCCGCTGTCAGCCTGGCAGCGTTCCACGCGCACTGGAAACCCTGCGCTGGCAGCGAGGCTCACCTCTGCGCTCGTGACCACGCGTACAGGCAGGTTGGAAAGCAAGCGCTGGAGTGCCGGTGTATTGCTTTCGGATGCGATCAGCAGGCGCGGTGCAAACAACTGACAGGCCACATATATCTGATTGCGCGGTGAGTCTGCCATCAATCTTCCAGGCAGCGCGACGGTGCAAGGCAAGGCGCCAATCAACACGCATCCAGTCAGCAGTAACAAGTGATCGATCGATGCCGGCAGGGCAAGAATAACCAGGTCATTACGAACAACCCCCAGTTCGGTCAGGGCTGAAGAGACCGCCAATGCTTGTTGTGCCAACGCTGCATAGGAAATGCTTTTTTCTTCCCCGTTCTCTTCTATAACAGTAATTTGCCGCAGTGCACTTTGCTGTGGATTATCCAAGGCAGACAAAATAGCATCGATCATTGTTTCCAATTTCCGATCTCCGGGAAGTCAATCAAACAAGTCTGTCAAATATTACAAATTCAATACAACGCTCTAGTGAGCATACAAACCTGTAGTGCCCGGTCTGGCGGACTTTATGGGATGGAACAGTGTTTGTAAATCGGTCGGGTGAAAGTTTCATAATCTTTCATGTTCGTTTGTAGTCGGCGCTATTGCCCGGTTCTAAAGCAAGTTTATAGTTGTTTAAGTGTCTAAACGCTTGTTACTCGGCGTTGGATGTTTTGTATTTAAGTCGTGCGCGCAGTCGTTTGCTTTTGTAGTACGTGTCGACTCTTTAGTTGTGGGAGTGTCTCGAATAAGTCGTTGGTAGTGCGGGGTAAGCGTGCTCTTCAAGATCACGTATTTCGGCGCTTCCGGCGTATTCTTATAACGGGCGTACTCGTCGTCCAATGAGTACTTTCTCTCCCGGTTTGGTGTTTGCTGCAGTTACGATGCCTGATCTTCGGGTTACACATTTTGTCTAGTGGTGTATTGAATGGCGGCAGTTTCAGGCAAGCCTCAACCGATTATTTCCCGCGCCTGACGTGTCATTGACTACGCTGTACCTGATCGAAATTACAGACGCGCCCTGTCTCGAACCTAATCCCTTCGGTACGGTTGGCCTATCAAGGATGTGCAGGAGGCCCCCGGGTTTGTACAAATTCAAAACAGCGTTTCTGCTTCTTGTCCTGTTGTGCTCGGGCAATGGCATGCTTTTGGCCGCCCCTACACTGGCCTCTGTGATCAAGGCCGAGGAATCCGATGGCAAGCCTCCCGTGCTGGTGGATGGCGGGCTGCTGGGGGCTTTGGGTGCGGGGATGGACGAGGTTCAAGGTCAGCTCGGCCTGAGTATGCAGTTGCTGGACGCCTGGCGTTTACGCACCGAGCGGGCGGCAGGTGAAGTAGGACAACTGGTCGAGCAGGCATCCACACATCCTTCCTGGAGTGGTGTAGGCGACTTTTTCTTGCTGACGGTTATCTGGTCCGGCGTTTTTTTCGGGTTGATGCTCGCAGGAAGATTGCTGGCGCGTTATTTGTGTACCACGCGTTCGATGTTTGACCGGCCACGCATCCAGACGCTGGTGGGTTATGTGGTGCCCTACATGTTGCCTGCGCTGGTCTCGTTGATGCTGGCCCTGTACGCCAGCCGCATGCTGCAAGACACCTTGGGTCGCTCGTTCGGCCTGACCCTGACCTATGCTGGCAGCGCCGGGGTGTTCTGTGTGGCGCTGGTGCTGTCACTGAGTACCTTGTTTGAAACGGGCCACAAGCGCCGCGCGGTGCAGATTATTCGTCAGTACTCGAAACGGGCGCTGTTCTTGATCGGCTTTTTTTCGGCACTGAGCGACGCAATGAGCAGCCCGCAAATTGCGCGGCAAATCGGCGGCAATATCGCCAGTTGTCTGTCGGTACTCGCCGGCCTGCTGGCGTGCGCCATTCTGGGCTGGCTGGTGGTACGGCTGCGGCGGCCCGTGGCTCACCTGATCCGCAATCGGGCCCTGGCACAACGGCTCGGGCAGCCAGCCTTGCAAGAGTCGTTGCGCATTTTTTCGGTACTCTGGTACTGGCCCGTGCTGCTGATGTTGCTGGTGAGCGCGCGCAATTTACTGGGCGTGGGTGAGGGCAGTGAACGTGCATTGCGCAGTGCATTGCTGACATCGGGCCTGCTGATCGGCACGGTATTTCTGAGCACGATTCTGCACCATTCGTTTCGGGCGCGAACCCAGCATACAGGGGCCTATAAAGAGCGTTTTATCGGTGTGGTTTACGCATTGCTGCGCATTGCCCTGGCCGTGACCTTTATTGAGTTGCTGGCGAAGATCTGGGGTTTCTCGCTGTTGGCCTTCGCTTCCGACAGCAATACCGGCAAGGTCATCAGTGATTCCCTGGGCCATATCCTGTTGATCCTTCTGGTGACCTGGTTGACCTGGGTGGTCCTCGACACGGCCATTCAACAAGCGCTGGAACCGGCCACCAACCGGCGCGGGAGCCATGAGCCCAGTACGCGAATCAAGACCATCCTGCCGCTGGCGCGCAATGCTATCAAAGTGATTCTGGTGGTGATCTGTACCATCACCACCATGGCCAATCTGGGGGTGAACGTCGCGCCCTTCCTGGCTGGCGCCGGGGTGATAGGCCTGGCCATCGGCTTTGGCTCCCAGCAGTTGGTGCAGGACGTGATTACCGGGCTGTTTATCATTATTGAAGACACCATCTCGGTGGGTGACTGGGTGGTGATCGACTCCGCCCATGCCGGCACCGTCGAGGGGTTGACCATACGAACCCTGCGCCTTCGCGATTCGAGAGGTTTTGTCCATTCGGTGCCTTTTGGTCAGATCAAGGCCGTCATCAACCATTCCCGGCAGTTTGCCTATGCCTTTTTTTCCGTGCAGTTCACCTATGACACCGATATGGACAAAGCGACGGCCCTGATTCGGGAAGCGGGGAGCCAGATCAGCAGCGATCCTCTGCTCAGCCTGAGCCTGCAGGGTTCGCTGACGATCTTTGGCGTCGACAGCATGAACCTCGATGGCGTGACCATAACCGCGCAGTTCCGAACCATGTCCGGGGCGCAGAACACTGTGAGCCGGGCATTCAATGACCGGCTTAAAAAGCTTGTGGATAAGTCGCCGGATGTTCACTTCGCACAGCATTATCCACAGGGGTTTCTGCTGCCCGTGCGGGAGCCGGAACAAACGCTGCCAGCGGACTCCTTGGCGCAACGGTCTACGGTATTACTGACTGATATTCCGCCCAGATCCCAATGAAGGCCTTTTAGCATGAGGCAGTTTGTCAGTGACGGGTGGGCAAGAAACCCGCAAAATGCGGCTATCTTGATTAGGGTCAGCAGCTTTCACGGCTGGTTTTCTGGTATACATCACCGTTCTAAATAGACTGAGCCTGCATACTTTATGCGAATGCGCCTTATGTTATTGGGCGGCGGAAATGCCCTCGGGCAGGCGCTGATTCGTCTGGGTGCCGAGGAAGACATCAATTTCCTAGCCCCGCGCCCGCCGCAAGACGGTTGGGACGCCGCGAGCCTCACGCAACTGCTCGATGACACCCGCCCGGATGCTGTCATCAACCTTGCGTACTACTTCGACTGGTTTCAGGCGCAGACAGTAAGCGAGTCGCGTCTTGCCGCGCAGGAGCGCGCTGTCGAGCGTCTGGCCGAGCTGTGCCAGCACCACAGCATCACCTTGTTGCAACCTTCCAGCTATCGGGTTTTCGATGGCTCGCGTGCGACGGCCTACAGCGAAAAAGACGAACCCGTCCCGCTCGGGTTACGCGGTCAGGCACTGTGGCGTATCGAACAAAGTGTGCGGGCCATTTGCCCGCAACATGTGCTGCTGCGTTTTGGCTGGTTGCTCGATGACAGCCCGGATGGCACCCTCGGGCGGTTTCTGGCCCAGGCCGAAAAGCCGGGTGAGTTGTTGATGGCCGATGATCGACGGGGCAACCCGACGCCGGTGGATGATGCGGCGCGGGTGATTATCTCGGTACTCAAGCAGCTCGATTGCGCGGCGCCGCTGTGGGGCACTTACCACTACGCCGGGCACGAAGCGACAACGCCGCTGGCGCTGGGGCAGGCAATCCTGGCCGAGGCCCGTAACCTGCACGAACTGGCAATCGAAGCGCCGACACCCCAGGCGCACGCCGCGCGGCCCGACGCGGCAGAAGAACCCCAGCACGCGGTGCTGGCGTGCAAAAAAATTCTACACACCTTCGGGATCAAGCCTCGCGCCTGGCGTGCGGCGCTCCCCACTTTACTGGACAGGTTTTATCGTCATGGTTGATGCTCCCGTTTTAATCACCGGTGGTGCCGGTTTTATTGGCTCCAACCTGGTAGACGCCTTGTTGGCCAAGGGCTACTCCGTAAGAATTCTCGATGACATGTCCACAGGCAAACGCAGCAACTTGCCAATGGCCAACTCGCGGGTCGAGCTGATTGAAGGTGACGTGGCCGATGCCGCACTGGTTGCCAAAGTCATGGCCGGTTGCAGCGCAGTGGTTCACCTGGCGGCGGTTGCTTCGGTACAAGCCTCGGTAGACGACCCGGTGCGTACTCACCAAAGCAACTTCATCGGCACCCTGAATGTGTGCGAAGCCATGCGCGAAACAGGGATCAAGCGCGTTGTTTTCGCCTCCAGTGCTGCGGTCTACGGCAATAACGGCGAAGGCGAGTCGATTGTCGAAGACACGCCTAAAGCGCCATTGACACCTTATGCCGCCGACAAGTTGTCCAGCGAGTACTACCTGGATTTCTATCGTCGCCAGCACGGTCTGGAGCCGGTGATCTTTCGCTTCTTCAATATCTTTGGCCCGCGCCAGGACCCCTCCTCGCCTTATTCGGGCGTGATCAGCATTTTCAGTGAGCGTGCTGAAAAGGGCCTGCCGATCACCATCTTTGGCGATGGCGAACAAACGCGCGACTTCGTGTATGTGGGTGATCTGGTCAAGATTCTGGTGCAAGCCGTCGAAACCGAGAACGCTGAAGCGGGTGCCGTGAACGTAGGCTTGAACAAGGCCACTACACTCAATCAAATGCTGGCAGCGTTGAGCGAAGTGGTCGGCGAGTTGCCACCGATCAGCCACGGTCCGGCCCGCTCGGGTGATATCCGCCATTCCCGTGCTGACAATAGCCGTTTGTTGCAACGCTTCACCCTCGGTGAAACCACACCAATGAGTGTCGGGCTGGCACGCCTGCTAGGCCGCTAAGAACCACCCGCCCACAAAAAAGGCGCCTTTCGAAGGCGCCTTTTTTATGATTGCCGGACTTAGAATTTGTAGCCCAGGCCAACCATGTATACCCATGGGTCCACGTCTACGTTGACCTTGGCACGAGTGCCTGGTGCCACGGCGTTGTTTTCCACAGTGGCGCGGGTGTCGATATCGATATAACGCGCCTGGGCGTTGATCATGATGTTGTCGGTCAGCATGTAGTCAGCACCCAGCTGCCAGGCCATGCCCCAGGAGTTTTTTGCCTTGAAGTTGTCGAACCCTTCGGCGCTGGCACGGCTGCCGACGTGTTCGTCGTAGATCCAGGTGTAGTTGATGCCGGCACCAACGTAAGGCTGGAATGCCGATTTGGTATCCAGTGGGTAGTACACAACGCTCAGGGTTGGCGGCAAGTGTTTGAGGCTACCCAGTTTGCCGTTGGCGGCTGCCAGGCCAGTACCCTTGAGTTTCACGTCATGCTCAAACGGTGTGGCTGCCAGCAATTCGATACCCACATGGTCGGTGATCATGTAAGCGAAGTTCAGACCCAGTTGCGTGTCGCTGCTCATGGTCGCCTTGCCACCCAGATCAGCACCTGCCAACGGGCCTTGATCAACCTTGACGCTGGAGCTGTCGGCTTTCGGGTTTACCGTGATAGCACCGGCACGCACGATGATGTCGCCTTCCGTGTGCGCGTGGGCAAGAGGGGCGACGACGGCGAGCGCAAGGGCGGCTGCGCTGAGCAAAGACTTGTGCATGGGAGCTCCATTTGGATATTTAAAATTTATATAACCAATGGTAATGAGCGCCCAGGCCTGTTCAGTTGACCCAGCTCAATGAAAGCGTGAAGTTGTGAAAAATTCGTTAATTGCCCAGAGCCCCTCACCCCAACACTCTCCCGGAGGGAGAGGGAGCTGATGGGTGGCGTTGCGCAAACCTGCTTTTGCTTTCAGTCCCTTCTCCCACGGGGAGAGGGCTAGGGTGAGGGGCCTTTGGGGTTACTCCGGCAATTCATACACCACGATCCGCTGAGCATCCATCTGATACCCCGCATCCGCCAGTTCGCTAGTGCTGGCCTTGACCTGCAGCGCGCCCACGATCCAGTACGGCTGGTACAACTCGTCGAGCTTGACCCCTTCCTTGCTGGTCACGTGCACGATCTGGTTCGACGGCGGTGGCGGTACATGGATGCAGGCACCGAAGTACGGCACCAGCAAAAAGTCCGTGGTGCGCCCGTCTTCGCTGACTTCAAGGGGCACGATATACCCCGGCAGGCGAATCAACTGGCCATCCAGCGCCGGGACCACCGGCGCATTGGGCAAGTCCTGCCTGGCTGCCGGGGCGGCTTCCATATTGCCCATCTGCGAGAGGTCATGCAGGGGCGTCATGTCCGGTGCTTCAGGCGGCGCATCCGCCGGGATCATTTCCGACCAGGTCAGCTCTTTCGGTTCGGCCGCCCACAGCGGCGTCGCAACCAGCAGTAACAGTGCCAGCAGCACGCGAGACATTGCAGACCTTTTCATAAATGTAAGCTCATAAACGAATGGACAGACCATCTGCCAGCGATTGTCGGTAGGCGCGCCAGGCAGGTACGCAGCCCATCAACAGGGCCGCTGCCAGAATACCGCCGAGCAGCGTCCATTCATATTCACTTGGCCACGCCAGTGGCAAATACAACCCGTAGTTCGATTGCACATAGCCTTGGGCCACGGCAATGCACACATACAACAGACCGACACCGGCGATCACTCCGGCGAGTGCCAGAGCCAGTGCTTCGAACACCAGTAACGTGGCGATATGCCAAGGGCGGGCGCCCACGGAGCGCAAGATCGCCATCTCGCGGCGCCGCTCATTGAGGCTGGTCAAGATTGCGGTGAGCATGCCGATCAGTCCGGTCAGTACCACAAACAGCGACACCACAAACAACGCTTTTTCAGCAGTGCTCATCAAGCTCCAGAGTTCCTGCAGGGCTACGCCGGGCAAAATCGCCATCATCGGCTCACCGCGAAAATCGTTGATCTCCCGTTGCAGGGCAAAAGTCGAAATTTTGCTGTTCAGGCCCAGCATGAACGCAGTGATGGCCTGGGGGGTTAGGTCCATATTGCGGGCCTGGTCAGCGCTGATACGCCCGGCACCGTGGGCGGGCACGCCGTTATGCCAGTCGATATGGATTGCTTCCATACCGCCCAGGCTGATATGCAGCGTGCGGTCCACCGGGGTACCGGTGCGCGCGAGAATGCCAACCACGGTGAACGGTTTGTCGTCGTGCTTGACCAGGCTGATCGCCGCCACGCCATGAGCCAGCACCAGTTTGTCGCCCAGTTTGTAATGCAGGGCATCGGCGACTTCGGCACCCAGTACCACTTCGAACGGATCGCTGGCAAAAGGACGGCCGCTGGCCAGTTTCAGGTTTTGCTTGTGGCCGTACTGGTAGTGCTCGAAGTACGCCTCGCTGGTGCCCATCACCCGATAGCCGCGGTGCGAGTCGCCCAGGGACATGGGGATGGCCCATTTCACTTTCGGGTTGTTGGCGAAATGTTCAAAGCTGTCCCAACGAATATTGTTGGTGGCATTGCCGATGCGGAACACCGAATACAGCAGCAGATTGACCGAGCCGGATCGGGCACCCACGATCAGGTCGGTGCCGCTGATGGTACTGGCGAAGCTGGCGCGGGCTTCGGTGCGGACCCGTTCCACGGCCAGCAGCAGGCACACCGACAGGGCAATGGCGAAGGCGGTCAGCAGTGCGGTAAAGCGGCGGTTGGCCAGGCTGGCCAACGCTAGACGAAACAGATACATCTCAGACCTCTACCGACAGGGCGGCGCGATTGAGTTCAGACAACGACAGGTTACGGTCGAACAGAGGGGCCAGGCTTTGATCGTGGCTGACAAACAACAGGCTGGCACCCGCTTCACGGCATTCGGCAAATAGCAGCTGGATAAAGGCTTCGCGAGCGTCCGCGTCCAGTGCTGATGTGGGCTCGTCGGCAATCACCAGTTCGGGCTGACCGATCAGTGCGCGGGCGGCGGCAACACGCTGCTGCTGGCCGATGGATAACGAGTCTGCACGTCGCTCCAGCAGGGCCGGGTCTTTAAGGCCCAGATGGGCCAGCAGGGTTTGCGCGGCGTTATCCACACTGCCGTGGCGTTGCACGGCGCGGCTGGCACGCAGTTTGGAAAAGTGGCAAGGCAGTTCGACGTTCTCGCGAACCGACAAAAATGGCAGCAAATTGAATTGCTGGAAGATATAGCCCGTGTGGTCAACCCGGAAACGGTCACGGGCCCCGGAGCCCAGCTCTCCCAGCTCCTGGCCGAGCAAGCGGATGCTGCCGCTGTTGGCTTTTTGCACGCCGCCAAGCAACCCCAGCAAAGTGGTTTTGCCACTGCCACTGGGGCCTTTGAGGAACAGGGTTTCACCTGCTTGCAGGCGAAACGCCGGAATATCCAGTAGCACGGGGTGCCCCGGCCAGCTGAAACTCAGGTCGCTCAGTTCGATTAGTGCTTGGGTCATTGGGGGAGGAGATCGCCTGGGAGTTGGTGGAAGTCTTTCTGTGGGAGCTGTTTAAAACTTCAGCACAGGTGCCTTGGCTGTCACTTCCACGGCTTGCTGACCGCTCGGGCCGATCAGTTGTACCTTGAATTTATGGGTGCCGGGGAATGTCTTGAAAAACTGCGCCAGATCCAGCGCTTTCAAAGCGTCCGGCGTGCTGCAGGTAAACGCATAGTGGGCTTCGATATCGCTGTGGTGGTGCTCGCCCTTGGCGCTGCCTTCTTCCGGCGCCGGGTCGAACAGCGGGCTTTTCAGTTCCTGCGCTTCAGCTGTGCAACCGGCGGCCTTGGGGATGCTGAACAGCACCAGTGGGTCTTCCAGTTGTTTGCGTACCGAGCTGACTTTGGCCTTGTCAGCGTCAGTGGTAGCAACGTGTTCAAAGCCCACCAGGTTCATCGACGGGCCATCCAGGTCCAGTTCCAGGGTCTGGCCGTCGAGCGCGACATTCAAGCTGCCTACGCCATGTTCATGGGGCGCCAGGCTGCTGTGTTCATGGTCGTGATCATGATCGTCGGCGGCGTGAGCCATCGCCAGCGGCAACAAGGCAAACGGCAAAGCAAGAAGCAAACGGCGCATGGGAGCACTCCAGCAGAAATGTGAAAATATTGTTATGTGATCTTATAACAACTGTTGCGAGAGTTTGCCCGTGTGCTTGGCGTTACGCAAGGCGCGTGGGAGCATGGCTGCAAGAAAATTGAGGAGCACGACGATGGTGCGCATTCGCGGAACGATAGGCGACTGGCCGGTGGATTTGACCGTGGAGCTGGATGAGAGCGACTGGATAAAGCTGGGCGCGCAACTGCACGTCAGTGAGGCACCGATCAGCCAGCCGCCCGCAAAACCTGCGAATCAGGATGATGCCGTGTGGGAAGCCACCAAGGATTTGCTGCGCAAGGCTGGACAGATCAGCGGGCCTGAATTGCTGGGGCAGCTTGAAGCGCTGACCGGTAGCACGGGCGCAGGCAAACGCTTGTTGGTGCGCCTGCGCCATTGTGCCGAGGTGAAAGTGGTTAGCGGTGCTGATTCGCCGATTTACAGCTGGGTTGACGTGGCGTAACAAAAACTCCCGTAGCAGCTGCCGAGGGACGAGGCTGCGTTTGGCAGCTACAGGAACACTGCAACTGTGGGAGCGAGCCTGCTCGCGAAGGTCGTTCGCGAGCAGGCTCGCTCCCACAATAGGGCTTGACCTGCAACAGAGTATCTACAGATATGTATCGGGGTTTAGTACAGCGCAGCAAACAGCTTGCGGCGGTAGGTGGTGACCAGCGGGTGATCATTGCCCAGCAGGTCGAACACCTGCAGCAGGGTCTTGTGGGTGATGCCTTCGTTGTAGCTGCGGTTGCGGGTGAACAGTTTCAGTAGCCCGTCCAGTGCGCCTTCATATTGCTGGCGTGCCAGTTGCTGGATTGCCAGTTGATACGCCGCTTCGTCGTCCTGCGGGTTTTGTGCCACGCGGGTCTTCAGGTCAGCCACATCCGGCAAGTCCGCCGCCTGGCGCAAGAACGTCAGTTGCGCCTTGGCGCCCGCCAGCTCGGCCTTGTGCTCGTCGCTCTTGACCGCATCCAGCACCGCTTGTGCTTCAGTCAGCTCGCCACGTTCAGCCAGGCAGCGGCCATACAGGATCAGCGCTTTGGCGTTGCTGTTGTCTTCAGTCAGGATGCTTTTGAGCAAAGCTTCAGCATCGGCAAAACGGCTTTCGGCAAACAGCGCCTGGGCTTGAACCAGCGGGTCTTCAACCGCAGCTTCGGGCATCACCACATGGGGCGCGAGCATGGCACGGATCGCTGATTCCGGCTGGGCTTCCTGGAAACCGTCGACCACCTTGCCGTCCTTGAACAGCACCACGGTGGGCAAGGTCTGAATGCCAATGCGGCCAACAATATCCTGCTCGACATCACAGTTGACCTTGGCCAGCAGCAGTTCGCCCTGATAGTCCTCGGCAATTTGCTCCAGGATCGGCAGCATCACCTTGCAGGGAGCGCACCACTCGGCCCAGAAATCCACCAGTACGGGTTGGTCGAATGAGGCCTGGACCACCAGCCTGTCGAAGTCAGTGGAGGTCACGTCGAAGCTGTAAGAAGGCGTAGGCTGATTCATTTCGTGTCTCGAAGCAGGTAAATAAGAGCAACTATAAAGGCTGGGCGCAGTGGCTGAAAGGCACAGGCTCGCGTTGTGCGTGATACAGGCTGACGTTGCGAAATTCGTGGGGCTCGGCCAGGTCGGGCAGGGTCAGGGCCTTGAGCATGGCCAGTTGCCGATAAAGCGGGTGCTTGAAGTCGCGTACGCGGGAATCGGCTACCAGGGTCTGCTGGCCGCGGGTAGGGAACTGATCCAGCAGCGGCAGGTTTTCGCGGTCGTAGAGCACATCAGCCACCAGGATCAGATCGAACCGGTCCGCCTCGGCAAAAAAGTCGCTGGAGTAGCCCAGCGCGACATCGTTGAGCTGGGCATTGGCCCTGCAGGCCGCCAGTGCCAGCGGGTCAAGGTCACAGGCCACCACTTCCAGCGCCCCGGCCCTGGCTGCTGCAATCGCTGCAACGCCCGAACCGGCACCAAAATCCAGAACGCGCTTGCCCTTGACCCACTGCGGTTGCTCGGCCAGAAAGCGTGCGAGCGCCAGCCCGCTGGCCCAGCAAAAGGCCCAGTAGGGAGGTTCGTAGAGAATGCGCCGGGTTTCGTCGGGGGTGAAGGCGCGATCCATATTGTGGGCATCGATCAACCAGAGTTTGAGCGCGGTGCCGGGCAAGTCGGTCGCCACCAGCCGCGCATCACCCAGCAACTCGCTCAACGACTGCTGCAGGCCAAACGGTATATTCATGGTGCTTTGACGAAGGCCAGGGTACCCAGCGCCTGCGTGGTGGGCTGGTTGATGATCCGCGAAGGCAGATGCAGGATCAATTGCCCGGACTGGCTGGCGCGGCCGCGCAGCTCGACCCGCATGCCGGTCGGGAAGGCTTGCGGGTTGAAGCGCAGCTTGAAGGGCAGCGCCTGGCTGTTGCCGAGGATCTTGCTGCTGGCCATCAAGCCTTGGGGGCGGCCACGATCGTCAACGATCAGCATGGCCAGCTCGACCTCGGCGCCTGCCGGCACACCGGTCAGCACTCCGCTCAACTCGCGCTGATATGACGGCAGCGGGCCAAGGTCAGCCGGGGCATCGGTTTTTGGCTGCGTCAGCACTTGGGGCTGTGCCGATTTTGGCGGCTCACTGCTACAAGCGACCAGCAAACTGGCAAGGCACAGCAAAACAAGCGTTCGTAGCGGCATACACGGCTCCAGCGGCAGGTCAGTCGGTGTATCAGATTGTGTAAAAGATAGTAGCCCGTCTGTATACCGTAAAGCCTATGGCTTGTCTTGCCAGTGGGATGCGCTAACATGGCGCTCCCCATTTTTGTTGGCTGCCACCATGCACTGTCCCTTCTGCGGTGCCAACGACACTAAAGTCATCGACTCGCGTCTGGTTGCCGAGGGCGATCAGGTGCGCCGCCGGCGTGAATGCCTGGCCTGTGGTGAACGTTTCACCACCTTTGAAACAGCTGAGTTGGTATTACCCCGCCTTATCAAGCAGGACGGCAGCCGCCAGCCGTTCGATGAAGAAAAGCTGCGCGCCGGCATGCAGCGTGCGCTGGAAAAGCGTCCGGTGAGTGTCGAGCGTCTTGAAGCCGCGCTGGCCCGGATCAAGCACAAGCTGCGCGCCACTGGCGAACGCGAAGTCAAATCGCTGGTTGTTGGTGAACTGGTCATGGGCGAGCTGCAAAAGCTCGACGAAGTGGCCTATATCCGCTTTGCCTCGGTCTATCGACGTTTCCAGGACTTGAACGAGTTCCGCGAAGAGATCGACCGTCTTGCCCGTGAGCCTTCCAAAGAATGATCCAGTCCACAGAACAATCGATTTTAGACACCCATTACATGGCGCGGGCCATCGAGCTGGCGCGCAACGGGCTGTACACCACCCACCCCAACCCCCGTGTCGGTTGCGTCATCGTACGTGACGGGCAGATCGTCGGCGAAGGCTGGCATGTGCGCACCGGCGAGCCCCATGCCGAAGTCCACGCCTTGCGCGCGGCCGGTGAGCTGGCGCGGGGCGCCACGGCCTATGTCACCCTTGAGCCGTGCAGCCATCATGGGCACACCCCACCGTGCGCCGAAGGGCTGATTAGCGCAGGTGTGGCGCGTGTGGTTGCAGCCATGCAGGACCCCAACCCGGAAGTTGCCGGGCGTGGCCTCAAGCGTTTGGCCGATGCCGGTATTGAAGTGCGCAGTGGTGTGCTGGAAGCCGATGCCCGGGCGTTGAACCCTGGTTTTCTCAAGCGCATGGAACACGGCCTGCCGTTTGTACGGGTCAAAATGGCCATGAGCCTTGATGGCCGCACCGCGATGGCCAACGGCGAAAGCCAGTGGATCACCGGGCCAGAAGCGCGCTCGGCGGTGCAGCGCTTGCGGGCCCAGGCCAGTGTGGTGCTGACGGGTGCGGATACCGTGCTGGCCGATGGCGCCCGCCTGACCGTGCGCGGCCCTGAACTGGGCCTGAGCCCCGAGCTGACCGCGCTGGCGCTCAGTCGTCCGCCGTTGCGGGTGTTGATCGACGGGCGTTTGCGGGTGCCGCTGGATGCACCGTTCTTCAAGGCCGGGCCAGCGCTGGTTGCCACCTGCGTGCCGCCTGCCGAGCAATACCGTACCGGGCCCGAGTGCCTGGTGATCCACGGCGCCAATGGCCAGGTCGACCTGCGCAAGTTGTTGCAGGCGCTGGCCGCCCGCGGCGTCAACGAAGTGCTGGTGGAGGCCGGGCCGCGTCTGGCGGGGGCTTTTGCCGAGCAGGGGTTGGTGGATGAATACCAGATATTTGTCGCGGCCAAGTTTTTGGGCTCTACGGCGCGGCCATTACTGGAGCTGCCGCTGACCCATATGAGCGAAGCGCCATTGCTCAAAATTACCGACATGCGCGCGGTAGGCGATGACTGGCGAGTCACTGCCATACCTGTGCCGTCAGCGAGCGTATAATTCTCAGCCTTCGTGTTACGCAGGCTTTGTTCTCAAGGGGAACGCCATGTTTACCGGCATCATTGAATCCATCGGCAGCATCCGTGCATTGACCCCCAAGGGCGGTGATGTGCGAGTTTCCATCGACACCGGCAAGCTCGACCTGAGCGACGTCAAACTCGGCGACAGTATCGCCATCAATGGCGTGTGCCTGACCGCCGTTGAGCTGTCGGGCAACGGCTTTGCCGCTGACGTCAGCCGCGAGACCCTCGATTGCACCGCGTTCAACGACTTGAAAAGCGGCAGCCGGGTCAACCTGGAAAAGGCCCTGACCCCGACCACGCGCCTGGGCGGTCATCTGGTCAGCGGCCACGTTGATGGCGTGGGCGAGGTGATCTCCCGTGAGGAGAACGCCCGTGCCATCGAGTTCCGCATCCGTGCACCCAAAGAACTGGCCAAGTACATTGCCCATAAAGGCTCGATCACGGTCGACGGCACCAGCCTGACGGTGAACGCGGTCAATGGCGCCGAGTTCTCGCTGACCATCATTCCGCACACCCTGAGCGAAACCATCATGGGTGACTACCGTCCGGGTCGCCGGGTCAACCTCGAGGTCGATTTGCTGGCGCGCTACCTTGAGCGTTTGCTGCTGGGTGACAAAGCTGCCGAGCCGACCTCGGGTGGCATCAGCGAAAGTTTTCTGGCCGCCAACGGCTTTCTCAAATCCTGACGTAAGGGGGTGCCGCGTGGCGCTCAACAGCATCGAAGAACTGGTTGAAGATATCCGCCAAGGCAAGATGGTCATCCTTATGGATGACGAAGACCGCGAGAACGAAGGCGACCTGATCATGGCCGCCGAGTGTTGTCAGGCCGAGCACATCAACTTTATGGCGCGCTTTGCCCGTGGCCTGATCTGCATGCCGATGAGCCGCGAGCGTTGCGAACTGCTCAAGCTGCCGTTGATGGCACCGCGCAACGGTTCCGGTTTTGGCACCAAGTTCACGGTCTCGATCGAAGCGGCCACCGGCGTCACTACCGGCATCTCTGCCGCTGACCGCGCGCGCACCGTGCAAGCGGCGGCCGCCAAGGACGCCAAAGCCGAAGACATCGTCAGCCCGGGCCATATCTTCCCGTTGATGGCTCAAGCCGGTGGCACCCTGGCCCGCGCCGGCCACACTGAAGCCGCCTGTGATCTGGCGCGCATGGCCGGGTTCGAGCCAAGCGGCGTGATCTGCGAAGTGATGAACGACGATGGCACCATGGCCCGTCGCCCTGAACTGGAAGCTTTCGCGGCCGAGCACGGCATCAAGATCGGCACCATTGCCGACCTGATCCACTACCGCATGATTCACGAACGTACCGTTCAGCGGATTGCCGAGCAGCCACTGGACAGCGAACTGGGCCAATTCAATTTGGTGACCTATCGTGATTCAGTCGAAGGCGATGTGCATATGGCACTGACCCTGGGCAAGATCTGCGCCGAAGAACCGACCCTGGTGCGCGTGCATAACATGGACCCGCTGCGCGACCTGCTGATGGTCAAGCAGCCCGGCCGCTGGAGCCTGCGCGCCGCCATGAGCGCGGTGGCTGAGGCCGGCAGCGGTGTGGTGCTGTTGCTCGGTCACCCCCTGGATGGCGATGTATTGCTGGCCAATATCCGCGAAACGGCAGACCACGCGCCGGTGAAAAAACCGACCACCTACAGCATCGTCGGTGCCGGTTCGCAGATCCTGCGTGACCTCGGTGTACGCAAAATGCGCCTGATGAGTTCACCAATGAAGTTCAATGCCATATCCGGTTTCGATCTGGAAGTTGTAGAATACGTGCCCTCCGAATAAAGACCGGTCGTGTCCAGTCCGAATTCGTGGCCCAATATCCTAAAGAGCGCATGCAAATGCGCTCTGGCTCTTTAATACGAGACATACCGAATGACCCTGAAGACCATCGAAGGTACCTTCATCGCCCCCAAAGGTCGCTACGCACTCGTAGTTGGCCGTTTCAACAGCTTCGTCGTCGAAAGCCTGGTGAGTGGTGCCGTTGATGCCCTGGTTCGCCACGGTGTGAACGAAAGCGACATCACCATCATCCGCGCACCTGGCGCGTTTGAAATCCCGCTGGTCGCGCAAAAAGTTGCCCAGCGCAACGAATTCGCCGCCATCATCGCCCTGGGCGCCGTGATTCGTGGCGGTACTCCGCATTTCGAATACGTTGCTGGCGAGTGCACCAAGGGCTTGTCCCAAGTGTCCATGCAGTTCGGCGTACCGGTTGCCTTCGGCGTGCTGACCGTTGACTCGATTGAACAAGCCATCGAGCGCTCGGGCACCAAAGCTGGCAACAAAGGCGCAGAAGCTGCCTTGTCCGCCCTTGAAATGGTTAGCCTGTTGGCACAGTTGGAGGCCAAGTGATTTCCGACGAAAGCGATCGTTTCAACCCGCGCGACCCGAAACCTGCGGACGCTGGCAAGCCTTCCAAGAGCGCCAAGCGCCGTGAAGCGCGTCAACTCGCAACTCAGGCCCTGTACCAATGGCACATGGCCAAGCAGTCGCTGAACGAAATCGAAGCGCAATTCCGCGTCGATAACGACTTCTCCGACGTTGATGCTGCCTACTTCCGTGAAATCCTGCACGGCGTGCCTGCGCACAAAGGCGAGATCGATGCTGCCCTGGTTCCGTGCCTGGACATCACCATCGAAGAACTCGATCCGGTTGAGCTGTCTGTTCTGCGCCTGTCCACCTGGGAGCTGATCAAGCGTGTCGACGTGCCTTACCGCGTTGTGATCAACGAAGGCATCGAGCTGGCGAAAGTGTTCGGCTCCACCGACGGCCACAAGTTCGTCAACGGTGTGCTCGACAAACTGGCGCCACGCCTGCGTGAAGCTGAAGTAAAGGCTTACAAGCGCTAAACTGCGCTGTCGGCCATGGGCGAGTTTGAGCTGATCCGCAATTTCTTCGCTGCCGCGCCCTGTGCGCAGGGCGGCGAGGGTGTTGCCCTGGGTATTGGCGACGACTGCGCCCTGCTGGATGTTCCCTTCGGGGAACAGCTGGCGATTTCCACCGACACCCTGGTAGCCGGGGTGCACTTCGCAGATCCCTGCGACCCTTTCCTGCTCGGTCAGCGTTCGCTGGCGGTGGCGGCCAGCGACCTGGCGGCCATGGGCGCAACTCCCATCGCCTTTACCCTTGCCCTGACCCTGCCGACGTTTGACGCCGACTGGCTGCAGGCCTATGCCCGCGGTTTGAACCTGATGGCCCAGACCTGTGGTCTGCGCCTGATCGGTGGTGACACCACGCGCGGGCCGTTGTGCTTGACCCTGACTGTGTTTGGGCGAGTACCCACGGGCCGTGCCCTGACCCGCAGCGGAGCGCGCGCCGGTGATCTGCTGTGTGTGGGCGGCGAGCTGGGCAATGCGGCCGGGGCGTTGCCGCTGGTGCTGGGGCTGCGCACCGCGGCATCGATGATCGGCGAGCCGTTGCTGGCCCATTACTGGTCGCCGCAACCGCAACTGGCGCTGGGCCAGGCCCTGCGCGGTAAAGCCACTTCAGCGCTGGATATCTCCGATGGCCTGCTGGCCGATTGCGGGCATATCGCGGCGGCGTCGAAGGTGGGGCTGGCGATTGAACTCGACCGGGTGCCGGTCGCGCTGGCGCTGGAAGAGTTCCTGGGCGAGGCGGGAGCGCAACAGGCAGCGTTGAGCGGCGGTGATGACTATGTACTGGCGTTTACCTTGCCTGAGGTTGAGGTGCCGACCCTGCTGGCCGATGGCTGGCCTATCCATGTGATTGGTCGCGTGGTTGAAGGGCAGGGCGTCACGCTGCTGGATGACGAAGGCCGGGACATTACCCCGGCAGTGCACGGCTATCAGCATTTTCGTGCGTGACCCTGTGGGAGCGGGCTTGCTCGCGATGGCAGCGCCACGTTCAGCCTGATACACCGCATCGCCTGTTTCGCGAGCAAGCCCGCTCCCACGGGGCCTGTGTAGCGTAAGTCATCAAACTTTTAGATATTTATCCTCGGTAATTCAGCCTAAGCGTCTGTAGGAACCTCCTGTTACAATGTCGCCTCTGCGAATTTCCAGTACTCAAACTGATCAGGAGCACACGGTGCCTGTCGTTTTCGTTGCCGCTTGCAAATTACCCACCCCCTTTGCCGAGTTCACTATGCATGGCTTCCTTGAGAAGGCCACGGGTCGTGAACACGTTGTGCTCAGTTTGGGCGACGTTACAGACGGTGCGCCGGTTCTGGGGCGTGTGCATTCCGAATGCCTGACCGGTGACGCCCTGTTCAGCCAGCGCTGCGACTGCGGCTCGCAGCTTGAAGCCGCCTTGCAGGCCATTGCCCGCGAAGGTCGTGGCGTATTGCTGTACCTGCGTCAGGAAGGCCGTGGCATCGGCTTGCTCAACAAAATCCGTGCCTACGAGTTGCAAGATGGCGGCGCCGATACCGTTGAAGCCAACGAGCGCCTCGGCTTTGCCGCCGACCAGCGCGATTACGCCATTTGCCTGCCGATGCTGGAGCACGTAGGCGTGCATTCGCTGCGCCTGATGACCAACAATCCGCGCAAGGTCAAAGCCCTGACTGACATGGGCATCACCGTGGCCGAGCGTGTGCCGCTGCACACCGGGCACAACCCGCACAACAAGCTGTACCTGGCGACCAAAGCCAACAAGCTAGGGCACATGATGGGTAACCAGCATCAGAGCGAGGCTGACCCGGCATGACCCGTGGCCAGCGTCGTCGGCGCCTGAGTTTCAGTTGGTGGCAACAGCTGCTGCTGACCCTGCTGCCTCTGGTGCTGGTCTGCTGGTTTTTCGGCAGCGCCGAGCCGTTGCTGCCTGAGTTGGCAATGCCGTTATTTATTGCGGGCGTGGCTTCGATGTTCGTCACCCTGCGCACGTTCGGGCCTTACAAACATGGCCTGATCAATCTGCAGAAAGCCCTCGACACCCCACAGGAACCTGCAGCCTGGGATGAGCTGGCGCGTGCACGTCAGCGGTCCCTGCTGGCGGCGGGGCTGCCCACCTGGATTGCTACGCTGGCGGTGTTTGTCGGGCTTGAAGGCGTACCGCTATTGCTGCTGGTACTGTCAACGCTGGTGCTGTTTTACCTCTATCGCGTCCCCCGCCAGGTAGGCTGATGCGCGTCTGGCTGGCAGCTCTGTTGCTGACTGTCAGCTTTTCTGCCCAGGCTGTCAGCCGCGTGGTGAGCCTGTCACCGTCCCTTTCTGAAATGGTTGTCGAACTCGGCGCCGCCGATTTGCTGGTGGGGCGTCTGGAAGCAGGGGAGCCGTTACCTGAGCTTGCCGACGTGCCTTCTGTGGGCCGCTACGGGCAACTGGACATGGAGCGTCTGCTCAGCCTGCAACCCGACCTGCTTTTGCTTTGGCCAGGCAGTGTGGGTGTTGCCCAGCGCGAGCAATTGCGTAACCTGAATATCCCCACCTTCACCGCCGAACCGGCAAGCCTCGATCAACTGGCCGATCAGGTTGAAGCCCTGGCCATCGCCCTGGGTCGCCCGCAGCGTGGAAGGGAGCTGGCAACGCAACTGCGCCAACGTCTGGCACAACTGCGTGAACAGTACCGGACTGACGTGACTGTGCGGGTGTTTTATCAGGTGTGGGATCAGCCGCTGTACACCATCGGCGGCGGGCAAATCATCAGTGATGCGCTGGCAGTGTGCGGAGCAAGCAATGTGTTTGACCACCTAAAACTGCCGGCGCCGCAGGTTGGTATAGAGTCTGTGTTACAGCGTAATCCTGAGGTGATTATCGCCGGCACCCAGGCGCAGCTGGATGCCTGGAAAGCCTGGCCGCAGATCGATGCGGTCAAGCATGGGCGTTTGCTGCTATTGGCCGACAAGGGCCTGGAGCGTCCGAGCGGGCAGATGCTGGAAGCGACGGCCAGATTGTGTGAGCAATTACAGAGATAAAAATTATCTGTGGGAGCGGGCTTGCTCGCGATGCAGGTGATGCGCAGTGTCAGGTAAGTCGCGGTGATGCTATCGCGCTCCCACAGGTTTAGAACGTCGGCGTCCAGGTAATTGCCAGCTGCAGCGAGCGCCGTTCTTCGCGGTAGCCATAGTAGTTGCCGTCATAGCTGTACAGCGCGCGGGTGAAGCTTTTGTCCAGCAGGTTATCGACCTTCAGGTCGAGCCGCACTTCTGAGCTGGCCTGCCAGTTGCCGCGTAATCCCAGCAAGCCATAACCGCCAACGGGCTGCTTGTTGTGTTCATCATTGAAGCTGCTGCTCACCGCTTGCCAGCTGGCGCCGACACCTACCTTGTCAAATTGCCGATCCAGATCCAGGCTCAAGGTACGGCGTGCGCGGCGGCTCAGGGTATGGCCGGTATCACGATCGCGCGGGTCAATAATCGCGATACCCAGGCTGCTCTGCCAGCCGAACCATTCTTGCTGCAACGCGCTTTCGAAACCGGTGATCCGTGCTGCGCCGATGTTCTGCTGAATAAAGTCGGCATCGGCCACAATCGCGTCGCGAATATCGGTGCGATACAGCGAGGTTTCCAGGCGACTGGTCTCACTTAGCTGACTGCGCCATTGCAGCTCGTAGCTTTTTGAGTATTCCGGCTTGAGATCGGGATTGCCGAACTGCGGGTAGTACAAGTCATTGAACGTCGGTGCGCGAAACCCTTCACTGTAAGTCAGCATAACGTCGTTGTCGGCGTTCAGCGGCACCGTCAGGCTGGCGCTCCAGGTGTTGTGGCTGCCAAATTGCTGGTTCTGGTCGTGACGCAGGCCCAGCTCGGTCGAGAAGTACTCGCCGTGGAAGCGGTGCTGAACAAACGCGGCGCGGTTCCAGCGGCTGTCTTCCTCGAAAACGGTGCTGCTGCGTACCCGGTCTTGATAGGCGTCGGCGCCGAGGATCAGGCTGTTTTGATCGTCCAGCGTCAGGTTGTTCTGCCAGTTCAGCGAGTCGCGATAGGTGTTGAAGCTGTAGATCTCGGCGCTGAGTTTGTCCCGGGTTTTTTCACGGTTTTCGCTGTGGCCCAGCTCCAGGCGCGAGTTCCAGCGTTCGTTCAGTTGCGCGTCGATAAAACTGCCGACGCTGCTGATATCAAAATCGCTGTAGAGCTGTTGGCCACTGACAGTCTGGGTCTGCGGGTCCCAGCGCCCGAACGAATTGTCGAGTTCGGTCTTGCCGACGTTTTTCATGGCCGTCAGGCCAATTTCAAGCTCTTGGTTCAGGTAGTGGCTCAGGTTCAGGCTCAGTGACTTGTTGCGATAGGCGTCGTGGTCGCTGTCGCTGGGGAAGGATTCGTGGGTGCGGTTGATCCCGGCGGTTTGTTCCAGGCTGCCACTGAGGTTGTAGCGCGTTTGCCCGTCGCCACCGGAGATGCCCAGGCTGTTTTGCGAGCTGCCATAACTGCCCACTGCACTATGCAGGCGAAGCTGCGGGGCTTGATCGGCACCGCGTCGGGTGAAAATCTGGATCACACCGCCAATCGCATCGCTGCCGTAGATCACCGAGCGCGAGCCGCGCAGCACTTCAACCCGCTCGATCTGATCGATATTGAGGTACTGCAGATTGCTGTCGGCCGAAGTGGCATTGGCCATGCGCTGGCCGTCGACCAGCACCAGGCTTTGCGCCGACTTGGTGCCGCGAATGTAAATCCCCGGCAAACCGCCGCGTCCACCGCTGCGGGCCACTTGTACACCGGGTACCCGGCCGAGCAAGTCGGTCAGGCTGGTGGGTTGCAGGCGGTCGATATCGTCACGGGTGAACACGCTGTTGGCGCTTGTGCTGTCCGAGCGAGCCTCGACCTGGCGATTGCCGGTGATCAGGGTCTGCGGGAGTTTGAGCGCATCTTCGCGCTCCAGCGGCTCTGCAAGCAAAGGGCAGGCGGGGATAAAACCGAGGATCAGGGCAAGACGAAGGCGTTTCATGGTGTCTCAACAGGGTGTTGGGCGGATCGTAGCAGCTGCCGTAGGAACGAGGCTGCGTTCGGTGGCGTAGCCACCGTAAACCATGCCTCGCGGTGTATCAGTATCACCGAGGGGGGCGGATTTACGATCGCTTCGCAATCGAACGCAGCCTGCGGCAGCTGCTACGAAATCGCGCAGACCAAGTGGCTCAGAGCCCCAGGAGTTCCATGCGCTGACGCACCGAGGCTTCGATACCTGCCGCATCCAGGCCGCATTCGGCCAGCATCTGGCTCGGTTTGGCATGTTCGACGTAAATATCCGGCAAGCCCAGGTGCAGCACAGACTTGAGCACGTTTTCACGGGCCAGGAACTCGCTGACGCCGGCGCCTGCGCCGCCCATGACAGCGTTCTCTTCGATGGTCACCAGCAGCTCATGGCTGGCAGCCATTTCGCGAACCAGCTCTTCATCCATCGGCTTGACGAAGCGCATGTCGACCACGGTGGCGTCGATTTTTTCTGCCACTTGCAGGGCTTCTGCCAGTTGCACGCCGAATACCAGCATGGCGACTTTCGAACCCTGGCGACGAACCACGCCCTTGCCGATTTCCAGCGGCTCGAGGTTTTTTTCGATCACTGCGTTCGGGCCTGTGCCGCGAGGGTAACGCACTGCCGCCGGGCCGTTGTACAGGTGGCCGGTGGTGAGCATTTTGCGCAGTTCGTTCTCATCGCTCGGGGTCATGATAAGCATGCCCGGGATGCAGCGCAGGAACGACAGATCGAAGCTGCCTGCGTGGGTCGGGCCGTCTTCGCCCACCAGGCCGGCACGGTCGATGGCGAACAGCACGTCAAGATTCTGCACCGCGACGTCATGCACCAGTTGGTCGTAACCGCGCTGCAGGAACGTCGAGTAAATTGCCACTACCGGCTTGGAGCCTTCGCAGGCCATGCCGGCAGCAAAGGTCACGGCATGTTGCTCTGCAATCGCCACGTCGAAATAGCGCTTTGGATACCGCTCGCTGAACGCAATCAGATCCGAGCCTTCTTTCATGGCCGGGGTGATGCCCACCAGGCGCTCATCGGCAGCGGCCATGTCGCACAGCCACTCGCCAAACACGGCGGAGTACTTGGGCCCGCTGGGTGCCTTCGGTGCAGCTTTCGGAGCATTGAGCGGTTCGAGCTTGGTGATGGCGTGATAGCCGATCGGGTCCGCTTCGGCCGGAGCGAAGCCCTTGCCTTTTTTGGTGACTATATGCAGAAACTGCGGCCCTTTGAGGTCGCGCATATTGCGCAGCGTCGCGATCAAGGTCGGCAGGTCGTGGCCATCGATCGGGCCGATATAGTTCCAGCCCAACTCTTCGAACAGGGTGCCGGGTACCAGCATGCCCTTGGCGTATTCTTCTGTGCGCCGCGCAATTTCCCACGCGCCAGGCAGACGCGAGAGCACCTTTTTGCTGCCTTCGCGCATGCTTGCATAGGTGCGGCTCGACAGGATCTTGGCCAGGTAGTTGGACAAACCACCAACATTGCGCGAGATCGACATGTCGTTGTCGTTGAGGATCACCAGCATGTTGGCGTCGACTTCGGGGGCGTGGTTCAACGCCTCAAACGCCATGCCCGCAGTCAATGCGCCGTCACCGATCACGGCAATCGCCTTGCGCTCGCTTTTTTGCAGGCGGGCGGCAATGGCCATGCCCAGCGCTGCGCTGATCGAGGTGCTGGAGTGGCCGACACCAAAGGTGTCGTACTCGCTCTCGGCACGACGTGGGAAAGCGGCAATGCCGTCTTTCTGACGCAACGTTGCCATCTGCTCGCGACGGCCCGTGAGGATTTTATGCGGATACGCCTGATGGCCCACGTCCCACACCAGCCGGTCGTCCGGGGTGTCGAACACGTAGTGCAACGCGATGGTCAGCTCAATGACACCCAGGCCGGCACCGAAATGCCCGCCCGTCTGGCCGACGGTATAGAGCAATTCCAGGCGCAACTCATCGGCCAGGGTTTCCAGCTCGGCTTCTGCCAGGCGGCGCAGGCCCGCAGGCGTGCCTGCCCGGTCAAGCAGGGGCGTAGTCGGACGGTTGCGGGGAATCTCTTGAAACGTCGTTGGCATCAGGCGAATCGTTATAGGTATAAGAAGAGGCGGCAGTTTACCTTATGGAACGTAAGCTGCCCACGCAGTCTGGCATTCGTTCGTAAGACCTTGGCATTAGAGCTGTCAGAAAACGTTACTGAGCAGCGCCCTTTAGTGGCGTCGCTCAACGATATAACGTGCCAGTTCACGCAGCGGTTCGGCGGCTGCATCAAAATGTCGCAGGGCGTTGAGCGCCTGGTCGCGCAGCTCAAGCGCATAGCCTTTGGCCTGCTCCAGCCCCATCAGGGCGGGGTAGGTCGGTTTGTCCCGTGCTATGTCGGCCCCCTGGCGTTTACCCAGAGTTGCGGTATCGCTTTCAACATCCAGAATGTCGTCCTGAACCTGAAACGCCAGGCCAATGGCCCGTGCATAAACGCTCAGTGCGTGCAGGTTGTCTTCGTTTGCATGACCGCTGGCCAGGGCGCCCAGTTGCACGCTGGCTTCGATCAGGGCGCCGGTCTTGTGCCGGTGCATGTATTCCAGCGCGGCCTGGTCGAGCTTGAGCCCCACTGAACCGAGGTCGATCGCTTGCCCGCCGACCATGCCCGCCGGGCCTGCAGCAAAAGCCAGGGCCGTGACCATGCGCAAACGGGTGTCGGCGTTCAGGTTGCTCAGGCGCGGGTCGAGCAAAGCGCTGAACGCCAGGCTTTGCAGGCCGTCGCCCGCCAGAATGGCGCAGGCTTCGTCGAACGCTTTGTGGGTGGTTGGCTGGCCGCGACGCAGATCGTCATCGTCCATTGCGGGCAAGTCGTCGTGCACCAGCGAATAGGCGTGGATCAATTCCACGGCACAGGCCGCGCCATTGGCTTGCTCAGGTGTACTGCCGAGGGCTTCGCAGGCGGCATAGGCCAGCAGCGGGCGAACCCGTTTGCCGCCATTCATGACGCTGTAGCGCATGGCCTCATAAAGACGGGCCAGCTCGGGAGCCGGAGCGACAAACAGGCTTTCAAGCGCCGCATTGACACGGGCCTGGCTGCTGATCTGGTAAGCATCAATCATTCGGACTGTTCCGCATCAAAAGGCTCTTGTGCCAGCTCACCGTCACGCTCAAGCAGGATCTGTACTTTCTGCTCGGCCTGGGCCAGTGCGCCCTGGCAATCACGGGTCAGGCGGATGCCTTGTTCGAAGGCGGTCAGGGAATCTTCCAGCGACAGCTCGCCATTTTCCAGACGCTCGACCAGTGTTTGCAGGTCAGCGAGTGACTGTTCGAAATCCGGGGAAGCTTTTTTGCGGGCCATGGCGGCATTCTCGGTAGGCGTTAAAACCGGCTGACACTAGCAGACGGCGGGTTTTGGGGCAAATCGACAGGGCGCCCATGTATCCAGGTGAGGGGGTTTTCACTTGTCGCTACTAAACGAGTGGGTGGCAGCCGTACGCAGGTTAGTCGACCGGTGCATCCGGAACCCGGCGCGCCACAAGGGCGCCCTGCGCACGGCCACCATAAAACACAGGCCGTAAAAAGCACCTTGCGGAAGTGTTGCCTTGCGCCGGATTACAGATCGGGCGACTAAACCCGACCGCTGATTTTGCAGCGATGGCCCGAGACTATTTCCCGAGTTTGGCAGGCGCAAGCGAACGGGATTTTTCTCGGAAGTTTCACGAGAATGAAAGCGAAGTGTCGTACGAAAAGACCGAATTTAAAGGCTTATGTTGTGTGCCCTGCCAGCGATTGGATCTGTGCACTGCAGATGTTTCGAGCACGCTGGCGTGGTCACGAGAGAAAAAGCCATGAGTGAAACTCCTGTTGGTTTGAGTGCGCAGCCCGAGGGCTACAGTGACTGGTTGAGCGATCTTAAAGGCCGCATTCATGGCGCCCAGCAGCGCGCCACGTTGGCGGTGAACCGCGAGCTGGTACTGCTGTACTGGCAAATCGGTCACGACATTTTGACCCGCCAGACACAGCAAGGTTGGGGCACGAAAGTGATTGAGCGTCTGGCGCTGGATCTGCGCGCAGCCTTCCCGCACATGAAAGGTTTCTCGCCACGCAACCTCAAATATATGCGTGCCTTTGCCCAGGCATGGCCTGATACGGCAATTGTGCAGCAGGCTGTTGCACAATTGCCTTGGGGGCACAATCTGGTGCTGCTGGACAAACTCCCCGGCCCAGAAACCCGCCGCTGGTATGCGGCCAAGGCCATCGAACACAACTGGTCGCGAAATACGCTGGTCATGCAGATCGAGGGTCGTTTACTGGAGCGCAGTGGCAAGGCCGTGAGCAATTTTGAAAACTTCTTGCCCAAACCCCAGTCCGATTTGGCCCGTGAATCGTTGAAAGATCCTTACCGTTTCGACTTTCTTGGCCTTGGCGCTGATGCGCATGAACGAGAGATAGAAACTGCTTTGGTCAGGCATGTCACCGACTTTTTGCTGGAGCTGGGCGCAGGTTTTGCCTTCGTCGGCAAACAAGTGCTTTTGAATGTGGGAGGTGACGAGTTTTTCATCGATCTGCTGTTCTACCACCTCAAGCTGCGCTGCTATGTAGTGGTTGAACTCAAGGCCGGTAAATTCAAACCGGAGCACCTTGGGCAGTTGGGTTTTTATCTGGCCGCCGTCGATGGGCAGGTCAAGGATCCCCAGGACAGCCCCACCATCGGCCTGTTGCTGTGCTCCAGCAAGAACAAGGTGGTGGCCGAGTACGCCTTGCGCGATAACACCCGGCCCATCGGCGTGGCCGAGTACCAGTTGGTAGAGTCACTGCCAGCAGAGTTGCAGACCAGTTTGCCCAGCATCGAACAGATCGAACGCGAACTGGCGGGTGATGGCGTCGCTATCGAGGAGTGTCGAGTGAACGAGGATTATTTCAGGCATTAAAAAGCCGGCTTGTGGTTAGCTTTTTATTGATGTAGGTATTTGAAAATCAATAACTTATCGTTTTTATGAAATCTTCAGCTCCCCCATTTGTTCCCCCACTTTTTGCGATTTTTTCCTGGTTTTTTTCCGGCAAAAGACCGGCTTTTTTGGAGGGTTTTTGCTCTTTGTTATTTCCCCGTTTTTGCATTGAGCTGGCGGCGGAAAAACTATCGAGGAGGCCCTGCCCTCGATACATCGTTTTAGCTTCGCCACATCCCTACTTTTTCAGCTGCCGTAGTCTGGCGCCTACCTTGTCTGCATAGCACTCAATCACAGGTGGATATAGCCCTCCCGTTTCCAAAGGATCATGGCTCAACCGCCATTAGTCCGCTAGCTGTTCAGTCGATATGGCAATGTGGCATTATCGCGGGGTCTCATCCCCTCATGCGTCGATCGTGCGCATGCGTTTCCCCCCAAAACAGCATTAGCTCCCGAGCGGAATGATCGCCATCCGATCTGATCCGTTCTGCGTGGTGATGGAACCGAGTATCGAGAGCAGAATTAATATGGACGCAAAGCAAGGAGTTCTCTTCAGGGTCTTGAGCTGGCTGAAGTCCTCGCCCAAACCGCTGGCCCACCTCAAACACCCGGATTTGTATGAGTTGAGCGATGAAGGTCTGGCGAAGGACCTCCGCATACGTGAAGAGGCTGCGCGTTTAGGTGCCTTGAAACTCCCTGCCGCTGATGAAAAGAATTTGTCGGCAATCGAATCTCAGGTCTATCACCGTATCGAGAAAGCTCGCCTGGACTTTGTGGATTGGGCGAGCAATCGCATATTGGTATTGAACGAAAATATGTCACGTCTTGATGTCGCGCCCACAGTGAGTCGGGCGCGGCAAGCAGACCAAGAGTTTCAACGCAAATGCAGCACGGTTCTGGATGACGAAGCATCTGCGCTGAGAGTGAAGTGGGACAGCGTCCAAAGCGCCAAAACCGAGATGGATGACTTTAAGCAAAAGCATGCATTGGCGCGTGAACCTCGTTTTCCGCGAGGAGCAAGTTACTTTTTTTGCATCTCATTCTTGATATTCATGATTGCCGCTGAAGGTGTCGCGAACGCGTACTTTTTTGCAGAAGGGTCGAGCCTTGGTCTAGTAGGTGGATTCATCTCAGCCGGTGGCGCGGCGGCCCTGAATGTGTGCTTTTCGGCTATGGTTGGGCGTTTCATTTTACCTTTTGCCTGGTACCGCAATGCCCTCATCAGGGTTGTCATGATCCCGGTGCTACTGATCTCCCTCACCGTTATGGGTTGCATAGGCTTGATGATTTCCCACTATCGGGAAGCGCTTGTCCTCGACGCTGATACGCCTGGCCAACTTGCGCTACAAACGTTCATCCGATCTACCTTTGATTTGCAAGACATGACCTCATGGGCGCTCTATGGCGTTAGCTTGTTATTCGCGATTTTTGCTCTGTTCGACGGTTTGAAATTGAACGATCCGTACCCGTTCTACGGTGCTCATCAAAAGCGGTTGGATAAAGCAATCAAGGTTTATGAATGTTTGGCTTTGGACTTGCGTGACGAATTGGAAGGTCTAAAGGATGAAGCTCTTAATGAGCTCAAAAGAGACGTAGAACACGTCAGAAGTATTATCACTAGGCAGCTGAGTCAAGTTGAGAAAAAGACTGAGGGTCAAGCGCGCTTGACCACTGCGTTGGCGAATGCGGAACATTGCATGGGCTTTTTGCTAGCTCTTTTTAGGCAGGAAAACGCGGCTGAACGCCAGGGGCATCCGGTTCCTTCAACCTTCTCCTATCTGCCAACTTTGACCTCCTTGACACTTCCCGATTTCGCTATTGCTTCTGACCGGAATTACATCGAGGCTCAGGAGCGTTTGGTTGCCGAGCTTGAAGAGCGCTTACAAAGCATCCGTGCTGCTATCCAGGCAGCTTATAACCGGGAATATGACCGTCTTAACCCGCTCATGCAGCAACTTGGTGGTACGGCAAAAGCTCCAATCGTGGAGGTCGCATAATGGCTCGCAGACGCAGAAGAAATGACGGCGGGCATTGGGCTGTCTTAGGCGGTGTAGGATTACTGTTGGTGGTACTGGCTGTTGGCGGCGCGGCCGCGTATTTCAAAATCAATGCGCACGTCATGGACGCAGAGACGCTTTGCCCAGCCGAAGGGCCGTTAGGCCATGTAGTGGTGTTGGTAGACAAGACGGATCCATTGAATTTCACCCAAAACGAAGCCTTCCAGGTATTGCTAGAAAAAATCATCACACAAGAAGTAGCCCCCGGCGAACTGGTTTCGGTCTTTGCACTGGGTGAGGACTACAAGACCACCGCGAAGCCCCTGATTGAAATCTGCAACCCTGGTGACGGCAGCGATAAAAATGCATTGACCTCGAACGTAAAAAGGTTGAAACGCCAATTCTCTGAACGCTTCCGCAGTCCTCTTTTGGCTGTTTCCAATGAGCTTCAGGCTCAGCATCCGGCCGATCATTCGCCGCTGCTGGAAATGATCCAACTAGTGTCCATCAATGGCTTTAGAGCACATGGCATCGAGCAGAATCGTCGCTTAATAATTGTCTCTGACATGTTGCATAACACGCCTGAGTTTTCGATGTACAAAGGCACCTATGACTACGCAGCATTCTCAGGTACCCCATACGGCCGAAAAATGCAGGTCGAACTTCCGGGCGTCTCGGTTGAGTTGCATTACGTTTTGAACAGTCCTCTGCTCCAGACTCGGCGCCACTTGAAATTCTGGGAAGATTATTTCTCCCGCGCCGGCGCCAAAGTGGTTGCCGTTCGTCCCATGGAAGGCTAAGTACAATGAAACTCAAATTGCAGAAGCTGTTCCTCGTTGCTGTAGTCTTGAAAATTGGTTTTTCGCTGCTCGGCCTTTACTTAAGTGATCCTTGGATCTGTGGTTTCGCGCTACCAATCGCCGTCATGCTCGTATACGTGCTCTTGGGATTTCGACGCTCACAGGACGATGTCTCGGATGAGAAATTTGCCGACTCTTGCTATTACCTCGGCTTTATTTTCACTATCACTTCTATCCTGATCAGCTTGTTCGATATTTCTCGGATGGGTACTGATATGTCTCTGATCGCTACCCGTTTCGGCGCAGCAATGGTCAGTACTGTCGTGGGGTTGAGTGTCCGGGTGTACTTGGTTGGCTTTCGTCAAAATATGGACGATGCAATGACCTCGGCCGAAGACAGTGTGGTTGATGCCACTAACCGCTTGCGGGAACAATTGACGATTGCCTACGAGCATCTGCAGAACTTTGAGGCTCGCGTGCACGAGGGCACCCAGAAAACCCTTGAGAACGTGGCAGAGGGCGTAGATACCCTGACCTCGTCGTATGCCCAGAAAATGACGAGCTTTTTCGAAGAGCTTTCCGCGCAGAACAAGGCGGCTTGTGAGGCCGCGTTGGAAAAGGTCGCTAAGTCGAGTGACAGGCTCGCTCAGTCAGTGGACGGCTATTCACTTGCTCTGGGTACCAACCTCAAGAGCCTTGAGCAAAAGGTGGAGTTGTTCAGCGAGGGCGTCAACAGCAGGTTGTTAACTACCACATTCCCGGATGATTTTTTCTCGTCTAGGTTAAGCGAGCCACTCTCAATGCTTCATGCCAACACCTCTGAGATCGCACAGAGCGTTGGTCTCGTGTCTTCCAGTGTTGCGGAATCGGTGACGGGGATTCGGACATCCCTATCGCAGCTTCGAGCTCGCTCTGATGAAATCGGTGATGCACTATCACGTGTGACAACTCTCGCTCAGACACAGGAGCAGATTTTCTTGGGCGCCCAAACCCAAATCGATTCGATCACGGTTATCTCCAATACACTGCGCTCGGCGCAGCAGGACTTCGGGCGGGTTTCCAATGCGGTCGAGCGACAGACTCAGGCGCTAGAGCAACAACTGACCAACAACCGGGCGCAGTCGGAGGGGCTATCCGCCACAACCGCACAGACCATCACGGTGTTGAATGCGGTCGAGCAGAATCTCGGGAAAGTATCCGAAGCTTTGGGGAGTCGTACGCAGCAAGTTGAAGACAATATGGGTGCTGTTCTAGAGCACATGGTCTGCCTTCGCGAGAGTGCGGAACAAGTAGGGCCCGTCAGTCAGTCCATTCTCGAAGCAGCGCGTCAGTCGGCTGGTCAGCAGGAAGCTATTCGAGAGATTTTGGAGGCACTACAACACAGGCCGCAATTCAGTGAGGGCTTTACGCCTGAAACACTAATAGGGCTTACACAAGCGATCTCGGCGGTCCACGAAACCTTGATCAAGTCCGGCACAGATCTCGCTGGGCTTACCGACAGTATCCAAGCTTTTGAGCGCACCACGGGGCAAACCCTAGCTGTTCTGGGTGAGGCGGTCGGTAAAGGAAATGAATTGAACGCGGATCCTTCTAGCTTGCTTCACTTGGCTTTAGATAAAAGCGCGCAGGGCACAGCCGATCTCCCCACGGTAGTTAACCAAGTATGACTTGCAAGGACCTCCGCTGATGGGAAAAAATTCGGACTCCATATTCCAGCTCTCCTTGACCGAGATAGCATTTACTCTGATTTTTATGCTGCTGATGATACTGGGGTGGATGTACTTTGATGCTCAGAAGCAGCGGCTTGCCGCCGAGTCGAAGCTCGAGCAGCTAGGGTCGCTTGAAGCAATGACCCAGGCTCTTGACCAGCTGAAAGCTGAGCATTTGGGCAAAATGAGTGCTGCCGACGCGGACGAGGTAATCAGTCGCTTAGTGGAGAGCGCTCCAGCATTAAAAGAAAAGGCGCGCTTGCAGGCACAGATTAAAGATATGGACGCGCAACTGTCATCCTTGGATGAAGTGAAGCGTACATTGGAAAAAGCAAAGGCAGCACTTTCGGAGAGTTTTTCTGTTGACAGTTTGGTCTCCGCACTTTCACTTAAGGATCGTTTGGAGCAAAAAATCACCGAGCATCAAGCCGAAAAGCTGCCTGGAGATGCCCAAGAACAGTCGAAACAGGCAGCAATGTTGGTCCAGACACAAGTTACTACAGACGAAATAATCAAGCAGACAAGCGCAGCACTTGAACTCAAGTATCAACTTGAGCAGCATTTAGGTAAGGAGTTCGCCGACAAATTGGTGCCTGGCCAGGAACAATCACTAGCACAAGGGTTGGCTGAGGCTGTGCGGACAAATCAGACCAAGGAAAACTCGGACCTGCGGGGACAACTAGCCTATCTCAAGGCTAAATTGGAGGCGCGTGGAGGCAGGGACTATCCACCATGTTGGGCTAACGAACAAACAGGAAAGGTCGAATACCTTTTCAATATTATGCTTACGAGTGGCGGTATTGAAGTGGCGGCTGGATGGCTGGAAAGCCGCAATAGCGACGCGATGGCGCTACCCGGTATTTCCCAGCTGGTTGGGAAGAAGATTGCCCTGACGAGCTTTGGTAGCACAGTGCAGCAAATTTTCGATTTGTCTGTTGCCAAAAATTGCAGGCACTACGTGGTGGTACGCAACCAGATTAGTGATCTTGCCTACTTCAACAAAAACCGATTTGCCGTAGGGAATTACTTCTACATGTATGAGCCGCGATAGTGTCGCGATCATAGAAAGGGCGTCAGCTGTTACCGATATCCTTTTTATATCCCCGCCACCTCAATCCCATGTTCAGCCAGCCATTCCTTGCGCTGTGCGTAATCGGGCATGGCGCGCTCGAGCCGTAGCCAGAACTCTGGGGTGTGGTGCGGCTCGTGCAGATGGACCATTTCATGGACCACGACATATTCGGCGATGCGCTTGGGCAGCAGGATGCTTTTCCAGTGGAAGTACAAGATGTCACCTTTGCCGCATGAGCCCCAGCGATAGCCAAGATCCTGCACCCGCACCCCTCCGGGGGAAACGTCCATACGTCCTTGGTACTCCTTTGCCCGCAAGGCGAGCCAGTTACGGGCATGCAGGCTGTACCAGCGAATAAAGTTTTCCCTCGCCTGTGGCAGCTGGCTGCGTAGCAGCAGAAAGCGTCCCCCCGTCAGTTTCAAGGGCACGTCCTGCTCGTCGACCAGTTTGAGCCTGTAACTGCGTCCGAGGTAAAGGAATCCTTCGCCATCCACAAATTCCTTGGTAGGCATGGCACGCAGCAGGCGCTCCTTCTCGGCCAGGCGAGAGTAAATCCAAAAGCTCTTTTCCTGCACGAATCGACTCAGTGATTCTTCGTCCGCCTCAGGCGGTGCCAAGAGCACCAGCGTGCCGTCACGTTCGACGGTGATCTGCAGCGTCTTACGCCGCGCACTGCGCCGCAGCGTCAGACACAGATCGTTGATCGTCAGGCTGGCCGTCATGTTCACACCTGCATCAGCTTGTCGTGGCTGGCCCGAGCCTGATCTAGCAGGCGGTCGGCCAGTATTCCGGCGGTGTCGATATCAACAAGAGGCGGCCGCAAAAGCATCAGGTGGTCGAATAGTCGGCCGGTGAGGTCTTCCTGGGCTACCCGCTTACGAGGGCTCCAGATGTCCCGGTGGCTCTGCAGTTCATCAACCAGCAGATTGACCAGCCCCACGGTCACATCTTTCAGCCGTATCAGTTCAGCTGGCTGAGGGTCCGCCTCGGCACAGACGACCTCCAATACGGTGCGCAGGAACGGCGCGTAATGCGCGGGAAGATTCGCTGCATTCGTGTCCTCGTCGATCTGCCCAGAGCGCAGTTCGGAAATTATTTTCTGCAACTGGGCGACCAATACGTCCCACTGTTCACCGAGCGATTTGAGGATGTCGTTCAGTCGCTCGGATAGTTTACGGAACAGCACCGGGTCTTCATCGGCATGCTTGCGGATGTGCGAGCGAATGGCGTGCTCCATTTCCGAGGCTTTAGCGCGGTCGTTGACGCTGCGTGACATCTGTTTCTCGAAGTCTGCATCGGTCAGCTGAATGGGCGGAATTTTTGGATCGACGCCCAGGGATATAACGTGGTCGTCGATCAGTTTGCGCACCTTCGCACCGATATCCTTGCCCAGCACCGGCAGGTCCTTGTAACGGTTGCGGGCGCGGGCATGAATATAGGCTAAACGCTTGGCGTCCTTGACAAAGGGCAGGCCCTCTGGACGCGGCAAAACGGTATCAAGCGAAGCGAGGAATGCCTTGAGTTTGACGGCGAACTCCGCTCGTACCTTCTCCTGATTGAGGGCGGCCAGACAGGCCTCGGTATCGTCCAGCGACTCGATACCCTGGCGCCGCAGCACATCCACCACTCGCAGGTGGCGATCACGCAGGATCGGCACCTCGTCTTTGATGCTAACCAGCGCGCCCTCGATATCCTCGTCAGCATAGGCTGCCAAGGCCTCTTTCAGGTGATTGGCCACGCCGTAGTAGTCCACGACGATGCCGCAGCGCTTGCCGTGGCCGGTACGGTTTACTCGGGCAATAGCCTGTAGAAGCTCGGCCTCCTTGATTGGTCGATCCAGGTACATGACGCCTTCGATGGGGGCGTCAAAGCCGGTCAGCAGCATCGATTTGACGATCAGAAAGGCCAGCGGATCGGCTTTGCCCGGTTGCTCATCGCGCAGCGGCTTCTTGAAGCGTTTGATCAGTTGTTCGTGCTTTCCGCCATCGGTCCAGATTTTCCACGATGGATCGTCGTTGTTGCTCCCGGAAATGATTGCAGCGAATTCCAAGCTGCGCAGCGTCTCGCGGTAGCGCCAGGCCTGGATACGCGCCTGTACTTTGGGTGGACGGACACACAGGGCTTCGTCGTCGAGCATCTTATCGGCTGCTGGCAGCGCCTCTGCCTCGCGCAGCAGTTCGTCGCGAGCGCTCTGTAAGGCGCTGAAATAACGGATGGCGGCCAGCCGACTGTAAGCCACTACCTGAGCTTTATAGCCGTTAGGCAGGATATTGATGACGTAGTGACGCAGGATGTCGCGTGCTTTATCGTCGATCAACGCTGGGGCATCGAAGATATGGCCTTTGGTGGCGTACTTTTTCTTGATCAGCTCCAGCTCTTCGTTGCTGTGTTCGCGGAAGAGATCCTCGAATAGCTCATCCAGGCTGGCACCGTCCTTGACCGCGCCCTGAGCTGTACGGCCCTCGTAAAGCACCGGGACCGTAGCGCCATCGGCTTCGGCTTCCTTGATTGTGTATTTATCGATGAATGCACCGAAAATTTCATGGGTGCGCTTCTTGTCGCCCATGATAATCGGTGTGCCAGTGAAGCCGATGCGCGTGCAATTGGGCATGCCCGCCATCAGGCTGGCCTGCAGGTCGCCAGCCTGGGTACGGTGAGCCTCATCCACAAGCACCAAAATGCTTTCGTCGCTGTTCAATACTTCGAAGAGTTTGCTGACTTGGTAGGAGGCGCGATCCTCGGCAGCCTTGAGCCCGGCGTCAGGCATTCCGGGTAGATCGTTCTCGCCCAGTGCCGCATCGTCTTCCAGTTCAGAGTTGCGGTACTTCTGGATGGTAGCGAAGACCAGGCCAGGCCCCTTACGACGAGCTAGAACCTTTACGCCCTCAGTACTGGAGGCCACTTCTGGCCGCTCGCCGGTCAGCGTGGCGGTTGCCGACAACTGGCTCTGCAAGTCCTTACGGTCAGTCACCACGATGACTTTGAAGCGCCGTAGTTGGATGTCCGTGCGCATTTTGCGTACCAGGAACACCATGGTCAGGCTCTTGCCCGAACCCTGGGTATGCCAGACGATGCCGCCGCGCTGGTCGTATTCACCGTGCTCGTGGCGGGTCTGGCCGGTCTTCAGACGGGTGATGGCTCGGTTTACAGCGCGGTACTGCTGGTAGCGACAGATGGTCTTGATGGTTTGCCCACCGACTTGCATAAACAACATGAAGTGCCGCATCACATCCAGCAGGTGTGCAGGGGACAACAGGCCGACAATCAGCCGCTCCTGTTCAGACAAGGCGGATTTTCCCAGCTCGCTCGCCACTTCCTGCTCGCTGCCTTGGCCGTCAGGGCCGACGACGGTCTTCCACTGCGAGAAATGAGCGAAGCCGGCACCGATGCAACCGACCCGCGCTTCGTCGAAGCTGCTGGTAATCAGTAACTGCACACTGGCAAACAATGCCTCGTTGCCTTCGTTGTCCTCAACTTCGAAGGCCGCCTTGCGTTGATTGCTGTAACGACGCAGTTGGTCCACGGCCTCTGTTAGCGGCTCGGGTATGGATGGGCTCTTGCACTCCACCACCACAAACGGAATGCCGTTCACCAGCAACACCAGATCGGGGACGATGAATTTTTTGCCACTGTTGTAGCCTGGCGGGCAGTCCACCCGATACTGGTTGATCACGGTGAAGCAGTTGTTGGTCGGCGCCTCCCAGTCGATGTACTGGATCGTCTGGTTACGACCGCCATCCCAACCAGGAAGGCCATCCACCGTGATGCCTTTGAGCAGTAGCTCGGTGGCTTTCTGATTGGCCTCCATCAGCTTGGCTATGCCCAGACGAGTGATCGCTGAAACAGCCTCGCTGATGCGCTCGTCATCCAGCCAAGGTTTGCCGTCGCGCAGGTTGATGATCCGCAGCCGTTCGCGCAATTGGGCTTCCTGAATGACTTCGGCAAAGGTGTTGCGACCCGTCACGGCCGGGATGTCGAGACTGCCCTCGATGTGTGTCCAGCCCAGTCCTTGCAGCTGTGCAACAAAGGGTTGCTCAACGTCGTCCAGTTCCCAGCCCATCTCACCACTCCATTTTCAATGGATGAAATCTTTTCGATCTCATCCGATTCCATCAGGTTTACTTGGCGCCCATACGGGCAGATGTCAGCTTATTGCTGCTTAATTATCGGTCAGTTCCTGCTCGATTTGTTCGATGCTAGGCAGGGTGGTTTGCAGCTCTGCTGGGAGCGACTCCATCAATTGATACTCCGCTACACCCATGGGTTTGGCACTGTCACGCAGGGCGTATTCCGCCACTACCTTATTCTTGCTCTTGCACAGCAGCAGGCCAATGGTAGGGGCATCGTGTTCGCTTTTCATCTGTGCATCCACGGCCGTCAGGTAGAAGCCCAACTGACCCAGATGCTCGGGCTTGAATTTGTCGGCCTTCAGCTCGATCACCACATAGCAGCGCAGCTTGAGGTGATAGAACAGCAGATCAATGAAGAAGTCGTCACCGCCCACTTCCAGTGGTACCTGCCGTCCAACGAAGGCAAACCCCGCGCCCAGTTCCAGCAGAAAGCGGGTGACATGCTGCACCAGAGCGTGTTCGATTTCGCGCTCGTTTGCCTCCCGATTCACGCCGAGGAAGTCAAAAATATAGGGATCTTTCAGCGCCTGTTGGGCCAGATCCGAGCCCGGAGCCGGCAGTCTTGCCGAAAAATTGGTCTGCGCCTGACCTTCACGCTCCAGCAAGCGGGTTTCGATGTGCATACCCAGTACGCTGCGCGACCAGCCATATTCGACGGCCCGTTGGGCATAGGCCTGCCGTTGCTGCGGGTCTTTCAGCTTGGCGAGCAGCACCAAATTATGGCCCCAGGGCAATTGTCCAACAGCCTGTTGGACAATTTCAGCGTCCGGCCAAGCCTCGGCGAAGGCGCGCATATACATCAGGTTAGCGCGGGAAAAGCCCTTCATATCGGGGAAGGCCGTACGCAGGTCGTGCGCCAGTCGCTCGATGACCTTGGCGCCCCAGCCCTCGCGGCTTTGTCGATCGAGTATGTCGCTGCCGATTTTCCAGTAAAGCAGCACCAACTCGCGATTGACTGTCTGCACCGCACGCTGTTGGGCGTGGTGGATACGGGTTTTCAGTTCGCTCAGCCAGTCGGAGTAGCTACCAGGTGGGTCGATCAGAGAGACGGGGCGTGAGTCGGTCATGTGGCGGTTTCTTCTAGTAGCTGCGTTACGCGTACGCGGCCGGTGAGGAGGTCGCTCATTAGACCTGACTTTGTTTGCTTCAATTTGGCGACGTAATGTGATTCATTGTTGATTCTTGAGTCCATTTCAGTGAGCTGCTGGACAATTCTCTCTTGCTCAGCCAATGACTCTGGGACGGTGATCAGAAGTCGCCTAAAAGTTGACTGCTGAATACCTTCAACTGTCGAGCCACTACCCAAGGCAAAGAGACGGTTACGGAATATTTGTCCCAGCATCAAATACTTAAGGAATGTATTAATAATTCGTGGGCCTGCCTGCAGGATGATCATCCTCTGTGCAAATGCCAGTCTCTCTGCAGTCTCTATTTGCGCAACGTTGCCCAGAGGAGCCTCTGTGGTGAAAAGAACATCGCCTTGCCGTGGGATCCCTCTAGTCATCCATCGATCAAAACTCTCGTACGCAATAAACTCGCAAGGCTCTGGATCAATGTAGCCTAAGCGTACATTTTTTGCGGTGATGAGCGGGACTCCAGAATCAGTCTTTTCGGGAGTTTTTCCACGATAGTCGATTATGCAATCTAGATAGTTTTCGACTGTACCAACTTTCCATTCCTTTGGAATCCATCCCAGCGGTGAGTCTTTGTAGAGCAGCGGCGCTTCGCTCTGGGTAGGGCGCAGTTCACCGTTGGCGTCGATGCCGCGGGTCAGCAAGTCTTGCAATAGTCCCTGTTTGACGACTTTGAGCTTGTCGACTATCGCCTCGGTTTCACGGATGGCGGTGCCGAGGGTGTCTAGAACCCTCGCAATGAGGTTTTGCTCTTGGATGGGAGGAAGCAGCAAAGGAGTGCTCAAGAGAACATCATTTGCGAAGTTGACCTGCGACTCTGCCATTCCGGTTGTACGATCGTGTATGTATTTTTGTGGTTCTTGTGTGGCCAGAAGTCCTGCAAGAAAACTCGCATTGACTGTTTCCGATGTTGGTCTGAGGCCGATCATTTTTCCAGAAACGACTAGCTGGCTACGAGTGGACGGAATATGGCAAACAACGCCAACGCGATTCCGTGGCCCTGCTTTTGTCACTAGAACATCACCCGCGTGAACTTCAATTTTGGCTTGCCCCCAAAATGCCCTTGGTAACACTTTATGGGCCTTTTCGTCCCACCCTGCCCATGTGATCGCAGTCGTTTTAAGAACCCCCCATTCTTCAGGCGCAAATATTTGCCGCTCTTCACAATCGGGACTCGGCCCACAGAAATGACGCTCTACAACGTCTTTGACAGTGCAGGTTGTCCAGTTGAAAGTATTAGACATATCCCAAGCCCTTCAAAAAGTCCTGAAGCTCCTGCGCCGCCGCATCACGCTTGTGCTCAATCTCGATCAGGGTCACCTGATACTTATCCCACCACTTTTCAAAGGCGCTGACTATCTGCTTGCGCTGGGCAGAAATATAACTTTCTACGATGGCCTGCATATCGTTGTGCAATATAGTCAGCAGCAACTCGCTAGCAGCCTCCGGCGTCAGTCCATCAACAGCTTGGTTCAGATGGTTGGTGAAGCTGTCCTTCTGGGTTTTTAACCGCTTTTTCACCTTGGTCAATTCGGTCTTCCAGGCTTTGAGCTGGTTCTCATCGACGGTGTTTTCCTCATCACCTTCGGTAGTTTCGCTTTCAGTCTCTTCGCCGTCCTCGCTTTTGGCTGAAACGACAGCCTTTAGTTGGCTTTCCAGCTCAGCTTTCTTCGCGTCCAGTTCGGTTAATTCGGTTACGAAGTCGCTGAGCAGAAACTTGACCAGCTTGTGCTCCAGCGGGCTGTCCTTGCTGGCTTTGTCCTCCAGGGCGGTGACAATACTGGTACGCCAAGCATCGGCTACTCCCGTAGCGCCACGGGCCATCAGGGTAAGAAAGTCGTATTTGCTCTGGTACCAGAAGCCAGCGACGATGCCGCGTACTTGAAAGGGGTCAAGCAGGCCGATGCTTTCCAGTGACTGACTGAAACTCTGCAGTAACTCGCTACGCAGGCTGACCAAGCTATTGCTGTTGTCCATTTGCCCAGCCAGGGCAGTGATACGGGGTCTGTGCTCTTTCCACCAGCTTTCGAAGGTGTCGCGAATTTTGGTTTCTTTACCCCGCAGGCCGACATTGCCTTCGATGGCTGGCTTGAGTGCTTGGCGGTTTTTCAAGTTTGGGCGGAAGTCGAAATAGCGTTCGTCCCGGACGACGAACAAGTCCTGGGGGGCGAGGCCGTGGGCCTGGAATAGGTTGGCTTTGGCTGCCACTTCGGACTTTGGTATGCCGCCAACCAAGTGTGCACGCACGTCGTGGGGTTCTGGTGCAGGAGCGTTGTCCACATAGCGGCGGATATTCAGGTTGTAGCCATTATCGCGCAGGGTGGCGATGTCGACGATATCGGACAGGCCGTCGATCTGACGGAACTCATCGAAGGCGGTGGCAATCTTCTCGATATGCTCTGGCAGCAAGAAACTCTGTGCACGCCCCTCGAAATACTCCCGGTCGGCATTGATAAACAGCACTTTGCCTTGGCGTTCGGCTGGCTTGCCGCTGACGCGATTGGCCCCGTCCTGCCTCTGTTGGCGCAGAATCAGGATACAGGCAGGGATGCCGGTGCCGTAGAACAGGTTGGCTGGCAGGCCGATCACCGCTTCGAGCAGATCATCCTCGATGATACCTGCGCGTATACCTTTCTCCTCTCCGCCACGGAACAGCACTCCGTGGGGCAAAACTGTGGCGACCATACCTTCGTCGCGGCAGACGCCGAGCATGTGCTGAAGGAACATCAAATCGGCCTTCTTGGCACCCAACGGCACTTGTCCGTACTTGAAACGTTCCGGGTGCAGCGGATTCCAGGCTGGCTGGTCGTTGGCATCTTTCTCGGTATGGCCCCAGTTGATGGAGAACGGTGGGTTGGTGAGGATGCGGTCAAAGCGCAGCAGTTCGCCGCCTTCCAAATGTCGCGGATCGCTCAAGGTGTCTTCGTTCTCCAGCCAGGCCGTACTAATACCGTGCAGCAACATGTTCATCTTGGCGATGGACCAGACCGTACCGTTGAACTCCTGACCAAATAGGTTGGCCTTGCGACCATCCTCGCCATGCTCGTCGATATATTCCTTGGCGGCGATCAACATGCCGCCCGAGCCGCAGCAAGGGTCGTAGATGTCGTGTGCCAGCGTAGGCTTGAGCAGACGCACCATCAAGCGTACCACCGAACGCGGGGTGTAGAACTCGCCGCCCTTTTTGCCGGCAGAGTCCGCGAACTCGCCGATCAGGTATTCGTAGGCGGCGCCAAGCAGGTCGGGAAACTCGAAGTCAGAGTTGCGCAGGCGTACCTGGCCGAAGTGGCTGATTAACTGACGCAGCTTGAGGTCGGGAATCTTGCTCTGGCCGACCTTGCGGGTGAAGTCGATATGCTCCAGTACCCCATCAAGAGAGGTGTTGTTTTCCTCAATACCACCTAGCGCCTTATTGAGCAGATTGCCGACATTGATGTGCGCCTCGTTGAGCAGGTGCTTGAAGCGCGAGGCGCTGGGCACCCAAAAACCGCCATCGCGCTTGTACCAGCGGGGATTTTCGGCGGAGACAAAGGCTTCAGATTGGCTCTTTCCAGCCTTAAGTTCCTGTGCCACGACCTCGTCGTAACGCTCCTCGAACACATCAGAGCAGCGTTTGAGGAACAACATGCCGAAGATGTACTCCTTAAACTCCGAGGCATCCATCTTGCCGCGCAGAATATCGGCGGCCTTGAACAGGTGACGTTCCAGTTGCTGAAGCGTTAGGGGCATTACGGTTTTCCTTTTCGTCGCCTGCGAACGACGTATTTCCAGAGGATATAAATGATGGATGGGATTCTAACTCAGGATGCCTCAGCAAGCTGTCTGGCAGTACTGGAGGCGGTGTGTGCGGAAATGGCGGGCGGCTATCCACGATCAGCGGTCGGGCCTCACTGGCCGTCGTATAGTGTCGATGTTCGTTCAGGGAGGGCGGACTAGGCTTCGCTGCATTTCTCCAAGTGATGGTCAAAGAACCACATGAGGTGTTTTCGTCGCCACGTCCAAGGGTTATCGCGCTGCCAGTGGTTGTAGATCACCATATGGATAATCTTGGCTTGGCGGATATAGCGTAGGCGACTGGCATGTGAGCCATTGAGTTCGCCGCTAAGGAACAGCTCTGCTCATGCTCGACCGCCAATGTAAGCCGATACCACGTCGATACGGCCGTGCCCGAGCTCATAGCTGATTAGCACTCGGGCCTCCCGATCTAGATGTCGGTCGAGTTGATAGCAATGGCCACCGTTAATAGGCGCAGGATGATGGGTGATTTGCTCATAGCGCTCGCACGCATAGGCGGCTCGTAACTCGTGGAAGCCTTTGAGCTTGTGCTGATGGAGGATGGCTCGTGCGGGACGAACGATTCCCCGTTGGAAATCGAGGTAGCGTTCATCCGGTGCAAGCAGGTTGCGGCTGCCATCGGGTGAGACCTGTTCGGCAAACCTCAGCGCGTTTCGAATGTGTTCATCCACCTTGAGCCAGCGAGGTGCCGACGCACCGGAGCGGCCACCTTTCGTGCCGTCCTGGATGTTGATCTTGCCGTAGTGTTCGGCCTCACGTTTTAGACGTGGTAGGTCGGCCAAAATGGCCTCGCGTAAGCGCATGCCAGTGGCTCGAGCTAACTGCGCGATGGCCGCGGCGCGCGGCATTGGGTGTTCGCACAGCACCTCGACGATCCGCTTCACGTGTTCGCGGTCTTGGCCTTGCGGCACCGAGCGACGAACACTGGTGCGGCGCATTCCCAACGCCTTGCTCGGACTCGGCACTTTCACATATTGATCACCGCGAAGCGCCGCCATCGTTCGGTTCACGCTGGACAACCGATTTTGCGCGGTGGCGATGCAGATAGCCCCTTGTTCAACTTGCTGGCGCAGATGTCCGGCATAGTCCAACAAGCTCTGCCGATCTATCTGCCGCGAATCGTTATACCCAAATGCTCGACTTGCTTCGCGGTCAGCTTGCCCATTTTTCTACCCTCAGTTCCCCCACCGGTTCCCCCACTTCGCCGTGGAAGAGGGTGGATCAAAACGGAAGTCACAAGAACGAAAATAGGCCGAAACCCTTGATCTAGCAAGGTTGCAGAGGAGTTCAGTAGCTGAGAATGGCTTTCAGAAAGGCATTAAAAAGCCGGCTTGTGGCCGGCTTCTCGGGGGCGGGTTTGGCTTATTTTTGGTAAGCCGTACTCGCCTTCAATCGGGACATCCAGCGCGTTGTGGCTGGGTGTGGGGCGTAGCGGCTTTTTGCTGCCTGGCCCTGCATTCCGGCTCGCGTGCCGCGAGGGGGAGTGCACAAGTGCGACGAATCATACTGGGGTTTGAGTACTTTTCCCAGACCTAAGGTTATTCGTCCAGTTTGTAAGGCACTGGCGGGCGTCGCTGGCTAAGCGTGGACCACCAGAATACCCAGCCCAGTATCCGTATCTGCTGCGCATGGACTTCTGTTGCGTCAAAGACTTCGTCCGGATACTCCAGGCAGTTGTGGCTGCGGATGCGCAGGCCGTTGTTGGGCAGGCGGTAGAGGTATTTGATGCGCAGCATGCCATCCTGCTCGAGCGCGTAGATTTCACCGTCGACGATTTGGGTCAGGCTGCGGTCGATGGCGACTGTGGAACCATCCTGGATCCTGTGCGCCATGCTGTTGCCAATCATGGGTGCGCAAATGGCCTGGTCGGGGCTGACATCCAGGGCCTGCAGGGTCGAGCAACTGAGCCGCACGGTGCAATCAGGAATTTTCACCACATGGGTTTTGCCTGATCCGTCGGGGTGCAAGGTTTCGTTGTAGAAGGGCGCGTCAATATCGCAGGCATTAGCCGGTTTGGGCTGTCCGGTCTGGGCAGGCGATTTTTCATCGTTGCTGCTGACAAGGCCCGGATGCTTGACGCCCTCGCCGGTACGTAGCCAGCGGCTGTTGACGCACAGCAGTTCGGCGATTTCGTCCAGGCGAGCCATCGGAATGCCCCGTTTGAACCAGTTGTTGACGTGCTGCGGCGTAACGCGGCGATTGGCTGCGAAGTCCGAAGCGGTTAAATGGCACTCCCGCAGGAGGGCTTTCAGGCGATCACCGGATGTATTCATGAACACAGAGTCTACGGGCAAGCCAAGCCTGTTTAAATAAACTAAGCGTTCAAAAAAAAACGGTAAAACCAGAAAATTCCTAGGCTTGCAGCGATATTTCCTACTGGCATTGACTGGGCATTTTGCGCGCCGTAAACAGGCTGTTTTATTGCGTTTATGCAGGCATAAAAAAACCCCGGCGAGCCGAGGTTTTTTTTAACCGCTTGCTTAGCCTTTGTAGGCCGCAACCGATTTGGTGATTTCGGCACGGGCAGCTTCAGCATCGCCCCAACCTTCGATCTTCACCCATTTGCCTTTTTCGAGATCTTTGTAGTTCTCGAAGAAGTGCTGGATCTGCTGGATCAGCAGGGGTGGCAGGTCGGTGTACTCTTTCACGTCAACGTACAGCTGGGACAGCTTGTCGTGAGGCACTGCAACCACTTTGGCATCGCCGCCGCCGTCGTCAGTCATGTGCAGGATGCCAACCGGGCGAGCACGGATAACCGAGCCTGGAGCTACCGGGTAAGGGGTAACCACCAGCACGTCCAGCGGATCACCGTCGTCAGCCAGGGTGTTAGGGATAAAACCGTAGTTGGCCGGGTAGAACATCGGGGTGGCCATGAAGCGGTCAACGAACAGGCAATCGCTGTCTTTGTCGATTTCATATTTGATCGGCGCGTGGTTAGCCGGAATCTCGATAGCGACGTAGATGTCATTCGGCAGGTCTTTGCCAGCCGGAATCTTGCTGTAGCTCATTGGGCGGTGCCCCCGTTAGTAGGCCAGTTTGTTTGGCCGATTTGGCCAAAAAGTGGCGGCGATTATAGGCGTATTCCTATAAGGACGTCACCCTTGGGCGATCAGTGCTGCGCGCGGTATTCGGGGTGTTCGCTTTGCAGCTGCTTGAGGCGTGCCAGCGTGTCCTGACGATAAAACAGGCTCAGTTGTTGATAGACCAGCGGGTAGGCATGGTTCAACAGGTCGGGTGCGCTGAAAAAGTACTCGCTGGTGACCGCAAAGAACTCCGCCGGGTTTTCGGCGGCATAGGGGTCGATAGGCGCGTGGTCGGGGTTGTGGTGGTCGAGGTAGTGATTGAGATGGTCGTAGGCCTGTTGCATGGCCTGGGTCCAGTCACTGACATGCATGCTGCTGTGCAAGGGCGGCATGCCATTCGCGGCACCATTGAGCATGTCCAGCTTGTGCGCCAGTTCGTGGATGACCAGGTTGTAGCCTTCCCAGCCACCGCTAGCCAGAACGCCCGGCCATGCCAGAACGACCGGCCCATGCTGCCAGGCTTCACCGCTGTGATGGCCTTCCCATTCATGCTCTACACCGCTGGAATCGCGATGGCGCTGGGGGCTGACGAAGTCGTCGGGATAGAGCACGATTTCGTGAAAGCCCTGGTACCAGTCCAGGTCACCCAGGTTGAGCAGCGGCAATTGCGCCTGAGCGGCCAGCAACAGCCGGCCCTCTTCGGTCAGCTCAACCCCGGGCATGGGGGTGAGGTGCTTGGCTTGCAGAAACAATACGCTGCTGTCGCGCAGCCATTTGTCCTGCTCGTCATTCAGCCCGTCGAGAATGCTCAGATGCTGGCGCACGTTGTGCCATACGTCAGGCGTTACCGGGTGCTGCGCAAGGATTCGCTGGCGCCGCCATTCACTTAGAGACCACATGGTGGTGTCTCCCGATCAGGCTTTGGCTTTGGCTGGAGTACGGCCCAGACGGCTGCGGATCACGCCAATAATCATCGGTACCAGCGACAGTAGAATGATGCCCACCACCAGCAGCGACAGGTTCTTCTTGATAAATGGCACATTGCCGAAGAAATAACCCAGAGTGACCAGGCCGCCAACCCACAGGATGGTGCCGAATACGCTGAACATAAAGAAGCGCGGGTAGAACATGCGCGCCACACCGGCAACAAACGGAGCGAAGGTGCGGAAAATCGGCAGGAAACGGGCCATGGTTACGGTTTTACCGCCATGACGCTCATAGAAGTCGTGGGTTTTTTCCAGGTAGTCGCGACGGAAGATTTTCGAATTCGGGTTGCTGAACAAGCGCTCGCCTGCCGTTCGTCCAATAACGTAGTTGGTGCTGTCGCCCATGATCGCAGCCAGCATCAGCAAGCCTGCGAGCAGTACCGGGTCCATGCCGCCGCCGGCAGCTACGGCGCCCGCGATAAAGAGCAGCGAATCACCCGGCAAAAACGGCATGACCACCAGACCGGTTTCGCAAAAAATCACCAGAAACAGGATGGCGTAGATCCATGGCCCGTAATTGTTTACCAGCATGTCGAGGTACACATCGAGGTGCAGGATAATGTCGATCGGGTTGAAATCCATGTGAAGCACCTGTGTTGATGACCCGGCTCTGCAGGTCTGTGCGGGTAGGGATGCGTAGTTAACTACAACAATTGTAGTTTTTTCGTACTTTTTTGAAGAACCGGATTATACGGATTGAGACGAATTCTGCAGTGTGAGTTTGTAGCGAAGCGTGTATTGGTAGTCAAAAGCCGTAGCAGCAGCCTCGTTCCTTCGGCAGCTACTACGCAGAGTTAATCGCCCTTGAGCAGAAAGTTTTCGCTGGGCGCCTCGACATCCAGGGTCTGCACCTGGGCTTCATCCTTCAGATTCACTCCCGATAATTGCCGCCGGCAGGCTTCGCGCATCAGGTACGCCAGCCGATGAGCGGCCATGCCGTAGCTCAGGCCTTCAAGCCGTACATTGGAAATACAGTTGCGATACGCATCGGTCAGGCCGATTTTCGGCGCGTAGGTGAAGTACAGCCCCAGGCTGTCGGGGGAGCTGAGCCCGGGGCGTTCGCCGATCAACATCACCACCATGCGTGCGCCCAGCAGTTCGCCAATTTCATCGGCCACGGCAACTCGCCCCTGCTCTACCAGAATCACCGGCGACAGCGACCAGCCTTCAGTCGCCGTGTGCTCTTCCATGCGCGCCAGGAAGGGCAAGGTGTGGCGATGCACGGCCAGTGCCGACAAGCCATCCGCTACCACCACGGCGACATCGATGCCGCCGGGGTTGGCCGCTGCGTAGTCGCGCAATTGCTGCGCAGAGTCGTCGTTGAGCTTGCGTCCCAGATCCGGGCGTTGCAGGTAGCTGTGGCGGTCAGCCGCGGCACTGTGCAGCAGCAGGCTCTCGCGCCCGCGCTCGGTTAACTGTGCACTCAGGCCGGGGTGATCAAACGGCAAATGCACCGCATCCCGGGCTTGGGCATGGGCGAATTGAAAGTCGAGCTGGGCCTGGGTCGGCATGCTGGTGCCGGTGCGTCCCAGGGCAATACGTGCGGGGGTCAGGCGGCGCAGTTCCAGCCACGGGTTAAGGTTGTCGGCCATGCCTAGCGTCCTCCCAAATGAGCCAGCGCCTGGCGAAATGCAGGTGGCAGCTGATGGCCGAACTCGATGCGGCCATCGTTCTGAGTAAAAATGCCCACCTTGCTGAGCCACTGTTCAAACTCCGGGGCGGGTTTTAACCCCAGGGTTTTGCGGGCATACAGGGCGTCATGGAACGACGTGGTCTGATAGTTGAGCATGATGTCGTCCGACCCCGGAATGCCCATGATGAAGTTGATCCCGGCCACCCCCAGCAATGTCAGCAGGGTGTCCATGTCGTCCTGGTCCGCTTCGGCATGGTTGGTGTAGCAGATATCACAGCCCATGGGCACACCCAGCAGCTTGCCGCAGAAGTGGTCCTCAAGGCCGGCGCGGATGATCTGCTTGCCGTTGTACAGGTACTCGGGGCCGATAAAACCGACCACGGTATTGACCAGAAACGGCTTGAAATGCCGTGCCACGGCGTAGGCGCGGGTTTCACAGGTTTGTTGATCCACGCCGAAATGGGCGTTGGCCGACAGCGCGCTGCCCTGACCTGTTTCGAAATACATCAGGTTATTGCCCAGAGTCCCGCGATTAAGGCTCAAGCCTGCGTCATAGCCTTCCTGCAGCACATTCAGGTTGATGCCAAAACTGGCGTTGGCGGCCTCGGTGCCGGCAATGGACTGAAATACCAGATCCAGCGGCACGCCGCGATTGATGGCTTCGATCGAGGTGGTGACGTGGGTCAGTACGCAGGACTGGGTGGGGATTTCATAGCGCTGGATGATGGCGTCGAGCATGTTCAGCAGGTCGCAGATCGAGGCAATGCTGTCAGTGGCCGGGTTGATGCCGATCATGGCATCGCCGTTGCCGTAGAGCAGCCCGTCGAGAATGCTGGCGGCAATGCCGGCCGGGTCATCGGTGGGGTGGTTGGGTTGCAGGCGTGTCGAAAGTCGGCCGCGCAGGCCCATGGTGCCGCGAAACCGGGTAACCACACGGATCTTTTGCGCGACCAGAATCAGGTCCTGTACGCGCATGATCTTCGACACGGCGGCGGCCATTTCCGGGGTCAGGCCCGGCGCCAGGGCCCGCAGGCTGTCCTCGCTGGCTGCGTCGCTGAGCAGCCAGTCGCGAAAGCCACCGACGGTCAGGTGGCTGACCGGAGCGAAGGCTTGAAGATCATGGCTGTCGATAATCAGCCGGGTGACCTCATCGGTCTCGTAGGGGATCAGAACTTCTTGCAGAAAATAGGCGAGCGGGATGTCAGCCAGCGCCATTTGCGCGGCCACCCGTTCGCCGTCGTTTTGCGCAGCCACGCCGGCCAGAAAATCCCCGGAACGGGCCGGGCCAGCCTTGGCCATTACATCTTTAAGGCTATCGAAACGGTAGGTCTGAGTGCCAACCGCATGTGAGAACGTTGCCATACAGGGTGCTCCATGACGCCAGACGCAAGGCGTCTGGCGGGATTCTCAGCGGTCAGTGCAAGGCTTTTTCGGCCTGTTGAATAGCCGCGAATTCCTCTTCCGGCGTACCGGCCACCAAATGGTGCCGACTGTAAAAAGCGAAGTAGGCAATTAATACTCCATAGATCACCGCAGCGCCAATCACCACCCGCGGGTCAACCAGGAAGCCGGCCACCACCGCGACACAGGCAAGCACCAAAGCAGTGCCCGAAGTGAAAATCCCGCCCGGCGTGCGATACGGGCGCTCCATTTTAGGGCGGCGAATACGCAGGGTGATATGCGCGGCCATCATCAGCACATAGGAAATGGTCGCGCCAAATACCGCCACCAGAATCAGCAAGTCGCCCTGGCCGGTCAGTGACAGACCAAAACCGATAATGCCGGGGATGATCAAGGCCAGCACCGGCGCCTTGCTCTTGTTGGTTTCGGACAGTTTGCGCGGCAAATAGCCGGCGCGGGACAAGGCGAAGATCTGACGTGAATAGGCGTAAATGATCGAGAAGAAGCTGGCAATCAAACCGGCCAGGCCCACCAGGTTCACAAAGCCGCCCATCCAGGTCGAGCCGCCATACGCCTTGCTCAGTGCTTCGACCAGCGGATTACCCGATGCCATCAAGTGGTGCGCGCCGGCGCCGCCCGGGCCGATCACCAGAATCAGCAGGGCAAAGGTGGCCAGAACCAGCATGGCGCCAATCAGGCCGCGAGGCAGGTCACGCTTGGGGTTCTTGGTTTCTTCAGCAGCCAGCGGCACGCCTTCGACAGCGAGGAAAAACCAGATCGCATAAGGGATGGCTGCCCAGACACCGACATAACCGAAGGGCAGAAATGCGCTGGCGCCCTTGGCCTCGGTGACCGGGATATCCAGCAGGTTGGCGACGCTGAAGTGCGGCACCATCGCGACCAGAAACACCCCCAGGGCAATGGCCGCCACGGCGGTGATGATGAACATCAGCTTGAGCGCTTCCCCGACCCCGAAAATATGGATGCCGATAAAGATGATGTAGAACGCCAGGTAGATCATCCAGCCGCCAATACCGAACAGCGACTCGCAATAGGCGCCGATAAAACAGGCAATCGCGGCAGGGGCGATGGCATATTCAATCAGGATCGCCGTACCAGTGAGGAACCCGCCCCACGGCCCGAAAGCACTGCGGGCAAAGCCGTAGCCGCCACCGGCGGTGGGGATCATCGAGGACAATTCGGCCAGTGAAAAGCACATGCACAAGTACATGGTGGCCATCAGCAATGTGGCGATAAACATTCCGCCCCAGCCGCCCTGGGCCAGGCCGAAGTTCCAGCCGGCGTAGTCGCCGGAAATCACATAGGCCACGCCCAGGCCCACCAGCAGGACCCAGCCGGCAGCGCCTTTTTTCAGTTCACGTTGTTGGAAATAATCGGAGCCGACTTTTTCAAAATCGACAGAGGACGCCGCCGCAGCGGCAGTAGGTTCGCTAGGCATGGGAATTCACCTGTTCTTTTATAGTTTGAGAAAATATGACAGGGAGATAAGCAAGAGCTAGGCCAGAAGGCCCGGTGTAGAGCTATTGATGCCAGTTTGTGGGAGCGGGCTTGCTCGCGATGCAGGCGCTGCGGTCGTTCAGTACAGCGCAGCGATCCTTTCGCGAACAAGCCCGCTCCTACAGGGTTCTGGGTTAGAAGAAACCCAGCGGGTTGATGTCGTAGCTCACCAGCAGGTTTTTGGTCTGTTGGTAGTGGTCGAGCATCATTTTGTGGGTTTCACGGCCGACGCCGGATTTTTTGTACCCGCCGAACGCGGCGTGTGCCGGGTAGAGGTGGTAACAGTTGGTCCACACGCGACCCGCCTTGATGGCACGGCCCATGCGATAGGCGCGGTTGATGTCGCGGGTCCACAGGCCGGCGCCGAGGCCAAACTCGGTGTCGTTGGCAATCGCCAGCGCTTCGGCTTCGTCCTTGAAGGTGGTGATGCTGACCACCGGGCCAAAGATTTCTTCCTGGAAGACGCGCATTTTGTTGGTGCCCTTGAGCAGGGTCGGCTGGATGTAATAGCCGGTTGCCAGATCGCCTTCGAGCTTGGCTACGGCACCGCCGGTCAGCAGTTCAGCGCCTTCGTTCCTGGCAATTTCAAGGTAGGACAGGATCTTGTCGAATTGCTGTTCGGAGGCCTGGGCGCCGACCATGGTGTCGGTGTCCAGCGGGTCTCCACGCTTGATTGCCTCGACCTTGCGCATCACCACTTTCATAAAGTCGTCGTAGATCGACTCCTGCACCAGCGCCCGCGACGGGCAGGTGCACACTTCGCCCTGGTTGAAGAATGCCAGCACCAGACCTTCAGCGGCTTTTTCAATAAAGGCCGGCTCGGCCTGCATGATGTCTTCGAAGAAGATGTTTGGCGACTTGCCACCCAGTTCCACGGTCGACGGGATGATGTTCTCGGCGGCACATTTCATGATGTGAGCGCCTACAGGTGTGGAGCCAGTAAAGGCGATCTTGGCAATGCGTTTGCTGGTAGCCAGCGCTTCGCCTGCTTCTTTACCGAACCCCTGCACGACGTTGAGGACGCCCGGTGGCAGCAGGTCGCCGATCAGTTCCATAAAAACGGTGATGCTCAGCGGCGTTTGTTCAGCCGGTTTGAGCACGATGCAGTTGCCCGCCGCCAGTGCAGGGGCAAGTTTCCAGGCGGCCATCAGCAGCGGGAAGTTCCACGGAATGATCTGCCCGACCACGCCCAGCGGTTCGTGGATGTGATACGCCACGGTATTGCCGTCAATTTCGGCGGCGCTGCCTTCTTGAGCGCGGATGCAGCCGGCGTAGTAACGGAAATGATCCGCGGCCAGCGGCACGTCGGCGTTCAGGGTTTCGCGTACGGCTTTGCCGTTGTCCCAGGTTTCGGTAATGGCCAGCAGTTCGAGGTTTTGCTCAATGCGGTCAGCAATCTTCAGCAACACCAGCGAACGTGCCTGCACTGAGGTCGCGCCCCAGGCATCAGCAGCGGCGTGGGCAGCGTCGAGGGCTTTTTCGATGTCTTCGGCAGTAGAACGCGGGAATTCGGCAATGGCTTTGCCGTTGACCGGCGAGGTGTTGGTGAAATACTGGCCTTTGACCGGTGCCACGAATTCGCCGCCGATGTAGTTACCGTAACGGCTCTTGAACGAAACAATCGAGCCTTCAGTACCGGGTTGTGCGTAACGCATGGTGAGTGTCTCCTGGCTTTATTGTGCTTATGGGAGGACGCGCTGTGGCGCTGGCAAAAGTATGAGCAAGGGCTGGGCCATCTTTGTGCAGGCCTTGTCTTCCAAGGCTTTGCGGGTTTTACCCGGTCGTTGGGGAGAGGGGCTTGTGGCACACCTGATACAGCTGTGGTGACAATTTGTACCAGTCCTGGCACAACCGATGACCGGCCGGTCAGTTCGCGATTGCAAAGGCCGGTGAGCAAGAGGATGCTGGGCGTTCGGTTTGGACTGGATCTTTGTTGCCGCTGAGGGCGAGTTGCCTCTGTTGAGCACGGGACCACCGAGACAGAGCGGAGAACAATAAGAAATGCACAGCACCGATTTGCGCCGTCACGCACGGCAAGTCATTGATGTCACCCGCGGTCGCCCGCAAGGGTGTGACCCGTCCATCGTCCGTTCCTGGCAGCGTTGCCTGGAGGACTATCACCTCGATCCTGCGCAAACCGTAGCCCCGACCGTACTTGAGCAAGGCCGTATCCTTGAAGGCCGCGAGCGTTTGCAGCAGGTGCTGAAAATCGCCGGTCACGAAATGAACAGCCTGCATCAGCAACTCTCCGGTGCCGGGCACGCGGTGCTATTGACTGATGCCCGTGGCGTGATCCTCAACTGTGTCACTGCCCCCTCCGAACGCAAGGTGTTCGAGCAGGCGGGGCTGTGGCTGGGAGCCGACTGGAGCGAAGCCAGGGAGGGTACCAACGGCATCGGTACCTGCCTGGTCGAGCGTCAGGCACTGACCATCCATCAGGATGAACACTTTCGTGGCCGGCACACCGGGCTGACCTGCTCGGCCAGCCCGGTGTTCGATCCGCAGGGCGAGTTGCTGGCGGTGCTCGACGTGTCTTCGGCCCGCCATGAGGCTTCCCGTCAGAGCCAGTTTCATACGATGGCGCTGGTTAATCTGTCAGCGAAAATCATCGAAAACAGCTACTTCCTCGGGCACTTTCAGAATCAGTGGCTGCTGCGTTTTCATCTGCACGCCGAGTCTATCGGATTGTTCAGCGAAGGCATGCTGGCGTTTGATGGCGACGGAGTTATAGGCGCGGTTAACCAGAGTGCCCTGAACCTGCTAGGGCATGTGCGTGGCAGTTTGCTCGGGCAATCGGTCGACAGTGTTTTCGATTGCCCGCGGGATGAGCTTTTCAGTCGGGCCACCCTCCAGGCGAATGCCAGTTGGCCGCTGCATACCCGCGACGGGCGTCGATTATTTGCGGCACTGCGCGGCCAACCACGGAACGGGCCTGCCCCGGTCATGGTGCAAGCCGAACCACCGCGCCCGAGCAGCATCTGCCTGGGTGATGAGGCCCTGCAGACGGATTTTCGCCGGTCATTACGGGTGTTTGAGCGCGATGTGCCGCTGTTGGTCAATGGTGAAACCGGCTCCGGCAAAGAAGCCTTTGCCAAGGCTGTGCATCAAGCCAGCTTGCGCAGCAGCAAGCCGTTTGTGGCGCTCAACTGCGCGTCGATCCCCGAAAGCCTGATCGAGAGCGAACTGTTCGGCTATCGCGGTGGTAGTTTTACCGGGGCACGCAAGGAAGGCATGCAGGGCAAGTTGCAGCAGGCCGATGGCGGCACCCTGTTTCTGGATGAAATTGGCGATATGCCGCTGGCGTTGCAAACCCGGTTGTTAAGAGTGCTGGAGGACCGTGTGGTGGTGCCCATTGGTGGCGAGCCGATGGCGGTCAACGTGCGCATTATCAGCGCCACCCACCGTAACTTGCAGGAGCGCGTGGCGGACGGCAGTTTTCGTGAAGACCTGTATTACCGCCTTAATGGACTGGAAATCGGTTTGCCAGCGTTGCGCGAGCGCACGGACAAATCGCAGTTGCTGGACTTCTTGCTGGCCGAAGAGGCGGGAGGGCAGCGCCTGTTTATCAGCCCGGCGGCACGTGAGGCGTTGCTGGATTTTGCCTGGCCAGGCAACGTGCGTCAGCTGCGCAATGTGCTGCGAACCCTGGCTGCACTCTGCGAAAACGACGTGATCCAGTACGAAGATCTGCCGGCCACTATTCGCCTGGCTCCGCCCAAAGCCCCTGAAGCATGTGAATACCCGCTTGAGGATGCCGAAAAGCAGGCCTTGTTGCTGGCGCTCGAACTGCACCGCTGGCATATGACCCATACCGCGCTGCAACTGGGGGTGAGCCGCAACACCCTGTATAGAAAGCTGCGCAAGCATGGGATTGAGCGGTAATGCTTAAAAGCCCCTCACCCCAACCGTCTCCCGGAGAGTGAGGGGGCTGACCTGAGGCGTTGCGCAAATCCGCTTTTGCTTTTAGTCCCCTCTCCCTCAGGGAGAGGGCTAGGGTGAGGGTTTCAGAATCATCAGGTGCGAAAAGAACCTTGCTACGCTACCCTTCGCCGATGGTTTACGAGGTCAACTATGCACATTCATATTTTGGGTATTTGCGGCACTTTCATGGGGTCGCTGGCGGTTCTGGCCAAAGAACTGGGCCATCACGTTACTGGCTCAGACGCCAACGTCTATCCGCCGATGAGCACCCAGCTGCAGGCTCAAGGTATTGAACTAACCCAGGGCTATGACCCGGTTCAGCTCGATCCGGCGCCAGATGTAGTGGTGATCGGCAATGCGCTGTCCCGTGGCAACCCCGCAGTTGAGTACGTGCTCAACAAGGGCCTGCCTTACGTGTCCGGCCCGCAATGGCTGGCTGACCATGTGCTGCAAGGCCGCTGGGTACTGGCCGTGGCAGGTACCCACGGTAAAACCACGACCAGCAGCATGCTGGCCTGGGTGCTGGAGTACGCGGGCATGGCCCCGGGTTTCCTGATTGGCGGTGTGCCGCAGAACTTTGCCGTGTCGGCCCGTCTGGGTGATACGCCGTTCTTTGTGGTAGAAGCCGATGAATATGACAGCGCCTTTTTCGACAAGCGCTCGAAGTTTGTCCACTACCGTCCGCGCACGGCAATCCTCAACAATCTCGAGTTCGATCACGCTGATATCTTCCCGGACTTGCCGGCCATTGAGCGGCAATTCCACCATTTGGTGCGCACTATCCCGAGTGAAGGGCTGGTTATCCACCCGACCACCGAGCCTGCATTGCAGCGTGTAATCGAAATGGGCTGCTGGACGCCGGTACAAACCACGGGCGTCGATGGTCAATGGCAAGCCAGGCTGCTCAGTGATGACGGCTCTCGCTTTGAGGTGCTGTTTGACGGCGCGCTGCAAGGTACCGTCGATTGGAATATGACCGGCCAGCATAACGTGGCCAACGCCCTGGCGACCCTGGCCGCAGCGCGCCATGTCGGCGTGGTGTCGAGCATGGCGATAGATGGGTTGAGCGCTTTCAAAAGCGTGAAACGACGTATGGAGAAAGTCGCCGAAGTCCACGGCATTACCCTCTACGACGACTTTGCCCACCATCCGACTGCGATCGCGACCACCCTCGATGGCCTGCGCAAGCACATTGGTGACGCGCCCTTGATCGCGGTGATTGAGCCGCGCTCCAACTCCATGAAGCTCGGAGCCCACCGTGATGGCCTGCCGCAAAGCGTGGTGCAGGCGGATCATGTGGTCTGGTATGCCCCGGCCAATCTGGGTTGGGATCTGGCCGCGACGGTGGCATCGAGCCCGGTGCCGACCAAGGTGTGCGATTCGCTGGACGCCATCATTGCCGAGGTCAAGGCCCAGGTTAAGCCCGGTACCCATGTGGTGATCATGAGCAATGGCGGCTTCGGCGGGCTGCATGGCAAGCTGGCGGAAGCGCTGCAATGAGTGGCCCGGAACGCATAACCCTGGCGGTCACCGGTGCTTCCGGCATGCCGTACGCCTTGCGCCTGCTCGATTGCCTGGTGCGCGAAGACCGCGAAGTCCACTTCCTGATCTCCAAGGCCGCACAATTGGTCATGGCAACCGAAACGGATGTCAGCCTGCCGCCAAAGCCACAAGCAATGCAGGCTTTTCTGACTGAATACACGGGCGCTGCCGCAGGGCAGATTCGCGTATACGGCAAGGAGGACTGGATGTCGCCCGTGGCTTCGGGGTCGGGAGCACCCGCTGCGATGGTGGTGGTGCCGTGTTCCACCGGCACCCTGTCGGGGATTGCCACCGGCGCTTGCAACAACCTGATCGAGCGCGCCGCAGACGTGACGCTCAAGGAGCGTCGCCAGCTGATTCTGGTGCCGCGTGAGGCGCCGTATTCCAGTATCCATCTGGAGAACATGCTCAAGCTGTCCAATATGGGCGCGGTAATAGTGCCTGCATCGCCCGGCTTTTATCATCAACCGCAGACTATCGATGACCTGGTGGATTTTGTGGTGGCGCGCATTCTCAACCTGCTCAATATCCCCCAGGACATGCTCCCGCGCTGGGGCGAGTACCATGTGGGCGGCGATGAGTAAGGCGCTATTGGCCCTGCTGGTGGCGGCTCTGGTTTGTGGTTGCGCCAGCGTGCGAACGCTGGATGCGGCCAAACCGGGCGCTCCCGTTGTGTACTCGGGTACGCGGCTGGACGTGTATGCCCTTGAGGGCGGGTGCTGTGCCAAGGATCGCTTTGGCGCCGAGGCTCCGCGCTATCCGGGCCTGGACCTGCCCGCCAGCGCGTTGCTCGATACCGTGCTGTTGCCGTTGTCCGTGCTGACGGTGCTGGGTGTCGGGTTTCAGGCCAGCGGTGGTTTGTAGCCAGCAGGGCGGGTGACTATTTACCCAGCTTGCGCAACTCATCGGATTCGATCACCCGCACGCCGTCCTGTTCTTCCAGTGCCAGGCGCCACAGCGCACGGGCCAGCTGGCAGGCTTCGATACCGTGGTACTTGCCCGGAATCAGTTTGGACAGTGGCCCGGCGATCTGTTCGGCCAGACGTGGCTCGACGCGATCGCCCAGTAGCAGGGAAGGACGGGCAATGGTCAGTTGCGGCCAGTTTTGCGCGCGCAGCGACTGCTCCATTTCACCCTTGACCCGGTTATAGAACACCGAGGACTTGGGGTCGGCGCCGATGGCACTGACCACCACCAGATGGCGTGCGCCCATCTCCCGCGCGCGTTTGGCGAAAGCCACCACCATGTCGTGATCCACCGCGCGGAAGGCTGCCTCGGAACCTGCCTGCTTGATCGTGGTGCCCAGGCAGCAGAAGGCGACATCGACCCGGCCACTGAGTTGAGGCAGGAACACGGCGGGGTCACCTACCGGGTTTTCCAGGTGCGGATGCGCCGCCAGAGGCTTGCGTGAAGGGGCGAGCACGCGGGTGATGGTGGGCTCGTTGAGCAGGCGGTCAAGTAGCAGTTCGCCGGTAAGGCCGGTAGCGCCTGCGAGCAAAATATGTGAAGGCGTCAAGTGCATAATGTTTCTCCCTTGATACAACCAGCTTAGCCATTCCAGGGTTATTTGCTTACTGCAAAGCCTGTTTCGCTTGTTGTTGACGCAAGCGTTGCCAGTGGTTCAGAACGCCTTTTGGCGCCCAGATTTGCGGTTCGGATGGCTCGTAGCCATCCGCTTGTTCGCGTTCGGCCACGTACTGCCTGGCCAGTTTGAAGGCTTTTTGCAGGTCGTCGGTCTGGTTCAGCGCCTGAGCAAACAAGGCATTGCCGAAGTAGGTAAAGTCGGCTTCTTCAGAGCAGCCAAAAGACACGCGGTCAGCCTGGGATGCGGTCATGATCAGGGTTTTTTCATCCTTGAGCGCGGGGATAAAACCGCCTGAGTAGCAAGATGAAATTACGATAATCTTGTCGCGGTTTTTCAGTGGGGCCAAGGCTGCAGCCAGTTCGTCGGCGGGCAGGTCTGCCAGCTCCATGCGCGGTTGATCGAGTACCAGCTCGTGTTCCTGGGTGCCGTGGCTGGTCAGATAAATGAAAATCAGGTCTTCAGGGCCGGTGCGCCCGGCCAGGGTTTTTGCCGCGCGGTACAGGTTTTCGCGGGTGGCCATGGGGCGATCGAGCAGATGGTCGCGGTGGTTCACCAGGGTGATCCGGCCACGGCTGCCAAAACGGCTGGCCAGCATGTCGCTGACGTAATCGGCTTCGCGCTTGAACACGCTCTGCTTGCCGTCGCCCGCTAGCACCAGGCTGTACAGCTCGATTGCCGGGGTGGATGGGGCAACGCCGTCCAGTGCCTTGTTGAGCAATGTGCCCTGGTTGAGCAGCCCCAGCTCCAGCGGGTCGGGCAAGACTGTCCCTTTGGCATCGCGCACTCGCTGGCCGTTGAGCCAGTAGCCGCTTTGTACGGTACCGTCGCTCAGGGTCAGGGTGCCCTGGCCCTGATAGGTGTCTGCGGCGAACTCGCCAACATAGGTGCTGCCGTCGGGCAGGCTCAAATGGCCGGGACCATTGAAGCGCCACTCGTTGAACATGCCGCTGTAGTGGCTGCCGTCGATGCCTGTCAGTTCGCCCTTGCCGGTTAAAGCGCCGTCCTTGAAGTCGCCGCTCCACACATCGCCGTCGGCATTCTCATAGCGGCCCTTGCCGTTGAGCTGGTTGTGCTTGAACGCGCCCTCGTACTGGTCGCCGTCGGCGCTGTTGAAGATGCCGTTGCCTTCAAGTTCGCCATTGACGAACTCGCCGACGAACTCATTGCCGCTGGCATCGCTGCGCCTGCCGGTGCCGTGGGGTTTGCCGTGGGCAAACTGGCCCTGGTACTGGCTGCCGTCTTCCAGCTCCAGATGGCCATCGCCCGAGAACTGGTCATCCTTGAAGTCGCCGCGATAGTTCAGGGTGCCTTGCTTGAGCGTGCCCTCGCCCTCGCGGTTGCCCAGCTTGAACCCGCCCTCGTAGGTGCTGTCGTGGGTGGTCAGGCGGCCATGGCCGCTGTACAGGCCTTGCGCGAAACCGCCGCGATAGCTATCGCCATTGCTGGCGTGCCACTCGCCCTGGCCGTGCCACTGGCCATTTTTGAACTCCCCTGCGTACCAATTGCCATTCGGATAGTCGATACGGCCCTGGCCCTGCAGCAACCCGTTGACCACTTCGCCTCGATAGCGCCCGCCATCGGGCAGGCGTGCGTCGGGCGGTAACAGTGATTCACCGTCTCCACAGGCCGTCAGCAGCAGGGTCAAAGCAAGGGGGGCAAATGGGCGCATAACGGGATCCGGATAATTAAGCCACCGAGTATGCCGCAGCAATGGAAGCTGTCTATAGGCCCGGATGAAACATCGGCAGTTATTGTATGCCAAGGTGCAAGCCTGGGCCGTTGGTCGGTAGGACGTGCTTATAATGCGGCACAAAAATATTCGCTGGAGAGGTGAAATGTTGCTACGCGGCTTGACTTGGCTGGTGCTGTTTCAATTGCTCGGTACCGCCCTCAATCACTTGTTCGTCCCCGTATTGCCCGGGCCCATTATCGGATTGCTGCTGTTGTTGGGCTTCTTGATGGTGCGCGGTCAAGTCAGCGAGCCATTGAGTCAGGCTGCCGGCGGGTTGTTGCGTTATTTACCCTTGCTGTTGGTGCCGCCCGCAGTGGGCGTGATGGTGTACGCCGCCGATATTGCCGCTGACTTCTGGGCGATTGTCGGGGCGCTGGTGCTGTCGCTATTGATCTCGATGGCATTCGTCGGCGTACTGATGCAGCGTCTGCTCAAGAATCACAGCCATCCCGAGGAGCGGCCATGAGTCTGCAATGGCAGGGCGCCTGGGAGTCAGTCATCCATCATCCGTTGTTTGGTATCGGTATCACCCTGGGCGCCTATCAACTGGTGCTCGCCGCTTACGAGAAAACCCGCTGGCTCTTCCTGCAGCCGGTGCTGGCCTCGATGCTGCTGGTGATCGGTGTGTTGCTCAGTTGCGGCTTGAGCTACGCGGAATACCGCAAAAGCACCGATATTCTGAGTATTTTGCTGGGCCCCGCAACGGTGGCGCTGGCGGTGCCGCTGTACTTGAACCTGCGGCGGATCCGGCAGTTGTTCTGGCCCATTTTTACTACGCTGGTAATTGGCGGCGTGTTCGCCACTGCGTTGGTAGTGGGCCTGGCCTGGTGGTTCGGGGCCGAGCACATGATGCTGATGACCCTGGCGCCCAAGTCGGTGACCTCACCGATTGCCATGCTGGTGGCCGAGCAGATTGGTGGTGTGGCGGCGCTGGCAGCAGTGTTTGTGCTGATTACCGGGGTGATCGGCGCAATTTGCGGGCCGGGCCTGTTGCGCCTGCTCGGGGTTCACAGCCCGGAGGCCCGAGGTATGGCCCTGGGCATGACGGCGCACGCGGTTGGCACTTCGGTGGCCCTGCAGGAAAGTGAAGAGTGTGGCGCCTTCGCGGCGCTGGCGATGAGTCTGATGGGTCTGGGTACGGCGGTGTTCCTGCCGTTGGCCGTGACCCTCATGGTGTAAGGGTGAAGCTATGACATTGCCGCTGTTTCCTTTGAATACCGTGCTGTTTCCAGGTTGTGTGCTGGACTTGCAGATATTTGAGGCGCGCTACCTGGACATGGTTGCCCGCTGCATGAAGCAGGGCACAGGCTTTGGTGTGGTGTGCATCCTGGATGGCCGTGAGGTCGGCAATGCACCCCAAGGTATCGCCGGGATTGGCTGTGAAGCCCTGATTCGCGATTTTCAGCAGCAGGACAACGGCCTGCTGGGCATTCGCGTCGAGGGCGGGCGGCGCTTTGAAGTGCTGGGCACTGAGTTGCAGCGCGATCAGCTACTGCTGGCGCAAGTCGAGTGGCTGGATGACGCCCCCGAGCAGCCCCTGCAGGAAGAAGACCAGGACCTGCTGGCCTTGCTCAAGGCGCTGGCCGAGCACCCGATGGTGGCGGCCCTGAACATGAACACCGAGGTGGCGGGGCAACAGTCGCTGTCCAATCAACTGGCGTACCTGTTGCCCTTTGCCGAGGCAGACAAGATCGAACTGCTGCAGGTCAATGACCCGCAGCAGCGTCTGGACGGGATACAAGTGCTGCTCGATGAGATCCAGGGCGAAGCCCTCAACTGATCTCAGTAGGCGTAGCGCAGCAGTTCCCTGGACAAGTGCCCGAGCATGAAAAACCCGTAGAGCGCAGTGACTGACGGCAAGATCAGCCACCAGATTTTCTGCGGGACCGGCTCAAGGGGCATGTATCGCTGGCTTAACGCCAGAGCGAATGCGTTGACAGTGATGGCGAGCAGGGCCCCAGCGGTGATGTCCGTTGGCCAGTGAGCGCCCAGGTACACCCGCGACATCGCCACGGTGATCGCCAGCAGGCAACCCAGCAATACCCAGGTGACGCGCATGCGTTGTGGCTGGTTGCGCCCGGCCAGAATGGCCAGGGCGACAAAAAACGCAAACGCCCCCGAACTGTGGCCGCTGGGCATGCTGTAGCTGGTCAGCGGGTCCACCAGCACTTCGGGGCGCACCCGGGCGAAGAAGTGCTTGGTCGCGGTATTGGCCAGCGCGGTAAACAGCGTGATCCCGCCAAAGAACCACATTGCCCGCCATTGCCGGGTAAACAGCAGAATGACGCACACCAGGGCTGCCGCCAGAAACTGGGTACGGAAGTTGCCGATTTGCGTCACCAGCACGGCGGCGCTGTCCATGGCACTGCTGCGATGCTCTTGTACCAGGGCCGTGATGCCCTGGTCGAAGGCGGTCATGTGTGGATAACCGATAAAGACGGCCAGTAGCAGGGCGAAGCTGAGTGTGCCGATCAGCAGCGTGGCCCGGGGTTGGCGACGGATACTGGCATTGATGCTCAGGCCCAGCAGGGCGGCGAGGCCTGCGGCAACAATGGCGGCCTGTAGCCAGAAGCCTTCGGGCAGTGGCAGGCGAATGGCAGCACCGGTGGCCCAGCCCGGTAGCAGGTACGCCACCGACCAGCCTGCTCCGGCCAGCAGGCTGACGCCGATAAAGCGCGGGATCGGCATGTCGCACATCCCGGCCACCATCGGCAGCATGGGCCGCAGCGGGCCGATAAAGCGCCCGACCAACAGGCTGACAATACCGTAGCGATGGAAGTAGCTCTCGGCCCCGTTCATCCATTCGGGATGAGTGCGCAAGAGGGGTAAGCGGCGAATGTTCTGGTGGAAGCGCCTGCCCAGGGCGTAGGACACAGCGTCGCCGAGCAACCCGCCGAGAAAGCCCAGCAGCAGGGTTTGGCCCAGGGACAGGGCGCCGCTGCCGGCCATGACGGCAATGGCGAACAACAATACGGTGCCGGGAACAATGATGCCGGCAATTGCCAGACACTCCACGCAAGCCACAATAAACACCGCGAGGCCCAGCCACTGCGGGTTGGCTGTCAGCCAGCCGGTGATGCTATCGAGCCATGGGCCCATGTTCCGATTTCCTTGTCTGCTTATTAGGTTGTTTGTAGGCGCTACAGTCTTGAAGCTGGCCCGGCTCTAGTTATGGGAGTGGGTTTGCACGCGATGCAGGCCCCGCGGTCTGTCAGGACTATTGCGGCGATGCCATCGCGAGCAAACCCGCTCCCACAGGATCAGTTGTGCTCCAGGGTGATGAAATCCCGCCCCTCAACCTGCCCGCGACGCAGCGGATTACGCGTGCAATACGCAGCGTAGTCAGCATCGACAAAGCGGTACATCAAATGCTCGTCGCGCCCGTGGGGGATGCCCAGACGGGTGGTCTGGATAATTTTCGAAGGTTGTTCTCTGACGTCATCGACCCACAAGCGTTCGGGGTCGAAACATTTTGCATCCCATTCGCGCACCTTCAACCCCAGCGCTTTGCACAGCAGGGTTTGCCCCGCACACAGTTTGTGTTCGGGCCGGGGGTTGCCTTTGGCGTCCGGGTTGTTGCGTTGCATCTGCGCCAGGCTGTCCGGGCCCGCCAGCTCATCAAGCCAGGGATGGGCCGATTTGATCAGCACTGCGTTGCCGGGGCCGTGGGCGCTGAAATTCAGCGAGTCGCCGCCGCGGGCGTAATACATGTAGATATGCCCGCCATCGAGAAACAGCGCCTTGCGCTTGTCGGTATAGCCCAGCGAGGCGTGGCTGCCTTTGTCGGTGAGGTAATAGGCTTCGGTTTCGATAATCCGGGCGCTGAGCCACAGCCCGTTGACCCGATGGCGAATGACTTTGCCCAGCAGTTGGCAAGCAACAAGCTGGGCATCTCGATCGAAAAAGGCATCAGGCAGCATCATGGGCATGTGCAGGACGGTCAGTGGATAGCTGAAAAGGTGCAGATCATAGCAAGTCATGCTTAATCGGGGCTGAACGCAGTGTATTTGTGGTCCATTTCGACCATCCGCCTGCCACCGCTGTGCGTGAGGCGGCGGGACCGCTATAATCGGCCGCTTTCCTCCCTGCCAAGACCCTTGAGACCATGACTGAGTCCGTTCTTGACTACATGACCCGCCTGGGTCGCGCTGCTCGCGAAGCCTCCCGCGTGATCGGCCGTGCCAGTACGGCGCAGAAAAACCGTGCCCTGCACGGCGCTGCTGCTGCATTGGATGCCGCACGTCTGGAGCTGGTTGCTGCCAACGAACTGGACCTGGCCGCCGGCCGGGCCAACGGCCTTGAGCCGGCCATGCTGGAGCGCCTGGCGCTGACCCCTGCACGCATCGACAGCATGATTGTCGGTTTGCGTCAGGTGGCAAGCCTGCCAGACCCCATCGGCGCGATTCGCGACATGAGCTACCGCCCTTCGGGTATTCAGGTCGGCAAGATGCGTGTACCGCTGGGTGTAGTCGGAATCATCTACGAGTCGCGTCCTAACGTGACCATTGATGCTGCCAGCCTGTGCTTGAAGTCGGGCAACGCAACCATCCTGCGCGGTGGCTCCGAGGCGATTCACTCCAACCGTGCCATTGCAGTGTGCATCCAGCGCGGCCTGGCCGAAGCCGGTTTGCCGCCCGCCGTGGTGCAAGTGGTTGAAGTGACCGATCGTGCCGCTGTCGGCGCGCTGATCACCATGCCCGAGTACGTTGATGTCATCGTGCCTCGCGGCGGCAAGGGGCTGATCGAACGGGTCAGCCGTGATGCCAAGGTGCCGGTGATCAAACACCTGGACGGCATCTGCCATGTATACGTCAGTCCCCATGCCGATCTTGCCAAGGCGCAGCGCATTGCGTTCAACGCCAAGACCTACCGTTATGGCATTTGCGGCGCGATGGAAACCCTGCTGGTGGATCAGGCCGTCGCGGCAGAATTTTTGCCGGCAATGGCTGAACAATTTCGCGCCAAGGGCGTCGAACTGCGCGGTTGCGAGCGTACCCGGGAGTTGATCGACGTGGTTGCCGCCACTGAAGACGACTGGAACACCGAGTACCTGGACGCCATCCTGTCGATTCGTATCGTGGAGGGTCTGGACCAGGCGATTGAGCATATCAATCACTATGGCTCCCATCACACCGACTCGATCGTCACCGAACACCAGGGCGATGCCCGGCGTTTTATGGCCGAAGTGGACTCCAGTTCCGTGATGCTCAACACACCAACCTGCTTTGCCGATGGATTTGAATACGGATTGGGTGCGGAGATTGGCATTTCTACTGATAAGCTGCACGCCCGCGGCCCGGTGGGTCTCGAAGGTCTGACCTGCGAGAAGTACATTGTGGTCGGCGATGGCCAGTTGCGCGGTCAGGAGCCAGTCTGACTTGGTCAAGCTGAAAGCGTCAGCGCCGGCACCTGTGATCGACGTGTTACCCCAGCGCATAGGCGTACTGGGCGGAACCTTCGATCCGGTGCATATCGGTCATCTGCGTGGCGGGCTGGAAGTGGCGGAGATGATGGGGCTCGACGAGCTGCGTCTTACCCCCAATGCCAGGCCACCGCACCGTGACACCCCCCAGGTGTCAGCCCACGACCGTTTGGCGATGGTCGAGTGCGCTGTCGCAGGAGTGGCTACGCTGGTAGTGGACGCCCGGGAGCTGCAAAGGGACAAACCGTCCTACACGATCGATACACTGGAATTGATGCGGGCCGAGATGGCCGCGTATGACCAGTTGTTTTTACTGTTGGGTTGGGACGCGTTTTGCGGCCTGCCCACATGGCATCGCTGGGAAGAGTTGCTCCAGCATTGCCATATCCTGGTGCTACAGCGCCCGGATGCCGACAGCGAACCGCCGGATGCCTTGCGCAACCTGCTGGCAGCGCGCTCGGTAAGCGACCCGCTGGCCCTGAAGGGGGCAAGCGGACAGATTGCATTCGTTTGGCAGACGCCGCTCGCGGTATCCGCCACCCAGATCCGCCAACTGCTGGCCAGCGGTAAGTCGGTACGTTACCTGGTGCCCGACGCGGTCCTGGCCTACATCGATGCGCACGGGCTTTACCGTGCGTCGAACTGAAAAAGGGTGTGTTTCAAGGCGCCAATTGTCGTGTATTGAAACACCCGAACATACGAGCAAAACGAGTTTTATATGACTGACAAAGATGTAAGCAAAGTAAAGCGCAAAGGCACCTTCAAAAGCGCGCCATTGCCGGAAAAAACCTTCAGCGCCGAGCCTCTCAAGGGTGAAGAGCTGGTCAAGGTTGCTGTTGCCGCCCTGGAAGACGTCAAGGCCCAGGATATCCAGGTCATCGACGTGCGTGACAAGCACAGCATCACTGACTTCATGATCATCGCTACCGGTACTTCGAACCGTCAGATCGGTGCGATGCTCGACAAGATCCGCGAAGCGGTGAAGGCTCTGGGCGTCAAGCCGCTGGGCGAAGAAGGCAAGGGCGACAGCGACTGGGTTCTGCTGGACATGGACGACGTGATCGTTCACATGATGACCGCCAGTGCCCGTCAGTTCTACGACCTGGAGCGTCTGTGGGCCGGTGCTGAACAAAGCCGTGCAGGCAGCGCTGCTCACCACAGCCCGGAAAACACCCATGAGCACTTCCTGAAGCTCAACAAAGACCAAGAGTAAGGGTTCGCTGTGCGTCTGCGTTTGATCGCTGTCGGTTCGCGTATGCCCAAGTGGGTGGAAGAAGGCTGGCATGAATATGCCAAGCGTCTGCCATCCGAGCTGGCACTTGAACTGGTGGAAATACCGCTCAACACCCGTGGCAAGAATGCTGACGTGGCCCGCTTCATCCGCCAGGAAGGCGAAGCCATGCTGGCCAAGGTAGGCCCGGGCGAGCGCATCGTAACCCTCGAAGTGCACGGCAAACCGTGGAGTACCGAGCAGCTGGCGGTTGAGCTTGACCGCTGGCGCCTGGATTCGCGCACGGTGAACTTTATGGTCGGTGGCCCGGAAGGGCTGGCGCCGGAAGTCTGTGCCCGCGCTGACCAGCGCTGGTCGCTGTCGCCATTGACGCTGCCGCACCCGTTGGTGAGGATTCTGATCGGTGAGCAGTTGTATCGCGCCTGGACAGTGCTGTCCGGGCACCCGTATCACAAATAGTCAGCGCTCTGAATGACTCAGCCGATCCGCCTTAAAGACCACGAGAAAGACGCACGCCTTGTGCGCGGACGAGTCGTGGTCGGTGCGATTGTGGTCGTGACGCTGATTTGTGTGCTGCTCGCGCGGCTTTATTATCTGCAGGTGGTGCAGTACGACTACCACTCCACCTTGTCAGAGAACAACCGGGTGCATGTGCAGCCGATCCCGCCTACCCGCGGTCTGATTTTTGACCGTAATGGCGTGGTGATCGCAGACAACCGCCCCAGCTTCAGCCTGAGCATGACCCGCGAACGTTCTGGTGACTGGCAGCAAGTGCTCGACGTTATTGTTGAAGTGTTGCAGCTTGCGCCCGAGGATCGCGCCCTGTTCGAAAAGCGCATGAAGCAGGGGCGGCGGCCGTTTGAGCCGGTGCCCATTCTGTTTGAGCTCAACGAAGAACAGATCGCCCGGATTGCCGTAAACCAGTTCCGCCTGCCCGGGGTTGAAGTGGTTGCGCAACTGGTGCGGCATTACCCTCAAGGCGCGCATTTTGCGCACTCGGTGGGTTACATGGGGCGGATCAACGAAAAAGAGCTTAAAACCCTCGATCCGGTCAATTACAGCGGCACCCACCATATCGGCAAAACCGGCATCGAGCGTTTCTACGAAGCCGAGCTGCATGGCCAGGTGGGTTACGAAGAAGTCGAAACCAATGCCCGTGGCCGCGTGTTGCGAGTACTCAAGCGCACCGACCCGATCCCTGGCAAGGACATCGTGCTCAGCCTCGATATCAAACTGCAGGAAGCAGCTGAAGAGGCGCTGGCAGGGCGTCGTGGCGCAGTGGTGGCACTCAACCCGATGACGGGGGAAGTGCTGGCCATGGTCAGCCAGCCGAGTTTTGACCCCAATCTGTTCGTGACCGGCATCAGCTTCAAGGCGTATGCCGAGCTGCGTGATTCGATTGACCGACCATTGTTCAACCGCATCCTGCGCGGCCTGTATCCGCCGGGCTCGACGATCAAGCCTGCAGTGGCGATTGCCGGCCTGGACAGCGGCGTGATCACCGGCTCCTCGCGGGTGTATGACCCCGGCTATTACCAGTTGCCCAATTACGATCACAAATACCGTAACTGGAACCGTAGCGGTGATGGCTACGTCGATCTGGATACCGCAATCATGCGCTCCAACGACACCTATTTTTATGATCTGGCCCACAAGCTGGGGATTGACCGTCTGTCGAGCTACATGAACCAGTTCGGTATCGGCCGCAAGGTCTCGCTGGACATGTTCGAAGAGTCCGCCGGGCTGATGCCGTCCCGCGAGTGGAAACGTGCCACCCGACGCCAGGCCTGGTTCCCGGGCGAGACGCTGATTCTGGGGATTGGCCAGGGCTATATGCAGTCCACCCCCTTGCAACTGGCCCAGGCCACCGCGTTGATCGCCAGCAAAGGCAAGTGGATCCGTCCGCACCTGGCCAAGACCATCGAGGGCGTACCGCCGGTGGACCCGGACCCGGTGCCGGATATTGTCCTGCGTGACCCGTCCAGCTGGGCCAAGGTCAACCACGGCATGCAGCAAGTGGTGCATGGCGCTCGCGGCACGGCGCGGGTGGCGGGCGTTGGCGCGCAATACCTGATTGCCGGCAAGAGCGGTACGGCCCAGGTGGTGGCGATCAAGCAGGGCGAAAAATACGACCGTTCCAAGGTGCAGGAGCGTCACCGCGACCACGCCTTGTTCGTCGGCTTCGCGCCGGCCAACAACCCGCAGATCACCGTCTCGGTGATGATTGAAAACGGCGAAGCCGGCAGTCGTGTCGCCTCGCCCGTGGTGCGCAAGGTCATGGATGCCTGGTTGCTGGGTGAAGACGGCAAACTCAAACCCGAGTACGGCGGCCCCGTAAAGGCAGAGGTTCCGGCCAATGATGAGTAATTTTGACCGCATCCTCTCCAGTGAGGACGTGATGCGTCGCCGTGCCACGCTGCTTCAGCGTTTGCATATCGATGGCCCGCTGCTGATTCTGCTGCTGACCCTGGCGGCTGGCAGCCTGTTTGTACTGTATTCGGCCAGCGGCAAAAGCTGGGACTTGCTGAGCAAACAGGCGACTTCGTTCGGTATCGGGCTGGTATCGATGTTTATCATCGCCCAGCTGGAACCGCGATTCATGGCGCGCTGGGTACCGATCGGCTATCTGATCGGGGTGATGTTGCTGGTGGTGGTGGATGTCATGGGCCACAACGCCATGGGCGCCACTCGCTGGATCAATATCCCCGGGGTGATTCGCTTTCAGCCCTCCGAGTTCATGAAAATCCTGATGCCCGCGACCATCGCCTGGTACCTGTCCAAGCGAACCTTGCCGCCGCAACTCAAGCATGTGGCGGTCAGCCTGATGCTTATCGGGGTGCCTTTTGCCCTGATTGTGCGCCAGCCCGACCTGGGTACGGCGCTGCTGGTACTGGCAGGCGGTGCATTTGTATTGTTCATGGGCGGTCTGCGCTGGCGCTGGATCCTCAGCGTACTGGCAGCGACGGTTCCAGTGGCGGTGGCCATGTGGATCTTCGTGATGCACGACTATCAGAAGCAGCGCGTGCTGACCTTCCTCGACCCTGAAAGCGACCCGCTGGGCACTGGCTGGAACATTATCCAGTCCAAGGCCGCGATTGGTTCGGGCGGGGTGTTCGGCAAGGGCTGGCTACTGGGTACCCAATCGCACCTGGACTTCCTGCCCGAGAGCCATACCGATTTCATCATCGCGGTGATGGGCGAAGAGTTCGGTCTGGTCGGCATTTGCGCGCTGCTGCTTATTTATCTGTTGTTGATTGGTCGTGGCCTGGTGATCACTGCCCAGGCCCAGACCCTGTTCGGAAAATTGCTGGCAGGCAGTCTGACCATGACGTTTTTTGTTTATGTTTTCGTCAACATCGGTATGGTCAGTGGCCTGCTGCCGGTGGTGGGCGTGCCATTGCCCTTTATCAGTTACGGCGGCACTTCGCTCGTGACGCTGTTGTCAGCGTTCGGGGTTTTGATGTCGATCCACACACATCGCAAGTGGATCGCACAAGTTTGATTAAGGTGAATTATTCAATGCAAGCAATGCGTGGCTGGGCTGCTCGATACGCGTCGTGGGTAGGCCTGCTGGGTCTGTTCGGGACCGCACAGGGTGCGCTGGCCGGTGACTACGAAGGCTCGCCCCAGGTGGCTGAGTTCGTAGGCGAAATGACCCGTGATTACGGATTTGCCGGCGAGCAGCTGATGGGCGTGTTCCGCGAAGCCGAGCGCAAGCAAAGCATCCTCGATGCCATTTCGCGCCCGGCCGAACGGGTCAAGCAGTGGAAAGAGTACGGTCCGATGTTCTTGACCGACGCCCGCGTCGCCCGCGGTGTCGATTTCTGGCGCGAGCACGAAGCCGTTCTGGCCCGTGCCGAGCAGGAGTATGGCGTTCCGGCCCAGGTGATTGTGTCGATTATCGGCGTCGAAACCTTTTATGGTCGCAACACCGGTAACTACCGCGTGATCGATGCATTGTCGACCCTGGGTTTCGATTACCCGCCCCGCGCCGAGTTTTTCCGCAAGGAACTGCGAGAGTTCCTGTTGCTGAGCCGCGAAGAACAGGTTGACCCGCTGACCCTGAAGGGTTCCTATGCCGGAGCCATGGGCTTGCCGCAGTTTATGCCGAGCAGCTTTCGCGCCTATGCCGTGGATTTCGACGGTGATGGCCATATCAATATCTGGAGCAACCCGGACGATGCCATCGGTAGCGTTGCCAGCTACTTCAAACGTCATGGCTGGGTAGCCGGTGAGCCGGTGGTGATTCGCGCCGATGTGACCGGTGATCGCGCCGATGAAGGCCTGACCCAGGGCATTGAACCGGTCAAGACCGTCGGGGAGTTGCGAGCGCTGGGCTGGTCGAGTCATGATGCGTTGCGCGACGATATGCCGGTCACGGCGTTTCGTCTGGAAGGCGCCGACGGCCCTGAATACTGGATGGGCCTGAAAAACTTTTATGCGATCACACGCTATAACCGAAGCGTGATGTACGCCATGGCAGTGCATCAACTGTCCGATCTGCTGGTTCAAGCACGGGGCAACAAGTAATGCCGTTTCTAGCGACCCGTACACCTTTGAAACTCGCCGCCTGCGCCGCTGTTGCGTTGCTGCTGGTGAGCTGCTCGAGCAGTCGCTCGACGCCCCCGCAAACATCGACCGCGGTCAGTTCCAAGCCGGGCCTGGATATCAACCGTGCCCACAAGGACGGTGCGCCGTGGTGGGATGTTGACGTTTCGCGCATTCCCGACGCCACGCCGACCCTGCACACCGGGCCTTACAAGGCGGCGCCGTACTCGGTACTGGGCAAGACCTATTTCCCGATGCAAGAGTCCAAGACCTATGTGGCCTCGGGCACCGCGTCCTGGTACGGCACCAAGTTTCACGGCCAGAACACCGCCAATGGCGAGGTCTATGACCTGTACGGCATGAGCGCGGCGCACAAGACGTTGCCGCTGCCCAGCTACGTCAAGGTGACCAACCTGGATAACGGCAAGGCCGTGATCCTGCGCGTCAACGACCGTGGCCCGTTTTATTCGGATCGTATTATCGACTTGTCCTACGCTGCTGCCAAAAAGCTAGGCTATGCCGAAACCGGTACGGCCCGGGTCAAGGTTGAAGGTATTGACCCTCAGGCCTGGTGGGCTCAGCGCGGTCGCCCTGCGCCACTGATGCTCAACGAACCGAAAGTGGCCCAGAACACCGCCCCGACCGTGTCCACCGGCAAGGTTGAACAATGGACTCCGCCCGCACAGCAGCATGCTGCCGATGTGGTTCCGGTCAGTCCAATGGCCAAGGGCCAGGGTACCTACCTTCAGGTCGGTGCCTTTGCCAATCCGGACGCTGCCGAGTTGCTTCGTTCCAAACTCAGTGGCATGGTCAGTACCCCCGTGTTTATCAGTTCGATTGTGCGCAATCAGCAAACCTTGCACCGTGTACGCATGGGGCCAATAGCTTCGGCGGGTGAGGTGGCACAAACACAAAACAGCGTGCGCCTGGCCAATCTGGGCCAGCCGAGCGTTGTGACGTCGGATCAGTAACACCGAACAAAGCGTTGGGCCCTGAGCAGTCGGGGCCCAAACGCAGTTGCAGAGGTCAAGAATAAAAGCCCTTCCAGGGGCCGGGACTGCAACTGAATACGCGGCAGTCAGTCAAACGACTGCCTGTACAGTTTTGCCCGCGAGGGTAAGTTTCCATTAACAACTTCGAGAGACGGATGAACATCACCACCTTTGCCAAACGCCTGTGCCTGCTAGTACCGCTGATCGTCACTCCTGCCGCCTGGGCAGTCGAGATGATGCCGTCGCCACCACAACTTGCAGCCAAGTCCTATGTTCTGATGGATGCCAGCAGCGGTAACGTGCTGGTCGAGAACAACGGCGACCAGCGTCTGCCGCCAGCCAGCCTGACCAAGCTGATGACCGCTTACATCGCGACTCTGGAAATCCGTCGTGGCCAGATCGGCGAAAACGACCCGGTAACTGTCAGCGAAAACGCATGGCGCACCGGTGGTTCGCGGATGTTCATCAAGGTTGGCACCCAGGTGTCGGTCAGCGACCTGCTGCATGGCATCATCATCCAGTCGGGTAACGACGCCAGCGTCGCCCTGTCCGAGCACATTGCCGGCAGCGAAGACGCTTTTGCCGACATGATGAACAAGACCGCCGGTGAGCTGGGCATGTCCAACAGCCACTTCATGAACCCGACCGGCCTGCCGAACCCGGATCACTACTCGTCGGCTCACGACATGTCGTTGCTGGCTCGCGCCATCATCCACGAAGACCCGACTCACTACGCGATCTACTCGCAGAAAGAGTTCTTCTGGAACGGTATCAAGCAGCCTAACCGCAACCTGTTGTTGTGGCGCGACAAAACCGTTGATGGTCTGAAAACCGGTCACACCGACGAAGCCGGCTATTGCATGGTGTCTTCGGCCGTACGTGATGGCATGCGCCTGATCGCCGTGGTGTTCGGCACCAACAGTGAAGCGGCCCGTGCTGCAGAGACCCAGAAGCTGCTGACCTACGGTTTCCGTTTCTTCGAAACCCAGACCTTCTACCAGAAGGGCACCGAGCTGGCTCAGGCTCCGGTCTGGAAAGGCACCACCAACCAGGTCAAGGCTGGCCTGGCGGATGACCTGACCATGACCCTGCCAAAAGGCCAACTGAAAAAGCTGGCTGCAAGCATGACCATGAACCCGCAACTGATGGCCCCTATCGCCAAAGGCGATGTGATCGGCAAGGTTGAGGTCAAACTTGACGACAAGGTTGTGCACAGTGCTGACCTGATCGCCCTTGAGCCCGTCGAGGAAGGTGGTATTTTCCGACGCGTGTGGGATAGCATCCGTCTATTCTTCTACGGGCTGTTCAACTGATTGCACCCACCTGTGTGACCCCGCGCCTACCCTGCGCGGGGCCACCTTTGTTGTTCCGGGCTTACGAGGCCAATACGCCATGAGCGATACCGAAGTAAAGGCGCCAAAGATCGAATTCCCCAACGTGGATTACCCGGTTAAGGTGATCAGCGACACGGGTGTGGGCAATAAGGACAAAATCATCGATATCGTCAAGAAACACGCGACGGTCAACGATGATCGTGTCGATGAGCGCCAGAGCACCAACGGCAAGTACACGACGATCCAGCTGCATATCGTGGCAACTGATCAGGATCAGCTCTACAACATCAACAGCGAATTGCGAGCCACCGGCTTCGTACATATGGTGTTGTGATGTCGCAGGTCTTGGGTATTCGTGAGCTGGGCCAGCTTGATTACGAGCGCACCTGGCTGGCGATGCAGCGTTTCACCGATGAGCGCAAGCTTGTGCCGGACACGCAAGACGAAGTCTGGCTGGTGCAGCACCCGCCGGTGTTTACCCAAGGCCAGGCAGGCAAGGCCGAGCATCTGCTGCTACCGGGAGATATCCCGGTGGTGAAGTCGGATCGCGGTGGCCAGGTAACCTACCACGGCCCCGGCCAATTGGTTGCCTACCTGATGCTCGATGTGCGCCGGCTGGGCTATGGCGTACGTGAGCTGGTCACGCGGATGGAACAGTGCCTGATCGACTTGCTCGCCAGCTATGGCGTGAGCGCTGCAGCCAAGGCCGATGCGCCGGGCGTGTATGTCGATGGCGCGAAAATCGCCTCTTTGGGCCTGCGGATCCGCAATGGCTGCTCCTTCCACGGTCTGGCCCTGAATGTGGACATGGACCTGGAACCGTTTCGACGGATTAACCCCTGTGGCTATGCGGGGCTGGCGATGACCCAGCTGCGTGACCATGCAGGGCCGATTGAATTTGCCGAGGTTGGTGCCCGGCTGCGCTCGCAGCTCGTCAAACACCTCGACTATGCTGAGCAGACGACCCTGACGGGCGGAATCGATTGATATGACTACTGCGCAAGACGCTGTTCAAACCCTGATCCCAACGCTGGATATCTCAGAACGTGCGGCCCGCGCCAGCGAGGCCCGTTCCAAGGTTGAGACCGGCGTCAAGTTGCGCGGTGCCGAGAAGGTTGCGCGTATCCCGGTAAAGATCATTCCGACCACCGAACTGCCGAAGAAGCCTGACTGGATTCGCGTACGCATTCCGGTTTCTCCGGAAGTCGACCGTATCAAGTCCCTGCTGCGCAAGCACAAGCTGCACAGCGTGTGCGAAGAAGCCTCCTGCCCGAACCTGGGCGAATGCTTCTCGGGCGGTACCGCGACCTTCATGATCATGGGTGACATCTGCACCCGTCGTTGCCCGTTCTGTGACGTGGGCCACGGCCGACCGAAGCCACTGGACACCAATGAGCCGGAAAGCCTGGCGATTGCCATCGCTGATCTGCGCCTGAAGTACGTGGTGATCACCTCGGTAGACCGCGATGACCTGCGTGACGGTGGTGCCCAGCACTTTGCCGACTGCATTCGCGAAATCCGCAAACTGTCGCCGGGCGTGCTGCTCGAAACACTTGTTCCGGACTACCGTGGGCGCATGGATGTTGCACTTGAAATCACCGCAGCCGAGCCGCCAGACGTGTTCAACCACAACCTCGAAACTGTGCCGCGCCTGTACAAGGCTGCGCGTCCGGGCTCCGATTACCAGTGGTCGCTGACCCTGCTGCAACGCTTCAAGCAGATGATGCCGCACATTCCGACCAAGTCGGGCCTGATGCTGGGGCTGGGCGAGACAGACGAGGAAGTGATCGAAGTGATGAAGCGCATGCGCGAACATGACATCGACATGCTGACCTTGGGTCAGTACCTGCAACCGTCGCGCAACCACTTGCCGGTTCAGCGTTTCGTACACCCGGATACCTTCGCGTGGTTTGCCGAGGAAGGCTACAAGATGGGCTTTAAAAACGTGGCATCCGGTCCGCTGGTACGTTCTTCGTACCACGCTGATGAACAAGCCAAGCTGGTCAAATCCATGCTGGTGAGTGCCTGACTCCATGACTAACCGGCTCACCGCGCAAGTGTCCTTCAAGGCCCATAGCGCGGTGCCCGCGTTGCCCGCTGGCGGGGTGATCGCCCTGATCGCCCCGGCAGGCCCTGCCGAACTTGACCTGAACCTCGCGACCCAATGGATGCATGCACGCGGCTACCAGCTGCGGGTCTATCCGGGGGTGTGGCAGCGGGAGGGTTATCTTGCCGGTTCTGATGCAGAGCGTTTACGCGACCTGCATGAGGCTTTTGCCGATGACAGCATTGATGCCATTTTCTGCCTGCGCGGCGGCTATGGCAGCCCGCGCTTGCTCGATGGCATCGACTTTGAGCTGTTGCGTCGTCATCCCAAGCCGTTTGTCGGCTACAGCGATATCACCGCGTTGCATCTGGCGATCACTCGTTACGCGGGCTTTGTGACGTTTCACGGGCCAATGGTGAACGCTGATCTGCTGGGCAACAAACAACCGCCTACCGAAACTTCATTGCTGCGTATGCTCGGCGGGCAACAGCCGCCCGTGCTGGAGCATCCCGCGGCCTGGCCGTTGACGACCATTGCCCCGGGCTGCGCCAGTGGCCGTTTGCTGGGTGGCAATCTGTCGATGATCTGCGCGGTGATGGGCACGGCGTTTGAACTGGACAGCGAAGACATCATCCTGTTTATCGAAGACGTCAACGAACCGTTGTACCGGGTCGACCGTCTGCTGACGCATTTGCGCCTGGCGGGCAAGCTCGACAGGTTGCGCGGAGTGCTGGTGGGGGACGTGGCCGGAGTTGATGTTGCGGCGCTGGAACGGTTGCTGGCTCAGGAACTGGGCGGGCTGGGCATTCCGGTACTGTCTGGCTGGCGCAGCGGTCATTGCGACCCGAACCTGACCTTGCCGATGGGGGCGCAGGTCAGGCTGGATGCTGATCAGCAGTTGCTGGTGCTTGAGCAGGATGTAGTTGTAAGCGCCTGAACCTGAAGCCCCTCTCCCATAGGGAGAGGGTAGCAACCTCACCGATTACGCAAACTCTCCAGCAGCTTGTGGCTCGGATAGCCGTCTGCTGGCCAACCCATGGCCTGCTGCGCGCTGCGAATAGCCTTGCGGGTATTGGCGCCGATAATGCCGTCTGCATTACCCGCATCATAATTGCGCTGGCTCAGCAGCATTTGCAGTTCGACGCGCTCGGAACGGCTCAGCGGTCGGTCGTCTTTTGGCCAGTCGGCCAAAATGGTCCCGCCACCGTTGAAACGTTGCGACAACAAGCCCACGGCCAGTGCATAGGATGATGAGTTGTTGTAACGCAGGATGGCGCGGAAGTTATCCAGTACCAGAAACGCCGGGCCACGATAGCCTGCAGGGAGCAGCAGGGCAGCGCTTAACTGCTCTGAGCCTGCGGCGCTGGCAGGTACCTTGACTCCCAGTTTTTGCCATTCGGCAACGCTCTTTTTGATTGCGCCATCAGCCAGGGCGTAGTCGAACCCGGCAGGCAGCGTCACTTCAAAGCCCCACGGCTGGCCTTGCTTCCAGCCCGAGCTTTGCAGGTAGTGGGCAGTCGAGGCCAGGGCATCTGCCGAGCTGTTCCATATATCACGACGGCCATCACCATCGAAATCCACCGCGTGGGTTTCATAGGTGGTGGGGATAAACTGGGTCTGGCCCATTGCGCCCGCCCACGAGCCGAGCATTTTCTCGGGGCTTATATCGCCTTCCTGAATGATCTTCAGTGCAGCGATCAATTGGCTTTGAGCAAACTCCGGGCGCCGCCCTTCATAGGCCAGGGTCGCGAGGGAGCGAATGACTGACTTGTTGCCCTGGAACGAGCCAAAATTGCTTTCCATGCCCCAGACCGAAACCAGCGCCTGGCGATCAACGCCATAACGCTGCTCGATGCGGCCCAGCAGTTCGGCATTCTGCTCCAGCAAACGCTGGCCATTACGTACACGCAAAGGCGACAGGGCACCGTCCAGGTACTCCCAGACCGGGCGGCTGAATTCGGGCTGGCTGCGGTCGGCCTTGATCACGCTCATGTCTGGCGTAATGCCGGTAAAGGCGTTATCGAATACCAGCGGGTTGATTCCGGCTTTAAGCGCTTGGGCGCGGAAATCGGCTTGCCACTCGCTGAAGCTTTGAGTGGGCTGAACAAGAGGGGTGTCGGTGCCTGGCACTGGCACGCTGCTGATGACCGCAGGTGCCGGAGGTACCACAGGCAAGGTTTGAGCATCGGCTGCGGTCGGTTTCTCTACGCAGGCGACTAAAAGGATGACGCTGGAAGCAGCGATCAGTTGGCGCATCGGCCAACGGCGTGTATGACGTGAGAGCATGCGCAGGTCCAGGTAATGCAAAACAGAAGCAGACCTTATCATCCCCGCCGTCAGGCAGCCAGAAAGTAAAAAGCCTCCCGGTCTCTCGACTGGAAGGCTTCGCGGCGGTAGCTGCCTTTGCCTTTGGCGGGGCGTTCCTGGCGGCTGCGGAACAGGGGTTGGGCAACAATGGATTTGGCCTTGTTGGGGCGCTTGCTCATGGCATGTGCTCTCGCTTGAGTTGAACAAGCGCAAATCATCGGCCGGTTTTTTCGTATTGTCCACAGGATAGTGATCGGTGGGGGCGGGCTTGCTCGCGTTAGCATCAACGCTATCAGCCTGTCAGGCCGCGACGCCCGTATCGCGAGCAAGCCCGCTCCCACAGAAAGCAGTGTTTATTCAGCTGGCAGATTCAGGCGTTGCCCGCACATCAGCAGCACCAGACGACTCAGGCTGCTCCAGGCAGATCCTGCTGCCTGGCCCTTGATCTGGGCATCGATACGCTGCGCGTCCAACAACAATTGTGCCCAGCGCTGCGCCGAATAACGCTGCAAGGCTTTGCTCATCAACGGTTTGCGCTTGTCCCACACCGGTGGTCGCGCCTGGATGAAGGCCTTGTCCAATGGCGTGCCCTGGCTGTACTGCAGGGCAATATTGGCCAGTACCCGCAGCTCACGCGCCAGGGCCCACAAGATCACAGGAGGCTCTACGCCTTCACCGCGCAAGCCTTCGAGCATACGCAGGGCATGGGCAGCTTCGCCGTTAAGTACCGCATCCACCAGGCCAAACACATCAAACCGCGCACTGTCAGCCACTGCGGCTTGCACGGTTTCGACAGTGATTTGCCCGTCCTCAGCCATTAACTTGAGCTTTTCGATTTCCTGCGCAGCAGCCAGAAGATTGCCTTCGACCCGGGCTGCTATCAGTTCCACCGCATCATGGGTGGCCGACAGCCCGGCCTGCGACAAGCGCTGGCGAATCCATTGCGGCAACTGGTTGGCGTCCACCGGCCAGATCTGCACGAACTGGGTTTGCGCCCCTTCAATCAGCGCCTTGCCCCACTTGGTCTTTTGCGCACTGCCGTCGAGTTTGGGCAGGCTGATCAGCAGCAGGGTGTCTTCGGCAGGGCGCGAGCAGTATTCGATCAACGCCGCAGCACCCTTGTCGCCAGGTTTGCCCGAAGGCAGGCGCAGTTCCAGCAGGCGCTTTTCGGCAAACAGCGACATGCTGGCACCGGCTTGCAGCAGCGTGCCCCAGTCAAAGCTGGCGTCGGCGCTGAACACCTGGCGCTCATCGAAACCCTGCTTGCGGGCGGTACTGCGGATGGCGTCGGCGGTTTCCTGGCACAACAACGGGTCATCGCCGCTGATGATGTAGACGGGAGAAAGGGGGCCTTGCAGATGCTTGGCGAGTTGGGCGGGAGCGAGTTTCATAGGACCATAACGATAGCGGGGCGCTTGAGCGCCCCGTATGCCTTACTGGTTTTGCAGTTCGAGAGGCGACTGTTGAGGAGTTTCCTCTTGAGCCTTGCGTGCAGCTTCGATGGCATCGGCTTCAGCCTTGGCCTTCGCTTCGGCTTGCTGTTGCAGTACTTCCAGCTGGGCCGGGGTCAATTGCTCCAGGCGCAGAACCAGTTGCTGGATCAGGTCGCGGCGCATTTCCTTACGGATCATGTCGCCTTCCTGGGTGCTGCCTGCCACGTTACTGCCATCCTGCAGGTAGACTTTGTAGGCTTCAACCTTGTCGCTCAGCAGCGTCAGATGGCTCGGCCCCTGAATTTCGTATTTCACTACGTTGTTCAACTGATACTCGGCGGTACCCGAATTGCCGGTGTAGCTGGCAGAACGCTGGGTTTCCTTCTCGTCGGTCAGAACCAGTTTGTATGGTGCGTTGGCAGTGATTTTCACGCCGCTGTTTTCCAGCACCTGACGCAGCTGGCGCACAGTGTCGCCATAGGCGTTGCGCGCGCTGACATCGAGTTCGGTGATCGTCAGCTGGTTGGTGCCGGTACCGCGCAGTTGAAAGCCGCAGGCGCTCAACAGAACTGCGAGACCCATCACCAGCAAGTTGCGTTTGATCATGTGTTGCTCCCCTTGAAACCAGATGGGCCGACCACGCGGCCCTGAAGGTCTTGTTGGGCGCCCGCGCATGACGCGGGCGCCTGTTCCAGTTAGCTGGCGACGATATTGACCAATTTGCCTGGTACCACGATCACTTTGCGAATCGTCAGGCCTTCTGTAAAGCGCAGTACGTTTTCGTTGGTGCGGGCAGCAGCTTCAACCTCTTCACGGCTGGCAGCAGCTGGCATTTCAATATGCCCGCGCAGCTTGCCGTTGACCTGGATAACCAGTTGCAGGGTGTCTTGAACCAGCGCGCTTTCATCCAGGGTTGGCCATGCAGCGTCGATGATTGCACCTGCATGCCCCAACCGGTTCCACAGCTCATGGCTGATGTGCGGTGTGATCGGCGCCAGTACCAGAGCTACAGTCTCGAGACCTTCCTGCAGCAGGGCGCGGTCTTGTTCAGTCGCTTGCGGTGCTTTTTCGAGCACGTTCATCACGGTCATCACCTGGGCGACGGCGGTGTTGAACTTGTGGTGCTGGCCGACGTCCTGGCTGGCTTGCTTGATAGCCTGGTGGATGGCACGGCGAATGACTTTTTGCTCATCGTTCAGGCTGGCGATATCCAGCGCGCCCGGCAGGCCTTGGCCTACATGGGCATGGGCCAGGCGCCATACACGCTTGAGGAAGCGGTGGGAGCCTTCAACACCCGAGTCGGACCATTCCAGGCTTGCGTCAGGCGGTGAAGCAAACATCATGAACAGGCGGCAGGTGTCTGCGCCGTACTGTTCGATCATGTATTGCGGGTCAACACCGTTGTTGAGCGACTTGGACATTTTCTGCGTGCCGCCGATTTCCACCGGCAGGCCGTCACTCTTCAGCGTGGCGCCGATGATCTTGGCCTTGGCATCACGTTCGATTTCCACGTCGTCCGGGTTGAAGTAATCCTTGCCGCCGTTGTCCAGCGTACGGAAGTAGGTCTCGGCGATTACCATGCCCTGGGTCAACAGGTTCTTGAACGGCTCGTTGGAGCTGACCAGGCCTTCGTCACGCATCAGCTTGTGGAAGAAGCGCGCGTACAGCAGGTGCAAAATGGCGTGTTCGATACCGCCGATGTACTGGTCCACCGGTAGCCAGTGGTCTGCTGCCGATTTCTCGACCAGACCGCCTTCATAGTGCGGCGAGGCGTAACGTGCGTAGTACCACGACGACTCGACGAAGGTGTCCATCGTGTCGGTTTCGCGTTTGGCCGGTGCGCCACATTTAGGGCAGCTGCACTCGTAGAATTCAGGCATGCGTGCCAGTGGCGAACCGGCACCATCGGGTACGACATCTTCTGGCAAGACCACTGGCAACTGGGCTTCAGGTACTGGTACGTCACCGCAGGTATCGCAATGCACGATCGGGATCGGGCAGCCCCAGTAGCGCTGGCGGCTGATGCCCCAGTCACGCAGGCGGAACTGGGTGCGCGCCTGGCCCAGGCCTTTGGCAGTCAGGGCGGCTTCGATGGCGGCGAATGCGGCGTCGAAATCCAGGCCGTCAAATTCGCCGGAGTTGATCAGCGGGCCGTGCTCGTTGTAAGCGTCCTGCCACGGTGCCGGTGACTCGTCGCCAGCACTGGTACGCACAACCGGCTTGATCGGCAGGTTGTACTTGGTGGCGAATTCGAAATCACGCTCGTCGTGTGCTGGTACAGCCATCACCGCGCCGTCGCCGTAATGCATCAGTACATAGTTGGCGACCCATACAGGAAGCTTTTCGCCGGTCAGCGGGTGCTCGACGAACAGCGAGGTTGGCAGGCCCATTTTTTCCTGGGTTGCCATGTCGGCTTCTGCCACGCTGCCGCCTTTGCACTGAGCGATAAACGCTTGCAGCTCGGGGTTTCCCTGCGCTGCCTGGGTGGCGAGCGGGTGCTCGGCAGCCACAGCGACATAGGTCGCGCCCATCAAGGTATCAGGGCGGGTGGTGAAAACCTTGAGCGCGCCTGCTGAGCCGATGGACTCGACGTTGTAAGGGAACTGCACTTCCATGCCGCGGGATTTGCCAATCCAGTTGCGCTGCATGGTTTTAACCTGCTCGGGCCAGCCCGGCATGTCGTCGAGGCTTTCCAGCAGCTCATCCGCGTAAGCGGTGATCTTGAAGTAGTACATCGGGATTTCGCGTTTTTCGATTACCGCGCCCGAACGCCAGCCACGGCCGTCGATCACTTGCTCGTTGGCCAGAACGGTCTGGTCCACCGGGTCCCAGTTCACGGTGCCGTTTTTACGGTAGATCACACCTTTTTCGAACAGGCGGGTGAACAGCCATTGTTCCCAACGGTAGTAATCCGGCTTGCAGGTCGTGATTTCGCGCGACCAGTCAACGGCTAGACCCAGGCTGCGCAGCTGGGTTTTCATGTAGGCGATGTTTTCGTACGTCCATTTGGCCGGCGCGACCTTGTTTTTCATCGCGGCGTTTTCGGCCGGCATGCCAAAGGCGTCCCAACCCATGGGTTGCAGGACGTTTTTGCCGAGCATGCGCTGGTAACGGGAGATCACGTCACCGATGGTGTAGTTGCGCACGTGCCCCATGTGTAGCTTGCCGCTTGGGTACGGGAACATCGATAGGCAGTAGAACGTCTCTTTGCCTAGATCTTCGCTGACTTCGAAGGACTTTTGGTTGTCCCAGAATGATTGGGCGGCGGCTTCTATTTCACGGGGCTGATATTGTTCGTGCATGGCTACTTGTACTGATAAAGGGTGGCCTAATCCTCTTCAACATAGACCGGCGACAGTGTTGCCCGGTCAGGTTGGAGCAGGGGTTACAGGAAGTCCCGTAGCATACATGACCCCGCTCTATCGAGGGAAACCCTGATTGCCTCATCACTCCGTTGGTCGCAGCAGCACGCCGCTTTTACAAGCGCAGCTAAGCTCTCCTGTGGGGGAGATTCATTTCCTTAAATGAGGTGGACGGATGGCAGAGTTGCAACGCAGCGTAGCAACATCGCAAGTGTATGAGCGGCTGATTGATCGTTTGAGTGTGGCTCTTGATTCAGCAAAGACGGCTGTCCAATTACGTGATGAACGCCCAGTCGAGTTGGAATTGCGAGGCTTGAGTCATGCCGAGCTGGAGTTGATCAACCTCTATTTGAACCGGATCGGGCGTGAGGCAATTAAACGCTCGCAAGGCAGCGTGAACATGCAGGATGCCCCCAGGGCCAAGGTTATCTGGCTTAAAGACAGGGTGCAGGGAGCTTAGGCCATACGGCGATTCAAGCCCGGCCTTCAACAAAGCCGCATCAAGAAAGTTGTACCTCCGGGTTGATGCATTACACGTTTGTGTTTGGGTTTCTCACCTGCGTTGTTGATGCGCTCAATCAACCCCCTTAGGCTTCGGGCATCTTTGGAGATGCTCGATGCCTATTCGATACTTTTTAAAACAGCTTCTATTACCCCCTGGCATTTTTCTGTTGCTCCTGGCGCTTGCCTGGTGGCTACGGCGTTCGCGCCCGCGAGTGGCGGGTGTGTTGTTTGCCCTGGGGCTGGGCGGCTTCTGGCTGATGAGTTTGCCAATAATGGTGGAGTGGGGCGCCCGTGTGCTGGAGCGCGAACCACCGCTGGCGCAGAGCGAGTGGTCGACGCTGGCCGCGCGTGCCGATGCCATTGTGGTGCTGGGCTCGGGGCGTGAGCGGGGGGATCCGGCCTGGGGCAGCGATCAGCCCACCGGCATCGGTCTGGAGCGCCAGCGCTATGCCGCCCGACTGGCGAAGGCTTCGGGCTTGCCGGTGTTGACCACTGGCGGTTTGCACTACGGCTCGCCGCCCAGTGAGGCGCAGTTGATGGCGGATTCATTGCGTGATGATTTCGGCGTGCAAGTACGGTGGAAAGAAGAGCAAAGCCGCACAACGTGGGAAAACGCCAAAATGACCGCAGACATTCTGCTGCCGCTGGGGGTCAAGCGGGTGGTCGTGGTGACGCACGGCTGGCATATGTCGCGTTCGGTGTGGAGTTTTGAAAAGGCTGGTTTTGACGTGGTGCCTGCGCCGGTCGGTTTTTTCAGTGCCGACAATGCGCGGCCGCTGGGGGGCTGGATGCCTGAGTACAAAGCGTTCTGGCAGTCCGGGCTATTGATCAATGAAGCGGTAGGGCAGGTTGCCTATCCGTTGTTTTATCGCTGACCCATTAAGCAAAAGCCCCTCACCCTGGCCCTCTCCCGGAGGGAGAGGGGATTAAAGGCAAAAGCAGCTCTACGCAACACTACCTGTCAGCTCCCTCTCCCTCCGGGAGAGGGTTGGGGTGAGGGTAGAAGACGCAGAAGCACAAGGTTAGACCGTCTTGGCAATCCGGCTGGTGACCAGGGCCCAGCCAATCAGCAGGCTGCACAGGATGATCAGTGGCCATGAGCGCCATTGCAGGTAAGGCGTGAGGTTGTGCATGGGCACCACTTCGCCGTACATGATGCCTTGCTCGAACTGCGGAATTTGCGTGGTGATTTGCCCAAACGGGTTAATCAATGCCGTGACGCCATTGTTGGTGGCCCGAATCATCCAGCGCCCGGCTTCCAGGGCACGCATCTGCGCCATTTGCAGGTGTTGCAGCGGCCCAATCGAGGTGCCGAACCAGGTGTCATTGCTGATGGTCAGCAGGATATCGCTCTGGGCAGCAAGCCCGGCCACGAAGTCCGGATACACCACTTCATAGCAAATCAATGGCGCTATTTGATAACCCTTGGCCTGCAACATGGCCTGGTCCGCCGGGCCGCGGGCAAAGTCCGACATTGGCAGATCAAAAAATGCGATCAGGCCGCGCAGTACATCCTGCAGCGGCACATATTCGCCAAATGGCACCAGCTTCTGTTTCAGGTAAACACCATCGCCCTCGCCCACAGCGGTGATGCCGTTGAAGTAGCGCGGTTCATGTCGCACTTCCTGGCGGATCGGCACGCCGGTAATCAGCGCTGAGTTACGATCGGCGGCAAACCGGCCCATCATGCTCAAAAAGCCTTCAGCGTTCTCTTTGAGGACAGGGACAGCGGTTTCCGGCCAAACGATCAGGTCGACACGTTTGGAACTGAAGGTCATGTCACGGTAAAGGGCCAGCTGTGCATTGACCTGGGCCGGGTCCCATTTCATGCTTTGTTCGATATTGCCCTGGATCGCCGCCACGCTCAGCGGGTCACCTGAAGGGCTGGTCCAGGCGTGGTGCTTGAGGGCCTGGCCGACGGCCCAGGGGCCGATCAGCAAGACCACCCCTGCGGCGACAAAAGCCTTGCGTCTGGCCTTGATCAGGCGTGGCAAATTGCACAGCAGGGCAGCGGTCAGGGCCAGAGTGAAAGACACCAGCCACATGCCGCCCAACGGTGCGAGCCCGGCCAAAGGGCCGTCCAGCTGGCTGTAACCGGAATACAGCCATGGGAAACCGGTGAGGAACCAGCCGCGGAACGCCTCTTGAGCAACCCATAGCGCGGCAAATGCCAGGGTATCGGCCAACGGCGCTTCATTGCGACGGATCCAGCGCGCCCACACCCAGGCGGGCAGGGCAAAGAACCAGGCGATGGCTGCCGTGAACAACAACATCAGGAAACCGGCCAGCAGCACCGAAGCGCCGCCGAAGTGGTGGATGCTGTAGTAGATCCAGCTGGTGCCCGCGCCAAACAGGCCAAAACCGAAACACCAGCCTCGGCCCAGCGCCTGTTTTGGCGACAGGTCGCGCAAACCGAGATAGAACAGGGCCAGGGCAACCAGTGCCAATGGCCAGATATCGAAGGGGGCCAACGCCAGGGTTGTCAGTGCGCCGGCCACCACGGCCAGCAAGTTACCGGGCCAGCCGGGGGAGGTTATCCAGCGCATTTCAATCCTTGGTATTGAGATTTAGCGGGCAATAGGCGTGAGACGAATCAGATGGATCCGGCGGCTGTCAGCATTGAGGATGCGGAAGCGGTAGGGGCCGATTTCAGTGGTTTCGTTGCGTTTGGGCAAGTGCCCGAATGCGCTCATGACCAGGCCGCCCACGGTGTCGAACTCGTCGTCGGAGAATTCGGTGTCGAAGAACTCGTTGAAGTTCTCGATCGGGGTCAGGGCCTTGATCAGGAAGTCACCGCTGGGCAACGGCTTGATGTAGCTGTCTTCTTCGACGTCGTGCTCGTCTTCGATGTCGCCGACGATCTGCTCGAGAACGTCTTCAATCGTCACCAGACCCGCAACGCCGCCGTATTCGTCAATCACGATGGCCATGTGGTTGTGGTTGGCGCGGAACTCGCGCAACAACACGTTAAGGCGCTTGGACTCGGGGACAAATGTCGCCGGACGCAGCAAATCCTTGATGTTGTACTTGTCGCCGTTCTCTTGAAGGATCAGCGGCAGCAGGTCTTTGGCCAGGAGGACGCCAAGGACGTCGTCGTGGCTTTCGCCGATCACCGGGTAGCGCGAGTGCGCCGCGTCAATGATCGCCGGGAGAAATTCGCGGGGGGTCTGGGTTGCCTTGATGCTGATCATCTGCGAGCGAGGAACCATGATGTCCCGTACCTGCAGGTCAGCCACTTGAATGGCACCTTCGACGATGGCCAGCGCTTCACTGTCCAACAGTTTGTTCTGGTGTGCTTCGCGCAGCAGCTCAAGCAGCTCCTGGCGGTTTTTCGGCTCATGGGCAAAGGCCTGGGTCAGCTTACCTAACCATGACTTTTGCCCGTTGCTCGATCGGTCTTCGCTCATAGCGATTTACTCGTATCCCTTGGTAGTTTCAGTGGGTGTTATTCGGTTTCGTCGTCTGCATACGGGTCAGGATGACCCAGTTCTGCAAGCAACGTTCGTTCCAGTGCTTCCATTTCTTCGGCTTCTTCGTCTTCTATATGGTCGTAACCCAGAAGATGCAAGCAACCGTGTATCACCAGATGGGCCCAGTGGGCCTCAAGGCTTTTGCCTTGTTCGGCGGCTTCGCGCTCGACCACGGCCACGCAAATCACCAGATCGCCCAGTAGCGGGATATCGAGGAACTCATCAGGCACGTCTGCGGGGAAGGACAGCACATTGGTGGCGTAGTCTTTTTGGCGCCAGGTGTGGTTCAGTTCACGACCTTCGGGTTCGTCTACCAGACGAATGGTCATTTCCGAATCGGCGCTGCGCTGGCGCAAAGCCAGTTCACACCATTGGCGGAACTGGGCTTCGCTGGGGGCACTGGCGTCAGTCGCCAGTTGCAGGTCAAGCTCAAGCATCGTGGCGGTAATCCTTTGCAGCGGGCAGCGCGGCCAGCTTGTCGGCGGCTTCCTGTTCGTAGCGACCGTAGGCCTCGACGATGCGCTGCACCAGCGGGTGGCGCACGACGTCCTTGGACTGGAAGTGGGTAAAGCTGATGCCCGGCACGTCCTTGAGCACTTCAATGACATGGTTCAGCCCCGATTTCGTGCCTTTGGGCAGGTCGATCTGGGTGATGTCACCGGTGATCACGGCGGTCGAGCCGAAGCCGATGCGGGTCAGGAACATTTTCATCTGCTCGACCGTGGTGTTCTGGCTTTCGTCGAGAATGATGAAACTGTTGTTCAGCGTGCGGCCGCGCATGTAGGCCAGTGGCGCGACTTCGATCACCTGGCGCTCGATCAGCTTGGCCACGTATTCAAAACCAAGCATTTCGTACAGTGCGTCGTAGAGCGGGCGCAGGTACGGGTCTATTTTTTGCGACAGGTCACCCGGCAGGAAACCGAGCTTCTCACCGGCCTCAACCGCCGGGCGCACCAGCAGGATGCGGCGGATCTGCTCGCGTTCCAGGGCATCAACTGCGCAGGCCACAGCCAGATAGGTTTTACCCGTACCCGCCGGGCCAATGCCGAAGTTGATGTCGTTGCCCAGGATCTCTTTGACGTAACGCTGCTGGTTGATCCCGCGAGGGCGGATCATGCCCTTTTTGGTGCGCAGCGAAACACTGGCTTCAGCCACCGGGTTGCTGGCGAGGTCTTGTACCGCAGACTCTTGCAGGAACAGGTGAACCATGTCCGGCGAAAGCTCGGTGGCCTTGGTTTCGCGGTACAGGCGGCGCAGCAGGTTTTCTGCCGAAGAAGTGATTTTCGGGTCGCCGATCAGCTCGAACTGGTTACCGCGATTGCGGATTTCGATCGTCAGGCGTTGCTCGATCAAGCGCAGATGCTCGTCGAATTGCCCGCACAGATTGGCGAAACGGCGGGCCTCAAAGGGCTCGAGAAGGAAGCGATGTGGTTCGATGGGTGCGTTCAAGGTCGTATTTAGCCGCCCTTAGGCAATTGATATGAAATTAAGGATAACGCTAGCAGGTCAAGCGTGAAAGGACTTCACCAAATGTTTGATGTGGGAGCGGGTTTGCTCGCGATTGCACCACCGCACTCATCCAGTCGGACCGTGTTGCGTGCATCGCGAGCAAGCCCGCTCCCACAAGGGACGATGGCGTGTGGTCAGTTCAGCAGCGAGCCCCGCAACGAGTGCGGCTGGGCCGCATCAATATGCACATCGGCGAATTGCCCGATCAACTGCGGGTTGTCGCAGCGGAAGTTGACGATGCGGTTGTTCTCGGTCCGGCCCTGCAACTCGCCCGGGTCTTTTTTCGAGTAGTCGGTTACCAGGATCCGCTGGGTCGACCCTACCATCTGGCGGCTGATCTCGAAGCCCTGTTGGTTGAGACGATGTTGCAGCGCGTTCAGACGCTCTTTCTTGCGCTCTTCCGGGGTATCGTCCGTCAGGTCTGCTGCCGGGGTGCCCGGGCGCTGGCTGTAGACAAAAGAGTAGGAAAAGTCGAAACCCACGTCTTCGATCAGCTTCATGGTCTGTTCAAAGTCTTTTTCGGTTTCGCCCGGGAAGCCGACAATAAAGTCGGAGCTGATGCAGATCCCCGGTACGGCAGCGCGCAGTTTGCGCAGCTTGGACTTGTACTCCAGCGCCGTGTGATTGCGTTTCATCGCCGACAGAATGCGGTCGGAGCCCGATTGCACCGGCAGATGCAGGTGTTTGACCAGTTCCGGGACTTCGGCGTGGGCCTGGATCAGGCTGTCGGAAAACTCCAGCGGGTGGGAGGTGGTGTAGCGGATACGCTCGATACCGTCGATCGCCGCAACCACACGGATCAGCTCGGCAAGGTCGGCGAGGCGGCCACCTTCGGTCAGGCCGCGATAGCCGTTGACGTTCTGGCCAAGCAGGGTCACTTCACGCACGCCGTTTTCAGCCAGGTGGATCACCTCGGCCAATACATCATCGAAGGGCCGGCTGACTTCTTCGCCGCGGGTGTAAGGCACCACGCAGAACGTGCAGTACTTGCTGCAACCTTCCATGACCGACACGTAGGCGCTTGGGCCGTCGATGCGAGGCTCTGGCAGGTGATCGAATTTCTCGATTTCAGGGAATGACACATCAACCTGCGGCAGTTTGGTGATGCGCGCGGCGTCAATCATTTCCGGCAGGCGGTGCAGGGTTTGCGGGCCGAATACCACGTCCACATACGGGGCGCGATCGCGGATCGCCGCGCCTTCCTGGCTGGCCACGCAACCGCCCACGGCGATAACCATGTCGGGGTTGGCCAGTTTCAGTTCGCGCCAGCGACCCAGTTGGGAGTACACGCGGTCCTGGGCACGTTCACGGATTGAACAGGTATTCAGCAGGATGACATCAGCGTCTTCGGCGCGCGCTGTGACTTCCAGGGCCTGATGTTCACCCAGCAGGTCGACCATGCGCGAGCTGTCGTACTCATTCATCTGGCAACCGTGGGTTTCGATGTAAAGCTTCTTGGCCATGGGTGTTCATCAAGTGGTTCAAAGAACCGCACATTATAGGGGTCATAGCCGTTGCTTCCTAGCGTTGTGCGTCTGATGGCTATGCTATAGTTCGCGCCCTCTTTTTTACCTTCAGATGCTTACCCGCCCACCATGACCAAACGTGAAGCTCCAATCTACAAGGTGATTTTCCTCAACCAGGGCCAGGTGTTCGAAATGTACGCCAAGCAGATCTATCAAAGTGATCTGTGGGGGTTTCTGGAAGTAGAGGAATTCGTCTTCGGTGAGCGCACACAAATGGTTGTCGACCCCAGCGAAGAAAAGCTCAAGGCTCAGTTTGAAGGTGTGGTGCGCAGCTTTGTGCCGATGCACTCGATTGTCCGTATCGATGAGGTTGAGCGGCTGGGCACGCCTAAAATCAGTGAAGCCCGTGGTGTCAGCAATGTGATGCCGTTTCCGTTTCCGATGCCGGACAAGTAGGGGCTTTTCTTTCCCTTCCCGCGCTCGCAATCCCTTCATGGCGACAGCAAGTCCCCTTGTCGATACGCCTGCGCCCCGGCGACATGGGCAATGGTCATTCCCGCAGTCGCCATGCGCCGCAATGAGCGGACATAGAGCAAGCCTTCGCGTTGACAGACCACTGGAGTAATACGGTCCGTGATGGGGTCAATGATGTCTGCCACCACAGCCCCCGCCTGCAGGTAGTCACCCACTTGCGCATAAAACACCAGCAAACCCCCCGTGGGGCTGTTCAACGGCTCGACGCCCGCTAGCGGGGTCGGCGGGTTGAGCAATGCCGGAAGTGCTTTTGGCTGCCCTTCGACTGCACCCGCATGGATCAAGTAGTCGATCAGCGCCTGGCTATCGTCACGCGCCAGTTCGTGGGTCACATCCGCCACCCCTCGCAGCTCAACGGTCACGGCAAAGCTGCAGCACGCCAGGGGGAAACGTGGCGCAAAGCGCGCTTGCATCTGCGCCCAGAACAGGGTGAACCATTCATCGAAGGACTGCCCGCCCGACTCGGTGGCCATAAAGCAGGCTCGGGCCCCCAGGTAACGGGCCAGGGGCTCTACCTGCGGCCAGAAGGCCGGGGCCAGGTACAGGTGTTGTACAGCTTCGAAGTCGCAGTGCAGGTCCAGGACCATATCGGCATCGCACGCCAGGATCTGCAGGGTCTGACGCAGGGCCTGCACGTGGGTCAGCGGCTGCGTGGCGACCAGAACACGGCGCAAGGCCGAGCGAATCAGTTGCGTATTGTGCTCTGGATCCTGGGTCAACTGGCCCTCGACACTATCGCCCACCTCCTGACTGACATCCACAAAGAAGCGGTTGAAATTCTGTCGGCTTTCGTTATCAAAACGCCCCTGGGGCACGTCCATAAGCACCTGCTCCAGCCCCGCCGGGTTGGCCACGGGCACCAGCACTATGTGCTTGCGCAACAGGCCGGCCTGCTCGAGCTCCAGCATGCGCTGCTTGAGATGCCAGATCACCAGCATTCCCGGCAGCTCGTCCGCGTGCAGCGACGCCTGGATATAGATTTTCCCGTGCTCTGGCGCTGGTCCGTAATGAAAACTATGGATTTGCCGACAGGTGCCCGGTACGGCGGCCAGCACATCATGACGTTGGTGGTGCATGGGGGTTCTCCTATCGGCGCGGGCCGAGAAATGCCAGCCAGCGCCGCTCGGCCAGGCGAAACAGTCCCACCAGGGCAAAGGTGGCGATAAGGTACAGCCCGGCAGCGATGACAAACGAAGGGAAGGTCTGAAGGGTGGCCGCGTTGGCATCCCGGGCGACTTTGAGAATGTCAGGGATCGTGGCGGTGAAGGCCAGGGTGGTGGAGTGCAGCAACAGGATCACTTCGTTGCTGTAAACCGGCAAGGCGCGGCGCAGTGCCTGGGGCATGACGACGCGGCGGTAGAGCTTCCAGCCATTGAAGCCATACGCCCGGGCAGCTTGTACCTCCCCCCTGGCGATTGAACGGATCGCACCGGCGAAGATTTCCGTGGTGTAGGCGCACGTATTGAGGGTGAAGGCCAGCAGGGTGCAGTTGATGGCATCGCGAAAAAATGCGCCCAGCAACGGCTGCGACTGAACGGCGGCAAGGCTGTAGATGCCCGAGTAGCAGATCAACAGCTGGATATACAGCGGCGTGCCGCGAAACAGGTAAGTAAAGCCATGCACCGGCCAGCGCACCCAGCGGTTTTCAGAAACCCGGGCAATGGCCAGCGGGATCGAGAGTACAAAACCCATGCCGATGGAAGCAGTGGTCAGCCACAAGGTCATGGCCAGACCGCTGATCTGCTGGCCATCGCTATACAAAAAAGGCTGCCAATACGACAGCAATACTTCGATCATCGCGCACCCCGCTCGAACCCCACGGCGAAGCGCCGCTCAAGCCTGTGCAATACGCTGTTGGAGGCAACGGCTATCAGCAGGTAGATCACTGCCGCCAGCACCAGGAAGTTAAACAGTTGAAAACTGCTTTTTCCCGCGTCGCTGGCTGCCTTTACCAGCTCGGCCAGGCCGATGATCGACACCAGCGAGGTTGCCTTGAGCAGCACCAGCCAGTTGTTGCCCAACCCCGGCAGCGCAAAGCGCATCATCTGCGGGAACAGCACACGACAAAAACACTGCATCGGGCTCAGGCCGTAGGCCCTGGCAGCCTCAATCTGCCCAAAGGGCACTGCGAGAATGGCGCCGCGCAAGGTTTCGGTGAAGTAAGCGCCGTAGATAAAGCCCAGGGTCATCACCCCGGCAGTGAAGGCATCTATCTCTAAATAGGCCCAGCCCAGCCTGTCCGTGAGTTGGCCGAGCCAGGTTTGCAGGCCGTAGAAGATCAGCAGCATCAGCACAAGGTCGGGCACGCCGCGGATCAGGGTGGTGTAAAGCCGGGCCATCCATCGCGCCGCACGGCTTGTGGATAACTTGGCTCCTGCGCCCAGCAGCCCCAGAAACAGGCTCAGCAGCAGTGATATCAGCGCCAGCTTGATCGTCATCCAGGTGCCCAGTGCCAGCAATGGCGCGTAAACCTGAAGGCCGCTCATTTATTGCTGTACAGAACAAGATCCCCGAAATACTGCTTTTGCAGCCGTGCGTAGGTGCCATCGGCATGCAGTTGGGCGAGGCCTTTATCGAGCAGAGCCTTGAGTGCTTGATTGCCCTTGAGGATGCCAATGGCGCTGGTGCCCGGCATCAGGTCGCTTTCAATCGCCTTGCCGGCCTCAAAGGCAGCGCCCTGGGGAGAGCGCAAAAAGCCCAGCTCGGCTTGAACCAGATCCTGGAGGGCCGCGTCCAGTCGCCCGACTTGCAGATCAGCGTAGGCCCGATCCTGATCCGGGTATGCCACGAGTTTCGCCCCGGCCTTGGCCAGCACCGCTTTGGCATAGACCTCCTGGGTGCTGCCCTGCAGGTAGCCGATGGCTTTGCCTTTTACCGCCTGCAGGCTGGCATCCAGGCCAGCGCCTTTTTTGAACACCAGCGCATTGGGCGTGGTCATCACCTCGGACGAGAAATCAATGACCCTTTGCCGCGCCGCCGTCACCGCCATAGTGGCCAGAATGCCGTCGATCTTGCGAGCATTGAGGCTGGGGATCATGCCGTCAAAATCGATTTCGACCCACTTGCAGCTCGCCTGCACGCGCTCGCACAGGGCGTTGCCCAGGTCAATTTCAAAGCCCACCAGTGAGCTGTCGGCACTTTTCGAGGCAAAGGGCGGGTAGGTCGGGTCGGTGCCAAAACGTATGACTTGGTAATCCTTGGCCAGCGCCGGGGCAATGACTACGACACACGCCAGCACGGCCACCACCAGCAGTGCCAGCATCCACAGTATCTTTTTCATGGGTTGATTCCTTATTGTTGTTGTAATAACCGCCCGTCGGGTCGCTATTGCCCGTCGGGCGACAGGTTGACCACTCAAGAAAGAATTCAAGGCGCCGGCCAGTCTTCCAGCGCCACCAACTCCCGGCGCATGCGAAGCAACCCGGGGGGGGCGTCGAACTCCCGGGCAAAGCGATGCCCGGAGTACACCGCGGCAGCAATTGTGCCCGGAGCCAGGCAATCACCGATCTGGATCACCTGCTGCACACCCCGGGACTCGGCCTGCAGGGCGTCGAACAGACCCTGCTCAGGCTCGCGGGAGGTCACCAGCAGCACCCCTGCGGCAGGAATGAAACGCGGGCGCCCGGTGTAGGTGCACGCTGCCTGTACACCGTACGGCGTGAGGCTGCACAGCGTATGGGAGGTGATGATGGTGACATCCAGTTCCAGCAAGCGGCGCTGGATCCGGTGCTGTTCAAGGGTATTGTGGGTCCAGGGGGCAACATCTGCGGCCGGGGTGACATACAGCACCTCGACTCCCCGGGCAATCAGGCTCTCGGCCAGTACGCTGCCCATGTAGTAGTGGTCATCGTCGAACACCACCACGGGCGAAGGCAGCACAGCGCCTGCCATCACATCATCCGGCGTGAATACGGGCAGGTTTTCCAGCCCAGGGAGAGGCTGGCGCAACACACGGCCCAGGCCATCGTTGCGCCAACGCGAACCGGTGGCGACAAACACGTGGCTGGCTTCAATGTCGAGAACGTCCTGCACTTCAAGGCGGCTTTCACGGTAGATCTCGACATTGCCCAGACGGCTCAAGGCATCCACCCTGTAATCGACCACCCGCGACCAGCTCGCCAGCCCCGGTAGCCGGGACTCGCTGGCCACGCGTCCGCCCAGGGTGCGAGTGGCTTCAGCCAGCATCACTTCCAGGCCGCGAGCGCCGAGAACCCGGGCACACTCAAGACCGGCAGGGCCTGCGCCGATTACCAGCGCTCGCCCCTCGGCACGCCGGACCGGAACCTGCTCCGGATGCCAGCCGCGTCGCCATTCCTCGCCCATAGTCGGATTTTGTGTGCAGCGCATTGGCGTGCTGGTGTGATCGCCGCTGACGCAAACATTGCAGCCGATGCACTCGCGAATTTCGTCGGTGCGCCCCTGGTCGATTTTGTTGGGCAGGAAAGGATCGGCTATAGAAGGGCGGGCCGCGCCGATCAGGTCCAACACCCCGCGGCGCACCAGCGAGGCCATGGTATCGGGCGAGGTGAAACGTCCTACACCCACCACCGGCTTGCTGGTCAAGGCCTTGAGCCCGGTGAGGAATGCCTCCTGATAACCCTCTGGGGCAAACCGCGAGGTCACGCTGTCATTGGCCCAGTCGGCAACATTGATATCCCAAAGATCCGGCAGCTCGGCCAGCATGGAAAACACTTCGACGCCTTCGCTGTCCCGGGTCAGGCCGGCGCTGCCCTGCTGCTCGTCAACGGCCAGGCGCACGGCAACGGCGCAGCGGTCACCGACGGCATCCCGGGTGTCTTCAATCAACTCGCGCAGCAGGCGCACACGATTGAACAGCGCTCCGCCATATTCATCCGTGCGGCGATTGTTGCGTTGCGTCAGAAAGTGGAACGGCAAGCCCAGATCATGGCCAGCGTATACATAAATGATGTCAAACCCTGCATCACGGGCACGCAAGGCCGCAGCCCTGTGCAACTCGCGCAGTTGCTTGATGTCGGCGCGGCTCATGGCGCGGGCCTGCACCGGGTCGTAGCCGCGCACGGGGGTATTGGAGGGGGCCCAGGGGATTTCGCGGCTGGTGCGATTGGGCGCGGAATAGCCATTGAAGGCCAGTTCCACACCCGCCAGGCTACCGTGCCGGTGAACCGCGTCACACATGCGAGCCAGCGCCGGTATGTCGCGCTTGTCCCACAGGCGTGCTTCGATATAAGGCGAGAATTCGCTCAAGGGGCTGATTTCGCACTCTTCCGTGCAGACAACACCCCACCCGCCCTCGGCCTTTATTGCGCGCATACGTGCCATAGCCGAAGGATGTACATGCCCCATGCCATTACAGTGCGGTACCTGGTAAAAACGATTGCGCGTACGCACGGGCCCTATCTGGACCGGCTCAAACAAAATGTCATATCTCGGATCACGCACAGGTATTCCCCCGTGCCCAAATAGATCGACGCATTTGATACAAAAACAAAGAACAGCGCGTCAATCAAATGAGCACACTATTGCCACGTTTAAAGAGTGAACTGCGTGATGACACGCCAATAGCTACTGCGCAGCGCAAGACCGTGGGCAGCGAGAGGAAATCATGAGTTGTTTCTTGTAACGGGTCAAACCCGTTAAATCGAGGGTCGCGGCCTATCATCATATTCTGTTCAAGGCTCTAAAACAGGGCTTTGAACAATGATGGGCATAATAATCATGGGTGAAAACAACGTAATCAAGTTAACTTAAGCTTAAGTAAGGTTAATCTTTATTTGGCGTAAGAATAATTACCTAGATATATATTTAACAGCTTCAAGCTGCAGCGCTCAGCCCATGAATCACCCCGTGTGCATAATGCATAAGACGAGGTTGGTCTTCACGTAGCGTTTGAGGTTGTGCAGGCGCAGCATTAAGTTGAGTTGGGTAAAAAATGTTTTCGGTGCAGGGTTAAGTGATGCGCTATGAAAAATTCATGCGTCGCTCTATTAGTGCCACTCACCATCAGTCGAGTCATGCCCTATTACGGAATAACATTCTTGCGGACTTTGGTGGCTCACAAGCACGCGAGTGACCTGGCGTTGATTTCGTATGTGCTGGCGATTTTTTCTGTAGTGGCCGTGATGCTTTCAATGTCATTGGGGGCGACGGGTAATTTAATCGCTGAACATTCGGATGACATCCAGGAAAAGCCGTATCCGGCACAGGCACGTTGTCGCCAGCAAACCAGTAAGGGTTTGAAATCAGGGCAATGGTGAAAACGGCGAGCGGGCGTCGGTAGATTGCAGCTCCTGCAAATACTTGCGGAAGATCTGTCCGAGTATCTGGGTAGCCGTTTCGAGCTGGTCGCGCGGCATTTGCTCGGCCACCATGTCGGCGGTGTCCAGGGCGTCTTCGGCGCCGTTGACCGCAGCCATTTTCAGCACGATATAGGCCTGAATGTTGTTGGCCGGCACGCCTTCGCCTTTGAAAAACATGGTGCCGAGCTGGAACTGGGCCATGGCGTGGCCTTGCAGCGAGGCTTTTTCGAAGTAGCTCAGCGCCTTGTTGAAGTCTTGCGGGGTGTTTTTACCGTCGTAATAGAACTCGCCCAACTCGTATTCGGCTTCTGCATCCCCGGCTTTGGCCGCCTCTTCACAGGCTGCAAGCGCCTCGGCGAGGTCCTCAGGCTGAGTATTGAGGGTGCAGCGACCCATCGCTGGGATCAACAACGAGTTACCGCCTGCCTGGGCAAGCAACGGCTGTAGGAGCAACAGGCAGCCCAGTGCAAGGGCGCGGCCGGTGCGGTTCATGGGAATCGACGTACCTCTGGATGACGGGTTAACCCGATCATGGGATGTATAGGCGCGCATTATGAAATAAGCAGAGGCAACCTTACAAAGTCTTTACTCGTTTTTCTGCTGCCTGAGCGCGATATCCATTGATTTAAGACGATTATGGACGGGTGGGCTAAAAGATCTGCTCATTACTGGCATAAAAAAACGGCAAGGGCGCTCGCCCTTGCCGTTTCTTGGATTATTTCAGTGCAGCAAATGCGCGTTCTGCGGCGTCCAGGGTCAGTTGCAACTCGGCTTCGCCGTGGGCGATCGAGGTGAAACCGGCTTCGAAGGCGCTGGGTGCCAGGTATACGCCTCCTTCGAGCATCAAATGGAAGAAGCGCTTGAACAGGTCGGCATCGCTGGCCATGACGTCGTCAAAGGTGACAATGTCATCGGCGCCGCTGAAGTACAGGCCAAACATACCGCCGGCCTGTGTGGTCACGAAGGGGATGCCGGCCGCGTCGGCGCGCTGTTGCAGGCCATCGAGCAGGCGGGTGGTGTAATCGCTCAGCTCGGCGTGGAAGCCCGGGCGGCTGATCAGGCGCAAAGTGGTCAGGCCGGCGGCCATGGCCAGCGGGTTGCCGGACAGGGTGCCCGCCTGGTAAACCGGGCCCAGCGGCGCGATGTGCTGCATGATCTCGCGTTTGCCGCCAAAGCAGCCGACGGGCATGCCGCCACCGATGATCTTGCCGAAGGTACTCAGGTCCGGAGTCACGCCGTAGTGGGCTTGGGCACCGCCGAGGGCGACGCGGAAGCCGGTCATCACTTCGTCAAAGATCAGAACCACGCCGTGCTGGTCGCACAGGCTGCGCAGACCTTCAAGGAAGCCTGGCGCAGGCGGCACGCAGTTCATGTTGCCGGCAACCGGTTCGACGATGATGCAGGCCACGGTGTCGCCGACTTCGCTCAGCAGCTGTGCAACCGCGTCGATATTGTTGAACTCGGTGGTCAGGGTGTGCTTGGCGAAATCTGCCGGCACGCCAGCCGAGCTTGGCACGCCCTGGGTCAGCAGGCCGGAACCGGCTTTTACCAGCAGGCTGTCGGAGTGACCGTGGTAGCAGCCTTCAAACTTGAGGATATTGTCGCGGCCAGTGAAGCCACGGGCCAGACGGATCGCGCTCATGGTCGCTTCAGTGCCGGAGCTGACCATGCGCACCATTTCCATTGACGGTACGATGGAGCACACCAGATCGGCCATTTCGGTTTCCATGGCGGTCGGGGCGCCGTACGACAGGCCGTGCTCCAGTTGCGCACGTACTGCGTCCAGCACGTCAGGGTGGCTGTGCCCAAGAATCATCGGGCCCCACGAGCCGACGTAATCGACATAACGCTTGTCGTCCTCGTCAGTCACGTAGGCGCCTTCGGCGTGTTTGAAGAACAACGGCGTGCCGCCCACGCTTTTGAAGGCACGCACTGGCGAGTTCACGCCACCGGGAATGTGTTTCTGGGCGTTGGCAAACAGGGTTTCGGAACGAGACATGGTGGGCTCTCTCAGAATCAGGATTCGGTATTTAAATAGACAACAAGGTGTTGAAGGCCTTGGCGCGCAGGGTGACTTCCCGGGCACTTTCGGCGCCAAACAGGCCATGCACCACGGCCAGCAGGTCGGCACCGTGGGCCACCAGCGGCGCGGCATTGTCCAGGGTAATTCCGCCTATCACACAGATCGGCAGGCTGAGGCGGGCGCGGGCCTGGTCCAGGGTCTCAAGGGTAGCGGTTGGCGCCCCGGGTTTGGTGCTGGAATTGAAAAAGCGGCCAAAGGCGACATAACTCGCACCTTCTTTAGCGGCTTGCTCGGCCAGTTCGACCTGGCTGTGGCAGGTCGAACCGATAATTGCCTGTGGCCCCAGCAGGGCGCGGGCAGGGGTCAGCGGGCCGTCGGTCTGCCCCAGGTGCACGCCGACCCCCAGGCGGGCGGCCAGCTCGCCATCATCGTTGATGATCAGGTGTGCCTTGTAGCGTTCGCACAACCCGCGCAAGGCTTCGGCCTCGCGCAGTCGGCGGGCGTCGTCAGTGCTTTTGTCGCGATATTGCAACAGGGTCAGGCCGCCATCGAGGGCCGCCTCCACATAGGGCAGCAGTTTGCCAGCCAGCAACTGGCTATCAGTGATCGCATACAGGCCGCGAAGCGTCATGGGGTGAGCCTCATTGGTTACGAGCAAAAATCCAGCGGCAAGCGGCGCGGTACAAATTGCCCTTGCCCCAGTTGCTCTGCATCACGCAGGGTGCGCCATGTGTAATTGAGCGCGGTTTGCACGGCGCTGACCAGTTCTTCACCGATGGCCAGGCGCCCGGCCAACGTGCTGGCCAGGGTGCAACCCGAGCCGTGGTAACTGCCCGGCAAGCGATGGCAGGTAAAGGTGTGGCGGCTGCCGTCGCGGCTGTACAGGCGGTTATGCACTTCGTGCTCATCACCGTGACCGCCGGTGATCAGCAGGTGCCGACAAAATGGCAGGAGTTTTTCAGCGCACTCATCGGCGCTGCCATCGGGCAGTTCGGCCAGGATGCGGGCTTCGGGAAGGTTGGGGGTGGCAATGGTGGCCAGGGGGAGCAGGCGTTCGCGCATGGCGTAACCCACTTCGTCCTTGCCCAGTCGTCCGCCACCGCCTGCACGCAGCACAGGGTCACAGACCATCGGCAGATGCGGATTGGCCTGAAGCAGTTCGACTACGGTATCGACCATCTCCAGTGAACCGAGCATGCCCAGCTTGACCGCCGCAACGGTGGAGTCGCCGAGCACGGCATCGGCTTGCGCCAGTACCCACTCGCGATCCAGCACGCGGAAGTCGCGGACATTGACAGTGTTCTGCACAGTCAGGGCGGTCACTACCGGGGCGGCGTGACAGCCTTGAGCCAGCAGGGCTTCGATATCTGCCTGCAAGCCGGCACCACCACTGGGGTCATGGCCGGAGAGACAGAGGACAACGGGGCGAGAACTGTAGATATTCATGGTGCGCGAGCTTACCACCAAACAGTTTTTGCGGGCGCTTGCTCGGTGTCAGGTTAGTGGAAGTTTGTAAGCCGTTGCCTGGCCTTAAGAATCTTCGGCCTCAGCGCTTATTTAGCTCTGTAATGCCCGTACTAGAGCCTTTGTGATGAATTGTTAGATGGTGTGTATGTGCCATTAATGGCTATGTTAAAGTGCCTTCAAATTATTAACCGGTCATTCGGTCGACGCGATCTCAAAGGGAATATGGGGTTGCCCGCGTCTTCGAGTGAGCTACGTTGGGGCTGTATGCGCTATTTGCTGATGATGTTGTTGGGCTGGCTACCGATGCTGGCCAGCGCAGTCGCTTTTGACGAATCCACACAAAGCCTGCCCTTGGGCCGCGTGATGCAGGTGTTCGAAGACGCGGGCGGCGAAGCGACTCTGGCAGATGTCACCGCACACGGCGAACTGTTCGAGCCCCATACCAAAGACACGCTGAACAAGGGCTACTCGCACTCGGCCTTCTGGATCAAAGTGGATTTGCACTATCAGCCACAAGACCCGCAGGTGCATCGCACCTGGCTGCTGGAGCTGGCATACCCGCCGCTTGATTCCATCGAGCTTTACCTGGCAGACGCCGCGGGCAATTACCGGCTGGCCGAGCGAACGGGTGATGCACTGCCCTTCGACAGTCGTCAGATCAAAGAAAATAATTACCTGTTTGAGCTCAACTTCAGCCCGGGGCAAAGCCAGACGGTGTACCTGCGTCTGGCCAGCCAGGGTTCGGTTCAGGCGCCGCTGACGCTATGGTCGGCCCAGGCCTATCTTGAAGAGCAGCCCGTGCGGATTTACATCCTGGGCCTGATTTATGGCGTGTTGCTGGGGATGCTGGTCTACAACCTGTTTATTTACCTCAGCGTGCGTGACACCAGCTACCTCTACTACATCTTTTATATTGCCTCGTTCGGCCTTTACCAGCTGTCGGTCAACGGTGCGGCAGTGCAGTACTTCTGGCCTGACAGCCCGTGGTGGGCCAATGCCTCCACCCCGTTCCTGATTGGTGCATCGGCGTTTTTTGGTTGCCAGTTCGCCCGCTCCTTCTTGCACACCGCCTCCCACAGCCGCTGGCTTGACCGGGCACTGATGTTGCTGATGGGCGTGGGTGCTCTGGTGATGGTGCTCGCACTGACCACCAGCTATGCCGTGTCGTTGCGCCTGGCCACCGGCCTGGCGCTGGCGTTTATTGTCACCATTTTTACCGCTGGTGTGGTGGCATGGGTACGTGGCCTGCGGGTCGCGCGTTATTTTGTGATCGCCTGGTCGGCCTTCCTGCTCGGGGGGCTGGTCAATACGCTGATGGTGCTGGGTTACCTGCCGAACGTTTTCCTGACCATGTACGCCAGCCAGATAGGTTCGGCAATCGAGGTGGGGCTGCTGTCGCTGGCGCTTGCCGACCGGATCAACGCCATGCGTGACCTGCAGGCGCGTACGCTGCAGGAATCGGGACAGAAACTGGCCGCCATGAACCAGCAACTGGCCCGTACCAACCAGCTCAAAGACGAGTTTCTGGCAACCGTTACCCATGAATTGCGCACGCCCATGAACGGTGTCATAGGCTCGCTGGAATTGATCAAAACCCTGGACATGAGCCCTGAGCTGGAGCAGTACACCAAGACTGCGCAAGGTTCAGCACGAGAAATGATGCACATGGTCAATGGCATCCTGACCCTGACCGAACTGCAGGCCGGACGACTGGTCGCGCAACCCCGGCCCTTCAGCCTGAATGAACTGCTGCAGGGGCTGAGCGATCAGTTCAGGCCGGCGGCACGCAGTAAAGGGCTGGAGTTTTCGTACGAAGTGGGCCGCAACCTGCCGGATCAATGGGTAGGTGATGCGGATAAAATTCGCCAGTGCATGGAGTGCCTGCTGGATAACGCGATCAAGTTCACCCGTGAGGGCGGGGTGATTTTGCGTGTTACCGGTAAACCCGCAGAGACCGGGCGCTGGGCGCTGGCGTTCAATGTAATCGACAGCGGCATTGGTTTTGTTCACCAGGAAGAGGCCGAACTTTATCAGCACTTCTTTCAGGTTGATGGCTCCATGACCCGTGAATATGGCGGCCTGGGTATCGGCCTGGCGATTTGCCGGCGCCTTGTGGAACTGCTCGGCGGGCGCCTGACCCACCATTCCCAGCCGGGGCAAGGCTCACAGTTCCAGCTGTTGCTGGAGCTCGAACCCTCGGTGCAAACCCCGTCGCACACGACTCCTTCGGCGTTGCAGCTGAGGGCGCCCGGGGAGTGTGTGGTCTTGCTGGTAGAAGGCCCGGAAAACCCTGTGGTAGTGCGCGCCATGTTGCTCAAACTGGGTTATCGCGTGCTCGGCGTTGACACGGGGCAGGCGGCCATAGAAGCGTTGCGCCGCGAACGAGTCGATGCGGTGCTGCTGGCGTGCCCGTTGGCCCAGGTCTGTGCTACGTCGATGGGCAGCCAGCTGCTGACATTGGCCGCCTGTGCGCAGTTGCCCGTGCTGGCGCTGTTCGAGTCGCAAGCTCAGGCGCAGCAAGCTCGCGAGCAGGTCGACGGGATCACGGATTATCTGCTGAAACCGCTGCGTTTTGAGGACTTGCAACAGACCTTGGCGCAACGCCTGCTGATCGACAATAACGATAAAAACGCCGAGTTTTAGGCGTTTATGCCCCTTGTTTAGCCGCAGATGCGTGCTTCACTGGCTCATTGGTACGATCCCAAGGAGCCCGCGCAATGAACTTGCATCAATACGCAGAAACCCATCAGGTGACCAATCAACCGCCGTCAATGGACGGCGTGAACCTGTACCGCATTGACCTGCCGTTGCAGTATTGGAGCCAGCATTTCGGCGCGGGATGGGCGCAGGCGCGGATTGACGAGTACGGTGCCCTGGCGGGCGGCCCGCTGATGGCTGCGGGTTTTCTGGCCAATGAAAACAAACCGCAGTTTGTCAGTCATGACCGTTTTGGGCATCGTATTGATCTGGTGGAGTTTCACCCGGCTTACCACGAACTGATGCGCACGGCGATTGAGCATGGTTTGCCGTCCTTGCCCTGGGCCCACCCGCAACCCGGTGCCCATGTGGCCCGCGCATCCATGACCTACCTGCACAGCCAGGCCGAAGCGGGCAGCGGCTGCCCCTTGACCATGACCTTCGCCAGCGTGCCGGCCTTGCGTCTGCAACCGGACCTGGCTGCCATCTGGCTGCCCAAAGTGCTGGCCACTGAATATGACCCGCGTAATGTCGATATCAGCCAAAAGGCCGGCGTGACCCTGGGCATGGCCATGACTGAAAAACAGGGCGGCACCGATGTGCGTGCCAATACCACGCGGGCTTACCCCGTAGGGGCCAAAGGGCCGGGGCAGGCCTATGAACTGCTGGGGCACAAATGGTTCTGCTCGGCACCCATGTGTGACGGCTTTCTGACCCTGGCCCAAACCGAAAAAGGCCTGAGCTGCTTTTTGCTGCCGCGCCATCGTCCGGATGGCAGCCGCAACCAATTCTATATTCAGCGCCTGAAGAACAAACTGGGCAATAGCTCCAACGCCTCCAGTGAAGTTGAGTTTCGTGGGGCATTGGCCTGGATGATCGGCGAAGAAGGTCGTGGCGTGCCGACCATTATTGAAATGGTCGCCATGACCCGGTTCGACTGCATGGTCGGCTCCAGTGCCTTGATGCGTCAGGCGCTGACCCAGGCCAGCCATCATTGCGCCCATCGACTGGTGGGCGGTCGGGTGTTGGCAGACCAGCCACTGATGCAGAACGTATTGGCTGACCTGGCGCTGGAAAGCGAGGCGGCACTGGCCCTGAGCCTGCGCATGGGGCGGGCGCTGGACAATCCGGATGACCCGCATGAGGCCAGGTTTTCCCGGTTGGTCACAGCGGTGGGCAAGTACTGGATCTGCAAGCGGGCTCCAGCCATGATCAACGAAGCGGCCGAATGCATGGGGGGCGCAGGTTATGTCGAAGACAGCATCCTGCCGCGCCTGTATCGCGAGGCCCCGGTCAATTCGACGTGGGAAGGGTCGGGTAATGTGCAGTGCCTGGACGTGTTGCGAGCCTTGTCCAAAGAGCCGGGCGTGCTCGATGCGCTGTTTGCCGAGTTGGGCGACGGGCATGGCGATGTGCGCCTGGGGCAGCACATTGTGCAGCTTAAGGCGGCGCTCAACGACACTGACGATATCCAGTATCGCGCTCGCCAACTGACAGAAGACATCGCCCTTGGCCTACAGGCAAAACTGCTGCTTGAGGCTGGTAACAGCGATGTCAGCGACGCCTTTATCGCCAGCCGGCTACAGGGCAGCGGCCGGGTTTACGGCACATTGCCGCGGGGTTTGAATGTGGCAGCCATCGTTGCCCGCGCCACCCCGCAGGTTGCCTGAATATCCCCAACCCTGTGGGAGCTGGCTTGCCTGCGATGCAGACGACGGGTTTTATCTGCCAGACCCGGTCGATGCCATCGCGGGCAGGCCCGCTCCCACACGGATTTGCGTGAGGCAGCCGATATTCTGTTTATCCCCAGCAGCCACAGGAAATCTTCGGCAGGCAATTTTGTAGCTGCCTTTAGCCATCGATACAGGCAAGATAAAGGCCTGCCCGCTCAGAAGACAGGATGCTTATCGTGACCGAAGCTTTTATTGTCGTTTCCACCGCTGAAGAGGCCGTTGACCGGCTTGCTGCCTTGCACGAGCGCGCAACCACGGCCTTGAGTCAGGCACTCAAGCGTTATCTCAAGGATCGGGTTGAACCCTCTGCGCAAGAACGCGCGCTGTTTCGCTACCCCGAACTGCGTTTGACCTACCGTATCAACGGTGAAGTGCCGACCACCACCCGTGCTTATGCCAAGGTCCAGTTACCGGGCACCTACAGTGTGACCGTCACCCATCCCGCCTCTTTCCGTAACTACCTGCTGGAACAGCTGGTGCCCTTGATGCGCGACTTCACCGTTGAAGTAGAAGTCGGCGTCAGTGAGCAAAATATTCCTTACCCTTATGTGGTCGAGCAAGGTGATGAACTGGCCGGCTCCGGCGTTACCGCTGCTGCGCTGGCGCGGGTGTTTCCGAGCACCGACCTGTCTGCTGCCACCGACGGCATCGCCGATGGCCTGTACGACTGGGAAAACACCGATCCGTTGCCCCTGGCGCTGTTCGACGCCGCGCGGGTCGACTTCTCCCTGCGCCGCCTGGTGCACTACACCGGCAGCGACTGGCGCCATGTGCAGCCGTGGATTCTGCTGACCAACTACCATCGCTATGTTGACCAGTTCATCCTCCATGGCCTTGAGCAATTGCGCGACAACCCGCGCTTTGTACGCATGGTGATGCCGGGCAATGTGATCATCGAAAAATCAATGGACTACGGCGAGGCCCAGGCCATCGCGGCGGGGGTGGTGTGGCATCGCTACCAGATGCCGGCGTATCACTTGCAGGCCAGTGATGGTCATGGCGTGACGCTGGTCAATATTGGTGTCGGCCCGTCCAATGCGAAAAACATTACCGACCACCTGGCCGTGCTGCGTCCGCATTGCTGGCTGATGATTGGTCACTGCGGCGGTCTGCGCCAGTCGCAGACCATTGGCGATTATGTGTTGGCCCATGCCTACATGCGTCGTGACGGCATTCTTGACCGGGTCGTGCCGCCGAACATTCCGATTCCGGCCCTGGCTGAAGTCCAGCTGGCACTGCAGGAGGCTGCCGCACAGGTTACCGGTGAGCGCGGCGATGAGCTGAAAAAACGCCTGCGTACCGGCACCGTACTGACCTATGACGATCGCAACTGGGAGCTGCGCTGGGCTCAGGAACGTCCGCTGATCAACCTGTCCCGTGCTGTTGCCGTGGACATGGAAAGCGGCACCATTGCTGCCCAGGGTTATCGCTTGCGCGTCCCGTATGGCACGCTGTTGTGTGTGTCGGACAAGCCGCTGCACAGTGAAATCAAACTGCCAGGTTCGGCCAATGCCTTCTATGAGCGCGCGGTCAGCCAGCATTTGAAAATCGGTATTGCTGCCGTGGACTTGATGCGCAGCCAGCTCAACTCCCTGCATTCGCGCAAGCTGCGCAGCTTTGATGAACCGCCGTTCCGTTGATCGGTGATGGTCATTTAGCGATCGGGGGACTAGCATTGCCAGCCCTGATCGCTAGATAGCCTTTTTTGTCATGTCTCGTCCCGCCCCACGCCGCCCGGCCTCGAAAAGCCTCACCGCGCCAGCTGCCAATCGCCGCGTGGCCAAAGCGCCGCCGTCTGATCCCAAGCTGTACCTGTTCAATAAACCCTTCGATGTGCTGACCCAGTTCAGCGACGAAGGCGGGCGCGCCACGCTCAAGGACTTTATCCCGATTCCGGGCATCTACCCGGCCGGGCGACTGGACAGGGACAGTGAAGGTTTGCTGCTGTTGACCAATGATGGCCAGTTGCAGGCGCGGATAGCCGACCCCAAGCACAAATTACCCAAGACCTACTGGGTTCAAGTTGAAGGCGAGCCCACTGAGGAGCAACTGCAGCAGTTGCGTGATGGCGTTGAACTCAATGACGGCAAGACCCTGCCTGCCGAAGCGCGTGCCCTGGACGAGCCGCAGCTATGGCCGCGCAACCCGCCGGTACGCTTTCGCAAAAGTATCCCGACCGCCTGGCTGGAACTGGTGATCCGTGAAGGTCGCAACCGTCAGGTGCGGCGCATGACGGCTGCAGTGGGCTTGCCGACCTTGCGCCTGGTGCGGGTACGCATTGGTGACTGGAGCATTGAAGGGCTGGAGCAGGGGCAGTACCGGGAAGTTCCGGCGCGGCTATAGGGCTCCGGATTCGATCAGGCCGATGACCACGCTTTTGATGATAAACGCGGCAACGCCCAGGCCGAGGACGAAAAACAGGATCATGGAGCCGAAGCGTCCAGCTTTGGACTTCTTCGCCAGATCCCAGACGATAAAGGCCATGAAAATGATCAGCACGCTGACCAGAATCGTCATCATCCATTCTTCAAGTACGGCAGGATCCATCGGTATTCTCCGGCGACATCGTGGGAAAAAGCCGTAGGAGTATACGCCAGGGGAGCGGGGGGATATTGATCTGGGTAGTGAGAGGATGTCGCTATACCCGTAGCAGTTGCTGAAGGCACGAAGCTGCGTTCGATTGTGAAGCAATCGCAAGATCAGAGTGCGCGTTACAACTGAAGAATCGCGTGTGCTGATTTTACGACTGCTTCGCAGCCGAACGCAGCCTTCGTTCCTCGGCAGCTGCAGGAACACTGCAACTGTGGGAGCGAGCCTGCTCGCGAAGGTCGTTCGCGAGCAGGCTCGCTCTCACAATAGGGCTTGACCTGCAACAGAGTATCTACAGGTTCTATTTTTACGTGCGCAAATGGGTCAGCGGCAGCTCGGTGCTGTTGAGCACCTGATTGAGCACAAAGCTCGAACGCACGCTGGTTACGCCTTCGATACGGGTCAATTCACCCAGCAGCAGCTTCTGGTAGTGGTCCATGTCGGCAACCACCACTTTCAGTTGGTAGTCGGCGTCCATGCCGGTCACCAGGCTGCATTCCAGCACCTGCGGCAGGGCGCGGATGCAGGCTTCGAAGTTCTCGAAACGCTCTGGTGTATGTCGGTCCATTCCGATAAGCACGTAGGCTGTAAGGCTCAAGCCCAGCAGTTTGCGGTCGAGCAGCGCCACCTGACGGCTGATGTAGCCGTCATCCTCAAGCTGTTTAACGCGGCGCGAGCAAGGAGATGGCGACAGGCCAATACGTTCGGCCAGTTCCTGGTTAGAGATGCGTGCGTCACGCTGCAATTCCGCCAAAATGCTCAGGTCATACCGGTCGAGTTTGCTCACGAAGTTACCCTTTGTCATAACTATTGCGTGAAAGTATCCACCTTAAGTCAAAAATTGCGCAAGTAATGTTTTATCGAGCAATCTTCGCAATCGCCTGCCGCGGCCAAACGCCTATTCTTTAAACCAGAATCACTGCCCGGACATAGAGTCCACTGCGGCCCGCCGAATCAGGCCAGCCGCGGCCGCCAACCCCACAGGGTTGCCCCGGCCCCCGGGCTACGCACTGTCCAGAAGACGGAGCGAGGTGAGCCAACATCACAAGTGTTGAGCCAGGACAGAAAATTCAAGGGGCGACCGACGGGTCGCCCTTTTTTCGTCTGGCAAAAAATAAGTTGCGTTATGCACTGCCTGGCGTAGAACCGCTTCCTGAAACCCCAGTCTTATCTATAAGCCCTGTCCTTCAGTGAGAAACAGCATGAAATCGCGTATCTGGCGTTTGGCTACAGTTGGCGTGCTCTTTGTGAGCGTCAGCGGCCAGGTGTTGGCCGATGAGCGTGGTGATGGCGGCTGGCAAGGTCGGCCACAGGGTGCAGACAATCATCAGCCGCGGCCGAATCAACAAGGTAATAACCTGCCGATCCAGCCGCGCCCCGACAGGGTTCAGCAGACTCAGTCGCCGAACCGGGGCGGCAATCAGAATTGGTATGGCGGCGGTTACGCTCCTGGCCCGAATAACCGTCATCCCAACGACCAGCGCTGGGCCGGTCGCCCGTCCGGGCATGGCAATGGCTGGGGCCCGGGGCCGCAATATCGCCCGGGTAATGTGGTAGAGCGGTTCCCCGGTCAGCACTGGCAAGTGCCGTATCGCGGCCAGAATTACTACTTTTCAGGCGGCTACTGGTATCGCCCTCAAGGCCCGCGTTACATCGTGGTGCAGCCACCTTATGGACTGCGCGTAGGGTTTTTGCCTGATTACGCTAGGGAAGTGTGGTTTGGCAGTACCTTGATGTTTCTCGCGGCGGGGGCGTATTACGCCTATCAACCTGCAACTCGCGATTACATCGTGGTCCAGCCGCCGACGGTCTACCAACAGCCCGCGAGCAACAACTATGAGATGGTGGCTTACCCGATGAACGGTCAAAGCCCGGCCCAAATCGGTCAGGACCGTTATGACTGCTATCGCTGGGCTGTGGAGCAAAGCGGCTTCGACCCTGCCAAGGCGACATACGCCCCAGCGGCGCAAGTGGTGCAAGCCTATCGGCAGGCGCAGGGCAGTTGCCTGAGCAGTCGTGGTTATCAAGTGACGTATTGATCTGAAGCCTGCTAAGGAGCCTTGCTCAGCCTCGGTTTGACCACTTCCTTCGGGTCTGCATGCACCAGCACTTCGGCCCGCGGATAGACCTGTTCAATGGCTTCAGCCGCGCGGTCACAGATGCTATGGGCTGCGGACAACGTCAGTTCACCCGGCAGCTCCAGGTGAAACTGCACAAACCAGGTATTGCCCGAGATCCGTGTGCGCAGGTCGTGGGCGCCGAGCACGCCGGGCACGCTGCAGGCCAGATTCAGCATGTTTTCACTGACATCCGTGGGTAACTCCTGATCCATCAACACGGCAAAACTCTCACGGGCGATCTGCAGTGCGCTCCACAGGATATACACCGCAATCCCCAGGCCAAACCAGGCGTCCAGCTGCGGGAAACCCACACTGGCCAGCACCAGCGCCAGCAAAATACTGCCATTGAGCATCAGGTCCGAGCGGTAATGCAGCGAGTCGGCGCGCACCGCGTTGGACCCCGTGGCCTTGATCACCCGGTGTTGCAGCACCAGCAGTGCCACGGTCATCAGCAACGAAAAGACAATGACGCCAATTCCGATCCACGGTGCGCCTACCGGCTCCGGGTTTTTCAGCCGTTCCACCGCCTGAAAGGCAATCAGCACTGCACTCACGCCAATAAACAGCGCTTGCGCCATGCCCGCCAGGGACTCGGCTTTGCCGTGACCATATCGGTGATCCTCATCGGCGGGACGCAGCGCGTAATGCACGGCCAGCAAATTGAGAAACGAAGTTACGCCATCGAGCAGCGAGTCGGTCAGGCCGGCGAGCATGCTGATCGAGCCACTGAGCCACCACGCGATGGCCTTGGTTACGATCAACAGGCTGGCCACCGCCACTGATGCGCGGGTAGCCAGACGTAACAGGCGGGCGTGTTCCGGGCTGCTGGTCATGGTGCTTTCCTGATGAATGATGACGTGCTTCAGGCTGCTGGCTGCAAACCATACATAGCCAGTTGCTGGGCGCTGCCCCGGTGCTGGATCAGGCGTGGATCGTTCAGCGGGAAGCTGCGGCCCAGTTCGCTTTCAAGGATGGCCTGGAGCTTGGCGTTATCCACCTTGCCGTCTGCGCCGATGGCTTCGCGCAGTTTTTCCGGAGCGATTTGTGCGGTCTTGCCCGGCGGGAAATAAATTGCGCCGGTGGCGAAGTCGACACCGAAGGCGATCAGCCCCGGGATCACATAAAACAGCAGGCCCACGGCATCCAGTACGACGATCATGGGGTCGATCTTGCCGTCGATCTGGCCGCGGCGGTCTGGAAAGAAAATACTGCCGCAAGCAGTCAATTGGGTGAACAGTGCCGCAACCACGACACCGCCGATTACTCGCGAAGGCATACGCATACTTAAAACCTCAAACATGTTCAAAGGACTGGATCATTACTGTTCGCCGTTATACTCGCCGCTCTGTTCTGGAGCCACCATGATTTCTTTGCCGATTGATGAAGTTTTACCTGCGCTGCGCCTGGCCCTGGCCGAGCGCCATGAAACCGTGCTCGAAGCGCCGCCCGGCGCCGGTAAAACCACCCGTGTGCCGCTGGCCCTGCTCAACGAGCCCTGGCTGGCCGGGCAGAAGATCCTGATGCTCGAACCCCGGCGCCTGGCGGCCCGTGCGGCGGCCGAGCGGCTGGCCAGTGAACTGGGTGAAAAAGTCGGCGAAACCGTAGGTTACCGTATACGCCTCGACAGCAAGGTCGGCCCCAACACCCGTATCGAAGTGGTCACCGAGGGCATCCTTACTCGCCGTCTGCAGCACGATCCGTCGCTGGAAGGGGTGGGCCTGCTGATTTTTGACGAGTTCCATGAGCGTAGTCTGGATGCCGATCTGGCGTTGGCCTTGAGCCTCAATGGGCGTGAGCTGTTTCGGGATGAACAGCCGCTGAAAATTCTGCTGATGTCCGCCACTCTTGAGGGCGAACGACTGGCGAGCATTCTCGACGATGCGCCGATCTTGCGCAGTGAGGGCCGCATGTACCCGGTGGCGATGCGCTGGGGGCGGCCGTTTGTGCCCGGTGAATTTATCGAGCCGCGAGTGGTGCAGACCGTACTTGATGCCATCAACGATGAAAGCGGCAGCCTGCTGGTGTTCCTGCCCGGGCAGGCGGAGATTCGCCGGGTCAATCAGCAACTGGCCGACGCGCTGGGTTCGCGCAGCGATATTCTGCTGTGCCCTTTGCATGGAGAACTGGATCTGACGGCCCAGCGTGCGGCCATCGAGCCTGCGCCAAAAGGCCTGCGCAAGGTGGTGCTGGCCACCAATATTGCCGAGACCAGCCTGACTATCGACGGCGTGCGCGTGGTGATCGATGCCGGGCTGGCGCGTGTTCCGCGGTTTGACCCGGGCAGCGGCATGACCCGCCTTGATACCCAGCGCATTTCCCGCGCCAGTGCCACCCAGCGTGCCGGCCGCGCCGGGCGTCTGGAACCGGGTGTGTGTTATCGGCTGTGGTCCGAGGACCAGCACGCGCAGTTGGCGGCCTATGGCAGTGCGGAGATCCTGCAGGCTGATCTGGCCGGGTTGGCGCTGCAACTGGCACGCTGGGGTGTCACTCCCGAGCAACTGATCTGGCTCGATATGCCGCCCTCGGCCAGTTATGCACAGGCCCGACAATTGCTCGATCGGCTGGGTGCCTTGCACGGAGCAAAACTCACCCCCCACGGCGAAGCGATGGCTGAACTGCCTGCACATCCGCGGATTGCCCATCTATTGCTGCGCGGTCAGGACCTTGGGCTGGCCGACATGGCCTGTGATATCGCGGCGTTGTTGGGGGAGCGCGATATCCTGCGCGGCGTCGGAGCGGACCTGCATAGCCGGCTGGCCCTGCTGTCAGGCGTAAGCCGCGCCGCACGGGGCGGGCAGGGCGGTGTGCAGCGGACCAAACAACTGGCCCGGCAGTATCGCGGGTACTTGCGTGGCAAGGCCAGGCAGCTGGTCGCCGACCCCGACCACCCGCGCTGGGTGGGTGCCTTGCTGGCGCTGGCCTACCCCGATCGGGTCGCCCAACAGCGTAAACCCGGTGGGGCGGAATATCGTCTGGCCAATGGCCGTGCGGCGTTGTTCAGCGAAGTGGATGGCCTGATGAAACAGCCCTGGCTGGTCATCGCCGATTTGGGCAGCCGTCAGGGGCAACGTGAAGAACGCATTTATCTGGCGGCCGAGTTTGATCCTGCCTTGCTCGAGGGTGTCTTGAGCGAGCAGGTCAGCGTTGTTGATCAACTGGACTGGGATGAGCGCGAGGGCGTGCTGCGTGCCGAGCGCCAGCGCAAGGTCGGCGAGCTGGTCCTCAGTCGCGAGCCATTGACCGGGCTCGACGAAGCGGCCCGTACGCAAGCGCTGATCAATCTGGTGCGACGCAAGGGGCTGGAGCTGTTGCCGTGGACGCCCGAGCTGCGCCAGTGGCAGGCGCGGGTAGCGTTGTTGCGTCAACTGGACCTGCAGATCCAGGGGCACAGTGAATGGCCCGACGTCAGCGATGCCGCCTTGCTGGCCGGGCTTGAAGACTGGTTGGGGCCGTATCTGGGGCGTGTGTCGCGGCTCAGTCACTTTGCCAGCCTCGACCTGTCGAGCATTGTGCATAACATGCTCAAATGGCCGTTGCCCCAGCGCCTGGACGAACTGGCGCCCCACCATATCAAGGTGCCTTCAGGGTCTTCGGTGCGGCTGGACTACAGCGAACACCCGCCGATTCTGGCGGTGCGCCTGCAAGAGTTGTTTGGGCTGGCGGACACCCCGCGTATTGCGGGCGGGCGCCAGGTGGTCAAGTTGCACCTGCTTTCTCCGGCAAGGCGTCCGGTGCAAGTAACCCAGGATCTGGCCAACTTCTGGCGAAGTACCTATGCCGAGGTGAAAAAAGATTTGAAGGGGCGCTACCCCAAGCATTACTGGCCCGATGATCCGCTGGTGGCCGAAGCCACGGCGCGGATCAAGCCGCGGAAGCCGTAGCGACCGGGCGTACGCATCGCGAGCAAGCCCGCTCCCACAAAAATTGCGCAGTTCTTGTGGGAGCGGACTTGCTCGCGATGGCATCAACGCGGTGAGTAGAGCTTCACGACCCGATATAGCTGGTCTTGACCACGGTGTAGAATTCTTGCGCATAGCGGCCCTGCTCGCGCGAGCCATAGGACGAGCCTTTGCGCCCGCCAAACGGCACGTGGTAATCCACCCCCGCCGTGGGCAGGTTGACCATCACCATCCCTGCCTGGGAATGACGCTTGAAGTGATTGGCATATTTGAGCGAGGTCGTGGCAATACCCGCCGACAAGCCAAACTCGGTGTCATTGGCCATCGCCAGGGCGGCTTCGTAGTCTGCAACCTTGATGATATTGGCCACCGGGCCGAACACTTCTTCGCGGCTGATGCGCATGTCGGCCGTGCTGTCGGCAAACAAGGCCGGGGCCAGGAAATAACCCTCGGTATCGCAGGTCACCAGGCTGCCTCCGGCAACCAGGCGGGCGCCTTCGTTGCGGGCGATGTCGATGTAACCCAAATCCTGGTCGAGCTGCGCTCGGGACACCACCGGGCCGATATCAATCCCGGCCTGCAAGGCATGCCCGACCTTGATCGAACGCATGCGCTCGGCCATCGCCTCGACGAATTTGTCGTGGATGCCCGCGGTAACAATCAGGCGGCTGGAGGCGGTGCAACGCTGGCCGGTGGAGTAAAACGCACTCTGCACCGCCAGTTCGACCGCTTGCTTGAGGTCGGCATCGTCGAGGATGACCTGTGGGTTTTTACCGCCCATTTCCAGCTGCACCTTGGCCTGGCGCGACACACAGCTGATGGCGATCTGGCGACCGACGCTCACCGAGCCGGTAAAGCTTATACCGTCCACTTTCGGGCTGTTGACGATAGCGTCGCCGACCACGCGGCCGCTGCCCATCACCAGGTTGAACACGCCTGCCGGGAAGCCTGCGCGAGCAATGATCTCGGCCAGTGCCCAGGCGCAACCCGGTACCATATCGGCCGGCTTGAACACTACACAGTTGCCATAGGCCAGGGCCGGGGCGATCTTCCAGGCGGGGATGGCGATGGGGAAGTTCCATGGCGTGATCAGGCCAACCACGCCCAGGGCTTCACGGGTGACCTCCACATGCACGCCCGGGCGTACCGAGGGCAGGTAATCGCCCGACAGGCGCAGGCATTCACCGGCGAAAAACTTGAAGATATTGCCGGCACGGCTCACTTCACCGATGGCTTCGGGCAGGGTCTTGCCTTCTTCGCGAGCCAGCAGTGTGCCCAGTTCTTGCTTGCGGGCGAGGATTTCGCTGCCGACCTTGTCCAGCGCATCGCTGCGCGCCTGGATGCCGGAGGTCGACCAGGCAGGGAACGCAGCCCGTGCCGCATCAATGGCAGTCTGGACCTGGGCGACGTCAGCCTTGGCATATTCGCCAATCACATCGCTCAGGTCGGAGGGGTTGATATTGGTGCTGTATTCAGTGGCTGTTACCCACTCGCCACCGATGTAATTGTCGAAACGCTTTGAACCAGTCATCAAATTTCTCCACACGTGGACAGGCATCGATTTCCTGTAGTTATACGTCATCGTACGACTTCAGGCAAAAACAATCGGCGCGGCGAAACTGAGCGAGGGAGGGAACCGTCTGATTGGGTTTCAACTGTGGGAGCGAGCCTGCTCGCGAAGACTGTATTCGCGAGCAGGCTCGCTCCCACAGGGTCAGTCTGCAGGCAGCAGCAATCGGGCCAGCACCGGCAGGTGGTCGGAGATGGTCTGGGTGTCTTCCTGGCGCACATAGCCTTCGATGCGCTGCAGCTTGGGGCTGTGGAAGAGGTAGTCGAGCGTACGGTCGGGCTCGTCCGCGTCGGGGAGATTGGGAAAGTGGGTCAGCCACAGTTCGCAGTCGATGCCGGTAGCTTCAGGGTTGCTGGGGATCATCGGGTACTTTTCCCAGAGCAGGTGCAACTCGCTGTCTTGCGAGTAGCCCTGGCGCAATGGCTCGGGCAGGCGCAAGTACTGGCCGATGGGCAGCAGGTTGAAGTCCCCGCCGATCAACCACGGCGTGCCCTGGCCTTCCAGCTTGTCGGCCAGTTCGGCGACAGTCTGCATTTGCAGGCGCAGGTTGCTGTTGTTGGCGGAGGGCGCATCCAGTTGTGTATTGATTGCTGCCAGTTGCCCGCCATCATTGAGCGGCAGGTAGTTGACCAGCAGCGCGGGCCTTGGCTGGAACTGACGGCTGAGAAAGTTGGTATCGGCCAGGGGCAATTGCAGACGTTCTGCGTGTTCGATCTGGAAGCGGCTGAGGGTGACCAGAGAGCGTCCGACACTGCCGAAAATATGCCAGTCGGGCACAAAGTCGGCCTTCCAGGTAAAGGCCTGGGTGCTGCAGGGGTAGAGGTCGATCAGGCGTTCTTGCAGCAGGGCCAGCTGGTTCTGGTAATCGCTGGCCTTGGCGTTGTCATCGACTTCCTGCAACAGCACGAGATCCGGGCGTTCGTCACGTATGACCCGCGCTACCTCATCAAGGCTGAAGGCCATGTCTTCCCGGGTGGGGCGGGTGTCAGGGCCGCTGCCGTCAGCCAGGTTGTACCAGAACACATAGCGCTTGCCGGCCAGGTACTGGATGTTCCACGTCATTACCTTGAGCGCCTGGCCTGGCACCAGCACCGGGGCGGTGCCAGGGCACGTCAGGGGCAGCACCTCGCGGGCACCGGGCCGCCATGTAACGCTATAAACCAGACATGCCAGCAGCGCTGAGATCAGCAGCAAACCTGATGCGGTGCGGCGTAATAAACGTGACATGAGCTCGACTTAATAACGTTACAGGGAAGGCTCGAACATACCCGACGGCAGTGCGGCCTTCCAAGGTTCTTTGTGTAGGAAATTTCTGTTTTTATAGTTCTGACTTTTCGCTGATCAACATAAATAAACGAAACAGTACGACGGAAACAAACAACTGCAAGAAGCTGTTGGCGCTATCGAGTGCCAGCGATAGCAGTGTGTTGTCGTCCTTGGAAAACAGGGTGTAACTGAATTCCTTGAGCAACATCAGCGGGCCCAGTACGGCCAGTATGCAAACGAAAATCCGCCAGAAATGCCCGCGGGTCAGGGTGAAGCTCGACTTCATGGCCGCCAGCGGAGCATCACCACGCAATACCAGTCGGTACTCGGAGAAGGCCAGTACCACGGTGAGGAAAATGCCCGGAATAAAAAACATCGACAGCCCCAGCACGATCAGCAGCGTGCTGATTGCCGAGAGCAGGGCGAATTTGGGCCAAAGATTAACCGCCGAGGCCAGCAGGTCGCGGTTGCGCGGGCTTTCGCCCTGGCTGCGGGCATCGAGAAACAGGATCAGGGCGGCGGTGTACAGAGGGTACAGCAGCAGTCCGACAACCAGGCCATAACCGGGCGATGCATCCGGGCCTGCGGCGTTGTCGACAATGTGCTGCAGTACAGCTTCAAGGATGACCAGCGGCAGGCACAGCGTCACGATCTGGCTCAGATTGCGCTGGAAGAAGTACAGGGAGTCGCGAAGAACAGTCAGCGGATTCATTGGCAGTTGTCAGCAGTCAAGAGCGGTGCGTCACTTTAACCGATGAGACGCCAAGATGAACAAAAGTTCACGCAGGCCTGATGCTGTTGAAACGGGTTGTAGTGCCCCAATAACGCGTTTGAGCTTCTGCGTAATGCAAGGGGCAGGTTTCTATCTGCAATCGAAAGAGGTTGTCATGAACAGCGAAGAGCAAAGCCTGATTGACGGGTTGTTTACACGGTTGCAGCAGGCCGAGGCAGGATCAGCCCCGCGCGATGCCCAGGCCCAGGCGCGGATCAATGAACATCTGGCGCGTCAGCCTGCGGCAACGTACTACATGGCTCAGGCGCTGCTGGTGCAAGAGGCTGCGCTCAAGCAACTCGACCAGCAGAACAAGCAATTGCAGGCAGAACTGGCTCAGGCGAAGGCTGCTGCGGCACCTGCGCCATCTGGGGGGAGCTTTCTGTCGGGACTTTTTGGCGGTGGCGATCGGGTATCGGCCCCCACGCCCGGCCCAACGTCGGGCACCGGGGGCTGGCGTGATGGCCCGGCAGCGGCTCCTGTCGTGGCCCCTCAACCAGCAGCAGCGGCGCCGGCCCCAGCATTGGGCAGCGGCTTTTTGGGCGGAGCCCTGAAAACGGCAGCGGGTGTGGCGGGCGGCGTGATGCTGGCGCAAGGCATCAGTAGCCTGTTCCACCACAATCAGCAGCCGCAGATTGTCGAGGAGATCATCGAACAACCAGGTTCTGTCAGCGACGCTGGCTGGGGCAGCGGCAACCAGCAGTACGCCAATAGCGGCTCGGGAATTGAAGACGTCGGCCTGGACGATGACGGCTTCTTTTCTGACGACGACTCCTACGTTTGACTTCATCGCCCGGTGCCTTATTGCACGCCGGGCGGTTTATCCGCGCAAACCCCCGGCAGGCTGGCATACTGCAGCCTTGTTTTTCAGTCGCGTGCCCGCTGCCCGGGCGCCATGAGGTTTGCCGGTGAAAAAAATTGCGGTCTTCGCGGATGTGCAGAACCTTTATTACACGGTTCGCCAGGCCTATGGCTGCCATTTCAATTACGCCGCCCTGTGGGCTGATATCAGCAAGCGCGGTGAAATTGTCGAAGCCTATGCCTATGCGATTGACCGGGGTGACAGCAAGCAGCAGCAGTTTCAGCAGATCCTGCGCAACCTCGGTTTTATCGTAAAACTTAAACCCTATATCCAGCGCAGCGATGGCTCGGCCAAGGGCGACTGGGATGTGGGCATTACCATCGATATCATGGACTCGGCAGCCAATGTCGACGAAGTGGTACTGGCCTCGGGTGACGGTGATTTTGACCTGCTCCTGGAGCGTATTGCCAGCAAGCATGGGGTTGAAACCGTGGCCTACGGTGTGCCCGGTCTGACGGCCAATTCATTGATTCGCGCTGCCAGCCGCTATGTGCCGATTGAAGGCAATTTGCTGCTTAAGTAACCCTTATTTTTTACAGGATTGACCAGGTTTGGAACGCATCGCGGTAATTGACTTTGAGACCACCGGCATCTCCCCGAGCAGCACCTGCCGGGCCACTGAAATTGCCGTGGTGATTCTTGAGCGCGGTCGCATTGTCGAGCGTTATCAAAGCCTGATGAATGCCGGTGTGCGGGTGCCTGGGTTTATCGAGCAGTTGACCGGCATCAGCAACGCCATGTTGCGCACCGCGCCGTCGGCTGAGCAGGTGATGAACGAGGTCAACGAGTTCGTCGGCATTACCCCGTTGCTGGCGCACAATGCTGCGTTTGACCAAAAGTTCTGGGATTTTGAAATGGGCCGCATCAAGCGCACCCGTTTACAGAACTTCGCCTGTTCATTGTTGCTGGCGCGTCGCCTGATGCCTGCGGCGCCTAACCACAAGCTGGGCACGCTGACCACCTTTGCCGACTTGCCCCACACCGGCAAAGCTCACCGGGCCATGGCCGATGCGGAAATGGCGGCCAACTTGACGGCTCACCTGGCTGAGCAACTGCGCCAGAAGCACGGGTTACGTGAATTGAACCACGACCTGTTGTGCAGCTTGCAGAAAGTCCCGGCGGCGAAGATCAATGAGCATCTCAAGCGGTATCGCGGGTTTTAAAAGCGACCCTCTCCCTTTGGGAGAGGGCTATTTGATCTCCATCGAAAAGTGTACGGCCCCTTTTGGTGCGTTCTGTTACTTATTATTTCCCGGCGCCCTGTCTAAACTCTCCAGTCCCCTGCCTCTGCCCTTGAGCTGCCTTCATGCCTGCCGCACGTCGTTTTCCGCTACAACTGATCGGTGCTTTTTTTGCCTTGTACATCATTTGGGGCTCGACTTATCTGGCTATCCGCATCGGTATTGAGTCCTGGCCGCCGTTGATGATGGCTGGTGTGCGCTTCCTGATTGCGGGCAGCCTGATGTATGGCTTTATGCGCTGGCGCGGTGCCCCCGCACCCACTGCCGTGCAATGGCGTTCGGCAGCCATGATCGGCTTTCTGTTGCTGGCGTGCGGCAACGGCGGTGTGACCCTGGCCGAACACTCGGGCGTAGCTTCCGGCGTCGCCGCCCTGGCCGTAGCCACCGTGCCCCTGTTCACCCTGCTGTTTGGTTACTTCTGGGGCAACCGCAACACCCGCCTGGAATGGGCCGGGATTGTCCTGGGGCTGATCGGCATCGGCATGCTCAACCTGGGCTCCAACCTGCAGGCCAGTCCAATGGGCGCGGCGATGGTGATCTTTGCCGCCGCGGCCTGGGCCTTTGGTTCGGTGTGGAGCCGCCACTTGCCACTGCCAGCCGGGCCAATGGCCAGCGCTGCGGAAATGCTCACCGCCGGTGCCGTATTGCTGGCGGGCAGCCTGCTCAGTGGCGAGCGCATGACTCAAATGCCCACCGCTGCAGGCTGGGGTGCGCTGCTGTATCTGGTGTTCTTCGGCTCGATCATCGCCTTCAGCGCCTATATGTACCTGCTTAAGAATGTGCGTCCGGCGGCGGCCACCAGCTATGCCTACGTCAATCCGGCGGTGGCGGTCATGCTGGGGATTGCCTTTGCCGGCGAGAGCATCGGTTTTGAGGAGTGCCTGGCCATGGCGGTCATCATCAGCGCGGTGGTGTTGATCGGTTTGCCACAGTGGCGCAAGCAGAAACCGGCCTGAATTAGGGTAAACTGCGCGCCATTGCAACTTATGCACCCACGCGCTGACCTTTTTCGACGGTATCCCCATGACATTCGCCACCCTTGGCCTGATCGAACCCCTGCTGCGCGCCCTTGAGACGCTCGGCTACAAGACCCCAACCCCGGTTCAGGCCCAAGCGATTCCCGCAGTACTGGCTGGTCGCGACCTGATGGCTGCGGCCCAGACCGGTACCGGCAAAACTGGCGGTTTCGCTTTACCGTTGCTGCAGTCGCTGACCATGGAAGGCCCGAAAGTGGCCAGCAACTCGGTGCGTGCACTGGTGCTGGTGCCGACCCGCGAACTGGCCGAACAGGTTCACGAAAGCATTCGCCAGTACGCCGAACACCTGCCGTTGAGCACCTACGCGGTGTACGGCGGTGTCAGCATCAACCCGCAAATGATGAAAATGCGCAAAGGCGTTGATGTACTGGTGGCCACACCGGGCCGTCTGCTGGACCTCTATCGCCAGAAAGCGATCAAGTTCAACCAGCTGCAAACCCTGATCCTCGACGAAGCTGACCGCATGCTCGACCTGGGCTTCTCCGAAGAACTGCGTGATATCTACCGCGCCTTGCCGAAAAAGCGTCAGACCCTGCTGTTCTCGGCGACCTTTTCTGACGCGATCCGCCTGTTGGCCGAGCAGATGCTCGACAACCCGCTGAGCATCGAAGTCAGCCCGCGCAACGTGGCGGCCAGCAGCGTCAAGCAGTGGGTCATCCCGGTCGACAAAAAGCGCAAGGCCGAGCTGTTTTTGCACTTGTTGCGCACCCAGCACTGGAAGCAGGTCCTGGTGTTCGCCAAGACCCGCAACGGTGTCGACGAATTGGTAGGCAAGCTGCAAGGTCTGGGGATCAACGCTGACGGTATTCATGGCGACAAGCCACAGGCCACGCGCCAACGGGCGCTGGACCGCTTCAAGGCCAGCGAAGTGCAGATTCTGGTGGCTACCGATGTGGCTGCCCGTGGCCTGGACATCGAAGACCTGCCGCTGGTGGTCAACTTCGACCTGCCCATCGTGGCCGAAGACTATATTCACCGTATTGGTCGCACCGGTCGTGCCGGTCAGAAGGGCGAAGCCATTTCGCTGGTCTGTGCTGATGAAGTGAACATGCTGTCGGCGATCGAGATGTTGACCCGTCAGACGTTGCCACGCCACGAAGAGCAGGATTTCGAGCCTGAGCACCGAGTGCCTGAAACTGATGCTTCGGGGCAGGTGATCAAAAAGCCGAAGAAGCCGAAAAAACCTAAAACCTCGGGCGGTGGCGGCAAGCGCAATCTGGGCAAATGGGTGGATAGCGGCGAAGCAGCACCCGCCGAGCCATCGGTAAAGCCGGTGCGCAAAGTGCCTGTATTCAACACCGGCCCGCGCAAGCGCAAGCCGTAAGCCCGGTCGAGGCTAAAAACTCCAACTGTGGGAGCGAGCCTGCTCGCGAACGGCCTTCGCGAGCAGGCTCGCTCCCACAGGGACGGTCAGCGTTTAGCCTTCAACCAGCTTAATACCCCTAACCCTGCGGCACGACCACTGGCAAAACAGGCCGTGAGCAGGTAGCCGCCGGTGGGTGCTTCCCAATCCAGCATCTCGCCTGCACAGAACACGCCGGGTAATTGCCTGAGCATCAGATTTTCATCCACAGCCTCGAACCGCACGCCACCGGCGCTGCTGATGGCTTCGTCCAAGGGGCGGGCTTTTATCAGCTTCAACGGTAGCGCCTTGATGGCCTGAGCCAGTTGCGCCGGGTCATTGAAGCATTCTGCAGGCGCCAGCTCGCGCAACAGCGCCGCTTTTACCCCATCAATCCCCAGCTGGCTGTGCAAATGCTTGCTCATCGAACGTGAGCCGCGGGGTTTGGCCAAGGCTGCCTGGATTTTATCCACAGGCTTGCCCGGCAGCAGGTCGATCAGGATCGTCGCTTCACCCTGTTGATTGATCGCTTCACGGATCGGCGCCGACCAGGCGTAAATCAAGCTGCCTTCAATGCCTGTGGCGGTAATCACGCATTCGCCCAAGCGCGGCGTGCTGTGTTCCAGGGCAATGGCGATGTTTTTCAGCGGGGCGCCGGCGAACTTGCTGCGCAGCACCTCGCTCCAGCCCGCCACATCAAACCCGCAATTGCTCGGCTGCAAGGGGGCCAGGTCAACGCCGCGCTCAGCCAGCAAGGGCATCCAGGCACCGTCCGAGCCCAGTCGCGCCCAACTGCCACCGCCCAGGGCCAGCAGCACCGCGTCGGGGTTGAGCTGCTTTTGGCCTTCGGGACTGTCCACCAGCAACTGGCCATCGGCCTGCCAACCCAGCCAGCGGTGGCGGGTGTGGATAACTACACCGGACTCGCGCAGGCGCTTGAGCCATGCGCGCAGCAGCGGCGCGGCTTTCATATCGGTGGGGAACACCCGGCCGGAACTGCCGACAAAGGTTTCGATCCCCAACTCATGAATCCACTGGCACAACGCATCGGCATCGAAGGCGCGCAGCAACGGTGCCATCTGCGGTGCGCGTTCGGCGTAGCGCGACAGGAAAGCCGGGTAGGCTTCGGAATGGGTGATATTCATGCCGCCGACCCCGGCCAGCAGAAACTTGCGGCCCACCGACGGCATGCCATCGTAGAGATCGACCTTCACCCCAGCCTGACTCAACACTTCGGCGGCCATCAAACCGGCGGGGCCACCGCCAATAATGGCGACGTGACGGGAAGGGAGTGTGGAGGGTTCAGTCATGGCAGGGCTGCAAATCGGCGAAATAGGCCGGGCATTCTACCTGACTGGGCGGAGCAGATCCCCTGTAGCAGCAGCCTTCGTCCCTCGGCAGCTGCTACAGAGATAGCGATGGCTGTACGAAAAACATACAGCCTTCTGGAGGCCATGTTCTCTGTGCCCTGCAGGCGCTTTCACTCAGGTTATCCACAGGCAGTTCCACAGGCATTGTGGGTAAAATCACACCTCAGTGACAACCTGATGACAGCCAGACCTTCTGTGCACTGTGATGCAATATCCCGTGGCGGCGCGCCAGGGCCTTGCGATCCTTGCTGTATCCGCCGCCAATCACCCCGACCACCGGTATGTCGCGACCCAGGCAGTGGCGCATCACGCTCTCGTCACGGGCCGCCACACCTTCATCGGTGAGCTTCAAATAGCCCAGGGCGTCGTCTTTATGCACATCGACCCCGGCGTCATACAGCACCAGATCCGGTTGATACAACGGCAGCAGGTAATTGAGCGCCTCGTCCACCACTTGCAAATATTCAGCATCGCCCATACCCATAGGCAGGCCGATGTCCCAGTCGCTTTGCGCCTTGCGTGCCGGAAAGTTTTTTTCGCAGTGCAGGGAAACGGTAATGGCATCCGGCGTATGTTCAAGAATTCGCGCAGTACCGTCGCCCTGATGCACATCGCAGTCAAAAATCAGTACGCGGTTTACCCGGCCGCTTTCCAGCATATAGCGGCTGATGATCGCCAGATCGTTGAAGATGCAAAAACCCGCCGGGTGATCGTAGTGCGCGTGATGAGTGCCGCCCGCCAGATGGCAGGCCAGGCCGTGCTCAAGCGCCTGCTCGGCGGCCAGCAGAGATCCGCCCACGGCGCGAACGGTACGTCGCGCCAGTGCCTCGCTCCAGGGCAGGCCCAGGCGGCGTTGATCTTCGCGGGCCAGCTCGCCTGCCATATAGCGCTCGATATAGCTGCGGTCATGGGCCAGGGCGAGGATATCCACAGGGCATAATTCGGGACGCAGCAGCTCTGCATCAAGGGTCAGCCCGGAGTCGACCAGGTGATCGCGTAACAGGCGGAACTTATCCATAGGAAAACGATGCTCCGCTGGGAACTGCGGGCTGTAGTCATCGTGGTAAATCAGCGGCACTGGCATAGGGATTTTCGCGTCGTAACGAGCGCTGGATATTACCAGCGCTGTACACTCTCATCATATGTAAAGCCCGGTAACAAATCGGAGAGGACGGATGGAGCAGATCAAAGAGCTCGAAAGTGCCCGTTTGCACTTGCGCCCCTGGCGTGACACAGACTTGCCCGAGTTCGCTGCCATGTGCGCCGACCCTCAGGTGATGCGCTATTTTCCGGCGCCCCTGAGCCGCCTTGAAAGCGCCGCGCTGATTGGCCGGGTTCGTGGTCACTTTGCCGAATATGGCTACGGGGTATGGGCATTGGAGCGCAAGGACACCGGTGCCTTTATCGGCTTTACCGGGCTGATGAATGTGTCGTTCGAGGCGCCGTTTACCCCTGCCGTAGAAATCGCCTGGCGTCTGGCTCCCGAACACTGGGGCCTGGGTTACGCCAGTGAGGCGGCCTGGGCCGCGTTGCGCTGCGCCTTTGATCGCCTGGCCCTGGACCAGGTGGTGTCGTTTACCAGCGAGCTGAACCTGCCCTCGCAAAAAGTCATGCAGGCGATTGGCATGCAGCACGATGTCGACGGTGATTTTGAACACCCCTTGCTGCCCGCAGGCGACCCGCTCAGACCCCATGTGCTGTACCGGATCACGCGGGCACAGTGGCTGGAAACCCTGCACGGCTAGGCGGTGTGTTTAGCGGCGCAAGCCGAAAATTTTGACCTGCGTAACGAAGATTACGACGGTAATGCTCTGTGTGAGGAGAATCTGAATGAGCCAAGTGTTGGATGATCTGGTCAATTTGCTGACCCTGGAACCGATCGAAGAGAACCTCTTTCGCGGCAGCAGTCAGGACTTGGGCTTTCGCCAGTTGTTCGGTGGTCAGGTGCTCGGTCAATCGCTGTCGGCCATGAGCCAGACGGTTGAAGACGCCCGCCATGTGCATTCCATGCACGGCTATTTCCTGCGCCCTGGTGATGCCGGTTTGCCCGTGGTGTATCAGGTTGATCGCGTGCGGGACGGCGGCAGCTTCAGCACGCGCCGGGTGACCGCGATCCAGAAGGGCCAGCCGATTTTTACCAGCAGCGCCTCGTTTCAGTACGACGAAGGCGGTTTTGAACATCAGACGACTATGCCCGACGTTGTGGGCCCTGAGAATCTGCCCTCGGAACTGGACATGATGCGCCTGCGTGCGCACCTGATCCCCGAGTCGATGCGGGAAAAACTGCTGTGCGCCAAGCCTATCGAGTTCCGCCCGGTGGTAGGAGAAGACCCGTTCAATCCCAAGGTCACGGATCCGATCAAGTACGTGTGGTTTCGCGCCGACGGCACCTTGCCCGATACCCCGGCGCTGCATAAGTACCTGCTGGCCTACGCCTCGGACTTCGGCTTGTTGACCACGTCCTTGCTGCCCCATGGCAAAGGGGTATGGCAAAACGATATGCAGGTCGCCAGCCTTGATCACGCACTGTGGTTCCATGCCGACCTGCGTGCCGATGACTGGTTGCTCTACGCCATGGACAGTCCATGGGCGGGCAATTCCCGTGGATTCTCCCGTGGCAGTGTCTACAACCGCGCTGGCCAACTGGTGGCTTCGGTCACGCAGGAAGGGTTGATCCGCCATCGCAAGGACTGGGCATGACACTCAAGGACGTCAAACACTGGGTTTTCGACATGGACGGCACCCTGACTGTTGCCGTGCATGACTTTGCCCTGATCCGCCGTGAGCTGGAGATCCCGGCGGATGCCGATATTCTCACTCATCTCAACGGCCTGCCCACCGAGGTGGCGGCGGCCAAACACGCCTGGCTGCTGGAGCATGAACGCGAGCTGGCACAGGCCTCCACCGCCGCGCCGGGCGCGGTTGAGCTGGTGCGCGACCTGGCGGCTCGTGGCTGTCGTCTGGGGATACTGACCCGAAATGCCCAGGAACTGGCGCATATCACCCTCAAGGCCATTGGCCTGGGCGAATGCTTTGCGCCCGAGGATGTACTGGGCCGGGACAACGCGGCGCACAAACCCGACCCGGACGGCCTGCTGCAACTGGCGCGGGCATGGGATGTAGCAGCGGCGAACATGGTAATGGTGGGGGATTACTACTTTGACCTGGCGTGCGGCCGCGCGGCAGGCAGCAAAACCGTACTGGTCAATGTTCCTGAAAACCCGTGGCCGGAACTGACCGACTGGCATGCCAAAGACTGCTACGCGCTGCGCCGGTTGCTCGGTTAACGAAATACGCGTAGCAGCTGCCGAAGGAACGAGGCTGCGTTCGACGGCGAAGCCGTCGTAAATCCAGGCAGCGCGGAGAGTCAGTTAAACCGTGCACTCAGACTTCACGATCGCTTTGCAATCGAACGCAGCCTCGTTCCTTCGGCAGCTGCTACACAGGGTGCTCTTACTCGCCAAACAACGCCTTCTGACCTTCAGGCGAGGTAAACATCTGATCGCCGTTGTGCCCCACCCCGGGCACTTCAATCAACCGTTGATTGAGCCCTTGTGGATGGCGCTGGGTCAAATACTCAAAGTAGTTCTTGCCCCTTACCAGCCTGAACGCCCCCTGGGCCTCGGCTTCGCAGCCTTTATCAAGCGCCGGGTGGTTGGGGTCGATGTCCTTGGCGCCTAGCAGATAGGTAATGTCGCGCTCTATATAGGCCTGTTCCAACTGTCGGTGTTTTTGCCCATCTGCGTAGGCTGGCAGATCCTTGAGCCCGTATTTCCAGGTATTGAAGCCCGGGCAGTTTGCAGCATCAAAGGTCGGAATCGGTCGCTGTGCATTGAAGTAGGCATAAGAAGACGGGTTGGCCACTACATAGCGCACCTTGATCCCGTCTGCCTGCAAGGCCTTGTCGGCCTGGGTGGTCAGGGCATAGCGCTGCACCACTTGGGCGCCGCCGGAGTGCCCGGCAATCACCACCTCGCGCAAGGCCGGGAAGCGCTTGCGGTCATCAAGACGCTCAAGGATCTGATCCAGTGCCGCGTAGGAACTCAGTGCCTGGGGGCTCACAGCAGGGGCACCGGCCATCCATTCATTGGCATGCCAGCGCAGCACATTGTCGGGCAAGGTATGGCGGGAGCCATCGCTTTCATTGAGGAACTGCGGTGCAATGACCAGGGTTGTGGACAGCTGCCCGGCCTGCGTCGCGGCTTGCTCGGCGCTGTGTAAATACGTCTGGGCGTTGCGCAGACGACCATGAATCACGATCAGTGCGCGTTGCACCTGAGGCAGTGGCTGTTTCCAGTCCTGACTCACCCCGACACTCAACTCGCCGGGGCCGATCTTGAGATGTTCGGGGCTGAGTTCTTTAACTCCGTGCTCGGCTGCTTGAACCACAGAGCAGGCCAGCATCAGGCCCATTAATGAAGCGATAGAGCGTATTCCCATTTAAAGCCTCGCTGCCGAGAAGGTATCGCACTGGTTGATATTGCCTTGGGCAAAACCGGTCTTGAACCACTTCACCCGTTGTGCCGATGTGCCGTGGGTAAAAGAGTCCGGCATCACACGGCCCTGGCTTTGCTGCTGCAAGCGATCATCGCCAATGGCATTGGCGGCGTTCAAGGCCGATTCTATATCGCCTGCTTCCAGCCAATTGTGACGTTTTTGCGCAAGGTTGGCCCACACCCCGGCCAGACAATCGGCCTGCAACTCCTGGCGCACCAGCAAGCCACCATCGCCTTCCATACGCTTGCCTTGTTGACGGGCCATCTGCATTTTCGACGACACACCCAGCAAGGTCTGCACATGATGGCCAACTTCGTGAGCGATCACATAAGCCTGGGCAAAATCGCCAGCAGCCTTGAAGCGTTGGGCCATTTCCTGGAAGAAACTCATATCCAGATAGACCTTCTGGTCGGCCGGGCAATAAAACGGCCCGCTGGCAGCTGTTGCAAAGCCGCAGGCCGAATTGATCTGGCCGCGAAACAGCACCAGGGTCGGGTCTTTATAGCTGCGTCCGGCTTGCTGAAACACTTGGCGCCAGGTGTCCTCTGTGTCACCCAGAATCGCCCGTACAAAATCGGCCTGCTCGTCATTGGCCGCCGGTGCGCGACCGGCTGGCTGGGTGACCTGAGGCGAAGACTGTTCGGTGAGCTGGCCGCTTAACTGTCCGAGGATCTGCATGGGGTCCTGCCCGGTCAACAAACCGATGCCAACAATCACCACCACGGCCATCAAACTCAGACCTTTGCCGCCGCCAAACCGCATCCCGCCACCACCACCGGTGCCTTGATCGCGTACGTCTTCGACATTATCGCTACGTCGACCTTTTTTCCAAAGCATGGGGGAGTCCTCTGATAAATCGTGTGTTCAAGTGTTGTTGCTGAGTCGGGACAATGCCAGCCCGGCTGTCAGACGTTTCTTGGGTGGGGGGCGAGTATGGCATTGCCCTAAAAAGACCTGAACGCCTTAATACAGTTCCGGGCATCGGGCTGAAGTGGTTGAATACGCCACGCCAATCCCCGCCCCGGAGTTGTTAGCCCTGTGAATATCGATACCCGTATCAAGTACCGCCACCTCGTATGCTTTTTGGAGATGGCGCGCCAGGGCAGCCTGGCGCGGGCGGCGGATGTGCTGGCGGTAAGCCAGCCAGCGATGTCAAAAACCCTCAAGGAGCTTGAGGAGTTACTGACGGTCAGCCTGTTTGTACGCAGTAAAAGCGGGGTCACCCTGACCGAGGCCGGGGTGGCCTTTCTGCGTTATGCGACACCTTCGGTGCAGGCCTTGCGGGAAGGTGTGAATGCTCTGCGGGGTGGCGAATACGTGGGCGGTACGGTGCGTCTGGGGGTGTTGTCGACGGTAGAAAGCCTGCTGATACCCGAGTTGGTGCAGCGCCTGCACGCCAGGCATTCGTCGCTGGTGGTGAGCGTCGTGACCGGGCCCAGCGCCTATCTGTTATCGCAGTTACGGGTAGGCGATGTCGATTTGGTAGTGGGGCGCATGACCGATAGCCCGGAAATTCAGGGTATGAATTTTGAGCATCTCTACAGCGAATCCATGACCCTGGTGGTGCGCGCAGATCACCCCTTGATCCGGGGACCGCTGGACCGCAGCCAGCTGGAAAACTACCCGCTGGTTTTGCCATTGGCCAACACCACCATTCGCACCTTTGCCGACAGCCTGTTTGTGCAGTGCGGCATCAGCCAGTCCCGCCAGCGCCTGGAAACCCTGTCGATCACCCTCAGCCGGCGTTATGTGCTGCGCAACGATGCGGTGTGGATCGCCCCGCTGGATGCCGTGCGCCTGGACCTGGCCAGTGGCGAGCTGCAAGAAATCGACCTGGGCCAGCGTGAGCCGGGCGGTTCGATCGGTATTTGCAGCAACGCCCATGTGCCGATGTCGGTGGCAGCGCAAGGGTGTGTCGAGGTTTTGCGTGAATTGGGCCAAGCTTACGGCGAAGGCATTTATCCATAACCATTTGGTTATGGATTGGCCTGGCCTTTTCAATAGTCGTTACGCCCCTGTTGGTTAAAACTGGCGCCCAGCCTTTATAAAAACAACAGGAGATCGACATGTCTGATGCAGACAGCCGGCGCTTTATCATCCGTGACCGCAACTGGCACCCCAAAGCTCTGACCCCTGACTACAAGACTTCCATTGCCCGTTCCCCGCGTCAGGCGCTGGTGAGCATCCCGCAATCGGTGAGTGAGACCAGCGGGCCTGACTTTTCCCACCTTAAGTTAGGCAAGTTCGACAACGACTTGCTGCTGAATTTCAATAATGGTGGTTTGCCGATAGGCGAGCGAATCATCCTGGCAGGTCGCGTGCGCGATCAATATGGCAAGCCGATTCCTCATACCTTGGTGGAAATCTGGCAGGCCAACGCAGGCGGTCGGTATCGTCACAAGAACGACCGCTACCTGGCGCCGCTGGACCCAAACTTCGGCGGCGTAGGCCGCACCTTGACCGACAGTGAAGGTTATTACAGCTTTCGCACTGTCAAGCCAGGGCCCTACCCGTGGCGCAACGGGCCAAACGACTGGCGCCCGGCGCATATCCACGTTTCCATCAGTGGCCCCTCGATTGCCACGCGCCTGATTACCCAGCTGTACTTCGAAGGTGATCCGATGATCCCCATGTGCCCGATCGTCAAATCGATTACCAACGCCGATGCCGTGCAGAGCCTGATTGCCCGGTTGGACATGGGCGCGGCCAATCCGATGGATTGTCTGGCCTATCGTTTTGACATTGTGCTGCGCGGTCAGCGCCAGACTCACTTCGAAAACTGCTGAGGAGCCCCGTCATGCCTATCGAACTGCTACCGGAAACCCCATCGCAAACTGCTGGCCCCTACGTGCATATCGGCCTGGCGCTGGCTGCGGCCGGCAACCCGTCGCGTCCAGAGGAAATCTGGAGCGAAATGGCCAGACCCGATGCTGCGGGCGAGCATATTGTGCTGTTTGGCAACGTTTATGACGGTAATGGCCACCTGGTGCGCGACTCTTTTCTGGAGCTTTGGCAAGCCGACCATAAAGGGGTCTATGACGAAAACTTCGACTCGGAAAAAGCCTTCAACAGCTTTGGTCGCACCGCCACCACCTTCGATGCGGGTGAGTGGACACTCAATACCATCAAGCCGGGCGTGGTGAGCAACGCAGCTGGCGTGCCGATGGCGCCGCATATCAACGTGTCGCTGTTTGCCCGGGGTATCAACATCCATTTGCAGACGCGGCTGTACTTTAGCGATGAGCCAGAAGCCAATGCCAAGTGCCCGGTGCTTAACCTGATCGAACAGCCGCAACGGCGTGAAACCCTGATCGCCCAGCGTTGCGAAGTAAATGGCAAAACGGCCTATCGGTTTGACATCCGCATTCAGGGCGAAGGCGAGACGGTGTTCTTCGACTTTTAAAAGGATATGAGGCAAATGCAAAATCTGTAGCAGCTGCCTCGTTCCTTCGGCAGCTGCTACGGGAGTTATGTGCGGCCGCGTCTTTGCTGCCACGCCGCCGCCAACCCGCTGGCACAGATAATCGCAATACCGACCCGGCTGGCCAGATCTGGTGTGTGGTCAAATAGCAACCAGCCCAATATCCCCGAGAATACGATCTGGCAGTAACTGAATGGCGCCAGCAATGCCGGTGCGGCAACGCGAAACGATTGGGTCAGCAGCAAGTGCGCAGTCATGCCCAGGCTGCCCAATGCCAGCATTTGCAGGCCGTGGGTCAGGGTTGGCGTTTGCCAGAAAAAAGGCACCAGCGCACTCATCACCAGCACATTGAACAGCCCGGCAAAAAAGTTGCTGGTGGTAGGGCTGTCGTACGCGCTGAGTTTGCGCGTGAGGATTTGATAGCAGCTAAAGCACAACGCCGCCGCCATCGGCAGTAACACCGCTGGGGTAAACAGTTCGCCACCCGGGTGGATGATGATGACCACGCCGATAAAGCCGCACACCACCGCCAACCATTGCCCGCGCGTGACCGTCTCGCCCAGCAGCGGCCCGGACAAGGCCGCCACCAGCAGCGGTGCCAGAAAGTTGACCGCGGTATTTTCAGCCAGCGGGATAAACAGCAAGCCATAGGTGAAGAACAGGCCCGAGCCCAGCAGGCAGATAGCCCGCAACACCTGAAGCAAAGGCCGTTTGCTGCGCAGTACACGCAACCCCGACTGCGGCAGAAAGATCCCTGCCATCAATACGGTATGCACCAGGTAACGTGCCCACACCACCATCACCACCGGGTAAAAACCACTGAGGTACTTGGACAGCGCATCATGGCTGGAGAACAGCGCTGTGGCCGTCACAATCAGCAAGATGCCCTTCAAGGGTTGGTTCACCCCCGAAAGGGGTGTGGGTAATGTCATCGAATACCTCGGTGTTCTATGCGCTAAACCTGCGGGATTTTTCGCGGTGCCATGAAGTACATCCACACTAACGCAATGAAGTACATCGCTGGAATCATGGTGAACAGCAAGGTGTAATTATTGTTGGTGACCGTCAGCACATAGCCCACGAACTGGGTCATAAACATCCCGCCGATCGCAGCGCACATGCCGCCAAAGCCGAACACGGTGCCCATCATATGTTTGGGCGTGTAGTCCATCACCATGCTCCACACGTTGGCCGTCCAGGCCTGGTGCGCACCCAGGGCCAGGGCAATGGCGCCCACGGCGACCCACAGCTGGCTGGAGCCTGCGGCCATGACCACGCCGATGATGCTGATGGCACACAACAGCATCGACACCAGGCGCGCCTTGACTGCCGCCATGCCGCGTTTGATCAGAACCGATGACAGGATCCCGCCGCCCACACTGCCGAAATCGGCAGTGATGTAGATGATGATCAGCGGGATGCCCATTTGCGTCACGCTGATGCCCAGGTTGTATTGCTGGTTCAGGAACGGCGGCAGCCAGTACAGGTAGAACCAGAACACCGGTGCCGTCATGGCGTAGGACAAGGCGAATGCCCATGTGCCGCGCATCTTGAGGATGGTGCCGAACGAGACGGTGGTTTGCTCAGGCTCTTTCTCTTGTTGGATGTAGTCCAGCTCGGCCTTGGTGACGGTCGGGTGCTCTTCCGGGTTGTAGTACTTCAAACCCCAGAAGATCAGCCAGATACCGCCCAAGGCTGCCATGCACAAAAAGGCCGCCTGCCAGCCCCACACATGCAGTACCAGCGGCAACATCATCGGCGTGAACATGGCGCCTACGTTGGTGCCGGCGTTGAAGATGCCGCTGGCCACGGCGCGCTCGCTGGCCGGGAACCACAGGCGCGTGGTTTTTACGCAGGCCGGGTAATTGGCGGCTTCAGTGATGCCTAAAATAAAGCGGCAGATCATAAAGCCCACCGCCGAAGTGGCCAGGCCATGGGCGCCGGTGGCCAGGCTCCACAGCAACACGGCGCAGAAGAACACGCGCTTGACCCCGACACGGTCGATCAGTCGGCCTTGCAGCACGAAGCCGATGGCGTAGCCCACCTGAAACCAGAAGTTGATGTTGGCGTAATCCATCGCCGTCCAGCTCATCTCCTTGGCCAGGATCGGTTGCATTACGCCCAGGGCAGCACGGTCGATAAAGTTGAGGGTGGTGGCGAAAAACACCAGTGCGAGCATGCCCCAACGGGTTTTGCCAGTCGCCAGGGTGCCGCGAATCTTGTCACCGATTCCTGCGTTTGGAGCATGGGCAGAAGTGGTGCGTGCAGTCGGAGAAGGGACCATGGATGTTTACCCGTTTCTTGGAATTTTTATGTGGTGTTGCACAACAAGTGACGCAGGGAGTACGGGCTTGATGGTGGCGAGTGGACAAAAAGTCGTCAATTCAAGATAGGCCATATTGTTCGATAATCGCACGCAAAACTAACCGGTTGGTACAGATTGGTTGCTCAATAATAGGGCGCCCTTAATAATCAAGCCATTAAGAAATGCCGTCGCCTGCAGGCTGCGCCAATCCTGGGAGTTATAAATGAAGCGTTCGATCGCCACGGTTTCCTTGAGCGGCACCCTGCCGGAGAAGCTCGATGCCATTGCGGCGGCAGGTTTTGACGGGGTCGAAATTTTTGAAAACGACCTGCTGTATTATGACGGCAGCCCCCGAGAGGTGCGTCAGATATGTACCGATCTGGGGTTGGAAATAAGCCTGTTTCAGCCGTTTCGTGATTTTGAAGGCTGCCGCCGCGACCGTTTGGCCCGCAACCTCGACCGCGCCGAACGCAAGTTTGACCTGATGCAGGAGCTGGGCACCGATCTGGTGCTGGTGTGCAGCAATGCCGCAACGGATTCGGTGGGTGACCGGCAGATTCTGCTCGATGACCTGAGCCTGCTCGCCGAGCGCGCCGGGGCGCGCAATCTGCGTATTGGTTACGAAGCCCTGGCCTGGGGCCGTCACGTAAACACCTGGCAACAGGTCTGGGACCTGGTGCGCGAGGTCGATCACCCCAACCTCGGCGTATTGCTCGACAGCTTCCACACCCTGTCCCTCAAGGGTGACCCGAGTGGCATTGCGCAGATTCCCGGTGACAAAATCTTCTTTGTACAGATGGCAGACGCCCCGATTCTGGCGATGGATGTGCTGGAGTGGAGCCGTCACTTCCGCTGTTTCCCGGGGCAGGGCGAGTTCGATCTGCCAGGCTTCCTGGCACCGATCATACAAAGTGGCTACACCGGGCCGCTGTCGCTGGAGATCTTCAACGACGGTTTTCGCGCCGCTCCGCCCCGCGCCAATGCGGCCGATGGCTTGCGTTCTTTGCTGTATCTGGAAGAGAAAACCCGCGAGCGGCTTGCCCTGCAAAATCCCCCGATCGCTACCCTGGAGCCATTGTTCGCCCCGCCCGCTGCCAGCACGTACGACGGCATCGAGTTTCTCGAATTTGCCGTGGATGAAAGCCAGGGCGCGCAACTGACCCACTGGCTTGAGCGCCTGGGTTTCAGCAAGGCCGGGCAGCACCGCTCAAAAAATGTGAGCTTGCTGCGCCAGGGTGATATCAACCTGATCCTCAACGCCGAACCCTATTCTTTTGCCCATAACTTTTTTGAAGCCCACGGTCCGTCTTTATGTGCCACTGCCATTCGGGTGCAAGACAGTGCCAGCGCACTGGCCCGTGCCGTGGCCTACAAGGGGCAGCCTTATCGCGGGCTGGTCGGCCCTAACGAACTGGAGCTGGCGGCAGTGCGTGCGCCCGATGGCAGCCTGATTTATCTGGTGGACAAAGACGCTACCGGCAAGCCGTTGTATGAATCTGACTTCAACCTCACGTCAGCCCCATCACCCCAGGGCGGCCTTAAACGCATCGATCATATGGCGATGGCATTACCCGCCGACAGCCTCGACAGCTGGGTACTGTTCTATAAGAGCCTGCTGGATTTCGAAGCCGATGACGAAGTGGTGCTCCCCGACCCCTATGGTCTGGTAAAGAGCCGCGCGCTGCGTAGTCGTTGCAGCTCGATTCGCTTGCCGCTGAATATCTCCGAGAACAGAAACACCGCCATCTCACATGCTCTGTCGAGTTATCGCGGCTCGGGTGTGCACCATATAGCCTTTGAGTGTGACGACCTGTTCGCCGAAGTCAGTCGCGCCAAAGCCGCAGGCGTGCCGCTGCTGGATATCCCGCTCAATTATTACGACGACCTGGCTGCACGCTTTGATTTTGATGACGAATTCCTGAGCAAACTGGCCTATTTCAACGTGCTGTATGACCGCGATGCCCAGGGTGGCGAGCTGTTTCATGTGTACACCGAGGCGTTTGAAGGACGGTTTTTCTTCGAGTTGCTGCAACGCAAAAATGGCTATGCCGGGTATGGCGCGGCGAACGTTGCGGTGCGCCTGGCGGCGATGGCCAAGTCACGCAGTGGTGCGGTGCGTCAGGCAAAGTTGTAGGGCGACTTCCTTCATGGGGCGGGGCGCCCCATAATCCCGGGCACTCCAACCTGGCCGTGAGCCTTAAATGACCAATACTCCAGAAGTCGATACCGGCGCCACGGCACCGGTAGTCGAACCGCGCAAAAGCCGTAAGAACAACCCTGAAAAGACCCGGGAAAATATCCTGCAAGAAGCCATTGTCGAGTTTGTCGAACAAGGCCTGGCGGGGGCGCGGGTGGATGCGATTGCCGAGCGCACTAAAACCTCCAAGCGCATGATCTATTACTACTTCACCAGCAAGGAGCAACTCTACGTCGAGGTGCTGGAGAAGTTGTACGGCGAAATCCGCAGCATCGAAAGCTGCTTGAATCTGGATCAGCTTGAGCCGGTTCTGGCGATTCAACGACTGGTGGAGTTCACCTTCGACCACCACGACATGAATGCGGATTTTGTGCGTATCGTCAGCATCGAAAATATCCACAAGGGTGAATACATCAAGCGCTCCGAAGGCATCAAGGCCATGAACGACACGATCGTGCAGGCACTTGAAAACATCCTGCAGCGCGGCGTTGAACAACGGGTGTTCCGTGCCGGGCTCAACCCGCTGGATGTGCATTTGCTGGTCAGCTCATTCTGTTTTTACCGCGTATCAAATCGCTACACCCTGGGTGAAATTTTCCAGGTCGACTTCTCTGATCTGCAGGTCAAGCAGCGTCAGCGCGACATGATGTGTGATGCCGTATTGCGCTATTTGCAGGCGTGAACAGGCGGCACACTTTGTACTAATGAAACACAATACCAATTGAAAATCATTCTCGACAAAAAGTAAGATAGCGGCCCCTTTCCTTCATGCTCAGGGAGTCGGTTTGTTGGATACGGATCTCAAGGGCTTGTTCCTCAAGCATGCCAGTACCCTGCGCGGGTATCTGGCGCGCAAGGTACGAGACCCACAGCTGGCCGCGGACCTGGTGCAGGAAAGTTTTCTGCGCATGGCCGAGCGTGGCCGCAAAGAGCACATCGACAACTCCCCCGGTTACCTCTATCGCATTGCTGGCAACCTGCTGGTCGATCATATCCGCCAGGAAACCCGGCGCAAGACCGATACGGTCGCCCATGAAGCACTGGCCGAAATCGAAGACGAAATGGCAGGGCTGGAGGCCCAGGCGATGGCTGAACAACAGCGCATGGCTCTAAAGCAGGCATTGTCCGAGTTGCCCGAAAGGACTCAGGAAATCTTCCGTCTCAACCGCATCGAGGGCATGACCCATGCTCAAGTTGCGCGCCATCTTGAAATTTCCGACAGCTCAGTGCAGAAGCATCTGTCGAAAGCTTTGGCTTACGTCATGCAGCGTCTACAAGAGCCCGAGAAATAACTTTCAAATATGTGGATGAACGGCTTACTGAGTTTTAGCCGGCGAGACGTCACTGCTTATATATAACGAGAAATAGAGATTCACACCTGATGAGCCAAGGCCCCGAACAGCAGAGCATTACTGAAGCGGCCGCCGAGTGGGCGGTGCGTCTGCACGCGGGTGCGTTGAGCGAGGAGGCGCAGGCGCAACTGGAGCAGTGGCTGGCGGCCGATAAGCGCCATCCAGAGGCCTTGCGCTTTGCCGAGCAGACCTGGGCAGCGCTGGGGGATTTGGCGCTGGAGCCGCGGCCTGTAGCCCATCGCCAGCGACCAGCAGAAGCCCGACCCGCGCCGGTGAGCCGACGTCGACGGCCGTTGCGCTGGGCCGGACGTGCGGCAGTGCTGTCGTTGGTAGTCGCAGTTGGCTGGTTTAGCGGCCCGACGATACTGATGCAGATGCAGGCCGACTACCGCACAGGTGCGGGAGAAATCCGCACGGTTCAGCTCGACGACGGCAGCTCGGTACAGCTGGATGCCTCCAGTGCCATCAGCATCGACTACGACACTGGCGAGCGGCGTATCAGCCTGCTGGCGGGTTCGGCGGTGTTTGACGTGGCGCCCATGGGCGAAGCCGAAACCCGGCCTTTTGTGGTGCAAAGTGCGGGCGGGCGCACCCGAGCGCTGGGCACGCAATTTGTGGTGGGCCGCGAAAGCCGCGATCAGGCGTGGGTCGGCGTGCTGCAACACAGCGTTGCCGTGAGCCTGCAAGCGCCGCCGGCCCAAGGCGCAGCGCAGCAAACCCTTGAGGAGGGCCAGAGCGCCCGCTACAGCGCAGCGCAGGGTGTAGAAAAACTGCCCGGTTTCGACTTGAGCGCAGCCACCAGCTGGCGCCGTGGTGTGCTGGTATTTGACCGCCAGCCATTGGGCCATGTGATCGAGCAGCTCAACCGCTATCGCCCCGGCCAGATCATCTTGGCCAACCCGGCCCTGGCCAGTCGACAGGTCAGCGGCGTATTCCGCCTCGAAATGCTCGACAGCGCCCTGCACACCCTCACCCAGGAGTTGCAGGTGCAGCGCGTCGAACTGGCGGGCGTGAGCCTGGTGTATTGAGCCACCACAAAGCTCTGCAGCGCTTTTTGAAAATTAATCGCAAAAACCTTTACTGACTTTTCCCCCATCTTACGTCTTGCTATTGAGATTCATTCGCAAAGCAGCTCGTAAGCCTGGGGAAAATAAAAATGATGGGTAGTCAGCGCAAAGGGGTGCAATCCGCAAGTCGGTTAGCCTTTGCAGTTCATGTCGGGATTTTCGCCCTGTTGGCGGCGCAAATGCCGGTGCAGGCCGCAAATAAGATCAGCAGCGCCGTTCAGCAAGAATTTATTGCTTTCCATATTCCGGCCCAGCCGCTGGACAAGGCCGTACTGATATTTGCCGAGCAGGCCGGCCTGCAAGTGCTGTTTGACAGCCAGATGCTGCGCGGCCTGAACTCCGTAGCGCTGAACGGTGACCTTGGCGTACAGGAAGGCCTGGCGCGCTTGCTGGGCAACAACCCGGTGGAGTATCGCTTTACCGGCGAACGCCAGATCACCCTGACCCGCGTCAGCGGCGAACACAACGGCGCCCTGGCCCTGGGCACTACATCGGTGACGGCCAGTGAGGGTAATACTGCGGATTGGGTGTACCAGACCCCATCCTCCGTCGCTGTCATTACCCGTGAGCAAATCAACAAGCGTGCCCCCCGTCATGCCGCTGACATGCTTGAAGAAACCGCGGGCGTGTACACCGCCGTCAACCAGCGTGACCAGGGCCTGTCGGTCAATATCCGCGGGATTCAGGACTATGGCCGGGTCAACATGAACGTTGACGGCATGCGCCAGAACTTCAATGTCAACGGCCACCAGCAACGCAATGGCGTGATGCTGATCGACCCGGAAATGGTCTCCAGCGTTGAAATCGACAAAGGTGCCCAGTCCGGTATGGGCGGTGCTGGCGTATTGGGAGGCATTGCCAGCTTTAACACCCTGCAAGCCAGCGAGTTCCTGAAAGACGGCAAAGAGTACGGCGGGCGCATCCGGGCTGGCAGCGGTATCGGTAAATTGGGTAATGGCACCTATTTCAATGGCGGTGGCGTCTTCGCATTTGGCAATGATCTTGGCGATGTTTTGGTCGCTTATAGCGAACGCCATTTTGGTGACTACCGTACCGGTCGGCAAAACGCCGATAACCTGGGCGTAAATATTCTCAGCAAGAACAAATATCGCGAAGCCTGGAAAGACTGGCTGTCCAGTGAAGTAGGCGATACCGGCAGTGTGACCCGTTCGCAGATGGTCAAGTTCGGGCTGAACCTGCCCAACGACCAGCGAGCGCAGTTCACTTACCTGGAAACCGACAGCGATAGCGCTGACGCATGGACCAACCTCAATGCGACGAAGGATGGTTATGACTATGTTCGTACCGGTAAAAGCAATATCAATACCGGCAACCTGGCGCTGGACTACAGCTACAACCCGGATAACGAGCTGATCGACTTCAAAAGTAAACTTTATTACGTCAATACGCAGCTTGATCGACGTAATGCCCCCCACAAAGCGTCGGCTGATAGTGGTAATGCATTTGATGGTTACGAAGATGAGTTTCGCACCAGTACATGGGGCTTTCAGGTAGAAAACACGTCCCGGTTTGACTTCAACAACTACGGGCAACTGAGCTGGAACTATGGCCTGGAGAGTTATCAGGACATCTTTAAGTCCAAGAACAATCTGGTGCCTGCAGAGAATGAGACCGATCTGCCCTGGGTTGAGGGTGCTGACCCGGAAGGTAAACGTACCATGGCCAGCCTGTTCAATAACCTGCACTACCAGTACAGCTATTGGCTGACGCTGGATGCCGGGTTGCGTTATGACCGCTATCGTCTGGAAGGCAAGACAGGCATGAGCTTATGGCAAGCGCCAGTCACTCCAGGGGAGAATGGTGGCGAGGTGATGACATCGGGGAGTTCTGTAAGAAATGTTTATTTCTATGATTCCGATCGTGAAGAAGGCAAGTTTTCTCCGACGTTTGGTATAGGGGTAAAACCCGGAGTTGACTGGTTGCAGTTTTATGGGCGGTGGGGTCAGGGCTGGCGCCCGCCGGCGGTGACTGAGGTGTTTATGACCGGGCGGCCCCATGGGGGGAATGCGCCGGAGCGGGTTTACCCCAATCCATACCTGAAAGCTGAGGAAAACCAGGAATGGGAGTTCGGGTTAAATATCTTTAAAGAATCCCTGTTCTTTAATAATGATCGGCTCGGGGTGAAAGTTGCTTACTTTGATAACAACATCAAGAACTTCTCGTTTTTAAATTATGGCGTCTCTCTACCAGGTTCGGACGACATTTCCACGCCGGGTCGTTCGGCATATGTGAATAACCTGGCTGAGACCCGTTTTCGAGGTGTCGAATATCAGTTGAACTACGACATGGGGCGGTTGTATACCAATCTGAGTTATACGCATATGATTGGCAGTAATGACTTTTGCTCAAATGAATTCTATATGGGTGGGGCCAAAAAAAGGGGTGAGGTTATTAAGATAATCAAAGTGCCCTATACCCGGCCTAATGGCACGATTGGCTACACCAATACTCGAGTCTCTGAATGGCTCGATGACCCTGACAGAAACAACGCAATCACTTGCGGGGCTATCATGGGAAATGCGGCGCATATACCCGCAGATCGAGGGTCTCTAACGGTCGGAGCTCGTTTTCTTGAGCGGCGCCTGGACACTGGGATACGCTTGCGCTACAGCCCTGGTAATGACGCGAGCTTGAATGAGTGGAGTTACAACGGTATAGAGCAAGCACTCTGGCCTAAATACAGCGTGTACGACCTGTATGCAAGTTACTGGCCGACGAACACGTTGAATATTACCTTGTCGTTAGAGAACGCTACCGACGAAGCCTACTTTGTGGCCATGGGAGATGCCAGCAACTTGAGCATGGCGCGCGGTCGGACATTGAGCGGCATGCTCGAATATAAATTCTAAATAACGGACTGTTTGCTTCGTTATATAAAAGATTGCTCGTTGTGAGCAAAGGCGTGCATCGCTGTACGCCACTTCACTGAAACTATCTAAGGAAGAAACTCAAGTCATGACTATTTCGATTAACTACAGCTCGTTTATTGGTTCTGATTCGATTGGTGACGTACTCAGCGACTGGGCTCAAGGTTTTAAAACTGCGGGTCACGGTCTAAGTAATACCGGTGGTTTCAACAGTGGTGTTAGCGCTCAAGATGGTGAGCAGTATGCGACGCATGGTGCCAATAAGTCGGACTACGCCTTTATCGCAGGAAGCGATACCAACAATGGCCTGCATTATGTGTATGACCCTAAAGTCTCTGCTGGCGACAACATGAACCACTACCTGTGGGGTGAACTGGACAGCGTGAGTTTGGGTGAAGTGCTGACTGGCGGCTCGGGTAGCGCGTTTGGCCTGGGCGACTACACCGTCTCCTTCAACGGCCTCGACCTGTCTGCCGCCAGCGATGCCGGCCGTGCGGGCAACGCTGTTCAGGACGTGATCTACGGCCTGATGAAAGGCGACGTATCGGGTCTGGAAGGCGTGCTCAACAACCTGCTGAGCGGGTTCGGCCTGTCTACCGATTCGACCTTCGACCAACTGGCTGCGGCCGGCCTGGCTCACGCCGATGCACCACTGGCGGCTGATATCAGCCTGGTGGGCGTGCTGGATGTGGCTCAGGACTGGGCACTGGCGGCGTAACTCCCGCCCACCTCAGTGAACTCCAATCCTGTGGGAGCCGGGCTTGCCCGCGATGGCATCGGCATGGTCTGGCAGTCAGACCGCGCCGCTTGCATCGCAGGCAAGCCAGCTCCCACAGGGTTTTCGGCCCATATCCTCGGAATCTTTCCATGACCCGGCCCAAAGCCAACGAGATGCTGGCTGCCTTGACGGCCTACAAACGTGCTTTTTTCAATATCGGCCTGTTCTCGGCCGTGATCAATTTACTGATGCTGGCCCCGGCCCTGTACATGCTGCAGGTATATGACCGGGTGTTGGCATCGGGCAATCAAATGACCCTGTTGATGCTGACGCTGATGATCCTCGGCCTGTTTGGCCTGATGGGGGCGTTGGAGTGGGTGCGTAGCCAGGTGGTGATCCGCCTCGGCACGCAGATGGACATGCGCTTGAATCAGCGCGTCTACGACGCCGCTTTCGAGGCGCAATTGCGCACCGGCAGTCCGGCAGCAGGGCAGGCGTTGAATGACCTCACCAGCCTGCGCCAGTTCGCGACGGGCAATGCGCTGTTCGCGTTTTTCGACGCGCCGTGGTTTCCGGTGTATCTGTTTGTGATCTTTATGTTCAGCCCCTGGCTGGGGCTGTTGGCCCTGGGCGGCGCGGTGCTGTTGATGCTGCTGGCGTGGGTCAATCAGCGCGTTTCCCAAGCGCCGCTCAAGGCCGCCAGCGAGTTGTCGGTGCAGGCCACCCAGCAGGCCAGCGCGCATCTGCGCAATGCCGAGGCCATTGAAGCCATGGGCATGCTCGACACCTTGCGCGGGCGTTGGCTGGCGCAGCACACGGCCTTTTTGGCGCAGCAGAATCTGGCCAGCGAAAAAACCGCCACCGTCAGTGCCTGGTCCAAGGGCGTGCGTCTGGCCCTGCAATCCCTGGTGCTTGGCCTCGGTGCCTTGCTGGCGGTGCAGGGGCAGATCACGGCCGGGATGATGATTGCCGGCTCCATTCTGATGGGCCGGGTGTTGAGCCCCATCGATCAGTTGATCGGCGTGTGGAAACAGTGGAGTTCGGCGCGGCTGGCCTATCAGCGTCTCGAAGCCTTGCTGCACAGCTATCCGGCTCGGGCGCAACGCATGGCTTTGCCCGCGCCACGGGGCGAGCTGGCGGTGGAGCAATTGAGCGCCAGTGCGCCCGGTACCCGTCGCGCCACCCTGGCCAACCTGAGTTTTACCCTGCCGGCCGGGCAGGTGCTGGGGGTGATCGGGCCTTCTGGTTGCGGCAAGTCAACCCTGGCCCGGCTGCTGATCGGCGTATGGCAGCCGCTGGCGGGCAAGGTGCGGCTGGACGGTGCCGAGCTGTCGCAGTGGGACAAACACCAGCTTGGCCCGCACTTGGGTTATTTGCCCCAGGACATTCAGCTGTTTGCCGGCACCATCGCGCAAAACATCGCACGCTTTGCCGAGGTGGATGCCGATAAGGTACTGGCCGCCGCGCAACTGGCGGGTGTGCATCTACTGATTCTGCAATTGCCCGACGGTTATGAAACGCGCCTGGGCGAGGGTGGCGCTGGTTTGTCCGGCGGGCAGAAGCAGCGCATCGGCCTGGCCCGCGCGCTGTACGGTCTGCCTGCGGTGATCGTGCTCGACGAACCCAACTCCAACCTCGATGAAGCCGGGGAGCAGGCCTTGTTGCAGGCCATTACCCAGCTCAAACAGCACAAGCGAACCCTGATTTTGATCACCCACAAACCCAATGTGCTGACCCTCACCGACCAACTGTTGATCCTGCGCGAAGGCCAGCTACAAGCCTTTGGCCCCACGGCCAAGGTGCTCGGCGCGCCCGCTGCAGCTAAACCTGCGGCGCCCAAGCCGGCGATGAACGTGAGCTACCGACTCGGTACGGCAGAGGCGAACAAGGCATGACGCAGTTAAATGCCAAGGCCGTTGGCGACAGCAATGTGCTGCAACTGGATGACACCCGATATGCGCGCCTGGGCTGGTTGTTGATGCTCGGCGGCTTTCTCGGATTTCTCGGCTGGGCCGCATTGGCACCGCTGGATAAGGGCGTTGCGGTGTCGGGCAAGGTGATGGTTTCGGGCCATCGCAAAGTGGTGCAACACCCCAGCGGCGGGATTGTTGAGCGCATCGATGTGCGCGACGGCGACAAGGTGGTCGCAGGCCAGGTACTGATTCGCTTGAAGGAAACCCCGCTGCTGGGTCAGGCCCAATCCTTGCGCAGCCAGTTTTATGGCTCGCTGGCCAGTGAAGCGCGGCTTAATGCCGAGCGCGACGGTGTGGCCAGTGTGAGCTTTCCCACCGAGTTGACGGCATTGGCGAGCGAGCCGGAGGTGGCGTCCAATCTGGCTTTGCAACGGCAATTGTTCGATAGCCGGCGTCAGGCGTTGCTGCTGGATCAGCAAGGCATCGATGAAAGCATCGCGGGCGCCGAGGCGCAGTTACGTGGGGTGCGTGACTCCCAGGCCAGCAAGGTGCTGCAGCGCACGGCCCTGGCCGAGCAGTTACAAGGTTTGCGTGAGCTGGCCCGTGAAGGCTATATCCCGCGCAATCGCCTGTTGGACAGCGAGCGGGTGTACGCCCAGGTGCTGGGTTCGATCAGTGAAGACTACGGTCGCATCGGCCAATTGCAGCGACAAGTGCTGGAGATGCGTCTGAAAATTCGGCAACTGGCCGAGGAGTATCAAAAGGAAGTGCGTACGCAACTGGCCGATACCCGGATACGAACAGAGGACCTGCGCAATCGGCTGGCGTCGGCCGAGTTTGAACTGGCCAACAGCCAGCTGCGTGCGCCGGTGGCCGGGATTGTGGTGGGCCTGGATGTGTTTACCGAAGGTGGGGTGATCAAGCCCGGTCAGGCGCTGATGGAAATCGTGCCCCAGGGCGAGCCCCTGCTGGTCGAGGCCCGGGTGCCGGTCGAGCTGGCCGACAAGGTGCACGCCGGGTTGCCGGTGGAGCTGATGTTTTCGGCCTTTAGCCAGAGCACCACGCCGCGGGTGGCGGGGGAAGTGATGCTGGTGTCGGCGGATCGCCAGGTCGATGAACGCACGGACGAGCCGTTTTACACACTGCGTGCCCAGGTCACTGAAGCAGGCATGGCCCAGTTGGCAGGGTTGCAGATTCGCCCGGGCATGCCGGTTGAGGCATTTGTGCGCACGGGCGAGCGCTCGATGCTCAATTACCTGTTCAAACCGCTGCTCGACCGTACTCACATGGCATTGGTGGAAGAATGACCGTGCGCCAGTTTGTATGTGGATTATTGATGGTGTGCACGGGGCCGGTGCAGGCATTGGGGTTGCTGGACGCCTACGATCTGGCCGTGCGCAATGACCCGACCTTCCAGGCCGCCATCGAAGAGCGTGCCGCCGGCGAGGAGAACCGTGCCCTGGGCCGCTCCGCCTTGCTGCCGACCCTGTCGTGGAACTACAACAACTCACGCAACGAGTCTGAAGTCACCCAGGCCAGCACCCGGACCGATCGCGACTACCGCAGTTATGCGGCAACCTTGACCTTGCAGCAACCGCTGCTGGACTACGAAGCCTACGCACGATTCCGCCAGGGCGCGGCGCAGGCGTTGTTTTCTGATGAACGCTTTCGCAGCAAAAGCCAGTATCTGGCGGTGCGGCTGCTTAATGCCTATAGCCAGGCCTTGCTGGCACAGGAGCGCATTGAACTGAGCCGTGCGCAAAAGCGTGCTTTTGCCGAGCGTTTGCAGCTTAACCAGCGATTGCTCAAGGGCGGCGAGGGCACCCGCACAGATGTGCTGGAAACCCAGGCGCGCCTGAGCATGGCGGTGGCCGAAGAAATCGAGGCGCAAGACAATCAGGACGCTGCCCTGCGGGAGCTGGAGGCGATGCTTGGCGAGCCGTTGCAGATCGGGCAGCTGGCCCCGCTGGCGGCGCACTTTGTGATTGCGCCGCTGGAGCCGCAGCGCTTTGAAAGCTGGCGCGAACTGGCACTGGCCAATAACCCGGAACTGGCCTCGCAGCAGCATGCGCTGACCTCGGCTGAGTACGAGGTGGAGCGCAAGCGGGCCGGGCACTTACCCAAACTCAGCTTGTATGCCAGCAGCCGTCAGACCAGTTCTGACTCCGAAAGTACCTATAACCAGAAATACGACACCAACAGTGTCGGCATTCAGCTCACCGTGCCGTTGTTTGCGGGGGGATCGGTGTCGGCATCGACCCGCCAGGCCGCGCGGCAATTGTCCCAGGCCCAGTATGAACTGGACGCACAAACAGCCAGCACGCTGGTGGACCTGCGCAAGCAGTACAACCTCAATAGCAGTGCCGCGGCCAAGGTGCGGGCCTATGAAATGGCGGTGGAGTCCGCCGGTGCCCTGGTGCAGGCGACGCAGAAAAGCGTGAGTGGCGGCGAGCGGGTCAATCTGGATGTGCTGGATGCCGAGCAGCAGTTGTTCAGTGCCAAGCGGGATCTGGCCGAGGCACGCTATGCGTATTTATTGGCACGGGTACAGCTCAGGTATTACGCGGGGGTATTAAACGAAGGGGATTTACGGCAGGTGGCAGGGTATTTTCGGGCCCATTAAACATGGCCATATTGCGGCGTTACCATCGCGGGCAAGCCCGCTCCCACAGGTATTGCGCTGATCCTGTGGGAGCGGGCTTGCTCGCGATTCGGTCGACACGGTGTATCAGAACCTGTGTTTACCGACGAACCAGCAACACACCCGATTCCATATGGTGCGTCCACGGAAACTGGTCAAATACCGCGCAGCGCTCGATACGGTGAGTATCGTGCAGTTGGGCGATATTCTCGGCCAATGTCGCCGGGTTGCACGAGATATACAGGATGTTGTCGAAACGGCGGGTCAGCTCACAGGTGTCCGGGTCCATGCCCGCGCGAGGCGGGTCGACGAAGACGCTGCCGAACTCGTAGCTTTTCAGGTCGATGCCCTGCAAGCGACGGAACGGACGTACTTCGTTCAGGGCTTCGGTCAGCTCTTCGGCCGACAAGCGTACCAGCGTGACGTTATCCACAGCGTTGTCGCGCAGGTTGTTCAACGCGGCGTATACCGACGTCTTGCTGATTTCGGTGGCAAGTACCTTACGCACACGGGTAGCCAGCGGCAGGGTGAAGTTGCCGTTGCCGCAATACAGCTCCAGCAGATCATCCGAACGCTCGCCCAGTGCGTCGTATGCCCAATTGAGCATCTTCTGGTTGACCGTACCGTTTGGCTGGGTGAACGCGCCTTCAGGCTGTTGATACGTGAAGGTGCGGCCTGCCACTTCCAGCTTCTCGACTACATGATCGCGGCCAATCACAACACGTTTGCCCTTGGAGCGACCGATCACGCTGATATCCAGGTCTTTGGCCAACTGCTCGGCGGCGGTTTGCCAGTGCTCGTCCAGCGGGCGGTGATAGCACAAGGTGACCATTGCATCGCCTGCCAGGGTGGTCTGGAACTCCACCTGGAACAACTTGTGGCTCAGGGCCGAACTGGCTTGCCAGGCAGCCTTGAGCTGGGGCATCAGTTGGTTGATGCGCAGGCTGGCGATCGGGAAGTCTTCGATCAGGATCGGTGTGCGCTTGTCGTCCTGGGCAAACATGGCGTAGTGCCGCTCACCACCCTCGCGCCACAGACGGAACTCGGCCCGCAGGCGAAAGTGCTTGAGCGGCGAGTCGAACACCTGCGGCTCAGGCGCATCGAAGGGCGCCAGCAGCTCACGCAGACGGTTGGCCTTGGCTTCAAGCTCAACGGCGTAGGTAGCAGAATCAAACGGCAAGGCACTCATGCGTTAAACCAACCCAGCTTGACCACAAACAGAACCGACAAAATGATCAGCGGTGCATTCAACTCGCGGGCACGGCCCGACAGCAGCTTGATCACGGTCCAGGAAATAAAGCCGAAGGCGATGCCATTGGCGATGGAGTAGGTGAACGGCATGGCCAGGGCGGTGATTACCACCGGGGCGGCGACAGTTACGTCGTCCCATTCGATTTCTGCCAGGCCGCTCATCATCAGTACGGCCACGAACATCAGCGCAGGCGCGGTGGCGAAAGCGGGAACGCTGGCTGCCAATGGCGAGAAGAACAGCGCCAGCAGGAACATGATGCCAACCACAATGGCGGTCAGGCCGGTACGGCCACCGGCGCTCACGCCCGCTGCCGACTCGATGTAGCTGGTGGTGGTCGAAGTGCCCAGCAGCGAACCGGCCATGGCCGCGGTGCTGTCGGCGATCAGGGCGCGGCCCATTTTCGGCATGTGGCCGTCCTTGCCCATCAGCCCGGCGCGCTTGGCAACGCCGATCAGGGTGCCGGAGTTGTCGAACAGGTCAACAAACAGGAAGGCAAAGATCACGCTGATCAGGCCGATATCCAGCGCGCCTTTGATATCCAGCTGCAGGAAGGTCGGAGCCAGGGAGGGCGGCATCGACACGACACCACCGAAATCGGTCACGCCCATGGCAATCGAGGCAATGGTCACGGCCAGGATGCCAATCAGCACCGCCCCGCGCACTTTCATCGCTTCAAGGGCCACGATCAGGGCAAAGCCCAGGGAGGCGAGGATCACTTTTGGCTGAGCCAGATCGCCCATACCTACCAGGGTAGCCTTGTTGGCAACCACGATACCGGCGTTGCCCAGGGCGATCAGCGCCAGGAACAGGCCGATACCGGCGGCAATGGCCGAGCGCAGCGGTAGCGGGATGCTGTTGATGATCCATTCGCGGATGCGAAAGATCGACAGCAGGAAGAACAGCACTGCCGAGATAAACACTGCGCCCAGCGCGACCTGCCAGGTATGGCCAAGGTGCAGCACCACGGTGTAGGTGAAAAAGGCGTTCAGGCCCATGCCCGGTGCCAGTGCAATCGGGTAGTTGGCGATAATGCCCATGGTGGCTGAACCGATGGCGGCCGCCAGACAGGTGGCAACAAACACGGCGCCCTTGTCCATGCCCGTTTCACCGAGGATGCTCGGGTTTACGAACAGGATATAGGCCATCGCCAGGAAGGTGGTGATACCCGCAAGTATCTCGGTACGCACATTGGTGTTGTGTGCTTTGAGTTGAAACAGCCTTTCCAGCATGCCAGTCCCCGTGGCGCCAAATGCGCCGTGATTAAATCGTTTTCAACAGCAAAGCACAGACGCGGACCGCCTGAAGATTTTCTGTCTGTCGGAAAAAGCCGCGCATCATACCAGCAGCTCGTGGATATGGCTGCTTTGGTTACCTTGCGAGGCCATGTTTTATAACCTTGATGTGGCAGGCATACTGCGTGCCAGTTTTCGGAGGGACCCATGAAGCACTTCATCAAACCTGTTTCAGCCTGTTTTGGCCTCTTTATAAGTGCCGCTGTCAGCGCTGCGCCTGCCATGCCTTTGAGCACTGTCGAGATCCTCAAGGTAGCGTCTGTTTCCTGTGCGGTGGAGGATGTGTCCGATGGTCGCGAGCAGACCCGCTGCGACCATAACGGCCCCCATATCAAGGTCTATGTGCTGGAACGCGGTTACGGCGGCCAGCCGAATGTGACTCTGGACGGCCAGGAAGTGGATGGCGTACGGGCGCCGGTATGCAATCAGGGCGAGGGGCTGGTGGCCTGTAACGGTTCAGGCACCACCGTGGGGCACTTGTACACCTTTGATCTGGGTAACAAGAACGGTGGCTGGTTCGAGTTCAGTAACAGTTCGCTGGTACCGCCGCACAATCGGCTGGGTGTGAAGCTATATATAAGGTAGCAGCGGCTACAGAAAACCTCCGCCGTGGGAGCGAGCCTGCTCGCGAACGCTTTTCGCGAGCAGGCTCGCTCCCACGGAAGGGCTTGATCGGGAACAGAATATCTAGAGGGTATTGCGCTCTTCCACCATCCGGTCCCGATTGGCCAGCCCCGGGAACAGTTTTATCCACAGCCCGGTAACAATCAGCGTACCGACGCCGCCCAGCACGACAGCAGGCACTGTGCCCAGCCAGTGAGCCGTGGCCCCGGATTCAAACTCCCCCAACTGGTTGGACGCGCCGATAAACAGACCGTTAACCGCGCTCACCCGGCCACGCATCTCGTCCGGGGTCTCCAGTTGCACAAACGAAGCGCGAATCACCATGCTGATCATGTCCGCCGCGCCGAGTACCACCAGTACCGCCAATGAAAACCAGAACGAGGTCGACAGGCCGAAGGCGATGGTCGCAACGCCGAAGACCCCCACAGCGGTGAACATCACGCGCCCCACCTTGCGCTCCACCGGGAATCTGGCCAACCACAGTGACATCAGCAAGGCGCCGATCGCCGGTGCCGAACGCAACATGCCCAGACCCCAGGGGCCGGTCAGCAGAATATCCTTGGCAAACACCGGCAGCAGCGCCGTGGCCCCGCCCAGCAGCACGGCAAACAGGTCCAGGGAGATAGCGCCCAGCACGTCCGGGCGACTGCGAATAAAACGAATGCCCGCCAGCAATGAGTCCAGCGTGGCCTTGGCCTTGTTCAACGGCAACTGACGGGCTGGCAGGTTGCTCATCAGCAGTGCCGCAATCAGGTACAGCGCCACGCTCGGGCCATACACCCACACGCTGCCAAAGGCATACAACAGGCCGCCAAACGCCGGTGCGACGATGGTGGCCGATTGCTGTGCCGCTTGTGCCGCCGCCACGGCCCGGGGAAACAGTTCAACTGGCACGATGGAAGGTAGCAGCGCCTGGGTGGCAGGCATTTCGAAGGAGCGGGCCGCGCCGAGCAAAAACGCGAGGATAAAGATCATTTCCCGGGTGATATGGTCGCTGGCACTGCTAATGGCCAGTGTCAGGGCAATCATCGCCTGCAGTGACTGGCACACGGCGGCCACCCTGCGGCGGTCATAGCGGTCGGCCACATGCCCGGTGTGCAGCATGAACAGCAGGCGTGGAGCGAACTCGATCAAGCCCACCCAACCCAGGTCCATCACGTTGCCGGTGAGCTGATAGAGGTTCCAGCCGATGGCCACTGTCAGCATCTGAAATGCACTGGCGGTGAAGATGCGGGCAAACCAGAAGGCCACAAAGGGTCGGTGATGGCGTAGCAGAAGGGGCTGGCTGGTCATGTGGGAGGATCGTGCTGAAGGGGTGGGGGAGGCCGAGATTATCACTGTTTTGTAACAAATAATGACTCAAAACATCATGATCTCCGGGAGCCTGATAAGGGATTTCTGCGATTCCCTGCACTTCTTGCAACGGTCTATATCAAGGGCTGAGGCATCGTGTCACGCGACAACAAACCACATTAGCCGTGTGTCAGGAATGGACTACTCTTTCCACCATGCTTGATCCAGATCAAAACCTCTCCGGTTTTGTCTGAGTGGCCAGTCGGCCAGATCCCTTTTTGTTGTGGTTAAAAAGCGAGCAGCGATTCGCAGCGGCCATGGCTTGCGGGGAAGTTGGATCCGGGCGCGACGCTCGGGTCCTCAACGACCTGATACCTGATAGAGGAAGACTTATGTTCGGTTTGGAGGCTCTCGATCTCGCCCGAATTCAGTTCGCGTTTACCGTGTCGTTCCACATTCTTTTTCCCGCCATTACCATCGGTCTCGCCAGTTATCTCATGGTGCTCGAAGGCATGTGGCTGAAAACCCGTGACGACACCTACCGCGACCTGTACCACTTTTGGTCGAAGATATTCGCCGTCAACTTTGGGATGGGCGTGGTGTCGGGCCTGGTCATGGCCTATCAGTTCGGTACCAACTGGTCGAGGTTCTCGGACTTCGCCGGTGCTGTTACCGGGCCGCTACTGACCTATGAAGTACTCACCGCATTCTTCCTTGAAGCAGGTTTTCTGGGGGTCATGCTGTTTGGCTGGAACCGCGTCGGTCGCGGGATGCACTTTTTCTCGACCGTCATGGTGGCCATCGGCACACTGATCTCGACCTTCTGGATCCTGGCCTCCAACAGCTGGATGCAGACCCCGCAAGGTTTTGAAATCATCGATGGCCGAGTCATTCCGGTGGACTGGCTGGCGGTGATTTTCAACCCGTCGTTCCCTTACCGTCTGGCGCACATGGCCACGGCCGCCTTTGTTGCCACGGCATTTTTCGTCGGTGCCTCGGCCGCCTGGCACCTGTTGCGCGGTCGCAATACACCGGCCATTCGTCGCATGTTCTCGATGGCGATGTGGATGGCCCTGGTGGTTGCGCCGGTGCAGGCCTTTATTGGTGACGCCCACGGCCTGAATACCCTTGAGTATCAGCCGGTGAAAATCGCCGCGATCGAAGGTCACTGGGAAAACAAGCCGGGTGAACCGACGCCGCTGATTCTGTTCGGCATTCCCAACATGAAAACCGAGACCACGGACTACAAGATCGAGGTGCCATACCTGGGCAGCCTGATCCTGACCCATAGTCTGGACAAGCAGATCCCGGCCATGAAGGACTATCCGGCAGCGGATCGTCCGAACTCGACCATCGTGTTCTTCACCTTCCGCATCATGGTTGCGCTGGGCATGTTGATGATCTTTATCGGCCTGTGGAGCGTGTGGCTGCGTAAACGCGGCACCCTCTACGAGAACCGCTGGTTCTTGCGCCTGGTGCTGTGGATGGGGCCATCGGGCCTGATCGCGATCCTCGCGGGCTGGTTTACTACCGAGATTGGTCGTCAACCGTGGGTGGTCTACGGGCTGATGCGCACGGCTGATGCTTCGTCCAACCACAGCGTCACGCAAATGAGCATCACGCTGGTCATGTTTGTCGTGGTGTATTTCTCGCTGTTCGGTGTAGGTCTGGGCTACATGATGCGTCTGGTACGCAAGGGTCCGATCACCCACGAAGGCGATGACGAAACCCACGGTGGCCCAGGCCAGCAACGCACGCCTGCCCGTCCTCTGTCTGCAGCCCATGAGGGTACAGATGAAGGCCACAGCGACAGCCTGACGAAGGGGAATTGAGTCATGGGTATTGATCTGCCACTTATCTGGGCAATCATCATCATCTTCGGGATCATGATGTATGTGGTCATGGATGGTTTCGATCTGGGGATCGGCATCCTCTTTCCCTTTATCAAGGGCGAGAAAGATCGCGATGTGATGATGAACACGGTCGCCCCTGTCTGGGACGGTAACGAAACCTGGCTGGTACTGGGCGGCGCGGCGCTGTTCGGTGCCTTCCCGCTGGCCTACTCGGTCGTGTTGTCGGCGTTGTACCTGCCACTGATCCTGATGCTGATGGGCCTGATCTTCCGCGGCGTGGCCTTTGAGTTCCGCTTCAAGGCACGCCCGGAAAAACGCCATATCTGGGACAAGTCCTTTATCGGCGGTTCGCTGGTGGCGACGTTCTTTCAGGGCGTGGCATTGGGGGCCTTTATTGATGGCCTGCCGGTCGTCAATCGCCAGTACGCCGGTGGCGGGCTGGACTGGCTGTCACCGTTCACGGTGTTCTGCGGTATTGCCCTGATCGTGGCGTACGCCCTGCTGGGTTGCACCTGGCTGATCATGAAGACCGAAGGCGAACTGCAAGAGCGCATGCACAAACTGGGTCGCCCGCTGGCACTGGCCGTACTGGTGCTGATGGGCATTGTCAGCCTGTGGACGCCGCTGGCCCACACAGACATCGCGGCCCGCTGGTTTACCCTGCCTAACCTGTTCTGGTTCCTGCCGGTGCCGATCCTGGTGCTGGTGACCATGTACGGTCTGCTCAAAGCAATCGCGCGCAAGGCCCACTACACGCCGTTCCTGCTGACCCTGGTGCTGATATTCCTGGGTTACAGCGGCCTGGGCATCAGCCTGTGGCCGAATATCATTCCGCCTTCGATCTCGATCTGGGACGCGGCGGCACCGCCGCAAAGCCAGGGCTTCATGCTGGTGGGCACCCTGTTTATCATCCCGTTCATTCTGGGCTACACCTTCTGGAGCTACTACGTGTTCCGCGGCAAGGTGACCCACGAAGACGGTTATCACTAGTAGCAAGTGCCGCTGTGGCCTGAGGGCCACAGCCTTTTCCCCAAGAGGAGGCCCCACATGGCTGGCAAGGATTATCTACACGACGTGCAAGAATGCGAAAAGAAGCCTTTATGGCAACGCATAGGCTGGCTGCTGGTGATCTGGACCGGCAGTGTGGCCACCCTGGCAGTATTTGCCTGGCTGATCCGCATGTTCATGACGGCGGCAGGCATGAAAAGCCACTGACTTCCCATCCCGTTGCCTTGCGGCTACGGTTTTATGACCCGCTTCGGCGGGTTTTTTTTGTACTGTATTCTGTGGGAGCGAGCCTGCTCGCGATACAGGCGCTGCGCGCTTGTCGGTTCAATCGAGTCGGCGCTTTCGCGGGCACGCCCGCTCCCACAAGGGGCTTGCAAGGATTAGGTTTACTTGCGCGCCTTGAGGACCACGAACTTGGGCGTGGCGGCCACTTGCTCGACGCCACGGAACAGCTTGGCCAGCTTGCTGTGATAGCCCAGGTGGCGATTGCCGACGATATACAGCGCTCCGCCCACCACCAGCGCTTCACGCGCCTGCTGGAACATGCGCCAGGCCAGAAAATCCCCCACCACCTGTTGCTGGTGAAACGGCGGGTTGCACAGCACCACGTCCAGTGAGTCCGGTGCCTGGCTCGCCAGCCCGTCATCGGCCCGCACTGTCACTTCGCGATCACCCAGGGCCGCTTGCCAGTTTTCCCGGGCGGACTGCACGGCCATAAACGACTCGTCGACCAGCGTGTACTGCGCCTGCGGGTTGGCCAGTGCGCTGGCAATGGCGAGCACGCCGTTGCCGCAGCCCAGGTCGGCAACCCGGGCCGAGCCCAGGTTTTTCGGCAGGTGGGGCAGGAACGCCCGGGTACCGATATCCAGGTCTTCGCGGCAGAACACGTTGGCATGGTTGAGCAGCTCGATGGCCGGCTTGTCCAGTCGATAGCGGGTAGGGTAGGGCGAGGTAAATGGTCCCAGGCCCTGTGCTGTGGCGATCAGCAGCCGGGCCTTCTTGACCGCCAGCGAGGCATGCATCGGGCCGATATAACGCTCCAGCAAATCGCCAGCAGCCCGCGGCAGGTGCTTGACCATCGCGCCCGCGATCACTTGGGCACCCGGTGCCAGCTGACCTTGCAGGCGGATCAGTTGTTCTTCAAGCAAGGCCAGGGTCTTCGGCACGCGTACCAGCACGCAGTCGAATGGCCCTGCCAGTGGTTCACTGGCCGGAATGATCGAGACCGCATCGTAGGCATGGCCGTTGCGCACCAGGTTTTTTTCCAGCGCTTGCATGGCCAGGAAGGAGTCACTGCTGCTGGTGACCTGCATTGTGCCCACCAGGCTGATCGCCAGGGCCCCAAAGCTGTCATTGAGCACCAGCACCCGGCTGTTTGCGGGCAGCGCCTGTTCGGCCAAGTGATTAAGCAAATACTCATCCGCCGCATCAAAGGCCTGCAAGGGCTCGTTCTGCTGCTCGGGTTGGCGGATCAGGCGAAGTTGGGCGAAAGGGCTTTCTAGCACGGGCATTTATACAAACTCTGAGGAATCAACTGTTGCATGGCCTGCCCCTGAGGGCGTCTGGCAAGCAGAAGCGTCCGTGGGTTTTACAGGTGGCGGTGATTTTACTTTTATTTACCGAAGATTACCTGATGGGTTTATTGCCGCTGCGCAGGTCAGGCCTACAACAGGCCTGACTTGGCCGCCATGACCACCGCGGAGGTTTTGTTGTTGGCCCCCAGTTTTTTCATGGCGCTGCTGATGTGAAAGTTCACGGTACGGGTGCTCAGGCCCAGAATCATGCCGATGTCGGAAGCGATTTTACCTTCGGCAGTCCATTTCAATATCTCCAGCTCGCGACAAGACAGGCGGATGATATGAATCTCCAGCCGGTGATGAAGGTGGCAGCGCTCGAGCATGGCACTGTGCAGTTGGTTGCAGAGCCACAACACATTGGCAGCCTTATCTGAAAACTCGTCCTCGGTGACTGGCGTGCTTTTTCTGGCGAGGCTCAACATGCTCACAGCGCCATTGGGGTCGTGTACCGATTGCGACCAGCCATAGGTCAGCCCGCAGTTTTGCGTGGCTCTCCACTGGTCAGGCGTCTCACGAAAGACATCAGAACTCCAGATAATGGGCAGGATCGATAACTGGCAGTGGGTCAGCAGAGGGTTTTTTTGCGAGAGGTGACCTTTTTCATATCTATCGACATAATCATTTGGATAGTTTGTAATTACTTTGCTATTCGTTGTGATGTTTCCAAGGCGAGGAATCATTCGAAAGAAGAAAAAGTCAAAGCCGTATTCTTCTATTTGTTTGAGTGTGTTTGAACAGAGTTCAGCCTCGCTTATGCAAGAAAGGTAATGGTTTTTACTGATTGAATGATGTGCGGTCATAAGGCGCTCCTGCGGCCCGGCAGTAAGTAAGCGGTGTTGTGAGATGGCCCGTTAAGAAGATTTTAGGTGCTGTTTCGAATAATGCTAATTATTCGAAAGTAGGGGTTGGTATGTGAAAACTTTGTTAGTTGTAGATGTGGGTGCTCATGTAATAACAGTATCTAATTATACGTTTTCGGGTGTTTCTATATAGCAGTTGCGTGGGGTTAACGGCACCGGATCCAAAAGCTCAATGCAAAGCTATCTTTCCGGCTGCAGTCCGGGCGGTGTTTGCGATGCGGCTGGATGCCGTAAAGCCATCACAAACCATCGGTTTTTCTCAGGCCCTCTTTGCGCGACACTAGGGCATTCGCCATTGGAGTGCCCCATGACTGCCACTGCAGAAAAATTCACCCAACAGACGCTTCTCGACGTCACACCGCTGACGCCCAGCCTGTTCACGTTGCGTACCACACGTGATCCGGGTTTTCGCTTTCGCGCAGGGCAATTCGCCAGGCTGGGGGTGACCAAGGCCGATGGCAGCACGGTGTGGCGCGCCTATTCAATGGTCTCTTCCCCCCATGACGAGTTTCTGGAGTTCTTTTCGATCGTGGTGCCAGGCGGGGAATTTACCAGTGAGCTCAGTCGCCTGGAAGTGGGTGACACCTTGTTGGTGGAGCGTCAGGCCTACGGCTTCCTGACTCTTGACCGCTTTGTCGACGGTCGTGACCTGTGGCTGTTGGCGACCGGCACTGGCATCGCGCCTTTCCTCTCGATCCTGCAGGATTTTGAGGTGTGGGAAAAGTTCGAGCGCATCGTGCTGGTTTACAGCGCCCGCCATGCCTGCGAAATGGCCTATCAGGAACTGATCGCCGGGCTATGCAGCCGTGAATACCTGGCCGACTATGCGCACAAATTTATCTACATACCGGTGGTTACCCGGGAGCAGGTACCCGGTGCATTGAACGGGCGCATTACTGCATTGATCGAAAATGGCGAACTTGAACACGCCGCAGGTATTGAATTGAGCAGTGAGCACTCACGGGCCATGTTGTGCGGTAACCCGCAAATGATCGATGACACGCGCAAGTTGCTCAAGGCACGGGACATGCAGTTGAGTCTGAGCCGCCGGCCAGGTCAAGTTGCTGTTGAGAACTATTGGTAGTTGTTTTGTATTGTGTGTGACATGGAAAAACAAAGGCGCCCCTGAGGGCGCCGTTGTTTTTATTGAGCACTTATGGCCGGTTATTTTGAACTTTGAGCAAGTCGCGAATTTCGCCCAGTAGTTCCTCTTCTTTAGAGGGCAGCGGTGGTACGCTCGGAGCGACCGCCTCTTCGCGTTTCAGGCGGTTGATTGCCTTTACACCCATAAAGATAGCGAACGCGACGATGATAAAGTCGATCACGCTCTGGATGAATTTGCCGTAGGCCACAACCACTGCTGGCGCATCGCCAACGGCGGCTTTCAGCGTAATGGCCAGGTCACTGAAGTCGACTCCGCCAATCAGCAACCCCAGTGGTGGCATGACCACGTCCCCCACAAAGGACGAAACGATTTTGCCGAATGCCGCGCCGATAATGATACCGACGGCCATATCGACCACGTTCCCTTTGACCGCGAAGGCCTTGAACTCACTTATCACGCCCATAGGTTATTCCTTGTTACAGATGAGGTTGGTGGGTGCAGTGTAAATCAGCATGGCTGATCTTGCCCGTACAGCTGTTTGCGGGTAAGCAATCGACCCGTTTGGCCGTGAGAAGTTTTCTATTGGCTTTCACTACGCGATTGAATGGCGCAATACCAGACCTTTTTCTCAATGGCCGGCTTGAGACCTTTCTATTTAGAGTTTGCGTTGCATGCCTCTAGCCTTTGGTCAGCGCTCCATTGCGCAACCAATAACCAGAGGACTTACGCATGACCACCCCCCTAGGCTTCGGCGCGCTTTCACAGCGCCGCCTGCTGTGTGTATTAAGCGCCAGCCTGCTGTCGGTTACAGCCCAGGCCGCCACACTGACCCGTGACAACGGTGCCGCTGTCGGTGACAACCAGAACTCCCAGACGGCAGGGGCCAATGGTCCGGTTCTGCTGCAAGACGTGCAGCTGCTGCAAAAGCTGCAGCGTTTTGATCGCGAGCGTATCCCGGAGCGAGTTGTTCACGCTCGTGGCACAGGCGCACACGGCACGTTTACAGTCACCAATGACTTGAGCGACCTGACCAAGGCCAAAGTATTTGCCAAAGGCGAAACCACCCCGGTGTTTGTGCGTTTCTCGGCCGTGGTACACAGCGCCCACTCACCAGAAACCCTGCGTGACCCACGGGGTTTTGCCACCAAGTTCTACACCGCGGACGGCAACTGGGACCTGGTGGGTAACAACTTCCCCACCTTCTTTATCCGTGATGCGATCAAGTTCCCGGACATGGTTCACGCCTTCAAGCCTGACCCGCGTACCAACCTGGATGACGACTCGCGCCGTTTCGACTTCTTCTCTCACGTACCGGAAGCCACACGCACCCTGACCGAGCTGTACTCCAACGCGGGTACCCCCGCCAGTTACCGGGAAATGGATGGTAACGGTGTACACGCCTACAAACTGGTCAATGCCAAGGGGGACGTGCGCTATGTGAAGTTTCACTGGAAGAGCCTGCAGGGGTTGAAAAACCTTGATCCGAAACAAGTGACGCAGGTTCAGGGCCAAGACTACAGCCACATGACCAACGATCTGGTTACGCATATCAATAAGGGTGACTTCCCCAAGTGGGACTTGTATGTGCAGGTCCTCAAGCCTGAAGACTTGAAAACCTTTGATTTCGACCCGCTGGATGCCACCAAGATCTGGCCTAACGTGGCTGAGCGAAAAGTCGGGCAAATGGTCCTGAACCGCAACCCGGCCAATGTCTTCCAGGAAACCGAGCAGGTCGCCATGGCCCCGGCCAACCTGGTACCAGGTATCGAGCCTTCCGAAGACCGTCTGTTGCAGGGCCGGGTGTTCTCCTATGCCGATACGCAGATGTACCGCCTGGGTGCCAATGCCATGCAATTGCCGATCAACGCCCCCCGGGTCGCGGTAAACAATGGCAACCAGGACGGCGCGATGAACCTGGGCCACACCACGTCGGGGGTGAACTACCAGCCAAGCCGCTTGATGCCGCGTGAAGAGCCGCAAGCTGCGCGCTACAGCGAAATGCCATTGGCGGGTACTACCCAGCAAGCGAAGATTCAGCGTGAGCAGAACTTCAAGCAGGCCGGTGATCTTTACCGTTCATTCAGCCAGAAAGAGCGTCAGGATTTGATTGAAAGCTTCGGTGGTTCGCTGGCAACTACAGACGATGAAAGCAAGCACATCATCCTGTCGTTCCTTTACAAGGCCGACCCTGAGTACGGCACTGGCGTAGCCAAAGTGGCCAAGGGCGATCTGAGTCGGGTCAAGGCGCTGGCTGCCAAGCTGGCGGATTAACCCGCAGCCCTCACCCCGATCCTCTCCCTTTTGGAGGGTCGGGGTGAGGGCTTTTGATTCAGGAGAGAAGCATGCGAACGTTTATTTCCCTGGCCTTGCTGTTTTTCAGCGGCCTGAGCCTGGCCGATGGGGCCGACACCCGGGGCCAGCTTCAGGATTACTTTTTTGATGCCGCCCGTCGTGGCGATGTGCCAATGCTCGAGACCTTTATCGAATCCGGCTACACCCTCGATATTCAAGACAGCAAAGGCTATACCGCGCTGATTCTGGCTGCCTATAACGGCCAGCCCAAGGCGGTGGAGCATTTGCTCAAGGCAGGTGCCAATGCCTGCGTGCAGGACAAACGCGGTAACACGGCCCTGATGGGGGCGATTTTCAAGGGTGAACTCAAGATTGCCCACCGCCTGATGGCAGCCGACTGCAACCCTGATCAGCGCAATGGTGCAGGGCAGACGGCAGCCATGTATGCGGGCCTGTTCCAGCGGGTTGAGCTGCTGGGGGAGTTGTCGCGCAAAGGCGCCGACCTGAATGCTGAAGATGCATCGGGCAACAGTGCCGCCCGGCTGGCCGATGGCGAAATCCGCATGCCGGTGACGCGCTGATCCAGGCTCAGTGGGCTATCATCGCGGTTTTTCCGTGGAGTTCAGATGGCCAAGCCCAAGCGCATTTACGGCTGCACCGAGTGCGGCGCAACTTTCCCCAAGTGGGCCGGGCAGTGCGGCGAGTGCGGCGTCTGGAACACCCTGGTGGAAACCATCGTTGAAAGCGGGGCTGCGGCGCCGCCCAGCGGCCGTACCGGCTGGACCGGACAACAGGCCCAGCTCAAGACCCTGGCCGAAGTCAGCATCGAGGAACTACCGCGCTTCTCCACCGCTTCTGGCGAGCTGGATCGGGTGCTTGGCGGCGGTCTGGTGGATGGCTCGGTGGTGTTGATCGGTGGCGATCCGGGGATCGGCAAATCCACCATCCTGCTGCAAACCTTGTGTCAGATGGCTACACGCATGCCTGCGTTGTACGTCACCGGCGAGGAGTCCCAGCAGCAAGTGGCCATGCGCGCCCGGCGCCTGGGGCTGCCGCAGGATCAGCTCAAGGTGATGACCGAAACCTGCATTGAAAGCATCATCGCCACTGCCAAGCTGGAAAAGCCCAAGGTCATGGTCATCGACTCGATTCAGACCATCTTTACCGAGCAACTGCAATCAGCACCGGGCGGCGTGTCGCAAGTGCGTGAAAGTGCGGCCTTGCTGGTGCGTTATGCCAAGTCCAGCGGCACGGCGATTTTCCTGGTGGGCCATGTGACCAAAGAAGGCGCATTGGCCGGGCCGCGGGTGCTGGAGCATATGGTGGATACCGTACTGTATTTCGAGGGTGAATCCGACGGGCGGCTGCGCTTGCTGCGGGCAGTGAAAAACCGTTTTGGCGCGGTCAACGAGCTGGGCGTATTCGGTATGACCGACAAAGGCCTGAAGGAAGTTTCCAACCCTTCCGCAATTTTCCTTACCCGCGCCCAGGAAGAAGTCCCTGGCAGTGTGGTGATGGCCACCTGGGAAGGGACTCGCCCGATGCTGGTGGAGGTGCAGGCGCTGGTGGACGACAGCCATATGTCTAACCCGCGGCGGGTGACCCTGGGCCTGGACCAGAATCGTCTGGCCATGTTATTGGCCGTATTGCACCGACACGGCGGTATTCCAACCCACGATCAGGATGTTTTCCTGAACGTGGTGGGCGGGGTCAAGGTGCTGGAAACCGCATCGGACCTGGCGCTGATGGCCGCCGTGATGTCCAGCCTGCGTAATCGTCCGTTGCCCCATGATCTGCTGGTGTTCGGTGAAGTCGGCCTGTCGGGTGAGGTGCGCCCTGTGCCAAGCGGCCAGGAGCGGCTCAAGGAAGCGGCCAAGCACGGTTTCAAGCGCGCCATCGTGCCCAAGGGCAATGCGCCCAAGGAGTCGCCGCCGGGGCTGAAAGTCATTGGCGTTACCCGTCTGGAACAGGCGTTGGATGCGTTGTTCGAATAAGCGTTCAAAGGTGTAAAAAATCTGCAAGGGTTGGGCGCGGTATCGGGCTGACAGCCTGGGACAGACAGCGGCGTTGCACGAAAAAAATGTGCAGCACCGCCTGCCAAAAAACCGCAAAAGAAGGCTCTAGACCAATGTTGGGGGCTGGTCTTTAAAGCCAGTAGCGCTAAACTCCGGGTGCAGTCTTTCTTGTCCAACTGGCCGGAATTAAAAAAATGAATAATAAAAATAGCCTGCTCCGCCACATCCCGTGGCTGGTGCTGGCAATTGTAGGAGCCTGCGCCCTTGGCGTAGTGGCATTGCGCCGGGGCGAGGCGATCAACGCCTTGTGGATTGTTGTGGCAGCTGTTGCCATTTATCTGGTTGCTTACCGTTATTACAGCCTGTTTATCGCCACCAAGGTGATGCAACTGGACTCCAGCCGCGCAACACCTGCGGTGCTCAACAACGACGGTCTGGACTATGTGCCGACCAACAAACACATTCTCTTTGGTCACCACTTTGCCGCCATTGCTGGCGCTGGCCCTCTGGTCGGGCCGGTATTGGCCGCGCAAATGGGTTACCTGCCGGGCACACTCTGGCTGATCGCCGGCGTGGTACTGGCCGGTGCGGTGCAGGACTTCATGGTCCTGTTCATGTCCACCCGCCGCAACGGTCGCTCCCTGGGCGATATGGTGCGTGAGGAAATGGGCAAGATCCCGGGCACCATCGCGCTGTTTGGCTGCTTCCTGATCATGATCATCATCCTCGCGGTGCTGGCGCTGATCGTGGTCAAGGCCCTGGCCGAGAGCCCGTGGGGCATGTTCACGGTGATGGCGACCATCCCGATCGCGATGTTCATGGGCATTTACATGCGCTACATCCGCCCGGGCCGCATAGGTGAAATCTCCATCGTCGGTGTGCTGCTGCTACTTGGCTCCATCTGGCTGGGGGGCCAGATTGCGGCGAGCCCCGAGTGGGCGCCGGTGTTCACCTTTACCGGTACGCAAATCACCTGGATGCTCATCGGCTACGGCTTTGTTGCGGCGGTTCTGCCGGTATGGCTGGTACTGGCACCTCGTGACTATCTGTCGACCTTCCTCAAGATCGGCACTATCGTTGCGCTGGCCATCGGCATCCTGGTCACCATGCCCGAGCTGAAAATGCCCGCGCTGACCCAGTTCACCGACGGCACCGGCCCGGTCTGGAAAGGCGGCCTGTTCCCGTTCCTGTTCATCACCATTGCCTGCGGTGCGGTATCGGGCTTCCATGCGCTGATTTCTTCGGGTACTACGCCAAAACTGCTGGATAACGAAAGCAACGCCCGTTATATCGGTTACGGCGGTATGCTGATGGAGTCCTTCGTGGCCATTATGGCGATGGTTGCTGCTTCGGTGATCGAGCCGGGTGTGTACTTCGCCATGAACAGCCCGGCAGCGATTGTCGGCGGTGACGTGGTTACCGTTGCGCAAAACATCACCAACTGGGGCTTTGCCATTACCCCGGATGCGTTGACCGCGCTGGCCAAGGACATCGGTGAAACCACCGTCCTGGCACGTGCCGGCGGTGCACCGACCCTGGCGGTGGGTATCGCGCAGATCCTGCACAACGTGTTGCCGGGTGAAAACACTATGGCGTTCTGGTATCACTTCGCCATTTTGTTCGAAGCCCTGTTTATCCTGACCGCAGTTGACGCCGGTACCCGTGCCGGTCGCTTTATGCTGCAAGACTTGCTGGGCAGCTTTGTGCCTGCACTCAAACGTACCGAGTCCTGGGGCGCCAACTTGCTGGCCACCGGCCTGTGTGTGGCGATGTGGGGCTACCTGCTGTATCAGGGCGTGATCGATCCACTGGGCGGCATCAACACCCTGTGGCCGCTGTTCGGTATCTCCAATCAGATGCTGGCGGGTATCGCGCTGATGCTGGCAACCGTTGTGCTGATCAAAATGAAGCGCCAGCGCTACATTTGGGTGACCATGCTGCCAGCCGTCTGGCTGCTGATCTGCACCACCGTGGCAGGCTTTATCAAGCTGTTCGACGCCAACCCGGCAGTGGGCTTCCTGTCCCTGGCCAACAAATACAGCACTGCGCTGGAAGCCGGCCAAGTGATTGCCCCGGCGAAAAACATCGACCAGATGCAACATGTGATCATCAACGCCTACACCAACGCCGGTCTGACCGTGCTGTTTCTGTTCGTGGTGTTCAGCATTCTGTTCTTTGCGATCAAAGTGGGTGTCGCTGCATGGGGCAGCAAAGAACGTACGGATAAAGAGTCGCCGTACCAAGCCATGCCAGATGCTTGATAGAGGGTTGCAACCATGTTCAATGACCTGAGTCGCCTCGGTAAATACCTCGGTCAGGCCGCACGCCTGATGGTCGGCATGCCCGACTACGACAACTACGTCGAGCATATGCAAACCAAGCACCCGGACAAGCCGGTGATGAGCTACGAGGCGTTCTTTCGTGAACGCCAGGAAGCGCGTTACGGCGGCAAGGGCGGGCCCAAGTGTTGTTAACCCGTCAGGGCTGAGCTGTATCTGACTGTGGGAGCGGGCTTGCTCGCGATAAGAACGGCGCGGTGTGTCAGTGACACCGTGTCGCCTGAATCGCGAGCAAGGCCGCTCCCACATTTGTTTTTGCGTTATGTTTAAGGAGGCACTGCATGACCTCTCCAATCCCCGTCACCATTCTCAGCGGCTTCCTGGGGGCCGGTAAAACCACCTTGTTGCGTTATTTGCTCAAGGCAGAACACGGCCTGAAAATCGCCGTGATCGAAAACGAATTCAGCGATGCCGGGATCGACACCCAACTGTTGGGGGACGAGCCGGTGCAAGTCATGACCCTGGCCAATGGCTGTGTGTGCTGCACCATCCACACCGACCTGACCAAGGCGCTGTTCCTGCTGCTTGAGCGTCTGGACAATGGCGAAATTGCCTTCGACCGCCTGGTGATCGAGTGCACCGGCCTGGCCGACCCGGCACCGGTGGCGCAAACCTTCTTTATCGATGAAGAGCTGCGCGAGCGTTATCTGCTGGACGGCATTATTACCCTGGTGGATGCAGCCCACGCCGATGTGCATTTGAGTCAGACCATTGCCCAGGCGCAGATCGGTTTTGCTGACCGCTTACTGGTGAGCAAGCGCGATCTGGTGGATGACGCCACCTTTGATGCCTTGAGCGAGCGTTTGACCCGTATCAACCGCCGGGCGCCGATCCGCGTGGTTGAGCACGGCAAGATCGATCTGGCCGAATTACTGGATGTGCGCGGGTTTAACCTCAACGCAGACTTGGGGGGTGGCCTGAGCTTGCGCCCGGTACAGCCTGCGGCTTCTATCGATCGTATCTCCAGTCTGGTGCTACGCACCGATAAGCCGCTGGATATCGACAGCCTTAGCGCCTTCATGAACGAGCTGCTGGAAGAGCACGGCAAGCAATTGCTGCGCTACAAAGGCGTGCTGAGCATTGCCGGTGAAGATCGCAGGCTGGTGTTTCAGGGGGTGCTCAAGTTGTATGGCTTTGATTGGGACACCGAGTGGGCCGAAGGTGAAGCCCGTGAAAGTGTGATGGTGTTTATTGCCGATGATTTGCCAGAGGCCAAGATTCGCGAGGGTTTTGCCCGGCTTGGGGTTTGAGTGATAGCTGACCCTCTCCCTCCGGGAGAGGGTCAGGGGCTTTTGATTTTTTTGTCTTACTGCAATAACAGGTGTTTCGCACAACTTCACGGTTGTAAAATCAATAGGGCACATTTCTTTCAATAATATTTAAAAGAAATACCATTTTTTTATGTTCGGCTGTTTCACCAAGATAGTAATGAGGTGAGCCTTTGGCTTTTCTTACGCCGATATACTTGTTGTTATGGGTTTTAAGTGTGATAAGGGTATGGGGTTCACTCAAGTTCCTCTCTGTCACTGTTCGGTTGTTTTGATCGAGTAGTGTGAAGGCAAGTGGATGCTTTAGTGTCGGACTTCTCGCATAGAGTATATCCATATGGTTCATGGCCAGCCGGTGCCGGTCATACTGGCCAGGGTGTTTGATATGTATTTCATAGCCCTTGGCGGTATGCCGGAAATAAAGCTTGAGCGTAGCCTTGATCCCGCCTGTGGCGTGGGCTTGAATGCCCATGGCTGCGGAGTCGTCCCTCCACTGTGGTTTGCCGGAGAAGACACCGCCACTGCCCAGCAAGTCAGTTACTATGACCGACTGGCCATGAAGAGCCCCTAAAAGATGAAGGTTATGGTTCGGTATATGCAAGGTGGCGATAAAGGAGTGTTGCGAATCGTTAGTCATTGTCTGAACTCTGCAGTTGGTAAGAATGCATAAATTCAGACTAGGCTGTTATTGTTCGGGGGGAGCGGCCAAGTGTTTCAAAATAACAGATGCAATAAAAAGCCCGGCTTGAAAGCCGGGCTTTTTATTCAGCTATTTGCGATCAGTTGCCGTATACCGGCAGCTTGGCGCAGATGGCTTTGACTTTCTCGCGAACGGCGTCGATAACGGCTTCGTTGTTGATATCTGCCAGGATGTCGCAGATCCAGCCAGCCAGCTCACGGCACTCTTCAACTTTGAAGCCGCGAGTGGTGACAGCTGGAGTACCGAAACGCAGACCCGAAGTGACGAACGGGGAGCGTGGATCGTTTGGTACGGAGTTTTTGTTTACGGTGATAAAGGCTTTGCCCAGAGCCGCGTCGGCGTCTTTACCGGAGATTTCCTGCTTGATCAGCGACAGCAGGAACAGGTGGTTTTCAGTACCGCCCGAAACCACGTCAAAACCGCGCTCGATAAATACCGAAGCCATGGCCTGAGCGTTTTTTACCACTTGTTGCTGGTAAGCCTTGAACTCTGGTTGCAGAGCTTCTTTGAAGCACACGGCCTTGGCCGCGATAACGTGCTCCAGCGGGCCGCCTTGCGAACCCGGGAAAACAGCCGAGTTCAGCTTTTTCTCGATGTCGGCGTTGGCCTTGGCCAGGATCAGGCCACCACGTGGACCGCGCAGGGTCTTGTGGGTAGTGGTGGTCACTACGTCAGCGAATGGAACCGGGTTCGGGTAAACGCCAGCAGCCACCAGACCGGCTACGTGTGCCATGTCCACGAACAGGTAGGCGCCAACCTTGTCCGCGATAGCGCGGAAACGTGGGAAGTCCAGAACCTGCGAGTAGGCAGAGAAGCCAGCCACGATCATTTTTGGCTTGTGCTCAACGGCCAGGCGCTCAACTTCGTCGTAGTCGATCAGGCCATTGGCGTCGATGCCGTACTGGATGGCGTTGTACAGCTTGCCCGAAGACGAAACGCTGGCACCGTGGGTCAGGTGACCGCCGTGAGCCAGGCTCATGCCCAGGATGGTGTCGCCAGCCGACAGCAGGGCCAGGTAAACGGCGCTGTTGGCCTGGGAACCGGCGTGCGGTTGAACGTTGGCGTAATCGGCGCCGAACAGTTCTTTTGCACGGTCGATAGCCAGTTGCTCTACCACGTCTACGTATTCGCAGCCGCCGTAGTAGCGCTTGCCAGGGTAGCCTTCGGCGTATTTGTTGGTCAGAACCGAGCCTTGAGCTTCCATCACCGCTGGGCTGGTGTAGTTTTCCGAAGCGATCAGCTCAATATGTTCTTCCTGGCGCTGAGCTTCTTGCTCCATGGCGGCAAAAAGGTCGGCGTCGAACTTGGCAAGTGTCAAATCACGGCTGAACATGGCGGTCCTCAAGGATCGGGGGCAGAAAAGGAGGGCATTCTAACTCAATGGGTTTTATCTGGCATATGAATGCGATTCACGGTGAGCAACTATGAGCTTCAAGCTTGTAGATCCGCGCTTGCCGCTTGCAGTTGCTCCACCAATTGGCCCGCCGGCATCGGTCGCCCGAACAGATAGCCTTGCACTTCGTCGCAACCGTGTTCACGCAAGAAATCCAGCTGCTCGTGGGTCTCTACACCTTCGGCGATTACCGCAAGGTTCAGGCTGTGGGCCATGGCGATAATGGCCCTGGCGATTTGCGCGTCCTGCTCGCCGGAGGGCAGGCCGTCGACAAAGGTACGGTCGATTTTCAGTACGTCGATGGGGAATTGCTTGAGGTAGTTGAGCGACGAATAACCGGTGCCAAAGTCGTCCACGGCAATGCTCAGGCCGAGGTTTTTCAGGCTGGCCAGGATATGCAGCGCTTCGCTGACCTCGCGCATGAGGATGCTTTCGGTCAGCTCAAGCTCCAGGCAGGCCGGGGACAGGCCGGTTTCCTTGAGGATATTGGCAATGCGCGTACCCAACTGGCCGTCGGAGAACTGGCGCGCTGATATGTTGACCGAGACTTTGGGCACGCGAACCTTGGCCTGATGCCAGAGCTTGAGCTGGCGACAGGCCTCGGCCAGCACCCAGTCGCCGACTTCGACCACCAGCCCCAGTTCTTCGAGTACCGGGATAAAGTCGCCGGGTGGCACCAGCCCGCGCCTTGAGTGATTCCAGCGCAACAGTGCCTCAACGCCGGTCAGACGTTTGCCGTCGCCGCTGAACTGCGGCTGGTAATAAAGAATGAATTCCTGCTGCTCCAGGGCATGACGCAGGTCGCTTTCCAGTTCAAGGCGCTCAAGAGCGCTGGCGTTCATGTCTGCCTGGTAGAACTGGAAGTTGTTTTTGCCGCGCTCCTTGGCGTGATACATCGCGGTATCGGCGTTTTTCATCAACTGGCTGAGTTCGTTGCCGTCTTGCGGGCTCAAGGCAATACCAATACTGGCGGTTACAAAGAACTCGCGGCTTTCGAGTACAAAGGGCTTTACCAGACTGGCGAGGATCTGTTCGGCCACATTGATAGCGCGGTTCAAGGCCTTCTGACGGGTGGTGCGAGGCTGCAGAAGCAGGGTGAACTCGTCACCGCCCATGCGCGCCACAGTATCGTCGTCACCCACACAGGCAAGCAGGCGGATGGCCATGTCCTTGAGCATGCGGTCGCCGGCTGCGTGGCCCAGGGAGTCGTTGATCGGTTTGAAGCGGTCGAGGTCAAGAAACATCAGCACCACCCACGACTTGTTGCGCTCGGCCTGTTGCAGCGCGGTGTGCAGACGGTCCTGGAACAGGGTGCGATTGGGCAGGTGAGTCAGGGCGTCGTAGTAGGCCAGGCGGTGGATTCGCTGTTCGCTGGCCTTGCGCTCGCTGATATCACTGAAGAAGCACACATAGCTGGCCAGATCGCCTTCATCATCGAGCACTGCCGTGATGCCGACCCAGGCCGGGTAGTGTTCGCCGTTCAGGCGCTTGAGCCAGACTTCACCCTCCCATGTGCCGTGCAAATGCAGTTGCTTGAGCACATAGGCGAGGTGTGCGCGTTGTTGGTCATCGACAGTGAGCATGCTTGGTAGCTGGTCGAGGACTTGTGCGACGGCGTAACCGCTGACCCGGCTGAAAGCCTCGTTGGCTTGCACGATATAGCCTGCAGGGTCGGTAATAAGGATGGCCGAGGTGGAGTGTTCAAAAACCGTGGCGGCCATGCGCAGGTCTTTTTCGGCACGGCGTTGCTGGCTCATGTCGCGACCAACACCCAGAATGCCTTCAAAACCGTCGTCTTCATCCCATACCAGCACCAGGCGCAGTTCGATGGGCACCTTGTGCCCGTCAGCGCGCAGGCAGTCGAACAGAAACAGCTGGGTTTGCACCTGAGCACGCAAAGCCGACAGTTGCTGGGGCTTGTGCAGTGCGCCACGGATACGCTCGATCAGGTTGTAGATACCCTCCAGCTGTTGCGGCGTGGCAATAATAGACTGCCAGCCATTGTCGAATACCCATTGTGCGTCATAGCCCAGTACAGTCTGTATGGAGGGGCTGAGGTAGTTCATGCGCAGCGAGCTGTCAGTGGAGAAAATCACGTCGCTGATGCTTTCGGCCAGCATCCGGTAGCGTTGCTCGCTGTCGCGCAATGACTCGCTGGCTTCAATCTGGTCGGTGATGTCCTTGGCCACCCCTACAATTCGCGAGACTTGATCACCGGTATGACGGGCAAAGGCTTGCTCACGGATGTCAAAGCGCCGCCAGGTACCCTGCTGATGGCGAAACCGCAGTTGGCATTGCATCAGTTGCTTGTAGCCGTTTTCCTGCTGCTCTTTGCGCAACTGGTGATAGCGCTCGGCGTCTTCAGGGTGCAACAGCAACTCCCAGAAGTAAGCGCCCATTTCCTGCAGTTCAACAGCGCTATAGCCCAGGGTCTGGCCAAGGTGATGGTTGCTGAAAATGATCCGCTGGCTGATTACATTTTGTACATAAAGATGGTCGGGAACGGTTCGCACCACATCGGACCAGAAGCTTTCGCGCTCTTGCAGGGACAGTTCGATCAACTTGCGGCTGGTGATATCACTGATGCTCAAAATGACGGCATGGTAGTCCTGCTGATCCACAGGCAGACGCAGCACCAGCCATAAGTGCTGGTCGCGACCGCTGGCATCGGTCAGTTTTATTTCCAGCTCAAGCTGTTGCTGCTGGTCGAGCACGGCCTCGACGACCTGATAGCCAATGGCTGAACTGCTCAGCGGGCAGCCGTTGATCAGCTTGTGCCAGGCACCTTCTCCTGAATCGACCTCCAGCAGCTGCATGGCTACCTGGTTGACTTCGGTGATGCGCAGTTGCTCGAATAACTGGCGACGATGTTCCGGATGATCGCTGAGCCAATGCTTGAGGGCATCAGTGTCATGGAGTTTTTCGCGCTCAAGAAACCCTGGCAGGCTGGACAGGTCGAGCACGCAGAGGGCGACCCCGGTGCCTTCAAAAATATCGTGGTAACGCCGGCGGCCTTCATGCAACTGGCGCTGGCGGCGGCGCATGTTTAACAGCGCCATAATGGGCAGCAACGAAAACACCAAGCCGAGCAGGCATTTGCCGATCAGTCCGGGCAGCAGCTGCTCGATTGCCTGGCGGTCATTGAACAGCCCGCGCAGTTGCCAGTCGCTGTGGCTGATAGCTGCCAGCAGTACGGTGTCGTCTTCATCGCGCTGGCTCAGGGCCGAGGGGGGCGAGACGTTTTTATCCGCGCGGCTGAGTACCTTGCGGGTCTGGCTGTTTTCCACCAGCCACTGCGGCCGGTTGCTGCTGTTGGCGTTCTGATGCGTGAGGTTTTGCAGCAGGTCCGGGCTCATGCGCAGCAGCCAGTAGCCGTCGATGGCGCCGCTGGGCTGGCGCAGCAACAGGTAGATGATGCTGGCATCACTGTTGTTGCTGAAGTAGTAACCTTCAGTGCGGTTGCGCGACGGGCTGCGTTTGACCCAGTCGGCCAGATACGCAGCGTCGGGGCTGGTCCCGGTACTGTCGAGCAACACTTCGCCGGCCGGACTGAGCAGGGCCAGGCTTTGCAGGGATGGCAAGGACTGGCCCAGTTGCTTGACCAGCGCCTGTTGCTGGCGCTGGTTTCTTGGCGACTTGTCTACGGGCAGCAGATTGAGCGCGGTTTCGGCCCGCAAGGCCATGCTCAGGCCGATATGGTCGGCCAGGTCGGCGCTGTAGTTGATGCTGGTCTGGCGCTCTTGCTGCAGGGTTTCCTGAAACTGCTCGACCAACAGCCAGAACAGCATCGCCAGCAGCAGTAAAACCAGGGTCGCCAATGCACTTTTCAACGTTCCGCGCACAGGTGTCCCGAGTAATTGGCTGGACGCTTTGACACGAGTGGGCGGGGTGACATTGGGCAACTTGTGATCCTGCGATTTGGCGGCAATGGCGCGAGGCCCCCTAAAGGCGCCAAGCATGCCTTGGGTTGTGGCAAAGTGCCAGTCCTCTGGTCTGCGCTGGTTTGCCCTGCATCACGCATTCAGGTAGATTCTGGGGTCTACATTTGTGCTTTTTCTGCGAGCAGGCATTGATCTCGATCAGTCCCTGACTTTCTGCTATGGCCTGATCCGGGCATTGCTCGCGCCTTATTCACCCGTCACTGACCCTAGGTTATCCATGGCTCAATACGTTTTCACCATGCATCGGCTGAGCAAAGTTGTTCCGCCGAAGCGGGAAATCCTGAAAAACATCTCCCTGTCGTTTTTCCCGGGGGCCAAAATCGGCGTACTCGGCTTGAACGGTTCGGGTAAATCCACCCTGTTGAAAATCATGGCAGGCGTTGACACCGAGTTCGACGGCGAAGCCCGTCCGATGCCGGACCTGAACATCGGTTACCTGCCGCAGGAACCGCAGCTGGATCCGAGCAAAACCGTACGCGAAGTGGTTGAAGAAGCCGTTAGCGTGATCAAGGACGCTCAGGCGCGTCTTGATCAAGTGTATGCCGAATATGCCGACCCTGATGCCGACTTCGACAAGCTGGCCGCAGAACAGGCCAAGCTCGAAGCGATCCTGCAAGCAAGCGACGGGCACAACCTTGAGCGCCAGCTGGAAGTTGCAGCCGATGCGCTGCGCCTGCCGGCCTGGGATGCCAAGGTAGAGCACCTGTCGGGTGGTGAGAAGCGCCGTGTTGCCCTTTGTCGCCTGCTGCTGTCGGCCCCGGACATGCTGCTGCTCGATGAACCGACCAACCACCTGGATGCCGATTCGGTCGCCTGGCTGGAGCACTTCCTGCACGACTTCCCGGGTACCGTGGTTGCGATTACGCACGACCGTTACTTCCTGGATAACGTAGCGGGCTGGATTCTGGAGCTTGACCGCGGTGCGGGCATTCCTTACGAGGGCAACTATTCGGGCTGGCTGGAAGCCAAGTCCGATCGTCTGGCCCAGGAATCCAAGCAGCAGTCGGCCCATGAAAAGGCCATGAAAGACGAGCTGGAATGGGTTCGCAAAGGTGCCAAGGCGCGTCAGTCCAAGTCCAAGGCCCGTCTGCAACGTTTCGAAGAACTGCAGTCGCAGGAATTCCAGAAGCGCAGCGAAACCAACGAAATCTACATCCCGGCCGGTCCGCGCCTGGGTGACAAGGTTATCGAGTTCAAGAACGTCTCCAAGGGTTACGGCGATCGCGTGCTGATCGACAACCTGTCGTTCGCCATGCCCAAAGGCGCCATTGTTGGCGTGATCGGTGGTAACGGTGCCGGTAAATCGACCCTGTTCCGCATGCTGATGGGCAAGGAACAGCCGGATTCGGGCAGCATCGAAATCGGTGAAACCGTGCAACTGGCGTGCGTTGACCAGAGCCGTGACGACCTGGATGGCAGCAAGACGGTGTTCCAGGCGATTTCTGACGGTTCCGATGTGATCCGTATTGGTAACTATGAAATCCCGTCGCGTACCTATGTAGGTCGTTTCAACTTCAAAGGTGGCGATCAGCAGAAGTTCGTCAAGGATCTGTCCGGTGGTGAGCGTGGTCGCCTGCACCTGGCCCTGACCTTGAAAGAGGGCGCCAACGTGCTGCTGCTCGACGAACCGTCCAACGACCTTGACGTTGAGACATTGCGTTCGCTTGAAGAAGCACTGCTGGACTTCCCTGGCGCCGCCATTGTGATCTCTCACGATCGGTGGTTCCTTGACCGCGTCGCGACTCACATCCTGGCGTACGAAGACGACTCGCAGGCGATCTTCTTCGAAGGTAACTACACCGAGTACGAAGCTGACCGTAAAAAGCGCCTCGGCGAAGCGGCTACCCTGCCGCACCGTGTGCGTCACAAAAAACTGGCCCAGTAAGGGCAGTTTGCATAACAGAACGGCGCCTTCGGGCGCCGTTTTTTTTGCGCATCACAAACCTTTTCCCCCTCCCACAATGGGATTTTGGCGTTTATAAGTTGGTGCGAAACTGGGTACAAGAAGTATTTTTTTGGTGCGCAAAAGCCCGATAAATCGGTGCTATTTATATAAATGCACCATTTAAATTCATAACTGCGACATTTTGCGCTGTCGCGGTGCCACATGAATTGATAAAGTTCCGGTCAATCTCCGTTTAACGACAATAAATTTGCCGAGACTTACCATGATCGAATCCGTCGACCAGTTCCTTGCCCGCCTGAAAAAACGTGACCCTGACCAACCAGAATTCCACCAGGCAGTGGAAGAGGTCCTTCGCAGTCTGTGGCCGTTTCTTGAAGCCAATCCGCATTATCTGACTTCAGGGATTCTTGAGCGCATTTGCGAACCAGAGCGTGCGATCGTGTTCCGCGTTTCGTGGGTAGATGACGAAGGCAAAGTGCGGGTCAACCGCGGCTTCCGTATCCAGATGAACAGCGCCATTGGTCCGTACAAGGGCGGTCTGCGTTTTCATCCGTCGGTGAATCTGGGCGTCCTCAAGTTTCTGGCCTTTGAGCAAACCTTCAAGAACTCCCTGACCTCGTTGCCCATGGGCGGCGGCAAGGGCGGTTCGGACTTCAATCCCAAGGGCAAGAGCGACGCCGAAGTCATGCGTTTCTGCCAGGCCTTTATGAGCGAGCTGTATCGCCATATCGGTTCGGATGTTGATGTGCCAGCAGGCGACATCGGTGTCGGCGCCCGCGAAATCGGCTTTATGTTTGGTCAGTACAAGCGCCTGAGCAACCAGTTCACCTCCGTGTTGACCGGCAAAGGCATGAGCTACGGTGGCAGCCTGATCCGTCCTGAAGCTACCGGCTTTGGTTGTGTGTACTTCGCCCAGGAAATGCTCAAGCGCAGCGGCCAGCGCATCGACGGCAAGCGCGTGGCGATTTCGGGCTCGGGCAACGTGGCGCAATACGCCGCGCGCAAGGTCATGGACCTGGGCGGCAAGGTTATTTCGCTGTCGGATTCCGAAGGCACGCTGTATTGCGAAGCCGGTTTGAGCGAAGAGCAGTGGGAAGCGCTCATGGAACTGAAAAACGTCAAGCGCGGCCGTATCAGCCAGTTGGCGGGGCAGTTCGGGGTTGAATTCCTGGCAGGGCAGCACCCGTGGAGCCTGGCGTGTGATATCGCGCTGCCATGCGCTACCCAGAATGAGCTGGACGCTGAAGCGGCCCGTACGTTGCTGGCCAATGGCTGCGTGTGCGTGGCTGAAGGTGCGAACATGCCGACCACCCTGGAAGCGGTCGATCTGTTTATCGAAGCAGGTATTTTGTTTGCACCGGGCAAGGCATCCAACGCCGGTGGCGTGGCGGTGAGCGGGCTGGAAATGTCGCAAAACGCCATGCGTCTGCTGTGGACGGCCGGCGAAGTGGACAGCAAGTTGCACAACATCATGCAGTCGATCCACCACGCTTGCGTGCACTACGGCGAGGAAAACGGGCGGATCAACTACGTAAAAGGCGCGAACATTGCCGGTTTCGTCAAAGTTGCCGACGCAATGCTGGCCCAAGGCGTGGTGTAACCCCATCCTGTGGGAGCGGGCAAGCCCGCTCCCACATTGGGGCTGTCTATTTTGCAAGCGTCTTGTGTTCAGCCAGTTCCTGTTCGATAAAGGCCGCGATCATGGCGCGGTAGACGCTTTCAGTGACGTCCGGGTTGGCGCCCAGCTCATCGGCCAACGTCCGCACCTTGCCAATCACCTGCTCAACCCGCTGCGGCGCCCTGACCGCATCGCTGTCTTTTTTAAACCGCGCCGCCTGCGATACGTAAGCCCCGCGCTCGGCGATCAGGCCGACAATCTGGTGATCCAGCCCGTCGATTTTCTCGCGCACCTGCTCGAGGGAATCACAATTAACAACCATGTCTTGAAAACTCCTTAGTAGTGATACCACTTCAGCTCCAGCATCACTTCGTTGATAGGGGTGGTCAGTTTGCTGAACTCACGCTGTGCGCTCAGGCGCAGACCAAGATTTCGCGAAACTTCCCATTGCTGATTAAGGCTCAGGCTACGACGGACTTCACCGTTGGTGAAGTAGTCGCCCTTGGCTTCCAGGCTCAGGTTGCCCACCGGGTTACGCCAAAGAAGCCCGGTATTGAAGCCCGCTGCCGGTGACACAAACGCCGCGAAGTCGTTGTTGTGCTCGATGCGTACCGTACCGAGAGCGAAACCGAGCATATTGTCCGCCAATTGCCAGGTGCCGCCTGCACCGCCATTGACATGACTGACCAGGTTTTCGTCGCCATGTTTGCCGAGTACCCGTTCCAGCCCGCCGCCCACTTGCCATGACCAGGGTTGCAGCAGGTCATTGCGCGGGGTCAGGGAGCGGATATTGGCCAGGTCCAGTTGTTGCACTTGCCACTTGTTGCCTTCGTACTGGCGCAGTTTCAGTTGCAGAATTTCAATCTGCGCGCCCAGGGGAAAGCCCGGTGCGTTGTCGTTGAGGTCGTGGTAAGCCATGCGCAGGCCATATTCGGCAAAGGCCTTGTCGTCACGGCTACCGGCGCCCAGCTGCCAGGTGCGCGACTCGTGGCCGTTTTCAGGCAGTTCGGGTTTGTCGACTTGCAGTTCTGGCGCGGGGTTCTGATTGATCGCCCGTAGCAGTTCGAAACTGCGCTGCGAGCGTGCAGGATCGCGCTCAAGGCCATTGGCCCGGTACCGCTCAAGCCGGTAAGCCGCGTCGATAATCAACGCCTGGCGCGCTTTGGGCAGAGCCTTGAAGGCCGGGGTTTGCAATTGGGCTTGATCGGCGCTGACCTGCAATACCCATTGCTGCTCTTCTGGATCGAGGGCCTTGGCCCGGTCCAGCAGCTCCCGTTCGCGGGACGGGCGGTACTCGATACTTTCAACCAGTCCGGCTTCCTTGACCGCTTTCACGGTGTCGGTGGGGATCGCGGTCAGCGGAAACTGGGTGGTCAGTTGCAGGCCCGGGCGGGCCACTTGCAGCAGCTCCAGCAGGCGGTAGGAGCAGTTTTCGTCAAAGAAGAAATAGTCGAACTGGATCTGTTTGAGTTCCCACACATGTTCAACCATGCGTTGGGTTTCTTCGGGTGTCAGATTAAGGCGGTATTCCCACAGGTCGCGGTTTTCAAGGCTCCGGTACTCCGAGAGTTTCTCCTGATAGGGCACCAGGGCGAACAGCCCCGGATAGCCACCGGCCAGGCCCTTCCAGGCGTACAGGATGCTGTTGTCGGAACCCTCGATATAGGCGCCGAAGTTGATCGCGTAGCTGAGCAGGGCGGTCTTGTTGTCCTGCACATCGGCCTGGTCGATGCGTAACAGGGTATGGCCGAACATGGAGGACGGGCTGTTGAGGTAGGCCGCCGGGAAAATCATCACCGTGCTGTGGGGTGCCACGTCCTTGAACCATTGGCTGAACTCTGCGCATTCGGCCTTGGGCAGGTCGGTCAGATTCAGTTGGGCCTTGAGCCAGCGGGTACGGGCCGGGTACACGCACTGCGGGTGTTTGTCGCCCAGGCTCAAGGGCGCATACAACGCCTCAACCGTGGCACGCAGTTCGGCATCAGGGTGATGGGCGCCCTGGGCGGCGAGAAAGAATTTGTCGTCGCTGACATAGCTTCGCCAGCCGCTCAGCTTGCCGGCTTCGTAGTGCCCCAGCGAAATCCAGAAAGGGTCGTTGGCCAACTGTTGCACACGTTGATCGTCGATATGGGGTGCGGCATACAGCGGGGCGCAGGCACAGAGCGCCAGATAGGCAAGGCGTTTGAGCATGTTCGGCAACTGTTGTCAGACGAAGAGAAGTGAAGCAGGAGAATACCCGCTCCGAGAGGAGCGGGCGGGTCTCATTTACTTACGCCGCGGTGGCGTATTTGGCCAGGCGTGCATCGCCCTTGAGGATGGCCAGAGTATTGCTGTGTACGTCTTCAGCCGTGACATCGGCTTTGCTGAAGATTTGCTGGAAGTGCTCGTGGGTGACGGCGGCGAAATGCTCGCGGTCTTCAGGGGCGACGCCCAGTACCACCGCGTAGGTGGTCAGTGCTTCGCCATTGCCTTTGGCCATGTCTTCGGACAGCTCGTTCATCATGCCATTCATGGCAATCCACGATTTGCCGCCGTAAGTCAGGGCGTCCTTGGTGGTACAGCCGTTGGTGCCGGAGGTCATGCCGAAGGTGGCGTTGCCGGACGTGCCGTTTGTGGTGGATGCCAGGAAGTGGGCAGGAGTGCCGCGCTGGCCTTCAAACAGCATGTTGCCCCAACCGCAGTTAGGGCCGCCCGGTGCCTGGGCCATGGCGTTGAGGGAAACAACTGTAAAGAGAGTACCAAGAAGAATCCGTTTCATAAGCTTTGTTCTCTATAGGTATGCAACCAATGGACAAGGGTTTCTGGCCCTGAAGCGCCAGTACGGGCCGGTTATACCGTCCAGCCGCGTAACAGCTTGGAGTCTAGGCACGTTCGGGGGGTTCCGTGGCTTTTTGTAAAACAATCGCTGTTGCTGCACATTTTTGGCCCCTAAACATTGGGGGGCGTGCTTTCCCGTGTTGTTCGCCTTGCCAGTGATGTGCAGCCAGCGCCAGAATGCTGCCATCTGCCCCGCCCGATGTAAGGAAGCCCGATGCCTGATTCTGTTGCCACCAGCTTGCGTCTAGCGCCTGATGCGCTAACCCGTCCTTTTTCTGCTGAACAGTTCAGCTTCTCGAACACCAATGATCTGGAGCCTTTTCGCGGCATTCTCGGCCAGGAACGTGCGGTCGAGGCCTTGCAGTTCGGCGTGGCCATGCCACGTCCGGGTTACAACGTTTTTGTCATGGGCGAGCCGGGAACCGGTCGTTTCTCGTTCGTCAAACGCTACCTCAAGGCCGAGGGCAAGCGCCTGAAGTCGCCGAGCGACTGGGTCTACGTCAACAACTTCGATGAGCCCCGTGAGCCGCGAGCCCTGGAGCTGCCGTCCAGTAGCGCTGGTGCCTTTATTGGCGATATCAATCACTTGATCGACAACCTGCTGGCGACCTTCCCGGCAGTGTTTGAACACCCGACGTATCAACAACGCAAAAGCGCGATCGACCGCGGCTTCAATCAGCGTTACGACCGTGCGCTGGATGTGATCGAGCGTCTGGCCCTGGAAAAAGGCGTGGCGCTCTATCGCGACAGCAGCAACGTGGCATTTACGCCGATGAGTGATGGCAAGGCGCTGGATGAGGCCGAGTTTTCGCAATTGCCTGAGGCTGATCGCGAACGCTTCCATGAAGATATTTCCGAGCTGGAGGAGCGACTGAACGAAGAGCTGGCCAGTCTGCCGCAGTGGAAGCGTGAGTCGAACAATCAGCTGCGCCAACTGAACGAAGAAACCATCACCCTGGCCCTGCAGCCGTTGCTGTCGCCGTTGTCGCAAAAATACGCCGAAAATGCCGCGGTTTGCGGTTATCTGCAGGCGATGCAGGTTTACTTGCTGAAAACCGTGGTCGAGCAACTGGTCGACGACAGCAAGACCGACGCCCAGGCGCGCAAGCTGCTTGAAGAGCAGTACCTGCCGAGCCTGGTGGTAGGGCAGCCGCTAAGCGGCGGTGCGCCGGTAGTGTTCGAGCCGCACCCGACCTACGACAACCTGTTTGGCCGTATCGAATACAGCACCGACCAGGGCGCGCTCTACACCACTTATCGGCAGTTGCGTCCGGGCGCCTTGCACCGTGCCAATGGCGGCTTTTTGATTCTTGAAGCCGAGAAAATGCTCAGCGAGCCTTTTGTCTGGGATGCTCTCAAGCGTGCCCTGCAATCGCGCAAGCTGAAGATGGAGTCGCCGCTGGGCGAAATGGGGCGCCTGGCCACCGTGACGCTCAACCCGCAGGTCATCCCCCTGCAGGTCAAGGTCATCATCATCGGTGCCCGCCAGCTGTATTACACGCTGCAGGACCTGGATCCGGACTTCCAGGAAATGTTCCGGGTTCTGGTGGACTTCGACGAAGATATCCCGATGGTTGATGAGAGCCTTGAGCAGTTTGCCCAGTTGCTCACTACACGCACTTCGGAAGAAGGCATGGCACCGCTGACCGCCGGTGCGGTGGCGCGGCTGGCGACCTACAGCGCGCGTCTGGCCGAGCACCAGGGACGTTTGTCGGCGCGTATTGGCGATCTGTTCCAACTGGTCAGCGAAGCGGACTTCATCCGTCACCTGGCGGGCGATGAAATGACCGATGCGGGTCATATCGAGCGTGCGCTCAAGGCCAAGGCAACCCGTACCGGACGAGTCTCGGCGCGTATCCTGGATGACATGCTGGCGGGGATCATCCTGATCGATACCGATGGCGCGGCCGTGGGCAAGTGCAACGGCCTGACGGTGCTGGAAGTCGGCGACTCGGCCTTTGGTGTGCCTGCGCGGATTTCCGCCACGGTGTATCCGGGCGGCAGCGGTATTGTCGATATCGAGCGCGAAGTTAACCTGGGGCAGCCTATCCACTCCAAGGGTGTGATGATTTTGACCGGATACCTGGGCAGCCGTTATGCCCAGGAGTTCCCGCTGGCGATTTCGGCCAGCATCGCGCTGGAGCAGTCCTACGGTTATGTCGATGGCGACAGTGCGTCGCTGGGGGAGGCCTGTACGCTGATTTCGGCACTGTCAAAAACCCCGCTCAAGCAGTGTTTTGCCATTACCGGCTCGATCAACCAGTTCGGCGAAGTGCAGGCCGTGGGTGGGGTCAACGAGAAAATCGAAGGCTTCTTCCGACTCTGCGAAGCACGCGGGCTGACAGGCGAGCAGGGCGCGATCATTCCGCAGGCCAACGTGGCTACCCTGATGCTGGACGAGAAGGTGCTGCAGGCAGTGCGTGAGGGCAAGTTCCACGTCTATGCCGTGCGTCAGGCCGATGAGGCCCTGAGTTTGCTGGTGGGTGAGCCTGCGGGAGAGCCGGATGCAGAGGGACAATTCCCGGAAGGCAGCGTCAATGCCCGGGTAGTCGAGCGGTTGCGGGTGATTGCTGAAATGATCAACGACGACGATCTCAAGGAAGCCGAAAAGGAGTTGCTGGCGGAAGCCCTGGCAGCGAAAAAACCGGCCTGATCCCTTAAAGCGAAACCTGTGGGAGCGGGCTTGCTCGCGATGCGAACGACGCGGAGGAATGGTTACACCGCGGCAATCCAATCGCGGGCAAGCCCGCTCCCACAAATCTGCGATGCCAATCGACAAAGCCGTTGGTCATTGGTGACTTTTCATACGCAAATTTTCTTCTATTCTCAGGTCATGGACACCACTGTCGTCACCGGATCGATGCAGCCCGTAGTCTGCGGCTGAAGACAGACTCTACCGAGGGTCGCCGTCATGTCGCGCAACCTTTGCCTTACTCGCCAATGCTTGGGCCTGGTGACCCGTATTGAATGCAGCATTCGACCGCTGGCAGGCAACAACGGGATGTGGACACTGCTCTTCGCCGCCGGCCTGGCAGGCGAACAACCCTCAACGATCAAGGCGCAGGGCCCGTTCCCCGGGCCGTTCGTGGCCGAAACCATTCTTGAATCAATCGTTGAAAGCCTGACCCTGCATGGCTATGAACTCGCCAACGACCCGCAGATCTGGTGCCTGCATGTGCAGGCCCAGTTGCGGCAGATCAATGGTGGGCGTTGCCACGGCTAGGCAGCGTTTTATTGTGGCGTGCTGGCTTCAGGGGCTTTGTCGAGTTTGACTTCAAATCCGTACTCGACAGGGTTCAGCGCGGTGCGGGCATAGCTTTCCAGTCGGGTCGGCTGGCCATAAAAGTAGTGCACGTCAAATACGGCCGCCCCATCGGGTTCGCTGCTATGGCTGACTGCGGCCACTTCCTTCAGATAATTACCCGTGTCGTCCTTGGCATAAAAGCGCCAGGCCTCGGCCGGGAACACTTTTTGATCAACGATCAGGGCATTGCCCTTGAGTTCAAGGCCTTTGGGCAGGCGGGTGATATCCAGCTCTTGCTTGTCGATGTCGGCAATAAACAGGGGGATTGAGCCCACCGCATAGGCTGGCGTTTCGGGGAACAGGTTGAGGTCGTAGGTGATAACGCCTGCATGCGGGTCCACATCGAAGGCTTCGGCGGGCAGTTCCAGTGGCTCGCTGCGATTACCGTTGTCGTCTTCAGCAAAAAAGGTCACCGGCGCGTCAGACGTGTCCGGGAGCGTACCGAGCATTTCGCCGTTGAAAGTGGCAGGGTGGCTGAACTCAAGGGACGCGGCACTGGCATCGTCCACCGACTGGCTGATCACCACGCTTTTTTCCAGTTGCTCGGGTGCCAGCGTGGCGTCTTTCAAATAGTTGGCGGCCTGATCGTCATACACCACGACGTTGAGCGGCAGGGGCTGTATGTCTTTGCCCAGCACGTTTTTGTCCAGTGTACGCACAGGCAGGTCGAGGGACTTGCGGGTGACATTGGCGGTGGAGAAATCGAGCACGTTGATGTCGACATTTTCCACGGTACCGTTGAAGTACACCTTGCTGTAGTGATGCGGGTGCTGCTGATCGAAGGCCTTTTGCTCGTTATCCAGTTGTTGCTCGAAAGCGTCACTCCAGGCAGTTTGCTTGAGCATTTCGGCCAATTGCTGCTGATAAAACGCCAGTTGTTCGGCGTTTTCGTTGATTGAGCCTGAGCGTGTCAGGAACTGCCCGGTACGGTCGCGGGCCTGGATGATCAGCGGATTGAGCGGGGTGTCACGCACTTGTTCGGCCAGTGCAGCGCTGTTGACGATATCCACTTCGGCAAAGTTCTTGCCCAGTGCCAGCAGGGTTACGCTGATCGTGCCGTCGGTGCTGGTTTTACCCACGTCCTTGGCAGTGAGGTTGAAATTGACCACTTTGCCCGGCGCGATGACTTCGACTTTGCCGTGCAGTGTCAGGGGTTGAGGTTGTTGGGTGTTGGCGGTTTCAACCCCGTCGATATAGGGGTAAGTGACGGTCAGGTCGTCAGGGTTGCTCAGGTTGGCGCTGGAGGGGCTCAGCTGGATGCCGGGATCGCTCTCGGACCATTCCGGCGCAAAAGGCACCTCTTGCTTGTTGCTCAGGGTTACCGACTGCCATTCCAGCGCATGGGGGAACGGGAACTCGGATGCACTGTTAAGCGGGAACGGGAAGACCGGCTCCAGGTCCGTCAGGTAATCGGAACTTGTATTTTTGCGCAGTACAAACAAACCGTTGATATAGGTATCGGTAAGCGCCTGGCTGCTCGGGTAGTGCTTGAGCACCGCCAGGTCGTCGGCACCGTATTCGGTTTCTATCGGCTTGTCTTGCAGCTTGAGGCGTGCCCGTTCGAGCAACAACAAGGAGCCGCCGAGGTCGGCCACAGCATCCTTGAGCTGCTGATCCTTGATCCCGTCCAGGCTCTGTTCGAACGCTGCGCTGCGTTCCTCAAGGCTGGCCTGCTGATGTTCGTCGTCAGGAGAGCAGCCGCCGACAGCGAGCAAAGCCATCGAAAGCCCAAAACAAGCCAGGGGGAATCGCAGATCCATGGTTCGGTTTTCCTGTCCGTAAACAATGCTGAGAGGGTGGACACTAGCAGAAAATGTTTTTACAGGCTGTTTCCAAGCCTTTAACACAGTGCTTTTCGCACTGATATACTCGCGCCCATTTTGTAATAGCCTGTGAGATTCAATGGAACGCTTTATCGAAAACGCAATGTACGCCTCGCGCTGGATTTTGGCGCCTATTTACTTCGGGCTCTCACTGGGCCTGCTGGCTTTGGCATTGAAGTTCTTTCAGGAAGTGTTTCACGTAATCCCCAACGTGTTTGCGCTAACTGAGTCTGACTTGATCCTGGTCATTCTGTCGCTGATCGACATGGCGCTGGTAGGCGGTTTGCTGGTCATGGTGATGATTTCCGGTTATGAGAACTTTGTTTCGCAACTGGATATCGACGAGCACAAGGAGAAGCTCAGCTGGTTGGGCACCATGGACTCCACCTCGCTGAAGATGAAAGTCGCGGCATCGATTGTGGCCATTTCGTCGATCCACCTGCTGCGGGTGTTTATGGACGCGCGCAATATCGAGACCGAGTACCTGATGTGGTACGTGATTATTCACATGACCTTTGTGGTGTCGGCGTTTGCAATGGGCTATCTGGACAAACTGACCAAACACTGAAGCCAACCCCGGGCTGCGAAGGCTTTGGGGGCTGTGGTAGTCTGCTGGCCCTTTTTTGGTTCAGGGTGTTCGGGGTCGCGGTTGACGCGGCTTCTTTCCGGCCCCTCCACAGCGGAGCAGTGTTATGTCCGAAGTAAATCTGTCGACCGACGAAACCCGCGTCAGCTACGGCATTGGCCGCCAGTTGGGCGACCAGTTGCGCGACAACCCGCCACCTGGCATCAGCCTGGATGCAATCCTGGCTGGTCTGACTGACGCCTACGCAGGCAAGGAAAGCCGTGTAGGCCAGGAAGAAATGTCGGCTAGCTTCAAGGTGATCCGCGAGATCATGCAAGCTGAAGCCGCTGCCAAGGCAGAAGCTGCTGCGGGCGAAGGCAAGGCTTTCCTGGCTGAAAACGCCAAGAAAGACGGTATCACCACCCTGGCTTCCGGCCTGCAATTTGAAGTGGTAACCGCGGGTGAAGGCGCCAAGCCATCCCGTGAAGACACCGTACGTGTTCACTACCACGGCACCCTGATTGATGGCACTGTGTTCGACAGCTCCTACGATCGTGGTCAGCCGGCTGAATTCCCGGTTGGCGGCGTGATCGCTGGCTGGACTGAAGCCCTGCAACTGATGAACGCCGGTAGCAAATGGCGCATCTACGTGCCGAGCGAACTGGCCTACGGCGCCCAGGGCGTTGGCAGCATTGCTCCACACAGCGTGCTGGTATTCGACGTAGAGCTGCTGGACGTTCTGTAAGAACCCCGCGTTTTAACGTTGGCTGCGGGTTTGCTGGCAAACCCGCAGCTACACCGGTGCCGTCATATCTGTATCTTGGCGTGGTGCGGGTGAGCGTCAGTCGTGCCGCAAGGGCGCAATGCCCGGGCATAGCAGAACAGAAACAGATTGCGCACCAACTCCTTGAGCACCACCGGCTCGCTGGAATTGAGGCCGTTGAAATCCAGGTCGCCCTGATCCTGTAGCTCGCTTAGTGCTTCTTCTTCCAGTACCGCACAGACTTCCCCGGTTTCCCGATGCAGGATTCGCAGATAAGGGTGTGGACGGTCCAGCCAGGCATCAATTAAATAAGTCATGGTCGTCATCTCCTTGATGAATACCAATGAGAATAATTCTTATTCAATTAATAGCAAGTGCCTATTGGCGGATTTCTGATCTTTCTGCGTTAGAACTGCTGGGGATCAAGGTTGCTGGCTTTTTGATGTTGCTGGGCGGGGGAGGGTGTAGCACCTTCCTGCGCAGGGCACAGGAAGGCATGCAGCAGAATCAGACCTTGCGTACGAACTCGGATTTGAGTTTCATCGGGCCAATGCCATCGATCTTGCAGTCGATATCGTGGTCGCCGTCGCACAGGCGGATATTCTTGACCTTGGTGCCCACTTTAACCACCAGGGAAGTACCCTTGATTTTCAGGTCCTTGATCACGGTGATGGTGTCACCGTCGGTCAGTACGGTGCCTGCGGAGTCTTTGTAGACTTTCACGTCATCGGCTGTTTCAGCGTCGCCACTGGCAGACCACTCGTGGGCGCATTCCGGGCAGATCAGCTGGGCGCCGTCTTCGTAGGTGTATTCGGAATTGCATTTTGGGCAGGGTGGCAACGTGCTCACTCAAAGCTCCTTAAGAGTCAGGATGGCTAAAAGGCACGTATTGTATAGGGTTTTAGTGCGAGGCGGGTAATGGCGGGGCAGATTGACCCTGTGGGAGCGGGCTTGCCCGCTCCCACAGGCAGTCAGTGCGTGCGTGCTACAGCAAACTCGCTCAGTTCAACCAGCGCATCGCGGTATTCGCTTGGCGGCAAGGCTTCGAGGCACACAATGGCGCGGGCCACGAAGTCGCGAGCCAGCTGGGCGGTGTAGTCCAGGGAGCCAGAGGCCTCAACGGCTTCGCGAATGCTCTCCAGGTCCTCGATACCGCCTTTCTGGATCGCTTTGCGCACCAGGGCTGCCTGTTCAGGCGTGCCTTCACGCATGGTGTAGATCAGCGGCAGGGTCGGTTTGCCTTCGGCCAGATCGTCACCGACGTTCTTGCCCAGGGTTTCGGCATCGCCACGGTAGTCGAGCAGGTCGTCCACCAGCTGGAATGCCACGCCCAGGTGATCGCCAAAGGTGCGCAGCGCTTCGCTCTGTTCCGGCGTGGCACCGGCCAGCGCTGCAGCGCTGTGGGTCGAAGCCTCGAACAGCATCGCGGTCTTGCCGCGGATGACTTCCATGTAGGTTTCTTCAGTGGTGCTGGCGTCGCGCACTTTGGACAGCTGCAATACTTCGCCTTCGGCGATGATGCGGGTGGCTTGCGACAGGATTTTCATCACTGGCATCGAGCCCAGCTCAACCATCATCTCGAAGGAGCGCGAGTACAAAAAGTCGCCGACCAGTACGCTGGGGGCATTGCCCCAGGTAGCATTGGCAGTCTTGCGGCCACGGCGCATGCCCGACATGTCGACCACGTCGTCGTGCAGCAGGGTGGCGGTGTGCAGGAACTCAATGGTGGCGGCCAGCAGGCGCAAGTCGTCGCCTTCGCGACCCAGGGCCTTGCCACACAGCAACACTAATAAAGGACGCAGGCGCTTGCCGCCGGCCGAAGTAATGTAGTCGCCGATTTTTGAGACCAGCGGTACGCGTGAAGTCAGCTGCTTCTTGATGATGCCATCGACGGCGCTAAAATCGTCCGCCACCGCGCGGTAGAAAGCTTGGGGTTGCATCAGCGACAGGTGCTCCAGAAGGGTTGCGCGGCATGCTAGGTCGGGGGGCTGGGCCTGTCAAGGCGGATGGACGGCCCCTTGCAAGCCTGACTTGCCTTGCGTACAATCGCGCACCCTGAACTTCCTGGGCAGCACCTGCCTTACGCAATTGCATCTGGGCCGTTCCAGCCCCATGCAGCCATGCCAGCCAATACCTTTACCTATAAAGCGCTGGGTGAGCAGGATTATCGGAGAAATACCATGTCGTACGCAGTAATCGTTACTGGTGGCAAGCAATACAAAGTAGCTCCAGGTGAATACCTGAAGATCGAAAAACTGGAAATCGCTACCGGCGAATCCGTAACTTTTGATCGCGTTCTGTTGGTCGCCAATGGCGATGACGTGAACATCGGCGCTCCAGTTGTACCTGGCGCCACTGTTGTGGCTGAAGTGATCTCCCAAGGTCGTCACGATAAAGTCCGCATCATCAAGTTCCGTCGTCGTAAGCACCACATGAAGCGTATGGGCCACCGCCAGTGGTACACCGAGATCAAAATCACCGGTATTCAGGCTTAATTTCAGCCTAATTCCTCACTAGGAGAATTGACTCATGGCACACAAAAAAGCTGGTGGTAGTACCCGTAACGGTCGCGACTCAGAAGCCAAACGCCTTGGCGTGAAGATGTATGGCGGCCAGGCTATCATTCCGGGCAACATCATCGTGCGTCAGCGCGGCACCCAATTCCACGCTGGCTACGGCGTTGGTATGGGCAAAGATCACACCCTGTTCGCGAAAGTGGAAGGCGTGATCAAGTTCCAGGTTAAAGGCGCCTTCGGTCGTCGCTATGTAAGCATCGTTCCGAAGACTGCAGTCGTCGCGGCGTAATAGCTTGGTAGCTGGAAGAGCCCTGTCTTGCGACGGGGCTTTTTCGTTTGTGGGGTGAGTCTCTTGCAAAACTGTTTGTATGGGCTGCTGGCGCTGGATTTAACGGTCGTTGATTGAGGTCGCTGCGCTCATTTTTGCAAGAGTCTTATGTCTTGGTTTTTATCGGCTCGTCCTGATGACGAGAGGCGCGTTTTGTTATGAAGTTTGTAGATGAAGTATCGATCAAAGTAAAAGCAGGCGACGGTGGTAACGGTTGCATGAGTTTCCGTCGTGAGAAGTTCATCGAAAACGGTGGGCCAAACGGTGGTGATGGCGGTGATGGCGGCTCGATCTACATGGTCGCCGACGAAAACCTCAACACCCTGGTTGACTACCGTTACACCCGTCACTTTGACGCCCAGCGTGGCTCGAATGGCGGCAGTACGGATTGCACCGGTCGCAAGGGTGAGGATCTGGAGCTGCGTGTTCCGGTCGGCACTACCGTGATCGACGCTGGCACCCAGGAAATCATTGGCGACCTGACCAAGGCCGGCCAGCGTTTGCTGGTGGTGCATGGCGGTTGGCACGGTCTGGGTAATACCCGATTCAAATCCAGTACCAACCGTGCGCCACGCCAGACCACGCCGGGTAAGCCGGGTGAGCAGCGTGACCTGAAGCTGGAGTTGAAGGTGTTGGCTGACGTTGGCCTGTTGGGCTTGCCGAATGCCGGTAAAAGTACCTTTATTCGTTCGGTGTCTGCGGCCAAGCCAAAAGTGGCGGATTATCCGTTCACCACCCTGGTGCCAAACCTGGGTGTGGTCAGCGTGGATCGCTGGAAGAGCTTTGTGATCGCCGATATTCCGGGTCTGATCGAAGGGGCTTCCGATGGTGCTGGCCTGGGGATCCGTTTCCTCAAGCACCTGGCGCGTACCCGTCTGTTGTTGCACCTCGTTGACATGGCGCCGGTTGAGGGTAGCGAGAGCGCTGCTGATACCGCGGAAGTCATCGTTAACGAACTGACCAAGTTCAGCCCGTCGCTGGCTGAGCGTGATCGTTGGCTGGTGCTGAACAAGTGCGATTCGCTGCCACAAGACGAGCACGAAGCGCGCGTCAAGGAAGTGGTTGATCGCCTCGAGTGGACTGGCCCGGTTTACGTGATCTCGGCCATTGCCAAGATCGGTACCGAAAAGCTGTGCCACGACATCATGCGTTATCTGGAAGATCGTGCTGATCGTCTGGCTGCTGACCCTGCCTACAAGCAAGAGTTGGCCGAGCTGGATCAGCGTATCGAAGATGAAGCGCGTGCGCAGTTGCAGGCGCTGGATGACAAGCGTGCCCTGCGTCGCAGCGGCGTGAAGAGCGTCCATGACATCGGTGAAGATGACTGGGACGAAGAAGATGTTGATGATGAAGATGGTCCGGAAATCATTTACGTCCGCGACTGATTCGTTGCAGTAAACTACAGCGCCGCTCAATGAGCGGCGTTTTAGCATCTACGATTTGGTAATCAAAAATAATTCCATGGGTGGCGCTCGGTCGCGCTGCTCTCAGGCATAGGTTGGATGATGATGCGGAGCAAGGTGACGGGTGCGCAGCGCTGGGTCGTGAAGATCGGCAGCGCGTTGCTGACAGCGGATGGCAAGGGCCTGGATCGCGCGGCGATGGGCGTTTGGGTTGAACAGATGGTGGCGTTGCACGAGGCTGGCGTAGAGCTGGTGCTGGTGTCTTCGGGTGCGGTTGCGGCCGGAATGAGCCGCTTGGGCTGGACGGTGCGACCGAGTGCCATGCACGAGCTGCAAGCTGCTGCGGCTATTGGTCAGATGGGGTTGGTGCAGGCCTGGGAGTCGAGCTTTGCCGAGCATTCCCGGCATACCGCGCAGATCCTGCTGACCCATGACGATCTGTCTGATCGCAAACGCTACCTCAATGCCCGCAGCACCCTGCGTGCGCTGGTGGAATTGGGCGTGATCCCGGTCATCAATGAAAATGACACGGTGGTCACGGACGAAATCCGCTTCGGTGACAACGATACGCTGGCCGCGTTGGTGGCTAATCTGGTCGAGGCTGATCTGCTGGTGATCCTGACCGATCGCGACGGTATGTTTGATGCTGATCCGCGCAACAATCCTGATGCCAAGATGATCTACGAGGCGCGTGCCGATGATCCGGCGCTGGATGCAGTGGCAGGCGGTACCGGTGGTGCGTTGGGGCGTGGCGGCATGCAGACCAAGTTGCGTGCGGCGCGCCTGGCGGCGCGTTCCGGTGCGCACACGATCATTGTGGGTGGGCGTCTGGAGCGGGTGCTGGATCGTCTCAAGGCGGGCGAGCGACTGGGTACCCTGCTGTCCCCGGAGCGTGGCCTGCTGGCTGCGCGCAAGCAGTGGCTGGCCGGACACTTGCAGACCCGTGGCACGCTGGTGCTGGATGAAGGCGCTGTGGCGGCCTTGTCCAAGGGCAATAAAAGCCTGTTGCCTGTAGGGGTCAAGGCGGTTCAGGGCGGTTTCCGTCGTGGCGAGATGGTGGTGTGCGTCGCGCCGGACGGGCGGGAGATCGCTCGTGGCCTGGCCAACTACAGTGCTGCCGAGGCGCAAAAAATTATCGGGCAATCGTCGGATGCGATTGTCGGCTTGTTGGGTTATATGGCGGAACCTGAGCTGGTTCATCGCGATAACCTGATTCTGGTTTGAATTTGAGGTGTGGTATGCGCTTGATTGGCGGTTTATTGGGTTTGATGTTGGCGATGCCGCTAATGGCCTCGGCGGAAGAAATTGGCTCGGTGTCGACGGTCTTCAAATTTGTCGGGCCTAATGACCGTATCGTCGTAGAAGCATTCGATGATCCCAAGGTAGATGGCGTGACTTGCTACCTTTCTCGTGCCAAGACGGGTGGCATGAAAGGTGGTCTGGGTTTGGCTGAAGATCGCGCCGAGGCGTCGATTGCCTGCCGTCAGACCGGGCCGATCAGCTTCAAGGGTGACCTGAAAGAGGGTGATGAGGTGTTCAAGGAGCGGACTTCGCTGGTCTTCAAGACCATGCAGGTGGTGCGTTTCCTAGATAAAAAGCGTAATACGCTGGTGTATCTGGTGTACAGCGACCGCTTGATCGAAGGCAGTCCGCAGAATGCCGTAACGGCAATCCCGATTTTGCCGTGGCCGCACGAGTAACGTTGCTCAAGAAAAGCCGCGCTTGTCGCGGCTTTTTTTTGCCGTTTTTTCGCCACTTTGTAGCTTCTTCGTCCCTCTCCAGGAGGGAGAGGGGGCTGACTGCGCGCACCCTCAAGATCTCAGTTGATCAGCTCCCTCTCCCTTGGGGGAGGGTTGGGGTGAGGGGCTTTTGATTGCGCTGGGCTCTGAATTGTCGCGTCGTCGCGCCCGCTGGCAGGTGGGCCAGGTCTGTCGCAGAGTATCTACAGGGTTTTTCGTACGCTGATCAAATCGCAGGCAATAAAAAACCGACCCTAAGGTCGGTTTTTTAAAAAGCTTATCGCTTAAGCAGCAGTCGCAAGGTTCAACGCCTTGACGTGGCCATTCAGGCGGCTCTTATGGCGAGCAGCTTTGTTCTTGTGGATGATACCTTTATCGGCCATACGGTCGATAACAGGAACAGCCAGAACATAAGCAGCTTGCGCTTTAGCAGCGTCTTTTGCGTCGATGGCTTTAACTACATTCTTGATGTAGGTACGAACCATGGAACGCAGGCTGGCGTTGTGGCTGCGACGCTTCTCAGCCTGTTTTGCACGTTTTTTGGCGGAAGGTGTGTTGGCCACCGTCGAGCTCCTCGAAAGACTTTTGGGAAATAACAAACAAAATAGGCCGCGAATCATGCCGATGACGAGAACTCTTGTCAAGGGCGTTTGATGCGATCCGCTGAGTGGTGGATCGAGGCAGACGGGATATTTATTTCCGGCGCTTGACCTGTAAACTCGCGAGCTTGGCTCTGTGCTGTTGCGGCGCGCAGTATCGCATAAGTGGGCGCTTTGTTCGCCTGCTCTTTCTCTATAGGCAAAAACTCTTTCAATGAATTTGCTCAAGTCGTTGGCTGCCGTCAGCTCAATCACCATGATTTCCAGGGTTCTGGGCTTCATTCGCGACACCATTATTGCCCGTGCCTTCGGTGCCGGAATGGCCACGGATGCATTCTTTATTGCCTTCAAACTGCCAAACCTGCTGCGCAGGATCTTCGCCGAGGGCGCTTTTTCCCAGGCCTTTGTGCCGATTCTGGCTGAGTACAAAAGCCAGCAGGGCGAGGAGGCGACCCGCACTTTTGTCGCTTATGTCGCCGGGCTTTTGACCCTGGTGCTGGCCATTGTCACCGTGCTGGGCATGGTGGCGGCCCCCTGGGTCATCTGGGCAACGGCCCCGGGGTTCGCCACGACCCCTGAAAAATTCGAGCTCACCAGCGACATGCTGCGGGTCACCTTCCCTTATATCCTGCTGATCTCGCTGTCATCCCTGGCGGGGGCGATCCTCAATACCTGGAACCGTTTTGCGGTGCCGGCCTTTGTGCCGACCCTGCTTAACGTCAGCATGATTGTGTTTGCGTTGTTCCTGACGCCGTATTTCGATCCGCCGGTGATGGCTCTGGGCTGGGCCGTGCTGGTGGGTGGTCTGGCGCAGTTGCTGTTTCAACTGCCACACCTGAAAAAGATCGGCATGCTGGTGCTGCCAAGGCTCAATTTGCGCGATACCGGCGTGTGGCGGGTGATGAAACAGATGCTGCCAGCCATCCTTGGGGTCTCGGTCAGTCAGATCTCTCTGATCATCAATACGATATTTGCCTCATTCCTTGTGGCTGGATCGGTGTCATGGATGTACTACGCGGACCGTCTAATGGAGTTGCCTTCAGGAGTGCTGGGGGTGGCGCTGGGCACCATCCTGCTGCCAACCCTGTCCAAGACCTACGCCAACAAAGACCGTCAGGAGTATTCGCGTATTCTCGACTGGGGCTTGCGCCTGTGTTTTGTGCTGGTGCTTCCATGTTCCCTGGCGCTGGCCATCCTGTCCGAGCCGCTTACCGTTTCGCTATTCCAGTACGGCCAGTTCACGGCGCTGGATGCGGCCATGACCCAGCGTGCATTGATCGCTTATTCGCTGGGCCTGCTCGGAATCATCATTATCAAGGTGTTGGCGCCAGGCTTTTATGCACAGCAAAACATTCGCACGCCAGTCAAAATAGCGGTATTCACCCTGGTGGTGACGCAGTTGCTCAACCTGGTCTTTATCGTTCCGTTGCAGCATGCGGGGCTGGCGTTGGCCATCAGCGTAGGCGCCTGTATCAATGCCGGGCTGCTGTTCTGGCAGTTGCGCCGGCAAAAGCTGTTTGTCGCCCAGCCGGGCTGGACCAAATACCTGTTCAAGCTGGTGCTGGCCGTAGCCGTGATGTCGGCGGTATTGCTGGGCTTGATGCACATGATGCCGGCCTGGGATCACGGCAATATGCTGGAGCGCTTTATTCGTCTGGGCGGCTTGGTTGTCGCGGGCGTGCTGGCGTATTTCGGTATGCTGCTGCTGTTGGGGCTGCGTTTGAAGGATTTCGCCCGCAAGTCACTTATGTAAGCTAATGACGGGTCAGACGTCGATTTTGTCGAATTGACCCGATTTGCCTTGCGCTGTTGCCTGTCGTACTGGGCCGGGTGTGGTTATAATCGACCACTTTATGAGCAAGAAGCGCGTTATGCAGCTGGTTCTAGGCCTTCACAATCTGCGGCCCCAGCATCGGGGCTGTGTCGCCACTATTGGCAACTTTGACGGTGTACACCGTGGTCACCAGGCTATCCTGGGCCGGCTGCGTGAGCGTGCACTGGAGTTGGGCGTGCCCAGCTGCGTGGTGATTTTCGAGCCGCAGCCGCGCGAATTCTTCGCCCCGGATACGGCTCCTGCACGTCTGGCCCGGTTGCGCGACAAGCTGCAACTGCTGGCAGACGCCGGAGTCGACCGGGTGCTGTGCCTGGCGTTCAATCAACGTCTGTGCAAGCTCAGCGCCGCCGAATTCGTCGATACCATTCTGGTCGACGGCCTGGGCGTGCAGCATCTGGAGGTCGGTGACGACTTCCGTTTTGGCTGCGATCGCGTCGGCGATTTTGACTTTTTGCAGCAGGCTGGCCAGATGCAGGGTTTCACCGTCGAGGCGGCGCAAACGGTTGAGCTTGATGGCGTACGCATCAGCAGCACCAAGGTGCGTGATGCTCTGGCCAGTGCCGACTTCTCCCTGGCAGAGCGTTTGCTGGGGCGCCCTTTTCAAATCGCTGGCCGGGTATTGCACGGGCAAAAACTGGCGCGCCAGTTGGGCACGCCGACCGCCAATATCCAGCTCAAGCGTCGTCGTGTGCCGTTGACCGGGGTGTACCTGGCCAGCGTCGAGATCGACGGTAAAACCTGGCCCGGCGTCGCCAATATCGGCGTGCGGCCAACCGTAGCAGGGGATGGCAGCGCCCATCTTGAAGTACATCTGTTGGATTTCGCCGGCGATCTGTATGGTCGGCGTTTGAACGTGGCATTCCACCACAAGCTGCGTGATGAGCAGCGTTTCGCCTCCCTGGAGGCGCTCAAGACGGCGATCAATGCGGACGTCGCCGCCGCCCGAGCCTTTTGGCTGGGTCAACCGCTTAAAAAGAGCCTGAAATGACCGACTACAAAGCCACGCTAAACCTCCCGGACACCGCCTTCCCAATGAAGGCCGGCCTGCCACAGCGCGAACCGCAAATTTTGCAGCGCTGGGACAGCATTGGCCTGTACGGGAAGTTGCGCGAGATTGGCAAGGATCGTCCGAAGTTCGTACTTCACGACGGTCCTCCGTACGCCAACGGCACTATCCATATCGGTCATGCGCTGAACAAGATTCTGAAAGACATGATCATCCGCTCCAAGACCCTGTCGGGTTTTGACGCGCCGTATGTGCCGGGCTGGGATTGCCATGGTTTGCCGATTGAACACAAGGTCGAAGTGACCCACGGTAAAAACCTGAGCGCGGATAAAACCCGCGAGCTGTGCCGTGCCTACGCCACCGAGCAGATCGAGGGGCAGAAATCCGAGTTCATCCGTCTGGGTGTGCTGGGTGATTTCGCCAACCCGTACAAAACCATGGACTTCAAAAACGAAGCCGGTGAAATCCGTGCTTTGGCTGAGATCGTCAAGGGCGGTTTTGTGTTCAAGGGCCTCAAGCCGGTGAACTGGTGCTTCGATTGCGGTTCGGCCCTGGCTGAAGCTGAAGTTGAATACCAGGACAAGAAGTCTGCGGCCATCGACGTTGCCTTCCCGGTTGCCGACGAGGCCAAGCTGGCCGAGGCCTTTGGCCTGGCGGCACTGAGCAAACCTGCTTCGATCGTGATCTGGACCACCACCCCGTGGACCATTCCGGCCAACCAGGCGCTTAACGTACACCCGGAATTCACCTACGCGCTGGTCGACGTGGGCGACAAGTTGCTGGTACTGGCTGAAGAACTGGTCGAATCGAGTCTGGCGCGTTACAACCTGCAGGGTTCGGTCATCGCCACCACCACTGGCTCAGCGCTTGAACTGATCAACTTCCGTCACCCGTTCTATGACCGTCTGTCGCCTGTTTATCTGGCCGACTACGTTGAGCTGGGTGCTGGCACTGGTGTGGTTCACTCGGCTCCAGCCTACGGCGTAGACGACTTCGTGACCTGCAAAGCCTATGGCATGGTCAACGACGACATCATCAACCCGGTGCAAAGCAATGGCGTTTACGTGCCGTCGCTGGAGTTCTTCGGTGGCCAGTTCATCTGGAAGGCCAACCAGAACATCATCGACAAGCTGATCGAAGTCGGTTCGCTGATGTTCACCGAGACCATCAGCCACAGCTATATGCACTGCTGGCGCCACAAGACGCCGCTGATCTACCGTGCCACCGCCCAGTGGTTTATCGGTATGGACAAGCAGCCGACTGATGGCGATACCTTGCGCACCCGTGCGCTGCAAGCGATCGAAGACACCCAGTTCGTTCCGGCCTGGGGTCAGGCGCGCCTGCACTCGATGATCGCCAACCGCCCGGACTGGTGCATCTCGCGTCAACGCAACTGGGGCGTGCCGATCCCGTTTTTCCTGAACAAGGAAAGCGGCGAGCTGCACCCGCGCACCGTCGAAATGATGGAAGAAGTGGCCAAGCGCGTTGAAGTCGAAGGCATCGAGGCGTGGTTCAAGCTGGATGCTGCCGAGCTGCTGGGCGACGAAGCGCCGCTGTACGACAAGATCAGCGATACCCTCGACGTCTGGTTCGATTCGGGCACCACGCACTGGCATGTCCTTCGCGGTTCGCACCCGATGGGTCATGAAACCGGCCCACGCGCTGATCTCTACCTTGAAGGCTCCGACCAGCACCGTGGCTGGTTCCACTCGTCGTTGCTGACGGGTTGCGCCATCGACAACCACGCGCCGTACCGCGAGCTGCTGACCCACGGTTTTACCGTGGACGAAGCGGGCCGCAAGATGTCCAAGTCGCTGGGCAACGTGATTGCACCGCAAAAGGTCAACGACACCCTGGGCGCCGACATCATGCGTCTGTGGGTTGCCTCGACCGACTACTCGGGCGAAATCGCGGTTTCCGACCAGATCCTGCAGCGCAGTGCGGACGCCTACCGACGTATCCGCAATACCGCACGCTTCCTGCTGTCGAACCTGACCGGTTTCAATCCAGCCACCGACATCCTGCCTGCCGAAGAAATGCTGGCACTGGACCGCTGGGCGGTGGATCGTGCGTTGCTGCTGCAACGTGAGCTGGAGCTGCATTACGGCGAATACCGTTTCTGGAACGTGTACTCCAAGGTGCACAACTTCTGCGTTCAGGAGCTGGGCGGTTTCTATCTCGACATCATCAAGGACCGCCAGTACACCACCGGCGCCAACAGCAAGGCTCGCCGTTCGTGCCAGACCGCGCTGTTCCACATCTCTGAAGCGCTGGTGCGCTGGATCGCTCCGATCCTGGCGTTCACCGCTGATGAGTTGTGGCAGTACCTGCCGGGCGAGCGCAACGAATCGGTGATGCTCAACACCTGGTACGAAGGCCTGACTGAACTGCCGGAAGGCACCGAACTGGATCGCGCCTACTGGGAGCGAATCATGGCGGTCAAGGTTGCGGTCAACAAGGAAATGGAAAACTTGCGCGCAGCCAAGGCCATTGGCGGTAACTTGCAAGCAGAAGTGACCTTGTTCGCCGAAGATCAGCTGGCTGCTGATTTGTCCAAGTTGAGCAACGAGCTGCGTTTCGTGTTGATCACCTCCACTGCCAGCGTTGCGCCTTTTGCGCAGGCTCCAGCAGATGCCGTGGTTACCGAAGTGGCTGGCCTCAAACTCAAGGTGGTCAAGTCGGCCCATGCCAAGTGCGCCCGTTGCTGGCACTGCCGTGAAGACGTCGGCGTTAACCCCGAGCACCCTGAAATCTGCGGTCGTTGTGTAGACAATATCAGCGGCGCTGGTGAGGTACGTCACTATGCCTAATACCAGCACTACCGGGCGCTTCGGGCGCCTGGGCTGGCTCTGGTTGACTGTGCTGGTCCTGGTCATTGACCTGACCAGCAAGGTCTACTTCGACAATTCGCTGCAGATGTACCAGCAGATTGTGGTGATTCCCGACCTGTTCAGCTGGACCCTGGCTTACAACACCGGTGCGGCCTTCAGCTTCCTGGCGGACAGTGCCGGCTGGCAGCGCTGGCTGTTTGCCCTGATCGCGGTCGTGGTCAGTGCCGTGCTGGTGGTCTGGCTCAAGCGTCTGGGGCGCAATGACACCTGGTTGGCCATTGCCCTTGCCCTGATTCTGGGCGGCGCACTGGGCAATCTGTATGACCGTATTGTCTACGGTCATGTGGTCGATTTTATTCTGGTGCATTGGCAAAATCGCTGGTACTTCCCTGCGTTCAACTTCGCCGACAGTGCGATTTGCGTAGGTGCCGTGATGCTGGCGCTGGATATGTTCAAAAGTAAAAAGCCCGAGGAACCCGCTCATGACTGAGCAGCGTATTGGTCAGAACACGCAGGTCACTCTGCATTTTGCTTTGCGTCTGGAAAATGGCGACACCGTTGACAGCACCTTCGATAAATCCCCGGCCACCTTCAAGGTGGGTGATGGCAGCTTGCTGCCAGGGTTTGAAGCGGCTTTGTTCGGTTTCAAGGCGGGTGACAAGCGCACACTGGAGATTCTTCCGGAAAACGCCTTTGGCCAGCCTAATCCGCAAAATGTGCAGATCATTCCGCGTTCGCAGTTCAAGGACATGGAGTTGTCGCAAGGTTTGCTGGTGATCTTCAACGATGCGGCCAATACCGAGCTTCCGGGTGTGGTCAAAGAGTTCGATGACGAGCAAGTCACCATTGATTTCAACCATCCGCTGGCAGGTAAAACCCTGACCTTCGACGTGGAAATCAAAGACGTTCAAGCGCTGTAATCCAGTGCCCGGCTGCGGCCGGGCCTGATTGGCATTATTTTTCTGCGCGTCCCACGAGGCCCAGCATGCATATCAAACTCGCCAACCCCCGTGGCTTCTGCGCCGGGGTGGACCGTGCGATTGAAATCGTCAATCGTGCTCTGGAAGTTTTCGGTCCGCCTATCTATGTTCGCCACGAAGTGGTGCACAACAAATTTGTCGTTGAAGACCTGCGTTCCCGTGGCGCTATTTTCGTCGAAGAGCTGGATCAGGTGCCGGACGACGTCATTGTGATATTCAGTGCCCACGGCGTTTCCCAGGCCGTGCGTACAGAGGCTGCCGGGCGTGGTCTCAAGGTGTTCGACGCGACCTGCCCGCTGGTGACCAAGGTGCATATCGAGGTCGCGCGCTATAGCCGTGATGGCCGTGAGTGCATTTTGATTGGCCATGCCGGTCACCCGGAAGTCGAAGGCACCATGGGCCAGTACGACGCCAGTAATGGTGGCGCGATCTACCTGGTCGAAGATGAAAAGGATGTTGCGAACCTGCAGGTCAAAGACCCGGAAAAACTGGCCTTTGTAACCCAGACAACCTTGTCGATGGACGACACCAGCCGTGTGATCGACGCCCTGCGTTCGCGCTTCCCGGCCATTGGCGGACCGCGCAAGGACGATATCTGCTATGCCACGCAAAACCGTCAGGATGCGGTCAAGCAACTGGCTGATGAGTGCGATGTCGTGTTGGTAGTGGGCAGCCCGAACAGCTCCAACTCCAACCGCCTGCGCGAACTGGCGGAGCGTATGCAGACCCCCGCCTACCTGATCGACGGTGCTGAAGACCTGCAAAAAAGCTGGTTCGACGGCGTAAATAGCATCGGTATCACCGCCGGTGCATCGGCCCCAGAGGTACTGGTACGTGGCGTGATTCAACAGCTGCATGCCTGGGGCGCAACCGGTGCCGACGAGCTGGCCGGCCGTGAAGAGAATGTTACGTTCTCCATGCCCAAAGAGTTGCGCGTTCGCGCCATTACCTAAGCGTGCCTGCATAAGGCCTGTGCAGTTTTATCGCTGCGCAGGCTGATGCGCCCGCTCTTGGCCAGCACCACTTGATAGTGGCTCTGTGCAGTCCTTGCCTGACAAACATGCAGTGTCCCGGCTTGAAAGGCGCCTCCAACCAGTTGTGGCTCGCCCAGCGGGTTGAAGCGCACATACCGTTTAACCGATGTATTGCCCGCAATGGGTATGCGCCCACTGCCCTGTGACTCGACCAGCACCGGGTTGCCCTTGTCCAGATGGCCTTGGCCGCTCAAGTCCAGAATCGTCCTCCAGCCTCGGCTCCAATCTTCTTCGTACGGATAAACCACCACAAATTGTTGGCGTAGCAGTGCTTGTGCGCGTGCATTGCGCAGGCTGCTGGCCAGTTGTTCGGCAGTGATCTGGCGCTGATGATGCTCGACAAGGGCGCTATAGGCCGGGCTGGCAAAACGGGCCGTAAGCGCCACGATCGTCAGCGTCAGTAGCAGCTGGATCAGACTCATGCCACGTTGATGCATAGCGTCCTCCCTGGACGGTTCAAGTGTGTTTTCTCTGTATAGCGAACTCTGGCACTACAGGTTCACGGCAATGGTTTCATCATGTTTTCTGACCGTTAACAGCTTACGAAGTCAGGCGAAAAATCCGGCTGGTTTGCTTGGCTTCGTCCTGCCGTGCAGAGCAGCGGGGGAGGCTAGGCTTTTGTCTGGGCGGCACAGGGCGTGCCGTCGAACCCTCTGATATGGACGATTCGGATGCCTCGATTAGTTAAAAGTCGACAAGACGGGATGAGCTTGATCGAAGTGCTTATCGCGCTGTTGATTCTGTTTATCAGCCTGATGGGCTCTGCTGCTATGCAACTCAATGCCTTGAAACATACGGCAAGCGCGCTGATAAGCACCCAGGACAGTTTTATTGCCTACAGCAGGCTGGATCAGATGCGCGCGGAGGTCGTCCACCCCTTGTCGAGCGGTCATGCCGGGGCCGGGTCATCATGAGCAATCCCCGTTCAGGTTTTGGCCTGATCGAGCTGATGGTGGCTCTGGCGCTGGGAATGCTGGTAGTGCTGGGCATGACGCAGATTTTCTCAAGCAGCCGCGAGGCTTACTTAAGCCAGCGGTCGTCGGCAAGGCTGCAGGAGGATGCGCGTTATGTGCTGAGTAAACTGGCTCGGGAGATTCGCATGGCGGGCATGTTTGGCTGCCTGTCAGTCGATCGTATTGTTGATGCGCCCTCTGTTTTTAAAACACCGGTCTCCTGGCAGAGGGGGGTGTTGCGCATGATCAGTTCGGACGTGGCGCTTCAGGCTGCCAAGCCTGACTGGACTGTGGTCTCGGACTGCACAAGTTTCGCCCGGGCCTATCCCGGGGCAAGGTCGTTTTTGGCTCCCGGTGAAACGGCATTTCCCGTGCGTGAATTGTTTTACCGTCATGAGCACGGGCAGTTAAAGATCGGGCCCAATAAAGCGGTCCTGCTCGATAATGTGGCTGCCTTTGACGTGAGTTTTGGCGTGGCCGGGACGGCAGGTTCGCACTCCGTGCTGCGTTATGAGAGTCGTCTGGTCAATGGTTCCAGCCTGCGCAGCATCCGTATCGGCCTGACATTGCGAGACCGCGCCGGGCGGGTCAAGGACCAGGTCTATCAGTTGGAAATCGCTTTGCGTAACCGGCTGGCTTAGGGCACGCATCATGCCTTTGCCATTGATTTGTCAGCGCGGCATGGCACTGCTGGTCAGCCTGGTTTTCATGCTGTTGCTGAGCCTGATCGGGATGGCTGCAATGGTCAGTGCGACCCTTCAGGAAAAAATGTCTGCAGGCGTTCAACATGCCAACCACTCATTTCAGGCCGCAGAAGCGGCGCTTGGCAGCGGGGAGGCCTGGCTTCAGATCCAATGGGGCAGGGTATTGCCTTGCACTTCGCCAGCAAGCTGTAACCCGCCCCCAGAGGCGCGTACTCAGGCTGTGCCAGGCATCGATCCGGCCTCCGGGGTACGTTGGGTAAGCGTTGCGAACGGGCTGTATGGTGTTCAGAACCTTGGGCCAAGCATTACGCCAGCCCATTTGCCAGTGACCACCACTACCCGTTTGTATCGAGTTACCGGTATTGGCTGGCACGGGCAGTCGCGCACCGTACTGGAGAGTATTTATGCGCGTTATCAAGGGCCGGATAACGCTTCGCAAGAGCGTGTTGCCAGGGGTTTTCACCGGGTCATGTGGCGACAGCTGCAATAGGACGCACGAAATGTACAGGTATGCAGCAGGTTTTACCCTGATCGAACTGATGATCGTCGTGGTGATCACCGGTATCCTTGGCGCATTCGTTTATCCGTTGTACGGCGATTATGTAAAGCGGGCTTACCGCTCTCAAGTTGTTGTCCTGTTGACGGAGCAAGCCCAAAGTCTTGAGCGCTTTTACACAAAGAACGCGGTATATAGCGGTATGAAAGACCTTAGTTCAGGCAATCAGCACTACGACATCAGTGCCGATCTCGTCGACCACGGCTACTGGCTGAAGGCGACGCCCAAACAAGGTTCGGCAATGGCGGGGGATTCGTGCGGGAGCTTTACGCTGGCTCACACCGGTATGGCAACGATAACCCAGGCCGCCCCTGGCCTGACACTGCAGCAGTGTTGGGGGCGCTAACGATTGATTTTGAATGACGGGCTGGATTAACAGATGGCTAGGCAGCAACGGGTGGTGATTGTCGGGGGCGGTGTCATAGGCCTGCTGACTGCGTTTAATCTGGCGGCTGATGTAGAGCAGGTGATTGTGCTGGAGCGTGGCGGGGCGGGCCAGGAGTCCTCCTGGGCCGGCGGCGGTATTGTTTCGCCGCTTTATCCGTGGCGCTATAACTGTGCTGTAACGGCCCTGGCGCACTGGTCTCAGGACTTTTATCCGCAATTGGCCGAGCGTCTGTTTGCTTCGACGGGTATTGATCCTGAAGTACACACCACCGGGCTGTACTGGCTGGACCTGGACGATGAGGCTCAGGCGCTGGAGTGGGCCGGGCGCGAAGGGCGACCTCTGGGGGCGGTCGATATGTCGGCAGTCCATGATGCCGTGCCCGTGCTGGGCGGTGGTTATGCACACGCAATTTATATGGCTAATGTGGCCAATGTGCGGAATCCGCGGTTGGTGAAATCGCTGAAGGCTGCACTGCAGGCGATGCCGAATGTCACTGTGCATGAGCAGTGCGAGGTGCTCGGTTTTGTTCGCGAAGGCGAAAGAGTTTGCGGGGTCAATACGGCCCGGGGTGAGATCCGCGGCGATGAGGTGGTGTTGTCGGCGGGGGCCTGGAGCGGTGAGTTGTTGAGCGGGCTGGGGCTGGAGTTGCCTGTGGAGCCGGTCAAGGGGCAGATGATCCTGTACAAATGCGCATCTGACTTTTTGTCGTGCATGGTGCTGGCAAAAGGGCGTTATGCCATTCCCCGCCGCGATGGTCATATCCTGATCGGTAGCACGCTGGAGCATGAAGGCTTTGATAAAACCCCGACCCTTACGGCCCTTGAGAGCCTCAAGGCTTCGGCAGTCGAATTGATCCCGGCCCTGGCCGATGCGCAAGTGGTGGGGCACTGGGCCGGGCTACGGCCAGGTTCGCCCGAGGGCATTCCGTATATTGGGCGGGTGTCAGGTTTTGATGGTCTGTGGCTCAACTGCGGGCACTATCGCAACGGTCTGGTATTGGCACCGGCGTCCTGCCAATTATTCGCGGACTTGCTGCTGGGGCGTGAGCCGATTATCGACCCGACGCCTTATGCGCCAGAGGGGCGGATTTAAGCGGCTACAAACACAGAGGGATTTCTGTCGATACTCTGTTGTAGATCAAGCCCTATTGTGGGAGCGAGCCTGCTCGCGAACGACCTTCGCGAGCAGGCTCGCTCCCACAGTTGCCGTTTTCCTGTCGTAGCCTGCGGCAGCGACCACAGGTGGCTTAACCCCTTGGTTTTGGCCCTTGCTCCAGATGCTGCTGGGTGCAATACCACTCTTGTTGCTGGCTCAGGGCGCGGTCACGGGGCAGGTGTACGCCACAGTGGGCGCAGCGCACCATTGGCTGAGCGCTCGGGTCGACCGGTTTTTTGGTCGCGGCCATACCGGTCTTGTATTTGCGCCACAGCCAAACGCCTGCAGCAATCAGCGCTGCCCAGATCAGTAAACGAAGCATGGTAATTCGCTATTCGAGAAAAGATGCACCAGTTTAGCCAAGGACCTGGCAGGCGCACAGCGGTAAATCAAACATAAAAAAAGAGCTCCGAAGAGCTCTTTTTTTATGTGCTGAACGATCAGTCGAACAGGCCCAGGGTCATGTAGCTGAACCAGGAGCGGCTTTTACCTTCAGCTTGCGGCTCTTCGATGATGTCGCCATCCGCATCCTTTGGCTTCAGTTCTGCCGGGATTGCATCCTTGGCATCCTGGTACTGCTTCTGGATATCCATGTTTGCACGGGTTTCACCCGGTGGCAGCGGTGTGCTGGATTCGATCAGGCCCAATGTGGCCTTGCTCAGCCATGAACGGTTGTCCGACTCGGAAACCTGCGGCACAAACTGGCCGTCTACCAGGCTCGGGTGGTCCGGGTAGTTGGTCTTGAGCACTTCAAGGCTGGTGTTGGCCAGCTGGTCGAGATGCATGCGCTGGTAGGACTCAACCATTACCGCCAGGCCGTCGCCGACCGAAGGAGTTTCCTGGAAGTTTTCGACCACATAGCGGCCACGGTTGGCAGCGGCTACATAAGCCTGACGAGTCAGGTAGTAATCGGCTACGTGGATTTCATACGCTGCCAACAGGTTGCGCAGGTAGATCATGCGCTGCTTGGCGTCGGGTGCGTAGCGGCTGTTGGGGAAGCGGCTGGTGAGCTGGGCGAACTCGTTGTAGGAGTCGCGTGCAGCGCCCGGGTCACGCTTGCTCATGTCCAGCGGCAGGAAGCGCGCCAGCAGGCCAACGTCCTGGTCAAAGGAGGTCAGGCCCTTGAGGTAGTAGGCGTAGTCAACGTTCGGATGCTGTGGATGCAGGCGGATAAACCGTTCGGCAGCCGACTTGGCCGCTTCGGGCTCGGAGTTCTTGTAGTAGGCGTAAATAAGTTCAAGCTGGGCCTGGTCGGCGTAGCGACCGAACGGGTAGCGTGACTCAAGGGCCTTGAGTTTGGCGGTAGCACTGGTATAGCTGTGGTTGTCCAGGTCGGCCTGTGCCTGCTGGTACAGCTCCACTTCGCTGAGGTTTTCGTCAACGACTTCTTTAGTCGACGAGCAAGCGGCGGTCAGTGCGAGGATGGCGATCAGCAGCAGGTGTCTCACTTGCATGGCGGCTTGCGTCCCTATGACGGCCGCTGTCTTGGGCGGGTCCGTCCTGTTATGATGAGTGCCCCGTGAAAAGCCTCGGGGCAAAAGACGCCGTATTTAACCACAAGCGCGCAGCCGAAACCAAAGGCTTGGCGCGGTCCTGATGAGCATGTCCGAGAAAATTCAACTTCGCGAAGAGGTGCCGTCCGAACTGGGTGGCCAACGCCTCGATCAAGTCGCCGCACAATTATTCGCTGAGCACTCGCGCTCGCGCCTTTCCGCCTGGATCAAAGACGGCCGCCTTACTGTGGACGGAGCCGTCATACGCCCCCGTGACATCGTACACGGCGGTGCCATCCTGGAGCTGACTGCAGAGCAGGAAGCCCAGGGTGAGTGGATCGCTGAAGACATCCCCCTGGATATCGTCTACGAAGACGATGACATCCTGGTCATCAACAAGCCTGCGGGCCTTGTGGTGCACCCGGCTGCAGGGCATGCCAGTGGTACTTTGCTCAATGCCTTGCTGCACCACGTACCGGACATTATCAATGTGCCGCGTGCGGGGATCGTGCATCGCCTGGACAAGGACACCACCGGTCTGATGGTGGTCGCCAAGACCATTCAGGCGCAGACACAACTGGTTACACAGTTGCAGAGCCGCAGTGTCAGTCGTATCTATGAGTGCATCGTTATCGGTGTCGTGACCGCCGGGGGCAAGATCGACGCGCCTATCGGCCGTCACGGCCAGCAGCGCCAGCGCATGGCGGTAATGGAAGGCGGCAAGCAGGCGGTCAGTCATTACCGTGTGCTTGAGCGTTTCCGTTCCCACACCCATGTGCGGGTAAAGCTGGAAACCGGTCGTACGCACCAGATTCGTGTGCATATGTCTCATATCAACTTCCCGTTGGTCGGAGACCCTGCCTACGGCGGTCGCTTCCGTATTCCGCCGTCTGCCAGCGTGACGATGGTCGAGTCCCTGAAAAACTTCCCGCGTCAGGCGCTCCATGCCCGTTTCCTCGAGCTGGATCATCCGACGACCGGTAAGCGCATGAGCTGGGAATCAGCACTGCCTGACGACTTTGTCTGGCTGTTGACGTTGCTCAAGCAAGACCGTGAGGCATTTATCGGGTGAACACCTTCCTGATTCCTGACTGGCCAGCGCCGGCAGGCATCCGGGCCTGTGTGACCACCCGTGCGGGCGGCGTCAGTGTGGCGCCGTTCGACAGCTTCAACCTGGGCGACCATGTAGGCGACGACCCTGTTGCCGTTGCGCATAACCGCCATCGCCTTACCCATATTTTTGACGTACAGCCCGCCTGGCTTAGCCAGGTTCACGGGGTTGTGGTCGCACCTGCCAATCCCGAACTGATTGTTGAGGCCGATGCCAGCTGGACGGCCACCCCTGGTATTGCCTGTACGGCAATGACGGCGGATTGCTTGCCTGCATTGTTCTGCGATCGTGCTGGCACTCGTGTTGCGGCAGCCCATGCCGGTTGGCGCGGGCTGGCGGCCGGGGTGCTTGAAGCCGCCGCACTAAGCCTCAATGTTGCGCCACAGGAGCTGCTTGTGTGGCTGGGGCCGGCCATTGGCCCCAAGGCATTTGAGGTCGGGGCCGAGGTGCGGGAGGTCTTTGTAAAAGACATGCCCCAGGCCGAAGCCGCCTTTGTGCCCAGCATCAATGCCGGGCGTTTTATGGCCGATATCTATGAGCTGGCGCGTTTGCGTCTGGCCCGCTTCGGTATCACGGCTGTGTACGGCGGGGGTTTTTGCACCGTGACCGACCCGCGTTTCTTCTCCTATCGGCGCAGTCCCAATACTGGCCGCTTCGCATCACTGGTTTGGATCGAAAGACCGTCCAGCTGATCTGCGTCATTTTCCAAACGCTTGAAACTCTCGTAATCGCCCGCATCTACTATGGTATCTGGCAGGTTTCTTCATTCAGGAGTTTCCATCCCTCCGGCCTGCTCATAAGGAAGGTGACGAATGCGTATAGATAGATTAACCAGCAAGTTGCAATTGGCGTTGTCCGATGCTCAGTCATTGGCCGTTGGCCTCGATCATCCGGCCATCGAGCCTGCGCACTTGATGCAGGCATTGCTGGAACAGCAGGGCGGTTCGATCAAGCCGTTGCTGATGCAAGTCGGTTTCGATGTAAACAGCCTGCGTAAAGAGCTGACCAAAGAGCTCGATCAGCTGCCAAAAATTCAGAATCCGACTGGCGACGTAAACATGTCGCAGGATTTGGCACGTCTGTTGAACCAGGCGGATCGTCTGGCGCAGCAAAAAGGCGACCAGTACATCACCAGCGAAGTTGTATTGCTGGCGGCGATGGACGACAACAGCAAGCTGGGCAAGTTGTTGCTGGGTCAGGGCGTGAGCAAGAAAGCCCTGGAAAATGCCATCAACAACCTGCGTGGCGGCGAAGCGGTCAATGACCCGAACGTTGAAGAGTCACGCCAGGCGCTGGACAAGTACACCATTGACCTGACCAAGCGCGCCGAAGAGGGCAAGCTCGACCCGGTGATCGGTCGTGACGATGAAATTCGTCGCACCATTCAGGTCTTGCAGCGCCGTACCAAGAACAACCCGGTACTGATCGGTGAGCCTGGCGTGGGTAAAACCGCGATTGCCGAAGGTCTGGCACAACGGATCATCAATGGCGAAGTGCCTGACGGCCTCAAGGGCAAACGTCTGCTGTCCCTGGACATCGGTGCGTTGATTGCCGGTGCCAAGTTCCGCGGTGAGTTCGAGGAGCGCCTGAAAGCAGTGCTTAACGAGCTGTCGAAGCAGGAAGGGCAAGTCATCCTGTTTATCGACGAATTGCATGTCATGGTTGGCGCCGGTAAAGGCGAGGGTGCCATGGATGCGGGCAATATGCTCAAGCCTGCACTGGCTCGCGGTGAGTTGCACTGCGTGGGTGCGACCACGCTCAACGAGTACCGCCAATACATCGAGAAGGACGCAGCACTTGAGCGTCGCTTCCAGAAAGTACTGGTGGACGAGCCGAGCGAAGAAGACACCATTGCGATCCTGCGTGGCCTCAAAGAGCGTTATGAGGTTCACCACAAGGTAGCGATTACCGACGGTGCGATCATTGCGGCGGTCAAACTCAGCCATCGTTACATCACCGACCGGCAGTTGCCGGACAAGGCGATTGACCTGATGGACGAGGCTGCCAGCCGTATCCGCATGGAGATCGACTCCAAGCCTGAGGTACTGGACCGTCTTGAACGTCGCTTGATTCAACTGAAGGTTGAAGCCCAGGCGTTGAAGAAAGAAGAAGACGAGGCCGCGAAAAAACGCCTCGAGAAATTGCAGGAAGAAATCGAGCGTCACGAGCGCGAATATTCGGACCTCGAAGAGATCTGGACCTCGGAAAAAGCCGAAGTGCAGGGTTCTGCCCAGATCCAGCAGAAAATCGAGCAGGCGCGCCAGGAGCTTGAAGTGGCCCGCCGCAGCGGCAACCTCAACCGCATGGCCGAGTTGCAGTACGGGATCATCCCTGATCTGGAACGCAGCCTGCAGATGGTCGACGAGCACAGCGGCAAAACTGAAAACCAGTTGTTGCGCAGCAAAGTGACTGAAGAGGAAATCGCGGAAGTGGTATCGAAGTGGACGGGTATCCCGGTCTCCAAGATGCTCGAAGGCGAACGCGACAAGCTGATGAAAATGGAAAGCCTGTTGCATGAGCGCGTGATTGGCCAGGACGAGGCCGTAGTGGCTGTGTCCAACGCCGTGCGGCGCTCCCGTGCCGGCCTGAGTGACCCGAACCGTCCTAGCGGCTCGTTCATGTTCCTCGGCCCGACCGGTGTGGGTAAAACCGAGTTGTGCAAGGCGCTGGCCGAGTTCCTCTTTGATACTGAAGAGGCGATGGTGCGGATCGATATGTCCGAGTTCATGGAGAAACATTCCGTGGCTCGACTGATCGGTGCACCACCAGGCTATGTGGGCTACGAAGAAGGCGGTTATCTGACCGAAGCGGTACGGCGCAAGCCTTACTCGGTGATCCTGCTGGATGAAGTCGAGAAGGCTCACCCGGACGTGTTCAACGTGTTGCTGCAAGTGCTGGAAGACGGTCGCCTGACTGACAGCCACGGCCGTACCGTGGACTTCCGCAACACGGTGATCGTGATGACCTCCAACCTGGGCTCTGCACAGATCCAGGAGCTGGTGGGCGATCGCGAGGCACAGCGTGCAGCGGTGATGGATGCGGTCAGCACCCACTTCCGTCCGGAGTTCGTGAACCGGATCGACGAAGTGGTGATCTTCGAGCCTCTGGCCCGTGATCAGATTGCTGGCATCGCCGAAATCCAGTTGGGTCGTCTGCGCAGTCGTCTGGCTGAGCGTGACTTGAGCCTTGAGCTGAACCAGGATGCTCTGGACAAGCTGATTGCGGTTGGTTACGACCCGGTTTATGGCGCACGCCCTCTGAAACGTGCGATCCAGCGCTGGATCGAGAACCCGCTGGCACAACTGATCCTGTCCGGTCAGTTCTTGCCTGGCACCACCGTGACAGCCAGCGTGAAGGACGACGAAATCGTCTTCGCATAAGGTTTGAAAGCGGTGTTTTAAGAGAGGCCTCGCTTTGCGAGGCCTTTTTTTTCTAGGGTGTTGATCTGTAAGGAAAACGCTTGTAATATGCGCCCCGCAGCAAGCAACCCGTAATAGCGACTTGGCCCAAACCGAGAAGCCCGCTGGAAGAGCTAAGTAATTGTCTTCTAACGAAAAATAAGGGTTGACAAGGCTTTTAAAGCTTGTAGAATAGCCGACCTCAGAGACGCCAACGCAGCGATGCGAAGAACTCGAAGAGTGTTGCTAAGCAGTAAGGCAATAACGTTACAAATTGAAATATGTAGTTCCGCGATAGCTCAGTTGGTAGAGCAAATGACTGTTAATCATTGGGTCCCTGGTTCGAGTCCAGGTCGTGGAGCCATTTTCAAGCCGGGGTATAGCGCAGTCCGGTAGCGCGCCTGCTTTGGGAGCAGGATGTCAGGAGTTCGAATCCCCTTACCCCGACCATTTTTGGGTCGTTAGCTCAGTTGGTAGAGCAGTTGGCTTTTAACCAATTGGTCGTAGGTTCGAATCCCACACGACCCACCATTTTTGGCTCCAGTTCGCTGGGGTTAGATCTTAAGATCAGAGGCCAAAAGCACTGATCGAAGAAGGCGCCTCTTGAAGGTGCTTTTTTTTACCGGGGTATAGCGCAGTCCGGTAGCGCGCCTGCTTTGGGAGCAGGATGTCAGGAGTTCGAATCCCCTTACCCCGACCATTTTCTGCCCGGCAGTAATGGGTATAGAAAATAAGGCGCTGATGCCAGTTGCATCAGAGGCCATAAAAGAGCGTCCTTACGGACGCTTTTTTATTGTTGTAAAAGTTGAAATATGCAGTTCCGCGATAGCTCAGTTGGTAGAGCAAATGACTGTTAATCATTGGGTCCCTGGTTCGAGTCCAGGTCGTGGAGCCAGTTTCAAAGAATTTTTGGGTCGTTAGCTCAGTTGGTAGAGCAGTTGGCTTTTAACCAATTGGTCGTAGGTTCGAATCCCACACGACCCACCATGTTCGGCTCCAGTAGCCATAAAAAAAGCGTCCATTGGACGCTTTTTTTATGCCTGTAGGAAACGTAACCCTGTAGTCGCAGCCTTCGTTCTTCGACAGCTGCTACGAGGTTTTTGCTTCAGCTTGGGTTTGCAGCCTTGTTGTCCGCGTCCTGAAGATCCTGCAGCGCGGCCGAATACTGATCTGCTTCTGCCTTGGGCACCATCTGCCATGACGGCTTGCGCAATGCATAGAAGATAAACGGCGGCACGCCTGCGACGATCAATCCCAGCAACAAAATCCCCGCATATTCGAAAAACGGCATGCTGCTGAAACTGTTGGGCGGAATAAAGCCGAAAATCAGCGCCACGCAGGTTGAAAACAACCCCAGGTAGCACCAGCCATGCAGCCCCTTGAGCACATAGCCGCGTTTTACATTGGGCTGTGTTTTACGCAGTTTCATGGCCGCCATAAACATGAATACGTAGATGATCAGGTACATCAGCGCAGCCATCGCACTGATCATCCAGAAGGCATCGGATACATTGTCGAGAAAGATGTAAATCGTCGACAGCAGCGTGACGATAACGGCCTGTAAATACAGAATGTTTTTTTGCACACCTTTTTTGTTCACTTCCTGCATCACAGGTGGAAGCATTCCGGCCTTACCGACGAACAGCAAGCCGGTAGACGGCCCGGCAGTCCAGGCCAGTACCCCGCCCAACGCACCGATAATCAGCAAAATGGCCATGATCGGGGTTGCCCATGGCATGTCGAAGCCCTGGAAGAACGCAGCGTAAGCCTGGATAACCCCGGCGGTAAGGCTGGTTGAGTCAGCGGGTACCACCAGCGAAATCGCCACCGTGGGCGGGATAAACACCAGCAGGATCATAAAGAAGGCCAAGAGAATCGCCCGGGGCATTTCCTTTTGCGGGTTACGCAATTCACGGGCGTGAATGGCGTTCATTTCGATACCGGCAAACGCCAGGAAGTTACTCACAATCAGTACCAGGCCGGTAATGGCGCCGGTAAATTCCTGCCAGAAGTCCGGGTGCAGGTTGCGCGAGCCGGATTTGACTGTGGAGTGGGTATCGAAAATGGCCGGGATCAAGGCATCCCAAGTCAACGGGGTGGCTGATTTATGCCCCAGCACCAGCCAGGCGACGCCGAGCAAAACCAGCAGCGCGGCGGGTAATGCGGTGCCCAGCAGCATGAACCATGACGTCAGCTTCGACAGTGCTGTCAGCCCGTTAAGTGCCACAAATGTCGATAGCCAGTATAAAACGATGATGACGGCGGCAGTAAATACACCGCTTTTGGCCAGTTCAGGGTTGATAAGATACGCCATGGTGCTGGCGCCAAACCCGAGCACAATCGGGTACCAGACCACCACTTGTACCCACATGAACCACATGATGAAAAAGCCCGGGCGGTCGCCGTAGGCTTGTCTTACCCAGCCATAAATCCCGCCGTTCCAGCCTGTGCCCAGTTCAGAGGCGACCAGGGATACCGGAATGAAAAACAGCAGTGCGGGGATGACATAGAGAAAGACCGAGCCCAGGCCATAGACGGCCATGCTGGGTAACGAACGAATACTGGCAACAGCGGCAACCATCATAAAGCAGATGGTCAGCCAGGACATGTAGGTTTTAGCTTTGCTGGTGGTAGCCATAAGTATCCCGCTCCCTTACGCGAATTCGTGCAACAGGCTCAGATTGAGCGTGCGGCTAAGGTATTCGGCGGCCAGTTGACCGCGAACGCTGTTACCGGCTCCGTCCAGTGGCGGGGCAAAGGCGGCGATGGCGCACACCCCCGGAACCACCGCCAGAATGCCGCCGCCGACCCCGCTTTTTCCGGGCAGGCCGACTTTGTAGTACCAGTCCCCGGTGGTGTCATACAGGCCATTCAGGGTCATCTCGGAGAGGATTGGCGCCACGTTGTTGGCCCGAACCGCGCGTTTTCCGCTGATCGGGTTGACGCCACCATTGGCCAGGGTAGCGCCCATGGTCACCAGGTCATGGCAGGTGATCGCCACGGAACATTGACGGGTGTAGACGGCGCACACTTCCATCGGGTCGGCGTACATATAGCCGTAACTCTGCAACAGCCAGGCAATGCCGCGGTTGTGCTGGTTGGTCTTGGCTTCCGATTGATAAACCTCGTCGTTGACCGTCAGTTCACGCCCGGCGAAAAGGTTGTAAGTCGCCTGGATCTGGTCCCAGCGCGCTTGCGCCGTATCGGCTTCGAGGAGGCTGACAGTGGCCATGGCGCCTGCGTTTACAAAGGGGTTGAGCGGTCGGCCCTTATGCAGTTCCAGGGCAATCACCGAGTTGAACGGCTCACCTGTGGGGTCGCAACCGATCTTGCTGCGCAAGGCTTGCGGTCCCACTTCATCGAGTACATGGGCGAGGGTGAATACCTTGGAAATCGACTCGATGGCGAAGGCGTAATCGGTGTCGCCGACTTCTGCATGGGTACCGTCGCAGAACATGATGCTGATGCCGAACAGATGGGATGGCACTGAGGCCAGGTAAGGGATGTAGCTGGCGTTCTTGCCGTGCTGATTGCTGGCAAACCGTTGCAGGGACTGGTCCAGCGCCTGTTTTACCGTGCTGTCTACGGTCGTGGGTCTTTGCTTCATCGTGCTCGCTCCGTGAGTACTATCGAGAATCGAGACTATAGATCGGAAAATGCACGGTGGTCGGAAATCGGACGGCAGACCTCAAATGCTTGGCTATGCTGGCTGGGCCGAAGCTGAGCCAGAGTTGCAACGGCGGGCTCATAGATTGACCAATACTCAAGGAGAGTTCACATGGCACTGCACCGTATCAAGCGCAACAAGGACGTCGACCCCGTATTTGGTTCTTCTGCGCTGGCTCATGCCGCTGCAATCAAGCTGTTCCCCGAGGCTGAGCAAGCGCCGGGTGAGGTTTTCCAACTGGTCCACGATGAGTTGTATCTGGATGGAAACTCCAGGCAGAACCTGGCGACCTTTTGCCAGACGTGGGAAGAGGACGAGGTCCACAAGTTGATGGACCTGTCGATCGACAAGAACATGATCGACAAGGATGAGTACCCGCAGTCTGCGGAGCTGGAAAACCGCTGTATTCATATGCTGGCGGACTTATGGCATTCGCCGGAAGCGGCTACCACCATCGGTACTTCCACCGTAGGCTCCAGCGAAGCCTGCATGCTGGGTGGTCTGGCTGCATTGTGGCGCTGGCGTGCGGTGCGCAAGGCGGCAGGCAAGCCGACAACTACGCCGAATATGGTGTGCGGTCCGGTGCAGGTGTGCTGGCACAAATTTGCCCGTTACTGGGACGTCGAAATTCGTGAAGTGCCGATGTCGGAAGGGCATTGGTTTATGACCCCCGAGGACATGCTGGAGCGGGTCGATGAAAATACCATCGTCGTAGTGCCGACCTTTGGCCAGACGTTCACCGGGCTGTATGAAACCGTAAAGCCGTTATCCGATGCTCTGGATGACTTGCAAAAAAGCACGGGTCTGAATATTGATCTGCACGTCGACGGTGCAAGTGGCGCGATGCTGGCTCCGTTTTGTGCGCCGGATATTCTTTGGGATTTTCGCGTGCCGCGGGTCAAGTCCATCAGTACCTCCGGGCACAAGTTCGGCCTGGCTCCGCTGGGCGCGGGCTGGGTGGTTTGGCGGGATGAAAAGGAACTGCCTGAAGGGCTGGTGTTTCATGTGAATTATCTGGGGGGTGATATGCCTACGTTCGCCCTTAACTTTTCACGTCCGGCCGGGCAGATCATCTCGCAGTACTACAACTTCTTGCGTCTGGGGCGTGAAGGCTATGAGCGTATTCATTCAGCCTGCTACCAGACGGCACAGTTTCTTGCGGCTGAACTGGTCAAGGTCGGACCGTTCGAGATGCTCTACAACGGTGACCCGCAGTTGGGGATTCCGGCGTTGACCTGGCGTCTGAAGCCAGGGGCGAAAACTTCATATTCGCTGTATGACCTGGCAGACCGGTTGCGCACCCGTGGCTGGCTGGTACCTGCGTATAGCTTGCCGGCAAATGTCGAGAACGTAGTGGTGCAGCGGATTCTGGTGAAGCAGGGTATGTCGATCGACATGGCCAAGTTGTTGCTGGAGGACTTTGTGCGCGCGGTGAAATTCTTTGACGAGCATCAGCCCCACGGCTTTAAAGGCCGTGAAGCCGAGGCGGGTAATCACGCGGGGCGCTGATTACGCGGCGCTGTAGATACTCTGTTGTAGATCAAGCCCTATTGTGGGAGCGAGCCTGCTCGCGAACGACCTTCGCGAGCAGGCTCGCTCCCACAGTTGCAGTTTTTACTGTCGCAGCCTTCGGCAGCGACTACAGAGTAGTCGCACTTAGTGCAGTTTCAGGCGCGGCTCGGTGCCGCGTCCGATCCTGCTGCCCAGCATCAGCATCAAGGTGCGGAAGGTGCCGTACAGCGCCATCTGGTGCATGCGATATAGCGAGATGTAGAACATCCGCGCCAACCAGCCTTCCAGCATAACGGTACCCATCAGGCTGCCCATCAAGTTACCCACAGCCGAAAAGCTCGACAGGGAAATCAGCGAGCCATAATCGCGGTAGGTGTAGTCCGGCAGCTGAGTTTTACCTTCAATGCGCAATTTCAGCGACTTGGCCAGCAACGACGCCTGCTGGTGAGCAGCCTGGGCGCGAGGCGGCACCAGCTTGTCGGTGCCGGGTTGCGGGCAGGCGGCGCAATCGCCAAAGGCAAAAATATTCTCGTCACGGGTGGTTTGCAGGGTAGGGCGTACCACCAACTGGTTGATGCGGTTGGTTTCCAGCCCGGCAATTTCCTTCAAGAAGCCAGGTGCACGAATGCCCGCAGCCCAAACCTTCAAACTTGCAGGAATCACCTGACCATCTTTGGTTATCAAGCTGTCAGCAGTTACTTCGCTAACTGCGGAGTTGGTCAGCACGGTGACCCCGAGTTTTTCCAGGGTTTTATGCACAGGCCCGCCGATACGGTCCGGCAGGGCAGGCAATACCCGTGGGCCCGCTTCGATCAGGGTGATATGCATGTTTTCCGGCTTGATCCGGTCCAGGCCATAGGCTGCCAGTTCGTGGGCGGCATTGTGCAGTTCGGCAGCCAGCTCGACTCCGGTTGCACCTGCGCCGACAATGGCCACGCTGATCTGTTCGAGCGTATCGCTTTGCCCTGCGTGGGCACGCAGGTAATGATTGAGCAGTTGCTGATGAAATTTCTCGGCCTGCTTGCGGGTATCGAGGAACAGGCAGTGTTCGGCCGCGCCTTTGGTACCGAAGTCATTGGTGGTACTGCCCACCGCAATCACCAGGGTGTCGTAACCCAACTCGCGGGCAGGTACCAGTTCCTGGCCGTTTTCGTCGAGAGTTGCCGACAATGAGATCTTTTTCAGTTCACGATCCAGCCCGCTCATGCGGCCCAGCTGGAACTGAAAGTGATTCCATTTGGCCTGGGCGACGTAGTTGAGCTCGTCTTCCGATGAGTTCAATGAGCCGGCAGCAACTTCATGCAGCAGCGGTTTCCAGATATGGGTCAGGTTGGCATCGACCAGCGTGACGCTGGCCTTGCCGCGCTTACCCAGAGTCTTGCCCAGGCGGGTCGCCAACTCCAGGCCGCCGGCGCCGCCGCCGACGATAACAATACGATGGGTCATGGATATCACTCACAAGGCTTGAAAAAAATTCTGTGCCTGAGTGGCCCCGGGCGAGCGCAATGCAGCTCATAGCGCCAGGTAACTCAGGAAACGGCTCAAAAGGCCCATGCCGATCACCGCGATCACCACTATGGCAAGGAGCAGCCAGGGCCTGAAAGGGCGGCGCTCAACCTGATTTTGTGGCAATTGAAGGTACTCTTCGACACGCTTCAGATCATCGGGGTTCAGGCGACTGGGCATATTTTTGGCCTCGTCAAATAGACGTTGCTGGGTATGTAAAAGCTACAGCATTGATCAACCGGGATGAAATGAAGCATAGCCGTGCGGGCCTAACGGCTCGACCCGCAGTTCGTCGTCTAGACGAATGATCCCGCTTTCGATTACCCGGGCCGTGATCCCGCCGTGGCCACGTACCGCCTGAAAAGTCCCCTGGCCCAGACGCTGCTCCAGTCGGGCACAAGGCTGACACCAGCCAGTGGTTTCGAAAATGGCCTGGCCAACCTTGAAGCGCCGGCCTTTGAGGCTGAACAGGTTGATTCCGCGGATCACCAGGTTGCGGCGCAAGTCCTGCGCCAGGATCGGTTGATCCGCCGTGCGCCCCAGCAGTGAGCTGATAACGGCCAGGTGTTCCCATTGTATCAGCGTCACCTGGCGGGCATTGCGGGCGCCGGGCCGGGCATGATCTCCGGTCAGCCCGGCTTCGCGGCGGGCTTCAACCGCGTCGAGTTCGAGCATGTCTGCCCGGGACTCGGGGCGTACGCCGATCCAGCACACGCGCCCGGTTTGCGGCACATTGGCAATAAGCTCCTGCAACGGGCTCACAGGCTGATACCCACATCAAAAATAATGCTGCGTCCCAGGTTGTTGCGCAAAAAATCCGGTGCGTCCGGTTGGGCAAACAGCACCCGGGCAAAGGTCGGCCCTACCAGCGACAGCGAGCGCCAGCCCTGGCGCAAATATTCAGTCGGCGGCGGAAAGTGGCTGTTAAGGTCCAGCACTTCGCGCTTGAGGCTTGAAAACGCAATGATATCCAGCTGCCCCAGGTCGATATCGCGCTCTTTGTAGTTAGTGGCTTTTTTATGCAGGGTGGGGCCCAGCCGCTGCAACAGCTTGCTCGCCGGAATCCGTTTGGGCCGTGCTTCGCGACGGACCAATTGGCTCAGGGAGTAGGCGCTGCGCCTGCGCTGCAGTTCCGCGCGGCATTCATCGTTCAGGCGCCGGCCCTCATCGAGGACAAAGAACACCTCAAAGCGTGCATCGCCGAACAGCACATCGGGAGGCTCCTGGCCCGCCTGCCGGAAGTCTTCACTGTGGTAGGGGATATTCAGGCCTTGCAACAGGCGCTGGCAGACCCAACGCTCACGCTCCCATTTGCGGGCATTGGATAAAAAGGCATTGGCTTGCTCGGCCTGAATGGTGAGCAGGCGTAAATAATCTGAGTCGTCCATGCACGCAGCTTAGCCTTGAAACAGGTGTTACTGAAAGTCCGGGTGTAGACTCAGTCGCATCCGACAGGGAGGGTTGAACGGTGTGTTTTGACAAGGCAGGGCAAGGCCGATGATAAGTACACAGGTGTTATCCACACAAACGCTGGTCATCGGCTGGCTGATCTATGTTCCCGTTGTGCTGTGGGCCATCTGGCGTGCTCCCTGGGTTGAGCTGTTTACCGATACGCGGCGCCAGCACCTGTTGTTTGGCACGGTGTTCGGGCTGTTTTTGCTCTGGCTGGTACGGCGTGACTTTGAAGGCGGGGTGTCTTACCACTTTATTGGCCTGACGGTGGTCACGTTACTGCTCGACTGGCCGCTGGCAGTCGTCGGTGCGCTTCTGGCGCAAGTCGGACTGGTGTTGCTGGGGCGTCAGGAGTTGGCCGCGATGGGTGTCAACGGCGTGCTGCTGATTCTGTTGCCGATAGCAGTGACCGAAGGGTGTGCGCGTATGGTTGAGCGTGCGCAACCGCGTAACCCCTTTGTGTATATCTTTTGCTCGGGTTTTTTTGCCGCAGCGTTGGCGGCGTTGCTGTGCATAGGGGCGGTGCTGGGTGTGTTGTGGCTGGACGGGTTGTTCGTCATGCCGTATTGGCTGGAGGACTTTGTCGGCTATCTGTGGCTGATCATCTTTCCCGAAGCGTTTATCAACGGGATGCTGGTAACCGCACTGGTGGTGTTCTGCCCGGAGTGGCTTGAGACCTTTAACCGCACCCGCTACCTGGCGGCGCCATGGAAGGATGATGGAGAAAAGCCGTAATCGCCGACGCAGGCTGCGAGATGGACCGCAGGGCCTGTGCTCTTTAAAAGCACGACCCCTTCGGGCTCGATCGCAGCCTTCGTACCTCGTCAGCGACTACAGGATTTGGCTTTTAATGTAAGCGCTCGCTCAGATCCTCGGAAAACAGATCATCTTCAGCATCCGGGCTGACCGGGATCTTGTGTTCCTCGCTGGCCCAGGCACCCAGGTCGATCAGCTTGCAGCGGTCCGAGCAGAACGGGCGAAAAGCGTTGGTGGTATCCCATTGCACGGCTGTGCCACAGGTCGGGCAGTCGATGGTCATAGGTTTGGTCATGGTTGGCCTCCACGCAAAGTTAAATAAAAGTGATGCAGGCGCTCGACCTCAGTCTGCAGCGCCTTCAGATCCTTGTCATTGACCAGCACATCGTCAGCGTGACGAAGGCGATCTTCGCGGCTGGCCTGTGCCTTGAGAATGGCCTGGACTTGCTGTTCGGTGGTGTTGTCACGCACAAGGGTGCGCTGCATCTGCAGGGCTTGCGGTGCATCGATCACCAGTACACGTTGAGTTGTGGTGTATTGGCCGGACTCGATCAGCAGCGGCGAAACCAGAATGGCGTAAGGCGATTTTGCCTGTGCCAGATTGTTTGCGATCTCTTCACGAATCAGTGGGTGCAGCAGTGCTTCAAGCCAGCGGCGTTGCTCGGGGTCGGTGAAGATCAGATGGCGCAATGCGCCACGATTGAGTTGCCCGTCGGCTTGCAGCACCTGTGCTCCAAAGTGTTCGGCAATACTGGCCAGCGCCGGGCGTCCCGGCTCAACGACCCAGCGCGCCGCATGATCGGCGTCCACCACATGTATGCCCAACGCGGCAAAGTGCTCGGCAGCGGCACTTTTACCACTGCCGATACCGCCGGTAAGCCCGAGAATCCAGGGTTTGGAGGGTGGAGTCATCATGTCAAACCGAAACCTGCCAATAGAAGCCGGTTATTTGACCACCCCAGAGCAATGCAATCCAGCCGGCAATTGCCAGATACGGCGCAAAGGGGATCGGGGTACTGGTTTTGGCCCGCCGCATGGCCAAAAGCCCCAGCCCCACCGTCGCCCCCAGCAGTGAAGAGAGCAGGAGGGTTAGCGGCAGAACCGCAACCCCGCCCCATGCCCCGAGTAGGGCCAGCAACTTGAAATCGCCGTAGCCCATGCCGTCCTTGCCGGTGACCAGTTTGAATATCCAGAACACCGACCACAGGCTTGCATAGCCAAGCGCGGCCCCCCATACGGCCTGCCCCAAAGTGGTGAACAGGGAGAAGCTGTTGAGCAACAATCCCAGCCACAGCAGAGGGAAAACCAGCACGTCAGGCACGATTTGATGCTCGATATCGATCAGGCAAATGCCGAATAACCCCCAGGTCAGCAGAAGCATCCAGCCCGCCTGGGTGCCAAAACCGAAATGCCAGGCGACAAAAGCCGACAATACCGCGCAGGTCAGTTCCGTAAGGGGATAGCGCAGGCTAATGGCACTTTTGCACTGCGAGCATTTGCCACGCAAAAACAGGTAGCTTAGTAGCGGGATGTTCTCCCGGACGCGCAGCGAATGCCGGCAATTGGGGCAGTGAGAGCGCGGGCGCAGCAAGTTATACACAGGGCCTTTGGCTGGCTCGGGCAAATCCAGCACCTCGCGGGCCTGGGCTTGCCATTCCTGTTCAAGCATTTTTGGCAATCGCCACGCCAGCACATTGATAAAACTGCCAACCAGCAAGCCGAGTATCAGCGCGCAGGCAATAAAAGCGTCGGGGTGACGGCTCAGCAAATCAATCATGCTCATATTACCCGGCCAAGGTTGAATATCGGCAAGTACATGGCGATGACCAGCCCGCCAACCATGACTCCAAGTACCACCATGATTATCGGCTCCAGCAAGGTTGTCAGGTTGTCGACCAGAGTGTCGACCTCGCTTTCATAATAGGCGGCAACCTGGTCAAGCATGCTGTCCAATGTGCCGGATTCTTCGCCAATAGCTGTCATCTGGATTGCCATGCCCGGGAATACTCCGGCAGCGGCCATGGCCACATGGATCTGGCTACCCGTTGCAACCTGCTTCTTCAGTCGTAGCACCGCGTCTTTGTACAGGCTATTGCCAGTGGCGCTGGCTACGGAGTTCAGCGCTTCGAGCAATGGCACGCCGGCAGCCAGGGTCGTCGACAGCGTGCGGGCAAAACGGGCCATGGCTGACATGTGCAGCAGATTGCCCATGACGGGCAGTTTCAGAAGCCAGCGATCAACACGCTGGCGCCAGGTTGCGCAGTGCTTGTAGCGATGGTGAAGGCCTGCAAGGGTGATGCCGCAAAAAAACAGGAGCCACAGGCCATGCGCCTGAAGGCTGTCAGACAGGCCGATCACCCACAATGTAAGCACTGGCAGTTGCGCGTCGAATGAGCGGAAAACGCCCTGGAACTGCGGAACCACTTCGATCAACAAAATGCCGCACACCGCCAGCGCGACCACGAGCACGGCGCTGGGGTAGGTCATGGCTTTTTTGATTTTCTTTTTCAGAGTGGCGGTCTTTTCCCTGTAGGTCGCCACCCGTTGCAGCAACACGTCCAGAGCCCCGGCCAGTTCGCCAGCTTCGACGAGGCTGCAAAACAGAGGATCGAAATGTGCCGGTTTTTTGCGCAGCGCCGCCGACAGGCTGGTGCCTGCGCCGATGTCTTGCTGGAGTTCGGTGACCTGCTGGCGCATGGCACGGCTCTCGAAACCGTTGGCGATAACCTTCAGAGCTTGCTGCATAGTTATGCCCGCGCTGATCAGGGTAGCCAGTTGGCGGGTGAACAGGGTGATATCCAGTGCCGTGACCGATTTGCCCGCATTCAGTGTGTGACTGTAATGGCGGCGGATTTTACTAACGGTAATACCTTGGCGGCGTAGCTGGACCCGAATCATTGTGTGGTGTTCCGCCGTGATTTGCCCGCTGGTTTTAATGCCATTTCGATCGGTGCCTTCCCACCGGTAAAGGCTGTTTTTAACGGCCTGTGTTGCCATGCATCGATCCTTGGAGCGCGGCGCGCCCGGCTGTGCTGTAAGCCCAAAGACTAGATGCACCGAGCCTTGACCCGGCAAGTTGAGAGTGACCAGAAGTGTCAGCGATGCAGTTGTGGAGCAACGGCCCACTAACCTTGATAGCCTGTGCGCACTTTTTTGCCTGCACAGCACTGCCTGGCACCTGTGGGTGCCCCTTTTCTGGAGACTTCATGTGAAACAACAACAAGGCTTCACCCTGATCGAACTGATGATTGTGGTTGCAATTATCGGTCTGATTGCTTCGTTCGCATTTCCGGCTTACCACGAGCACGTGATGAAGACCCGTTTTGCCGAGGTGAACACCATCAGCAATACCTACAAGACTGCCGTCGCCCTGTGCTACAGCCAGACCAATGATCTGATGGCCTGTGATGCGGGCACCAACGGCATCCCGGGGCCGGCCGAAGCGACGGAAAACCTGGCAGCGGGCATGACGGTAGTCGATGGTGTGATTACCATGGCGGGGACCCAGGCAGCAGGCGGCTGGGTCAGCGTATTGGTGCCGACCCCGAGCAATTCGGGGGGCACCCTGAACTGGACGCAAAATGGCACCTGCCTGGCCAGCGGTGCGTGCAAATAACCCGTGATGGTCGTAATGCCGAGTGTGTGAAGCCTGGGCGCCAAGGGCTCAAGAATATCGCGATTTACTAACAACCTTGGTCAGCAGGCCCGCTCCTGCAGCGGCACACATGCGGCAATTGCCGGTTTTTGCCAGCGCTGCTAGTTTTACTGATACCGCCGGTGTAGCTCAGTCGGTAGAGCAGCGCACTCGTAACGCGAAGGTCGCAGGTTCGATTCCTGTCTCCGGCACCATTTAATAGGTTCAGGCAGTGCCAGGCAGTATCATGTAGCTCCAAGAAGCCCGCTTAATGCGGGTTTTCTGTTCAGGCTGGTGCCATCCAGTCCAGTCCGAGCGCTTGTCTTATTAGTGCCCTTGCGAGTACCTTAAGTGGTTCAATAATCTATGGGTACTCAGGATGTCTTTGACGGCTTTGCAGGTAAAGAATGCTGCGACGCGCGAGAGGGACTATGGCCTTGCCGACGGCGGTGGTCTCTTCCTATGGATTCGCACGGTGGGCGGTAAGTCTTGGCGTTTGCGATTCCGTCTCGATGGCAAGCAGTCGCACATTTCTCTTGGCACTATCGATAAGGTAACCCTCGCACAGGCGCGGCAGCTTGCTTCTGACGCTCGCCAGCTTGTGGCACAAGGGCGGCATCCTGGGGTCGAGCGTAAGGCTACGCGAGCCCAAGCCGCAATCTCTCGCGCCAATACGTTCAAGAGCCTTGCGCTGGAGTGGCATCAACATAAGTCGCCACGCTGGTCAGCAGGTTATGCTGATGACGTTATAGAAGCTTTTGAGTTAGATATTTTCCCCCATGTGGGAAGTTTCCCCTTAGCCGAAATCAAGCCCATGCAGTGGCTACAGGTTTTTCGCCGCATAGAGTCGCGAGGTGCTTTGGAGAAGCTGCGCAAGGTCCGGCAGCGCTGCCAGGAGGTCTACCGCTTCGCGATTGCCACTGGTCGCGCGGACTACAACCCAATCGCAGACATCGGAGGGGCTCTTCAAACCCCTATATCTCGACACTATCCCTTCTTGCCTATTTCAGAAATCCCGGCGCTCATACGCAGTTTTCAAGGTTGCTCTGGTCATGACGTAGTTAAGATCGCAACCCGCCTGCTAATTCTCACTGGAGTGCGCACGGCTGAGCTCAGAGGCGCACCTTGGTCGGAGTTTGATCTCGACAAGGCGCTGTGGCTGATTCCAGCTGTGCGTATGAAGATGCGCCGCGCCCATCTGATACCGCTCTGTAAACAGGCAGTAGCTGCACTGCGTGAGTTGGAAAGCATTACTGGTGGTTACACGCTCGCATTCCCTGGCCGTAACGATCCGGCCAAGCCTATGAGTGAAGCTGCGATCAACCAACTGCTGAAGCGTTCTGGATATGATGGGCGTGCTACTGGCCATGGATTCCGTCACACGATGTCCACCACACTACATGAGCAGGGATATCGAAGTGAGTGGGTCGAAACCCAGCTTGCGCATGTAGACAAAAATAGCATTCGCGGCACTTACAACCACGCACAGTACCTAGAGGGGCGCCGCGAAATGCTTCAGTGGTACGCCGACCATCTGGATATATTGCCGCACAGTAATTCCGAGTCCTCCATTACAAGCATGGAGGAGATCGTGTGAGCGATGATGTGATACGCCTATCTGATTTGGTGCCGGAGTACGCTCGCCACTATAAAGCTAGTCCTCAAGAGGCTTCATATGCTCTTCATGAGCTGATTTTAGATTTATACTCCGAATACCATGTAAAGCGGGAGGAAATGGTAGTTCCTCATCACATATTTTGGGTTGGAAGAGTCGGTGGCTCGCAATTATCAACAAAGAGTTATAAGCTGTTTTTTAATGGATTGATTGACTACTTCAATAATTTATTCAGTCCGCTGCCAGAGGTTGATGATGGTCTGGTTCGTTGCTACTGTGTGAGCGATAGTGGCGCTAAAGATATTCCAGCAGGCATCGTATACTTATCGAGGGCGGCACTCGGTAAGTGGGTTCTTGATGCAGGGATTGAGCCCCCGGATTTCATATTAAGTACTAATGCGGGTGAAGGTGCAGAGAAGGATAAAAGGTGGAGTGAATTTAAGGGGCAAGAGCTGGGAACCATTAGTAAAATCATGAATGGCTTGGTTGATCTCATTAAGGAAGTTGATAAGGCTCATCGTGAACCGCCAACTGATTCCTTCGGCAGGAAGCGCGCAGAGAAAATTAAGATTCATGCCTCTAGGCTCAACAATCCTCCACGCAAAAACTTCGATATGTACTCTGCTTTGATATCTTTCGCTGAGGATGCAGAAGTTGATATACCCACAGATCATCAAACATTGAGAAAATACATGCGTGCACAGTCCAAACCCAATAGAAGTGCATGAATTTTTAAAGCGAAAATTTTGGGGATCCCTATGAGAATTTGGGGATCCTCATGACTCCCCACTTGAGGTGCCATTAAATCCCTAGCCATCCAATCCGGTTCTTAGGAGACCCGTCCAGATGGCTACTCAATTCGCCTCACCTTTACTGCTTCGCCTTCCTGGTGTCTGTGCCCAAGTGGGGCTGAGCAAATCTCAAATTTATCGGCTGATTCGGGCGGGCGAGTTTCCCGCTGGGATTTCGCTCGGGGCGAATTCTGTAGCATGGCCTTCTGAGCAAGTTAATGCCTGGGTTGCTGAAAAAATCAGTGCATCCATTCGTTAATGATGGCTACCAATATGCCAATCCCTCGCCGTATTTATGCCCTGCTAGATGAGAATCACAGGCGCTCTCGTATAAAACCCCAAGACGTTGAGGGTGAACATGTTCGTAGCCTATTGCCGAACTGGTCAGACTCAGTTCGGCGTGTGCCGAACTTTGTTCTTCGTTCAGCGCTATTTAGTGCTGTGGGCAAAGGGCCGCGCCCATACGTGGAGCAAAGTGAAATCCATGCGCTAGGTGGAATCAGTATCCTATACACAGGGGTTCTGCTCGATCAGCTTGATTTGGATGCATGGGAGGCCATTCTGCACATGGCGCGGCTTCAGGAACTCGGCGCAGAGTGTAGGATAACAGCCTATCAGCTACTGAAAGCGCTCGGTAAAACTGATTCGGGGAAAAACCGTGAAATCCTTGGTGGGCAACTTAGCCGACTGACCGCGACCGCGCTACAGCTAAGAGTCGGTGACTACTCGTATGAGGGAAGCCTGATTAATGAGATATATCGCGACCACGGAGCTCGTGTTAAAAGTTATGTGATTCGCTTGAATCCAAAGCTCCTTAAATTATTTGAGGCTGACCACTTCACTGATGTGGATTGGTCTATTCGTCAGGAACTGCGTGGAAAACCAATTGCGAAGTGGTTGCATGGTTTCTATGCATCCCATGCTAATCCATTTCGATTAAAAATCGAAACTCTGCACCGACTATGTGGGAGTAGAGCCAAATCTCTAGATGACTTCAAGACGGATCTGGTCAAAGCTCTCGATTCCTTGGCACGAGCAAGCAACGCCGCAGGTCAGCCCTTCAGCTATGCAATTGAGGGTGCCTTGGTGCGAGTCAAAACTACTCCGAGCTCTTCGCAGCGTCGACACCTGGCCAATAAGTGCTGATGCCGTTCCAGCGCCCGTTCGATACCGTTCTAGCACCCGCGACTACCGTTCCAGCACTCCGACAATACAGTTCTTGCCCCCCTATGGTTACCGTTCCAGCACTCCTGTATCACGGTGCTGAGATCGGTCCGGAGCCCAGTAGGAATAGGCGTTGTACAGATTTTTGCAGAAGGCACTAATCAGTTTTTAATCATTCTTAATCTTCAGTCCCTGAAGCGCTATTTCTAACGTCCGAGATAATACGTGGACACGTCCTCACGAGAGTGTCCCAATTCTTCGACAACCGCCATGCGTGCAAAACGATCCAACTCCCAGTTATGGGATCTGAGGTTTCCTCCTTCAATCGGTGAGCTGCTACCTGAGTAGTGGGTATAACGCTCATTGGCGAAGGCGTGACGCAGGCCATGTGAGGTAACGCCAAGCTGAGCCTTGGTCAGCCCAGCTTTGGCGACAATACGGCTGTAGTGGCCCAGCGCTTGTTTCAACGACTTGCTTGGATCGGAAGTGCTCGCGGTACGGCGATCTGCATAAGCCTTAGCTCTATCAATCAGCTCTCTGCGCTCAGGAGTATCGATGGGTACTGTGCGGTCCCGACCGCCTTTCGTGCCGATGCTGACAGCCAAGTAGCTGCCCTTGTCCGCCAGGTGAGGGCGCAGCATGATTGATTCCTTTACCCTGAGACCAAACCGGAGCTGAAGCTCCACCTGAAGTGCTACACGTTCATCCAGGGCGCGTAGGTCATCCAGTTTTTGCGTCGCACTCACTCCGTTTGCCTCCCAACTCTTGTCCTGAGTATTGATCGAAGTTCTGGCTGCCTCATGGTTCGGAAAATAACGCTCGGTGCTCTCCACCATGCCTTCTTTACCAATCCAGGAGGTGAATGTTCTTAGGGTGGAGAGGCGGTTTTGCAGGGTTGAGGAGGAAAGTTCCCTGCTCAGCCAGTGTCGGGTCAGCGCCTCCACATGACGGCCTTTGAGCTGACTGACACTGTCGAGCTTGTAGCCCATTTCTCTCAGATCGGTGAATACCTGATAAAGCACGGTCGAGCGCTTGTGCTGCGTCTCATGACTGGCAACTGTCCCATCCGAGGCCTTGATGCTGTTGTGCTCTTTGAGCACGGATGCCAGTGAGGATTTCCATCCGGCCATAACTGCTCCTGGTGTTTCCAATGAATATGTAGTTGCGCGCAGGGGGATACGTGAAAGCGAACTTGCTGCCAGTAGCACGGTTTCCCGCACACAAAGGCACCCCGGAGGGCGGACAACCCATTTTGGGTTCCGGCCAGCCTGCTGGGCTGGTTTTGCATCGTTGATACGGTCTGCGGTGTGACGAACCCTGTTGCGTCATCATCGAGCCGTGAGCAATGCTCAAAACGTGCAACGATGAAAAGCGCGATGGGGATTGCCAGCACCCTAACTTCGCACCTGGATGCGGTTACTGCTATTTACGTAACGTGCGCTCCAGGACTCCAACCGCCCTGGTCGTGACGTGATGTGTGCCAGTGAAGCAAGTACGGATTGCACCCACGTTCACTGTCTGCCCCCACTGGCAGACCACACCTTGGGCGGGAAGCGCCAGGCGCTCTCAATGGATCATCATTACTGCATCAAGCTCGAACCGAGATCCCAAGCCAAGCGTTGAGAACCACCTCCTTCGTAGATTGGCACCCGTCCAAACTACGACGCCAAGGGCGTTGGTACGGACGCCTTTGGTCTGTAGTTGCAGGTCAGGCTGATGACAGCCTCAACCCACATCGACCCCGGCTCTCACTGCGATGACGCGGTGAGAGCGAAGGCGGTTGTTCCAGAGAATCAAACAACCTGTAGCACGAGACTCGTTGTCGCGAGTTTCGCCCTTTGCAGGGCTCATCAGTCGTGCGCGAAAATTTTCTTCACCTGCTGTGATCATTTCTCGCAGACCATCAAGCCCAGTGCAACCGAACTCGGTGCAGTTGCTACACCCCACTCTCTTTTCTGGCTTTCAGCTCAGAAAAGAGAGTGGGTGAACCCACACGACGCGCGATGATGGTGATGAGCACATAGGGGCTCAGTAGAGGCAGACCGGACGCTCGTTATCTCGGCTGGTCAGATCAACAATGATGGGACACCATAAGCAGGGTTTTCTCCCCGCCAAAGGCATCGGGTTCTAGATAGGCTTCCTCAGCGATTTGGGTGCACGCGGACTAGTCATCAATCGATGCAGGAGAGCATGTGAATATGTTTGGTGTAGTGTTCTACAACTCACACGACGCGCACTCAGGCGGAGAGTAAAAGTTCAGAGCCTTCAGAGTTGAAGGGCGAATAGTTTCAGGGCAGGAGGGGCGGCAGCGACCGCCCTGGTGTCGGCGTTGACGTCAGATAGTTGGGGCTCGCCGGCACGGCCCACCATATCCAGAAACCTCAGAAACCTCAGAAACCTAACGGCAAACCGCTCGGTAGCATCGTACTGCTTCTGCGCGGCTGCAGAAATGCACTGAGAAATACTGCATTCACACTTCCCTGACGCTGGGAGTGCATCGTGAATCCGCCGCAGCATCCTGGCGAAAATTCCCCCAGCCATTGGGAAACCCGCAAAAACCACTGAGAAGTAAGCGGCCTTCACTGCTTCACCATCAGGGTGCCGTGGTTATTCCCTTCAACCCCGCTGCGGCGCTTTCAGATCCCAGTGCGGGAGCCGACGATTTTTCCCTGCTTCTCGATGACACATAGGGACCACGGGGTAGCGTGGCGACTCATTACGAGTGGAGGTGACCTGTATGGGGCGAGTTTTTGTGGGTGTTGCCTGCGTAGGCGCGGGCTTATGGTTGGGCTCCTATCGTCTGGTGCCGTTGTGGGCGATCTTGGTGTTGGCCTTTATCGGAGCTGGCCTGTGGTTGCTGGCGATATGGCTAGAGCGGCGGGAGAGTGACCGATGATGCGGGCTGATCTTGATGAACTGATGGTCGTTAGCTGTCTGTGTCCTGGTATGAAGTGGTCGTCCTCCGTGACGCGGCCTGTACTCATCTCTAGAGAAGGTAACGTCCTGCGCCTGTACTGGATGCCCTTATTACTGTGGATGGATGAATATCGCGCCGGAATTTTCATCGGGGAGCTCAACCGCAATGGAGTCGCCTCAGCTTAGTGAGTGGGGGCAGCTTGATGTCAATTTATAGGTGCAAATCACTGTTGCTAAAAGACGATATAAAACCAACGGAAGGACGTCATGCGTACGCTAATTAAATTCGCCACAGCCGCTGTTGCTGGAACTCTTCTCTCTGGCTGCGGCGGTGAAGATTTCACTGGTGCATACCGATTCAAAGACTCAAGCATGAACGGAACCATGGTTCTCAATATTCATGGCTCTGAAGCAGAAGTCTTCGGGGACTTTGGGAAGGACGGCATCAAACCGCTCGGTAAAATGAAAGTGTCGGTTAAAGATGAAAAGCTACTTCTTGATGCTGTGAGTGGCACGACTCGTCTGGTTATGAAGCGTAATGTCGATGAGCGAAATCTTGACTGCCTTAATTGCAAGGTTCTAGGCATGAGTGCGGATGAGCATGTTTGGCAGTATGACCCCAAAGGGCCGTATGACGTGGGTCAGATGCTTGAGGAGCAAGCCCGTAGAAAAGAGGAAACTCTGAATGTCGAGTTGGAAAAAATGCAGAAGAAAACCCTGGATAAGATACGCCGGGATTCAGAGGCCCCGAAGCTGACACCATATGAAGGTGATTGGGTTTATCAGCGCACTACGAAGTATGATCCTTTAACCATAATGGGCATCTGGCGTGCAAAACAGATTAGAGTCTGGTCGTTCAAATTTGAGAATATGGATCGACTGGGGTATGAGGCTCCAGAATTTGAGGTGACGGATACTGGCTTGAAGGTCGGAGCTGGTTCTAGCGCTGCCCTGTATACCCTTAGCGCGGACAAAAATGTACTGATCTGCATGGGCTGTAGTAAACCAGTGAGCTGGGTCAAGGCTGATCCGAAGAAGGATCTCAGTGATCGTTATTACGCCCGGAAGATAGCTGGAAACCCGTAGTAACACTTCTAGGTGACCGGCGTCGGTGAATGCTTGCGGGAGCTCGCCGACGTCAGATTAACCCAAGGTACGCAGGTAGATTGGGGGCAATTCAACTACTTTGCCCCATCCGCTGCCCATGCCCATTGACCTATCTCTGCCAGTGCCGGTTGGTACTAGATGCTGGTCGAACTGCGGCAATCTGACGCGAACTCGTGGGTGTGCCGCCGAGCACACGAAACTGCATCAAGTTCGGTGGAGGGCAAGAAGGAAAGTTGATAGGGTTATTTTTACAAATAACTGTGAGGTTTATAATGCTTTTACTACCTATCGATTATGCCGGTTGTATTGAAAATCCTCATTTTTCAAGTATGGATAGACAGTATTATAAAAGAGGTTGGAGTGCTCTTGTTCATAGACCAAATGCAAGAGTAAAGATTGCAGCATTCCTGCCAAAGGATAAAGAAGGATTAAAAATAAATGTTGTTGGACTTCAGCAAGGTTTGTATGTCGCTTTTGGTGCCACTGATGGTTCGGAAAAGTTACGCTCGTTATATGTCGTGGAAACGGTTACTGCTACTGAGATTTCGCTCAAGCCTGTAGAGGAATGCAATGTGCCAGCTATCTACGAAATAGATATTGCTGGGCGATACAGTCTGTATTTGTTGGAAGCCAAGCAGGCTATGCTTGAGGCGCAAATTAACGATATTAGGAAGTGGTTGTTAGAATACAAGGGGAACAAATAGCGAAATGGATTTGTTTTTCCTAGAGGTTTTTTCGTCTGATTTAAAGCTAATGTGTAAAAGTAAACTGCTATTTATAGAATCAAAGCAATCAGGACGAGTAGGGCTGCTGATTTAGATTGTATGAGCCGTACGAAGGCATCACTAATCTATCGCAGAACGAAGAACCTACGGGCGGTTCAGTTGCTGCTCGGCCATACGAAGCTGGAGAGCACTGTTCGATATCTGGGGATTGAGGTTGATGACGCCCTGGAGATGGCGGAAGAGACTGAGGTTTGATTATGCATAGCGACGGTCGAAGTCAAGCCGTCGCTAACCGGCCAAAAGCAGCCGCTCAAAGTTATCTAGGAAAGCCGGGGCGATTCAAACTCCATTTGTTTAAAACGTCGCTTTGATCTGTAAGCCCACGGCCAAAGCGTTGCCTCTTTTTTTGCCGGAGAACGCTCCAGGCTCAATGTAGTACTGCAGGTCAGGACGCAGCAGCAGCCAAGGGGTGACCTGCGCGCCATAGTTAAGCTCAATCATCTGCTCGCCATTGTCGAGGTTGGCAATCATCTCGTATTCGCCGAAGCTGGTCGCCGCCGCTTCTTGTACATCACGCGTACGGGAGTTGAGCACGGCCCGGCCATAACCCAAAGCAATGCTGTCATGCGGGCGGCTGGCAAAAGGCTTTTGCTTAACCAGGCCGACCGAGTACCAGCGACGCATTGGTGAGGTGGCTGCGTTGCTGGTGGCTGCCTGGCCGAAGAGGCGTAGCACCCTTTCAGGGTCTTGCTCATCCCTCCAGATTGCCTGGTCCATCAACACGTAAGCCCCGGTGCGATTGCTGCTTTTTTCTGTGCTGCCAATTTTTTGCGAGTTAGAGCTGTCGTAGTACCAACCGACTTTGTATTGGCCATTGAGAAAGGCGTTATTATTGAAGATGGCTTCCAGAGGCAGAATGGCCCCGGTGGAGTCGTGGCTGGGCATGGAAAACGCTTCAGAGGGAAGGCTGTTGTGCTCTGGGTTGACCTGGAATACCGCGGTTTGCAGCGTCAGTGAGTCGTTGACGTCGTAACGCAACTCTCCACCCCAGTGGGCCGTCGGGTAGTTGCCCCACCCGCTGCCGCTGGACATGGTCAATGGGTGTGCACAAAAGCCGGCGCTCACAAAGTTGGTCAGGATCGGCATGCCACCAAAATCGGTGCCCATCACCATGTAACCGATTTTGGCAGACACGTCCCGAGAAAACAGATTGCGCTGGTAACTGAACTCGGTCAGTCGCGTGTATTCGCCACCGTAGTTTTCTTGCGCAGAAAGGCGGTTGCCGAGCAAGTCTTCCGTGGCGCTGTGGCCGCGACGGTCGTTAACCAGAATTTGCACAAATCCGGCGTCCGGGGTGTCCAGCAGTTTACTCAGATCAAACTTGGCGCCCACGCGTATTTGTTGCGCATAGCGCGTACCTCGCTTGATCCCGCCATGCAAGTTGGAAATCGTTTCAGAGCTGTAGTCACCGGTCAGTGTGATGCCCTTGTCCACCAGTTTTTGGCGCTCCCCCCCCCAATCGCCGGTTAGTGTCGAACGACTCATCAGGTCGGAAGTGTCAGCCAGTGCTGAGGTCGGGCTCAAGATACACAGCGACAAACCGCTGCACAGGCTGGTGGTCAGCAGCGCGCGGAAAGAAAAAAACATTGGGGTGTGCTCCGTTGCAAAAAATTTTGGTGTATCGCTCAACGACACGCTGGCACGGCAGGAAACTGGCCCGCTTTAGCTTTTCTGGCCTGATACCGTCTTGAGAACTGCGGTGTCATAACCTGAACCCGGGCCGAGTTGATCCCTCCTTGGCTGTGCAAGAGGGTGTCCATGAGCGGGTATATGACGGGGGTGCGGGTGCTCGAAACCGTTCGGATGTTCGCTTCACATGACTAACAGGCCCTGAAAGTGGCAGGGCTGGTGAATGTCATCCCGTGTGAGCCGTAAGGCTAAGTTTATGTCGATATTTTTTTCAGATAAATCCAGGGAACTAAGAAACATTATTGGGGAGACAGTAATAATCGCGGTGGCGATATCCGGCCTTTCGCTTGCAGAAACGGCGATCGTTAGTGTTCAGCGCTTATTGCTTTTGAGGTCACTCGCAGGCATATTCATTGCGACTGCAGCAACCTGCTGCACTGATTGCCGGTGCTCGCTTGCTGTCGGCAGGGCGGTAGTTCTGATTCCAACACCTGCCATGCCCAGTCCTGTTCGGGTTGAACTGAACATTTGACCCAGCTGTTCGCACAGCGTGCGGGCAGTTTTGTATTCCCCCATAGAGCATTCACTAAATGACGAATGACCAACCATCTCAAACTTCAAGACGCTCAATGAGCACTATCGCGAGGGTACTCTTTTCCCTATTTGTATTTGCCGTGGCACTAGCTTTGATTTATGGCGGGGTCAAACTAGTGGCGCTGGACGGGTCAAGTTATTACTTGATCGCAGGCTTGACTTATCTCGTACTGGCGGCACTATTTCTGTTTCGCAAGCGTTCGGGTATTACTCTCTCTGTTGCCATATTCCTTGCGACCTGTGCCTGGGCCTTTTATGAAGTGGGTCAGTTCAGCTATTGGGAACTGCTTCCACGCTTGGTCATTCCTGCCATCATCCTGACACTCAGCCTGTGGGTCGGCGCCGCATTGCCGGACACGTCCTTGAGCACCCGGCGCGCCGCTAACCGGTTCGGGTTTGCCGTATTCCTGGCACTGGTCGCGACATTTATTGCTGCGTTCTACCCGCACGGCGGGATCTCGAACCCGGTCGCCGCCACTGACGCACCCAAGGCAGAAGAGCCCTCCAACGTCCCTGAAAACTGGGAGTTCTTTGGGCGTAATGCCTCGGGAACACGGTTTGCTCCTTACACGCAAATCACCTCGGACAACGTCAAGGACCTGCAGGTTGCCTGGACCTACAGAACAGGTCGTCGCACCACAGGTGCCGGCGCGGGTGTAGATGAAAATACACCGTTGCAGATCGGCAATGTTCTGTACTCGTGCACACCGGAAAACCTGATTACCGCCCTGGACGGTGATACCGGGACCCCGCTCTGGAAATTCGATCCCAAAGCCAAAAGCGAAGAGCACGTGACTTGCCGCGGCGTGGGTTATTACGACATCGATAAAGACGACAGCCTAAGCGCTGAAGTCAAGGCGTCATATGGCAATGAGCAGCAGTGCCGCCAGCGTATACTGGTGTCGTCTGTGGATGCCCGTTTGTTTGCGGTTGATGCGCATACCGGCACCCTGTGCCCGAGCTTTGGCGACAACGGTTATGTCGATCTCAAGAAAGGCATGGGCCCGACTGAAAACAGCAAGCGCTATCACCCCACCTCGCTGCCGGTTGTCATGGGCCACCTCACCGTGGTCGGCGGCTGGGTACGGGACATTGTGGCGGGCGAACCTTCCGGTGCCGTACGCGCATTCGACGTTCTGACAGGTGCGTTGGTGTGGGCCTGGGATGTAGGTGCACCCGAGGGCAAGAACGCAGTGGCAGACGATCATCAGTTCGCTCTGGAGACGCCTAACGTCTGGACAATTCCGACCTACGATAAAGAGTTGAATCTGGTCTACCTGCCTACGGGCAATGGCCCGCCCGACTACTGGGGTGGTGATCGCAACCAGGTTAAAGAGAAGTTTGGTACGGCCGTTGTTGCAGTCGATGCATCAACCGGTAAAGCCAAATGGGTTTATCAGATCGTTCACCACGACGTCTGGGACTATGACCTGCCTTCGCAGCCTGTGCTCTATGACATCAAAAACGCCCAGGGTGAGAAGACTCCGGTCTTGATCCAGACCAGCAAGACAGGCAACATTTTTGTGCTGGATCGCCGTACCGGCAAGCCGGTTACAGAAGTTGAAGAGCGTGCGGTTCCTACCTCTCCAGCAGCAGAAGGCGAGCACCTGTCGCCTACCCAGCCGTTCTCGGTCGGGATGCCGACCATTGGTGTCGACCCGCTGACCGAGAAGTCGATGTGGGGCGTGACAACTTTCGACCAACTGTATTGCCGGATCATGTTCAAAGACTCCGTCTACCTGGGTCCGTTTACACCGCCAAGTGAAAAACCGTACATCGAATGGCCTGGCTTGCTGGGCGGTATGAACTGGGGTGGTATCTCCATCGACGAAAACACCGGCATGATGTTCGTCAATGACATGCGCATGCCGCTGCGGATGTCACTAGTCAAAAAGGAAGACACCAAGAAGTTCAACGTGTCGACCGATGAAGTCCCGGGTTTCATGGGAACCATTCGCCCACAAGTCGCCGGTATCTATGGCGGGGTGAAAATCGACATTCTGCAGTCGCCACTGGGCGTACCGTGCAACACACCTCCCTTCGGCAGCATGAGCGCCATTGACCTCAACACCCAGAAACTGGTCTGGCAGGTTCCGTTGGGCACCGTCCAGGACACTGGCCCTCTGGGGATCAAAACGCACATGCCAATCCCGCTGGGCATGCCAACACTGGGTGGCCCGACCTCAACGGCATCTGGCCTGGTGTTCTTCGCCGGCACCCAGGACTACTACCTGCGAGCGCTGGATTCGGCCACCGGTAAAGAAGTCTGGAAAGCCCGCCTGCCGGTTGGCGCGGTTGCAGCCCCGCTGATCTACAAATCACCCAATACCGGGAAGCAGTACGTAGTCATCTCCGCAGGTGGCATGAGCCACTCGCCTGATGTCGGTGACTACATCATTGCCTATGCATTGCCGGACAGCATCATCCAGAAATAACCTCTTAATTGACGTTAACTCAAATGGCCCGCCTGCTCTCCAACAGGTGGGCTTTTTTGTTCTATACCAGTTGTTGTTCGGCTTCGGCCTAAATAACGCATTAAATTTTGTGCTTGTTACGAGAAGAGGACTTCGACTGATCTCATAGGTCCGGTAGTCTGCTTTCGGCCCAGGCTGTGTAAAAACGTTTTTCGGTGCGAAAGTTACTCAAAACCAGACTGGAAACCGCGCTTCTACCCCAAATCCACATCTGCTGATGTGCTGATGAATTTCAGATTTAACGCAGAAGCGCGCACTTCGAATTTGGCGACTCGTTTTTACACACTCTGGGCCATAAGCAGTCGCTCAAATGTTTCTATGAAACCAGGGGCGATTCAATCCGAATGAATCGCCCCTTGATTGTAGGCATACCCAATCGTCCGCTTTTGGCCGCTCTCCGCCGATCACAACAGGCAGAAAACGGCCATCTCTGGTCACCCCTACCTAAGTGACAGCTCTAAATTCTGCGGCGCATTCTCCCTGGAGGCGCCCCATAAACCTCCTTAAATTTTTTGCTGAACGCCGCCTGCGATTGGTAACCAACCTGCAAGGCAATATCTTTTAATCCCAGATGTGAATGACTCAGCAGGCTGAACGCCAATTCCATACGGACTTGCGTAAGCAATACCCATGGCGACACACCAGCCACACGAACGAACGCCCGCATGAAAGATGCTCGGGACATGCACGCGATATCTGCTAGATTTTGGATGGTCCACTCGTGCGCAGGATCAGCCAACATCGCCTGCCATACGGGGCCCAGACGTTTATCGCTGAGCAAGGCGAGCGTGCCGATGTCTTGGCCATGGCTAGATAGATGGGCGCGAAGGATCAGGGTGAATAACGCCTGAGAAAGAGCATCGAGCAAAAATTTTGCTCCGATCTGATCGCCGTCTGCTTCCCCGCGTAATAAATCGACCAGAGACTGTAATGGTCCATCCGCTGGGAGCGTGCCGCTGGGTATCAACAGGTAGTCAGGTAATGAAGCAAATAGCAACGAAGTTCGGTTGAAGTGAAAGCAGCCGCATAGCATGTCCAGATCCGCACTCACGCCGCCAATGCGATGTATGGGCAATATGCCAGCGTCGATACGCTTTGCCGATACCAATGTTGGCGCAACAGTTTTGCCCGGACTATGCAGCACATGCGGCGCACCACCCGGCAGGAGCAGAACGTCGCCGGCGCGCATAGAAAGACGCTGCCCGCTTGGAAGCTCCACCCGACACTCACCCGACAGCACCACGTGGTATGGCGCTTTGCCCAGCGCTTCCTGCTCATGCTCCAGGGACCAGTCACCCTGAAATTGGCAACGTAAATCCAGACTGCCACGAACATTGGCGAGGCTGATGAGCTTGTCGATCGAATTCATTTGAGCGCATCGCAGAAAAAACAGAGCGTATCGAACTAATCAAAATAGGACTAGGGCATACACTAAACAAGGTTAAACATTACACCCAACCCCCCTCAGGAGTTACCGCAATGTTCATTAACTGGTCCGAATTATTACCCTCCATCCAGAAAGCTTTCGGCGCGCTGGGCAAAAGTAATCCAAAAATGGTCAAAGCCTACATGGCCCTCGGAGAAGCCTCTGCCGAAAACGATGTGCTCGACACCAAGACCCGCGAATTGATCTCCATTGCAGTCGCCATCACTACACGCTGCGACGGCTGTATTGCAGCTCACACTGATGCGGCCATTAAGGCTGGTGCGAGCCGCGAGGAAGTGGCTGCGACCTTGGCCACTGCGATCTCGTTGAACGCAGGCGCCGCTTATATTTATTCACTGCGCGCTCTTGAGGCGTACGACACCTTGAAAAAATAGCTCTTTCGCCATAACTCCACCGGCCCCGCACACTTAAACGTGCCGGGGCTTACCTGATACATCCAGACGTCAGCCACTTGTTGAGACGATCGAACAATAACTTGAGCATGACGCACAAAAGCGTCTCGCGGCTAAGCCTCAGACTGGTTTCACATTCCAAATATTCGGATAAGTCTGATGCTCGCTTCATTCACTACATGGCTGCAATTCATCAGCAAACTCGACACCCTTGGCACACACCTCATGAGACTGGCGATCGCCGTAGTTTTCTTGTGGATCGGGGCGCTCAAATTCGCGCCTTACGAAGCCGATAGCATTACCCCATTTGTCGCCAATAGCCCGTTTATGTCTTTTTTTTATGAACATCCCGAGGATTACAAGGCACACCTGACTCACGAGGGTGAATTGAATGCGGAAAAGCGCGTTTGGCAGGCCGCAAATAACACATACATCTTTTCCAACGGCCTGGGCTTAGTAGAAATTCTGATCGGTCTGCTGGTGCTTTCCAACCCGATCTCGCGACGCGCCGGTCTGCTTGGTGGGGCGCTGGCCTTCGGTACACCGCTGGTGACCTTAACCTTCCTGCTCACCACACCTGAAGCCTGGGTACCGGATCTTGGTGATGATGAACATGGCTTTCCATTTCTGTCTGGTGCAGGACGCCTAGTGCTCAAAGATCTCTTGATGCTGGCCGGCGCTCTTCCGGTGATGGCTGATTCCGCCCGTCAGTTATTGCAAGAGCGGCGCCCCTAGTTTTCTTTTAAAGCCTTGAAATCTGAATCGCCTCAAGCTTCGTAGATACCTCCGAGAGGCTGCTTGTGGCCGATTCTGTTGAAAAAGTCGACCCGGCCTGGTTACCCATGCATTGAGCGCTAAAATCGCCCTTTTGGCACGCTGCTACGTCAAATCTGAGCCCTGCACCTTTTGCGTAAAACACGGATTTCAATCTCCGACGCGTACTTTTCTGCCGTGGAAACCGAAGCCGACTTTTTCAACAGAATCGGCCGGAAGCGGTCGGTCATGAGCGTCCGCTTCTGGCCGATTGCTGCCAGTCGTAACGACTAACAAACAACCGCTTGGAGCGAAGCAAGCGCCAAGGTCGATCCGTGGCATGCCGATAAGATACGGAATCGCTAGGATGACGAACACATGCGCAGCCTGACCGTGATGATGGAGCAGCAGCACAAGTGCAGCAGCTGGACAAAGCATATGTGCCTCACCAGTTAAGAGCTGGCGGTAGACCTTGGTTTTTGCTGAGTCCCTTAATGAGTACCTATTTCGTTTTTGTAGCTACAAGTATTTAAGCTTTACTGGGCTTGGTTAAATTAGTTCGATTCCTGTCTCCGGCACCACTTAAAAAGCCATCCGGTCAATGCCGGGTGGCTTTTTCGTTCAGGGGCAGCACCAGGCACTTTGACGTCCGAAAATGGCGAGAATCGGCCAAAACGCGGTGCTATTCTGCGGACCATGAATACAGATAACCGCCTGTCAACGCCCAGTACCGCTGCCTGCGAAATCGCTCGCTTGAGCCGTGATGCGCGGTTTGACGGGGTGTTTTTCACTGCCGTACTCAGCACCCGGATCTACTGCCGCCCCGTATGTCCGGCCCGTGCGCCAAAAGCCGAAAACGTGGTTTATTACCCCAGCGCGGCAGCGGCTCAGGCCCAAGGCTTTCGCCCCTGTTTGCGTTGTCGGCCCGAGCTGGCACCGGGTAATCAGCTTTGGTTGCAGGGCGAGCATCTGGTGTCGCGCGCCTTGACGCTGATTAATGAGGGTTACCTGGCAGAGCACTCGCTGGAAGAGTTGGCTGAGCGCATGGACATCGGTGCGCGGCAATTGCGTCGTCTGTTTGTTCACTATCTCGGGGCACCGCCGATGGCCGTGCATTCCACCCGGCGCCTGCTGTTTGCCAAGCAACTATTGACCGAAACCGACCTGTCGATCACTGAAGTGGCAATGGCTTCCGGCTTTGGTAGTCTGCGTCGTTTCAATGCGGCTTTTGCCGAAGCCAATCATGCCGAGCCCCGTGCCTTCAGGCGCAGCCCGAAGGCACGGGCAGACAAGGCGCTGGTGTTGCGCCTGGGCTATCGCCCGCCTTACGACTTTGCAGCCTTGCTGGGCTTTCTGCAGACCCGGGCCTTGCCCGGTATTGAACAGGTCGATGGCCACAGTTATCAGCGGGTGTTTGGCAGCCCTGAAGCTCCCGGCTGGCTGAGGGTCAGCGCCTGGCCGGGTGAGCAGCATGCATTGCAGCTGGAGCTGCGCAATGTGCCACCGGGGCAGATGTTGGCGGTGGTCACGCGGATTCGGCGCATGTTCGATCTGGATGCCGACCCGCTGGCCATCGCCCGTACCTTGAGTGCCAGCCCGCTGCTGGCGCCTGTGATCGGGCGTTATCCGGGGCTGCGATTGCCGGGGGGCTGGGACGGTTTTGAAGTGGCGGTGCGGGCCGTGCTCGGGCAGCAAGTCAGTGTGGCTGCAGCGCGCACCCTGGCCAGTCGAATCGTGCAGCGCCATGGCGTTGCCATTGAAGCCGACAAGGGCTCGGGGCTGGATCGGCTGTTTCCCGGCCCTGAGCAGCTGGCGCAAGCCGATCTTGGGCAAATGGGCATAACCCAGGCGCGCATCAATACGATCCAGGGCATAGCCCGCGCACTTGCAGAAGGCCGAGTCGACTTTGCCGTGGAGCAACCCCTGGAACGTTTTATCGAGCGCTGGGTGCAACTGCCCGGCATTGGCGAATGGACCGCGCATTACATCGCCATGCGCGTGCTCAAACACCCAGATGCATTTCCGGCCGCCGATCTGATTCTGCGCCGTGAAGCCAACCCCCAGGGTGAGCCGTTAAGTACCAAAGCGCTGCAGGCACTGGCTGAAAGCTGGCGCCCGTGGCGGGCCTATTCCGTGATGTATTTATGGCGCGCAGCTACCGATTCGATTACAGCGCGCAAGGTGTGAACATGACGCAGATTTACTACGAACAAATGCCATCACCGATTGGGCCACTGTTTCTGGTCGCTGATGATGAAGGGTTGCGCGAAGTGCGTTTCGAGCTGGATCGCCGGCCCCATGTACCACAGGACGGGTGGGTGCATTTGCCACCAAAGCTTGCCGAAGTTCGCCGTCAACTGGAGGAGTATTTTGCGGGTGAGCGTCAGACGTTCGACCTGTTTCTCAAGCCGCTAGGCACCGACTTTCAGCAGTCGGTATGGCAGGCCCTGATCACCATTCCCTTTGCGGTAACCACCAGTTACGGCCAGATTTCACAGCAGATCCATCGGCCCAAGGCGTCCCGGGCAGTGGGAGCGGCGAACGGGCGCAATCCGATCCCGATCATCATCCCGTGCCATCGGGTGATTGGCAGCAATGGCACCTTGACCGGTTTTGCCGGAGGTCTGGCAGCCAAGCAATGGCTGCTAGAGCATGAGATCAAGTGCCGCCGGCACGGCTGATGCAAAACCTGTGCTTTTTGTGGGAGCGGGTTTGCTCGCGATGCGGGCACCGCGGTGTATCAGGCGAACCCCAGTGATGCCATCGCGAGCCAGCCCGCTCCCACAGCAAAGGTGTGCAGGGCTTACAGGCTCAACCGCATCGACAGATCCACCGCCTTCACATCCTTGGTCATGGCGCCAATCGAGATGTAGTCCACGCCGGTTTCGGCGATCGGACGCAAGGTCGACTCGTTGATACCGCCGCTGGCTTCCAGCATGGCCTTGCCCGCGTTCAGGCGTACCGCTTCGCGCATGTCATCCATGCTCAGTTCGTCGAGCATGATGATATCCGCACCTGCCGCCAGCGCTTCATTCAGTTCTTGCAGGCTTTCCACTTCGATTTCAACCGGCTTGCCAGGGGCAATCTTGTGCGCGGCACTGATGGCTTGCGCGATACCGCCGCAGGCAGCGATATGGTTTTCCTTGATCAAAAAGGCGTCGTACAGACCAATACGGTGATTGTGGCAGCCACCACAGGTTACTGCGTACTTCTGCGCCATACGCAAACCCGGCAGGGTCTTGCGTGTGTCCAGCAGCTTGACCCGCGTATCGGCCACCTGATCAGCGAGGTGCTGGGCATGGGTGGCGACGCCCGACAGCATTTGCAGAAAGTTCAGCGCGCTACGTTCACCGCTGAGCAGCGAGCGGGCCGGGCCTTCAAGATGAAACAGTACCTGGTCGGGGCTCACGCGATCGCCATCGGCCACCTGCCAATGCACGGCAACCCGAGGGTCAAGCTGGCGGAACACAGTGTCGACCCAGGCTGTGCCGCTGATCACTGCTGCTTCACGGGTAATGATCGTGGCTTTGGCCAGGCGCTCGGCCGGGATCAGCCGTGCAGTGATATCGCCGCTGCCAATATCTTCGGCTAACGCACGGCGCACGTTGGCTTCTATTTCGGCAGTGAGGTCGGCCAGGCGTAAATTCGGCATAACGAGCTCCACAAACAAAGTGCGCCGATTATAGGGGCATGCCACCGGTGAACCCAAGGTGTGCGAAGAGTCACATGCAAATACCTGCAATGTGCTGTTTTCGGCACTTTGAACATTAATTTGCACCTGCAATCACTCAAATGAAGAGTCCGCTGGTACAAGCGCCATCTTTTACAAGATAATCCGCCTTGCTATTGGCGCCATAGCTTTGACGTGCTGCCATTGCCCTAAATTCCGATTCACCGGCCAGTGCCCAATGCACTCGCCGGTTTCTGTTAGTGAGCGGCAAAAATGGCTCTGACCACGCGCGTTCACTGGCAAACGAAGAAATCCTTCCGGGAGGCCAGGATGCAAAATGACGGGAAAGTGGGGCCTGGGAGCAGGACCACTAAGGAGTTGGCGATGCACTCGCCGCTTACCCGCCTGCCTGTGATCCTGCTGCAGGTGCATGACAAGGCTGCGCAGCAGTTGCGCAACGAACTGCAGGTGCTGTTCGAAAATGCCGACCAGACCCTGTTTGAAATGGCCGACAAGGCGCAGAGCGATACCGATCAGAGCCTGTTCTTTGAGGCCATGCGCGATGTGCGGCTCAAACGAAAAAGCATTGAACGCGGTTTTCTTGAGCGTCTGTTCGATGCCTTTATCCGTCTGACCCTGCCTGATGTCAGTGAGCCAGCCCTGCAGGTCGTTCCCGCAGGGCATGCGGTGTTCTCGCTGATGGCCGATAACATTGAGCGCGCTCAAGTAACCAATGCAATGGTGACGAAGGTCCTGAGCCGCAACCAGCTGGCTTTGTGCCAGTTGAGCACACGCCTCAACACCCTGAGCTGCATGCCACTGGATGAACAGAACAACCCGCTGGGGCCGGCGATGCTGTGCGAATATTTTTTGCAGGCCGAACGTGACCAGGGCATGGACATCAAGGTCAAGCTGATCATGCTGCGCCTGTTCGACAAGTACCTGCTCAGTCAGACCGGGCAGCTGTACGCCGACGCCAACCAGCTGTTGATTGCCACCGGAGTGCTGCCAGATCTGTCGGACAGGGAGTCGTGCTGCGCCGCCAAAGCCGATATCCATGCCCAGGAGTTGCCAGGGGCGGGTGAGGATGCGAGTAACCTGATCGGGCTTTTGTTCGACTACATCAGCGATGATCGCAACCTTTCGCAGCCTTTGAAAAAACTGCTGGGCTTGTTGCGTGAACCCATGCTCCAGATCGCCCGGCGTGATCAGAACTTCTTCAGCTGTGACAGCCATCCGGCCCGGCGTCTGCTCAATGTCATGGCCGATGCAGCCATTGGCTGGGACGCCGGTGCCAATAGTTGCAACGATCCGCTGTACCGCAAGGTCGAGCACGTGGTGCTGCAATTGGCCCGGTACGCGGGCAATAATCCGGCGCTGCTTGAGTCGTTGCTGCATGATTTTTCGATGTTTACCCGCGGCGAGCGCAGCCGCACCGAGCTGCTTGAGCAGCGCACCCGTGATGCCGAACAGGTGCGCTGCCGCCCTGCGGTGCAGCGCAACCCGGTGCGCTCATGGCCTTCACCGGTTCTCGATGAGCAAGCTCAGTTGGGGTTGTTGTTGGTCAGTCAGTTGCGGGTTGGGGCCTGGATCGAACTGCAAGAAGATGAGACCACCCGCCTGCGTTGCAAGCTGATTACGATTCTTGAGCCGGACGGTACGCATATCTTTGTAAACCGTATCGGGGCCAAGGTGCTGGAAAAAAGCCGCAACGATTTAATCGTGCACCTGCGCAATGGCAGTATCCTGCTGGTCGATGACCGCCTGTTGATTGATCGGGCTCTGGAGTCGGTGATAGACAGTTTGCGTCAGGCTGGCGGCGAGTAATCGCGTATAGCGCAGATTGCTCCCCATCGATGCGCGCATCGCGGCATACTGGGCCTTTGGTTTTGCCTGTTAAAGGAGCCTGTATGCAGATGGACCCCGCGAGCGGCTGGTTTCAAGGCGTGCGCCATTGCCCGTCACCCAACTTCAATGCGCGCCCGGGTGATGAAATCTCCCTGCTGATCATTCATAACATCAGCTTGCCGCCGGGGCAGTTCGCCACCGGTAAGGTCCAGGAATTCTTCCAGAATCGACTGGACGTCACAGAACATCCTTACTTTGAAGGTATAAGTGCCCTGCGCGTGAGCGCACATTTTCTGATCGAGCGTGACGGCACTGTTACCCAGTTTGTCTCCTGTTTTGATCGCGCATGGCATGCTGGCGTTTCGAGCTTCGAAGGACGTGAGACCTGCAATGATTTTTCTCTGGGCATTGAACTTGAGGGCACCGATGAGCTGCCTTTTACGGATGCCCAGTATCAGGCTCTGACAACCTTGACCCGACAGTTGCAGATGCAGTTTCCTGCCATTACCCGGCACAGGATTTGCGGCCATAGCGACGTGGCGCCGGGACGCAAGACGGACCCGGGACCGGCTTTTGACTGGACGCGTTTTCGCAGCGCGTTGCAGCACACAGGAGATAAACAATGAGTTTTGTGGTGTTACTGCTGGCGATTGTGGTCGAGAAATTCTCGGGGCTGCGTCAGCGTCTGCAGCGTGATGGCGGCTGGTTGCGCGAGTTGCACAAACTTGAAACCAGCCCAAGGCTTGGCAACAAGCCATGGTGGGTGTTGTTTATCCTGATTGCCTTGCCTGCGGCGGTGCTGGGCTTGCTGCTGGTGGTACTGCATCCGGTGGCTTATGGCCTGTTGGCACTGCCGATACATTTACTGGTGGTGATCTACAGCCTTGGGCGTGGAGACTTGCTGGGGGGGCTCGGGCCGTTTCGTGATGCCTGGCGTCGTGGTGATTTGCAGGCCGCCGCCCATGTTGCCGAGCGTGACCTGAGCATAAATGCGGACAGCGGTGAGCAATTGCTGGAGAGGGTGCAGGGGCATTTGTTATGGCAGGCCTACCAGAGCTTCTTTGCGGTTATTTTCTGGTACTTCCTGCTGGGGCCGGTGGTGATCCTGAGCTATCGCCTGCTGGCCCTGGCGCAGGAGCACAGCCAAAACCCGGCGCTGGTGGAGCGTGCCGGGCAATTGCGCCATGCTTTTGACTGGTTGCCGGTGCGGTTGCTGGCCGCGAGTTTTGCCCTGGTGGGTAATTTTGCAGCGGTTAGCCGGGTGATGTTGCATGAGTTGCTGAGCTGGGACATCAGTGCTGCGCAGCTGATCAACAAAGCCGGCTGCGCAGCTGCTGAAATCCCTGCGCCACAGGCCGGGCCTGAGGGCGTGAGCAGCCTCGACACCCTGTGGGCCTTGCTGCTGCGGGCGGCGGTGTTGTGGTATGCGTGCTTCGCGGTGTGGGCGTTGTTGCTCTGAGATTACACAAGATCTGTAGCAGCCTCGCTCCTTCGGCAGCTGCTACAGGGGTATAAGTCAGCGCTTCCAGCCAAAGACTTCGCAGGCATTGGCTGTTGTCACCTTTGCCAATTGCTCGGGGCTGATGCCCATTATCTCGGCCAGCGCCCGGCAAATATCCGGCAGGTACTGCGGGCTGTTGCGCTGGTTGGGGTACATGGCCGGGGCCATGCCGGGGGCATCGGTTTCCAGCACGATGGCGTCCAGCGGCAGATCAGGTAGCACTTTGCGCAAGCGCAAGGCTTGTGGCCAGGTGGCAGCCCCCCCCAGGCCCAGCTTGAATCCCAGTTTTATATATTCACGGGCTTCTTCGCGACTGCCTGAAAAGGCATGAACAATCCCGCCACGCTGAAGCTTGAAACGCTTGAGGGTGGCGATTACCTGCGCATGGCTGCGCCGAACATGAAGCAGGGCGGGCAGATTAAAGTCGTCGGCCAATTGCAATTGGGCTTCAAACAACTGTTGCTGGATCTGGCGGTCCAGCTCGGGCAGAAAGTAGTCCAGGCCGATCTCGCCCACAGCACACACCTGAGGATGCCCTGCCAGGCGGCTCAGCCATTGCCCCAGTTCAATCATATGCTCGGGGCGATGCTCATTGATGTACACCGGGTGCAGGCCAAACGCGGCATACAGTTGGCTGTCGGTTTGGATCAAGTCCCATACGCTCTGCCAATTACTCTGATAAACCCCCAGAACCACCATGCTTTCAACCCCCAGTGCCCGACTGCCCGCCAGTACCTGTGGGCGGTCGGCGTCGAACTCAGGGAAGTCGAGGTGAGTGTGGGTGTCGATCAGTTGCATACTCAGGCCTGGTGGATGCGCTGTTTGAAGTTACGGGCAATGGCATGGATGCCGGGTACGTAGTTTTGCTCTTCAATCGCCGCCAGGGCCAGGTTCAGGGCTGTTTCGGCAATCAGCTTGTGTTGTTGGCCCATAGCATTGACTGGCAGCGGCAGGAAGTCCAGCAACTGGGTGTCACCAAACGTGGCAAGGCGCAATGGCGGGCGCTGGGTCGGGTGCTCCAGCAACGCGTCGAACATCCCTTGCAAGAGCACATATGAAGTGGTGATCAGCGCTTCGGGGAAGTGGCCCTGGCGTGCCAGCAAATCATCAATGATCCGCCGTCCACATTCACGGCTGAACGCACTGCCGTGTTCGATCAGGACCTCGCCCTTGAACCCTTCGACCGCTTGCTTGAAACCCGCTTCACGGGCCTGGCTGACGCTCAGTTCGGGGCGCGCACCGATCAACACAATCTGGCGCGGCAAAGGCTGCAACAGACTGCGGGTCAATTGCAGGCTGGCTTCGCAATCATCACTGATTACCGAGCAGAAGCGCTCCGGCTCCAGGGTCCGGTCGATGGCGATGATGGGCATGCCCAGGTCCTGCAACTGGCGGTAGCTGTCATCTTCTGCGGGCAAGCAGCTGGCTACGAACAGGGCATCGCAGCGACGGGCACGAAACAGCTTGAGCAATTGGCGCTCACTGTCCGGTGCATCGTCGGAGCTGGCGATCAGCAACTGATAGCCGCGGGCACGGGCGCCTTGTTCGAGCTGCTTGGCCAGGCGCGCATAACTCGGGTTTTCGAGGTCCGGCAGGATGAACCCCAAGGTGCGCGTGTGTCGGCTGCGCAGCCCGGCTGCCTGCGGGTTGGGAGTAAAGCCGTGCTCCTCGACCACCGCACGTACGCGCTCGACCGTGCTGCTGCTGATGCGCTGCTGTTCGGCTTTTCCATTGATGACATAGCTGGCAGTCGTTACGGAAACACCTGCCAATTGAGCGATATCACTGAGTTTCACGCCGAAAATTCCTTATTTTTTGTAGTACATGTCGACATTGTGAACAATCCTAACCGATAAAGGCAGCCGACCATCGTCTGTCATGGGTGCGCTGTATTTATTTGCGACATCTACCCGCTGCCGCCAGGCAATACGACAAGTTGGACTTCAAGCGCGGGCAATTATGCAGTAACGTGCCGGGTATTCTTGATTAAACGTTTCAGCCTGCGCATTTAAAGGCCTCGAACCCGGCAGTGATGTGCTTGCCACGCATCAACTGACGCAGCACGGGAAGAGCGACCTAAGCTGACTTAATTCAAAACAATACCGGTTGCCATTGAGTACCGGAAAGGAGAACGCATGCTCGAGCTCACCATAGAGCAGATATCCATGGGCCAGACGGCTGTGGACAAGTCTGCGGCGCTGCAATTGCTTGCCGATAAACTGGTCGCCGATGGCTTGGTAGCCGAAGGCTATCTGAGTGGCTTGCAAGCGCGTGAGGCTCAGGGTTCGACCTTTCTGGGTCAGGGCATTGCCATCCCCCACGGCACGCCCGAAACACGTGAGCTGGTGTTCACCACGGGCGTGCGCCTGTTGCAGTTCCCCGAGGGGGTGGACTGGGGTGATGGCCAGATGGTGTACCTGGCCATCGGTATTGCCGCAAAGTCCGACGAACATTTACGTTTGCTGCAACTGCTGACCCGTGCCCTGGGCGAAACCGATCTGGGTGAGGCCCTGCGTCGCGCCAGCTCCGCCGAAGCCTTGCTTAAACTGCTGCAGGGCGCACCACAGGAACTGGCGCTGGATGCACAGATGATCGGCCTGGGTGTGTCTGCCGATGACTTTGAGGAACTGGTATGGCGTGGTGCCCGTCTGCTGCGCCAGGCTGATTGCGTGAGCAATGGCTTTGCTGCCGTACTGCAGCAAGTCGATGCGCTGCCGCTGGGCGATGGCCTGTGGTGGCTGCATAGCGAGCAAACCGTCAAACGTCCGGGGCTGGCGTTTGTGACACCGGACAAACCGATGCGCTATCTGGGCCAGCCGCTGAGCGGTCTGTTTTGCCTGGCCAGTCTTGGCGAAGCGCATCAGGCCTTGCTGGAACGTTTGTGCGCGCTGCTGATCGCCGGCCGCGGTCACGAACTGGGCAGTGCCACCAGCCGCCGCGCCGTGCTGGAAGTGCTGGGTGGCGAACTGCCGGCTGACTGGCCAAGTGCCCGTATTCCCTTGGCCAACGCCCACGGCCTGCACGCGCGGCCGGCCAAAGTGCTGGCGCAACTGGCGAAAAGTTTTGAAGGCGAAATCCGCGTCCGGATCGTCGATGGCCAGGATTCGGCGGTGTCGGCCAAGAGCTTGAGCAAGCTGCTGAGCCTGGGTGCCCGTCGCGGTCAGGTGCTGGAATTTGTCGCTGAGCCGAATATCGCCAACGATGCGCTGCCTGCACTACTGGCTGCGGTCGAGGCGGGTTTGGGTGAGGAAGTCGAGCCGTTGCCAGCATTGGCTGAAGCTGTGCCCGGTGTCGCCGAAATTGCCACGGTGCTTACCGCCCCGGAGGCTGGTAGCCTGGTGCAGGCGATTGCCGCATCGCCCGGCATTGCCATCGGCCCGGCCCATATACAGGTGCTGCAAACGTTCGATTACCCGCTGCGTGGCGAGTCTTCCGTGGTCGAGCGCGAGCGTCTGCAAAAAGCCCTGAGCGAAGTGCGCAAGGACATTGAAGGCCTGATTACGCGCAGCCAGTCCAAGGCCATTCGCGAGATTTTCATCACCCACCAGGAAATGCTCGACGACCCTGAACTGACCGATGAAGTGGATTCGCGCCTCAAGCAGGGCGAAAGCGCCGAAGCGGCGTGGATGTCGGTGATCGAGGCCGCTGCGCGTCAGCAGGAGTCCTTGCAGGATGCGCTGCTGGCCGAGCGGGCAGCGGACCTGCGGGATATCGGCCGTCGCGTGCTGGCCCAGCTGTGTGGCGTCGAAACCCCGGCCGAGCCTGACCAGCCTTATGTGCTGGTAATGGATGAGGTCGGCCCTTCAGATGTGGCTCGCCTTGATCCGGCGCGGGTGGCAGGCATTTTAACCGCCCGCGGCGGTGCGACCGCGCACAGCGCCATTGTCGCCCGCGCGCTCGGTATTCCGGCCCTGGTTGGCGCGGGCGAAGCGGTGCTGCTGCTGGCGCCGGGCACTGAATTGTTGATTGATGGCCAGCGCGGTCGCCTGCACGTCTCCCCGGATGCCGACGCCTTGCAGCGTGCCACCCAGGAGCGCGACAGCCGTGAGCAGCGTTTGCTGGCAGCCTCTGCCCAGCGCCACGAACTGGCCGTGACCCAGGATGGTCATGCGGTTGAAGTGTTTGCCAATATCGGTGAGAGCAAGGGCGTCGCCACGGCAGTGGAGCAGGGCGCCGAAGGCATTGGCCTGCTGCGCACCGAACTGATTTTCATGGCTCATTCGCAAGTACCGGACGAGGCGACTCAGGAAGCCGAATACCGTCGTGTACTCGACGGCCTGGCTGGCCGGCCGCTGGTGGTACGCACGCTGGACGTGGGCGGCGATAAACCGCTGCCGTACTGGCCGATCGAGAAAGAAGAAAACCCGTTTTTGGGTGTACGTGGCATTCGTCTTACGCTGCAACGGCCGCAGATCATGGAAAGTCAGTTGCGCGCCTTGCTACGTTCAGCCGACAACCGCCCGCTGCGTATCATGTTCCCGATGGTGGGCAGCGTGGCCGAGTGGCGTGCCGCCCGTGACATGACCGAGCGTTTGCGCCTGGAAATTCCAGTGGCTGACCTGCAATTGGGGATCATGATCGAAGTGCCGTCGGCTGCCTTGCTGGCGCCCGTGCTGGCCAGGGAAGTGGACTTTTTCAGCGTCGGCACCAACGACCTGACCCAATACACCCTGGCCATCGACCGTGGCCACCCGACCCTGTCGGCCCAGGCTGACGGCTTGCACCCCGCGGTATTGCAACTGATCGATATCACCGTGCGTGCGGCCCATGCCCACGGCAAATGGGTGGGCGTGTGCGGCGAACTGGCGGCTGATCCGCTGGCCGTGCCTGTGCTGGTGGGCCTGGGCGTGGATGAGCTGAGCGTTTCGGCGCGCAGCATCCCCGAGGTCAAGGCGCGGGTACGCGAGTTGAGCATGGATCGTCTGAAAACCCTGGCCGCCGAAGCGTTGAGCGTGGGCAGCCCGGATGAAGTTCGTGCGTTGGTGGAGGCGCTCTGATGGCCCGTATTCTGACTGTCACCCTCAACCCGGCACTGGACTTGACCGTGCGTCTTGGGCAACTGGTACCGGGGGAGGTTAACCGTAGCCCGCTGATGCTGACCCATGCTGCCGGCAAGGGCCTGAACGTGGCGCAAGTACTGGCCGATCTGGGCCACACGCTGACGGTAAGTGGCTTTTTGGGTGAGGACAATGCACAAGCATTCGATGCCCTGTTCAAGCGTCGCGGTTTTGTCGATGCCTTTATCCGTGTGCCGGGCGAAACCCGCAGCAATATCAAGCTGGCTGAAGACGATGGCCGCGTCACCGACCTCAACGGGCCGGGGCCGCAGGTTGACGCACAGGCGCAGCAAACCTTGCTCGATACCCTTGAGCGCATTGCTCCCGGGCATGACGCGGTCGTGGTGGCTGGCAGTTTGCCCCGAGGCGTCAGCCCGCAATGGCTGCACGATCTGCTGCTGGGCTTGAAGGCTCAGGGCCTGAAAGTGATCCTGGACACCAGCGGCGAGGCCTTGAAGCAGGGCCTGGCAGCGGGGCCGTGGCTGATCAAGCCCAACACCGAAGAACTCAGCGATGCTTTGGGCCGCGATATCAGCGACCTTGCAACCCAGGTTGCAGCCGCAACCGCTTTGCAGGCACAGGGCGTTGAGCACGTGGTGATTTCCCACGGTGCAGAAGGCGTGAACTGGTTCAGCCGTGGGCCGGCCTTGCAAGCGTTGCCGCCCAAGGTCAGCGTCGCCAGCACGGTGGGTGCGGGCGACTCGCTGCTGGCGGGCATGGTCCACGGTTTGCTCAGCGGCCATAGCCCCGAGCAGACCCTGCGCACCGCCACTGCCATTGCGGCAATGGCGGTGACTCAGATCGGTTTTGGTATCAGCGATGCAGCGCACCTGGCGACGCTCGAAAGCGGCGTTCGCGTTCGCCCCCTGACAGAAGAATAAAAGGAATCCACATGAAATTAGCCATTGTGACGGGCTGCCCCAACGGCATGGTGACCAGCGTGCTGTGCGCCCGTTTGCTTGATGCGGCGGCTCAGCGTCAGGGCTGGAGCACCAGCGTTGAAGTCCACGACCCCAAGCACCCTGAACGTCAGTTATCGGCGGCGACCATCGATGAAGCCGAGTGGGTGTTGCTGGTCAGCAGTACGCCGCTGGATATGCAGCGTTTTATCGGCAAGCGTGTGTTCCAGAGCACGCCGGCCCAGGCCCTGCAAGATGTAGAGGCGGTGTTGCAGCGTGGCGTGGAGGAGGCCGAGGTCTACGTTGCACCTGCGCCAACAGCTGCAGTTGAAAACGCGCAGAAAGCTCCAAAAATCGTCGCCATCACCGCCTGCCCGACAGGCGTGGCCCATACCTTTATGGCAGCCGAAGCCTTGCAGCAAGCGGCCAAGCGTTTGGGCTACGACTTGCAAGTCGAGACCCAGGGTTCGGTAGGCGCGCGCAACCCGTTGAGCGCCGAAGCCATTCGCGACGCCGATGTGGTGTTGCTGGCGGCGGATATCGAAGTGCCGACCGAGCGTTTTGCCGGCAAGAAAATCTACCGTTGCGGCACAGGCATCGCCCTCAAGCAAGCCGAAGCCACCCTGAACAAGGCGTTGAGCGAAGGCAAGCAGGAGAGTGCCGCCGCTGCGGGCGGGGCGCCTGCCAAGCAGGAGAAGGCCGGGGTCTACAAGCACCTGCTGACGGGCGTGTCCTTTATGCTGCCGATGGTGGTGGCAGGGGGGCTGCTGATCGCGCTGTCTTTCGTATTTGGCATTGAAGCTTATAAAGAGCCCGGCACGCTGGCGGCGGCGCTGATGCAGATTGGTGGCGATGCCGCATTCAAATTGATGGTGCCGCTGCTGGCGGGATACATTGCCTATTCGATTGCCGACCGTCCGGGCCTGGCGCCGGGGATGATCGGCGGCTTGCTGGCGAGCACCCTGGGTGCGGGCTTTATCGGTGGGATTATTGCCGGTTTCATCGCCGGTTACTGTGCCAAGGCGATCAACCGTTATGCGCGCTTGCCGCAGAGCCTTGAGGCGCTGAAACCGATTTTGATCATCCCGTTGTTCGCCAGCCTGTTTACCGGTCTGGTGATGATTTACGTGGTGGGCAAGCCGGTTGCCGGAATGCTTGAAGGCCTGACCCACTTCCTCGACAGCATGGGCACCACCAACGCCATCCTGCTGGGTGTATTGCTGGGCGGGATGATGTGCGTTGACCTGGGTGGGCCGATCAACAAGGCGGCCTATGCGTTTTCGGTGGGGCTGCTGGCTTCGCAAAGTTATGCACCGATGGCGGCAACGATGGCGGCGGGCATGGTGCCGCCGATTGGCTTGGGTATTGCCACGTTCCTGGCGCGCCGCAAGTTCGCCCAGACTGAGCGTGAGGCGGGCAAGGCGGCGCTGGTGCTGGGGCTGTGCTTTATTTCCGAAGGTGCCATTCCATTTGCTGCCAAGGACCCGCTGCGGGTGATTCCGGCGAGCATCGTGGGGGGCGCGTTGACGGGGGCATTGTCGATGTACTTCGGTTGCAAGCTGATGGCACCGCACGGTGGCTTGTTTGTATTGCTGATTCCAAACGCGATCAACCATGCGCTGCTGTACTTGTTGGCGATCGTGGCGGGCAGCTTGGTGACGGCGGTGGTGTACGCGGTGATCAAGCGTCCGGAGCCGGTTGAGATGGCGCTGGAGACGGCCAAAGCATAAATCAATCCCCGCTCCCACAAAATGTCACCGCAAATCCAGTGGGAGCTGGTTCGCCTGCGATGCAGGCACTGGGGTCTGTCAGGCAAACCGTGGCGATGCCATCGCGAGCAAGCCCGCTCCCACAATGTCACCGCAAATCCAGTAGGAGCTGGTTCGCCTGCGATGCAGGCACTGGGGTCTGTCAGGCAAACCGTGGCGATGCCATCGCGAGCAAGCCCGCTCCCACAATGTCACCGCAAATCCAGTGGGAGCTGGTTCGCCTGCGATGCAGGCACTGGGGTCTGTCAGGCAAACCGTGGCGATGCCATCGCGAGCAAGCCCGCTCCCACAATGTCACCGTAAATCCAGTGGGAGCTGGCTTGCCTGCGATGCAGATACTGGGGTCTGTCAGGCAAACCGTGGCGATGCCATCGCGAGCAAGTCCGCTCCCACAAGAGCTGAGCAGCTTGTCCGACTAGTACACATCCCGCCGATAACGCCCTTGCTCGATCAGCTTCTCTACCGCTTCTGCCCCCAGCATGTCGATCAGCGCTTGATCCACACCCGCCGCCATTCCCTGCAAACTGCCACAGATATAAATCGCCGCGCCTTCAGCCAGCCATTGACGTACTTGCTCGGCAGATTCGCGCAAGCGGTCCTGCACATACACTTTCTGCGCCTGATCCCGTGAAAACGCCAGATCCAGCCGCGCCAGATCGCCACTGGCCAACCAGCCCTGCAGCTCATCGCGGCAATAGAAGTCGTGCTCGGCATTACGCTCGCCAAAGAACAGCCAGTTGCGCTGCTGGCCCTGGGCAATCCGAGCCTTGAGCAAGCTGCGCAGCCCTGCCAGGCCGGTACCATTGCCGAGGAGAATCATTGGCACCGGTTCGGCCGGCAAATGAAAACCGCTGTTGCGGCGCACGCGCAGGCTGATCGCCGAGCCGACTGCGGCATGTTCGGTAAGCCAGCCCGAACCGATGCCCAGGCTGCCATCAGCATGCCGCTCCTGACGTACGATCAACTCCAGCAGACCGTCCTGCGGGATCGAGGCAATGGAGTATTCGCGCATGTTCAACGGGATCAGTGCGTCCACCAGTGCCTGGGCGTGCATGCCCACAAGATGGCCGCGATTTTCCGGCAGTTGTCGGCCAGCCAGGGCCTGAGCCAAAGTTTCCTGCAGGCCATCGAGTTGCACCGGAGTGTCAGCCGACAGCCCCAGCCCCTCCAGGAAGTGCTCAACCGCCCAGCTCGATTGCCGCGGCATCACTTCCACCAGATCACCGGCCTGCCACAGGCTGTTGGTGTCAGGCGCGCTGAGCCCCAACAGGTACACCCCCGAGCCACTGCTGCCGGGGTTGAGCAGCTTGCGTTCAGTCAGGGGCCAGTTGTTGTAACCAGGCGCCTGCCAGTTGGCATTCGGCGTGCCTCCGGTCAGTTGGCTAAGCTGCTGTTGCCATTGATGCAGGGCCTCGGCATCGCCGCTGTCCACCTGCACCGGGCTGAACAACGCTTGGGCACCGCGCTCGCTCAGCCAGTGCTGGATCCGCGTGGCAAAACCGCAAAAGTGCGGGTATTGACGATCGCCCAGTGCCAGCACCGAGTACTTGAGGCGGTTCAGTCCCAGAGGCTGGCCGAGGATCTTGCGTTCAAAGCCCCGCGCGCTATCAGGCGCTTCGCCATCGCCAAAGGTGCTCACCACAAACAGCGCGTTGCTGGCCTGTTGTAAATCGTTTTCGCTCAGGGCGGCCAAGGGCTGCACCCGTACCGGCAATCCGGCGGCTTGCAATTGCCCGGCGGTCTGCCAGGCCAGTTGCTCGGCAAAGCCGCTCTGGCTGGCAAAGCCGATCAGCCATGACGATGCATCGCTGCCAGTGTCGGCAAAACCCTGGCGTGCCTGCTTGATCTGACGCTTTTTACGTCGACGGTCCAGATACAGCAACCAGCCGGTAATAAAGAACAGCGGCATGGTCAGGCTGGCTACGGTTACCAGCACGCGCCCGGTAATGCCCCAGTAACTGCCTGTGTGCAGCGCGTAAATGCTGGTCAGCAATTGTGCCTTGTAGGACTTGTCGTCATAACGATCGACTTTTTTGACGGCACCGGTGGCCGGGTCGAGCACAATCTGGTTGAACGCGCGCTCATGGGGTGAGGTGTTCAACAGGTAGAACACCGTGGCAGGCTGGCCGGCCACTGGCGGCATACGCACGTTGTACATGCTCAACTCAGGCCCGGCGGTTTTCTGGATGCTGGCCCAAATGGCATCGTAATCGGCGACCGGAGCTGGCCCGGCTGGCCCGCCCTGACCACGGGGGCCGCGACCGCCGCCCTGGCGCTGCTCGCCGCTCGGGGCATCGGACAGGAGTTTTTGCAGGCCCTGGTTGTACCACTCATAGGACCACGACAAGCCGGTCAGTGCGGCCAGCAGATAAAAGACCATGCACCAGGTGCCCGCCACGGCGTGCAGATCCCAGTTGAAGCTGCGACCTTTTTTCGCCCAGTCCAGGGTCAGCCAGGTGCGCCAGTTAAGCGCCTGGCGCGGCCAGCGCAGGTACAGGCCCGAGAGGCAGAAGAACACCAGCATCAGGGTGCAGGCGCCGGTGATCTGGCGACCGCTCTGGCCCATGGCCAGGAAACGGTGCAATTGCAGCATCAGGTCGAAAAAGCCCTGGCCGTTGGCCTCGCCCTGATAGGTACCGGTATAGGGGTCAACATAACGCAACTGGCCACGACGCTCGCCCGGTGGCGGGGTGAAGAAGATGCGTGCAGCGGTGCCGCTGTCCACGCCCACCCAGAGCATGGCGACTTGCTTGCCCTCGGTGGCCTCGACCCTGCGCACCAGCTCGGCCGGTGGCAGCACGCCGCTGTCGAGTTTCTCGACCTTGAGCACTGAAGGGTTGAGCAAGTTCAGCAGCTCGTCCTGAAACGACACCGTGGCACCGGTTATCCCCATCAGGGCCAGAACCAGCCCGGCGGTTATGCCGAAAAACCAGTGCAGCTGAAACAGTGTTTTCTTAAACACAACGACCGCCTTGCTTGCTCAATTGAATTCATCACGGCGCAGTATGCCGTGTACGTCTTTTTACACACAAAAGCCCCGACCATTGAATGGACGGGGCCTGGTTCAGCTCAACTTCGAGTTAGAAGTGGAAGCTGGTGGTCAACAGGGCGGTACGGCCTGCGGCCTGGCTGGCGAAATGCGCAGCGTAGGCTTTGTCGTAGTAGGTCTTGTCGGTCAGGTTTTGTACGTTCAGTTGCAGGTCGATGTTTTTGGTCAGCTTGTAGCTGGCCATTGCGTCGTAGCGAGTGTAAGCCGGCACGTAAACGGTGTTGGCCGTGTCGCCGTAGACTTCGTCAACATAGAACGCGCCGCCGCCGATGGTCAGCTTTGGCATCACTTCATAGGTTGTCCACAGGCTAAAGCTGTTTTTCGGGGTGTTCGGCATTTCGTTGCCTTTGTCCGAAACCGCTGCGGTATTGATAGTGCCGTTACGGTTGGCTTTCTGGCCTGGATCAACCAGCTCGCTTTTCAGGTAGCTGTAGCCTGCAAACACTTGCCATTTGTCAGTGATTTTACCGCTGGCCGACAGTTCCAGACCGTCAACGCGGGATTCACCGGCGTTTTCGTAGGTGAACGAGTCAGTCAGGACGCGAGTGTTTTTCTTCTCGGTACGGAAGATGGCTGCTGTCAGCGACAGGCGATCGTGGAACACGTCCCACTTGGTGCCCAGTTCGTAGTTGACGGTTTCTTCCGGCTTCAGGTCGCTGGTGATGGTGCTGCCTGGGGCAACCAGGCCGTTGCCTTCAACGCCTTCACCCACCACGCCGCCTGGCGGTGTAGCCGAGGTCGCGTAGGACAGGTAAACGCTGCCGTTATCCAGTGGCTTCCAGACCAGGCCGGTCTGCCAGTTGAAGAAATGGCTGTCGTTTGAGGCCTTGGTACGACCGCTCGCCGCATTGGTATTGGCGGTGGTGCTGAATGCGTCGTAACGCAGGCCGGCGTTCAACAGCCACTTCGGATCAAGCTCGATGGTGTCGAATACGTAGGCAGCTTTGGTCACACCCACGGTGTTGGTGCCGTAGTAGTTACGCGCTTCAGTACCGGTCCACACATCGTTCGGGTTCGGGTTGGACAGCGAGGTGCACTGGCCGCCGCTGTTACCGACTTTATCCGGTGTACAGTTGGGGTTGCTGTTCGGGGTCACGGTGTAACCGCTGGCCCGAGTCTCTTCACGAGTGAATTCAACACCTGTGGAGTAGTTGTTCTTGAAGCCCATGACCTGGAAGTTGCCGAACAGATCGGTCTGGTTGGTAGTGGTTTCAGTGGTCGAAACCCGGGTGTTGGCGCGACGCCATACGGTACCGTACTGGTTGACGTTGTGCTGGCTGTCGTCCGGCTGGGTGAGAATGTAGTCCTGGCCGGTGTTGCCGTGACGGAAGGTGTTTTTCAGGGTCATCGCATCGTTGAAGTCATGCTCGAACGAGATGGTGCTGATGTCCACGCGGGTCTTGCGGAAGTCACGGTCTTTCAAGCCGTAGAAGTTTTTGCTGTCGCCGCCATCGTCCGGTTTGTCGTGGGCGTGAACAGCGGTCTTGGAGCTGTTGCTGTAGCCGTATGGAATGCCCGAGTCCGGCAGGTCGTTGCTTTCCAGGTGGTAATAGCTGACGTTCAGGCGGTTTTCAGTGCCCAGGCCGAAGGTCAGCGATGGCGCTACGCCCCAGCGATCGTAGTTGACCGACTCACGGCCAGCGACATTCTGCTCGTGGCTCATCAGGTTCAGGCGGAACGCTGCGGTGTCCAGGAACTGGCGGTTTACATCCAGGGTGTAGCGGCGGGTCTGGTCGGAGCCGTAGGTGAAGCCGCCGTTGAGGAAGTCACCCGCCTTGGCGGTCTTGCTCACCATGTTCAGGCTGCCGCCAGCCGAGCCACGACCACCAAAGGTGGAGTTCGGGCCTTTGCTGACTTCGATCGATTCGATGTCGAAGATTTCCCGGGTCTGGCCGCCAGCATCGCGCACGCCGTCCAGGTACATATCGGATTGTGCGTCAAAACCACGGATAAATGGACGGTCGCCCTGTGGGTTGCCGCCTTCGCCTGCGCCGAAGGTGATGCCCGGTACGGTGCGCAATGCATCCTGCAGCGAAGTGGCTGCGGTGTCCTGCAGTACTTGCTGTGGGATCACGGTGACAGAGCGCGGGGTATCTACCAGGGGCGCTGTGTATTTTTGGGAGCTGGCTTTTTCGGTTTGATAAGACTGCTCGGTCTGTTCACCGGTAACCGTGGTCGCGCCAAGGGAAATACTGCTGCCCTGTGCCTTGCTGTCAGTGCTCTCGGCAGCCTGAACCATATGGCCTGCCGAGGTCGCGGTAATCGCGACACCGATGGCCGAAGCCAGTAAACGCGGTGAGCTGACGGGTATTTTTATTTGTTGGCGCGACATTTGAAGATCCCTTCCCCCAGAATTTGAGCCGCGAAATATATGGCAAACAATTCTGACTATCAATTGAGAGGCATTACTATTTGCGCTGAATTTACATTCTTTACAAATTGCCTTTACGGTTTTTTCACACTCGTTCGTCTACAGGACTCTTAACAAAGTTTTACACAGACAATAAGAATCAATACCATTGCCATCCCTTTGCTATCAGGTATTGCGTCATGTTGCTGCATATCCCCGGCTTGTTCTCCCGTGAAGAGGTGCAGCGCATCCGTGAGGCGCTGCAGCAGACGCAATGGGCTGACGGTAAAATCACAGCCGGCTTTCAATCGGCCAAGGCCAAGCACAATCTGCAACTGCCCGAAGACCATCCCCTCGCCAAGGAGATCGGCGCGGCGATGGTAGACAGGCTGTGGAAAAATCCGCTGTATATGTCGGCGGCCCTGCCACACAAGGTCTTCCCGCCGTTGGTGAACTGCTACACCGGGGGCGGCAGTTTCGACTTCCATATCGACAATGCCGTGCGCCAGCCCAAGGGCAGCCCTGAACGGGTGCGTACTGATCTGTCGGCGACCCTGTTTTTCAGTGACCCCGAGGAGTACGACGGCGGCGAACTGGTGATTCAGGACACCTATGGTGTGCAGCAGGTCAAACTGCCTGCTGGCGATATGGTCTTGTACCCCGGTACCAGTTTGCACAAGGTCAATGCCGTTACCCGTGGGGCACGTTTTGCGTCGTTCTTCTGGACTCAGAGCCTGGTACGCGAGGACAGTCAGCGCACGTTGCTGTTTGAAATGGACGGCGCGATCCAGCAACTGACCCGTGACGTTCCTGATCATCCTTCGCTGATCCAGCTCACCGGCACTTATCACAACCTGTTGCGTCGCTGGGCCGAGGTGTAATTCATGAGCTTTCAATTACGCCGCGAAGAAGTACTCAATGGTGACCAGCTGAGCGCCATGTTGAGCGAGAACCCGGCCAAAGCGGCCCAGGCCATTTTGATGGCGGCCAAAGAGGGCATCGTCGATGGTCAGGCGTTGCTGGGGCAGATCCTGCTCGACGGCCAGGGCATCGAGCGCGACCCGGTGCTGGCCAAGCGCTGGTTTCAGATTGCGGCCAATGCCGGCCACTTGATGGCCCGCAACATGCTGGGTCGCTGCTGGGAGCATGGTTGGGGCGGGCCCGTCGACTGCACCCTGGCAAGCCTGGAATATCGACAAGCCGCTGAAGCTGGACTGGATTGGGCGCTCTACAACTACGCCAACTTGCTCGCTACCGGTCGCGGCGTAACCCAAGACCAGAACGCGGCGTACCAGCTGTACCGGGTGGCGGCACAGGCGGGCCATGCCAAGTCGATGAACCTGCTGGGGCGTTACCTCGAAGAAGGCGAGCATTGCCCGGCCGACAAAGCCGAGGCCTGTCTCTGGTACGAGCGCTCGGCACGCAGCGGTGATTTTCGTGGCCAGTTCAGCCATGCCTCGGTACTGGCCGAAGACGGCAATATTGATGACGCGTTGCGCTGGTTCGAGCGTGCCCTGAATGGCGGCAATCTGAACTTCTTGCGGGTGACCCTGGGCACCCTGCTAGAGGCTCGGGAACCCCGTATCCGGGCACTGAGCGCTGCCTGGCAAGTGCGTATCGATGCCTTGCAGGGCAACAACGGCTGACCGTGATTACACCGTCAAAGGTAATGCTCGTACGCGGCTTTCAAGCGTGTCCTAACCAATAACTGTTTATTCGGGTAATTATTCATTTTTAATTTTGTCCCGGTCTTACAGGTACTCGGGTAGTTCGGTTATTGATGGATGCTCTTTGAGAAGTGATGCTGTTCGAACAGGATCATTTTTTAAAGGGAATTAATATGCAGGTTGATAATAAGGCGTTCAGCAACAGTGCTGAGGAGGCCAGATCGCTTGAGAAAATGAGCGCTCTGGAAGCGGCTATCTATTTGCCATCGCATTATATTCAAATGCTGGCCGGTGAAAAAGATTCCGCTGTTTCAAAGGAAGAATTGGGTTTTATTATCCGGCGCAGTGATATTCACAGTGTTCGAGCCTATGTGAGTGAGTCACGCAAGTTACCCGTGGATTACAACAAGATTGTGGCTTGGTTTGGTCTGGACACTACAAGTGTTCCGGGGCTAGAACCCGCCAGTATTCAGTCTTTTCATCAACGCGTCGTGCAGCATGCCGGCAGCTGGTCGGCGCTCGAGCGGGAAACAAAGGAACTTGCTCGCCAACTGAACCGGTTCTCGGACAGTTTCATTACCCATGCCAATGGCATCATTGAGTTAATAAACAGGCTGGATTCCGATCGGCTGTTCTCTGGTGGGCTGGACGATCTGACGGCCGCGGAAACCGCGCAGTTGGCTGATGGGCTTAGCTCTACAGAGCTCAAGGCAGTCACCATCATGCGCGAACATGTAAAGTCGATCAAAAGCAGCACCGAGTCCTATATAAAAAGAGCCTACGCAGTGGGGGCATTGGCGGCCGAGTTTGAGCGCGTCCTGTCCGATGAATTGACTCATGAAGTCAATGCCAAACTGGATGCCTATGCCAAAGCGGGCCTTTCCAGGGACCGTGAAACACTGACTGCGCGCATCAAAGAGCTGGACAGCGAAATCGAGCGATTGATAAGGGATTACAGGTCTCAGGTTTTGTACGGGCACTCAGGGATTTTTCTGGGGCCTATCGGCTTGGCTGTCACAGGCGGGATATTCGGGGTAAAGGCCGAAGCAATACGCACACGAAAAAACAAACTGATTGCCGAGCGTGACATTGCCAGGCAAGGCAGCCAGGAGCAAGAGCAACTCGCGATGGTGCTGGATGCCACCCAGCAGCGTTTTACCGACTTGCGCAGTCGCATGCTGGGAGCGGAAGAGGGCGCCAAGCGTCTGGCGCAAGTATGGAGCTATATCAGTAACTACCTGGATGAAGTTGATCATGAATTGGGGTACGTGGATTCTTTTGGTCGCTTATACAAACTTAAAGTTGATTTTGCACAGCTGCTGAATCCGTGGAAGCGTGTTAAGGATTACAGCGTGCAAATATCCAATGCATTTAATGAGATTATTGAAAAGCGTATTTGAAAAGGAAGTCACAATATGAATGCGGGCGTCGATGAAGTGGAGTATGAAAACCCGGATATGCCAGGTGTTTTCAGCGGGCTAAAAAAGTTTAATGCTGTGGCGGTCAGTCATGAATACGATTTTATTCCATCGTTGCAGGAGCGTTTAAGCCTGGCGGCCAGATGCTTGAGTCGTGGTGCGCGCAGTATTGTCGACAAGGTGCGTAGCCTTGAAGTAATGGTGGACAGTGCGGGTTTTGATGAACTGGCGGAACAATGGGCAGCCATTCACACTCATGGCCCATTAACGCCAGAGGCTCGCACCTCTGCAATCCATATTCTGAATGAAACTTTCACTCAGCGAAGCCGGCGCCTGGTGAGTGCTGTTGCGGCGGCCAAAGCGCAAATAGCATTGCGTACTGCCGAAGGCGAGGGACTGAATCTCGAACACTATTCCGATCCGCTGCTGGCGTATGACGTGGCCAGGCTGGATGAACTGGAGCAACAGGCGATTACGCTGCAACTTGAAGAAGATCAATTGCGTGCGGACAAACAGGTTGTCGTCGCGGCTCTGGAGATCCTTCAGTCCAGGACCTGGCTTGATCATGCAAGGGATTTGCTGCCTGGTATTGAACAAATTCAGGTACTTGTGACAACAGCTGCAGTGGGAAAGGTCGAGGCGGATGTGGTGACTGCCGCCATTGAGCGTATAACGCAGTACCTGGGTTTTATTGACAGTGGGTACAGGATGTTTTCGCTGATTGAAGCGCGCAACAAAATCACCGACAAACTGGCTGATTTGAGCATGCGTAAATCCAGGGACAAGTCAGACAGGCGCGTGCTCAAGGAGCGCGCTGAAAAAATAAGGCGTCACGCAGAGCTGGTTGAGGCGCGGGCGTACTGGGTCGACAACATGAAGCGGATTGCCAACGGGTTGACCGTGTTTTCCACTCGGGTCAATACAACCATTGCTGCAAATGAGCACTCGATGGTGCAAGCCTCGGCAGAGCTGGCGGGTTTTCTGCGTTTCTTACGGCACATCAGCCGATAGGGGCTGCCCCCCGCACGCTTGCGCGGGGGGCCAGTTGTTACAGGTAGAACGATTTCAGCGGCGGGAAGCCATTGAACTCAACGGCGCTGTAGCTGGTGGTATAGGCACCGGTCGACAACCAGTACAGGCGATCGCCGATGGCCAGGTTCAGGGGCAGGCCGTATTTGTAGTTTTCGTACATGATGTCGGCGCTGTCACAGGTTGGGCCGGCGATGACCACTTCTTCCATCTCGCCTTTCTTTTCAGTCCAGATCGGGAACTTGATGGCTTCGTCCATGGTTTCGATCAGACCAGAGAATTTGCCCACATCGGTATACACCCAACGCTCGACGGCGGTGCGCGATTTACGTGCGACCAAAACCACTTCACTGACCAGGATGCCTGCGTTGGCGATCAGCGAACGGCCCGGTTCCAGAATGATTTCTGGCAGGTCGTCACCGAAGTCTTCTTTCAGGAAACGAATGATTTCTTCGGCGTAGGTTTCCAGGCTGTTGGTACGGGTGATGTAGTTGGCCGGGAAGCCGCCGCCCATGTTGATCAGCTTGAGGACGATGCCGTCTTCTTCTTTCAGACGCTCGAAGATCACCTTGACCTTGGCGATGGCTGCGTCCCACACGCTAATGTCACGTTGCTGCGAACCTACGTGGAACGAAATGCCGTAAGGCACCAGGCCCAGGTCACGGGCCAGAATCAGCAGGTCCATGGCCATATCGGTCTGGCAGCCGAATTTTCGCGACAGAGGCCAGTCAGCGGTGGTCGAACCTTCGGTAAGGATGCGCACGTAAATCTTGGCGCCCGGCGCGGCCTTGGCAATGTTGCGCAAGTCGGCTTCGGAGTCGGTGGAAAACAGACGCACGCCTTTCTCGTAGAAATAACGAATGTCTTTGGATTTCTTGATGGTGTTGCCGTAGCTGATGCGGTCCGGGCTGACGCCGCGGTCCATGACTTTATCCAGCTCATAGATCGACGCGATATCGAAGCTCGAACCTTTGTCGCGCAGCAGATCAATGATTTCGACGGCCGGGTTGGCCTTCACCGCGTAATACACCTTGGCGAATTCGAAGCCTGCGCGCAGGTCATCGTAAGCCTTGCTGATCATGGCGGTATCGATCACCACGAACGGTGTTTCTTGGGTGTCAGCGAACGCCTTCATTTTGTTGAAGGTGTCGCGCGCGTAATAGTCTTCGACCTGGATCGACATGCTGGGGAACTCCTGTGGCAAACGTCATCAATAAATGGGTGCAGCTGAACATCCTCCGTATCCCCACTTTGGTTCGCCTACTTCCCAAGGCATGTCCGCCGAAAGCAAATAAGGTAAATGGACCTTGCTGTCTCGTCGTCAGTACTTGAGCCGGATGGATCGTTTCCAGCATGGATGTTCGGCGCGAACTTTAGGGCGTGACTGCGCTTAGATCAACAAAAAATGTCGCAATTTTATAAGCCTTCGTCGTGGGGCCAAAGTGAGCCATTTAAGTAACCGACCTTGATGACGGTGTGATGTTCCCCCGGTGGCTTTTTTGGCCGTTGCCAAACAGACGAAGCCCGCCATTGGGCGGGCTTCGGTAGTTGCATGTTGAAGCAGGGCTTACCTTGGGGGAAGGAACAGGCCAGGTCTCAAAATGCAGTACTCAGGGTCAACGACAGGCTGCGCGGATCACCGTATATGGCGCCAGCGTAGAAGCCGTAGCGGGTGTAGTAGGTTTTGTCGAAGAGGTTGTTGGCGTTCAGGGTAACGGCCGTATCTTCGGTGAGGTCGTATTTGGCCATTGCGCTCCAGATGGCATAACCTGCCCAGGTCACATCGGTGGGGCCGCGGCTTACACCGTCTGTGGGAATGCCTGCCGGAGTAGAGGTGGCGCGAATGCTGGTTTGCGCGGTGACACCGGTACCCACGGTCAAGCGATCAAGAGCACCCGACAGGCGGTAGGTGGTTGAAGCCTTGAACAGGTGCGACGGGTCACTTTGGCCGTCGGCGTTAAGGCGACGAAAGTGCAGATAGGTGTAGCCACCGTAGACATTCCAGTTGGGCGTCAACGCGCCGGAGACTTCGAGGTCGATACCTTCTGTCTCTACGCCGGTGCCGGTCGTGTAGGCCTGGGCTCCGGTGGGCGTCAGGTTGGCGCCATCGGTCACTGCCTTGTTTTCCTGGCGGGTCAGGAAGTAGGCCGCTTGCGCATTGACCTGACCGTCAAACCATTCTCCTTTAATACCGGTTTCATAACTCTGGCCGCGAATCGGCTCGAGCTTGTTGCCGCTGGCGTTTTCTTCGCTTTGCGGGCTGAAGATATCGGTGTAGCTGGCGTACAGCGAGTAGGTGTCGTTGAGGTCATACACCGCCCCCAGGTAAGGCGTGACGATACCGTTTTGTTGCTGATTGCTGCGCACTCCGGCGGTCGACACCGTGGTGCTGCTGTAATCGCTGATGCGCGCGCCCAGGATCACCGACAACGGGTCGGTAATGCTCAGGCGGGTGGCCGCATACATGCCTTGCAGGCGGGTGGTGGTTTTGCTGTGCAGGCCGGTTTTGTAAGCGTTGATCCGGTAGTCGCTATCGACCCCGTTGTGCCAGTCGGTAATCGGGAAACCGTTGTTTGCCCGGAACTGGCACCCCAGCGCGCTAGGGCTGGTGCGGTCATCGCTGACCATATTGCAACGATATTGAGGTGACCAGGCGACGGTGCGACTGTCGTTGTAGCCGAACATGGCCTGGTGGGTGCGTCCGAACAGGCTGAAAGGTCCGGTCACGTCGACTTGTGCCGATTGCTGGGTCGTGTCGGTGGAGCTGTGCAGGCCATTGAGAATGGCCCCGCTACCATCCTGGTTCCAGTAACCGCCGAATGCGCCGCCACCTTTGGAGTTGACCTTGGCCAGCCCGCGGTGATTCAACGCATCGGTGGTGCTTTGCGCCGCTTTGACGTTGAGGGTCCAGTCATTATCAAAGCGATGCTCCAGCGAGCCGAACGCTGTACGCGTGGTGTACTCACCAAAACTCCAGCTGGGCACCACGTTGGTGCTGCGCGGCAAGCTTGTTTTACTGCCATCGCCGTACCAGATAGGGATGTTCGCGCCCCAGCCGCCGCCCACGATCTTGTAGTACTCATATTGATAGCCGGCACCGAGGGTCGTGGCATCCGTCAGGTCAAACTCGACATTGGCCAGCGCGGCCCGCGAACGCTCGGACTGTTGATCGCGGAAAGAGTTGGCGTCCTCTTGCGTCATGACCAGACGAGAGCGCAATCGGCCATCTTCAGACAAGGGCAGGTTCAGGTCAGCGCCCAGGCGTCGCTTGTCCCAACTGCCATAGGTGGCGTATGCACTGCCGCCGAACTCGTAGCCAGGGCGTTTGCGGATCAGGTTGACGGTGGCCGATGGGTCGCCGGTGCCGCCCAGCAAGCCATTGGCGCCGCGTACGATGTCGATACGCTCGTACATATCCATGTTCAGCGAGCTGCCTGCGCCACTGAAGTCCGAGCCGCCCTGAAACTGCAGGCCGTCGGTTTTCCAGTTGGTAATCGGATAGCCGCGTGCGCGGTACTCGGTGCGTCCGCCCACTTCTGACTTGCTCATGGTGACGCCGGGTGCGCTGTCCAGCGCTTGCTCGATATTGGTGATCTGGCGGTCTGCCATTTGTTCCTGGGTGATGGTGGTGACCGATTGTGGCGTTTGGCGCGGGGTGAGTTTCATGCCCGTAGAACTGGTGGTGCTCTTGACGGTGTAACCCAGTTGGCCGGTGTTTTCATCGGCTGATGGCTGGGTACCTTCGACATTCAGGGGGTCCAGTTCAATCGTCCCCGCTATTGCCGGTTGGCTGGCCAAGCCGACCATGGCGCTGAGGCTGATAGCGGCCATGAGGGCGGCCTGGTTGCGGGGTGCATTTCGGCAAGCCGGGGTGGTTAGCATCAAAGGTCGTGCTGAGAGATCCGTCATCATGCCCTGCGTTGTCATTGGTAATACTTCGTATTTGCAGATAATGTTTGGTAGCATTTTAGGTATCACGCCGCCAGGCACTATTACGGATATGTGTGGGTATGTAATGGAATGTAATGAGCGCCATGTTTTACCCACGTCAAAACCTCCCGTGGCCGCCAAAACGCTGTTGGTGGTGGATGACGATGATGAAATTCGCGAGTTGTTATGTGATTACCTGAGTGAGAACGGCGACCATGTGCTGGCAGCAGCCGATGGCCTTGAGATGTGGGCGCAGTTGGAGCGCCAGGCTGTCGATCTGGTCGTGCTCGACGTCATGCTGCCGGGAGAAGACGGCCTGAGTCTGTGTCGCCAGCTTCAATCGCGCCCCGGCCTTAGCGTGATCATGCTTTCCGCCAAGGGATCAGCGCTGGATCGCATCATTGGCCTGGAGGTTGGTGCCGACGATTATTTGACCAAGCCTTTCGAGCCCCGTGAGCTGGTGGCCAGAATCAAGGCGGTGCTGCGCCGGCAAGCACGGGCCGAGCCCATCGCGGATCGCCCGGTCACGACCCACCGCGACTTCGTCGGCTATCGCCTCGATTATGTAAAGCGCCTGTTACACACCCCGGGTGGCCAGACCCTGACCTTGCCGCGCTCCGACTTCAGGGTGTTGCGTGATTTGCTCCAGGCCCGTGAACAAGTGTTGTCGCGTGATCAATTGACACTCAGTGCGATGGGACGAGAATACTCGCCCGACGACCGCTCGATCGACATGTGCATCAGCCGTCTGCGCCAGCATTTCAAGGAGGGGCACGTCCAGATACTGACCGTGCGTAATGAAGGTTACCTGCTAAGTGTCTACAGCCCTGAAGCGGCGGTTTAACCAGGTGCGCGATGCTCTGGTGCGGGGGGTGATGCGCCTGTGGCCCAAAACCCTGTTCGGCCAACTGACGCTGATTCTGGTCAGCGGCACGCTGGCTATTCAATTGTTATCGAGCAGCATCTGGTTCGATGTGCGCTATGCGCAAGTCCTCGAAGCGCCTGTCCGGTTGATGGCCAGCCGAACGGCACAATTGATTAACCAAGACCGTTGCATTGCGGGGCAACCCCAGACAGCACCGGCCAATTACACGGCCAGGTGCCTGGCCACGAAACCCGATACTCAACCCGGCAATGATCGCGCGGCCCGACGCACGGCTTTGCTGTTGAAACAGGCACTGGCGTATGAGTTGGGCTACGCGCCAGCGATTGAGATGATAGAGGTCGACCTGACCGATGCATCCGGTCAGCCGCTGGTCTGGCGCAGCCTTTTTGGCCTGCAAACGGCCACCGCCCATGTGGATTTCGCCGTGCCCCTGGCCGATGGTCATTGGTTGAGCATCGAGGGGCACGAGTTGCAGGGCTGGAGCGGCGAGTCAGCATGGGCGTTAATTGCCGACTACATTCTGCGGGTCTATGTGGTGCGAATTATTGGCGTCATAGGGATGTGCTGGCTGGCTGTGCGACTGTGCCTGCGCCCTCTAAAACGGCTCAGTGACGCCGCCAATGCGTTGGGCGATAACCTTGATCAGACGCCGTTGGCGATTGAAGGGCCTCTGGAAGTCCGCCAGGCCGCCCAGATGTTTAACACCATGCAGAAACAGATTGTCGCGATGGTCAATGACCAGAGTTTTTTTCTGGCGGCAGTGTCCCACGATCTGCGAACGCCCTTGACCCGCATGCGTTTACGCATTGAGCGGTTGAGCGATCTCGATCAGCGTGAGCGCTTGAAGCAAAACATTTATCAAATGGACAAGATGATTACTCAGGTACTCGTCTATCTGCAGAGTGCCAACCAACACACATGCCAGTTTATTGATCTCGACAGCGTATTGCGCAACCTGTGTACCGAGTTGTCGACACCCGCCGAGCCATTGCCAGTCAGCGGCCGGGGCGGGATGCTCTACGCAAACGGCGTGTTGCTGCACCGTTGCTTGCAGAACTTGCTGGTGAACGCGCAGGCCTATGCCCGGGAAATAACGATTGAGGTCGAGCGCTCGTCAAGCGGTGTGACGTTGCGAGTCAATGATCGCGGGCCTGGTATAGCGCAATCTGTTCTGCATTCAGTCACCGATCCGTTCGTACGTGCGGATACCTCACGCAATGATCAATCTGGCGGTTTTGGACTGGGGCTTAGTATCGCCAGGCGTATTGCCGTCAGCCATAAGGGCAGCCTGGTGCTTGGCAATCGTGAAGGGGGAGGTTTGACCGCCTGTATTTTCTTGCCGCTCAGGGAGGGTGAGGGCGCAAGCGCTCAGGCAAAGGCTTGAGAGCAACTCAACACGTCGGAACTTCAAAAGCCTTGACCCGGGGGTAGAGAGATCTATTTGAGTCACCGACCTTGATGCCGAGCTGATGTACCACACTTCATGAATCGAGCCGCCACGGTTTGGCCCTTGTCGCCGAATCTGGGAGCTCTAGCATGGGCTGACCATTAGAAGGAGCAGCCTCATGTTCGCCGGTTTTAACACAGTACAGCGCCAGGTCAATGGCGTGCAGATTGCCTTCCGGGTCGGCGGTCACGGGCCGGGGTTGCTGTTGATTCACGGGCACCCGCAGACGCATGTGATCTGGCACAAGGTTGCCGGGCAATTGGCCGAGCACTTCACAGTGGTCGTGGCCGATTTGCGTGGCTACGGTGACAGTGAAAAGCCCGAAGCGGTAGCCGACCATAGCAACTACAGCAAGCGTGAAATGGCCCGTGACTCGCTGAGGCTGATGAGCAGCCTGGGTTTCGAGCAGTTTTCGGTACTGGCCCATGACCGTGGCGCGCGAGTTGCCCATCGTCTGGCGCTGGACCATCCGCAGGCGATTACCCGCCTGGTCATGCTCGACATTGCGCCGACGCTGGCCATGTATGCGCAAACCAATGAGGCCTTTGCCCGTGCTTACTGGCACTGGTTCTTCTTGATTCGCCCGGCGCCGTTGCCTGAACGCCTTATCGAGGCCGATCCTGAGCAGTACCTGCTCAGCGTGATGGGCAGCCGCAGTGCGGGCTTGCAACCGTTTACGGCCCAAGCGCTGGCTGAATACGTGCGCTGCATCAAACTGCCGGGCGCGGCGCGAGGGATCTGCGAAGACTATCGTGCCAGCGCCGGGATTGACCTTGAGCATGACCGCGAGGACATTGCTGCGGGTCGGTATTTGAATATGCCCGTGTTGCTGTTGTGGGGCGCGGAGGGCACGGTGGGGCGTTGTTTCGACCCGCTTGGCGAATGGCAGAAAGTCGCGACCGATGTGCGTGGCCAGGCGTTGCCGTCCGGGCACTACATTGCCGAAGAAGTCCCTGAACTGCTGCTTGAACATGTGCTGCCTTTTCTGCGCTGAGCTATTCTGTACGCTCTTGCCGCCAAGCCGCTCATGACCATGCCGCCAATAAAATACAGTGCGCCGTTGCCTGAAGACCTGCGGGTCTTCCTCACGGTGGTGCGCAAAGGCGGCTTTGCCGCAGCGGCAGAAGAGCTGGGGTTGTCTCCAGCCTATGTCAGCAAACGTATTCAAATTCTCGAAACTACCCTGGGCAGTCGCTTGCTGCATCGCACCAGCCGCCGTATCGCGCTGACCGATGACGGCGAGCGGGTGCAGCGCTGGGCGGTACGGATTCTGGATGATGTTCAGCAGCTACAGGATGAGCTGTCCGAAGCGCATTCGGCCCCGCGTGGACGCTTGCACGTATGCAGTACTTTCGGTTTTGGCCGCAACCATGTGGCGCCTGCCATTTCGTTGCTGGCCGAGCAGTACCCCGAGCTGGAGATTCGCCTCGACGTATTTGATCGAGTGGTGAATATCGTCCATGAAGGCTTCGATCTGGAGATTCATGTGGGCGATGACATTCCGGGCCAGCATATCGGGCGCCGGCTGGTGACCAACAATCGCGTGTTGTGCGCTTCCCCTGACTACCTCAAGCGCCGGGGTGTACCTCAACATCTGGAAGACCTGGGGCAGCACGATTGCCTGGTGCTTAAAGAGCGCGACAACGCGTTTGGTGTCTGGCAACTGCAAGGCCCGGAAGGCGAAGCCAGCGTGCGCGTCAGCGGGCCGTTGTCGTCTAACAGTGGCGAGATAGTGTTGCAGTGGGCACTGGACGGGCGTGGCGTGTTGCTGCGCTCGATGTGGGATGTCAGGCCACTGTTGGAACAGGGCAGGTTGGTGCAGGTACTGCCTGAATACTGGCAAAGCGCTGACGTGTGGGCGGTGTACCCGACACGGCTGGCTAACTCGGGCAAGCTGCGGGTGTGTGTGGAGTTTTTGCAGACGCAGTTGGGGCGGTTGTGACCTCTGCCGTGAGGGCGCTTTTCAGCTCAACCAAGGGTTGGCCTGCAAGTGCCGCTCTTGGAACTCGCGAATCTGCCGACTGCGTTGCAAGGTGCTGCCAATGGCATCCAGTCCCTGCAACAGCGCGGTTTTACGCAGACCGTCGATCTGGAACTCAACCGTTGAACCATCGGCCAGACAAATGCTTTGGCTCGGCAGATCAACGGCAATTTCAGCCATATCTGCGTGGCTGACAGTGTGCCCTAGCGCCTGCACCTGCGCCTCTTCCAGGGTAATCACCAACACCCCGTTACGCTGGCAGTTGTCATAAAAGATCCCGGCGAAGCTGCTGCCAATCAAGGCCCGGATACCGAGTTGCTTCAATCCCCAGACTGCATGTTCCCGGCTGGAGCCACAGCCAAAATTCGGCCCGGTGACTAAAAAGCGTGCCTCTTTCCAGCCCGGCTGATTAAGGACGAACGCCGGGTTCGGCTCGCCCGAAGGCAGGAAACGCAGGTCAAAAAACAGACCGCGATCCAGTCCGTTGCGATCAATGCCTTTAAGAAACTGCTTGGGCATGATCACATCGGTATCGATGTTGGCCGCGAGCATCGGTGCTGCCTTGCCGCTGACGGTGGTGAAAGGTTGCATGCTCAGACTCTCCCTGACAGTTGGCGAACGTCGACCAGATGGCCGGTAATGGCGGCGGCCGCGACCATCGCCGGGCTCATCAAATGGGTGCGTGCCCCGGCGCCCTGGCGGCCTTCGAAGTTGCGATTGGTACTGGAGGCGCAGCGGTCGCCGGGGGCGAGTACGTCATCATTCATGGCCAGGCACATGGAGCACCCGGACTGGCGCCACTCAAAACCGGCGTCGATAAAGATCGCGGCCAACCCTTCGGCCTCGGCCTGATCACGCACCTGAGTCGACCCCGGCACGATCATCGCCCGCACATGCGTGGCCACTTTCTGGCCGCGCACCACCTGTGCGGCGTCACGTAAATCTTCAATGCGGGCGTTGGTGCACGAACCGATAAAGGCATGGCTGATCACCACTTCATTGAGCGGCGTGCCAGCCTCCAGGCCCATGTAGTTCAAGGCCCGGCGCATGTCCTGACGCAAGATCAAGTCGCTGATCGCCTGCGGGTCCGGCACGCGGCTGCCAATGGCGGCGGCCTGATCGGGGCTGGTGCCCCACGTGACCATCGGTTGCAGGTCAGTGGCGTCCACTTGCACCTCTTGATCGAACTGCGCGTCGGGGTCGCTATAAAGCAGGCACCAATGCTCAACCGCTTGTTCCCACAACTCGCCTTGTGGGGCACGGGGTTTGTCTTTGAGGTAGGCGTACACCTTGTCATCGGGCGCCATAAAAGCACCGCGGGCACCGGCTTCCACGGCCATGTTGCAGATGGTCATGCGCGCTTCGACGCTCAATGCATCGATGGTCGAGCCGGTAAATTCAATGGCATAGCCGGTGGCGCCTGAAGCGCCGATTTTGGCGATCAGGGCCATGATCAGGTCTTTTGACGTCAGCCCCAGGCCCAGCGCGCCCTGGACGGTCACTCGCATGCTTTTCAGACGTTTGTAGACCAGTGTCTGAGTGGCCAGCAGGTGCTCGATTTCAGAGGTGCCGATACCAAAGCCGAAGGCACCCAGCGCGCCATAAGTCGTGGTGTGACTGTCGCCTGCGGCGATCATCATGCCGGGCAGGATGAAGCCTTGCTCGGGGGCGATAACGTGTTCGATCCCCTGGCGCTGGTCGAGCACATCGAACAGCTCGATGCCAAACTTTTCGCAGTTCTGTTGCAGATACGACACCTGCAAAGCGCCGCCTGCATCGGCCATGGCGGCCACGCGCACGGGGGCGGTCGGGTTCACATGGTCAACCACCGCCAGGGCGGTTTCCGGGCGCCACACTTCGCGCCCGGCTTCACGCAAACCACTGAAGGCTTGCGGGCTGGTGTATTCGTTAATGACCTGACGGTCTATGTATAGCAAGACGTGACCTTGATCATCGAGCGCGCACACGGTGTGCGCATCAATGTGCTTGTCGTAGAGGGTTTTGGCATGGGGCATGGTGATAGCTCGCAGCGGGAGGCGTGCGAACCATCATAAGGACGCGGGGAGCACCATCAATGGCGATGCAGTGATGGCTCAGAACATGATTCGTGTTGGATACAACAGGTTGTAGCCGCTGCCGCAGGCTGCGCAACCCAGCGCAGTCTGCGGCAACGGCTGCAGGGTCAAGCGGAAGCTATTTCAGCCGGTGAAACAATGCTGGTCTTGGCGCCACGCGAACGACCCGAACTCAGGTACGCCGCAATCGATTCTTGCGTCACCTCACCCTGGAACACGCGTTCGGCGTCCATCACCGGCAACCACGAGCGGTTGAACTCGTACATGCGCGACAGCAGGATGCGCAAATGTTCTTCCGACGCAGCGGTCGCGGTGAACTCCCGCAGGAACTGGCCACAGGTGCCTGTCTGACGATGCAGGTCACGACGACGTACATACCCCAGTGCCTTGTTGTCGGCACAGGTGACCACCACGTAGCGACGGTCCAGTTCGTCCATCAGTTCCAGGGCTTCGGCCACCGGGGTTTCCGGGCTCACCGATGGCGCGTTGTCTGCGGCATCTTCGGCCTTGACCAGCAGCAGGCGCTTGAGGGTGCTGTCCTGGCCGACAAAGTTGCTCACGAAGTCGTCCGCCGGGTGAGCGAGCAGGGTATCCGGGTGGTCCATTTGCAACAGTTTGCCGCCACGGAAGATGGCGATCTTGTCGCCCAGTTTGATGGCTTCGTCGATGTCGTGGCTGACCATGATTACGGTCTTGTTCAGCGCGCGCTGCATCTCGAAGAATTCGTTCTGGATCATCTCGCGGTTGATCGGGTCCACCGCACCAAACGGTTCATCCATCAGCAGCAGCGGCGCATCGGCCGCCAGGGCGCGAATCACGCCGATTCGTTGCTGCTGACCACCAGACAGTTCGCGCGGATAACGGTTGAGGTATTGCTTGGGCTCCAGCTTGATCATGCTCATCAGCTCGCGGGCACGGTCATGGCACTTTTGCTTGTCCCACCCCAGCAGGCGCGGAACGATGGTGATGTTCTCCTCGATGGTCATGTTGGGGAACAGGCCGATCTGCTGGATCACATAACCAATATTGCGACGCAGGGTTACCGGGTCGAGGTCAGTGGTGTCTTCGCCATTGATAAGGATCTTGCCTGACGTGGGCTTGATCAGACGGTTGATCATTTTCAGCGTGGTGCTTTTGCCGCAGCCCGAAGGCCCGAGGAATACGCAGATTTCGCCTTCATTGACGGTCAGGTTTACCGAGTCCACGGCCTTTACATCTTTGCCGTTGCTTTGGAATGTTTTGCTGAGGTTTTGAAGTTCGATCATTTGAGCAGTCCTTTTGGAGTCAGCGAGCGTTGCAGCCATTGCAGAAGCAGGTCGGCGATGATGGCCAGAACACTGACCAACACGGCGCCTACGATCAGCATCGACATGTCGCTACGGCTGATTGCAGCAAGAATAAGTACACCCAGACCACCGGCACCGATGGTGGCGGCAATGGTCATGACGCCGATGTTCATGACCACGGCGGTACGCACACCGGCCAGAATCACCGGCACGGCGATGGGCAGTTCAACCATGCGCAGGCGCTGGCTGAAGGTCATGCCGATACCGCGAGCGGCTTCGCGAATACCCGGTTCCACGCCGGTGAGGGCCAGGAAGGTGTTACGCATGATCGGCAGCAGTGAGTACAAAAACACGGCGGTAATGGCCGGCATAGGGCCAAGGCCCTGGCCGAACTTCGAGTAGAACGGCAGCAGCAGGCCGAACAGGGCAATTGACGGAATGGTCAGCAGCACCGTGGCGCTGGCTTGCAGCGGGCCGGCCAGTGACGGAAAGCGTGTCATCAGCACGCCCAGCGGCACGCCGATCAGGATTGCCAGAATCACGGCAATGCCGACCAGGGTGATGTGCTGCAAGGTCAGATGCAGAACAAGCGACCAGTCCATGTGGGAAAAGGCGTTTAAAAATTCCATGTCTTCTCCTCTTTTCAGTTCAGTGGATGCTGGCGCAGAAAGTCTGCGGCGACTTTGGACGGGCTTTCGTGGTTTACATCGACCCGGGCGTTGAGTTGACGCATGGTTTCATCGTCAAACAGATCGGCCAGTGGCTTAAGCAGCCCCGCAAGGTCGGGGTGCTGATCCAGATAGGCCTGACGCACTACCGGCGCGGCGGTGTAGTCCGGGAAGTAGTGCTTGTCGTCTTCAAGCAATTTGAGATTGAAGGCGCTCAAGCGACCGTCCGTGGTGTAGACCAGTCCGGCAAACACCTGGCCGTTTTTCAGCGCGGTGTAGACCAGCCCGGCGTCCATCTGGCGGATATTGCGACGGGTCAGGTCCATGTCGTAGAGCTTGACCATACCCAGCAAGCCGTCGGAGCGGTTGGCGAACTCGGTGTCCAGGGCCACCAGCGCATTTTTGTTGTCCGGTTCGCGCATTGCCTTGTTCAGGTCGCTGATGCTGTTGATGCCCGGAAACGCTTCGGCCACCTTTTGTGGCAGTGCCAGCGCATAGGTGTTGCTGAACTTGGACGGGTGCAGCCAGACCAGTCCTTGTTTAGCATCGACCTCTTTTACCCGGTCGTAAGATTGCTGGCTGTCGAGTTTGTCGGTGATGTGGTTGTAGGCCACCAGCGAAACGCCGGTGTATTCCCACACCATGTCCAGTTGCCCCGACTCCTGGGCCGAACGCGCCAGGCTGCTGCCCAGCCCGCCGGTGACCTGAGCGTTATAGCCCTTGCTGTTGAGGTATTGCGAAGTGATTTCCGCGAGCAGGGTTTGCTCGGTAAACACCCGCGCCCCAATGCGAATCAAGGGTTTTTCCGCAGCCTGGGCAATTCCTGCACACAGCAGGATGCAGCCTAGTAAAAAGCTAATTTTTTTCATGGTTATTCCTTTGCTCAGCCAGACCTTAAGCAGGTCGCAGACCGCGTTCCAACCACTGGCGGCTGATGAGTATCACCAGGCCGTCGAGCAGCAGTGCCAGCAGCGCAGTACAGGCGGCGCCGAGAATCAGTTGCGGCTGATTGTTGAGGGCAATGCCTGGAAAAATCAGGCTGCCCAGGCTGTTGGCGCCGATCAGGAACGCCAGCGGGGCGGTACCGACGTTGATCGCCAGTGCCACGCGCACACCGCCCATGATGATGGGCACGGCGTTGGGCAACTCGACCCGCCACAGCACCTGGCGCGGGGTCATGCCGATACCGACGGCGGCTTCCTTGAGCGAACCCTGGACGTTTTTCAAGCCTTCGTAGGTATTGCGCACAATGGGCAGCAACGAGGCGAGAAACAGGGCGAAGATGGCAGGGCCGCTACCGATGCCCAGGAAACCCAGGGCAATGGCCAGTACCGCCAGAGGAGGCACGGTGTTGCCGATGTTGAAGACTTGCATGAAGCGTTCCGCACGTCCGGCCATTGAAGGTCGGCTGAGGAAAATGCCGGCAGGTATCCCTACAAGGAGGGCGGCGAGCATTGAAGCGAGTACCAGGTACAGGTGGGCTTGCAGGTAGAACAACAAATCATCTTGATAGTGTTCGATAGTGCTGATGCCGATCCAGTGGACCAACAGGGCCAGAAGCGCGATAACGACCGCGCATCCTATAAGCCCTTTTCCATAGCGATTCGCCATAGACGGACTCCTTTTTTTTCAGTCGGCGAACACATCGTCGTGTGGCAAGGCCATTCCTGGCTGCCGGCAATATGTTCGCGAAGAGCAACAGGTGGTGGCGAAAATGCGCCCTCAACACCTGTCATTAGCGCAGCCTCGTCAGGCTAACTTGCTGATATTTCAGCCCCTGACGCTTTGTCGTATCAGGAGAGTGGACGCCTCCACTGTTTAAAAGGTTCACATTTTTTACGGCACATTGCCACCCTTGTCCGACGAGCCACGGTTCCAACGGTGGCTGTAGGCGCCTGATTTGAGCTATAATCCGCGCCCTTTTTTGAATCAATCGTCAGGCGATTTCCCATGACCAACCAGGCCGCCGAAGTCGCGAAACGCCGCACTTTCGCCATTATTTCCCACCCCGATGCGGGTAAGACCACCATCACCGAAAAGCTCTTGCTGATGGGTAAGGCGATTGCTGTCGCCGGTACGGTGAAATCGCGAAAGTCCGACCGCCATGCCACCTCCGACTGGATGGAAATGGAGAAACAACGGGGTATTTCGATTACCACGTCGGTCATGCAGTTCCCGTATCGCGACAACATGATCAACCTGCTCGACACCCCGGGCCACGAAGACTTCTCCGAAGACACCTACCGCACGCTGACCGCGGTCGACTCGGCGCTGATGGTCCTCGACGGCGGTAAGGGCGTTGAGCCACGTACCATCGCCCTGATGGACGTGTGTCGTCTGCGTGACACGCCAATCGTCAGCTTTATCAACAAACTCGACCGCGATATTCGCGACCCGATCGAGTTGCTGGACGAGATCGAAGCGGTCCTGAAAATCAAGGCGGCACCGATCACCTGGCCGATCGGCTGCTACCGCGATTTCAAGGGTGTCTACCACCTGGCAGACGACTACATCATCGTCTACACCGCCGGTCATGGGCATGAGCGCACCGAAACCAAAATCATCGAAAAGCTCGATTCCGATGAAGCCCGTGCCCACTTGGGTGACGAGTACGATCGTTTTGTTGATCAACTGGAACTGGTTCAGGGCGCTTGCCATGAATTCAACCAGCAGGAATTTCTCGACGGCCAGTTGACCCCGGTGTTCTTCGGTACCGCACTGGGCAACTTTGGTGTCGACCATGTGCTCGACGCGGTAGTGGACTGGGCGCCGAAGCCGCTGGCCCGTGTTGCCAACGAGCGTACCGTCGAGCCGGTTGAAGAGAAATTCACCGGTTTCGTGTTCAAGATCCAGGCGAACATGGACCCGAAACACCGCGACCGTATCGCCTTTATGCGCATTTGCTCGGGCAAATACGAAAAGGGCATGAAAATGCGCCATGTGCGCACCGGCAAAGATGTTCGTATCGGCGATGCGCTGACGTTCTTCTCCTCCGAGCGTGAACAGCTCGAAGAGGCTTTTGCAGGCGATATCATCGGTTTGCACAACCACGGCACCATCCAGATCGGTGACACCTTCACCGAAGGTGAGAGCCTGAGCTTCACCGGTATTCCGCACTTTGCCCCGGAACTGTTCCGTCGCGTACGTCTGCGCGATCCACTCAAGTCCAAGCAATTGCGCCAGGGCTTGCAGCAACTGGCCGAAGAGGGCGCCACCCAGGTGTTCTTCCCGGAGCGCAGCAACGACATCATCCTGGGCGCCGTGGGTGTGCTGCAGTTCGACGTGGTCGCCAGCCGCTTGAAAGAAGAATACAAAGTGGAATGCTCCTACGAGCCGATCACTGTGTACTCGGCTCGCTGGATTGATTGCGACGATAAGAAGAAGCTCGAAGAGTTCAGCGTCAAAGCTGTGGAAAACCTGGCCGTGGACGGTGGCGGTCACCTGACCTATCTGGCTCCGACCCGCGTCAACCTGGCGTTGATGGAAGAGCGCTGGCCGGATGTGAAGTTCCGCGCAACCCGCGAGCATCACTAAGCACTCAGGTGTCTGGTTGATAAAAAGCGAAGCCCTTGGGCTTCGCTTTTTTTTGCGCAAATTTTGTAACCGCTGCCGCAGACTGCGATCGAGCCCTTAGGAGCGCAAAGGCCTGCGGACCTATTCGCGCCTTGTCCGGTTTATTCGCAGGCACAGCTTCGGGGTTTTTGGTGGGGGTGTCTGCCTTGGTGTATTCGCCCAAACTGGCAAATGGCGAATTGCCTGAGCGCTATGCATTTAGTAGGCCGCTCTCGGATCTGGCACCTGGGCTCAACGACGATCTATCAGCAATTGCTGCCGCCAATGGCAATGTTGATCTGCCAGTGCGTATCAGTTCAAAAACAGCCGCAGATGGGCAGTCTGAAGTTTTTGTCGCTTTGGCGGATGGCGTAACTGTGCCGTCGAAAGTCAGGGTTGTAGCTGCAACGTTTAACGCACAGCTGAATGTTTACAGCGTAACCACCGAAGATGTGCCACCAAGGACGTTGACCTGGACACCCATCGTCGATCCGTGGAATAGCTCGACTACTTCCCCTGCCGAGCAACCAGTGCCAACGGTTTACACTGGCGCCACTGTCACGCCAGTGACGGGTATCTGGCTGGGGGCTGCGGCGCAGGGTGAGGGTGCTGCGGTGCCGTCACAGATTGCTGATCGGCTTCGGGGGAGGGAGTTCAAGAATTTCAAGGCGTTTCGAGAGGCGTTTTGGGTAGAAATAACGAAAGATCCGGTGCTGTCACAGCAGTTTATAGCTCCAAATAGAGCCCGAATGAGCATCGGTAAAGCAGCTAAGACCAGGAAAAGTGATGCAGTGGGCAAGCGGTCCTCATTTGAAATACATCATGTCCATGAAGTCGCTAAGGGGGGAGATATTTACAATGTTGAAAATATGTTGATTTTGACCCCTAAGCGTCACGTGGATATTCATAAAGGAGCGAAATGATGGAGCTGAAAAGTAGTTTCTCTGAGTATACGGAAGCCGAGTTCTTGGTGTTTATGAAAGAAATATTCCAGGAGAACATTGCTGAAACTGATGAACGCCTTGACAAGCTTCTGGCGCATTTTGAAAAAGTCACTGAGCATCCTGAAGGTGCAGACCTTATCTACTATGCCGCATCTGATTTGAACAGCACTCCAGAAGCTATAACCAAGAAAGTCAGTGAATGGCGAGCCGCCAACGGTAAGCCTGGCTTCAAATCTGCTTGATTTTTGCTTGTTCAGCCCAGCCATCCAGTGATCATGGGTGGCTGGGCTTTTTATTGGCTAAATGTCTACGGCTATCAATTCAACTATCTAACGCACGTGTCTTCAGTAGTCGCTGCCGAAGGCTGTGATCGCGTCCGAAGCAGTTTACGACTGCTACGCAGCCGGACGTAGCCTCGCGCTGCTCGTCAACGGCTACAAGTGAGCGTATGGCCCACCACACAGTATCGACAAACGCGGCTGCGTTACTCCGAATGGGTATATCCCAGCCTGTGAGTTTCTGGAAAAGCTGAGAGGGGCGGACTAGGTTTAAAGGGTGCTTTTCTCATAACAGGATGGAAATCGCGATGAAGCTTTTTCAACGCATTGTGCTGTTGCTCAAGGTGCTGGTGCTGCTGACGGTGAGTGCCTCGGCGGCTTGGGCGAGCAACCCGCTGAGCAGCACGGGGGCCGGGTTTTCAGTAACAGGCGTGCCGGGGCCGACACTTCATGCCATCTACAAGTCGGATTCCGAACCTGGGGACCAGGGGCAGGGCGGCAGTTCGGGGGATGATGACCAGACCGATGGTGATGGCGGCGGTGACGGTGGGGATAACGGCGATGAGGGCGATGAAGGCGATAGCCAGACGTAATGCATTACCCCTATGTGTAGCAGCTGCCGAAGGCTGCGTTCGATTGCGAAGCAATCGTAAAACCTGAGCTTGCGGTATGTCTGTTACTCCGCGGGCCTCGATTTTACGACGGCTGCGCCGCCGAACGCAGCCTTCGTTCCTCGGCAGCTGCTACGGGTCGTGTTTAGCTCTGCAAAAACTGCTCCGCGTGATGGCAGGCAACCTGGCGGTTGTCGAGCAGGCGCAGTACAGGTTCGTCTGTGCTGCACAACTCGGTCGCATACGGGCAGCGCTTGTGAAAGGCACAACCTGATGGCGGGTTCAGCGGGTTGGGCAGCTCGCCGACGATCTTGATTTTTGGCTTGAGCGGATCGGGGTGGATCGTCGGCGTGGCCGACAGCAGCGCCTGGGTGTAGGGGTGCAACGGCCGGGTGTAGATCTCTTCCTTGGGGCCCATCTCTACCGGGCGACCGAGGTACATCACCAGTACCGTGTCGGCCACATGCCGCACCACCGCCAGGTTGTGGGAAATGAACACGTAGGCGGTGTTGAACTCCTGCTGCAAATCCATAAACAGGTTAAGCACCTGCGCCTGGATCGACACGTCCAGCGCCGAGGTTGGTTCGTCCGCCACCAGCACCTTGGGTTGCAACATCATGGCCCGGGCCAGGGCGATACGCTGGCGCTGGCCCCCCGAGAACATATGCGGGTAGCGCTGGTAATGCTCGGGGCGCAAGCCGACCTGTTTCATCATGGCCTGGACTTTTTCGCGGCGCTCGCTGGCGCTCAGGCTGGTGTTGATGAGCAGCGGCTCGGCCAGTTGATCGCCGATTTTCTGCCGCGGGTTGAGCGAGGCGTAGGGGCTCTGGAACACCATCTGCACGTCTTTGCGCAGTTGTTTGCGCTCGGCCTTGTTGGCCCCTGCAACTTCTTGCCCGGCAATTTTCAGCGAGCCCGAGGAGGGCTCTTCAATCAAGGTCAACGCGCGGGCCAGGGTGGATTTTCCGCAACCGGACTCTCCCACCACGGCAAGGGTTTTACCGGCTTCCAGTTCAAATGACACGCCGTTGAGTGCGCGTACCAGCGCATGGCCTTTGAACATGCCACGGGATACTTCGTAGTGACGGGTTAGGTCGCGGGCGGTAAGAACAACAGTCATTACGCCACCTCCTGATTCAAGGGGAAGAAGCAGCGCACCTGGCTGTGAGCCTGTTGCTCCAGCGCAGGACGTTGTTGACGACATTGCTCTTGTACATACGGGCAGCGCGGTGACAGCAGGCAGCCTTTGGGCCGGTCATAGCGACCGGGCACGATGCCGGGCAAGGTCGACAGACGGGCAGCGCCCATGCTGTGTTCCGGGATCGCAGCCAGCAGCGCCTCGCTGTACGGGTGCGCGGGCACATCAAACAGCCCCGGCACGTTGCCGACTTCCACGGCCTGGCCGGCGTACATCACGCATACCCGCTGGGCGGTTTCGGCGACTACGGCGAGGTCGTGGGTAATCAGCACCAGGCCCATGTTCTGTTCGCGTTGCAGGCTCAGCAGCAGGTCCATGATCTGCGCCTGGATGGTTACGTCCAGGGCCGTGGTAGGTTCGTCGGCGATCAGCAGTTTGGGTTCACCGGCAATCGCCATGGCAATCGCCACGCGCTGGCTCATGCCGCCTGACAGTTGGTGCGGGTAGGCGTCCATGCGGCTGGCAGCCCCCGGGATTTCAACTTTTTCCAGCAGCTCGATGGCCCGTTTGCGCGCCGCCTTGGCGGACATTTTTAGGTGCAGGCGCAGCACTTCCTCGATCTGGAAACCCACGGTGTAGCTGGGGTTCAGTGCGGTCATGGGGTCCTGGAAGACCATCGCCATGTCCTTGCCGACGATCTGGCGGCGCTGACGCGCGCTGAGGGTCAGCATGTTCTTGCCGTCGAAGGTCAGCGCGTCGGCGCTGACGATACCGGGGTGCTCGATCAGGCCCATCAGCGCCATCATGGTCACGGACTTGCCCGACCCCGACTCACCGACAATTGCCAGTACTTCGCCTTTATCCACAGACAGGCTCAGGCCGTCTACCACCGGCACGGCCGTAGCGTCGCCAAAACGGACATTGAGATTCTTGATTTCTAACAGTGACATGGGAATCTCCTCAGGCGGCGTTCTTGAGTTTCGGGTCCAGCGCATCGCGCAGGCCGTCGCCCATCAGGTTGATTGCCAGCACGCTGAGCAAAATGGTCAAGCCAGGCAGGCTGACGACCCACCACGCGCGTTCGATATAGTCGCGGGCCGAAGCCAGCATGGTGCCCCACTCAGGGGTTGGCGGTTGTACGCCGAGGCCAAGAAAGCCCAGTGCTGCGGCGTCGAGGATCGCCGAGGAGAAACTCAGGGTGGCCTGCACGATCAGCGGCGCCATGCAGTTGGGCAGCACAGTGATAAACATCAGGCGCGGCAGACTGGCACCGGCCAGGCGGGCAGCGGTCACATAGTCGCGGTTCAGCTCGCCCATCACGGCGGCACGGGTCAGACGCACGTACGATGGCAACGACACCACGGCAATGGCGATCACGGTGTTGATCAGGCCAGGGCCGAGGATGGCGACAATCGCCACGGCCAGCAGCAAGGAAGGCAGGGCCAGCATGATGTCCATCAACCGCATGATGCCCGGGCCGAGAAGGCGCGGAAAAAAGCCGGCAAACAGGCCCAGGATCACGCCCGGAATCAGCGAGATGACCACAGACGACAAACCGATCAACAGCGACAGCCGTGAACCTTCGATCAGGCGTGACAGCAGGTCGCGACCCAGTTCATCGGTGCCCAGCAGAAATTGCCAGTTGCCGTCTTCCAGCCAGACCGGCGGGGTCAGCAGAAAGTCGCGGTATTGCTCACTCGGGCTATGGGGGGCGACCCACGGGGCGAAGATCGCGCAGAACACGATGATGGTCATGAAAATCAGACCCGCCACAGCGCCCTTGTTCCGGGAGAAGGCATGCCAGAATTCTTTGTACGGTGATGGATAAAGCAGGCTTTGATCCACTTCGGTCGTGCTTGGGGAGGTGCTCATGGTCAGGATCTCAGCGCTGGTGACGGATGCGTGGGTTGGCAAAGCCGTAGAGGATGTCGACTACGAAGTTGACCAGAATCACCAGGCAGGCGATTAGCAGGATGCCGTTTTGCACCACGGGATAGTCCCGGGCGCCAATGGCTTCGATCAGCCATTTACCGATACCGGGCCACGAAAAAATGGTTTCGGTCAGGACTGCACCGGCCAGCAGGGTGCCCACTTGCAGGCCGACCACGGTCAGTACCGGGATCAGGGCGTTGCGCAGGCCGTGCACGAACACCACGCGGGCGGGTGACAGGCCTTTGGCGCGGGCGGTACGGATGTAGTCTTCGCGCAGCACTTCAAGCATGGATGAGCGAGTCATCCGCGCGATCACGGCCAGCGGAATGGTACCCAGCACAATGGCCGGCAGAATCAGGTGGTGCAACGCGTCCCAGAAGGCTTCGGGCTCGTCGCTGAGCAGGGTGTCGATAAGCATGAAGCCGGTTTTGGGCTCTATGTCGTAGAGCAGGTCGATACGCCCGGACACCGGGGTCCAGCCCAGGCCCACGGAGAAGAACATGATCAGGATCAGGCCCCACCAGAAGATCGGCATCGAATACCCCGCCAGGGAGATACCCATCACGCCGTGGTCAAACAATGAGCCGCGTTTGAGTGCCGCGATCACTCCCGCCAGTAGCCCGAGGATGCCGGCGAACAACAGGGCGGCGCTGGCCAGTTCCAGCGTGGCGGGGAACAGTGCGGAAAATTCGCTCCACACGCTTTCACGGGTGCGCAATGACTCGCCCAGATCGCCATGTGCCAGTTTGCTGACGTAGTCGATGTACTGCTCGTGCAGCGGCTTGTTCAGACCCAGGCGCTCCATGGCCTGGGCGTGCATTTCAGGGTCTACCCGGCGCTCACCCATCATGACTTCGACCGGGTCACCCGGGATCATGCGAATCAGGGCAAAGGTGAGCAAGGTGATGCCGAAGAACGTGGGGATCAACAACCCCACTCGGCGGGCAATAAAACTAAACATCGTGTGGTGTTCCTTATCAGCCGGTCAGGCAGGTCCGCCGGGGTTGAGGTAAACCCTGGCGGGTTTTTATTGTTCTACTTCACCTGGGTTGTGGCGAAGTTGTTGTTGGTCAGGGGGCTAAGGGTATAGCCCTCGACGTTTTTGCGCATCGCCGTGAACAGCATAGGATGGGTTACGTTGATCCAGGGTTGGTCCTGATTAAAAATCATCTGTGCCTGTTGATAGAACTCGGCCCGTTGCGAGGGTTCAGTGATACCACGGGCTTTGGTGATCAGGCTTTCGAAGTCCTTGTTGCACCAGCGGGCGTAGTTCTCGCCGTTTTTGGCCGCCTCGCAGCTAAGCAGCGGGGTCAGGAAGTTATCCGGGTCGCCGTTATCGCCGCCCCAACCGGTCGACACCAGATCATGTTCGCCATTTTTGGCGCGTTTGAGCATTTCGCCCCATTCCATGACCCGGATATCCAGCTTGAGGCCGATTTGTGCCAGGTCGGACTGCAGCAACTGCGCACCCAGCATCGGGTTGGGGTTGGTCGGGCCGCCGCCGTTGCGGGTGAAGAGGGTCAGTACCGTGCCTTCAGGTACCCCGGCTTCCTTGAGCAAGGCCCGGGCCTTGTCCAGGTCGCGGGGCGGCCGTTGGATGCTGGTGTTGTAGCCCAGCATGGTCGGCGGGTAAGGGTTGACGGCCAGCAGTGCGTTGCCTTCGCCGTGGACGGAGTTCAGATAGGTCTGCTTGTCGAAGGCCATGTCGATGGCTTTGCGTACGCGCACATCGCTCAGGTACTTGTGACTGGTATTCATGGCGATATAGCTGGTCATCAGGGCGGCCAGCTCATCGACCTTGAGGTTGGGGTCCTTGCGGATGTTCTTGACCTCATCAGGCTTGGGGTACAGCGCGATCTGGCATTCGTTGGCCTTGAGCTTTTGCAGGCGCACGTTGCTGTCGGTGGCGATGGCGAAGATCAGCGCATCACTGGGCGGTTTGCCACGGAAGTAGTCCGGGTTGGCCTTGAAGCGTACCTGGGCATCCTTGTTGTAGCGCACGAAGATAAACGGGCCGGTGCCGATCGGCTTGGCATTGAGGTCGGCGGTTTTGCCGGACTTGAGCAACTGGTCGGCGTATTCGGCGGAGTAGATGGAGTTGAACGGCATGGCCACGTCGCGCAGAAACGGCGCTTCAGGGTGGTTGAGAGTGATTTTTACCGTCAGGTCGTCAACTTTCTCGACGCTCTTGAGCAGGTCCTTGAAACCCATGCTTTCAAAGTAGGGGTAACCGACCAGCGACAGTTTGTGCCACGGGTGATTCGGGTCCAGCTGGCGCTGAAAACTCCAGACCACGTCATCGGCGTTCAGGGTTCGGGTCGGTTTGAAATAATCAGTGGTGTGAAACTTTACGTCGGGACGCAGGTGAAATGTGTATTCAAGCCCGTCCGGGCTGATGTCCCAGCGCTCGGCCAGGGCGGGCTCCACATCCGTGGTGCCGGGGGCAAAGTCGACCAGGCGGTTGAGTATGGTCTCGGCCGAAGCATCGGCAGTCACGGCGGTGGTGAACTGAACGATGTCGAACCCTTCAGGGCTGGCTTCAGTGCAGACCACCAGGGTTTTCGCGCTGACACTCACAGTGGTGCAGAGCAGTGCCGCGGCCAGGGCAGTGCGTAGTGGGAATCTTTTCATTGCAACCCTCTCCAGAGTCGGGTGAGCCAGCGTAACGGCTGCGGCTGATTCGTCGAATCAGCCGCAGCCTTCGGGTTTGAGCAGTTTTTTACAGAATGTTGAACGGAATGGTGGTCACCAGGCGGAATTCGTTGATGTTGCCGTCAGACTGGTTTTTGCTGGCGCGGTGCGTGGTGTACGTCGCGCGAATCGCGGTGGCTTTCAGCGGGCCACTTTGGATTGCATAGGACGTGCCAACGCTGTACTCGTAATGGGTTTCGCCGTCCATGTTCTTCACGTCGTAGGCGGTGCCGGTGTACTTGGTGCCATCGATATCCCAGCCGCGGGCGTGGTAGGCGTTGAACTTGAGGCCCGGAATGCCGTACTGGGCCATGTTGATGCTGTAGGCCAGTTGCAGGGATTTCTCGTTCGGGCCGTTGAAGTCCGAGAGCAGGGAGTTGGCCAGGTAAATGCCGTTGGTTTCGTGCAGGTAGTCGAAGTATTCGTCGCCGACGATCTGCTGGAACGACAGGCTCAGGGTGTGGGCCTGGTGGGTCAGGGCGAAGGCCAGGCTGTAGGCGTCGTTGTTGATGTTGCCCAGGGCCTTGCTGCCGGTATCCAGGGTCTTGTAGTAGTTGAAGTTGGTATTCAGGCCCAGGGTGGCGTTGTCGCCCATGTCGTGTACGGCGCCGAAGTAGTACTGGTTCCAGAAGTCTTCAACGTGGGTTGCGTACAGCGTGGTCTTCAGACTCTTGAACGGCTGGTAGTTGAGGCCGGCGACGCTGGCGCGATCGGTTTCAACCCCGGTTGCGCCGTATTCGCTGCGGAACTTGCTCAGGCTCGACTCGGTACGCGGGGACACGCGGTCAAAGGAGCCGGCATCGAACGACAGGTTGTTGAACTCTTCACTGTGCAGGCCCACCCCTTGAAAGCTGGAAGGCAGTGCGCGGTTACCGATCACGTCGATGGTCGGGCTGCTGAAGTTCTGTCGGCCTACGGTCAGCGTGGTGTTGGAGATGCGGGCGCTGAGGTTGGCCAGGCCCAGCTTGCTCCACTGGCCGACGGCGTCGCCGTCGCTGTGGGTCAGGGTGCGGTTGTTTGGCCCGGCGATGTCCTTGGCGTCGCGATCCAGGGCAATGGCGTTGTAAGCCGCGACCTGGGTGCTGAAGCCTACGGTGCCTTCGGTGAAGCCCGACTTGTAGTCGAGGATGGTGCCCTGTACCCAGTTGATCCGGCGCGGGGTGGATTCACGGGTGCCGTGGTTGTTGTAGCTGAAACGGTCATCGCGACGCTTGAGCTCGTTGGCGTACCAGTTGCGGGTAGTGCCGCCAAGGGTCTGGTCTTCGACAAAGCCCTTGGTCTCGCTTTGAGCGCTGCTGGCTTTGAGTTCGGTCGGCATGAATTCATCGGCATTGGCCATCGCAGTGATGCTGCTGATGGACAAGGCCAATAACGCGCGGCTGGTGAGTTTCATGGTTGAGGCTCCTCTTTGGTTTCTTCTTTTTATGGCCGGTCTTTTTTGTGATGACTCGGCTGTTGTGAAACGATTTAAAGCATTGCAAACGTTTGCCTGGTGCAGATTTGGCGAAGTTTTAGCGGGCCATGGGTTAAGTGACCTGCTGAAAGAGCGGTGTTGTTTGTGATCTCTGTTGTGGGAGCGAGCCTGCTCGCGAAGGTCGTTGGCGATACCGCGCTGCTCTTGAGTACTTCGCGAGCAGGCTCGCTCCCACAGTGGCACTGTTCTATTGGAGTAATCAGTCCTTGAGGCTGACACCTGAGAAGGCGTTACGGCCAAAGGGGCTGACCGTGAACCCTTCGACTTTGGCGCTCAGCGGCTGGTTGACCGTGGAGTGCGCAATGGGGGTGATCGGCACCTGTTGCTTGAGCAACTGCTGGGCCTGTTTATAGAGCACTGTGCGCTGATCGCGATCGGTCACGACCTTGGCATTTTTGACCAGGCTGTCGTACTCCTTGTTGCACCACATGGAGTAGTTGTTGCCGCCGATTGCGTCGCAGCTGTAGAGGGTGCCGAGCCAGTTGTCCGGGTCACCGTTGTCGCCGGTCCAGCCAATCAGGCTGATGTCGTGCTCACCATTTTTGGTGCGTTTGATGTACTCGCCCCATTCATAGCTGACGATCTTGACCTTGAGGCCGATTTTGGCCCAGTCCGACTGCAGCATTTCGGCCATCAGCTTGGCGTTCGGGTTGTAGGGGCGCTGTACGGGCATGGCCCACAGGGTTATTTCGGTGCCGTCCTTGACCCCAGCGGCTTTGAGCAGCTCTTTGGCTTTTTCCGGGTTGTAGGGGGCGTCGGTAATGGTTTCGTCGTAGGACCATTGCGTTGGCGGCATGGCGTTGACGGCTTTTTGGCCTGCGCCCTGATACACCGCCTTGAGGATCTCGTCCTTGTTGACCGCCATGTCTAGGGCCTGGCGCACCTGCAACTGGTCGAACGGCTTGTGCTGCACGTTGTAGGCAATGTAACCGAGGTTGAAGCCGGGCTTTTCAATCACCTGCAGCTTCGGATCGGCCTTGAGGCCGGCAACGTCGGCCGGGCGCGGGTTGAGCGAGACCTGGCATTCGTTTTTACGCAGCTTTTGCATGCGCGCCGAGGCATCGACGCTGATCGAGAAAATCAGGTTGTCGAGCTTGACCTGGCTGGGGGCCCAATAGTCCTTGTTGGCGGCGTAGCGGATGTTGGAGTCTTTCTGATAACGCTGGAACACATACGGGCCGGTGCCGACAGGCTTCTGGTTGATATCGCTGGGCTTGCCGCTCTTGAGCAACTGGTCGGCGTATTCGGCCGACAGGATGGCGGCAAAGCTCATGGCCAGGTTTTGAATAAAGGCGGCGTCTACCGAGTTGAGTTTCATGACCACGGTCATGGGACCGGTTTTTTCGACGCTGGCGATGTTCTTGTCCAGGCTCATGCCGTTGAAGTACGGGAACTCGGTGGGGTAGGCCTTGCGGAAGGGATGGTCCGGGTTGAGCATACGGTTGAACGTAAAGAGCACGTCATCGGTATCGAAGTTGCGGGTCGGGGTGAACCATTTTGTGGTGTGGAACTTGACCCCGTCACGCAGGTGGAACGTCCACGTCAGGCCGTCTTCGGAAACATCCCAGCTCGTTGCCAGGGCCGGAACGGCTGCGGTGCCACCTTTTTCAAACTCAGCGAGGCGGTTGTAAATGGGCTCGGCCGCGTCGTTGTCGGTGGCGGTGGTGTACTGCGCGGTGTCAAAACCGGCCGGGCTGCCTTCGGAACAAAACACCAGGCTGTTGGCTGCGTTTGCGAGTGGGCTGCCGGCAAGTACGCCGGCGCCGATCAATACTGATAAAACCAGAGGGTTGCGCATGGCGTTCCCTATCCTTTTTTTATTTTTGAGTCCTGAGCGCGCCTTGATCGAAGGCGTACGGTTCAGGGCGTCGATGCCATCAACTACTGCGCCTCACCCGCTGCAATAGACTGCCCTTGGCCGAAGTTAAGCAGCCGGCGCTCAGCAGTAAATACATGGGATCTGACAATCTTGTAGGAATCGTCTTGGCTTCCTATAGCCTCTGATGTAGTCAGATATGGCTTTAGGCTGTAGGTGATTTCCACCGTCCTGGTAGATAAGTGAATGCAGCCTTGTAGCCGCATTCACCGGTCCTTGTTATTTGCCGACGCTGACCCCGTAGAAGGAGTTCAGGCCAAACGGGCTGATCTTGAAATCTTCTACGTTTTTGCGCATCGGTTGATACACCGTCGAGTGTGCGATAGGTGTCATCGGAATCTGGCTTTTGAGTCGTTGCTGCGCCTGTTGGTACAGTTTTGTGCGCTCTGCAATATCAGTGGTGGCCTTGGCGGCTTTGACCAGTTTGTCGAACTCCGGGTCGCACCATTTGGAGAAGTTGTTGCCTTCCAGCGAGTCGCAGCCAAACAGGGTGCCGAGCCAGTTGTCCGGGTCACCGTTGTCGCCGCTCCAGCCAATCAGCATCGCGCCGTTCTCGCCGCCTTTGGAGCGCTTGATGTACTCGCCCCATTCGTAGCTGGTGATCTTGGCCTTGATGCCGATCTTGCTCCAGTCCGACTGGAGCATTTCAGCCATCAGCTTGGCATTGGGGTTATACGGGCGTTGCACCGGCATGGCCCACAGTACGATCTCGGTACCTTCCTTGACGCCTGCTTCCTTGAGCAGTTGTTTGGCTTTTTCCGGATCGAAAGGTGCGTCCTTGATGCTGGTGTCATAGGACCATTGGGTCGGTGGCATGGCGCCAACAGCCAGTTGGCCTGCACCCTGGTACACCGAATCGATGATCTGCTGCTTGTTCACCGACATGTCCAGGGCCTGGCGGACCTTGAGCTGGGACATCGGGTTTGGTTCGTTGCTGCCCTTGATCTTGTCCATCACGTTGTAGGCGATGTAACCGAGGTTGAAGCCCGCTTGATGGGGCATCTTCAGATTCGGGTCTTCACTCAGGGCCTTGAGGTCGGCCGGACGCGGGAAGAGGGTGACCTGGCACTCGTTCTTCTTGAGCTTCTGGACGCGTACCGAGGGGTCGGTGGTGATGGCGAAGATCAGGTTGTCGATCTTGACGTCTTCTGGCTTCCAGTAGTCCTTGTTGCCGGTGTAGCGGATGTTCGAGTCTTTCTGGTAGCTCTTGAACACAAACGGGCCGGTGCCGATCGGTTTCTGGTTGATGTCGGCAGGCTTGCCATCCTTGAGCAGTTTGTCGGCGTACTCGGCGGACTGGATGGATGCAAAGTGCATCGCCATGTTCTGGATAAACGCGGCATCGACCGAGTTCAGGGTGAACTTGACGGTCTTGTCGTCGATTTTTTCCACCTTGGCGATGTTTTTGTCCATGCCCATGTCGGTGAAATAAGGGAATTCGGTGGGGTAAGCCTTACGGAACGGCATGTCTTTGTCGAGCATGCGGTTGAACGTGAAAAGCACGTCGTCGGCGTTGAAATCGCGGGTTGGCTTGAAGTAAGGGGTGGTGTGGAACTTGACGCCATCACGCAGGTGGAAAGTCCATGTCAGGTTATCTGGCGAGACATCCCAGCTGGTCGCCAGGCCGGGCTCAACCTTGGTGCCGCCACGTTCGAACTGGCTCAGGCGGTTAAAGATGGTCTCGGCCGACGCATCAAAGTCAGTACCGGTGGTGTACTGGCCAGGGTCAAAACCTGCCGGGCTGCCTTCAGAGCAAAACACCAGGTTGGAAGCAGCGTGGGCGAAAGGTGCACTTGCCAACAGGCTGGCGCCTACTAAAAACGGAATGACCGCGTGTTTGAACATGGTGGCCTCATGATTTTTGTCATTTTTGGTTTGAGGGCGACCTTATGAGTCGACCCGGCGATACTTATGCACAGCCCATACCCAATGCAATATGTGGAAGCAGTTGAAGCTTGAAAAGGTGGGACGATCGTACAGGAATGTCGCTTTTATATAACTTATGACGCATTTGATCGTTTGCGCATGGCATTTCGACTCATTTGCTTACATCTGCGGGGGGCTTTTGCGACCTTCTTGCACTGTTTTAGGACAGTGTTGTTACTAATCAATACCCTTGTGCGGGAAACATTGTTGTGAAGGGCAGCGCTGCTGCAGGTAATCACCTTGAAATTCTAGAACGATTGCAGGCGTTTTCCCGGGGGCATAAAAAAACCCCTGAAACGGTCTGGCTTCAGGGGTTGGCAGGGCGTATCAGGCTTACTGCATCTGCACTTCAATCACGCCATCGGCACTCATGCTGACTTCACTGGTGCCGGCTTCGACTTCCGGGGTAGGCGCCGAGTCCATCGCCGGGGCTGCGGCCTTCATCATCATTGCGCTGCGCAGGTAAGGTTGCGGGTAGCCGTTGGTGTTGAGGTTCAGGTTGACGATCTTGTAACCCTTGCCGCCCAGGGCGTCGGTGGCCAACTGGGCGCGAGCCTTGAACGCATTTACAGCGTCCTTGAGCAGCGCGTCTTCGCTGGTTTTGCGCGTGGCATTGGCGACGGTGAACTGCATGCTGCCCATTTTCAGGGTTTGCATCAGATCGCCGGTGAGCTTGGACAGAGCTGCAAAATCGGTGCTTTCAAGGCGCAGTTCTGCGCGTTCACGCCAACCGGTGATCTTCTGGGTTTTGTTGTCGTAAATCGGGTAGCTGTTGCGATTGCCCTGGCGCAGGGTGACTTCCTTGACGGATTTGGCCTGGCCGATGGCTTTGTTCATCGACGTAGTGATTTCTGCGGCCAACTTGGCGGCGTCGGTATTTTGCGCTTCGGTATAGAGCGTCACGATCATCAAGTCGCGAGGCACTTCCTGGCTGGCTTCGGCACGCAGGGAAATCTGGTTGTAATGAATGTCGTCTGCCAGGGCCGGCAGGCTGGCAAGTGCGCCGATGCTCAGGGTCAAAAGGGCAGCGGTGCGTTGGAAGTTGGACATGGAAGCTCCTTGATTGAGAACAGCAATGGCCATATGACTCTAATCAGTGGCCATCAGTTCGCCCAATTACATTTTCGATACATATGGTCTCCACAGATTGCGTAGCAGTTGCCGAAGGAACGAGCTGCGTTCGAGCGCGAAGCGGTCGTCAATGCTGAGAACCAGGTTTAACTGATAGATCGCAATGTCTGATTTCGCGACTGCTTCGCAGCCGAACGCAGCCTCGTTCCTTCGGCAGCTGCTACGAGGGCGTTTTTTGCGCAGGCTTTTAGCCGCATTTCCATAAAAAACACTGTGGCTGTTTGCCGCACTTTTGCCTGCGGGGCCGCCTGCTTGGTTATACTCCCGGTGATCCGCCTGGAGCGCTCATCAGGAGAGCTCATGCTCGCCCCCGTTCAGTTATTGTCCGCAACACGCCAGAACCTCTGGCGTCTTACGTTTATCCGCATGTTGGTGCTGGCCGCGCAAGCGGGTTCAGTGGGCTTTGCCTATCTATTCAACCTGCTGCCATTACCCTGGTTTCAGCTCAGCATCACCCTTGGGTTTTCCATGCTGTTGTGCGCGTTTACCGCGATCCGGTTGCGCACCACCTGGCCGGTGACTGAGCTGGAATATGCGCTGCAACTGGCCTGTGACCTGTTTATCCACAGTGCCCTGCTGTACTTTTCGGGTGGCTCGGCCAACCCGTTTGTTTCGTATTATCTGGTGCCGCTGACCATCGCCGCCGTCACGCTGCCCTGGCGCTATTCGCTGGTGCTGACCGGGATTGCGCTGGCGCTGTATACGCTGCTGTTGATGCAGTTCTACCCTATAGATACCGTGCCGTTCTTCCGCGAAAAGCTGCAGATTTATGGCATGTGGTTGAGTTTTGCGCTGTCTGCGGCCGTGATTACATTTTTTGCAGCCAAGATGGGCGAAGAGCTGCGCCGTCAGGAAGAACTGCGCGCCCTGCGCCGTGAAGAAGGCCTGCGCGACCAGCAATTGCTGGCCGTGGCCACGCAGGCGGCCGGCGCAGCCCATGAACTGGGGACGCCGTTGTCGACCATGAGCGTGCTGCTCAAGGAGATGCGTCGCGATCACCTTGACCCGGATTTGCAGGACGATCTGAGCGTGCTTCAGGACCAGGTCAAACTGTGTAAGGAAACCCTGCAGCAACTGGTGCGTGCCGCCGAGGCCAACCGTCGGCTGGCGATCGAGGTTCAGGACGTTACGCAATGGCTGGATGAGGCTCTGAACCGCTGGCACTTGATGCGGCCTGAAGCCACTTATCGCTTCCAGTGCCTGGGCCACGCGCCGGTTCCGCGCCTGGCGCCGCCACCTGACTTGACCCAGGCGCTGCTCAACCTGCTCAACAATGCCGCCGATGCCTGCCCGGAAGGGCTGGAAGTGACAGTCGACTGGGATGCGGTTGATCTGACAATCAGTATTCGTGACCACGGTCCGGGTGTACCGTTGGCCATCGCCGAACAAATCGGCAAACCCTTTTTTACTACCAAGGGCAAAGGCTTCGGTCTGGGCCTATTCTTGAGCAAGGCCAGCGTGACCCGCGCTGGCGGCTCGGTAAAACTCTACAGTCATGAGGATGGCGGTACGCTCACTGAGCTGCGCCTGCCACGTGTCGCCCGAGGAAATGAAAATGAGTGAAGAAATTCAGGTCGAAGGCGAAGAACTGCCGCATTTGTTGTTGGTAGATGACGACGCCACTTTTACCCGTGTGATGGCTCGCGCCATGAGCCGACGCGGTTTTCGCGTGAGCACGGCAGGTTCCGCCGAAGAGGGGCTGATCCTGGCACAACAGGATCTGCCCGATTTTGCCGCGCTGGATCTGAAAATGGACGGCGATTCCGGCCTGGTCCTGCTGCCCAAGCTGCTGGAACTCGACCCGGAGATGCGGGTGGTGATCCTCACCGGTTATTCGAGCATCGCCACCGCCGTTGAGGCGATCAAGCGCGGAGCCTGCAACTACCTGTGCAAACCAGCCGATGCCGATGACGTGCTCGCCGCCTTGCTGTCCCAGCATGCCGACCTGGAAACCCTGGTGCCGGACAACCCGATGTCGGTTGACCGCCTGCAGTGGGAACACATCCAGCGCGTGCTGGGTGAGCATGAAGGCAATATTTCGGCCACTGCCCGCGCCCTGGGCATGCATCGGCGTACCTTGCAGCGCAAATTGCAGAAGCGTCCGGTGCGACGCTGAACGGGAGCTGTAGCATTTGCATTGCGCCTTGCATGCTGACGGCTACAGCTTCTAACCTGTAACAAGACGTGTCCCAGCGTCGTGGGCCGGTTGTCCTGACCGGCTTGCAGGTTGCTCTTTACTCCGAACGAGCCTGAACGATGAATCAGAACGCCGAGCCTTCTGTAGTGAATGATGCTGTGCGTGGGGATTTCATCCCTCGGGTGTGGCGCCTTATAACCCCCTACTGGCGCAGTGAAGAACGCGCCAGGGCGTGGTTGCTGTTGATCGCCGTGGTTGCCTTGTCGCTGGTCAGCGTGGGCATTTCGGTGTGGATCAACCACTGGTACAAGGACTTCTACAATGCCCTGGAAAACAAGGACGCCAAGGCGTTCTGGAGCCTGATCGGCTACTTCGGCATCATTGCCGCGGCGGGTATTGTCGGCGCGGTGTATCGGCTCTATTTGACCCAGATGCTGACCATTCGCTGGCGCCGCTGGCTGACCGAGCAGCACTTCGCACGCTGGCTGGCCCACAAGAACTATTACCAGCTGGAGCAGGGCGGCTATACCGACAACCCTGACCAGCGCATCAGTGAAGATATCAATTCGTTCACCGACAGCACCTTGACCCTGGGCCTGGGGCTGATCCGTAACGTGGTCAGCCTGGTGTCGTTTTCGATCATCCTGTGGGGCGTTTCTGGCAGCATCGAAGTCTTTGGCGTCACCATCCCCGGCTATATGTTCTGGTGCGCGCTGTTGTATGCCGCTGTGGGCAGTTGGCTGGCGCATCTGATCGGTCGGCGGCTGATTGGCTTGAGCAACCAGCAACAGCGCTTCGAAGCTGACTTGCGTTTCTCGATGGTGCGGGTGCGCGAGAATGCCGAGAGCATTGCCTTGTACAACGGCGAAGCCAATGAGCATGAGCAACTGAGCACGCGTTTCAACAAGGTCTGGAAAAACTTCTGGACGCAAATGAAGGTACAAAAACGCCTGACGTTTTTCACCGCCGGTTACTCGCAGATCGCCATTATCTTTCCGTTTATCGTCGCGGCCCCGCGTTACTTTTCCGGCAAGATCGAGCTGGGTGAGCTGATGCAAATCAACTCGGCCTTCAGCAATGTGCAAGAGAACTTCAGCTGGTTTATCGATGCCTACGTGACTCTGGCGGCATGGCGTGCCACCTGCGACCGGTTGCTGAGTTTTCGTCAGGCCATGACCGACAACGAGCAGCGCAGCCCGGCGATTGATGTGCAGCATCTGGGCGAAAACTTGCAGATCCATGACTTGAGCCTGGATCTGGCCGATGGTCGCCCGCTGCTGCATGACGCCAGCCTGCAGGTGCAGGAGGGTGAGAGGCTGATGCTCAGCGGTCGCTCCGGCAGTGGTAAGAGTACCTTGCTGCGGGCGATGGGCGGGCTTTGGCCTAGAGGGGGCGGGGCGATCTGCATGCCCCGCGAGCGTGCGCTGTTTCTGCCGCAAAAACCCTACTTGCCCATAGGCACCTTGCGCGATGCCCTGAGTTATCCACAGACCGGGGACACCTACACCCTTGAGCGTTATGAAGAGGTGCTGCGTACTTGCCGGCTTGAGCACCTGATTCCCAAGCTTGATGAGATCAATCACTGGCAACGGTTGCTGTCCGGTGGTGAGCAGCAGCGCCTGGCTTTTGCCCGCGCGCTGCTGTATCGCCCGCAGTGGCTGTATATGGATGAATCAACCTCGGCAATGGACGAGGAAGACGAGGCCATGGTGTACCAGGCCCTGATCGATCAACTGCCGGGCTTGAGCATTGTCAGCGTGGGCCATCGCAGCAGCCTTGCGCGCTTTCATCCGCAGCATGTGCGGATCGTGGCGGGGCAGCTGGTTGCACAGTAGAAGAGGCGGGCGCGCGACATGCTAGAGTGCTGCTTCCCGTTTTCTGGAACCTGACATGAGTCTTCTATTTCGCAGTGTTGCCCTGAGCCTGCTGCTGGCCAGCCTGCCTCTGGCGGCGGCTCCTGTGGCCACACCGCTGTTGCACGGGCAGTTTCTGCCTGCCGATGATCTGCAAGTGCGCAGCGAAGTGCCCGAGCAACAGCAGTTGATGCTGGTGACTTCGTACTCGGTGGTGGTGGGTAGCCAGCGCCAGTCCAATCAGCAGCCAATCCCGGTGACTTCGCCACTGCTGGTGCGCTTGAAGGGCAAGCCGATGAGCCAGGGCGCTACCGTGCGCCAGGTGCTGATTTCATTTGATGGCGAAAGCAAAAGCCTGAAAAAGCCCGTGTTCGACAGCAAGACGCGAACCCTGAGCTTGTCTTATCCACAGAGCCAGTACCGGGTCGTGATTGATTTGCTGCGTAATGACACGCTTTATGTCCAGTTCTTGACCTATGCCAATGGCCATATTTGGGCCGACTTGCACACCGGCAGCGTGCGCGCACGATAAGCCTTGGGTAAACTGCGGGCCCCGTGAAGTATCAACAGGCTGGAGCCGGACATGCGTAAAGACAAAAAGCAGTTGATTGGTGATGAGATCGGCGACGAGCAGATCAAGTTGTTCCTGGACTTTGAGCCTGTGGACGCTACTTCACCGTCGCTGCACAAACTGATCAAGGCTTATCGTGGCCTGCGCATCGATGACTTCGGGCGCTTCCTGGCTTTCTTCAAGGAAGCTGGCTACGACCTGGATGGCAAAGACGAACAGGGTCAGACGTTCGTGGACATCATCAAGGACCAGCGCAATGCTGACGAGTACATCGAGCTGATCAACCAGGCTCGCGGTTGATCCACACCCTGTAGATACTCTGTTGCAGGTCAAGCCCTATTGTGGGAGCGAGCCTGCTCGCGAACGACCTTCGCGAGCAGGCTCGCTCCCACAGTTGCAGTGTTCCTGCAGCTGCTACGGATCTTGTTTCATGTTCTGATTCACGAGTTACCTTGCATTGGGCTTACGCCTTTGCAGTGCCCCGAATCAGGGCAACAAAAAAGCCCCTCGCCCTGAAATAGGGCGAGGGGCTTTTTATGACGCATGAAACGTCAATGTTGCATTAAGCGATACTGGTGCTGGCTGTTTTAGGCGTAACCAGTTCCAGCAGCTCGGAGTTGCGGGTGCTGATTTCGCGGTACAGGTCGGCGTCGGTTTCGAGGACCTTTTCCCGTGCAGGGAAGATTTCCTTGAGCTTGGTCGCCCACTCGCCCGTGGCTTTCTGCGCAAAGCAGCGCTCGATCAGGTCCAGCATGATCGAAACGGTTACCGAGGCGCCCGGCGAAGCCCCCAGCAGAGCGGCCAGCGAACCGTCTTTGGCCGCAACCAGTTCGGTACCGAACTGCAGCACACCGCCTTTTTTCGGGTCTTTCTTGATGATCTGTACCCGTTGCCCGGCAATCTCAAGACGCCAGTCTTCAGCCTTGGCCTGTGGATAGAAACGACGCAGGGACTCCAGGCGTTGTTCCATCGACTGGCGCACTTCGCTGACCAGGTACTTGGTCAGGTCCATGTTGTCGCGAGCCACGGCCAGCATCGGCCCGATATTGCCCAGACGGATCGACATCGGCAGGTCAAGGAACGAACCATGCTTGAGGAACTTGGTGGTGAAACCGGCATAAGGTCCGAACAGCAGCGACTTTTTGCCATCGACCACACGGGTGTCCAGGTGCGGCACCGACATCGGCGGCGAGCCGACGGCAGCCTGGCTGTAAACCTTGGCCTGATGCAGCTTGACCACTTCCGGGTTATCGCAACGCAGCCATTGGCCGCTGACCGGGAAGCCGCCATAGCCTTTGCTTTCTTCGATGCCCGAGGCTTGCAGCAGCGGCAAGGCCGCGCCACCGGCGCCCAGGAATACGAACTTGGCATCAACGTGGCGAGTATTGCCGCTGTTGGTGTCCTTGATGCTTACTGTCCAGCCGTTACCGTTACGCTTGAGGCCGGTGACTTTTTTGCTGTACTTGATCTGGGTGTCCGGTGCACTGGCCAGATGCTTGAGCAGTTGCTGGGTCAGGGCGCCGAAGTTGACATCGGTGCCATGTTCCACGCGGGTGGCCGAGATGAGCTGATCCGCAGGGCGGCCCGGCATCATCAGGGGCATCCACTCGGTCATTTTGGCCTTGTCTTCGGTGTATTCCATGTCGGCAAACGCATGGTGCTTGCTCAGCACGTCAAAGCGTTTTTTCAGGAACGACACGCCTTTTTCGCCTTCAACGTAGCTCAGGTGAGGAACCGGGCTGATGAAGGACTTGCAGGAACCGAAGGTGCCTTTTTGCGCCAGGTAGGCCCAAAACTGTTTCGACACTTCGAACTGGGCATTGATATGCACAGCCTTTTTGATGTCGATCGAACCATCAGCCGCCTGCGGCGTGTAGTTCAGCTCACAAAGGCCGGCGTGACCGGTGCCTGCGTTGTTCCACGGGTTGGAACTCTCCGCAGCACCTGAGTCCATTTGCTCAACAACTTCCAGCTTAATGCCGGGGTCGAGCTCTTTGAGCAGTACGGCGAGGGTGGCACTCATGATGCCCGCCCCAACCAGTACTACGTCGACTGCTTCGTTATGCGCCATTAACGCGTCTCCAAAATCTACGGCACCAAATTGACGGCATAGCTGCCAGGTGTCCGGGGCGTGGTTCTGATTAGCCCCGGGCCACTCATGGCCAGGATCGCCATGTCCGATTCTTCGCAATTTCTTGCAACTTTAGCGGACGCCACCAACCGGGCCTTCAAGGTTCATATGAACGCATTTCAGTACTCGGGAGGCAATTCGACTTAATGTCTAGAGCGTCCGTTTGTGCAACCAAATCCGTAAGCGGACAGGCTTTCAGTCTCGTGCTGTGGAGCCGACTTCGATCCTGCTTGGTGAGGCAATATCAGACGCTAATGGTGCATGTTCAGACGCAAAACTTTTCATTTGCTCGCCACACTCTTGTGAAGTTGTGAAACCCGTTTTTTTCACGCTCTCTTGAAGACGTGAACCTCAAAAAAGGGCTACCGCACGCTGGGCACCGAACCAGTGGCCGAGCGTTGTGGCAGCTCTGGCAGACCATGCAGAAAGTGGGGGTTACGCAATGAAATTCAAGCGCGCCAGCTTCACATGATCTGTGTGGGCGGCTCTCTGTGGGCGGTTTTGGGGTGCCAATACAAGCGCATTAGCGATGTTGCGGGGCCCGATCAGGAGACGTCCTTATAATCGGGGGGAGATTGTAGCGAAGAAACGTGGGCAATTGATCCTGTTAAATGACTTTTATTGGTGCGCCGTTCAGAGGCCCGGCAGCGGGTGCCCTGACGAATGCCTTGCGGGCGAGGCAATACGGGCGTTGGCAGGTAGCACCTGGTGCAACCAGTTAAGGCGGATTTCTTCGATTTCGACCCAGCTGTTGCCGACCGGCGGTTGTTTGCACTGCTTGAAGGCCTGGCAGCGACCTGCCGAATCCAGGCGGGCGAAGCAGCGCTCGGGGCGGTTGAAGCCGAGCAGGGTCAAGAGCATGTTCATGGCGGCACCTGTTGAGTCAGTCGTCGAGACTATGCCCTGTGCAGGTGACATACGGATGAATTGGCGATGACAGGCGGGTGACGGCAAGCCGCTAGTTCGCAGGCGTCCGGCACCCTATACTGACGGCCTGTTATACCCAGTCCTGGAGAGATAAGCATGTTGCAACGCCTGTTGTTCGGTTTGATTACTGTGACCAGTTTGACCCTGGTCGGCTGCGCCCACAGCCCGCAACAACTCAGCCCGCAACCCAAGCTGACCACCCAGCTTGCGCCAGTGGGTCGTGGCCAGCCGGTGGTTGTGCGTGTGGTGGACGGTCGTCCTTCCCCAACCCTGGGGACTCGTGGTGGCATGTACCCCGAGACCAGCGCGATCAGCGTCAGCAGTGCCGACCTGGTTCCCAAGCTGCAAGCCCAGGCTGAAGCAGCCGTGCGCTTGCTGGGTTTCACTCCGACAGCCAATGCGATGAACGCGCCAACGCTGACCGTGACCCTGGCCGAACTCAAGTATCAGTCGCCCAAGGACACCATGTACGTGACTGAAGCCACCATTGGCGCGACCTTCCGTTCCGATGTGAAGAACGGTGGTCGTACCTACAGCGGCCGTTATGGCGCGTCCCTGGATCAGCGCTTCGGCATGGCGCCGAACCAGGAGACCAACACCAAGCTGGTGAGCGATGTGTTGAGTGATGCCCTGACCCGTGTGTTCAAGGACCCGTCCATCGGTCGTTTGCTCAGCGAGTAAGCCGGTAAAATAAAAAGCCCGAACTCAGTGAGCTCGGGCTTTTTTGTGTTCGAAACATTCAGGCCGCTTCGGCATACAGCTCCAGGCGGCTGACGCCGGTGAGCAGGTCCGTCTCGGGCAGGTCGGCATGGGCGTGGCCGCTCAGGGCGCAGTAAACCAGCCAGTGGCGGTCTTGCACGTTAAAGGCCAAACCCTCGATCAATGCCTGTTGTTCGTCGCTGGGCGCGATAAGGTAAAGGCGGTCCTGGTTTTCTGCGTGCAGCATGACAAGCTCCGTGTCGGTGTCGAGGGGCCACAGAGTGGCCTCTCAATATGACGATACGGTGACAGCAGAATTTAAGCCCTTCTGTGGGAGCGAGCCTGCTCGCGAACAACCTTCGCGAGCAGGCTCGCTCCTACGGGTTTATTGGGTTACAGCGCCAGGCCAGCCTTGATCCGATACTGGTTACGCACCGGCATCGCGTATTGCAGCACCAGATACGGACGGTGCTCGGCCGGGCAGGCGTCCAGGCGGCGTTGCCATTCTTCCTGGGCCTTGGCCAGTTCTTCGGCACCGAATACCTCTGCGGCCGTCGGCACTTGTAACTCGGGGTCGTGGTCGCTCCACTGTGCATACGCCAGGTAGTGCGCGGGGAACAGGCGGTAGCCACCGAGGATATGACGATCCATTTCGGCGGCCAGCAATTTGCTGTCTTCGAACAACTCGGTCACCGGCGCCCCGAAGTTCACGTGCACGCGACCCTTGTAGCCGGTAATGCCGTTGGCGATGCTGGTGTCGTCCTCGCCAGGAGCCTTGCTGTAGGTGCCGGTAGTGGCGCGGATAAACAGCTCGCGGGCCTTGGCCTGGTCACAGGGGTCGTATTCGTAGCTGATGGAAACCGGGGTCAGGTTCAATGACTGAATGACCTCGGCAAACGGCTCGTTTTTACGGCTCATATGAAACATCTTGAGGATCGCCGAATCGGTACGGTCATCACCGTCCTTGGCCCGGCCTTCAGCCTGGGCGATCCAGATTGACTGGCAGTCGTTGCGGATCGAGTGGTTGATGTATGCCGACAGCAGTTGATAAGCCGCGAGCTTTTCCCGGCGCCCGGTGATCGAGCGGTGCACGATAAAGCTCTTGTTCAGGCGCATCAGATCGCTGACAAACGGCTTTTGCAGCAGGTTGTCGCCAATGGCGATGCGCGGCGTTGGCAGGCCGGCGTGGTACACGGCGTAATTGACGAACGCCGGGTCCATCACGATATCGCGGTGGTTGGCCAGAAACAGGTAGGCGCTGCCGGATTTCAGTTGCTCGACGCCGGTATAGGTTACGCCGTCGGTGGCATGTTCGATGGTGCGATCGACGTACACCTCGACCTTGTCCTGCAGGGCCGCGACCGAATTGACGCTGGCGAACTCTTTGCGCAGGCGATGAGCTATAAGTGGTTTTAACAGCCAACCGAAAGCGCCGGCCAGGCGCGGAAAGCGAAAGTGGGTCAGGATATCCAGAAACGCCTTGTCGCTGAGCAGCCGGGCCAGCACTGCTGGTACTTCGGCGTCGTCGTAAGGTCGGATGCTATCGAATTGGCCCATCATGCTCTCTTGTTGGAAACGACTAGGGTTGGTACGCAGGGCAGGGCAAAAATAATAGCCCTGCTAATAGACCGGCGATTATACGCACAAGTCACTCTGGAGACCGCGATGCTTGAAACTGAACACTATGAATGCCCCTATTGCGGCGAGCCGGCTGAAGCGGTGCTCGACCTGTCGGGGGGTGATCAGAGCTACATCGAAGACTGCCCGGTGTGCTGTCGGCCGATCCTTTTTCACCTTCAGACCGATGGCCATGAATGGATGCTCGATGTGCATACCGAGAATGAGTAGTGAGTGAAGACCATGCAACGCATCTACGAGCCGGAAAACCTGATGGAAGCCGAACTGTTGCTGGGCATGCTGGCCAGTGAAGGGGTCGAGGCCCGGCTACAGGGCCGTGATCTGGTCGGCGCCACGGGGGAGCTGCCGGTGTTCGGCTTGCTTGGCCTGGCGGTGGCCAATGATCGGGCGCAATACGCACGGGAGTTGATCGATGCGTACAATGCCGCGTCACCGGTGGCTGGCGATGAGCCTGAGAGTTTCCCCGATGTGCTGGATTGCTGATACCAGCGACGGTTTATTCATTGCTATACAAAAGAAGAGTTGTGCTGCCCCATGTGTGGACGTTTTGCCCTGTTTCGCTGGAACCCTGCATTTGCAGCCTTGCCCGGTTTCCCGGCGGATCAGCAGGCCCAGTGGAATATTTCGCCGAATGATTCGGTATTGATTCTGCGCGCAGGTGCTGAGCCTGGCCAGCGAGAACTGGCGCGAGCGCGCTGGGGTCTGACCCCGGCGTGGCTGACCGACCTGTCACGGACTCCGGCCCATGCCCGTGCTGAAACCGTGGCCGAGCAGCCCATGTTCCGCGATGCCTTGCGTGAGCGCCGCTGCCTGATCCCGGCCAACGGCTTTTATGAATGGCGCGGCACGACCCGTAAGCGCCCCTACTGGCTGACGCCGGGTGAAGGCTCCTCGCTGTTTTTTGCCGGTATCTGGGAGGCATACCCCGTTGAGGAGCATGTGTGGCTGAGCACCGCCGTGATTACACAGGCAGCGGCCAGTCAGCGCCGCCCGCTGATTCTGGATGAGGCCGGCCAGCAGGCCTGGCTTGACCCTCAGACTCCGCTGCAGGCCTTGCAGGCACTGCTGGCCAGTGCGCAGATGCCGCTGCGTGAAAGGCCGCTGGCCAATCTGGTCAACGATCCAAAACTCAACGCGCCCGAGTGCCTGACACCGGGTTGAGATACGATACGCGCCATCTTTATGGAGACTTTTGATGGGTAAGTTAGCGGTAGTGTGCGCCGTGGGCGCCGGGTTGTTGCTGGGTGGATGCCAGGCGGTGAATACCACCAATGGCGGCGCCGTGGGCGTAGAGCGCAAGCAGTACATGTTCAGCATGCTGTCGAGCCAGCAGGTTGACCAGATGTACGCCCAGTCGTATCAACAGACCGTCAGCGAGGCGGGCACCAAGGGCGTCCTGGACAAGACCAGCGCCAACGCCAGGCGCCTGCAGGCGATCGCCAACCGACTGATTGCCCAGGCGCCGGCCTTTCGCCCGGATGCCGCGCAATGGAACTGGGAAGTCAACCTGATCAAGAGTGACGAGCTCAACGCCAACTGCGGCCCTGGCGGCAAGATCATCTTTTATAGTGGGATCATCGAGCAACTCAAACTGAGTGACGATGAAATTGCCGCGATCATGGGCCATGAAATCGCCCACGCCTTGCGTGAGCACGGGCGTGAATCCATGTCCAAGGCCTATGGCATCGAAATCGCCAAGCAGGGTGCTGGCGCCTTGTTGGGCCTGGGCCAGGACAGCCTGGGCCTGGCCGACACGGTGGTGAACTACAGCCTGACCTTGCCCAACAGCCGCAGCAATGAAAACGAAGCGGACCTGATCGGTCTGGAGCTGGCAGCCCGTGCGGGCTACAACCCGAATGCGGCGATCACCCTGTGGCAGAAAATGGCTCAGCAATCACAGAATGCGCCGCCTGAATTCATGAGCACCCACCCGGCTTCAAGCAGCCGGATTGCTGCGCTGGAGGCGGCCATTCCGAAGGTGATGCCGCTGTATCAGCAAGCGCCGAAATCGTGACGCTTGTTGTGGGGGCGGGCTTGCTCGCGATGGCGTCTACGCGGTTCAACTGAAAGACCGCAGTGCCTGTATCGCGAGCAAGCCCGCTCCCACACAAAGTGTGGGTTACACCCAGCCGCTGATCTGCATCGCCTTGTACACGGCCACTACCGCCAGTACTACGAACGCGGTGGCAGCCAGTCTGCGGATCAGGGTCAACGGCAGTTTGTCAGCGGCAAAGTTGCCCGCCAAAACCACCGGTACGTTGGCAATCAGCATGCCCAGGGTTGTACCGATAATCACCAGCCACAGATCCGGGTATTGTGCGGCGAGCATCACCGTCGCAACCTGGGTCTTGTCACCGATTTCGGCAATGAAGAAGGTGATCAATGTGGTCACGAACGGCCCGTACTTGCGTGCGGTGCTGGCTTCGTCGTCGTCCATCTTGTCCGGCACCAGGGTCCACAGCGCGGTGGCGGTAAAGCTCGCGGCGAGGATCCAGTGCAGCATGGCGTCACTGAAGAACGTGCTGAACCAGGCGCCTACAGCACCGGCGGCGGCATGGTTGGCCAAGGTCGCGACCACGATACCGGCGATTATCGGCCAGGGTTTGCGAAAGCGTGCGGCCAGAATAAGGGCGAGCAGTTGCGTCTTGTCGCCGATTTCGGCCAAGGCAACGATTGCAGTAGGGACAAGCAGGGAATCGAGCATCATCAGGTGGTTTCCAGGGGCGGGTCGACACGGCTATGACACGTACAGCCTCCCCGCCCCGGGTAAGGTGTTCGTGTCATAGGTCTTGTCAAACCCCGGTCCGTCTGTGCGGACACCTGGGTCGCATACGCCATGGTCTGTTGACCAAGTATGTTGACGTATGCCGGACGAGCTTGACGCTCGTGGGAGACTACTCCCCTAGGACGGAGCGGATTCTGCCTAGGCAAATCCGATCCGGCAAGCTCTTATTTTTCCGCAGGCTCAACGGCGCTTGGCGCTGTAAATCCGGAAACCCTGGCCCTCGGCCTTGACCGTGCAGGCACCGAAATGCTCTTCGATCAGCGGTTGATATCGCAGGAAGCTGTTGGCGACAATCCGTAGTTCGCCACCTGATTTCAGATGTTTCACTGCTTTTTGCAGCAAGTTTTCGGTGGCGTGGTAATCGGTATGCACCCCCACGTGGAACGGCGGGTTGCTCAGAATCGTGTTCAAACCCATGGGCGCGGCGTCGATGCCGTTGCCGGTAATCACTTCCCCTTCCAGACCGTTGGCCGCCAGGGTCAAACGGCTGCTGGCGGTGGCGAAGGCATCCACGTCGAGCAGGGTGACGTTGTTGTGCGGGTAGCGACGTTTGACCGCAGCCCCGAGTACGCCCGCACCGCAGCCGAAGTCCAGCACGTGGCCGCTGGGCAACTTGTCCAGATGCTCAAGCAGCAGGGCGCTGCCGCGATCCAGGCGCCCGTGGCTGAACACGCCCGGCAGGCTCACGACCTTGAGCGGGCCTTCGGGCAGCGGCAGTTCGTAATGTTGCGCCAGGTCGTGCAGTACCGGCACGGGCGGGGCGTTATCCACCGTCACTTGCCACAGCTGGCAATGCCGCGCGCTGTCGAGTTTGCGTGGCTTGCCGAACGGGATCAACTGTTTGGACGCGCCTTCAATGCCACCCTTTTTTTCACCGACCAGAAACACGTCGGCACCCGGCAGGCGAGCAGCCACGGCCTTGAGCACGTAGTCGCTCAGTTCCTTGGACTTGGGCAGGAACACCACGGCGGTGTCGAACGCCCGCTCAGGGATATCGACACCGAACTGCACGCGCCCGGCAAAGCGGGCGTCGAGCGCGGCCTGGTCGCCGGCATGCCAGCACCAGCCATGGGCATCGGGCAATTCGCCCAGCAGTTCGTCAGCGGGCAAGCCGACCAATAGCACCGAGCCTTGAAAGTATTCAGGCTGACGAAGCAGTACTTCACTGCGCGGATCCATAATCTGCTCCTCAAAAAGGGGCGCAGTCTATCAACTGACGACCCGCAGCGCTGTACCGTTGAAGAACGCTTCGGCATTTTGCGCCAGTTGGCCGACGATGCGCTGGCGTGCTTCACGACTGCCCCAGGCACTGTGCGGGGTGATGATCAGGCGCGGAATGTCGGCCCCCAGCAATGGGTTGCCGTCGCGTGGTGGTTCGACGCTGAGCACGTCGGTGGCCGCGCCACCCAGATGGCCGCTACGCAGGGCGTCGGCGAGAGCCTGTTCGTCGATCATGCCGCCACGTGCGGTATTGACCACAAAGGCCCCGGGTTTGAGCAGTGCCAGTTCGCGGGCGCCGATAAAATTACGCGTATGCTCGGTGAGCGGGCAGTGAAAGGTCAGCGCGTCGACCTGGGGCAGCAGTTCGTCCAGCGTCAGGCGTCCGGCACGGGCCGGGCGCCCCGGGATCTGACCGATCAGCACGCGCATGCCGAAGGCTTCGGCCAGTTTCGCGACCGCACTGCCCAGCTCGCCGTGACCGAACAGGCCCAGGGTCTTGCCTTCCAGCTCGACAATCGGGAAGTCCAGCAGGCAGAACTGCTTCGCTTGCTGCCACTGGCCGTCGGCCACGGCCTTGTTGTAATCGACCAGGCGCGTAGCCAGTGCCAGCAGCAGGCCGAGGGTGTGCTGCGCCACCGATGGCGTGCCGTAGCCATGGCAGTTGGCCACGGTGATCCCCAGGGCTCGGGCGGCCTCAAGGTCGACGTTGTTGGTGCCGGTGGCTGCCACCAGAATCAACTTCAGCTCCGGGCAGGCAGCCAGGGTTTGGGCGTTGAGCAGCGCTTTGTTGCTGATGGCCACACTGGCGCCTTGCAGACGCTCGATCACATTGGCTGGCGTGGTGTCTGCGCACAGCTGCAAGTCGCCGAAGCTGCGACGCAGCGGGTCGAGGTCGAGATCGCCCAGGTCCAGTGAGGTGTAATCAAGGAATACGGCGCGCTGAGTGTTAGTCATCAACTGTACCTTTTGTGCTGTGAAATGAAGGCGTAATGTGGCGAGCCTAACAGAAGAAACAATTTGTAATGGAGCCGTGCATGTACTGGACAGAATTTTTGACCGTAGCCTTGATTCACCTGTTGGCGGTGGCCAGCCCCGGGCCTGATTTTGCCGTGGTAGTGCGCGAGAGCGTCACTCACGGCCGCCGTGCCGGGATGTTTACCGCGTTTGGTGTGGGCACGGCGATTTTTGTCCATGTCGGCTATTCATTGCTGGGTATCGGCATCATCGTGTCGCAATCGATTGTGCTGTTCAACGCCCTGAAATGGCTGGCAGCGGCTTATCTGCTGTATATCGGCATCAAGGCACTGCGGGCCAAACCGGCCGATCCTGCGGCGTTGGCGGCCAGCTTGCCGGTGGGCGAGCGCACGGCACGCGGGGCTTTCACGTCGGGCTTTGTGACCAACGGCCTGAACCCCAAGGCGACGCTGTTTTTCCTGTCGCTGTTTACCGTAGTGATCAACCCGCACACCCCGCTGTCGATCCAGGCCGGTTATGGCGTGTACCTGGCAGTGGCAACCGGTGTGTGGTTCTGCATGGTCGCGATGCTGTTCAGCCATCAGCGCGTGCGTACAGGCTTTGCCCGCATGGGTCACTGGTTTGACCGCACCATGGGGGCGGTACTGGTGGCGTTGGGCGTGAAACTGGCGTTTACCGAGATGCATTGACACACCTTGGTTCCGTAGCAGCTGCCGAGGAACGAAGGCTGCGTCCGGCAGCAGCTACGGGGAGATGGTCGGGTTCTTGTCAAAATCTGGATTTGCTTCATCCTTGCGGGCTTATTGCAGTGTGCCCACGGAGAAGTATCGATGTCCTCAGTCCACCGGTCCTGGCGCCGCGCCAGACTGGCGCTGGCAGTCAGCCTTGCGTCGACGTCCGCTTGGGGCGTGAGCTTCAATGTCGGCCCGGTTGAGGGGCAGATCGATACCGAGCTGTCCATCGGCGCCAGTTGGTCCACCGCCAGGGCCGACAGCAAACTGATAGGCGCCAACAATGGCGGCACGGGGCAATCGGCCATTTCTGACGATGGCCGCCTTAACTTTAAACGCGGCGAAACTTTTTCGAAAATCTTTACCGGCATGCACGCACTGGAACTCAAGTACGGCGACAGCGGCCTGTATGTGCGTGGCAAGTATTGGTATGACTTCGAGTTGCAGGACGACAGCCGCCCCTTCAAGCCCATCAGTGACTCAGGCCGCCGAGCCAGCGCGCAATCGGCCGGCGCGCAACTGCTCGATGCGTTCGTTTACCACAACTACGCCATTGCCGATCAGCCCGGCGCAGTCCGCTTGGGTAAACAGGTGGTCAGTTGGGGCGAAAGTGCGTTTATCGGTGGCGGCATCAATGCGATCAACCCCACCGACCCTGCCGCCTATCGTCGGCCTGGCACTGAGTTCAAAGATGGCCTGGTGCCGGTCAACCTGTTCTATCTCTCGCAAAACCTGACCGACAACCTGTCGGCTGAAGCCTTTTATCAGCTGGATTGGGAGCCGTCCGAAGCGGACAACTGCGGGACGTTTTTCTCCCGGTCAGACGTGATGGCTGACGGCTGCAGCGGCAATTACCGGGTCATGAGCAAGCGTTCGGCACTCGATGTGGCCGACCTCGCCGCGCTGAACGGTGCCGGGGTTGAGGTGAACGAGGAGGGCGTGCTGGTACGCCGTGGCGCCAATCGTTATGCGCGCAACAGCGGGCAGTTCGGGGTGGCCATGCACTATGTGTTCGAGCCGCTGGGCACCGAGTTCGGCGCCTACTTCATGAACTACCACAGCCGCGACCCGATCCTCAGCGCCAGCGCAGCGCCGCAGTCGGCCTATAACGCGGCAGCAGGCACCGGAGGGCTGGCGCCGATGGTTGTTGCCGGCAATTCGGGCTATTACGTTGAATACCCTGAAGACATCCGCCTTTACGGCCTGAGCTTCTCCACCACGTTATCCACAGGCACGGCCTGGAAGGGCGAGTTGAGTTACCGTCCCAATGCGCCGGTGCAACTCAACAGCAACGACTTGCTGTACGCCAATGTCACGTTGCTGCCCGGGCTTGCCGATGCATCGCCACTGAGCGTCACTCCCGGCGCAGATGTGCAGGGCTATCGGCGCAAGGAAGTCACCCGGTTCCAGACGTCCCTCAGCCATGTGTTCGACAACGCGATGGGTGCCGATCACCTGACCGTGACCGGTGAGGTGGGGGTGACCCGGGTTGGTGGCCTGGATAGCCCTTCAGGGCTGCGTTACGGGCGTGATCCGGTGTTTGGCTCTGAAGGTAATGACGGCTTCACCACGGCCACCTCCTGGGGCTACCGTGGTCGCGCCGTGTGGGAATACAGAAGCGTTGTTCCCGGGGTGAACCTCAAGCCCAATCTGGGCTGGTCCCATGATGTCAGCGGCTATTCGCCGGGGCCCGATGCCAGCTTCGAAGAGGGCCGCAAAGCCATCTCCCTGGGGCTGGAGGGTGACTATCAAAGCACCTACACCGGCAGCCTGTCGTACACCAATTTTTTTGGTGGGCGCTACAACACCCTCAGTGACCGCGACTTTGTGGCGCTGACGATGGGTGTGAAGTTCTAGGCCGGAATTTGTTGGGAGGCGTTCGGGCGACTATTGTTTGTGGGGTGCGAATGTTTACGACCCAAGGAATTTTTACCGTTGGTCGTGTTCCAAGATTTATAAAGGTCTAATGCCAATGGCCTTTGCCCCTAGAAAGATTGATCAGGAGCTTCACCATGTTCATTTCGCGTCGTTTGATTGTTGCTGCAAGTGCGGTGGCCTTGCTGGCTGGCTGCGCTACGCCTAACCCGTATGACAACCAGGGCCAGGGGTCTTCCGGGACGGGCTTGAGCAAGACTGCCACCTACGGTGGCCTGGGGGCTCTGGCGGGTGCTGTGGCGGGTGCTGCCATCGACCATAACAACCGTGGCAAGGGCGCGCTGATCGGTGCTGCCGTGGCAGGCCTGGGTGCAGCCGGTTATGGCTATTACGCCGACAAGCAGGAAGCAGCCCTGCGTGCGAGCATGGCCAACACGGGCGTTGAAGTTCAGCGTCAGGGCGACAACATCACCCTGGTGATGCCAGGCAACATTACCTTCGCGACCAACTCGGCCAACATTGCGCCCAGCTTCTATCAGCCGCTGAACAACCTGGCGAATTCGCTCAAGCAGTTCAACAACCAGAACCTGATCCAGATCGTGGGTTACACCGACAGCACCGGTAACTACAACTACAACATGCAGCTTTCCCAGCAGCGTGCGCAAAGCGTAGCGACCTACCTGACGTCTCAAGGTGTGAGCGGCCAGTACCTGTCAGTCAAAGGTATGGGCCCGGCTGATCCGATTGCCAGCAACGCCACCGCAGATGGCCGCGCACAGAACCGTCGCGTACAAGTGACACTGGCGCCAATCCCGGGCATGCAATACCAGCAGCCGGGCCAGGTGCAGCAGTACCCTTGATCATTACCTCGTAGCAGCTGCCGAAGGCTGCGTTCGGCTGCGCAGCAGTCGTAAACCCTGAGTGCGGGGTTTGGCTGATATTGCGACCACTTCGTCGTCGAACGCAGCCTGCGGCTGCGGCTGCGGGGGGCGCAAGACACACAACAAAAAGCCCCGCGATCCTTGCAGATCGCGGGGCTTTTTATTGGGCATCCGGCTGGGGAAATTACTTCTTCAGGCCGTAATGCTCATCCAGCATGCCAGGACCGTTCGGGCTTTTTGGTGCGTAGTCCAATGGCGGCTCGGTGCTGTGCGGCGGGGTAATGCGCTCGCGATGCGGTTGTGGCACATCCGGGTGCAGGGCAGCCAGCAGGCGTTGGCGAGTCTGCTCGTCCAGGGCCAAACGGTTGGCGCCCTCGGCGAGGTGTTCTTGCACGTCCTGATAGCTCTGTGTGAGTTTCTTCACCAGGTTGGCGGTGGTGTTGAAGTGGGTAACCACTTCACTTTGGTAACTGTCAAAACGTTCCTGGATGTCGTCCAGCTGACGCTGCGTGCGGTTAGGCACGGCATTGGGCAGCAGACGAGCAACCAGAAAACCAATGGCGACACCGGCAACCAGGGCGAGAGTCGGCAACAACCAAATCAAGAGCGAGTGTTCCACGAGTCCTTCCTCTATAAACGGCTTTGCTTTACGTTAACGGCTCGGACCTGCGCTGTATACCGCGATGCACTCGCAAATATGTCAGACAGAATCTATCAGCTAGACGAGTCGACCCAATCTGAGGTCACGGAGTTCCCTCTTGCTTACCCGCGAAACCCCTGTAGTAATTGCTGGCCCGGTCGGCCAACTGGAAGCCTTGTACCTTGATTGTGCTGAGCCAAAGGGCCTTGCGCTGCTGTGCCACCCCAATCCGGTACAGGGCGGCACCATGATGAATAAAGTGGTTTCGACCTTGCAACGCACTGCCCGCGATGCTGGCCTGATTACCTTGCGATTTAATTACCGCGGCACCGGCGCCAGTGAAGGCAGCCACGATATGGGCGCCGGCGAAGTCGACGATGCCTTTGCAGCAGCCCGGTGGTTGCGCGCCAGACACCCTGACTTGCCGATCACCCTGTTCGGTTTTTCGTTTGGTGGTTTTGTTGCCGCCAGCCTGGGTGGTCGCCTTGAAGCCCAGGGCGAAAAGCTTGAGCGCGTGTTTATGATCGCCCCTGCGGTGATGCGTTTGCGTGACGAAGATGCCTTGCCACATAACTGCCCGCTGACCGTTATCCAGCCTGAAACCGACGAAGTGATCGACCCGCAGCTGGTCTATAACTGGTCAAACGACCTGTCGCGCCCCCATGAGCTGCTGAAAGTGGCAGAATGCGGACACTTTTTTCACGGCAAGCTGCCCGAGCTCAAAGAGTTGGTAGCGCCACGCCTTTCGAATTGATTGCAGCCTGATAAGCGATTACCCATGACCTCTCGTACTCGTATCCTCACCGGCATCACCACCACCGGTACGCCGCACCTGGGCAACTACGCCGGGGCCATCCGCCCTGCGATCGTGGCCAGCCGCGACCCCAACGCCGATTCGTTTTACTTCCTGGCTGACTACCATGCCCTGATCAAGTGCGATGACCCGCTGCGCATCCAGCGTTCGCGTCAGGAAATCGCTGCAACCTGGCTGGCGGCCGGCCTTGATGTCGAGCGTGTGACCTTCTACCGTCAGTCCGATATCCCGGAAATCCCCGAGCTGACCTGGCTGCTGACCTGCGTAGCGGCCAAGGGCCTGCTCAATCGGGCCCATGCCTACAAGGCCTCGGTAGACAAGAACCTGGAAAACGGCGAAGACCCGGATGCGGGCATCACCATGGGCCTGTACAGCTACCCGGTGCTGATGGCTGCGGACATTCTGATGTTCAATGCCAACAAGGTGCCTGTGGGGCGTGACCAGATCCAGCACGTTGAAATGGCCCGTGACATTGGCCAGCGCTTCAACCACCTGTTCGGCAATGGCAAAGAGTTTTTCGCCATGCCCGAAGCGCTGATCGAAGAAAGCGTGGCCACTTTGCCGGGTCTGGACGGTCGCAAGATGTCCAAGAGCTATGACAACACCATTCCGTTGTTCAGCAGCGCCAAGGACATGAAAAGCGCGATTTCGCGCATCGTTACCGACTCCCGTGCACCGGGCGAGGCGAAGGATCCGGACAACTCGCACCTGTTCACCCTGTACCAGGCATTCTCCACGCCTGAGCAGTCGGTTGAGTTCCGCAGCGAGCTGTTGCAGGGCCTGGGCTGGGGCGAAGCGAAAGAGCGCCTGTTCAAGCTGCTGGACGCCGAGCTGGGCGAGTCCCGCGAGCGTTACCACGACTTGATGTCGCGTCCTGATGATATGGAAGACATCCTGCTGGCTGGCGCCCAAAAAGCTCGCAAGATCGCAGCGCCTTTCCTTGTCGAATTGCGTGAAGCCGTTGGCTTGCGCTCGTTTGTCAGTGCCGCGCAAACCACTGCTGCGAGCAAAAAGAAAGCCGCCAAGGGCCCGCGCTTTGTCAGCTTCCGCGACGAAGACGGCAGCTTCCGTTTCCGCCTGCTGGCCGCTGCTGGCGAACAATTGCTGCTGTCGCGCAGCTTTGCCGACGGTAAAACCGCCGGTCAAGTGACCAAGCAGCTGCAATCCGGCGAGCCTCTGGATGTGCGCAGTGACGCGTTGAGCTTCAGTGTCTGGCTGGGCGACACCTGCGTGGCTGACAGCCCGGTATTTGCCGATGCCACAGCCAGAGATGAGGCAATCGAAGCGTTGCGCCTTGCGCTGGTACCCGCTCAAGACTGAGAAAGTGCGACGTTTCGTCTCAGGTTTGATTGCCATTCCCAAGGGTCGTCGCTACAGTGTCGGCCCGTTTTTGTTGCCTTGCTAACGAATTATGACGCCTCTAGAACGATATCAAGCAGATCTGAAACGCCCGGACTTCTTCCACGATGCCGCGCAGGAAAACGCTGTGCGCCATTTGCAGCGCCTGTACGACGACCTGGTCGCTTCCTCGCAGAGCAAGCCGGGCCTTTTCGGCAAGCTGTTCGGCAAAAAGGAGCAGACGCCGGTCAAGGGCCTCTACTTCTGGGGCGGTGTAGGCCGTGGCAAGACATATCTGGTCGATACGTTTTTCGATGCCCTGCCGTTCAAGGAGAAGGTGCGTACCCACTTCCACCGCTTCATGAAGCGCGTGCATGAAGAAATGCGCACCCTCAATGGCGAAAAGAACCCGCTGACCATTATCGCCAAGCGTTTTTCTGACGAGGCGCGGGTGATCTGCTTTGATGAATTCTTTGTGTCGGACATTACCGACGCCATGATTCTCGGCACCTTGATGGAAGAACTGTTCAAAAACGGTGTCACCCTGGTGGCTACGTCGAACATTGTGCCTGACGGTTTGTACAAGGACGGCTTGCAGCGTGCGCGCTTCTTGCCCGCCATTGCGCTGATCAAGCAGAACACCGAAATCGTCAACGTCGACAGCGGCGTCGACTATCGCTTGCGTCACCTTGAGCAGGCCGAACTGTTTCACTTTCCGTTGAACGAAGAGTCCGAGAAGAGCTTGAGAGAAAGCTTCAAGGCGCTGACTCACAACTCCAACAGGGCGATCGAAAACGATGATCTGATCATCGAGAACCGCACCATCCGTGCCTTGCGTACCTGTGATGATGTGGCCTGGTTCGAGTTTCGCGAGTTGTGCGACGGCCCGCGCAGCCAGAATGATTACATCGAGCTTGGCAAGATCTTCAACGCTGTAATCCTCAGCGGTGTAGAGCAGATGGAAGTGAAAACGGACGACATCGCCCGACGCTTTATCAACATGGTCGATGAGTTTTACGACCGCAACGTCAAGCTGATCATCTCGGCTGAAGTCGAGCTGAAAGACCTTTACAAGGGCGGGCGCCTGAACTTCGAGTTCCAGCGTACCCTCAGCCGTTTGCTGGAAATGCAGTCCCATGAATATCTGACGCGGGCGCACAAACCCTAGTCAAAAAAACGGCCTGCATTGCAGGCCTTTTTTATGCCCGCCTCAGGCCTCGGCGGCCTTGAACCCCAGGCGCTGCACGTACTTGGCAATGTCGCGGGCATGCCCGCAACCTATCAGCAGCCATATCAGGATCCGCGCCTTGTACGGGCAGAGAAACCCGCACATCAGCGCGCCGCGGTCGATCAGGTCCATCTCGCTGCCGATAAACCCGTAAGACGCTTCGGCGGTGGGGCCTGAACCTGTTCGTGACGCCACCAGAACCGGAATTTCCGTGGTGACCTGTTCGATCAGGTCGACCCATTCGACACTGACATGCCCGGCCCCGAAAGCACTGACCACCAGCGCGTCATACCCCAGGGCCAGCACATGCTCCAGCAGTACCGTGTCGGCAGACAGTGTTGCTGGCAGCAATGCGACCTTGTGATGAATGCTGCGGGGCATGGGCAGGACAGTGCGTGCGCAGGCTTTGCGCAGATAAAGCACGCGATTTTCGAGCATTAGCCCGGCAGGGCCGAAAAACGGCGAGTTGAAGGCGTCCAGCGTTATTGATGAGCATTTGCGCACATGCAGCGGCTGGTGAATCTGGCCGTTCATTACCACTAGAACGCCTCGCTTGCGGCTCTGTGTATCGAGCGCAACCCTGGAGGCATCCAGCAGATTGGCGGGGCCATCTGCGCCGGGATGATCGCTGGGGTGCATGGCGCCGGTCAGCACAAGTGGCACATCGGCATCCCATAACAGGTCAAGGAAGAATGCAGTTTCTTCCAGGGTGTCGGTGCCTTGGGTGATGACGATGCCCAGCGCGCCCAGCTTCACTTGCTCCTGGGCCCAGATCAGCACTTCAAGCAGCAGATTGAAATCCAGGGAGGCGCTGGGAACCAGGCACAGGGTCTCGATATGAACGTCCAGCCCTTCGTGCAGCTGCGAAATGCCGTCAAGCAGTGCTTCGCCAGTGATCACGGGTTGTGCGCCTGAGCCGGGCTGTGTTGTGCGCATGCTCACGGTGCCACCCAGGGCTCCTATGGAAAGGATGGGCAGGGAGTTGTGATTGAGTCTTTGCGCCATGCTGCGTACCTCCGCCAGTGGCCGGTGAAGCCTCTTCTTGTGAGTGCCCCTGGTTGGAGGGCATTTCATCAGAGGCTTTTTGGGCTGGCGGAGAAATCAGATTGTTCCGCTTGGTGTGTAGTACAACGCTTAGATTTAAGCGACCTGATTGAGGCCTGCATGCAGGAACTGCTGACGATACTGGTTTGGTGAAAGCTCTGTGTGTTGGCGAAACAGGCGCGCGAAGAAGCTTGCGTCGTCGTAGCCCACGTCATAGCTGATGGTCTTGATGCTTTTGCGGGTGGCCGAGAGCAGGCCCTTGGCGGTTTCTATGCGCAGGCGTTGCAGGTAGTGCAAGGGTTTGTCGCCGGTGGCCAGCTGAAAGCGGCGCATGAAGTTGCGGATGCTCATGCCGTGATCGCGGGCGACATCTTCAAAGCGGAACTTGTCGGCGAAGTGCTCTTCGAGCCAATGCTGGATTTGCAGGATGATCACGTCCTGGTGCAGCTTCTGGCCGCCAAAGCCGATGCGCCCCGGGGTGTAATTGCGCTGTACTTCGTAAAGGATGTCGCGGGCCACGGCCTGGGCGATATTGGCGCCGCAAAAACGCTCGATCATGTAAATGTAGAGGTCGCAGGCTGAGGTAGGCCCGCCAGCGCAATAGAGGTTGTCGGCGTCGGTAAGGTGTTTGTCCTGGTTGAGGTGCACCAGGGGATAGCGCCGGGCAAAGGTGTCGAAGAAACGCCAGTAGGTGGTGGCCTCTTTGCCATCGAGCAGCCCGGCTTCAGCGAGCCAGAAGACTCCGGTGGCTTCAGCGCACAGGACAGCGCCGCGGGCATGCTGTTCGCGCAGCCAGGGCAGTACTTGCGGATAGCGCTGGCAGAGGGTGTCGAAATCGTCACCGAAGGCCGGCAGGATAATGATGTCGCTATCCTCCAGACCGCCGTCCACAGGGAGCACCACATTGCTGAAGCTGGTGGCCGGTTTGCCGTCGGGGCTGACCAGGCGTGTCTCGAAAGTGGGGGTCAGGCCTTGTCCCAGCTGCTTGCCGTGACGCAGGCTGGCGAGGTGAAAGAAATCCTTGGCATGCATCAGGGTCGACGCGAAAACCCGATCGATGGCCAAAATGCTGACACGCCGCAGCGGCGTGGAGAGTTGATTAGACATAGACATATTTTGATTATTCTTATAGGTGAAATTGGTCAACTTACGGCTGGATCGTCTTATGTTTTTTCCTGTGTGTCCAGAGGTTGCTGCTTTTGTAGCCGCGGGCTTGCTCGCGATGGCATCCATGGGGTTTCTCTGAAACACCGCGTCGCCTGCATCGCGAGCAAGCCCGCTCCCGCAAGGGGGTGGTGGGTCAAGGTGCCGGGTTTGGCTGGTCCTTGTGGATGGCGTCGATACCGGCCAGCACCTCATCCGACAGTTTCAGGTCGAAGCTGGCGATATTGCTTTCGAGTTGCTCCATGGTCGTGGCACCAATGATATTGCTGGTGACGAACGGTTGGCGGGTGACGAAGGCCAGGGCCATTTGCGCAGGGTCCAGGCCATGTTCGCGGGCCAGTGCCACATAACGCTCGCTGGCAGCCACGGCCTGCGGGTTTGAATAGCGCGAGAAGCGGCTGTAGAGGGTCAGGCGGCCTTTTGGTGGTTGGGCGCCGCCGCCGTACTTGCCCGAGAGCATGCCGAACGCCAGGGGCGAGTAGGCGAGCAGGCCGCACTGCTCGCGAATGGCGATTTCCGCCAGGCCCACTTCAAAGCTGCGGTTGAGCAGGCTGTAGGGGTTCTGGATCGATACGGCGCGCGGCCAGCCGCGACTTTCGGCCAGTTGCAGGAACTTCATGGTGGCCCACGGCGTTTCATTAGACAGGCCGATGTGACGGATCTTGCCGGCCCTGACCTGCTCGTCGAGTGCCTCGAGAGTGTCTTCCAGCGGGGTGAAGTCTTCGTCGGCGTTGTGGGTGTAACCCAACTGGCCGAAGAAGTTGGTGCTGCGCTCGGGCCAGTGCAACTGGTAGAGGTCGATCCAGTCGGTTTGCAGGCGCTTGAGGCTGGCGTCCAGGGCTTGCACGATATGGCTGCGGTTGTGCTTGAGGTGGCCGTCACGGATGTAGTCGATGCCGTTGCCGGGGCCGGCGATCTTGCTCGCCAGCACCCAGTCGGCACGATCACCGCGTTCCTTGAACCAGTTACCGATAAAGCGCTCGGTGGTGGCGTAGGTTTCGGCCTTGGGTGGCACCGGGTACATTTCGGCGGTGTCGATAAAGTTGATGCCGGCATTTTTGGCGCAGGCGATCTGCTCAAAGGCTTCGGCCTGGGTGTTCTGTTCACCCCAGGTCATGGTCCCGAGGGCGATTGCGCTTACTTTCAGATCGGTACGGCCAAGCTTTCGGTAGTCCATCGGGAGCTCCTTCGGGTAAACAAACATAAAAGCAGGTTGTAATTTTTTGCGCAATCTGGATAATTGCCCACCTCTTTCTGCAGTGGAAGTGATGCGCCGCCTGCCGAAGAATCTTGCCGTTGAACGGACGCGCTGACCCGAGCCCCCGATAGCGTCTGTATCCGGCTGCCTTTGACTTGTCAAAGTACGCACTATTCAGTAAGATCCGCCGTCTAATTTACAGGGCGGCCCCTGAGGCTATAAAGAATGAAAACTTTTACTGCTAAACCAGAAACAGTAAAGCGCGACTGGTTTGTCGTCGACGCTGCTGGTCAGACCCTGGGTCGTCTGGCCACCGAGATCGCGAGCCGTCTGCGTGGCAAGCACAAGCCGGAATACACTCCGCACGTTGACACCGGTGACTACATCGTTGTTATCAACGCTGAGCAAATCCGTGTTACTGGTGCTAAAACCACTGACAAGATGTACTACTCTCACTCCGGTTTCCCGGGCGGGATTAAGTCGATCAACTTCGAAAAGCTGATCGCCAAAGCTCCTGAGCGCGTGATCGAGACCGCGGTTAAAGGCATGCTGCCTAAAAACCCACTGGGTCGCGACATGTACCGTAAGCTGAAAGTCTATGCGGGCGCTGCTCACCCTCATACTGCTCAGCAGCCCCAAGAACTGAAGTTTTAACGGAATAGTTCATTATGTCGGCGACTCAAAACTACGGCACTGGCCGTCGTAAAACCGCAACCGCTCGCGTTTTCCTGCGTCCGGGTACCGGTAACATCTCCATCAACAACCGCACTCTGGAGAATTTCTTCGGTCGCGAAACTGCCCGCATGGTAGTTCGTCAGCCGTTGGAACTGACTGAGACTGTCGAGAAATTCGACATCTACGTCACCGTGATCGGTGGTGGTGTAAGTGGTCAAGCTGGCGCAATCCGCCACGGTATCACTCGCGCACTGATGCAGTATGACGAAACCCTGCGTGGCGCTCTGCGCAAAGCTGGCTTCGTTACTCGCGATGCTCGTGAAGTTGAACGTAAGAAAGTCGGTCTGCGTAAAGCGCGTAAGCGTCCGCAGTACTCGAAGCGTTAATTCGCAGCTTCGTTCAAAAAAGCCCAGCCTCCTTCGGGAGCTGGGCTTTTTTTATGGGCGATGATTTAGCGGTGTGACAACTTGCCACATCCAGCAAACGCCTATACTACAAGGCCTGTAGCCGCCCCAGAGCGGTAATTACCTTGTAAGACTAGGGGCTTTTCATTACCATTCTGCAAAATTTTTATAAGTAATAGATGCATATTTAGTAGATGCCTGATTTAACAGGCCACAAAGCTGATGGGAGAGGACTGAATGAGCAATGACGGCGTAAATGTCGGCCGGCGTCGCTTCCTCGTAGCAGCCACATCCGTGGTGGGTGCTGCAGGAGCGGTGGGGGCGGCGGTCCCGTTCGTGGGGTCGTGGTTTCCCAGTGCCAAGGCGAAAGCCGCTGGCGCACCGGTGAAAGTGAATATTGCAAAGGTTGAGCCAGGTCAGCAAATGATTGCTGAATGGCGTGGCCAGCCGGTATTCATCGTACGTCGCACCGAGGAAATCCTGGCAAATCTGAAGAAGATTGAAGGGCAGCTTGCTGACCCGGATTCCAAGCAATCTGATCAGCCTGCTTATGTAAATCCGGAGCTGCGGTCGATCAAGCCAGAAATTCTGTTGTTGATCGGTATTTGCACCCACTTGGGTTGCTCGCCTACGTTCCGTCCCGAGGTCGCGCCGGTTGATCTTGGCAAGGACTGGGTAGGCGGCTATTTCTGCCCTTGTCATGGTTCGCACTATGATCTGGCCGGCCGCGTGTACAAGGCCCAGCCAGCGCCGCTGAACCTGCCAGTGCCGCCGTACTACTATGAGACGGACAACATTGTCGTCGTTGGCCTCGATGGGGAGAACGCGTAATGAGCAAGTTCATGGATTGGGTAGATGCCCGCTTCCCCGCCACCAAAATGTGGGAAGACCACCTCAGCAAGTATTACGCTCCGAAGAACTTCAACTTCTTCTATTTCTTTGGTTCTCTCGCACTGCTCGTTCTGGTCAACCAGATCGTTACCGGTGTGTGGCTGACCATGAGCTACACGCCATCGGCAGAAGAGGCGTTTGCTTCTGTCGAATACATCATGCGTGACGTCGAATACGGTTCAATCCTGCGCTTGCTGCACTCTACCGGTGCATCGGCGTTCTTTATCGTCGTCTACCTGCACATGTTCCGCGGCCTGCTCTACGGCTCTTACCAGAAGCCCCGTGAGCTGGTCTGGCTGTTCGGCATGATGATTTATCTGGCCCTGATGGCTGAAGCCTTTATGGGTTACCTGCTGCCTTGGGGGCAAATGTCCTACTGGGGCGCCCAGGTGATCATTTCGCTGTTCGGTGCGATCCCGGTTATCGGTAACGACCTGACCCAGTGGATTCGTGGTGACTACCTGATCTCCGGTATTACCCTCAACCGCTTCTTTGCCCTTCACGTCGTGGCCTTGCCTATCGTAATCCTGGGCCTGGTGGTGCTGCACATTCTTGCCCTGCACGAAGTCGGCTCCAACAACCCGGACGGCGTGGATATCAAGAAACACAAAGACGAAAACGGCATACCGCTGGATGGCATTCCCTTCCACCCGTACTACACCGTGAAAGATATCGTCGGCGTAGTGGTATTCCTGTTTATCTTCTGCTCGATTGTGTTCTTCTTCCCGGAAATGGGTGGTTACTTCCTGGAAAAACCGAACTTTGAACAGGCTAACGCCTTTAAAACGCCGGAACACATTGCCCCTGTCTGGTACTTCACGCCGTTCTACGCGATCTTGCGTGCCATCCCGGACAAGCTGCTTGGCGTGATTGCCATGGGCGCCGCGATTGCCGTGCTGTTCGTGTTGCCGTGGCTTGACCGCAGTCCGGTCAAATCCATGCGCTACAAAGGCTGGATGAGCAAGGTATGGCTGTGGGTGTTCTGCATCTCCTTCGTGATTCTGGGTGTGCTGGGTGTCTTGGCTCCTACCCCGGGCCGCACGCTGCTGTCGCAGGTGTGTACGTTCCTGTACTTCGCCTACTTCATTCTGATGCCGTTCTACACCAGGCTTGAGAAGACCAAACCGGTTCCGGAAAGGGTGACTGGCTGATGAAAAAGCTATTTGCTGTATTGATGTTCGCGGTAATGCCTGTGTTCTCCTTTGCGGCAGAGCAAGGCGTGCAGCTCGACAAGGTCGACATCGATGTTTCTGACAAGGCGGCCCTGCAGGATGGTGCGCGTACGTTCGCCAACTACTGCATGGGTTGTCACAGTGCCAAGTTCCAGCGTTATGAGCGGGTCGCTGATGACCTGGGCATTCCCCATGAGGTCATGCTCGATAACCTGGTGTTCACCGGTGCCAAGATTGGCGACCACATGAAAATCGGCATGCAGCCCAACGACGCCAAGGCCTGGTTCGGTGCTGCACCGCCGGACTTGACGCTGGTAGCCCGTGTGCGTGGCACAGACTGGCTGTACAGCTACCTGCGTGCCTTTTACGAAGACCCGTCGCGCCCTTGGGGTGTGAACAACAAAGTGTTCCCGAACGTGGGCATGCCCAACGTGCTGGCACCGTTGCAGGGTCGTCAGGTTATCGGTTGCAAGCAAGTACAGATCGTCGAAGACGGCAAGAAGCAGTATGATCCGCTCACCGGCACGCCTTTGACCCATGAAGCGTGCGACCAGCTGACAGTGCTGCCAAAAACCGGCGCCCTGACTGAAGAGCAGTTCGATGAGAAGATCAAGAACCTTGTGACCTTCCTGGCCTACTCGGCCAACCCGGTGAAGCTGGAGCATCAGCGCATCGGTACTTACGTGCTGATCTACCTGGCCTTCCTTTTTGTATTCGCTTATCTGCTCAAGCGCGAATACTGGAAAGATGTGCACTGATATAGTTACACGCAATGCTGTTAATCGTGCGCGCCCAAGGGTGTCTCTGAAAAGGTAACAGTGCAGGGCGGGTGACAGGCGGGGTCAATGACCTTGCCAGTCACCTGGCCTGTGGTTATCAGAGGCTTTCCTTGGGCGCGTTCGTTTTTCCGCTCCCGATAATTTCAACAAGCGAGGAGGACCGCCATGGGCGTGACCAATCGGTTGGCCTGTTACTCCGACCCCGCCGACCACTATTCCCACCGAGTGCGCATTGTGCTCGCAGAGAAAGGTGTCAGCGCCGAGATCATCAGTGTGGAGGCGGGCCGTCAGCCGCCGAAGCTGATCGAAGTGAACCCCTACGGCAGCCTGCCAACCCTGGTCGATCGTGACCTGGCGTTGTGGGAGTCGACTGTGGTGATGGAATATCTGGATGAGCGCTATCCGCATCCGCCGCTGTTGCCGGTGTACCCGGTGGCACGGGCCAATAGCCGCCTGCTGATTCATCGTATTCAGCGCGACTGGTGTGCGCTGGTCGACCTGATTCTTGATTCGCGGACCAAGGAGCCGGCGCGCGTGCAAGCCCGCAAGGAGTTGCGCGAGAGCCTGACGGGTGTTTCTGCATTATTTGCCGACAAACCTTTTTTCCTCAGTGATGAGCAAAGTCTGGTCGACTGCTGTCTATTGCCGATACTCTGGCGTCTGCCTGTTTTGGGTATTGAATTGCCGCGGCCAGCCAAGCCGTTGCTCGACTATATGGAGCGCCAATTTGCGCGTGAGGCTTTCCAGGCGAGTCTGTCTGGTGTCGAACGCGACATGCGCTAAAGCTTTAGGAGCCCTCGATGAATTCAAGTCGACCTTATCTGGTGCGTGCGCTCTACGAGTGGATCGTTGATAACGACTGCACTCCGCACATGCTGGTTAACTCTGACTACCCCAAGGTGCAAGTGCCTGCGGGTTTTGCCAGTGACGGGCAGATTGTCCTCAATGTTTCGCCAACCGCCGTGCGTCAATTGCACATGGACAACGAAGCAGTAAGCTTTGAAGGGCGCTTTGGTGGTGTACCACACACCTTGTACGTGCCTATTGCAGCCATTCTGGGCGTTTACGCCCGTGAGAACGGTCAGGGCATGGTGTTTGACCTGGAAGAGCCTCTCGAGGCTGATGACGAGGTTGAGCCGGGTGACGATAGTCCGCCGCCAGGATCCGAGCCGCCGCGACCTACAGGTCGGCCAAGCCTGAAAGTGGTGAAGTAATAAAAAAGGCGACCTGAAAAGGTCGCCTTTTTTGTGTCTGGCAGCCGTGGCCGTCAGTCGATGTACTCAAACAGTTTGACGATTTTCTGCACCCCGGAAACACCTTGCACCAGGCTGGTGGCGCGGGCGGCCTCCTGTTTGGTGACCAGGCCGAGCATGTAGACGATACCGTTCTCGGTGACGATTTTGATGCGTGAGCCAGGGATGGCGCTGTCAGTCAGCATCTGGGTCTTGATTTTGGTGGTCAGCCAGGCGTCGTTGTTGCGCGCCAGGATTGACGAAGGAGCCATGACCTGCAGCTCGTTGTTGACCTTTTTCACCCGCTGGACTGAAGCTGCCGCCTGTTCGGCCTGGGCCTTGAGGTCTGCACGCGGGGTCTGGCCGGCCAGCAGCACGATACCGTTGTAGCTGGTGACGACGATGTGCGAACCGGTATCCAGATCCGGATTGGCCTTGGCCACGTTCACGGCGACCTTGGTTTCGATCAGCGAGTCATCGATTTTGCTGCCGAAGGTGCGGGTGCCGCGATCATCCTCGATAGGGGTGTCGCGGGTAGCGGTCAGTACCGAGCTGCAACCGGCGGTCAGACCAAGACACAGGGTCAGGGCTACCAGGCCTAGGCGATTTAAAGTCATTCTTCACTCCCGAACAGTTGGCTGTCGATCAGATCGCACAAGCAGTGGATCGCCAGCAGGTGGACTTCTTGGATGCGTGCAGTGACGCTGGAAGGAACGCGGATCTCCACGTCCTCGGGTAGCAGCAGCGAGGCCATGCCGCCGCCATCACGGCCCGTCATTGCGACCACGATCATTTCGCGATCGTGGGCCGCCTGGATGGCCTGGATGATGTTGGCCGAGTTGCCGCTGGTGGAAATGGCCAGCAGCACGTCGCCGGGCTGGCCCAGGGCGCGGATCTGCTTGGAGAAAATTTCGTTGAAGCTGTAGTCGTTGGCGATCGAGGTGATCGTCGACGTGTCGGTGGTCAGTGCGATGGCAGGCAGGCTCGGGCGCTCGCGCTCGAAGCGGTTGAGCAGCTCGGATGAGAAGTGCTGGGCGTCGCCTGCCGACCCGCCATTGCCGCACGAGAGCATCTTGCCTTCATTGAGCAGTGCGTTAACCATCACCTGGCTGGCTTGCTCGATATGAGGGGCAAGCACTTCCATCGCCTGCTGCTTGGTGTCGATGCTGGCCTGAAAAAGCTGGCGAATCCGGGATTGCATGTCCATCTATGTGACCTTAAGTAGGGCGGCTGGTCGGGCGTGAACCAGGTGTTCCTGGGTGACTTCCCGGCACAAGAATGTGCAGCCCGCAAAGCAAAGCAAAATCGTTGAAAAAGGGAGCTGGAATCGGCCTGGCAGCGCTACTGGCTGTCAAAGGCATTCCGTAGCCAGTTCAGTCGGGGTGTTGTGCTGTCCATCGTCACCACGTCAAAGCGGCACGGGTGATTGGCCCAGCGTGTCTGTTGCTGCAAGAAATGCTGGGCGGCAAGTATCAGTTTTTGACGCTTGCGGCCGTCAATACTGGCCAGTGCGCCACCCCATTGCGCATGTTGACGGTAACGAACTTCGACGAATACTACTGTATCGCCGTCAAGCATGACCAGATCCAGCTCGCCGCGCCTGCATGCCCAGTTCTGTGCCAGCAGGCGCAAACCCTGTTGCTCAAGATGCCGCAGCGCGAGGCGCTCGGCATCCTTGCCAGTTTGCTGGCTTGAGCGTTCGGGCATCAGTTGGCGGTAGCCGGCAGGCGTTGAGGCTGGCCATTGGCGAATTCGGCCCATTGCAGTTGACGTTCTACACGTTGGGTCGGGCTCATGCTCAAGCTGCCGGACATACCGTCGATCCGGCTGTCGGGCAGGGCTTTAAGCTGGCCCAGGCTCGGTGCCAGGCGATAGGCGTCGATACCCATCGCATACAGGCGGCCCAGGCTGCCGCCTGCTTGCGGCCATTGTGCGGTCACTTGCTGGCGTAGCGGGTTGTTCGGGTCGAGGAGCCAGGGGGTCTCGCAAAAACGGATGCCGTTCATGTCGTTGTACTGGTTCTGGTCGCCGCTGGCGCTGAATACGTGGGAGGTTGCGTATACCGGCAGATCACCTGCGTACTGGTAGTTCAGCGTGGGTTTGATCTGCTGGGCCTGCTGCGGGGTCGCGGCGAGGAACAGGAACTGCATGTCCTGGCGACGCGTTGGTTCGCTCGAGCCGCCGTTTTTGCGCAGTTGCACCAGATCGGCCACTTGCTGGGCGAGGGCTACAGGTTTGTCGATATGTTCAACGCCAACGACGGTGCCGCCATGGGCTTCCCATTCCTGGCGGAATGCCTTGAGCACGCGATCGCCCCACTCACCGACCGGGACCATGGCGCCAGCGCGGGTCAGGCCGTCGGCCCGGGCGCGGCGAGCCACTTCGCGGGCTTCGTCTTCAGCCGCCAGACCGAACTGAAACAGTTGCGCCGGGCCTTGGGTGCCCTCGCTGTAGTTCAGGGCCAGGGTGGTAATCGGCAGTTGCGGGCGGCTGTTCAGTTGCTTGACCAGGTTTTTTTCCAGTGGGCCAACCACCAGTTGCACGCCGTCGGCTTGTGCCTGGCGGTAGAACTCGTCCAGCGAGGTCAGGCGCGAGCTGTCATAGAACTGAATGCTCGGCGGGTTCTGGCCGGCTTGCTGGGCCTGATAATGTGCAGCCATAAAGCCATCACGCAGTGCTTTGCTCACCGAGGCCAGTTGGCCGTCCTGTGGCAGCAGCAGGGCGATCTTGGTCAGGGGCTGGCTGGCCAGCTCCTTGAGCTTGACCAGTGGGGTCGGCAGCTGGATAGCGGCCGGGTGGGCCGGGTTCTGTGCGCGCCATTGATCAATCGCGTTCTGTTGGTCTTGCAGGGTGCCGGCGCTTTTCACCGCCAGGGCCAGGGACATCCAGCCGCTCAGTACATCATTGCCCTGGGCGTGCAGTTGCTCGGCCGGCAAGCTGGCCACCAGTGCCCAGATAGCGTCGTTGTTGCTGTTGGCGGCATCGCCGGTCAGGTTCGGGCTCAGCGCTGCGCGTTCACGGGCGGCGGCCAGGGCCTGGCCGTCAGCCTCCAGGGCGCGGGCATGTACGGTACGGGTGCGCACTTGCAGGTCGACGGGCAGCTCGCCCAGGATCGATGTGCTTGGATGATTCAGGGCGGCGACTGCGGCCTTGGGATCATTGCGGTTCATCGCCAGTTCGGCTGCCAGGGTGTTGGCAAAAACCTGTTGTGCGGGCTTGAGCTGGTCCAGCGGGACCATGGCCAGGATCTGCGCGGCGCGGGCGTTGTTTTGCTGGCGCAGGGCAAGGTCGGCTGCCGACAGGCGCAACAGGGCGGCCTTTTCCGGATTGGTGCTCTCGGTGGCCTGCTGGAGCAATTGCTCAAGGCTGGCATCCGGGGTCCGTGGAAGTTCGCCAAGGCTGGACGAGGGCGAGCTGGCGCAAGCCGCCAGCAGGGCAGCAAGGCAGAGGGCAGTGAACAGCCGCAGGCAAGCGATCATGTAGTGTTCCTGATACTCGATCAAATGAGTTGGGAAGTGTACCCAAGCACTGGCCGGGGCGCGATGTTAGAGGCAATAAAGCCTGAATTTAGATGCGTTATGTACGTTGTGGCATTAAAAGTTTACCCGGTTGGCGTTTTGCGGCCTGCAGGGTGGGTGCGTTCATGAGGGCTCTACGCGCTACAATGGCGCCTTTAACTCTTATGAGGTGTGCGTTTTGACTGCTCCAGGTGATATGAATTCCGTTCTTGGCTCACTTTATGTGGTGGCCACGCCCATCGGTAACCTGGACGACATCAGTGCGCGTGCGCTCAAGGTATTGCGTGATGTATCGCTGATTGCGGCCGAAGACACGCGCCACTCCCTGCGCTTGATGCAGCATTTTGGTATCTCCACGCCGCTGGGTGCCTGTCACGAGCATAACGAGCGTGATGAAGGCAGCCGGTTTATCCAGCGTTTGCTGGCGGGTGAAGATGTGGCATTGATCTCGGATGCCGGTACCCCGCTGATCTCCGACCCCGGCTATCACCTCGTGCGTCAGGCGCGCGCTGCCGGGATCAAGGTCGTGCCCGTGCCGGGAGCCTGCGCCTTGATCGCCGCCTTGTCGGCTGCGGGGCTGCCTTCTGATCGCTTTATCTTTGAGGGGTTCCTGCCGGCCAAGGCGGTTGGGCGTCGTTCGCGGCTGCAATTACTTAAGGAAGAGCCGCGCACACTGATTTTTTACGAGGCCCCGCACCGTATTCTTGAGTGCCTGCAAGATCTTGAATTGGTATTCGGGCCCGAGCGCCCGGCATTGCTGGCGCGTGAGCTGACTAAAACATTCGAGACGCTCAAAGGTTTGCCCCTGTCCGAGCTGCGCGCTTTTGTTGAAAGCGACAGTAACCAGCAGCGCGGCGAGTGTGTGGTTCTGGTTGCCGGCTGGACTGCGCCAGAAACGGAAGACGCGGTCAGCAGTGAGGCAATGCGTATTCTCGACTTGCTGCTTAAAGAAATGCCGCTCAAGCGTGCTGCTGCACTTGCAGCTGAAATAACCGGTGAGCGCAAAAACGTGTTGTACCAAGTTGCACTTGAAAAGCAGAAAAGTGAGTAACAATTGATATCGGGTGATGGCACTTTGATATTTCTTTGTGTTCTAGCCCGTGGCTAAAGGCCGCAAGTCAGGCAAATCAACCTGCCTTGCGGCTTTTAACGCTTGTTCTATACGCTCTGTACAGTTAATCTTCGCGCCGGAGAGTCGATTGGACAGTCGCTGCCCTCTATGAAAATTAGGGGGGGGAGGAAAGTCCGGGCTCCATAGGGCGAAGTGCCAGGTAATGCCTGGGAGGCGTGAGCCTACGGAAAGTGCCACAGAAAATAACCGCCTAAGCGCTTCGGCGCCGGTAAGGGTGAAAAGGTGCGGTAAGAGCGCACCGCACGACTGGCAACAGTTCGTGGCTAGGTAAACCCCACTTGGAGCAAGACCAAATAGGGTCCCAAGGCGTGGCCCGCGCTGGGACCGGGTAGGTTGCTAAAGATGTCCAGTGATGGCCATCGTAGACGAATGACTGTTCACGACAGAACCCGGCTTACAGATCGACTCTCCACCTTTTTTTCTTCTGTCTGCGCTGCAGGCAGATTGCTATATTCGCAATTGCCTTATCCCCCCTGCAATTCATCGCAAGATTATTTCCCGACGTAATGCCGAAAAGTTCTTACTCTTAACAAACTACTTTAAGTTTGAAGTCCAGAGCTTTGAATTTGCGGCACGTCGCGGGTCAAAAAATCTCTCCGCTTACTGCTCCACGTCTATTTCCCCTCCTAAATCTCCGTTATGTAAGGGTTTTCCTGTAGGCCGCTCCTTGACGGTGGTGTGGGCGCATTCCTATAGTGTGCATAAGTGGTGAAAAGTGGCGTGAAGTGGGTTTTTTAGACGTAAAACGCTAATATTTGGAGATGCGGCCAGTGTTTCGCGGAGCCAACGCAATCAGTCTCGATGCCAAGGGCCGTCTCGCAATGCCGAGCCGGTACCGTGACGAGTTGAATTTGCGCAGTTCCGGGCAACTGATCGTGACCATTGATGCCGTTGATCCCTGCTTGTGTGTGTACCCCCTCGATGAGTGGGAGTTGATTGAAACCAAGCTTCGGGCGTTGCCTTCGCTGCGTGAAGAAAACCGCCGCTTGCAACGTCTGTTGATTGGTAACGCCGTCGACCTTGAGCTCGATGGCAGTGGTCGTTTTCTGGTACCGCCCCGCTTGCGTGAATATGCCCGACTGGACAAGCGCGCAATGCTGGTGGGCCAGCTGAACAAGTTTCAACTGTGGGACGAGGATGCTTGGGAGGCGGTTTCTGCCGCTGACCTTGCAGCCATTCAACAACCGGGCGCGATGCCTGACGAACTGCGTGATTTAATTCTGTGACTATAGATAGCGGCTTCAACCACATCACCGTACTGCTCGACGAAGCCGTAGAGGCTCTCGCCGTACGCCCTGATGGATGCTATCTGGATGGCACCTTCGGTCGCGGCGGACATAGCCGCCTGATACTCCAGAAGCTGGGCCCTGAGGGGCGTCTGCTCGGGTTCGATAAAGATCCACAAGCGATTGCCACCGGGCAAGCGCTGGCGGCCGAAGACGGCCGCTTTGTCATTGTGCAGCGCAGTTTTGCGGAAATGGGATCCGAAATTGCCGAGCGCGGTCTGGCTGGCAAGGTCGACGGCGTGTTGCTTGATCTGGGTGTCTCCTCACCACAGCTTGACGACCCGGAGCGCGGCTTCAGCTTTATGAATGACGGCCCGCTGGACATGCGTATGGACCCTGATCGCGGTATCAGCGCGGCCGAGTTCGTCAACACTGCCTCCCAGGAGGAAATCGCCCGCGTATTCAAGGAATACGGCGAAGAGCGGTTTTCCGGTCGCATGGCCCGTGCGGTTGTCGAACGTCGCGATATCAAGCCGTTCGAGCGTACAGGCGACCTGGCCGAAGTGCTGAAAGTGGCCAACCCGGCCTGGGAGAAGGGCAAGCACCCGGCGACCCGCACTTTCCAGGGCCTGCGCATTCATGTGAACAACGAACTGGGTGACCTTGAGGCTGGCCTTGAAGCTGCCCTTGAGTCCCTGGCTATCGGCGGCCGCTTGGTCGTTATCAGCTTCCACTCGCTGGAAGACCGCATCGTCAAACTGTTTATGCGCAAACTGGTCAAAGGCGAGCCCGACAACCTGCCGCGCGGCTTGCCCGTGCAGCACGTTGCCTTCGAACCGAAGATCAAGATTCATGGCAAGGCACAGACCGCGTCCGATGCCGAACTCAAAGCCAATCCGCGCTCGCGCAGCGCTGTCATGCGCGTCGCGGAGAAGCTTCGTTGAACAAGCTCTTCGCCAAACCACTTCCCGGCGGAAGTTTTTTCATGCTGCTGTTGTTTATTGGCGTGCTGGTTTCGGCTGTGGGCGTTTCGTATAGCGCCCACTGGAACCGCCAGTTGCTCAACACCCTGTACGGGGAGCTGAGCGTACGGGACAAGGCGCAGGCCGAATGGGGCCGCCTGATTCTCGAGCAGAGCACCTGGACTGCCCATAGCCGCATCGAAACCCTGGCCAGCGAACAACTGAAGATGCGCATTCCTGGCGCAGCAGAAGTTCGAATGGTGGCGCCATGATCAAACTCGAAGGCGCGCTCTATCCGTGGCGTTTTCGTGTGGTGCTGGCATTGCTGGCACTGCTGGTAGGTGCAATCGCGTGCCAGATCGTTTATCTGCAAGTTATCGACCATGACTTCCTCAAGGGCCAGGGCGATGCTCGCAGCTTGCGGCATATCCCTATCCCTGCACACCGTGGCCTGATTACCGACCGCAATGGCGAGCCTTTGGCCGTGAGCACGCCGGTGACCACCCTGTGGGCCAATGCCAAGGAAATGCAGGTTGCCAAAGACCGTTGGCCAGCCCTGGCACACGCGCTTGGGCAAGACCCCAAGGTGCTGACCGCACGCCTGGAACAGCAAGCCAACAAAGAATTTATCTATCTGGTGCGGGGCCTGACTCCCGAGCAGGGCCAGGTGGTGCTCGACCTCAAGGTGCCGGGTGTTTATGGCATTGAAGAGTTCCGTCGTTTCTACCCTGCGGGTGAGGTGACGGCGCATATGGTCGGCTTTACCGATATCGACGATAAAGGACGCGAAGGCGTCGAACTGGCCTATGACGAATGGCTGGCCGGGGTGCCGGGCAAGCGGCAAGTGATCAAGGACCGGCGCGGGCGTCTGATCAAAGACGTGCAAGTGACCAAAAACGCCAAGGCCGGCAAGACCTTGGCGTTGTCGATTGACCTGCGCCTGCAATACCTGGCCAACCGCGAACTGCGCAATGCGCTGGTCGAGAACGGCGCCAAGGCTGGCAGCCTGGTGATCATGGATGTGAAGACCGGCGAGATTCTGGCCATGGTCAACCAACCCACCTACAACCCGAATAACCGTCGCAACCTGCAACCGGCGATGATGCGTAACCGCGCCATGATCGACGTGTTCGAGCCGGGCTCGACGGTCAAACCGATCTCCATGAGTGCCGCCCTGGAAACCGGGCGCTGGAAACCCACCGACAAGGTTGAGGTGTACCCGGGCACCTTGCAGCTGGGCAAATACACCATTCGTGACGTATCGCGTACTGAAGGTCCGGTACTCGACCTGACCGGCATCCTGATTAACTCCAGTAACGTGGGGATGAGCAAGGTGGCCTTCGATATCGGCGGTGAAGCGATCTTCCGCCAGATGGCCAAGATGGGCCTGGGCCAGGACACCGGTCTGGGCTTCCCGGGCGAGCGTGTGGGCAACCTGCCCAACTACCGTGAATGGCGCAAGGCGGAAACCGCGACCCTGTCTTACGGCTACGGCGTGTCCGTGACCGCGATCCAGCTGGTGCATGCCTTCTCGGCCCTGGCCAACAACGGCAAGCTCGCTCCGCTGACCCTGCTCAAGACAGACAAGGACAAACCTGTTCAGGCCGCTCAGGTCATGCCGGAGCAAGTCGCCAAGACGCTGCAGGGAATGCTCCAGGAAGTAATCGAAAACCCGCGTGGTGTATGGCGTGCCAAGGTTCCGGCGTATCACGTCGGCGGCAAGTCGGGTACGGCGCGTAAAACCACTGGTGGTGGCGTAAAAGGCTACGCAGTGAACTCCTACCGTTCCCTGTTTGCCGGCTTTGGTCCCATGAGCGACCCGCGTTACGCGATCGTCGTGGTGATCGATGAGCCGAGCAAGGCGGGCTACTTCGGTGGTCTGGTTTCGGCACCGGTATTCAGCAAAGTCATGTCCGGCACGCTGCGTCTGATGAACGTGATCCCGGATAACCTGCCAACGGCAGCGGAGCAACAAGCAGCGGCAGCCGCTGCAGCAGCCAAAGGAGGGCGTGGCTAATGTCCCTGAGCCTGAACAAGATTTTCCCTCACGCCGGTCACGATCTGCTGATCCGTGAACTGACCCTCGACAGCCGCAATGTACGCGCAGGTGATCTGTTCCTTGCGGTGCCTGGCGGCAAGCTCGATGGTCGTGAACATATCGCTGACGCCCTTAAGCGCGGCGCTGCTGCCGTGGCCTATGAAGTGGACGGCGCTGATGTGCTGCCTATCTCTGCCGTGCCGCTAATTCCGGTCAAGGGCCTTGCGGCCCAGCTGTCGGATATCGCCGGGCGTTTTTATGGTGAGCCCAGCCGGCATCTGAATCTGGTAGGTGTCACTGGCACCAACGGCAAAACCAGCGTCACTCAGCTGGTGGCCCAGGCGCTTGACTTGCTGGGTCAGCACTGCGGCATCGTCGGCACCTTGGGCACCGGTTTTTATGGCGCGCTGCAAAGTGGTCGTCACACCACGCCAGACCCGATTGCCGTGCAGGCCATGCTGGCCGACCTGAAAAAGGCCGGGGCCAAAGCGGTAGCGATGGAGGTTTCTTCCCATGGCCTGGATCAGGGTCGCGTCAGTGCGTTGGCATTTGACGTCGCCGTGCTGACCAACCTGTCCCGCGACCATCTGGATTACCACGGCACGATGGAGGCTTACGCCGCCGCCAAGGCCAAGTTGTTTGCCTGGCCGGACCTGCGCTGCCGGGTGCTGAACCTGGACGATGAATTTGGCCGCCAACTGGCCGCTGAAAAGCATGAGTCGCGCCTGATCAGCTATAGCCTCGAAGACACCGGCGCCACCCTGTATTGCCGTGATGCGATCTTTGACGACGATGGCGTGCGCGCCACCGTCGTCACCGCACAAGGCGAGCATCTGTTGCGCAGCTCCCTGCTGGGGCGTTTCAACCTGAGCAACGTACTGGCTGCCGTTGGCGCCTTGCTTGGGCTGGACTACCCGCTGGACGAAATTCTCAAAGTGCTGCCCAAGCTGGAAGGCCCGGTCGGTCGCATGCAGCGTTTGGGTGGCGGCAACAAGCCGCTGGTGGTGGTCGACTACGCCCACACCCCGGATGCACTGGAAAAAGTACTGCTGGCCCTGCGCCCGCATGCCAAGGGTCAGTTGCTGTGCCTGTTTGGCTGCGGCGGCGACCGTGACCGCGGCAAGCGTCCGTTGATGGCGCAGGTGGTAGAGCGTTTGGCTGACGGTGTTCTGGTCACTGACGACAACCCGCGCACCGAAGCTGCAGGGCAGATCTTCGATGATATCCGTGGCGGTTTCGCTGCGCCGCAGAACGTCACCTTTGTCGCCGGTCGCGGCGATGCCATTGCCCGGATTATTGCCAATGCACAGGCAGAAGACGTGATCGTGCTGGCGGGTAAAGGTCATGAGGACTATCAGGAAATCAACGGCGAACGCCATGACTTCTCTGATCTGGTCGAAGCCGAAAAAGCCTTGAACACTTGGGAGGCTGCCCATGCTTAAGCCTCTGTTGCTCAGTGAAGTGGCTGCTGCCCTGCAGGGGCGAGTGGTTGAAGTCGACTGCCGTTTCAGTGGGGTCAGCATCGACAGCCGGGCGATCAGCAAGGGTCAGCTGTTTATTGCGCTGACCGGCCCGCGTTTCGATGGCCACGACTACCTCAATGAAGTGGCTGCCAAGGGCGCCGTTGCCGCGCTGGTTGAGCGCGAAGTGCCGGAGTCGGCGCTGCCACAACTGGTGGTCAAGGACACCCGCGAAGCTTTGGGTCGCCTGGGTGCGCTCAACCGTGCCGGCTACGACAAACCGGTGGCGGCGATTACCGGCTCAAGCGGCAAGACCACGGTCAAAGAAATGCTCGCCTGCATTCTGCGCACCCGTGGCCCGGTGCTGGCAACCAAAGGCAACCTGAACAACGATCTGGGCGTGCCGTTGACGCTGCTGGAACTGACAACTGAGCACACGGCTGCGGTTATTGAGCTGGGCGCTTCACGCCTCGGCGAAATTGCCTACACCGTGGCCATGACCCAGCCCCATGTCGCCGTGCTCAACAATGCCGGTACTGCCCACGTGGGCGAGTTCGGTGGCCCGGATAAAATCGTCGAAGCCAAGGGCGAAATCATCGAAGGGCTGAAGGCTGACGGAATCGCTGTCCTGAATCTGGATGACAAGGCATTCGCCATCTGGAATAACCGGGCAGCGGGGCGCAAGGTGCTGAGTTTTGCCTTGAACAACCCTCAAGCCGATTTTTATGCCAGCGATCTGAGCCGTGACGCTCGCGGTTGCCCGGGCTTCACCTTGCACAGCCCGCTGGGTAGCGAGCAGGTCCAACTTAACCTGTTGGGCACCCACAACGTGGCCAACGCACTGGCCGCTGCGGCAGCTGCTCACGCCCTCGGCGTGTCGCTGTTTGGTATCAAAACCGGCCTTGAAGCCGTGTTGCCGGTAAAAGGTCGCGCTGTCGCGCAATTGACCGCCGCAGGCCTGCGAATTATTGATGACACTTACAACGCAAACCCCACCTCAATGTGCGCTGCCGTTGATATACTCGCCGCCTTTTCCGGCCGCACCGTCCTGGTGCTCGGAGATATTGGCGAACTGGGTGAGTGGGCGGAGCAAGGACATCGTGAAGTAGGCGCTTATGCCGCCGACAAAGTTTCAGCGCTCTATGCGGTGGGACCCATGATGGCTCATGCCGTCACTGCTTTTGGACACCAGGCTCGTCACTTCGCCAATCAGGCTGACCTGATCAAGGCGCTTCGCGCTGAGCACGAAACAAACACCACTATTTTGATCAAGGGCTCGCGCAGCGCTGCGATGGAAAACGTCGTTGCGGCTTTGTGCGGTTCCAGCGGGGAGAAACATTAATGCTGCTGCTGCTAGCGGAGTATCTGCAACAGTTCCATAAAGGCTTCGCGGTCTTCCAGTACCTGTCCCTGCGCGGGATCCTCGGGGTGCTGACCGCGTTGACCTTGTCGCTGTGCCTGGGGCCGTGGATGATCCGCACCCTGCAAAACCGTCAGATCGGCCAGTCGGTACGTAATGACGGCCCACAATCGCACCTGTCCAAATCGGGCACTCCGACCATGGGCGGTGCGTTGATCCTGTCGGCCATCGCCATCAGCACCCTGTTGTGGGCTGACCTGAGCAACCGTTATGTGTGGGTCGTGCTGATCGTGACCCTGTTGTTCGGCGCCATCGGCTGGGTGGATGACTACCGCAAGGTAATCGAAAAAAACTCCCGTGGCTTGCCAAGCCGCTGGAAGTATTTCTGGCAGTCGGTGTTCGGTCTGGGCGCGGCGATCTTCTTGTACGTGACGGCGCCAAGCGCGGTGGAAACCACGCTGATCCTGCCCATCCTCAAGGACGCCAGCATTCCGCTGGGCATCGGCTTTGTTGTTCTCACCTACTTTGTGATCGTGGGTTCGAGCAATGCGGTCAACCTGACTGACGGCCTCGATGGCCTGGCGATCATGCCCACCGTGATGGTCGGCGGTGCGCTGGGTATCTTCTGCTACCTGTCGGGCAACGTGAAATTTGCCGACTACCTGCTGATCCCTTATGTACCGGGCGCGGGTGAGTTGATTGTGTTCTGCGGCGCATTGATTGGCGCCGGTCTCGGGTTCCTGTGGTTCAACACCTACCCGGCACAAGTCTTTATGGGTGATGTTGGCGCACTGGCGCTGGGCGCAGCTCTGGGCACTATCGCCGTGATCGTGCGCCAGGAAATCGTGTTGTTCATCATGGGCGGTGTGTTCGTGATGGAAACCCTGTCCGTGGTGATCCAGGTAGCGTCCTTCAAGTTGACCGGCAAGCGGGTGTTCCGCATGGCGCCGATTCATCACCACTTTGAACTCAAAGGCTGGCCTGAGCCACGTGTGATCGTCCGCTTCTGGATCATTACCGTGATTCTCGTACTGGTCGGCCTTGCCACACTGAAGCTGAGGTAGAACCTGTGTCTCTGATCGCTTCTGACCACTTCCGCATCGTTGTCGGCCTCGGCAAGAGCGGCATGTCCCTGGTGCGCTTCCTGGCGCAACGGGGCGTGTCGTTTGCCGTGGCAGATACGCGGGAAAACCCGCCGGAGCTTGCCACGCTGCGCCGTGACTACCCGCAAGTGGAAGTGCGTTGTGGCGAGCTGGATGTCGAATTCCTGTGCCGCGCCGACGAGCTTTACGTGAGCCCCGGCCTGGCCCTGGCGACTCCGGCGCTGCAAGCTGCTGCTGCCCGCGGCGTGAAACTGTCGGGCGACATCGACCTGTTCGCGCGTAACGCGAAAGCGCCTATCGTGGCAATCAGTGGTTCCAACGCCAAAAGCACCGTGACCACCCTGGTCGGTGAAATGGCTGCGGCAGCCGGCAAGCGCGTTGCGGTGGGTGGCAACCTTGGCACGCCGGCACTGGACCTGCTCTGCGATGATATCGAGCTGTACGTGATGGAGCTGTCGAGCTTCCAGCTGGAGACCACCAACCAGCTGGGTGCTGAAGTGGCCACAGTGCTCAATGTCAGCGAAGACCATATGGACCGCTACAGCGGCCTGCCTGCGTACCACCTGGCCAAGCACCGGATCTTCCGTGGCGCCCGGCAGGTGGTGGTCAATCGTCAGGATGCCCTGACCCGCCCGCTGATGAGCGAAGGTCAGCCGTGCTGGACTTTCGGCCTCAGCGCGCCGGACTTCAAGGCCTTCGGCCTGCGTGAAGAAAACGGCGAAAAATACCTCGCTTTCGAATTCCAGAACCTCATGCCCGTGCGCGAGCTGAAAGTGCGTGGCGCACATAATCAGGCCAATGCCCTGGCTGCCCTGGCGCTGGGTCACGCGGTTGGTCTGCCGTTCGACGCCATGCTCGCCAGCCTGCGCAATTTCACCGGTCTTGAGCATCGCTGTCAGTGGGTGCGCGAGCTGGATGGCGTGAGCTACTACAACGACTCCAAGGCCACCAACGTCGGCGCGGCACTGGCTGCTATCGAAGGGCTGGGGATGGACATGGATGGCAAGCTGATCCTTATCGCCGGCGGCGACGGCAAGGGCGCGGATTTCAGCGGCTTGCGTGATTCGGTTGCCAAGCACTGCCGCGCGGCAGTGTTGATAGGTCGTGATGCGGGGCTGATAGCCGACGCCCTTGGCGATGCCGTGCCGCAAGTGCGTGCCGGTTCGCTGGACGAAGCCATCGCACTGAGCCGCTCACTGGCGCAATCGGGTGATGCAGTCTTGCTGTCGCCAGCCTGCGCCAGTTTCGACATGTTCAAAAACTACGAAGAGCGCGGCCAGTTGTTCGCTCGCGCCGTGGAGGTGCTGGCATGATGTTCGGCATCCTCAAACCTTATCCTTCACCGCTGATTACGGGGCGTGGCATCGACCTCGACTTCCCGTTGCTCGCCGGTTGCCTGGCCTTGCTCGGTCTGGGGCTGGTGATGATCACTTCGGCTTCGTCCGAAGTGGCGGCGTTGCAGTCGGGCAACACCCTGTACCACATGATCCGCCACCTGTTTTACATCGTGCTCGGCCTGGGCGCATGCATCATGACCATGATGGTGCCGATCGCGACCTGGCAACGCATGGGCTTCATGTTGCTGATCGGTGCATTCGGTTTGCTGGTGGCCGTACTGATCCCGGGCATTGGCCGTGAGGTAAACGGCTCGATGCGCTGGATCGGTTTCAGCTTCTTCAACGTGCAGCCTTCGGAGATCGCCAAGGTCTTTGTGGTGATCTACCTGGCGGGCTACCTGGTGCGTCAGCAGAAGGAAGTGCGGGATAGCTGGATGGGCTTTTTCAAGCCATTTATCGTGCTGCTGCCAATGGCCGGCCTGCTGCTGATGGAGCCCGACTTCGGAGCCACGGTTGTGATGATGGGCGCCGCTGCTGCCATGCTGTTTCTCGGTGGTGTCGGCCTGTTCCGTTTCGCTCTGATGGTGGCGCTGGCTGTCGGCGCGGTGTTCGTGCTGGTACAGGCACAGCCTTACCGCATGGCGCGTTTGATTACCTTTACCGACCCGTGGTCCGACCAGTTCGGCTCCGGCTACCAGTTGACCCAGGCCCTGATCGCCTTCGGTCGCGGCGAGTGGTTTGGTGTCGGTCTGGGCAACAGTGTGCAGAAACAGTTCTACCTGCCTGAAGCACATACCGACTTCGTGTTTTCGGTACTGGCAGAAGAGCTGGGTGTTGTCGGCTCGCTGCTGACCGTGGCCCTGTTCGTATTTGTGTGTGTGCGCGGCATGTACATCGGCATGTGGGCCGAGCGCGCCAAACAGTATTTCTCGGCTTATATGGCCTATGGCTTGTCGTTCCTGTGGATCGGCCAGTTCCTGATCAATATCGGGGTAAACGTCGGCTTGCTGCCAACCAAGGGCCTGACCCTGCCGTTCCTCAGTTATGGCGGCAGCTCGCTGGTGATTTGCTGCGTGTGCATGGGACTGTTGCTGCGCATCGAGTGGGAGAGTCGAACCCACCTGGGCAGTGAAGAGACCGATTTCAAAGAAAGCGACTTTGCAGAGGAGCCGACCCATGGGCGCTAACGTGCTGATCATGGCGGGCGGCACCGGTGGCCACGTGTTCCCGGCGCTGGCTTGCGCCCGCGAATTCGAAGCCCGCGGCTACACCGTGCACTGGCTCGGTACGCCCCGTGGCATCGAGAATGAACTGGTCGAGCCTGCCGGTTTCAAACTGCACCTGATTAACGTGGCGGGCCTGCGTGGCAAGAGCAAGCTGTCGTTGCTCAAGGCCCCTTTTGTACTGCTCAAGGCGCTGTTTCAGGCGCGCAGGATCATTCGTCAACTCAAGCCGGTGTGTGTGCTGGGTTTTGGCGGTTACGTGACCGGGCCTGGCGGCCTGGCGGCGAAAACCTGCGGTGTACCGGTGATCATTCACGAGCAGAACGCGGTAGCCGGTACGGCCAACCGCCTGCTGGTGCCGATGACCAGTCGGGTGTGCGAAGCCTTTCCCGGCACCTTTGCAGCCTCGCAGACGCTGCGTAGCACCGGTAACCCGGTACGCCCCGAGCTGTTTACCCTGGCGCCTCGGGCTGCGCTCGAAGGGCGCAAGGCGCGCTTGCTGGTACTGGGCGGCAGCCTCGGCGCCGAGCCGTTGAACAAGTTGTTGCCTGAAGCGCTGGCCAAAGTCCCGGCTGACGTTCGCCCTGAAGTGTTTCACCAGGCCGGCAAGCAGCATGACCGGATTACCGCCGAGCGCTATGCCGCGGTCGGCGTCGAGGCTGACGTACAGCCTTTTATCAAGGATATGGCCCATGCCTATGGCTGGGCCGACCTGGTGGTTTGTCGCGCAGGCGCGCTGACCGTCAGTGAACTGGCTGCGGCCGGTCTGCCTTCGCTGCTGGTGCCATTGCCCCACGCGATCGATGACCATCAGAGCCGTAACGCCGACTTTTTGGCACGCGAGGGTGCAGCCTTCCTGATGCCGCAAGCGACAACTGGCGCAGCCGAACTGGCTGCACGCCTGACAGAGGTTTTGATGCAACCGGAACGACTCAACAGCATGGCGGCCAATGCCCGCCGCCTGGCCAAACCCGATGCGACCCGCAACGTTGTAGATATCTGCCTGGAGGTGGCCAATGGTTGAGAATCAAAAAGCTATGCCACAACCGGAAATGCGCCGTATCCGTCGCATCCACTTCGTCGGTATCGGCGGCGTGGGAATGTGCGGTATCGCCGAAGTGTTGCTGAACCTGGGCTATGAAGTGTCGGGCTCGGACCTGAACGCTTCGCCGGTGACCGAGCGGCTCGAGTCCTTCGGCGCACACATTTATATCGGCCACCGCGCCGAGAACGCCGCCAACGCCGATGTGCTGGTGGTATCGAGTGCCGTGAATACCTCCAACCCCGAGGTTGCGAGTGCACTTGAGCGCCGCATTCCGGTGGTGCCTCGTGCCGAGATGCTGGCCGAGCTGATGCGCTATCGCCACGGTATCGCTGTTGCCGGTACCCACGGCAAAACCACTACCACCAGCTTGCTGGCCTCGGTGTTCGCGGCCGGTGGCCTGGACCCGACGTTCGTGATCGGTGGCCGCCTGAATGCAGCCGGTACCAATGCACAACTGGGTACCAGCCGTTACCTGATTGCCGAAGCTGATGAAAGCGATGCCAGCTTCCTGCATCTGCAGCCGTTGGTGGCGGTGGTCACCAATATTGACGCCGACCATATGGCGACCTACGAAGGCGACTTCAACAAGCTGAAGAAGACCTTCGTCGAGTTCCTGCACAACCTGCCGTTCTACGGCTTGGCCGTGCTGTGCCTGGACGATCCGGTGGTGCGTGAAATCCTGCCGCTGGTCAAGCGTCCGACCGTGACCTACGGCTTCAGCGAAAACGCTGATGTACGCGCGATCAATGTGCGCCAGCAGGGCATGCAAACCTTCTTCACCGTGTTGCGCCCTGACCGCGAGCCGCTGGATGTGTCGGTGAACATGCCGGGCAACCACAACGTGCTCAATGCCCTGGCCACCATCTGCATAGCCTCTGATGAAGGCATCAGCGATGAAGCCATCGTTCAGGGCCTGTCGGGCTTTGAAGGGGTGGGGCGACGCTTCCAGGTTTATGGCGAGCTGCCAGTTGATGGCGGCAGCGTGATGCTGGTCGATGACTACGGTCACCACCCGACCGAAGTCGCCGCGGTGATCAAGGCCGTACGTGGTGGCTGGCCGGAACGTCGCCTGGTGATGGTGTACCAGCCGCACCGTTTCAGCCGCACCCGTGACCTGTACGACGATTTTGTCCAGGTACTGGCCGATGCCAACGTATTGCTGTTGATGGAAGTCTACCCGGCTGGCGAAGAGCCGATTCCCGGGGCTGACAGCCGCCAGCTGTGCCACAGCATCCGTCAGCGCGGCCAGCTGGACCCGATCTACATCGAGCGCGGCGTCGAGCTGGCGCCGATCGTCAAGCCGCTGCTGCGCGCTGGCGACATTCTGTTGTGCCAAGGGGCGGGCGATATCGGCCGTCTGGCACCGCAACTTATCAAGAGCCCGCTGTTCGCCGGCGCTGTTGCCGCTACCAGTGAAGGAAAGTTGAAATGACTGCTGCCTATGCCAATCTGTTCTCGACCATTGCCCCAGCCGATTTCGGCCGTGTGGCCGTGTTGTTCGGCGGCAAAAGCGCTGAGCGTGAAGTCTCGTTGAAGTCGGGCAATGCCGTGCTGGGCGCGCTGCAAAGCGCCGGTGTGGATGCCTTCGGTATCGATGTGGGCGATGACTTCATCACCCGTATCACCAGCGAAAAAATCGACCGCGCGTTCATCATCCTTCATGGTCGTGGCGGTGAAGACGGCAGCATGCAAGGCCTGCTGGAGTGCCTGGGCATTCCTTACACCGGCAGCGGCATCCTCGCGTCGGCCCTGGCCATGGACAAGCTGCGCACCAAACAGGTGTGGCACAGCCTGGGTATTCCAACGCCACGTCACGCAGTATTGAGCAGCGAAGCCGATTGTATTTCTGCGGCCAAGGAACTGAGCTTCCCTTTGATCGTCAAACCGGCTCATGAAGGTTCAAGTATCGGTATGGCCAAAGTGAGTAACGTGGACGAGTTGATCGTCGCGTGGGCCGATGCCAGCAAGTACGACTCGCAAGTGTTGGTTGAGCAGTGGATCACAGGTCCCGAGTTCACCATCGCCACCCTGCGTGACCAGGTGTTGCCACCGATTGCCCTGGGTACGCCCCACAGCTTTTACGACTACGACGCCAAGTACGTGGCCAACGATACCCAGTATCGGATCCCGTGCGGCCTCGACAGTGCCAAGGAACAGGAGCTCATGGACCTCACGGCGAAAGCCTGCGAGGCGATCGGCATTGCCGGTTGGGGGCGTCTGGACGTGATGCAGGACACCGCAGGCCAGTTCTGGCTGCTGGAAGTCAACACCGCGCCGGGCATGACCGATCACAGCCTGGTGCCGATGGCGGCCAAGGCGGCGGGTCTGGATTTCCAACAGCTGGTGCTGTCGATTCTGGCGGCAAGTTTAGAGGCGCGGGGTTAAGTCCATGCAAGGTGCATCGCTTCGTCATCAACCACCCGCTCCCGGCCGCAAGCCGGTGCCGCGTGGCGCCAGCCGGATGGTGGCGAAAGAGCCGATGTCGGTGCGTTTGCCAAAAGCCAATTTCGGCTTTTTGAAAGCGTTGTTCTGGCCGGTGCTGCTGGTGGCGTTGGGTTATGGCACCTATGAAGGTGCGCAGCGCCTGATGCCCTATGCCGACCGCCCGATCACCAATATCAACGTGCAGGGCGATTTGACCTATATCAGCCAGCAAGCCGTGCAGCAGCGCATTGCCCCTTATGTGGCAGCGAGCTTCTTTACGGTAGACCTGGAAGGCATGCGCACCGAGCTCGAGCAGATGCCCTGGATCGCCCACGCCGAAGTCCGTCGCGTGTGGCCCGACCAGGTGGTGATTCGCCTTGAAGAGCAACTGCCGGTTGCGCGTTGGGGGGATGAGGCACTGTTGAACAACCAGGGCCAGGCGTTCACCCCGCGTGAGCTGGCCAATTACGAACATTTGCCGCAGCTGTTTGGTCCACAACGGGCTCAGCAGCAGGTGATGCAGCAGTATCAGGTGTTGAGCCAGATGCTGCGTCCGATGGGCTTTTCCATAGCCCGGCTGGAGTTGCGTGAGCGCGGTAGCTGGTTCCTGACCACTGGAGCCGGTAGTGCAGGGCCCGGGATCGAGCTGTTGTTGGGGCGCGATCATCTGGTAGAAAAAATGCGTCGCTTCATAGCCATCTATGAAAAAACGCTGAAAGAACAGATTACAAACATAGCGCGCATCGATTTGCGTTATGCCAACGGATTGGCCGTCGGCTGGCGGGAACCTGTGGCACCCACGATAGCCCAACCCGCTGTCGCGAAGAATTAAGAAGAGGCAGGACCCATGGCAAATGTGCAAAGCGGCAAAATGATCGTCGGCCTCGATATCGGCACCTCCAAGGTGGTTGCGCTGGTAGGCGAGGTCGGTGAAGACGGCACGATCGAAATCGTCGGTATTGGCACGCACCCGTCCCGTGGCCTGAAGAAAGGCGTGGTGGTGAACATCGAGTCCACCGTGCAATCGATCCAGCGCGCCATCGAAGAAGCGCAGCTGATGGCCGGTTGCCGGATTCACTCGGCATTTGTCGGCGTGGCCGGCAATCACATCCGCAGCCTGAATTCCCACGGCATCGTGGCGATTCGTGATCGTGAAGTCAGCACCGCCGACCTTGAGCGCGTCCTCGACGCCGCCCAGGCTGTCGCGATCCCGGCTGACCAGCGTGTGCTGCACACCCTGGCGCAGGACTATGTGATCGATAACCAGGAAGGCGTACGTGAGCCACTGGGCATGTCGGGCGTACGTCTTGAAGCCAAGGTTCACGTCGTGACCTGCGCCGTGAATGCCGCGCAAAACATCGAGAAGTGTGTACGCCGCTGTGGCCTTGAGGTGGACGACATCATCCTTGAGCAGTTGGCATCGGCTTACTCGGTACTGACCGATGATGAAAAGGAACTGGGCGTTTGCCTGGTTGATATCGGCGGCGGCACCACCGACATCGCGATCTTCACCGAAGGCGCGATTCGCCATACGGCAGTGATACCGATTGCCGGTGACCAGGTGACCAACGACATCGCCATGGCGCTGCGTACACCAACGCAATATGCCGAAGAAATCAAGATTCGTTACGCCTGTGCACTGGCCAAACTGGCCGGTGCCGGCGAAACCATCAAGGTGCCAAGCGTGGGCGATCGCCCACCCCGTGAACTGTCCCGTCAGGCCCTGGCCGAAGTGGTCGAGCCGCGTTACGACGAGCTGTTCACCCTGATTCAGGCCGAGCTGCGTCGCAGCGGTTACGAAGACCTGATTCCGGCGGGCATCGTGTTGACCGGTGGTACTTCAAAGATGGAAGGCGCGGTCGAACTGGCCGAAGAGATCTTCCACATGCCGGTCCGTCTGGGTGTGCCGCACAGTTTCAAGGGCCTCACCGACGTTGTGCGCAATCCGATTTATTCCACCGCTGTGGGCTTGTTGTTGTACGGGCTGCAAAAGCAGTCAGACGGTATTTCGATATCGGGTATCAGCAACCGCGACAACTACAGCAGTGACGAACAAAAAGCCCCTGTGCTTGAGCGCCTCAAGCGCTGGGTACAGGGCAACTTTTAAAGCTTGAGCTGTAAACAGATTCAAAGCGGTAGAAGTAGGCGAAAAAAACTAGAGAAATGAAAGGAGAGGGACCATGTTCGAACTCGTAGACAACATCCCGCAAAGCCCGGTAATCAAAGTTATCGGTGTTGGTGGTGGCGGTGGCAATGCTGTTAACCACATGGTTAAGAGCAACATCGAAGGCGTGGAATTCATCTGCGCCAACACAGACGCACAAGCGCTCAAAAGCATTGGTGCGCGTACCATCCTGCAACTGGGCACTGGCGTGACCAAGGGCCTGGGTGCCGGCGCGAACCCTGAGGTCGGTCGTCAGGCTGCCCTGGAAGACCGCGAGCGTATTGCTGAAGTGTTGCAGGGCACCAACATGGTGTTCATCACCACGGGCATGGGCGGTGGTACCGGTACCGGTGCTGCGCCGATCATTGCCGAAGTGGCCAAGGAAATGGGCATCCTCACCGTTGCGGTGGTGACCCGTCCGTTCCCGTTCGAAGGTCGCAAGCGCATGCAGATCGCCGACGAAGGTATTCGTCTGCTGTCCGAAAGCGTCGATTCGTTGATTACGATTCCGAACGAAAAACTGCTCACCATCCTGGGTAAAGACGCAAGCCTGCTGTCTGCGTTCGCCAAGGCCGATGACGTACTGGCCGGTGCCGTTCGCGGTATCTCCGACATCATCAAGCGTCCGGGCATGATCAACGTCGACTTTGCCGACGTACGCACCGTGATGAGCGAAATGGGCATGGCGATGATGGGCACTGGCTGCGCCAGCGGTCCGAACCGTGCACGTGAGGCCACCGAAGCGGCCATTCGCAACCCGTTGCTCGAAGACGTGAACCTGGAAGGCGCTCGCGGCATCCTGGTAAACATCACCGCCGGCCCTGACCTGTCCCTGGGTGAGTACTCCGACGTGGGCAGCATCATCGAAGCCTTCGCTTCGGAACACGCAATGGTCAAGGTCGGTACTGTTATCGATCCGGACATGCGTGACGAGCTGCATGTCACCGTGGTTGCTACCGGTCTGGGTGCAAAAATCGAGAAGCCGGTCAAGGTTGTCGACAACACCCTGCAGGCTTCGTACGCAGCTTCGGCAGCACACAGCGCCCCTGTTCGTCAGGAAACCCGTACCGAGCGTCAGGAACAACCGGTGGTCAACTACCGTGATCTGGATCGCCCGACCGTGATGCGCAACCAGGCCCAGCAAGGCGCGACGACTGCTGCCAAGCTCAATCCGCAAGATGATCTGGATTACCTGGACATCCCGGCTTTCCTGCGTCGCCAGGCTGATTAATGAAATCAATCAGGGGTATTAAGGTGATTGGTGTTCAGCAAAGGCTCGGTCTGCTATTATCGCCAGCCTTTGTTGATACCAGTTCGCAATTTGCGCTGAAGCGGCCAATGCCATGATTAAACAACGCACCCTGAAAAATATTATCCGTGCCACAGGTGTCGGCCTGCACTCCGGTGAGAAGGTCTACCTGACCCTCAAGCCTGCGCCTGTGGACACCGGCATCGTGTTTTGTCGTGCAGACCTTGACCCTGTTGTGCAGATCCCTGCGCGCGCGGAAAACGTCGGCGAGACGACGATGTCGACCACGCTGGTCAACGGCGATGTAAAAGTAGACACGGTAGAGCACCTGCTCTCGGCCATGGCTGGCCTGGGGATCGATAACGCCTACGTCGAACTCTCCGCGTCTGAAGTCCCGATTATGGACGGTAGCGCCGGACCTTTCGTGTTCTTGATTCAATCTGCCGGCCTGGAAGAACAGGACGCGCCGAAGAAGTTCATCCGCATCCTGCGTGAAGTGACAGTGGAAGATGGCGACAAGCGCGCCACTTTCGTCCCTTTCGAAGGCTTCAAGGTGAGCTTCGAGATCGATTTCGATCACCCGGTTTTCCGTAACCGTACCCAAAGTGCAACCGTGGATTTTTCCAGCACTTCGTTTGTAAAAGAAGTCAGCCGCGCGCGTACCTTTGGTTTCATGAGTGATATCGAGTACCTGCGCAAGCACAACCTCGCACTCGGCGGTAGCGTGGAAAACGCCATCGTGGTCGACGCGGATGGTGTACTGAACGAAGACGGCCTTCGCTATGAAGACGAATTCGTGAAGCACAAGATCCTCGATGCAATTGGCGACCTTTACCTGTTGGGCAATAGCCTGATCGGTGAATTCAAGGGCTTCAAGTCTGGCCATGCACTGAACAACCAGCTGATTCGCAAGCTGCTTGAACAGACCGATGCGTGGGAAGTCGTGACCTTTGAAGATGCCAGCACTGCACCGATTTCGTATATGCGTCCGGTTGCGGCAGTTTAAGTAAAACTTCTTTCTCTAGTTTTTGAAGGCCACCCTCGGGTGGCCTTTTTTTATGTTTCGTTTTTAGGTTTCAGCGCATTCAGGCCGGTTTCATTGATATCCATCACCCGATTGCGCCCGCGTTTTTTGGCCTGATAAAGCGCTTTGTCGGCAGTGCTGAGCAGTTCTTCCCGGTCGTCGCCGGGTTTGGCGTAGCGGGTGCAGGCGCCCAGGCTCACAGTGAGTTTTTTGGTGGTGGGGTCGACCGGCTCCATTTGCTCAACCGCGGCGCGAATTTTTTCTGCCAGCAGGCGCGTGCCTGCCGCGTCGGTTTCGGTCAGTACTACCGCGAATTCTTCACCACCGTAGCGGGCCACCAGGTCGGCGGGGCGTCGCACATTGGCCTTGATGACCCGGGCGACCTGGCGCAGGGCCTCATCCCCTGCCTGATGACCATAAGCATCGTTGAAGGGCTTGAAGTGGTCGATATCAATCATGATCAGTGACAGCGGCGCGCCTGTACGTTGTGCGCGGCGCCATTCCAGATCCAGAGTCTTGTCCAGCATGCGCCGGTTGGCCAGTCCGGTCAGCGGGTCGGTGGCGGCCATGGCGGCGAGTTCGCCTTCGGCGCGCTGGCGCAGGCGCAATTCGCGTACCAGCAACCAGGTCAGCCACAGCAGGCCCAGGCACAGCAGCAGGGTTGCGCTGCCGATCAACAGGGCCGTGTGTCGCCAGTTGCTGAATATATGCTCGGTGGACAAAGCCACCACCACCAGCAAGGGTAACTCGCTGACCTGGGCGAAGTTGTAGAGGCGCTGCAGGTGATAGATACCGGACACGGCGGTAAAGCTGCCGTGGCGCTCGGTCAGAAAACGCAGGAAGATCGGCGTGTGCCCCAGGTCCTGGCCGGTATAGAACATGGTGGTGGCCGGGTACTGGATCAGCATGATGCCTTCGCTGCTGACCAGGCTGATATTGCCGGTGGGCCCCAGGTCCAGGCCGCGAAACAGGTTCTGAAAGTAGCTCATCTTCATCAGGGCCACGGCGACGCCGCCAAACCTGCCGTCCGGGGTAGTGATCCTGCGGCTGAGTACCAGGCTCCAGTCATTGGGGGCATCGCTGGCAGGCAAGGGGCGGCTGATAAAGATGCCTTCATTTTGCCCCTTGAGATGAACCTTGAACCAGGACTGTTGGCGAGCGTTGTTGAGCAGGGGCTCGACCGGGCGTGAGCCGGCAATCACCTTGCCGTCGGCATCCAGCACAAAAAAACCGGCATTGGACGGCGCCTCGGCCGCTCTGTCGAAAAGCAGGGGTTGTTGCGTCTGCGGCGAAAGCGAGGCCAGCGCCTGGCTTTGCACCAGGCTGACCAGGCTGTTGAGCGCCGAGTCATAGATGGAAATGGTATTGCGGATATCACGGCTGATCAACTGCACGATATTCAAGGCAGAGCGAGCCGCATCATCTTCGGTATTGCGGTATTCCCTGACCAGCAGGTAGCCGACGATGTTCACAATCGCAACCACCGACAGGGCGCTGGCCCAGACCAGCATGCGGCGGGTGATAACCGGTGTGCGCAGATGATATTTAATGGCTTGACCCTCTGAAGAAAAAACCATGTACAGCGGGCCTTTCATTCAAGGCTGGCACTCACTCAGGACAACTCTGCTGCACTGATTACGCAATTGCGCCCGGCCTTCTTGGCCTGATACAGGGCCTGATCGGCGCTGTTGATCAAGCCTGCTAGCTGGTCGCCCGGTTTAACCTGGCGGGTACTGACCCCCATGCTGGTGGTGAGCCGGCGATGGGAGGGCGTTAACGGTTCCAGTTGTTCGACGGCCTGGCGGATGCTCTGTGCCAGGTTGTACGCGCCACTGGCATCGGTATCGCTCAGCACCACTGCAAACTCTTCGCCACCATAACGGGCCGCCAGATCTGTGGAACGGTGCATGCACTGCTGGATAGTCCGTGCCACACGTTTCAAGGCCTCGTCACCGTCCTGATGGCCATAGGTGTCGTTGAAATTCTTGAAATGGTCAATGTCAAACATGATCAGCGACAGCGGCTTGCCTGAGCGCTGCGCCCGCCGCCATTCCTGTTCCAGGGTCTGGTCCAGCTTGCGGCGGTTGGCCAGCCCGGTCAGCGGGTCGGTGGTTGCCAGCGCTTCGAGCTGGCGCTCGGCGCGTTGACGCAAATGCAATTCACGGCCCAGCAACCAGGTGAGGACAAGCAGGGCGCTACATAACATGAGCGTACCGATACCGACCAAAATGGCGTTACGCCTCCAGGCGCTGAACACATCATCAGTGGCCAGTGAGACCACCACAATCAACGGCAGGTCACCGACCTCGGAGAAATTGTATAGCCGCTCTTCGCCATCAATGCTGGAGAGGGCGATAAAACTGCCTCTGTGTTCGTGCAGAAAACGGACAAACACGGGGTTGTTGCTCAGGTTGGTGTGCGCGTCGGCGGATGCCGGTTCCGGATGCTGGGTCAGTGGCGTGCCATCGGTACTGATCAGACGGATAAACCCATGGGGTTCCAGGTCGAGCCTCTGGAACAGGGTCTTGAAATAGTCCAGCTTCATCTGCGCCACCGCGACGCCGAGAAACCTGCCGTCTGGCCCGGAAATCCGCCGGCTGAAGCTGATGCAGCAAATGCCATCGTTTTCAGCTGAGTCAAAAGGGTGGGAGATAAACAGGTTGGGGCTGTTGGAGTCACGGTGCTCCACAAAACTTGGCCAGTGGCTGAAGTTTTCTTTGGGGCTGACTTCAGTGCGTGAGTCGGCGACCAGGTCGCCTTGGGCATTGAGCAGGTAAAAGCCGCCATTGGCCGGGGTCTGTTCGGCTTTATCGAACAACAGCATATGTTTCAGCGGCAGGGAGACACTGTTCAGGTCGCTGCGTTTTGATACGTCGATCAGTGCGTTGAGCGCTGAGTCGTAGAGATTTACCGTGTTTTGAACGTCACGCCCGACCAACTGCACGATATTGAGGGAAGTGCGGATGGCGGCCAGTTCTGCGGTGCGGTGTTCGCGTACCAGCAGGAAGCTGACGATGCTCAGAATGGCAATGATTGAAACGCTTGTGGCGCCGATCAGCAGGCGTAGGGTCAGCACGTTACTGCGCAAGATATGCTTGATGGCCATGCTCATTGTCGCCCTGGGTTCGGCCCCATAAAATGAACGCAATCATATGAAAAGGCCAGCTTTACGCTGGCCCTTTGTTCATGGATTAAAACACATCAATAGGATAGTCGATGATCACCCGATACTCATCCACATCGCTGTCCACGCTCTGGTAGGCCGTGTTGCCGCGGTTGGTGGCCCAGCGCAGGGTCACTGCCAGATCCTTGGCCTTGCCTTCCTGGATCACGTACTTGAGGCCCAGGTCGCGTTCCCAGTGATGGGCGTTCTTGCCTTCCGGGTTGTACCAGTTGCTGTAGCCGATGCTGTCGGGGGCGGCCTTGGTCAGGTCCAGCTCACCCCGTGAATACGACGCACTGGCGGTCAGGCCGGCGATACCGAGGCCGGCAAAGTCATACTCATATTGCAGCTTCCAGGAACGCTCGTTCGGGCCGTTGAAGTCCGAATATTGCTGCGAGTTGTCCAGGTAAACGCTGTCGCCCTGATAGATATAGTCGAAAGGCGTGTTGCCATTGACCCGCTGGTACACCGCGGTCACCTTGTGGCCGTCAATGCCGAGGGCCAGGTGCAGGCTGAAGGTGTTGTTGTCGATATCGCCCAGCAGGGCCTTGCCGGTGTCCTGGGTGTGATAGTAGTGCAGGCCGGGGTTGAGGGTGATGCCCTCGCTCAACTCCCAGGTGTAGTCAAAGTCGTAGTAGTACTGGTTCCAGATGTCCTGCAACTGGGCGGCGTAGAGGTTGCTGGTGATTTCTGGCACGCCGCTCCAGGACGCGCCGGCCCAGGTGATGTGCTTGCTGCTTTGATCGCCCAGGTCACCGTAGGTGGTGGTCAGGCGGCGCATGCCACTCTGGTTGTAAGGTTTTTCAAAACTGACCTGGCCGCCTTCGAACATCCAGCCTTCGAAGCTGGTGTTGGTCAGGCTGACACCGCGAAAGGTCTGCGGCAACATGCGGGTTTCACCGCCGGCTATTACCGGATTGGTGAGGAACATATCACCGGCTTTGAGCTCGGTATCGAAGGCGCGGATTTTCAGTGCGGCACCGGCAGACGAAAAGGCGGTAGGCGCTTTGCCGTTGCCATCACTGACTGGCAGGATGCTGCTGCCATCGGTGCCACCACCGCCATCGAGCTTGAGCCCGAGCAAGGCGTAGGCATCCAGGCCGAAGCCTACCGTACCCTGGGTGAAGCCCGACTCGAACTTGCCGACAAAACCCTGGCCCCATTCCTTGCTGTCATCAGCATGGGGGCTGCGGATATCGTGGTTCATATAGTAATTGCGGGCGTGGATCTTAAGGCTGGAACCTTCGATAAAACCGTCTTTGGTTGAGTCTTCGTCGGCGTGGGCGTAGGTGGGGATCGTTGCAGCCAGGGCAATGAATAACGGACTGAGTTTGTGTGAGTACTTCACCAGTTTGTTGCTCCTTGAAAGTGGCGGCAGTTTTTATTTTCTTTGCAAATTCTGTTCTTGTTCGAAGGGCTCCCAGTGTTGGCAGCGCTTTTTTTAAAACAAAAAAAAGCCGCTATGATAGCGGCTTTTGAAACAGTCAGTCACATGTGTGACAGATGACCGACTGGGTCGGGAAGTCTGCGAGTGAGCAATCAGCTGTCTTTGGCTTGATCGGAAACACTGGCTTTTGCCTGTGTAGGCTGCGGTTTTGCGTCGTTTTGATGGCGTGCTGTCAGCTCTGCCTGATGCTGTTCAAACGATGCCGCGCGGGCCGCATTTTGTGCGACGAATGCAGGGGACTCTTCCGCCATGGCCAAAGGCGACAACAACAAAGACGACAAAACGAAAACGCTAGCCATACCCATACTGCTGGACATTTCAAAGACCTTCTTGCTTAGCAAGTGCTGTGTGATGGGTTAAATCTATAGCGCCAGGCAGGGGCGAAAAAGCCTTGTTTTAGACAAGGACTTTTGCGTTTTGAGTAACAAATGCGAGGGCCGTGGACTAGAGCCTCGGCAGCTACAGGAAAACTGCAACTGTGGGAGCGAGCCTGCTCGCTCAGGTCGTTCGCGAGCAGGCTCGCTCCCACAATAGGGTTTGACCTGCAACAGAGTATCTACAGTGCTACAGGTCAAGCGGGCAGATCCAACCCGAATGTATTGCGCCCGCCGTCGCTGTGCACAAACACCTCGCCGCCATGCATCTGTGCAATCGCCTTGACGATGGCCAACCCCAGCCCGTGGTTGGCACCGCTGTTGTGGCGGGCCGCGTCCACCCGGTAGAAACGCTCGAACAAGCGCGGCAAGTGTTCTGCGGCAATCGGTAGGCCGGGGTTGCTGATGCTGATTATGGCCCGCCCGGAATTCTGCTCGATCGACACCTCGATCGCTTGCCCGGCTTCGGTGTGCTGCACGGCATTGTTCAGCAAGTTGATCAGCGCCCGGCGCAGGTGGGGTTTTTCGATATTGACCCGGGCATCGCCGCTGACCCGCACCACAACCCGGGCGTCTTCAAGAATAAACTCCAGATACTCCAGGGTGGTCGCCACTTCATCTGCCAGGGAGGCGCTCGACAGCTTGCTGGCCTTGCTGCCCTGATCGGCGCTGGCCAGGAACAGCATGTCGTTGATGATGCTGCGCAGGCGCTCAAGCTCTTCGAGGTTCGACTGCAGCACTTCAAAGTAATGCTCGGCCGAACGCCCCCGCGTCAGCGCCACCTGGGTCTGGCCAATCAGATTGGTCAGCGGCGAACGCAGTTCATGGGCCACATCCGCATTGAATGACTCCAGCCGGGTCCAGGCCTGCTCGACGCGGTCCAGGGTCGAATTGAAGGCACTGACCAGTTGGTCCAGCTCCGGAGCCAGCGGTGCCAGGTGCAAACGCCCCGACAGGCGCGGTGGAGCCAGCTTTTGCGCTTCTTCAGACAGCTTGATCAGCGGCTTGAGGCCGATGTGCGCCACCCAATAGCCGAGCAATGAGGCCAGCAGTACGCCAATCGTTGCCAGACTTATCAGGGCAAGCAGCAAGTGATGCTGGGTCTGGCGAAAGGTCTGGGTATCGATGGCAATCAAAAAGCGCAGCGCCGGGCGCTGCTCTTTGGCTGGAATTTCGCTGATCAATACTTTGAACGGGTAGGCCTGGCCGGGCAGGCGCAAATCCCGCACGCCCACGGGTCCTTGGGCAAATTTGCGCACGGCTGACTCGGGGTTGCCGTACTCATAGGCCGGGTCTGAACTGATCGCCCAAAACCGGATGCGTTTGTCCTCTTCGCTGAGCAGCTTGAGCTTGGTGCTCATCTTGGCCCAGTGCTCGGCGTTGCCGTAGCGGTTGATCGATGACTCAAGCACGCTGTAGCGGGCATCCAGCTCCGCTTCAGGCAGGCGGCCGATACTTTTGTCGACCTGCTGGTACAGCGCTCCACCAATCAGCACAAACACCAGCAACGCCACCAGGGCGAACATTGCGCTCAGGCGCATGGCGATGGAGTTCAGGACGGCGGGGCGCTTAAACACTGCGCCGCTCCAGCACGTAGCCCATGCCGCGAATGGTGTGCAGCAGCTTGTGTTCGAATGGCCCGTCGAGCTTGGCGCGCAAGCGCTTGATCGCCACTTCGACCACGTTGGCGTCACTGTCAAAGTTGATGTCCCAGACCATCTCGGCAATGGCGGTCTTGGACAGGATCTCGCCCTGACGACGGGCCAGCACGCTGAGCAATGAAAACTCCTTGGCGGTCAGGTCCAGGCGGGCTCCGGCGCGGCTGGCCTTGCGGCTGATCAGATCTATCCACAGGTCGTCGACGGTCACTTGCACCGGCTCGTGACCGCCGCTGCGGCGGGTCAGGGCTTGCAGGCGGGCCACCAGCTCCAGGAACGAGAACGGTTTGCCCAGGTAGTCGTCGGCGCCTTCGCGCAACCCGCGTATGCGGTCTTCCACCCGTTCGCGGGCGGTGAGCATGATCACCGGGGTTTGCTTGCGCGCGCGCAAGGCCCGCAGTACGCCAAAGCCATCGAGGCCAGGCAGCATCACATCGAGCACGATCACGGCGTAATCGCTCTCCATTGCCAGGTGCAGACCTTCGATGCCGTCGCGGGCCACATCCACTGTGTAACCCTGCTCGGTCAGGCCGCGGTGCAGGTAGTCGGCGGTTTTTTCTTCATCTTCAATAATCAGAACGCGCATGACCCGCCTCAGTGATTCGTCGCCAGCAAGCTGACGGGTTTGGAACGATGGAACAGTCGTTCAAGCCACAAGTATATGACCGGCGTGGTAAACAGCGTCAGCGCCTGGCTCACCAGCAGCCCGCCGACAACGGCAATCCCCAGTGGCTGGCGCAGTTCGGCGCCGGTGCCGTAGCCCAGCATCAGCGGCAGGGCGCCGAGCAGCGCGGCGAGGGTGGTCATGATGATCGGCCGAAACCGCGTGATACACGCCTGGTAGATAGCCTCTTCGGGGCTCAGGCCACGGGTGCGCTGGGCATCGAGGGCAAAGTCGATCATCAGGATGCCGTTTTTCTTGACGATACCGATCAGCAGCACCAATCCGATCAGCGCCATGATCGAGAAATCCTGGCCACATATCCACAGCATCAGCAGCGCGCCAAGCCCGGCCGAGGGCAGGGTGGAGATGATCGTCAGCGGGTGTACAAAGCTCTCGTACAGCACCCCCAGAATGATATACACCGCCACCAGCGCCGCGAGGATCAACCACGGCTGGCTGGCCAGCGAGCTTTGAAAGGCCTGGGCGGCGCCCTGGAAGTTGCCACTGATGGTGCCGGGCATGCCGATATCGTTTTTTGCCTGATCGAGCATCAGCACCGCATCGCCCAGGGCCACGCCGGGGGCGAGGTTGAACGACAGGTTGGCGGCCGGGAACATGCCGTCATGGCTGATGGACAACGGCCCGCTGATGGGCGCATCGACCCTGGCCACGGCCGACAGCGGCACCATTTCCCCGGTCAGCGGCGAGCGCAGGTAGAAGTAATTGAGGCTTTCGGCCTTGCCGCGCTGCTGCGCGTCGACTTCCAGAATCACGTTGTACTGGTTGGTCTCGGTCTGGAACTCATTGACCTGGCGCTGACCGAAGGCGTCGTACAGTGCTTCATCGACATCGGTGGCGGTCAGGCCAAAGCGCGCCGCCGCATTACGGTCAATGCTGATATGGGTGATGCTGCCGCCCAGTTGCAGGTCGTTGGACAGATCTCGAAAGGCCGGATTGGCGCGCAGTTTTTCGGTCAGGCGCTGGGTCCAGGTGGTGAGCGTCGGACCATCGTTGCTCTTGAGCACATATTGATACTGACTGCGACTGGGGCCCGAGCTGAGGTTGATATCCTGGCCGGCACGCAGGTACAGCACGATGCCAGGTACCTTGGCCAGTTGCGGGCGAATGCGGTCGATAAATTCGCTGGCCGACACGTCGCGCTGGCCGCGGTCCTTGAGGGCAATCCAGAAGCGGCCGTTGGCGATGGTCTGGTTGCTGCCGGTCACGCCCACGGCATGGGAGAACGCCTGCACGGCCGGGTCGTTGCCGATGATCTCGGCCAGCGCCAGATGCTTTTGCGTCATGTCCGGGAATGAAATGTCGGATGCCGCCTCGGTGGTGCCGAGTACAAAGCCGGTGTCCTGCACCGGAAAAAAGCCCTTGGGGATCAGCACATAGCCGGCGATAGCCATGGCCAGGGTCACGGCGAAAATCCCCAGCATCAATCGCTGATGCGCAAGGGCCCGCTTCAGGCCTTTTTCATAGAGGCCCAGCAGGCGCTCGCCAAAGCCCGGCCTGGCATCCGGCTTGTGTTCCGGTGTGCGCATAAACAGCGCGGCCAGTGTGGGCGCCAGGGTCAGCGATACCACCACGGAAATCATGATGGTCGAGGTCGCGGTCAGGGCGAACTCCTTGAACAACCGCCCGACCACCCCGCCCATAAACAGCAGCGGGATAAACGCGGCCACCAGTGAGACGCTGATGGATACCACGGTAAAGCCGATCTCGCTGGAGCCCTTGATCGCTGCGTCGCGCATGCTTTCTCCGGCTTCCAGATGGCGGTGGATGTTCTCCACCACCACAATCGCATCGTCCACCACAAAGCCCACCGCCACCACAATGGCCACCAGCGTCAGGTTGTTGAGGCTGAAGCCCAGCACATACATCAGCGCGAAACTGGCGATCAGCGACACGCCGAGTACCGCCGACACAATCAGCGTGGCCGACCACTGGCGCAAAAACAGCGCCATCACCGCAACCACCAGCAGCACGGCGATCAGCAGGGTGATTTCCACTTCATGCAGGGAGGCGCGAATGGTCTTGGTGCGATCGCTCAGCACCGTCACTTCGACCGAAGCCGGGAGCATGGCCTGCAGACCGGGCAGGGCGGCCTGGATGCGGTCTACCGTGTCGACGATATTGGCCCCCGGTTGGCGCGAAATCACCAGGTTGAGCCCCGGCTGGTGGCCCGACCAGGCCTGTACATAGTCGTTCTCGGAACCGTTGATAACCCGTGCCACATCCCGTAGCTGCACGGGGGCGCCATCCTTGTACGAGACGATCAATTGGCCGTATTCATCCGCGTCGAACAACTGGTCGTTGGTCGACAGCGTAGAAATGCTCGACGGGCCATACAACGCGCCCTTGGCCAGGTTGAGGCTGGTTTGCTGGATCGCCAGGCGGATATCGGCCAGGGTCAGGCCGATGGCCGCCAGCTTGTCGGCCGAGGCCTGGACGCGGATCGCCGGGCGTTGCTGACCGGTGATATTGATCAGGCCCACACCATCAATCTGGCTGATTTGCCGGGCCAGCAGGGTTTCGACGTAATCGCTCAGTTCAGTGCCGGGCATCTGCAGCGAACTGATGCTGAGGATCAGTACCGGGCTGTCGGCCGGGTTGACCTTCTTCCAGGTCGGCAGGGTCGGCATGTCCTTGGGCAGTTTGCCGGACGCGGTGTTGATCGCTGCCTGAACCTCTTGCGCGGCGGTGTCGATGCTTTTGTCGAGGGTGAATTGCAGGGTCAGGGTGGTCGAGCCCAGGGCGCTGCTGGAGGTCATCTGGGTCATGCCGGGGATGGCGCTGAATTGCACCTCCAGGGGCGTTGCCACCGAAGACGCCATGGTGTCCGGGCTGGCGCCGGGCAATTGCGCAGATACCTGGATGGTCGGGAATTCCGCCTCGGGCAAGGGCGCCACGGGCAACCGGGGAAAGGCAATCAGCCCCACCAGCACCAGGGCGAAGGTCAGCAATACCGTGGCGACCGGGTGATCGACACACCAGGCGGACACCGAGCGGCTGCGGGTCATGGCTGCACCCGGGCAGCCGTTGGCCCGCTCAGGACTTCAACCCGCGAGCCGGACTTGAGCCGCGACTGGCCATCGCTGACCAGTGTGTCGCCGGGGTTGACGCCGGTGATGATGCTCAGTTCGGTGTCCTGAAAAGTCAGCTGCACGGGAACGGTTTCGACCTTGTCGCCGCTGACCCGGTAGACGAAGTAATTATCCAGCCCGCGCTGCACCACTTGCGGTGGCACCACCAGCGCGTTGCGGTCCAGTCCGGTCTGGATCTCGACATTGACCAACTGGCCGGGCCACAAGCTTTGCGTGGAGTTGTCGAACTGAGCCTTGGCCTTGATTGTGCCGGTGGTTGCCGAGACCTGATTGTCGATCAGGCTAAGGCGGCCCTCGCCCAGTTGCGTGCCGCTGCTGCCGGTATTGCCGACAAAGGCTTTGACCCGGGCCGGTTGTTTGGCCGTGAGCAAGTCGTGGAGCAGGGGCAAGTGCTGCTGGGGCAGGGAAAACTCCACGGCAATGGGGGCGATCTGGGTCACGGAAAACAGCCCCTGGGCATCGCTGACCCTTAGAAAGTTACCCGCATCTACTGCGCGAATGCCCACGCGCCCGCTGACCGGGGACTGGATTTGCGTATAGGACAACTGCACCTGTGCCGCGGCAATCGCCGCCTGATCACCCTGGGCCGAAGCTTTGAGCTGATTGACCAGGGCTTGCTGCTGATCGAGGGTTTGCCGGGACACGCCATTGTCCACGCTCAACAACTGATAGCGCTTGAGGTCGGCCAATGCGACCTGCAGTTGCGCCTGGTTCTGTCCCAGTTGGGCCCTGGCCTGATCCAGGCTGGCCTTGATCGAGCGGTCATCGAGAGTAGCCAGCAGGTCGCCAGCCTTGACCGTCTGGCCTTCCTTGACCCGAATACCCGTGAGGATGCCGTCGATTTGCGGACGTATGATGACGCTGTGCAGCGACAGTACGGCGCCAATCCCGTTGATATAGCGCGGTACATCCTGTTGCAGGACTTGCACGACCCGCACCGGCACTGGCGCGCTACCTGCCGATTTGCCGGGCGCCGGGCGATTGAGCCACCAGACACTGCTACCCATCAGGGCAATCAGCAGCGTGCCCAGCAAGATTTTTTTGGTTTTATTGGGCATGCCGGATAGACGCCGTGTGCGTGGAATGGGGGCTTATAGAAAGGTTATAGCGTGTGGACCCGGTCATAACGGTGACGGCTAACTGACATTTGTGACAGCTTTAAGGTTTGTAGCAGCTGCCTCGTTCCTTCGGCAGCTGCTACGTCACGGGTTTTCACCGCGGCTTGGATTATTTTTACGACCAGCGAGTGCAACCTATACAGGGTGCGCAGGTATACTGGGCGGTCTTGCGCCATCCGGCCTGTTTATTTCCCGTATATCGGAGCTTTCATGACTTCTCCTACACCAACGACCGCTCCTGATGCCGTGAGCACCGAGAACCTCGATACCCCGGAAAAACCGGTCATTCCTGCGTTCACTTTTCCGTTCAAGCCATCGGAGTTTGCCAAGGCCAAGTCCCAGGGCAAGGCGTACTACCAAAAAAGCGGCCTCGGCGGTCATGATAAAACCCCTAACGCGCCCCCTCATGGCACCCGCAAAACCATGGGTAAACGCTAATTTTATGCCCTAAAAAGTGGCAATATGCCATTAGTGTTTGTTCAGGCCTGATTAACTCCTTTAGTCATGCGCCAGATCAGTATTTGCTTAATAGGTGCGCTTAGAGTCGACGACCCTGCCGACTCTTCTCTAATAATCCGAGCGCGCCCGTCATGAAAATCAATCTACCGATTACCGGCCGATCCGTTGATTTTGCCCCCGACGCCAACATCCTCTCCACCACTGATCTCGACAGCACCATCACCTACGCCAACCCTGACTTTATCGAGGTCAGCGGTTATGAACTGAGCGAGTTGCTGGGCACCCCGCACAACCTGCTGCGCCATCCCGACATGCCGCCCGCCGCTTTCAGCCATATGTGGCAGACCCTCAAGGCGGGGCGCTCGTGGATGGGGATGGTGAAAAACCGTTGCAGAAACGGTGATCACTATTGGGTCAGCGCCTATGTCACGCCGGTGATGAAAAATGGCGAGACCGTCGAGTACCAATCCGTACGGACCCACCCGACTCCTGAACGTGTCGCGGTCGCCGAGGCCCACTACGCCGCTCTCCGCTCGGGGCGCAAACCGCTGTTGCCGGCCGGCTTGCGCCTTGGCTTGGGGGGCAGGCTGGCATTGTTTGTCAGTGCCGTATTTGGCGCCGTTACAGCCGTGGGCACGCTGTGGCTGGCCAGCGTTGACGCACAGGCCGGGCTGTTGATCTGGCTGCTGGGCAGTCTGTTGAGTTCGCTGGCCATTGCCTGGTTACTGCGGCCTTTGCATGCATTGACCCGTCGCGCCAAAGGCGTTGGCGACAATCCGTTGAGCCAGCAGATTTATACCGGACGCCGTGATGAGTTCGGCCAGATCGAGTTTGCCCTGCATATGCTTGAGGCCCAGGTCGGCGCTGTGGTGGGGCGTATCGGTGATGCCTCGCAGCGATTGGCCGGGCACGCCAGCGAACTGGTTCAGCATCTGCAAAGCAGCCATGCCAGCACCTTGAATCAACAGTTGGAGACCGATCAGGTGGCCACTGCTATCAACGAAATGGCGGCGAGTGTGGCGCAGGTAGCGATCAACGCCCAGCAGGCGTCGCAAGCAGCCGATCGGGTGCAAAGTGAAACCCGTGAAGGCCATCAGCTGGTGACGCAAAGCCGCAGCACGGTGCAGCACCTGGCGACGGAGCTGGAGCGCGCCACCGAGGTGGTGCATCACCTGGAAAGTCACAGCAGCGATATTTCCTCGGTGCTGGAAGTGATCCGCAGTATTGCCGAACAAACCAATTTGCTGGCGCTCAACGCCGCTATCGAAGCGGCCCGCGCAGGTGATCAGGGCCGCGGCTTTGCCGTGGTGGCCGATGAGGTTCGTGGTCTGGCCCAGCGTACGAAGCAGTCGACCAGTGAAATCCAGGCCATGATCAGCGCCCTGCAAGAAGGTGCCCGGGCGGCGGTGCAGGTCATCCAGCAAAGCAGTGAATACGCTCAGAGCAGTGTCAATCAGACCCAACTGGCCAGTTGCGCGCTGGACGGGATCAGTGCACAAGTTCAGAGGATCACCGAGATGAGTGTGCAGATCGCCTCGGCGGTCGAAGAGCAAAGCGTGGTCAGTGAAGATATCAACCGCAATATCGCCGGGATTCGCAGTGCCTGTGACGTCACTGTGGATGCCGGGCAACAGAGCCATCGCCATTCAGGGGATGTCGCCGAGCTGGCCGCAGGTTTGCGCTCGCTTGCGCAAGAGTTCTGGCAAACCCGGCGCTAAAGCGCCTCGCGCCGGATCAGGGTCATGCCGTGCTTGTCGTACAGGCGCCGGGCGTTGTGGTTGTGCTCCATGACCTTGAGATCCAGGCAAGCCTCACGGCGCTGGCGGAAAACGGCAAAGACATGGTTGAGCAGTGCGCTGCCCAAGCCCCGGCCCCGGTGGTGCGGGTGTACCGCCAGATCCTTGAGGTAGGCGCTGGTCCAGGCCTGGGCAACCGCAACGGCCTGGCCCTCCAGGAGGATCACAAAACACAGTGCGGGATCGTACTCGGGGTCATGCTGCAGGCCGTGTTGCCAGTCCTGCAGGGTTTGCATGCTGCCGGTGCCGTCGGTATGGCTCAGGCTGATCAGGGCATGTACCGGTTGCAGCAGCTCCTCGGTGAGCGTTACCAGGGTGAAGCCCTGGGGCCAGTGGGCCGGTGGCAATGGCTGGCGCAAATCTTTGCGCAGCAACAGGCAATACTGGCTCATGCTACTCAGTAACCTTGCTCGGCAACCGTGCGCGCGGCGAGGATCAAGCACTGTGTAAGCTCCGGCGAAGAGAACTTGGTCAGCACCGCATTGGCCCCCGCCAGGCGCGCCTTTTCGCTGTTCATCGCACTGTTGAGCGAGGTGTGCAGCAGCACATACAGATGGGCAAAGTCCGGGGTGTCGCGCACGGTACGGGTAAAGGCGTAGCCATCCATTTCCGACATTTCGATATCCGACACCAGCACGTTGATCTGATCCGGCGTGCCTTGCAGCTCCAGTAACCGCTCGATGGCTTCCTTGGCGCTGCGTGCGGTGTGGCAATGCAGGCCCAGGTTGCGCAGGGTAATGACCGACTGTTGCAGGGCCACCTGACTGTCATCCACCACCAGAATGCGGGCATTGGCCAGCAGTTTTGACTCTTCTTTACTGAGGCTGTCGCTGGCGTCCTCGACCTTGGCCGGGGCGATGCCGTGGATCACTTTTTCGATATCCAGCACTTGCACCAGTACACCGTCGACCTGGGTCACACCGGTGATATACGAGCGCTTGCCAGAGCCGTAGGGCGGCGGACGGATATCGGTGCTCAGGCAGTGCACGATTTTGCTCACCGCCTGCACATGCAGCCCCTGTTTGGAGCGGCTGACATCGGTGACGATCAGGCAACCAGCATCCGGGTCGAGCAGCGGCTGCTCGCCGATGGCACGGCTCAGGTCGATTACCGACAGTGCCGCGCCGCGCAACACGGCGATGCCTTTAACATTGGGGTGGGACTCGGGCATTTTGGTCAGCGGCGGGCAGGGAATGATTTCACTGACCTTGAGCAGGTTGATCGCCAACAACTTGCCGCTGCGCAGAGTGAAGAGCAGAAGGGAGAGTGAGTCTGCGCGGGCATTGTTCGATGACATAAAAATCTTCTGTGCTGGGAGCGATACGGGGTTATCGACCTGAATGTTACGGGCTTTAACCGGCCGGCATAAATCCCCTTGTAGATACTCTGTTGCAGGTCAAGCCCTATTGTGGGAACGAGCCTGCTCGCGAACGACCTTCGCGAGCAGGCTCGCTCCCACAGTTGCAGTGTTCCTGCAGCTGTCGAGCCTGCGTTCCTCGGCAGCTGCTACGGGATCAGGGTTTCAGGCCCAACCGTTTGGCCATGCGGGCCAGGTTTGCCCGGTCAAGCCCCAGCTCCCGCGCCGCACTGGCCCAGTTGTGCTGATGGCGTTCCAGGCAGGTGCTGATCAGCTGGCGCTGGTAATTTTCAGTGGCCTGGCGCAAGTCGCCCACGGCATCCGGCAGGCTCTGGGGGGCGATCGGCGCAGCGCTGGCACCGGAGGTCGGCAAATCCAGATCCGCCGCCGTCAGGGTCAGGATGCGCGGCCGCGTGCTGCAATTACCCAAGGCTTTAAGGGCGCTGCGGCCAATCAGGTGTTCCAGTTCGCGCACATTGCCCGGCCAGGAATACTGCACCAGCGCCGCCTGCGCGTCGGGACTCAGGCGCAGGCTGCCCAGGCCCATGCGCGAGCGGTTTTGCTCCAGGAAAAAGCCGCTCAGCAGCAACACATCACGGCCGCGTTCGCGCAAGGCAGGCACCCTGAGCGGGTAAACGCTAAGGCGATGGTAAAAGTCGGCGCGGTAGCGACCGCTGCGCACTTCTTCGGCCAGGTCGCGGTTGGTGGCTGCGATCAGGCGTACGTCGACCCGATGCTCCTGATCCGAGCCCAGGCGTTGCAACTGCCCGCTTTGCAGCACCCGCAACAGCTTGGCCTGCACGGTCAGCGACAGCTCGCCCACTTCATCCAGAAACAACGTGCCACCGTTGGCAAGCTCGAACTTGCCGCGTCGGTCGTTGGTGGCACCGGTAAAGGCACCGCGCACATGGCCGAACAGTTCGCTTTCAACCAGCGTGTCGGGCAAGGCCGCGCAGTTAAGGCTGATCAACGGTTTGTCTGCCCGTGGCGAGGCTGCGTGAATGGCCTGGGCCACCAGCTCCTTGCCGACACCGGTTTCACCGGTTATCAGTACCGTCAGGTCGCTGCCGCCCACCAGGGCAATTTCTTCCAGCAAGCGTTTGTGCACCTTGCTCTGGCCAATCAGCTCCTTGTTGGGCGAGCCATTGGCTTGCCGATAGAGTTCGGCCTTGCGCTGCTCATCCTCGACCCGCAATGCCAGTCGTTCGATCCGTTGAGCCACATTGACCGTAGCGGCAGCCAGGCTGGCAAAGGCCTGCAGGTCATCCAGCGAGACCGGTTCGAAGCGTTTGGAATCCAGTGCGTCGAGGGTTAGCAGCCCCCATGGGCGCTCTTCGACAAACAGCGGGCAGCCCATGCAGTCGTGGACTTCCAGGTGTTCGGCCAGCCCGTCGACCAGGCCGTCGTAGGGGTCTGGCAGTTCGCAGTTGCTGGGGAAACGGGTGGGCCCTGGACTTGCGAGCAAAGCCTGAAAGCGCGGGTGCTCGCTGACTTTGAAGCGCCGCCCCAGGGTGTCCAGGCTCAAGCCATCAACAGCCAACGGCACCAGCCATTCGCCATCCAGTCGCAGCAGGGCTGCGGCATCGCAAGGCAGCAGGGTGCGCAGCGCGTGCAGCAAGCGGCGATAGCGTTCGCTCTCGGGCAGATCACGGGACAGATCGTCCACCAGCGGCAGCAGGGTGGTCAGTAGCAGTTTTGCAGTCATTTTGACCTCGCGTAGTCTTTATGACTATATATTAACTCGTGTCAAAATGACTATGTTTGTATTAACTTGCTGATTTTAAAGGGTTTAATTGTTGGCACGGAAACTGATAAGTAAAGGGTAATTGTTGAAGCCTACGTGCTCAGGAGTCACCCATATGCTTACTGCTCAGGATCGTGCCATCGTTAAATCTACCGTGCCACTGCTGGAAAGCGGCGGAGAAGGGCTGATTACACACTTCTATCGCATGATGCTTTCGGAATACCCGCAAGTGCGTTCGCTGTTCAACCCGGCCAACCAGGCCAGTGGCGACCAGCCGCGAGCACTGGCCAACGGCGTGCTGATGTATGCACGGCACATCGATCAGCTGGACCAGTTGGGCGATCTGGTGGCCCGGATCATCAACAAGCATGTTGCGTTGCAAATCCTCCCTGAGCACTACCCAATTGTTGGCAGCTGCCTGCTGCGGGCTATTGAAGAAGTGCTGGGCAGCGACATCGCGACCCCGCAAGTGCTCAGCGCCTGGGGAGCGGCCTACAACCAGTTGGCCGATATCCTGATCGGTGCCGAAGCTGCCATCTACGACGAAAAAGCTGCAGCACCCGGCGGCTGGCGCGGCGGGCGCGAGTTCAAACTGGCTGCCAAAATCCAGGAAAGTGCTGAAATCACTTCGTTTTACTTCCGCCCGGTAGACCAGCAACCGATCCTCGACTTTGCCCCGGGCCAGTATATCGGTCTGAAACTGATGATCGATGGCGAAGAAGTGCGTCGCAACTACTCACTGTCGGCGCTGGCTCAGGTCGGTCGCTACCGTATCAGCGTCAAGCGCGAGAAAGGTGGGGTGGTGTCAAACTTCCTGCACGATCGTCTGAATGTGGGCGATACCCTGGAACTGTTCCCGCCAGCGGGCGACTTCACCCTGGCCAATAGCGAAAAACCGCTGGTGCTGATCAGTGGCGGTGTGGGCATAACACCGACCCTGGCGATGCTTGAAGCGGCCCTGGCGACAAAACGCCCGATCCACTTTATCCACTGTGCCCGCAATGCCGATGTGCATGCCTTCCGCACATGGATCGATGAACTGGCAGACCAGCATCCGCAATTGAAGCGTTTCTACTGCTATGACGAGCAGGGCGAGTCTGCAGATCATGTAGGGCTTTTGACCGAAGAAGTACTGGCTCAGTGGTTACCGCAAGAGCGTGACCTGGATGCCTACTTCCTGGGGCCAAAAGGCTTTATGGGGGCGGTCAAGCGTCATCTCAAAGCCCTGGGTGTGCCGGAGCAGCAAAGCCGCTACGAGTTCTTCGGCCCGGCAGCCGAGCTGAAGTAGGGCGCGTGGCAGCTGCCGAGGAACGAAGGCTGCTACAAGAAGCAGGCAAGACCTTAATCCCCCATTAATCCCCTTGCGCCACTTTTCCTGCAACGTTCAGATACATCCAGGCCCGGGGTCTGGGTGTAAACTGTGCGGCTTACACATAATCAGGCAAAGGGACGCGGGATGACCAATGACATGTTGCAACTGGGCCGGGAGAAACGCTTCCTGGTCCTGCTCGGGGTGATCTGCCTGGCGCTGATCGGCGGCGCGCTGTACATGCAGATCGTGCTCGGCGAGGCACCTTGCCCGCTGTGTATCCTGCAACGCTATGCACTGCTGCTGATCGCGATCTTTGCCTTTATCGGTGCAGCCATGCCTGGCCGGCGCAGCCTCACCGTGTTTGAAGTGCTGGTGGTGCTCAGTGCCATCGGTGGTATTGCCGCCGCCGGGCGCCACGTCTATATCCTCGCTCACCCGGCCGTGAGCTGCGGTCTTGATGTGTTGCAGCCAATCGTCGATGGTCTGCCGCTGGCAGCCGTGTTCCCCCTGGGGTTTCAGGTCGACGGGTTTTGCTCCACCCCATACCCGCCGGTGCTTGGTCTGTCGCTGGCACAGTGGGCACTGGTGGCCTTTGTAATGACTGCGCTGCTGGTGCCACTGGGCATCTATCGCAACCGGAAACAATCGAGCTGAGCCAGCCACCAATTTTTGCTTGAGCAGCCTCGTGCTTCCTTCGGCAGTGCGGGGCGTTTTTTTGTCCCAGCGCAAATGTAAAGAAGGCGTGATCCTCACGTCGAAAAAGGCTGTGCGACACTGCGACATATTGTCACGCGCAGGGTGACGCAGGGCTGGTTTTGGTCTGACCAGTGGTCTTTTAAACGTATGACTTCGTGTAACCCAGCTGAGGCATTTTGACGCTGGCAAAGGGGTTGAAATCAGGGTTGCGAGACTCAACGCAAATCGGCTGTAGCCCTTTTTATTTGGGCGTTCAGGCGGGGTCAGGGGGGTGTGTTCATGCGCTAAAAAGGGGCATAAAAGTACAGGGCTAAAGACGTGCTACAACTCTGTTTCAAGGGGGGGCTTGAACGCTTGGCGTAATAATAGGCAGGGATTGTTACCGTACCCGATAAGAATTATTTCGGGATGAGACATGGTTTATAGAGAGCTACCTAACTACAATCGCCCGCACTGAACGTCCAGCCTGCTCATCCCTGAGCCCAAGCGGGAAGTTGAAGGCCGACTGGGTTGTTCAATACAGGCGTCCCATGCGACTCCCAGGTACTGGCAACCCTTCTAAGTTCCGCACCAAATGGAATTGGTCTGTGACAAGGCCATTGACCACGTATCGAATAAGAAATCACTGCTAACCCGGAATTTTGCCCGTTCGCCTGATGGTGATAGAGCAGGCTTTCATTCAATTCCGGAAAAGAGCCAACCCTTGGCAGGGCGAAGTGTTGGCGAAAAAAACCAACTGCATTGTGCAAGCTGTTTTAGAGGTCGTGAGATGACTAAAAAAAGGTACCCCAGACTCCTTGGCTTATTGCCACTTTTCGGCACGCTGCTGCTGGGAGGTTGCAACATGACATTGCTCGATCCGGTGGGGCAGGTCGGGATCGAAGAGCGGAATCTGATCATCACTGCAACACTGCTGATGCTTCTGGTCGTGGTGCCGGTCATCATTATGACCCTCGTCTTCGCGTGGAAATATCGCGCGTCGAACACCAGCGCTACCTATACACCTAAATGGTCGCACTCCACCAAGATCGAAGTCGTGATCTGGACTGTGCCAATTCTGATCATCATCGCCCTGGGCGTGATCACCTACAAGTCGACCCACGCGCTGGACCCTTATCGTCCGCTCGAGTCCGACGTCAAGCCGATTACCATCGAAGTGGTGGCAATGGACTGGAAGTGGATGTTCATCTATCCGGAACAGGGTATCGCTACCGTCAACAAGATCGTGTTCCCGGCCAACACCCCGGTCAATTTCCGTATCACCTCTGACACGGTCATGAACTCGTTCTTCATTCCAGGCCTGGGCGGTCAGATCTACGCCATGGCCGGGATGACGACCAAGCTGCACCTGATTGCCAACCGCAACGCTGAAATGGAAGGCATCTCTGCCAACTACAGCGGTGCCGGTTTCACGGGCATGAAATTCAAAGCGATCGCGACTACTCAGGCTGATTTCGATGCTTGGGTAAGTGAAGTCAAAGCATCACCTAAACAGCTTGACCAAGCTGAATACGAAGCCTTGAGCAAGCCAAGTCAGAACAACCCCGTTGAACTGTTCTCCTCGTACACACCGAACCTGTTTCAGAAAATCGTCGACAAGTACGAAGGTATGACGCCAGGCAAGCCGGTGAAGCACGAGAAGAAAGAAGTGGCCGGGACCGATGTGGTGGACATGAGTTCGCATTCAGCTGCCGGGGCAGAGGAGTAAACGATGTTTGGTAAATTAAGTTGGGAAGCGGTCCCGTTCCACGAGCCGATCGTGATGGTGACCATCGCCATGATCGCGCTGGGTGGTCTGGCACTGTTTGCAGCAATCACGTATTTCAAGAAGTGGACCTACCTGTGGACCGAATGGCTAACGTCAGTCGACCACAAGAAAATCGGCGTGATGTACATCATCGTCGCCATGGTCATGCTGCTGCGCGGCTTTGCCGACGCAATCATGATGCGTACCCAGCTGGCCATGGCCACCGAGGGTTCGCCTGGCTACCTGCCACCTGAACACTATGACCAGATCTTCACCGCTCACGGTGTGATCATGATCATCTTCATGGCGATGCCATTCTTCACCGGCCTGATGAACCTTGCAGTGCCGCTGCAGATCGGCGCCCGTGACGTGGCCTACCCGTTCCTCAACTCCCTGAGCTTCTGGCTGCTGGTGTCCGGCGTTGTGCTGGTCAACCTGTCGCTGGGCGTCGGCGAGTTCGCCAAGACCGGTTGGGTTGCCTATCCGCCGCTGTCGGGCTTGCAGTACAGTCCGGGCGTGGGGATGGATTACTACATCTGGGCTCTACAGCTATCGGGGTTAGGTACGACGTTAACCGGGGTTAACTTCCTGGCGACCGTACTGAAGATGCGTGCTCCAGGCATGAAACTGATGGACATGCCGATCTTCACCTGGACCTGCACCTGGGCAAACGTCCTGATCGTGGCTTCGTTCCCGATCCTGACCGCTACCCTGGCACTGCTGACACTTGACCGTTACATGGATTTCCACATTTTCACCAATGAACTTGGTGGCAATCCAATGATGTACGTCAACCTGTTCTGGGCGTGGGGTCACCCTGAGGTGTACATCCTCATTCTGCCGGCGTTCGGTATCTTCTCCGAAGTTATCTCCACGTTCACCGGCAAGCGTCTGTTCGGTCACCACTCGATGGTCTACGCCTCCGGCGCGATCTCGGTGCTGGGCTTCATGGTTTGGCTGCACCACTTCTTCACCATGGGTTCGGGTGCCAGCGTCAACGCCTTCTTCGGTCTGGCGACGATGCTGATTTCGATCCCGACGGGGGTGAAGCTATTCAACTGGCTGTTCACCATCTACCAGGGCCGTCTGCGCTTCACCAGCCAGGTTCTGTGGACCCTGGGCTTTATGGTGACCTTCGCCATCGGCGGCATGACTGGCGTACTGCTGGCCATCCCGGGTGCTGACTTCGTACTGCACAACAGCCTGTTCGTTATTGCTCACTTCCATAACGTGATCATCGGCGGCGCAGTATTCGGTTACATCGCAGGCTTCAGCTTCTACTTCCCGAAAGCGTTCGGCTTCAAGTTGAACGAAACCTGGGGCAAGCGCGCGTTCTGGTTCTGGATCGTCGGCTTCTTCATCGCCTTTATGCCGCTCTATGCACTGGGCTTCATGGGCATGACCCGTCGTCTGAATGCCAGCACCAACCCTGAGTGGGTGCCTTACCTGTACGTAGCCCTGTTCGGTGCAGTACTGATTGCCATGGGTATCGCCAGCCAGCTGATCCAGCTGTATGTCAGCGTCCGTGACCGCAACAAGCCAGAGAACGCCTGCGAATTCGGCGATCCATGGAATGCTCACACGCTGGAATGGTCGACTTCGTCGCCACCACCGTTCTACAACTTTGCTGTACTGCCAAAAGTCGACGGTATCGACCCGTTCACCGAAGCCAAGGAAAACGGCACTGCGTACCAGGTTCCGGCCAAGTACTCGCCTATCCACATGCCTAACAACACCGCTACCGGTGTGTACATGGGTGCTTTGCTGACCGTATTCGGTTTCGCGATGATCTGGCACATCTGGTGGCTGGCCATCGTGGGTCTGGTAGGTACGGTTGTTGTCTTCGTTGCTCACGCCGCCCGTGACGACCAAGGCTACATGGTGCCGGTCGAGACCATCGAGCGTATCGAGGCCGAGCAGCACAAGCGTCTGGTAGCCGCCAAAGCAATTCCGGCTACTCGTGTTGAAACCAAGTTGGAACAGGCTTAAACCATGTCGAACTTAGCGACCACTGCTGGACACGCTCATGGTCACGACCATGAGCATGAGGAACACCACGACGCGGGCGAGACAACCATTTTTGGTTTCTGGCTCTACCTGATGACCGACTGCATCTTGTTTGCATCGATCTTCGCGGTATACGCGGTATTGGTAAACAACGTTGCAGGTGGCCCGTCGGGCCACGACATCTTCGAACTGCCGTACGTACTGGGTGAAACTGCCCTGCTGCTGTTCAGTTCGATCACCTACGGCTTCGCCATGCTGGCGTTGTTCAAGGGCAAGAAACAGCAGGTGCTGTTCTGGCTGGCCATGACCTTCCTGCTCGGTGCAGGCTTCATCGCCATGGAAATCAACGAGTTCCACCTGTTGATCTCCGAGGGCTACGGCCCTAGCCGTTCGGGCTTCCTGTCTGGCTTCTTCACCCTGGTCGGTACCCACGGTCTGCACGTGACCAGCGGTCTGATCTGGATGGCGATCATGATGTACCAGGTGCAGAAAAACGGCCTGACCTCGACCAACAAGACCCGCCTGAGCTGCCTGAGCCTGTTCTGGCACTTCCTGGACGTGGTGTGGATCTGCGTATTCACCGTTGTTTACCTGATGGGGACTTTGTAATGGCTAACGCACATTCCGACGGCGCCAACCACGGCAGCGTGAAGTCCTACGCGATCGGCTTCATCCTGTCGGTGATCCTGACCGTTATTCCGTTCGGGCTGGTGATGTACCCATCGCTGCCCAAATTCACCACCCTGGCGATCGTACTGTTGTTCGCCGTGGTGCAAGTGGTTGTTCACCTGGTGTACTTCCTGCACCTGGACCGTTCGCCTGCACAACGCAACAACGTCACCGCGCTGGTATTTGCTGCGCTGGTAATTGTGCTGCTGGTGGGCTTGTCCCTGTGGATCATGTTCAGCATCCACACTGAAATGATGGCGAAGTGAGGTAAGACCCGATGTCCTTCAAGCACTTTATCCAAATCACCAAACCGGGGATCATTTTCGGTAACGTGCTTTCTGTGGCAGGCGGGTTCTTCCTGGCCTCGAAGGGGCATTTCGATCTTGCCCTGTTCCTGGCCGCGGTAATCGGCACCTCCCTGGTGGTAGCGTCCGGTTGTGTGTTCAACAACTGCATCGACCGCGACATTGACATCAAGATGGACCGCACCAAGAACCGCGTACTGGTTCAAGGCCTGATCTCCCTCAAGGTGGCGCTGGTTTACGCCACCCTGCTGGGGGGCGCCGGCCTGTACCTGTTGTATCGCGTAGCCAACCCGCTGGCAGCTCTGTTCGCCGCGATCGGTTTCGTGATCTACGTCGGTCTGTACAGCCTGTACTTCAAGCGCAAGTCGGTTCACGGCACGCTTATCGGCAGTCTGTCGGGTGCAATGCCTCCGGTCATCGGCTATGTAGCTGTGAGCAACAGCTTCGACATGGCTGCAATGACCTTGCTGGTGATGTTCAGCCTGTGGCAGATGCCGCATTCCTACGCCATCGCGATCTTCCGCTTCAACGATTACCTGGCTGCATCGATTCCGGTGTTGCCAGTGAAGCGCGGGATCAAGGTTGCCAAGAAGCACATCCTGCTCTACATCCTCGCGTTTCTGATCGCGACCCTGATGCTCACCCTCGGCGGTTACGCCGGCATGAGCTACATGGCCGTGGCTGCTGCGATGGGCATGTACTGGCTGTACATGGCGTGGACGGGCTACAAGGCCGTCGACGACAAGGTCTGGGCACGCAAGCTGTTCGTGTTCTCGATCTTCACCATCACCGCGCTGAGCGTCATGATGTCCCTGGATTTCAAAGCGCCTGCCGAGTTGTTACTGACTTACGCGCACTGATCTGTCCAGAGTGAAAAACCCCGCCTTCGAAAGAAGAGCGGGGTTTTTTTATGGCTTTTGTACAGGGTCGTTCGCTGTGTTGTGTGGCGTAATACCGTGAAAAACGGGCGGCGGGTTATGCGTTGTAGATGGGGTGAAACAGGGCAGCGGTGATAAACATAAACCAAGTAACTTTCGCAATTTCCTACGATGTGCGGATAACTCGCCTTATATTTTTTATTGTTTATCGGTGTTCGAATGTACCGGCCTGATTCAATAATTATTTAAGATGCAAGGAGGGTGCGGTGTTCCTGGTTTCCATAAAAAAAGCACTTGCTGTTGGTTTTCTTGTTTGTACTTTTGTCGAGCTCAGTGTTGCCAGGGATATCCCGGTTGGCATAGGTAAAAACCATGATTTCACGCTAACGTGCAAAGCGGGTAATTTTACAGGTGTTATTGAAGGGACAGCCGGTCGGCACTTTCAGACCGGTAAATGGGTACATACCAAGCGATACAAGATTACCCGTCTCAATGGCCAGAGTGGTGGTAACAAAGCCAACGTTAATCTGAGCGCCGGCAAAGCTCCGAACCTTGATCGTGGCAACATGGTGTACTCGCCGGACCGCATGATCCAGGACGGCAAATGGCACGATCTAAACCTTGTGCGTCAGAATCTGGCAGTGGGCAACGCCAGGGTCGAGGCTTTCTATGAATTTATTTTTGACAAGTCAGGCCCGGACCCGCGTTGCTGGACTGAAGCTATAAGGTTTTAAACCGGCTGCCTGAACCCTGTTTTAAATATGAGGGGTTTGCGCTCTTTCTTGTCGGTCGGCAGTCTGTAATAAAAAGAAGTTTATAGAGCAGAACTTGCTCATGATAAGCAGAGGTGCACGGAGTGGAAGTTGTGTAAGAAGCCCATGGCTTGCAGTTGATGCAGCTACTGCGGATGTTAAAAAATAATGGGTGTTTTGGCTGATGTGAAAATCATATCAATGAAAGGCGTTGGCAAGTGCTATTCACACAATGGAGCTTTGATTCCCGTAATCCGCAATGTCGACTTCGAACTTGGGGTTGGCGACACCTGTGCCATCATCGGCCCGTCTGGCTCCGGTAAAAGTACATTGCTCAATCTCATCGGCCTGCTGGATTTTGCCGACGAGGGTGAGTACCTGCTTATGGGGCTGCCCGTTTGTGCCATGCACAGTGATGAACTGGCAGCTCTTCGAAAGATGCAAATAGGTTTTGTCTTTCAGAACTTCAATTTGATCCCGCGCCTTAGCGTTATCAAAAACGTAGCCTTGCCGCTTCGTTATCGGGGCATCGACCGTAATCAGTCCATGGCTCAGGCGCTGCAGATGTTGCAGCGCGTGGGGATGGCTCAGCGGGCCCATTCTATGCCCGCCGACCTGTCCGGTGGGCAAAAGCAGCGCGTGGCTATTGCCCGTGCGCTGGTTGGGCAACCGTCGCTGATACTGGCCGATGAACCGACTGGCAGTCTCGACGGCCAGACCGCCAGTGCCATTCTGGAACTGCTGCTGTCGATCCAGCAGGAGCAGCGGGTCACCCTTGTGGTTGTTACCCATGACCATCAGGTTGCGCAACTTATGCACAGGCAGGTCATGGTGCACGGCGGCCGGGTTGAGGAGGTGCGCAAGTGCGAGCCCTGAGCACTTTGCTCCCCTCGGCACTGATACAGACACTAACCGAGGCTGTAGACAGCCTTCGTACACTGGGCAAACGTTCGGCCCTGGCGCTTCTGGGCATTGTGATCGGCAGCGCTTCAATCATTGCGGTCATTAATATCGGGCATAACGCACGGCATGATGTCGCCCTGATCTTTCAGGACATGGGCGTTGATAGCCTCTCGGTACTGCTCGCTGACAGGCCGGGCACTCAAGAGTCACGTCTCTCCTTTGACATTGAGGCACTCAACAAACTCGACCTGGCAGACCTGTTGATCGCACCTGCTGCGATCGTGTCGCTGGAGGCCGGGTTCAATCGCAAGACCGCCGATGTTCGTCTGGTCGGGACGCTGCCTTCGCTCTTTGGGGTAATGAAACTGTCGATGAGCGACGGGCGGTTTTTACACACCTTTGATCAGTCTGAAAATGCAGTGGTCCTCGGCCATAAGGTGGCCGTTTCGCTGAGCCAGGGGGGGACGCGGATTCGTGTGGGTGACTGGCTCAGGCTGAAGAATTACCTGTTCAAGGTTGTCGGTGTATTGCAGCCCAGACCCGAGTCGATGCTCAGTCCGATTTTCGTCGATGACTCGGTATTCGTACCGCTGCAGGGCCTTGCCCGTGTTGCCGCTGAGGCGAGGATCAATGACCTGATTGTGCGCATCCCGCCGCATAACAAAAGTGCCAGTGTTGTCCCAACGATGCAGGACAGGCTGACCCGGGCGTTCATGTCACGAACAATAGAGGTGATTACGCCCCAGCAAATGATTGAAGGCATGAACCGCCAGAGTCGCACGTTCCATTACCTTTTGATGGCCCTGGGCGGGATCACGCTGGTGGGAGGCGGTGTGGCGGTGATGAACATCATGTACATGAACGTTTATGAACGCCGCATCGAAATCGGACTGCGCATGGCTATTGGCGCCCGTCGCCATGACATCCGCAATCTGTTCCTGATTGAGGCAGTGGTGCTCAGCACTACCGGTGCTGTATTGGGGGCAGGCTTGGGGATGCTGCTGGCTTATGTCTATGCCCGGGTGTCGGGCTGGGCATTCGACATAGCCGCAAATGCCATCCCCCTGGGCGTGATCAGCACCGTTGCAGTGGGTGTGTTCTTTGGTTTGAAACCGGCCATCGCAGCCTCTCGCCTGCCCCCCGTGGAGGCCCTTCGTGATTATTAGACGCGCAGGGTTTATGGGCGCGGCATATGGCGTGTTGCTGCAGTCCGCGCTGGCGGTTGCACAACCAGGCTTGCCGAACCAAAACACGGCGCTGTTGAGCGAGCACGTTATCAACCTGTCGCTGGCCGAAGCCGTTGCACTGGGTATGCGCAGTAACTACAGCATTCGCAGCCTCAAGCTTCAACGCTTGCGCGAGAGGTTCGACCTGCGCGTGGCGCAAGACAGATTCAACCCGCAACTCAAGTTGAGCGCAACCCATATGCTTTCCAGAGGCAGTGCAGACCGGGGGCGGGCCAGTGAAGCCAAGCCCAGCGTCAGTGTGCTGGGCGAGTATGGAACCCGTCTGGAACTCGGCTGGAAGCAACAGCTCAATGCTTCAAAGAATACGGGGGAGCTGCAAAGTGAGGGTATGGAGCTGACGGTCATTCAACCGCTGCTCCGGGGCGCGGGCAAAGATGTCACGACTGCGCCTCTGCGCCTGGCCAGATTGACCGGGCAGATCAACCGGCTGACTGCCAAGGCCAGCGTGTCGCAGACCCTCTACGACATCATCTCGGCCTATCACGGCCTGCTCAAATCGCAGAGCCAGGCAGCCCTCGCCAGCAAGGCTTTGGCGCGGGCCGTTTCGTTGCTGGAGGTCAATACATTGCTGATTGCCTCGGGGCGTGTGGCCGAGTTTGAAACGGTCCAGATTGAAGCGGATATAGCGTCTCAGCAACTGGCGCTCGAAGAGGCCGGCAATCAGCTGGAAAGCAGCCGCTTATCGCTGCTCAAGCTATTGGCCCTCGACCTGTCGACGAGCATCCATGCCTCCGGAACTCTGGACGTTACCCGACCTGAAGTCGATCGGACCGCGGCGCTTGAACTGGCGCAGAGAAACCAGCCTCAGTTTTTGGCGACGCTGCTGCAGAGTGAAGTGGCCTCAATCAATCTGCTGGTTGCACAAGATCAGGCTCTTTGGGATCTGTCGTGGGTGGCAGGGGTCAATCAGTTACGCGAACAGGGTACCCGGGGTGGTGGCAGATCCTGGGACAGCTATACCGGCCTGAAGCTGGAAATCCCCATTGCAGATATGGCCCTGCGACAAGGCAAAGTACATGCGCGAACCCAGGTAGAGCAGCAAGCACTGATCCAGCAAGAGGCACGCATGGATCTTGAACGCCAGGTAACCGACTCGGTGCGGGGGTTGAACACCCAGTGGCGCCAGCTTGAAATCTCGCAGCGGCTCACGGACCTGTCCCGCCGCAAACTGGCCATCGAGACCGACAAATTGAATGTCGGGCGCTCGAGCAACTTCCAGATCATCAGCTTCGAGTCAGACCTGCGAGCGGCAGAGGAGGCGAATCTGAATGCGAGGATTTCATACCTGGATGCCAGGGCCCGACGCGATGTACTGCTGGGCGTGCTGCTGGAAAACTGGGAGATTTCTCTTGAGGATTTCTAAACCGTTCAGCGTCCTTATCCTTGTCCCGCTGCTTGCCGCAGGGTGGACCCTGTTCACTTCCTCAGTCCCTGAAGACACAGAGGTTTGGGTCGCCGTCAGCAGGCAGAAGCTGGAACATGAAATCGGCCTGGTGGGCAGGATAGAACCGGTTGAAACCAGCGTACTCAATGCCCCTTTTGAAGGGGTTTTGATGGCCCATGAGTTAAGCCCCGGCATGTCGGTCGAAGAGGGGCAGGCCCTTCTTTCTTTCGATACGGCGTTGCTTGAAATCAAGGTCAGGGATGCGCTGGCGAACAAGTTGAAGCAGCAGCAGGTAGTCGAAACGTTCAGAACCTGGACCAACGATCCGCAGGTGGTGCGGGCAAAGCGGTCACTCAGGGTGGCCGAGCTGGCCATGCAAAACCTTGAACTGGAGCTGTCGCAAGTCGAGGCGTTATATCAAAAAGGCATTGTTCCCCGTAATGAGCGCGACAGCTTGAAGCAACAGCGTGACCTGCAAGCGCTGGAGCTGGCGGCAGCTACTTCCGAACTCGACACTGTGCTGGCAACCGGCAGGGGGGAGGCCAGAACCATTGCCGAGATGGAGCTGCGCAACGCCAGTGTCATCCATGAACAGCTGAACGTATTGCTGGCGCACAAGACGCTCTACGCGCCGTACTCGGGTGTTGTGTTGTCACTGGGAGGCCCGCAGTCAACAGGGGGTGATGTCGTGACGTTGCACGAAGGTGCGCTTTTCAGCATGGGCCAGCAGATGATCAAACTGGCCAATATGAGCGGGCTCAAGGTCATCACCCAGGTGTCGGAGTCCGACGTCAGCAAGTTTTCTCTTAATCAGGAAGTCAGGATTACCGGAGAGGGTTTTTCGGCAGCCCTGAGTGGCTATATCAGTTCTATCAGTCAACTGGCCGTACAGGATCAAAATGAGGGCAGTGCAGCAAGGTTTCCGCTCACCATTACGGTTAACCAGCCTTCCGACGGTGATTTCAAGCGTGTGAGGCTGGGTATGAGCGCCCGGATGACCATCGTTACCTACCGCAACGACAACAGTTTCATCATCCCCCACGAAGCCGTCGAGAGGGACGGTGATACCCTGTCTGTCGAGTATCGCGACGGGCTGGACGCCCCGGTTGAGCGTCGAGCCATCACCATAGGCCAGTCCACTGTGGATGGGCTTGAAGTGTTCGGTGTGGAGTCCGGTTTCGTCCGGGTCAAGTGATTGGCTGCAACCCTCTGGAGAGCGGGCTGCCCGCGATACAGGCTGCGAAGCAAAGCCGGCCCCCATAGTGATTGTCAGGCCGTGCGCATTTTGGCCGTCGGCAACACCGGCAGTACATTGGCAAGACCGGCTGCGATCCCGTACGGCCGCAATACGCTGATCAACAACCCGCTCGCCAGCAGATAACCCCCGGAACAGATGACCAGCGACCAGCGCAGGGCATTGATGCCCATTAGCGGGGTCAGGTGATCACTCAGCACACCCACGGCCAATGGGCCGAAACCTGCACCGATGGCCATGATCCCGAAGTTGTAGAGGGCGATCATGGTTGCGCGGCGCTCAGGCGCCACCAGTTGGGCAATGGCGGTGTAGCTCGGTGCCATCCACCACATGCCGAACACCGACATGCCAAACATGAACACCGTTGCCTGGGGCACTTGCAGTGCACCCAGCGTCCAGGGATGACCGGCCGGGTACAGCGCGAAGGCAATCGACATCGGCAAGGCTAGCAGTGCCCCGACGATCGGCACGCCCAATTGCCAGCGGCTGTCGCGTTGGGCCAGGCAGGCGCTCAACCAGCCGCTGGACAGAGAGCCGATAATGGCCCCCGGCCCGGCCGCCAGGCCCATGATGATGCCTGCGTCCTTGAGCGTCAGCCCGTGGCTGCGTACCAGAAATGCAGTGCTCCAGATACTGAACGCATAACTGGCAAACGCCAGCAGCGCCCCGGCCAGGGCAATACGTACAAAGGTTTTCGACGCCCAGGCCACGCGCATCACTTGCATCACGCTTTCATGGGGCACGGCTGGGCGCGACTCACGGGCTTTCTCCCATAAGCCGCGCAATGGTTCGGCAGCCGTAAACCGCAGCAATACAGCGGCAGCGATACCAGGCAGCGCCATCCAGATAAAGGCTTCGCGCCAGCCGTGGTAGTACGCGATATAGGCGCCCAGGCTCATGCCCAGCAAGGCGCCGATGGGCGCTCCGAGCATAAATACGCTGATGGCCTTGGAGCGCTGATGGGGCGGGTAGAGGTCGGCGATCATCGACATCGATGCTGCGCCGCTGCCCGACTCGCCCACTGCCACGCCGATGCGTGCCAGGGCCAGGGTCCAGAAGTTACTGGCAAAGCCGCAAAGCATGGCCATCACGCTCCAGAACGCACAGCACCAGCCGATCAGGTTGCGCCGATGGCCACGGTCGGCAAAGCGCCCCAACGGGATCGCAAACAGGCAGTAGACCAGAGCAAAGGCCAGACCTGTAAGCAGGCCGATCTGGGTATCGGAAACGTGAAATTCGGCCTTGATCGGTTCAATCACAACGCCCATGACCTGACGGTCGATCAGGCTGACCGCCGAAATCAGGAACAACACAAACAAGGTGTAATGACGGCGAAATCCGGAGATTTGGTTATTCATCATTTCAATCCCATCGAGCAGTGTTCATCGGTTGAGTGGCTTACAGCGGTGCGCGTCGATCAGCCCAGGGGCTTGCCTGTTCGAGTTGCCCGGCCAATTGGAACAACAGGTCTTCGCGGCACCAGCCTGCACTGAACATCATGCCGATGGGCAAGCCGCTGCTGCTGGTGCCCAGCGGCACCGACATGGACGGCTGGCCACTGACATTGGCCAGTACGCTGTAGCCGATGCTGCCGATGATGCCCTGGATGTAGTGCGGGTAATCCTGATCCAGACTGGCCACTTTCAGTTCGGGAGTGATCTGCGAGGTGACCGGACTGAGCAGCAGGTCATAGTCGTCGAACAGGTGTTCCATGCGGCTGCCGATCAATTCGAAACTGCGTCGGGCACGGTACAGGTTTTCGGCGGTGGCCGAAGTGGCATTGTTGACCAGATAACGGCTGACGGGCTCCAGCTCGTCAGCGTGCAACGGGCGGCCGAGGACGGTTTCGCGGTCACGCACGGCGGCCAGCAGTGCGGCTGCACCCACGGCGCCGTGAGCGCCGTATACCTGCTGCGGGTCGACGGGCAGGGTCACCGGGTCTACCCGATGTCCGAGGCCCAACAGCAGATCAACAGTAGTGTTCAAAACGCTGCGGATATCGGCGTCCAGTTCCAGGCCGGTCATGGCCTGATCGACCACGCCGATGCGCAACGAACCGGGGCTGCGTCGCACTGCCTCGCTGTAGCTTATAGCCTGTGGCGCGAGCCAGTAGGGACTGCCTTTTTCATGACCGTGGCTGACGTCCAGCAACAGTGCCGAGTCGCGCACGCTGCGTGATACCACATGACCGCAACTGGCACCGAACCAGCCTTCGAAGGTGTCCGGGCCCTGAGGGGTGCGATAGCGCGTGGGCTTGAGGCCAAACAGGCCGCAATACGACGCCGGGATGCGAATCGAGCCGCCACCGTCGGTGGCGTGGGCCACGGGCACGATGCCTGCGGCCACGGCTGCCGCCGCACCGCCGGATGAGCCGCCTGCGCTGTGGGCCAGGCTCCAAGGGTTGCGCGTCTGGCCCCACAGTGAGGATTCGGTGGTGGTGGTCAGGCCGTACTCGGGACTGGTGGTCTTGCCGAAGATCAGCATCCCCGCGGCCTCGTAGCGCTGCACGATGGTGCTGTTGCGCGTTGCCGGCGGCGTGTCGGCCAGCATTCTTGAGCCGTTGGTGGTCAGGGTGCCAGTCAGGTAAGTGTTCAAGTCCTTGAGCAGCATCGGCACCCCGGCCAATGCTCCCAGCAGCTCGCTGCCGGCGTGGTGACGGGCCCTGAGCACGCTGTTGGCATGCTCGTCGTGGCGCATGTTGACCGCATTGACCAGCGGGTTTACCGCATCGCAGCGCGCCTGGGCGGCGCTGAGCAGCATCCGGGGGGTCAGTTCGCCGGTTTTGACCGCAGCGGCCATGGCTGTGGCGTCCAGCGCCAGATAGTCGCCGGTGGACAGTTGATAACGTTCATCGCTCATGTTCTACGACCTCGCATTAGCACCTGGGCCTGCGCTGCAAAGGGCCAGGTGACGGGTATATACGGCTGGGGGCTGGCGCTTTAAAACAGGAAGTTCAGCGATTCCTGGAGCAACAGGGCATCGGAATGGATCGGCGTGAATACCGGGTTCTTGGTGTAGGTCAGACCGCTGATCAAATACACGCCGGGGATCAGGCGGGCCGCATAGGAAGCGGTTACCGCCAGGGTGTAGGGCGCCGCTTCCATGCCATAGCTCCTGGTCACGTCGCGCAGATCCTTGCTGTAGTAGCTCTTGGTCAGGCCTACGGCGGCCATGTCGGCAGGGCGGCTGGCGAACGGGCCGACATTGAAGGCACTGACCTGGAATGCCTTGTTGATGGCGTTGACCGAGTCAGGCGAGTAATCGAGTTTGCTGTCCAGATACCAGCCGCGGGCATCGCCGTAGGGCTTGGTCACCTGCACCGTCTCGGCCAGGTATACGCCGTAGTTGTTGTCCGACTTTTCACCGGTGGTGAACTCGGTGTAATGGCTGGTGTTGTACATGGCCCCTGCGCGCAGCCACATGGCGTTGGAACTGGCCGACGGCGCCTGCTTGTAGCCGAACTCATTGATCAGCATGGCGCGGGCATCCGGCACCTTGAGGCGCAATCCGCTGGGGTTGAGGTCGACATCCTTCTGGATGCCTTCGGGGCTGACGCTGCGGGTCAGCGCGGTGCTGTTGTAGAAGCGCAGCGACGGGTCACGCACGATCACGTTGACGGTTGGGGTCGGCTCGGTAGCCGACATGCCGACCTGAAATGGCACCACGCTGCTTGGCCCCAGGGCGGCGGTCGAGGCACTGCCCCCCAGCGCCATGCCATAGAACAGGCGCACGCCGGGTATGAAGCCGTATTCCAGTTCCAGCTGGTGATTGAAAAAGGACTGGTTGATGGCAAATACCGAGACGGTTTTGACCCGCGGGTTGGCCGGGGTGTAGGTCGAGTCCACCCAGTTGCCGGCCAGTGTCAGCTGCGCGTCATTGGCAAAACCGATGCGGGTCAGATCGTATGTCAGGTACAGGTTGAGCGACGTGTTGTAGCTGGGGTTCTGGCCGTTATACACCTGCTTTTTCGCGTTGTTGCCCAATACGTCATAGGTGTAACCGTTATACGAGGTGGCGGTAAAACCGATGCCATGCTCGGCCAGCTCCTTGCGCAGCCCCCACAGGTCAGGCTTGATCCGCGCGCAAATAGGCACGTTCTTGAATGCCAGTTCGGCGCGGGTCAGCAGCTTTTCATACTGGGCACATTCGGGGGCAGCGGACGTGTCGGCTGCCAGCGCATGCTGGGTAAAAGCGAAGGCGGCAAGGCTGACGGCTAACGGATACTTTGCGTAAAACATAGTGAGAGTTTCCCATCCTTAACGTTTTGTTTTCAGGACGACGCCAAGTGCTTTGGTGGTCAGCAGTAGTACTGCATATCCGTGACCAGCGAATGGGGCCAGCGGGGACTATCGATAGGGCCAGGGGCTGGTAGTGCGACTACCGTGCGGGAGCCGGGGTTGTGGGAGCCGGGCTTGCCCGCGATGGGGGCACTGCGGTGGGCCAGATGCACCGTGTTGCCTGCATCGCGGGCAAGCCCGCTCCCACAGGAAGAGATGGCCCTGGGGTTGTGGGAGCCGGGCTTGCCCGCGATGGGATCACTGCGGTTTGCCAGATGCAGCGCGTTGCCTGCATCGCGAGCAAGCCCGCTCCCATAGGGAGAGATGGCCCTGGGGTTGTGGGAGCTGGGCTTGGCCGCGATGGGAGCACTGCGGTTTGCCAGATGCAGCGCGTTGCCTGCATCGCGAGCAAGCCCGCTCCCACAGGAAGAGATGGCCCTGGGGTTGTGGGAGCTGGGCTTGGCCGCGATGGGGGCATTGCGGTTTGCCAGATGCACCGTGTTGCCTGCATCGCGAGCAAGCCCGCTCCCACAGGGAGAGATGGCCCTGGGGTTGTGGGAGCCGGGCTTGGCCGCGATGGGGGCACTGCGGTGGGCCAGATGCAGCGCGTTGCCTGCATCGCGAGCAAGCCCGCTCCCATAGGGAGAGATGGCCCTGGGGTTGTGGGAGCCGGGCTTGCCCGCGATGGGATCACTGCGGTTTGCCAGATGCACCGTGTTGCCTGCATCGCGAGCAAGCTCGCTCCCACAGGGATAGATGGCCCTGGGGTTGTGGGAGCCGGGCTTGGCCGCGATGGGGGCACTGCGGTGGGCCAGATGCACCGTGTTGCCTGCATCGCGAGCAAGTCCGCTCCCACAGGGGCAACGCAGGCGCTGTTGTGGGGCAAATGGCTCAGCCGCGCACAACTGCAGGTCGTTTCGCGTGGGCGTTGATCACCAGTCCCAGCTCGCGAATGCCGGGAGCAATCAGCTCCTGGGCGATGGAGCCAAAGCCCAGGCGCAGGCAAGGCCGGGGCAGGGTGTCGGGCTCGACGCAAAACGCACTGCTCGGGTCAAACAGCACGCCCTTGGCCAACCCTGCGTAATACAAGCTCAGCAAGTCGTGCTCGCCGGCCAGCTTGAGCCATAGCGTGGCACCGCCGCTGGGCATGACAAAATCCGCATCCGGCAGCACTTCACGCAATGCGGTGGCCATTGCCCCGGCCCGCAGTTGCAGTTTTTCCCGGGCCTGTTGCAGCAACCGATCGTAGTGGCCTTGTTGAATAAACAGCGCGGCGGTGATCTGGTTGTTGCCCGGGATCTGGCGGATCATCAGCCGTTGCAGCTGGCGCAGTTGCTCGATCACCGGTGCCGGGGCAACGATGTAACCGATGCCCAGCCCCGGGGACAGCAACTTTGACAAACTGCTGAGGTAGATCACTCGCTCCGCCGGGTCGGTGGCCTTGAGCGCTGGCAGGGCGCGGCCGTCGTATTCGGTCTCGGGGTCATCATCGTCTTCGAAGATCACCTGATCGTGCATCTGCGCATGTTCAAGCAAGGCCTGGCGCCGGCCCAGGCTCATGGTCACACCGGTCGGGCACTGGTAGCCGGGTGTGCAATACAGATAGTCGCAGGCTGCCAGTGCCGGGGATATCTGCAATCCGTGTTCGTCGATGGGCAGCGAGACCATGTGCGCGCCATCGTGGGCAAAGGCATTGCGCGGATCGCGAAAGCCCGGTTCCTCGACCCCGACTACGCTGCCGGGGCGGGCAAACAGACGCGCGAGCAGGTAAAAACTTTGCTGGCGGCCCAGGGTCAACAACACTTGATCATGGGTGGCGGCAATTCCGCGGCGCGGCAACACGCGGCGGATCAGTTGATCGATCAGCTGGCTGGCGCCGACGTTCTCGCCTTCCTGCCACCAACGATCCACGGCCTTCAATTCCAGTGCCTGACGGCTGCACTGGCGCCACTGGGTGAGCGGGAATTGCCGGGGATCGAACTGGCCGTAGATAAAGGGGTAGCGCACTTCGCGCCAGGTGGGCGGGCGGTCCATAAACGCCAGCGGGTTGCGCGCCAGGTGCATGCGCGAGGCCCAGTCAGGTGGTTGCGCAGCCTGTTCGGGCAGAGGCCGGGTGGTCTGTGTCGGAGTGATGGCGCCGCATACAAAAAAACCGTCACGGGGCCGCGAATCGACATAACCCTCGGCTACCAGGCGTTCGTAGACCAGTACTGCGGTATTGCGCGAAACCCCGGTCAGCATGGCCAGATCACGGCTCGACGGCAGCCGTGTACCGCCAGGCAAACGCCCGTCGAGCATGGCCGTGACAAACGCGGTGCACAGCTGCACCTGCAGCGGCTCATCGTGCCTGCGCACTTTGGGCAGCAACTGGCGCCACATCAAATCGTGCTGACTGGAGCGCATGGTCTATCCGGAAATCAGGTCGGGGAGCGCCACCCTAACCCAAGACTCTTTTGCAGGGCTATGTAGTCCTTGATCAACTGACCGTCACTGTGAACCCGGTCCTGTTCGGCGCGGTAGCGGGTGCGTTCGGCGTCCAGCCAGTCGAGCACGCTGCTGGTACCGGCGCGGTATCGCTGTTCGGTGAGGGTGGATGCGCGTACGGCGCTGGTTTCGACCCGGCCCAGGGTGCCCCTGCGCTGGCGTTCGTTACCGTAGCGGGCCAGTGCCACATCGGCATCGCGCAGGGCACCGAGCACGCTGCTGCGGTACCTGGCCAGGGCCTCGTCGCGTCCGGCTTCGGCCTGTTTGACCTGGGCCTGCACGCGGCCAAAGTCCAGCCAGTTCCACTGCAGATAGGGGACACCCAGGGCGCTGAGGTTGTCCTTGCGCAACAGATGGCCCGGCGCGCTGGCGCTGAAACTCAGGGAGCCGAACAGGCTGACCCTGGGAAATGCCGCCGCCTTGTGTTCTCCGATCTGCGCGGTGCTGGAAGCCAGCCGGCGTTCTGCAGCGCGGATGTCGGGGCGCTGTTGCAGCAACTGCGCCGGGTCACCGATATTGACCATGGCGGGCAGTGCCGGCAGCGCGGCTTCGGTGCCCAAACGGGTGTCCAGGGCGCCGGGCTCGAGACCGCTGAGCAAGGCCAGTTCGTCGAGGGATTCAATCACTTCCAGCTCCAGGGCGATGGACGCGGCACGGGTGGTTTCGACCTGGGTGGCGATGCGTTCACGGTCCAGTTCCGAGGCGGTTCCCTGGGCCAGGCGCTGCCCGGTAAAGTCCAGCAACTGGCGCTCAAGCTGTTCGGACTGGCGGGCGATGCGCAGCCGCTGTTGCTGGTCGCGCAGGCCGATATAGGCCTGGCCCACTTCAGCGGCCAGTTGCACATGAGCGTCGGCCAGATCCGCCTGTACGGCATCGGCTTCGGCACTGGCTGCTTCTACCGCGCGGCGGCTGGCGCCGAAAATATCCAGCTCCCAGCTGGCATCAAAACCGCTCAGGTACAGGTGGGTGGCGTCGGTCTGGCTGTCACCCGAGCCGGTGTAAAGCGCCGCTGCCGTGGCCGAGCTTTTGGGCATCTGGTTGCTGCGTTTTTCCGCCAGTCCGGCGCGGGCCTGGCGTAACCGCGCGGCGGCCGCTTGCAGGTCGGGGCTGTGGCCCAGTGCACTGTCGATCAACTGGTTGAGCACCGGGTCATTGAGGTCGCGCCACCATTCGGCAACCTGTGCTGTTTGCGCCTGGGTGCCAGCCACCTGACGGGCAAAGTCCCTGTCTTGCAGGTGGCTGTCGGGTGCCGCGTGATAGTCCGGGCCCAAGGTGCAGCCCACCAGCAACAACGGACCCAACAGGCTCAAGGGTTTGCAAGCGATCATGGTCAGTGTCCTGTGTTCAATGGCGTACCGGCAGGCGGTTTTTTTAGAAAGAGGGCGAGGGGCAGACACAAAAGCAAGGCGATGCCGAGCACGTAGAAGGTTTCGCTGTAGGTCAGCACTTGCGCCTGAACCTGGATCTGCCCGGCCAGTTGACCCAGTGCCTGGAGCTGGGCATGGGCGAGATCGCCGTGATCAGCGAAAAAGCCCTGAGCGGACGCTGCAAGCTGAGTGTGAGCTTCGACCGACTGTACGCTTACGGCATCGCGCAAGGTGGCGTCATGGAAGCTGCTGCGCCGTTCGATAAACGTCCCCAGCAGCGCCAGCCCCACCGAGCCGCCGAGGTTGCGCGCCATGTTGTAGATACCCGCAGCCTCACCCGCCTCGTGGGCCGGCACGCAGCTCATGGAGGCCTGATTGAGCGGCATCATCGCCATTACCTGGCCCAGGCCCAGCAGCAGTTGGGTGCGAGTGAAATTCTCGCCCACGCTGTCGGCGGTCAGCCCCATGGCCAACAGGCAACTGCTGGCCAGGCAACCGAGGCCAAGCATGACCATGATGCGGGTATCCACGCGGCCAAGCAGGCGCGGCAAAACAGGCATCATCAAAAACGCCGGCAAACCCGACATCAGCATCACCGCTCCGGATTGCTGAGCGTTGAAACCGGCAATATTGCTCAGAAATTGCGGCAGTACAAAGGCCACGCAATACAGTCCGCAGCCCACCACAAATACAATCGCGATCACGCTGGCAAAGCGCGGATTGAGCAGGAGTTTCAAACGCACAATCGGCGTCTTCGACAGCCTCTGGGCAATCAGCAGCAAGGCGATCCCGGACACCGCCAGCAGGCTCAGGCCGATGATGTGCGAAGACTCGAACCAGCGCTCGCGATTGCCTTCTTCGAGTACCACGGTCATGGCGCTAAGGCCCACGGTCAGGCCGATAATCCCCAGCCAGTCGGCCTTGATAAACGCTTGCCAGTTGCTCGGGCTTTTTTTCAGACCCTGACTGAGCATCACCAGCAGCAAGGCGCACACCGGAATGTTCAGAAAGAAACACCAGCGCCAGCTGAAATTTTCGGTCAGGGTGCCGCCCAATACCGGGCCCAGCAGTGGCCCGAGCAGTACGATCAGGCCGAACATTGTCATGCCGATGGGCATTTGATGGCGCGGTAAGCGGGTGGCCACCAACACCTGCGCCGTGGGAATCATGGCCCCCCCCGGCAAAGCCCTGGCCGAGCCGGCCAATGACCATCTGCGGCAAGGTTTCGCTAATGCCGCACAGGATCGAAAACAGACTGAACAGAATCGCGTTGCCGATCAGGAAATTGCGCAGCCCGAACACCCGTGTCAACCAGGCGGTTAACGGGATCATGACAATTTCAGCCATCAGGTAGCCGGTCGAGATCCATGTGCCTTCGGTGCCAGAGGCGCCAATCTGGCCCTGAATCTGAGGCAGGGCGGCGTTGGTGATGGAGATGTCCAGCGTGGCCATCAACGCGCCCAATGCGCCAGCAAAGACCACAATCCAGTCGCTGGTACTGGCGTTTGCCCGGGGCGGTTGCAGCGCTGCGGATGCAGCAACAGCACTAGCCACGATGGGTGTCGACGTCGACAGTGGCCGACAGCCCCGGCATCCACTCAATGCCTTTATCGGCAGAGGGGTTCAGGCGAATGCGCACCGGCACCCGCTGTACGATCTTGGTGAAGTTGCCGGTGGCGTTGTTGGACGGCAGCAGGGCGAACTGTGAGCCGGTACCGGGCGACAGGCTTTCAACCACACCCTCAAATTTTATCCCCGGCCAGGCATCGATATGCACCGCCACGGTCTGGCCGGGGTGCATGCGCTCGATCTGGGTTTCCTTGAAGTTGGCGGTCAGGTAGACCTCATCGAGGGGCACTATGGTCATCAGGCGCGTTCCGGGTTGCAGGTATTGGCCCACCCGCACCGAGCGGCTGCCGACGCGGCCGGCCAGGGAGCTGTAAACCACGGTGTCCTGTTCATCAAGCTTGCTTTGGCGGGTGCTGGCCTGGGCGCTGGCCAGTTGTGCACGGGCTTGTTCAATGGCGGCGCGCTGGGTGTGCAATTGGCGCTGGGCAACGTTCAGTGCCGCCGCCTGGGCAGCCCGCCTTGCGCTGGCCTGACGCAGGGCGTTGCGCAGCTCGGCCATGCGCTCCTGCGTCTCGGCGCCACTTTCGGCCAGGGGCGCGTAGCGTTTGACCTGTGCGGCGGCGTACTGCTCGTTGGCGCTTTCACCATCCAGCTGCGCCTGCACCTGAGCAATGGACGCGCCCTGCTGCTCAAGCTCGGCTTCGCCCCGGGCAATATCGGCCTCGGCTGCGCGAATGGCCGCTTCGGATTTTTCCCGCGCAGCCTGATAAGTCCGCACATCGAGGCGCACCAGCGGCTGGCCGACGCTGACGGTCTGGTTGTCGCTGACATACACCTCGCTCACCGTGCCTGCGATCTTGGCGGCTACGCTCAGGCTGTCGGCCTGCAGGTAGGCGTCGTTGGTGCTTTCGATAAAACGCCCCACATTCCACCAGTGTGCACCCCATATGGCAGCACCCAGCAGCGCGCCCAGGCCGAGAGCACCCAGCGCCAGGGTTTTACCAGGCTGGCGTTTGGGCCTGATCTTGATCGATGGGTCTAGGGCCTGATGTGCGGTCATGGTGTTCTCAATTGTTATCGGTTGTAACAATTATTACGATCGGTAAAATTATGTCAATCGATATAAATTCAGGCACACTCCCGTCTTCATCGATCAAGGAGAAGCCCATGACCACGATTCACCGGCGCCGACCTGCCAGCGAAGGCGGCTATACGTGTGGGGATGAAACCAGTGCGCGGATTATCGAAGCGGCCCTCAACCTGTTTGGCGAGCGTGGCTACGAGGGCGCTTCGACCCGCGATATCGCCGAATTGGCGGGGGTTAATGCACCGGCGCTCAATTACTACTTCAAGAACAAGGAAGGGGTGTATAGCGCCTGCACCGAGTACATGGTGGAGCGGATCTGGGATTACCTGGCGCCGACCATCGAAGCGGCCCAGGCGCTGCTGGGCACGCGGCCGGACACCGAACAACTGATCGACACCTTCTGCGCCATCCAGAGCAAGATTGCCGAATTCATGCTGGTGTCCAACCGTACCAACAGCTGGCGCAAGTTCTATGCGCGGGAGCAGGCGGGGCTGGGCCCCAGCGCCGGTGAAGAAATGATCAGCCAGCGTATAGGCCAGCGCATTATCGGCGTGACCAGTGGAATCATTTCGCGGCTGATGGGCCCGGATGCCAGTGATGAAGAATGCATCCTGCGCTCCATGACCCTGACCGGGCAGTTACTGCCGTTTCACCTGACCCGCACCAGCTCGCTGAAGTCACTGGGCTGGGACACACTGACGGCCGAGCGTTACGCCATGCTGATGGGCATTGTGCGCGAGCAGACCGTGACCCTGTTGCGCGGATTGGTGCGCTAAGACCTGCAACTGTGGGAGCGAGCCTGCTCGCGAACGCCCTTCGCGAGCAGGCTCGCTCCCACTGGGCCGGCTACGGGTTTTCATTTATCCCCGGCCCTTCCACGGCACCAGTTTGCGCTCCAGCCAGCGCATGCCCAGATCGAACAGCAGGGCCAGCGCTCCGATCACCAGAATGCCCATGATCACCACATCAGTGGCCATGAACTTGGACGCCGTCAGCACCATAAAGCCCAGCCCGGCCGTGGCCGCGACCATTTCGGCGGCCACCAGGGTGGTCCAGCCAAAGCCGATGGCGATGCGCATGCCGGTCAGAATTTCCGGCAGGGCTGCAGGCATGATCACCTGCCTGAGCACTTGCCCGCGGCTGGCGCCCATCGAATAGGCCGCGTGGATCTGCTCAATGGCCACCGACTTGACCCCGGCGCGGGCACTGAGTGCCAGCGGGGCAAACATCGCCAGGTAGATCAGGAGGATTTTTGAGCCTTCACCGATACCCATCCAGATCACCACCAACGGCAGATACGCCAGCGGCGGCAGCGGGCGGTAAAACTCCACCAGCGGGTCGAACACGCCTCGGGCCACCCGATTGACGCCCATCAAAATACCCACCGGGATTGCCGTCAGCACCGCCAGCGCAAACGCGCCAAACACCCGCAGGGCACTCCAGCCGATATGTGTCCACAAGCTGGCATCGGCAAACCCGTCGCGGCTGACATCCACGATCTGCGCCCATACCGCCTGGGGCGAGGGCAAAAACAGCGGCTTGATCCAACCGCCATTGGTGGCGAAAAACCACAAGGCGAACACGACACAAATCGTGCCCAGGCTCAGCCCCATACTGGAGCCGTTGCCCGGTGCGCCATATTGCTCGCCCGGCTTTGCCGGCGCGGCGCGGCGCAGTTCATGGAGGGTGCGCAGCACGGCATTGCGTTGTTTTTCGTCCAAAAGGCTCATTACGCTGCCTCCTCGTCACCGTGGATGATGCTCAGGATCTGCTCGCGCAGGGCGATGAAATCGGGACTGGATTTTACGGCGCGAGCGTCGCGGCACTTGAGAAAGCGCTGGCCGAAATCCACCGAAAACTCGTGGGTGATACGCCCCGGGCGTGGCGACATGATGATCAGTCGGGTGGCCATAAACAGCGCTTCTTCGACGTCATGGGTGATAAAAAACATCATCTTTTGCGTGCGCTGCCAGATCTCCAGGATCAGTTCCTGCAAGCGTTCGCGGGTCAGGGCGTCCAGTGCGCCGAGGGGCTCGTCGAGCAGCAGCATCTTCGGGTCATTGGTCAGGGCGCGGGCAATCCCGACACGTTGCTGCATGCCGCCCGACAGCTGATAAGTGGCGTGATCGCGAAACTCCGCTAACCCGGTCAACTGCAAAAAATGCAGGGCACGTTCTTCGCGTTCGACCTTGGGGATACCGCGCAACTTGAGACCGAAGGCCACGTTGTCGATCACATTCAGCCACGGCAGTAGCGCATGTTTCTGGAACACCACACCGCGTTCTGCGCCGGGGCCGGTGACCTGGTCACGCAGCTCGGCGCCGTCGATGCGCTCGGGCACCTGGCCGTGATAGTCGCCCAGGGTAATTACCCCGCTGCTGGGCTGGATAAACCCGGCCATCAGGTTGAGCAGTGTGGTCTTGCCGCACCCTGAAGCACCCAGGGCGACGACAAAATCACCGGCGGCAATGTCCAGATTGACCCCGGACAGAGCCCTTACCGGCTGACCCTTTTGCTGCCCGGGGTAGAGCACCGACACATCATGAATTTTTAGGCTGAGGGGCATGGCGTGTTCCTCGTCAATTAACTTGATGCCCTATGGGAGCGGGTTATTGGGCGTTTTGCACAAACGTCGGGTTGATCGCCGCGCTGTAGTCAGGCAGCAAGGCCGGGATTTTCTTTTGAGCTTTCAAGAACTCGGCGGTGGCGGCCAGTGCCTTGGCAGCGCCACCGCCCAGCCACGTCGGGCCGGCCTGTTCGCTGGCCAGCGGGAACTGGTACAGCGCCAGCACCGGTGGTACTTCTTCAGGTTTGGCCCCGGACTGCTTGGCCACGTTGATGACCTGCGGCGAGTCGGCGGTCCAGGATTTTGGCGCCTTGACGTAACCCGCGGTGCTGTCTTGCAGCACCTGGGTGAACGCCTGCATGCCGGGGCCGTTGGCGGCAGCGAATTGTTTATCTACCACCAGGCCGTCGAAGGTGGCCTTGCCCCAGTCGGTCAGTTGGCCTGAGGTCAACAGCACATGGCCGCTTTGCTTGAGACGGCCCAGGGCCGGATCCCAGATAAACGCCGCGTCGATATCACCGCGCTCCCAGGCTGCGGGGATATCCGAAGGTTGCAGGTTGATAACCTTGACCTTGCCGGTCAGGCCGAACTGCTCAAGGGCAAACAACGCGTGAAAGTGGGTGGTGGAGACAAAGGGTACGGCGAGGGTTTTGCCGGCCAGGTCCTGTGGCGCGACGATACCGCTGCCATTGCGTACCACCAGCGCCTCGGCATCGGCAATGTTGTCCAGAATCCAGAACAATTGCGCATCCACACCGCGGCTCACGGCGGCGGCAATCGGGCTGCTGCCGGCGACCCCGATCTGCACATCGCCCGAGGCCATGGCCATCATCACGTCGCCGCCGCTGTCGAAGTTGCGCCACTGGATATCCCAGCCGGTGGCTTGCTCGAACTGCTTTTGCGCGATGGCGTCTTTCCAGGGCGCAAACATGCTTTGCACGCCGATGGTCACGGTCTGAGCGTGGGCAGTGGCTACCAGGCTCAGAGCGATAAGGGGCAACAAGACGGTGCGACGGATCCATTTGTTCAGAGGCTTGAGCATGGTGAGACTCCGGGCTGGGGGATGTCTGTGTTTTTGTCAGCCCGATCTTAGGCGCTGGCTCGGCGCTTGCTTTAGATCCAGTTGCTGCAAGCTGTGGTGCCAGAGGTCGTTGCAGGCCTTGTGTGGCAAGGGCTGTAGCGCATCGGGTGCGCCATGACGGGGCGCCGGGCCAGGAGCTTGAACCATGTTGGAGCGTTATTTTCGACCCTTCGAAGCTGGCCGGGGCTTACAGGAGCAACTGCGCGAGAGCTTGCTCAGCGCGATTCTGGACGGTGCCATGCCGCCCGGTGAGCCGATGCCGTCATCGCGCAAGCTATGTGAGCTGCTCAACGTGTCGCGTAATACTGTGGTGCTGGTGTATGAGCAGTTGGTGCAGGATGGTTATCTGATCCCATCGGACCGGCGCGGTTTCTTTATCAACGAGAAGTACCTGCGCCAGCAGCTCAATGTCAGCCTCAAACCCGCCACGCAAAAAATCTTCGAGCGCCCCGACCATGCACCGGACTGGGAGGCGCGCCTGCAAAGCAGTTCGTCGCAGTTGCGGGCCATCGTCAAGCCGCGCAACTGGCGTGAGTATCGCTACCCGTTCATCTATGGTCAGGTCGAGGCGGATGAGCAAACCGCTGCCCGCTGGCGCGACTGTTCGCGCATCGCCAGCACTGGCGCACATATGCGCAGTTGGGTCGATGATCAAGTGATGCTCGACGATCCGTTGTTGGTCGAACAGATTGTCCAGCGTGTGTTGCCCAAACGCGGGATCAGCGTGTCGACGCAGGAAGTGATGATCACCATCGGCACGCAGAATTCGCTGTATATGCTCGCCAGGCTGCTGGGCCGCCCGGGGCTGGTGATGGGGCTGGAGGATCCGGGCTATGTGGACGCGCGCAATATTTTCAGTCTGAGTGGCTGCGCGTTGAAACCGCTGCGCATTGATCGCCAGGGGCTGGTGGTCAATGAGCAACTGGCCGACTGCGAGATGGTGTTTTGCACGCCCAGCCATCAGTCGCCCACTGGCGTGACCATGCCGCTGTACCGACGCCTGGAGCTGATGGCCAGTGCCCGTGAAAATGACTTGTTGATCATTGAGGACGATTACGAAAACGAACAGAATTTTTTGGGCAGCAACCATCCGGCTTTGAAGAGTTTTGATGACAGTGGACGGGTGATCTATCTGGGCAGCTTGACCAAAAGCCTGCTGCCGGGGGTACGGTTGGGATTTATTGCCGCGGATGCCGAGCTGATCCATGAACTGCGGGCGCTGCGCCGTTACATCTACCGGCATCCGCCGTCGAACAACCAGCGTACGTTGGCGCTGTTTTTATCGATGGGCCATTACGATGCCCATGCCCGGCGGTTGCGCGATCGGCTGGCGCGCAAGTGGCGAGTGATCAGCCGGGCCATGGCCGAGCATTTGCCGCAACTCAATGCCAGCGGCATGGCGGGGGGCTCGTCGCTGTGGGTCAGTTGCCCGCCGGATGTGGATGCCTGGGTGTTGCAGCGGCTGGTGGCCAGGCGTGGTGTGTTGATTGAACCGGGGGATATTCATTACTTGAGCGAGCAGCGGCCGCTCAACTGCTTTCGGCTGGGCTTCGGGGCGATTGCCGAAGATCTGATCGAGCCGGGGATTGCGGCGCTGGGTGAAGCGTGGCGCGAGCTGAAAGCCCCTCACCCCAGCCCTCTCCCAGAGGGAGAGGGCGCTTGATGGGGGGTGATCTCGCAGCCGCGTGCGGTCAGTTCTGCCTTTGCTTTTAGTCCCCTCTCCCTCTGGGAGAGGGCTAGGGTGAGGGACTTGCTTTAGCCTTACAAAACCTCCCGCCCCAACGTCTCTCTCAACACTTCAAACATCGCATCCAAATCCGCCCGGCCAGTCACCAGCGCCGGGGCAAAAATAATCGCATCCCCGGTCGTTTTAACATGCAGCCCGGCGTCATACAGCGCCCTCTGCACCCGCGCACCTTTGGCTCCCGGCGCATCCCCCGGCGTCAGCTGTATTCCGCTGAGCAACCCATACCCGCGCAAATCACTGACCTGTGCCAACCCCCTCAAACCGCTCAAGGACTCCAGAAAATACGGCGCCAGTTGCGCGCCCTTGGCAAACAAATCCTCATCCCGGTAAATATCCAGCGAAGCCAGCGCTGCCGCACAGGCCACCGGGTGCCCGGAGTAGGTATAACCGTGGAACAGCTCCGGGCCGCCACCTTTGCTGGCATTGATCACTGTGTCGTAAATCGCCTCGTCCACCGCCACGGCACCCATCGGGATTGCGCCATTGGTCAGGGCCTTGGCCAGGGTGATGAGGTCCGGCTTCACCTCAAAGCTCTGTGCTGCAAACGCCTGGCCGGTGCGGCCAAAACCTGTGATGACTTCATCGAACACCAGCAAAATCCCATGTTTGTCACAAATGTCGCGCAGGCGCTTGAGGTAGCCCACAGGCGGCACATACACGCCGATGGAGCCGGCAATCGGCTCCACAAAGCAGGCAGCAATGCTGTCGCCGCCATGCATGGCGATGATCCGCTCCAGGTCGCTGGCCAGGTCGGCGCCCTGCTGCGGTTCGCCCAACTGAAAGCGCTGGTCCTCTTGCCAGGTGTGACGCATATGGCTGACGTGGGGCAGGCCGCCGGTGGCGAAGGCCTGGCGGTTGCGCATCATCCCCGACAGGGCCACGCCGCCAAAGTTGACGCCGTGATAAGCCCACTCGCGGGACACAAACCGGGTGCGCTGGGCTTCGCCGCGGGCACGGTGATAGGCCAGGGCAATTTTCATCGCGCTGTCCACCGACTCGGAGCCGGAGTTGGTGAAAAACAGTTTGTTCAGGCCAGCAGGCAACAAGTCGCTCAAGCGTTCCGCCAGCTCGAAAGACAACGGCGAAGCCCGTTGAAAGTGCGGGGTGAAATCCAGGGTCAGCAATTGCTTGCACACCGCCTCGGCGATCTCGGTACGGCCATGGCCGGCAGCGCTGCAAAACAACCCGGAGCTGCCATCGAGCAGTTCGCGGCCCTCGGCATTCCAGTAACGAACGCCCTCGGCGCGGACGAACAACTGCGGTGCGCGGTGAAACTCACGGTTGTCGGTAAAAGGCATCCATTGGTGGTTCAGATTCGTCGCCATGCATGTCACTCCTGAGGGTCGGTCCGGTGCGGCCAGTTGCTCGCAGACTAGTCACGGCCGGGGGCAATCCTTAGATCCAGATGGGGTTTTCGATAGGGCCAGTTCTGGCCCCATCGAAAGCCCCGACTGGATCTAAGCCCCGGGGCGCGCGGCTGACTACAGTGGCGCCATTGAGCACCCTGGAGCAGCGTATGAACCCTGAAGCAAGTTGGGCCCTGAGTGCGCTGTGCGTACTGGTGGCGGCTGTGGTGCGCGGGCTCACGGGGTTTGGTTTTGCGGCCATTGCCGTGGTCGGGCTGGCGATGCTCGGGTCGCTGCAACAGGCGGTGCCGCTGGTGCTGATTCTGGAAGTGGCGTCCAGCGTGATGCTGTTGCGCAGTGCCTGGCGCGAGGCGCATTACCCGCTGCTCAAACGCCTGCTGCTGGCGGCCGCGTGTGGAGTGCCGTGCGGTATCTGGTTGCTGACGGGTATCGACAGCGGTGGGCTGACAGTGGGGGTCTACCTGTTGGTGGGGCTACTGGCGATTCTGGGTCTGGCGCGTATTCGCCTGCCGATGGGCGAGGGTCGCGTCGGTGCCTGGCTGGTGGGGGGCAGCAGCGGGGCGTTGATCGCCGCATTCAGTATTGGCGGGCCGCTGGTAGTGGCGTGGCTCAGCCATTGCGGGCTGCGGGCCCGGGCGTTGCGAGCGACGCTGATCATGTTCTTTTTTGCCGTCGATCTTGCCGCGCTGGCCGGGCTTGCGGTGGCTTTGGCCATCCCCCCCGGCACAGGCCGGCAGGCATTGCTGATGCTGCCTGCGCTGCTGTTGGGGCTGTGGCTGGGGCAACAATTGTTCGCGCGTATCCAGGCCGAACAGGCCGCCCGTTTTACCCAATGGCTATTGCTGGTGCTGGCAGGCGTTGGTCTGCTGGGCCGGTCGTGGTCCTGATCGATCCCAAGGAGCTGTCTATGATGCCGACTGTTTTTATTACGGGTGCCACGTCCGGTTTTGGCGAAGCCTGTGCCCGCCGTTTTGCTGCTGCAGGCTGGTCGCTGGTGCTTACCGGTCGCCGGGCCGAGCGCCTGCATGCACTGGCTGACGAGCTGTGTGCGCAAGCCAGAATCTTGCCGCTGGTGGTGGACGTGCGTGACCGTGTCGCGATGGAGCAGGCCATTGAACATCTGCCTGCGGAATTCAGCAGTTTACGCGGGCTGATCAATAATGCCGGGCTGGCATTAGGCACCGCGCCAGCCCCCGAGTGCTCGCTGGATGACTGGGAGACCATGGTCGACACCAATATCAAGGGCCTGCTGTACAGCACACGCTTGCTGCTGCCACGGTTGATCGCTCACGGTGCCGGGGCAGGCATCGTCAATCTGGGGTCTATTGCCGGTAACTGGCCGTACCCTGGCAGTCATGTGTATGGCGCGAGCAAAGCCTTTGTGCGGCAGTTCTCATTGAACCTGCGCTGTGACCTGCAGGGTACCGGCGTGCGCGTCACCAACCTTGAACCTGGCCTGTGCGAGAGCGAGTTTTCGCTGGTGCGCTTTGCCGGGGACAAGGCCAAATATGATTCGGTCTACGCCGGAGCCCAGGCGATTCAGCCTGCGGACATAGCCGAAACGATTTTCTGGATTCTCAACCAGCCGGCGCACATCAATATCAACAGCCTTGAGTTGATGCCTGTGAGCCAGTCGTGGAACAACTTTGCGATTGAGCGGGCTTGAGCCCGGCTTTCCAAGGCGTGTACTCGACGCGATAAAAAGCGCTGCTCATGCCCTGGGTGTTGGGCACAAAGCCCGGCATGGCGCTCAAGTCCAGTTGCTTGCAGCGCTGAACCAGTCCTGCAAGCAACCCATCGTCCTGCCTGAACTCAGAAGGGCGCATGGCGTGCGGATCAAGGCTGGCGGTACATTCGCGCACCTGGCCGGTGCTGTCAGTCATCATCATCAGCGTGGCGACACCAATGCTGTCGATGGGCATCGGCGCGAGCAGTTGCTTGAACAAAAAGTCGTTTTGCGCCTTGTCCTGCAAGGCCGCATCGCGCCGTGCCCGGGTCTCGGGGGAAAGCCCAACCAATGGATACACCAGAACCGGCGCCACGACACTTGCCGTCTTGCTCTTGGGGTCGATCAGTGACGAGGGCAGCTCGGGGAACACCGCTGTCCAGCAGATCGACCGCAGGTCCAGGGCCAGCTTGCGATTGTAGGGGTAAACCCTGGCATCCACTTTCTTGTTGGGTTGAGTGCCGCAGCCAATGATGCGGTTCTTGTCATCGAGGGTCAGCATCAGATTGAAACTGCCATCGCGCCCTTGGGCATTAGCCAGGTCGCCCTCACGGGCGAGCACACTGCTGATCAGTTTTTCATACACACCGCGTTGTACCGCCTGCTCCTTTTCCTGGGCTTGGGTGAGCTTGGGCGGGCTATCGGGGTCAATGGTCGCTGACTGGCAACCTGCAAGCAGCACCGCTGTCAGGGCGAGGGGGAAAGAGGGTTTGAACATGACGATCCTTGTGCGAGAGGCTAACCGGTGGAGTCCTTGCCGTTTTTTAAACGGCGGGCAGTTTATCGCATTCAAGGTGTTTATTGCAGTTGGGTTGTATTCGCGTTAACAAGATGGGGCTGTAATGCGTGCTGGGTTGATTTTGGGGTCAAGGAGTAGCCGATTCCCAAGGCGGAAGCGGCGCCCATTGGCCTTTCAGGAAATCAATGAATGTACGCGTTTTTACGGGCAAGTAGCGACCGGGCATATGGATCAAATACAAGGAATTGCCTGTCGAGCCAGTGATTGTGTAATCGGGCAAAACACGCTCCAGGGTTTTGCATGCAAGATCTTTTGCGACCGCAAAAGTTGGCAGCAAGGCAATGCCAGCTCCGCTCAAAACCAGGTCTCGCAAGGCCTCGCTATTGTTGACTGAAAATGAGTTGCAGACATCAACTGGGTAATGCACACCGTTTCTGATCAAGTTCCATGTCGTCTTCCTGTTATGGAAACCGTAAAAAAGACAATTGTAGCGCACCAAGTCTTCAGGGTGCCTGACGGGATGACCTGTATTCAATAAGTCAGCCGTTGCTACAAGCTCATAGGTAAGGCGGCAAATGAATTTTGCAGAGAGGTTGGCAGGAGGCTCATTACAAAGTCGGAGGAGCAGGTCGTAACCTTCCTCTATCAGGTTGACATGCCGATCCAGCAAACAGAGTTCGATTGAAATAAGAGGATGATTTTTCGTGAAATTAACCAGCATTGGCAGGACATACAACCTACCGAAAGCAACAGAGGTACTGATTTTCAATACGCCTGATGGCAGCCCTGTAAATAGTTCTGCATCTGCACGTAGACCCTCAAGTTCCTGAGCTATTTTTACTGCGCGCTCGTGAATTACTGCCCCCATGTCAGTCAGGCTGAGGTGTCGCGTATTACGATTCAATAGCCGAATGCCCATGCTGTCTTCCAGATCGCGTAATTGCCGGCTGGTGACAGCTTTATCTTGAGCCAGTGCTCGGGAGGCTTTCGAAATGCTTCCGCACTCAACAATCTTCGCAAACGTCAACATCCAACGAGCCGTATTAATACCTCTTGAAGAGGTCATCGTTGCACTCCTGTCAACTTACTGTTGATCTAATGAGGTCTATTGGCGGACTGGTATTCAAGTCACTATGTCCGCATGTTGTTTCTGAATAAAGCTGGCTATAGAAAGGAACCTGTACGATGACTAATGCAGTGCCTGCGACTGACAAAGCTTATCACCGTTTAGGGTGGCCGACTGTATTCATTTTAATGTGGAGTTCAGGTTATGTGGCAGGCAAAGTTGCATTGCCATTTGCGGGTCCTTTTGCATTGATTTTTATGAGGTTTTCAAGTGCAGCTGTGGTGCTTTTTATCGTGGCTCTTGTTGCGCGTGCTGCATGGCCGAAATCTCCTGCAATATATATGCATCTGTGTATTGTGGGAATACTCGTACAAGCACTTCAATTTTCAGGGCTCTATGTTGGCTTGAGTCTTGGCGTTTCAGCGGGTATCTCTGCGCTAATTGTTGGCTTGATGCCAATACTGACCGCGCTGGGAGCTGTAGTTCTGTTTGGCGAGCGAGTCACTAAAAAACAGGTCTCAGGGCTTATTGTGGGATTCTCCGGTGTTGTTGTAGTTATGCTCGACAAGATAGGCCTCGGGCAGTTTAGCTGGGAAGGATGTCTGGCTGTAGTGTTTGCACTTTTTGGGATCAGTGCAGGCGCTATCTATCAGAAGAAATTTGTCACGCATGTTGATTTGCGTACGGGAGGATGCATCCAGCTTGCTGTCGCGAGTGTGGTTGTTGCTCCGTTGGCGTTTTTTTATGAACACTTTGAGGTCTCTTGGAATGCAACGGTGCTAATTGCAACTGGCTGGCTGAGTCTGGTTAATTCAATTGGTGCTGTGAGTGTTCTTTTTTTGATGATGCGCCGTGGTGAGGCGTCAAAGGTGGCCAGCTTGTTTTATTTGATTCCTTCGACGACCGCTGTCATGGGCTTTCTGGTGCTTGGAGAGGGACTTAGCGGGTTGCAGTTGTCAGGTTTTATCCTGTCTGCGGTCGGTGTTTATCTTGCGGCGCAATCTTCAGGTAAATGAAGGTTGTTGTAGGGGTGTGTTTGATAAATGGCAGTTTAATGCTTGGAGATTTTATATGGTTGTCAATAAGGGTCGTGTTGGGTCCGTTATTTATCGGCTGTTTGACAAGCGGTGGCGCGATCAGAACTTGCGGTGGGAGCCTTACTCATATGACGGGCGTAAGCACGTGGAAATTTCTCGGCTCTATGACGATAGAGATAATGGTGTTGGGCCTTGTGCAGCTATATTGCGTTACGCTCCAGGGGCGTTTGCTCCGGCCCACCTTCATACGGGGACAGAGTTGATTCTGGTGTTAGAAGGCGAACTGAGTAATGACTCGGGATGTCACTCTGCAGGTACATTGGAAATCTGTCCAGCGGGTAGCATCCACGCACTGTCCTCAAAGCTGGGTTGTGTCTTTCTTGTCATTTGGGAGCAACCAGTGCAGTTGCTGAGTGACCTTATATGAACATTGCAACTGCAGATCAAGTGGCCGGATTGATAAGAGATGGTTGGGTTCTAACCATTGGAGGTTTTGGGCATTGCGGGGCTCCCGAGGCACTAATTTGTGCACTTGAACGGCGATTCATCAATCACGGAAGCCCAATGTCACTTAGTGTGATTTTCTCATCTGGCGTTGGGGATCAAGAAAAAAGAGGTCTCAATCGTCTTGCACACAAAGGACTGATTTCCAACCTCATCGGTGGTTTTTGGGCTCTTGCGCCACGCATTGGTGAGATGGTCAGGAGAAACGAAATTGAGGCCTATAACTGGCCGCAAGGTGTCATCAGCCATCTGTATAGAGCAATAGCCGGTGGGCTGCCGGGTGTAATAACTACGGTAGGGTTGAGCACTTTCGTGGAACCTCGGTTTGGAGGTGGGCGGTTAAATAGTATCTCCAATCGTAAACTGATTGATGTGCTCGATATTAATGGAAAAGAATACTTGTTGTATAAAGCGATGCCTATTCATTGTGCCCTGCTGAGGGGGACAAAATCGGACGCTGCAGGTAATATAACTATGGAAAAGGAAGCAGGAAAATATGACGTTCTTGCGCAAGCTCAGGCGGCCAAGAAATCATGTGGTATTGTCATCTTTCAGGTGGAAAGGATTGTTGATGACAGTGAGGTGGATTCGCGATTAGTTGTTATTCCCGGTATTTTTGTCGATTTTGTTGTTGTGTCTGAAAGTGCTCAGCATTGGCAGACGTATGGTGAGTTTTTTAATGTGGCTTACTGTTGTCGCCAATCTGAAATTAAGGGATTTAAAGCTGAGCTTGAAAATAAAGCCAAAAACATTATTGTTCGGCGTGCGTTTTTTGAGCTGTTGATGTATGCGGAATCACTCAAACGCTCGACGCCACTCGTTATTAATCTCGGTATCGGTGTTCCTGAAGGTATTGCACAAGAAGTCAGGCGTGGAAAGTGCGAGAGTAATGGGGTTGTCCTAACTGTTGAGTCTGGTGCCATTGGCGGTTATCCCGCTGGAGGGCGATCATTTGGTGCAACTGAGTCACCGCAGGCTTTTTTAAATCAAGCGCAGCTGTTTGACTTTTACAATGGCGGCGGCATTGATATTGCTTTTCTTGGTTTCGGGAAAATAGACCGGCAGGGCAGAGTTGATGTGTGTGGATTTGGCGAAAGGATCAACGGGGTAGGTGGGTTTATAAATATATCAAAAGCGGCGCAGAATTTGGTGTTTTGTGGAACGTTTACAGCGTCTGGGCTGAAGGTCTCTTACGATGATGATAGAGGGTTTGAGGTTGTAAGAGAAGGAAGGGCGAGGAAGTTTGTTACTGCGGTGAGTCATGTGTGTTATGACCCAGGAGGGGCTGTTCGTTGTCGTACACCCTTGTTGATTACAGAGCGCGCCGTATTTAAAATTCGTAAGTGCTATTTTGAAATGATTGAACTTGCGCCCGGCTGTATTTTTTTTAGGGATATAATGCCGTACATGGATGTCCCCGTCGTTGTCAGTCGCACACTCAGGGTGATGCCAGAGATTGTTTTTGGCCCCGGACCGATTACGCGATCTTCCGTTATGAACGTGGTTTGAAATATTTTAAGCGAGTGGGCGTTACCGTGTGGCTGATCTTTATCGTCTGTGCGAATGGGTAGATAAAGTGAGTGAGTTATGTTTGTTAATGATGATAAAAAAATATTGGCAATCGTTGGTGGTGGGTCTGTTAGTGTCTCTGTCGTGTGTCAGTTGGTTGATGAGATCATTGGCGCGGGAGGTTGCGATATTGGCTGCGTTCACATATTTGAACCTTGTTCGAGAATCGGCGCTGGGCTTGCCTATCAGCTTGATGGCCCGTCCAACTTATTGAATACAAGGGCGGCTGCTATGTCCCCCATTCACTCAAAGCCTGACCATTTCATAAAATGGTTAAGGGCCAATGAGGATAAATGGGAAGCATTTTTTCCTCAGGTTGTTATTTCTGATGAGGTTTTTTTACCGAGAGGGCTATTTGGTCTCTATTTGGAGAATATTTTTCAGGACGCAAAGCAAGCTCTGCACGCTCTTGGGATACCTGTGCATCATGTTCGGTCAATGGTGACTGGCATGGTGGTTATGAACTCGGGCTATTTGCTGCGGACATGTGATGAGCGTTTTTTTGCCGATAATGTTGTATTGGCACTGGGTAATCTTCAGTCTTCAGATTGGAAACATCTGCTTCTGGAACCCGGTTTTTTCACCTCGCCTTATCCATGCTCTACGTTGGTGAAGAATGTTCATGATTTACAGTCTGTTTGTGTTTTGGGCTCTGGTTTGAGTGCTATTGATGCCGTGGTAGCTCTTGCAGACGCTGGGCATCAAGGGAAGCTTATAATGGCGTCCAGAGGCGGGAGGTTGCCGAGTGTCCGCGGTAACCAAAGTGCACGATGTTCTTCCAGAACGTTTACACGTGAAAATATAAGGGCGCTGATTAAGCGCAGTCACTATCATTTGTCCTTGGCGCAGGTTTATCAATTACTTGTTGATGAGGTTTTTCAGCTTCAGGGTTTTAAAGTAGATATAGACAGTATTTTGCATAAGGACGCCGGTCCGCATCACTATTTGGATATTGAAGTTCGTGATGCCAAAGGCCAGGAGCGCGTGTGGCAATCGGTACTGTATAGCCTCAATGAAAGTATCGATTTAATCTGGCATTACCTTGATGATGTTGATAAGGCGCGCTTCGAAGCTGAGTTCAAGAGTCAGTGGTTAGCGTATCGAGTTTCATTTCCCATGCAAAATGCAATAAAGCTTCAAACGCTTATTCACAATGATCAGCTTACAGTTTTTGGTGGCGTAAGACGTACATGGCGTGACAGGTCTTCCTCACAATTTGCAACCTGCATCAACGACCCTAGGCGAAGTTTCAGGGCCACTATTTACAGTGATGTACTTATTAACAGTGCTGTGTTTACGACCGATGTAACCCGTTGTTCATCAGCCCTCGTCAGGCAGATGCTCGATTCTGGTCTTGCTGCTGCTCATCCTTTTGGTGGGATAGATGTAAATTTCCATACCAATGAGCTTCGTACGTGCACGGGGGCGCTGCTACCAGGTGTTTATGCCTTGGGAGCTCTAACGTCAGGTACGCATTTTTGGACCAATGCGATGAATGTAAACGCAAGGCTGGCGAGTAATATTGTTCGACTGCTTGTGCAGCCAGCGAGAGTGGAATCACATGGTTTGTTATTGTTGCCAAACACAGCCTCAACACAAGTGTCTAGTAAGTTGACCGTGCAAGCGGCTAGGCCTGATAAAGGCGATCAGGCCTGACAGCACTCTAATTTGAGCTTGCTTTGAATGCTCAAGTTGATAATTCGTTCTTGAGGCTCAAGTTACAGCCGTGTGGCTGAGGTGGCTTGCGCCATAGCAATCCTCTCCTATGAATGCCAGCCCAACTGACTTGAAACCTGCTGCGAGGCTTCCATCAGTTGTTTGACGTAGTCCTGTTTCAGTTCCTCACGAAAGCGAAAGCACGGGAAGGATACGCTCATGCCGCCAATCACATGGCCGAAACGGTCGCGGATGGGGGCTGATAAACAACGCATGTTGTCTTCAAATTCTTCATGGTCTTCGCCATAACCCTGCTGGCGTACCACAGCCAGTTCCTGCAGGTATTCGTCGATGCTGGTGAGGGTGTTGGCGGTACGCCGCTCGAAGCTCTCTTCGCGCAAATGTGCCAGCAACTCATCCTCTTTCAGCCAGGCCATCAGCACCTTTCCGATGCCGGTGCAGTACAGCGGCGCCCGACGGCCGATACGCGAATACATGCGCAGGTTGTATTTGGAGTCGATCTTGTGCACGTAGACGATGCTGCCTTCGTCGAGGATGCCCAGGTGCACGGTTTCCCCGGTCAGTTCGTTGATCCGGCGCATCCCCGGCTCGGCTTCGCGCACGATATCCAGATGGGGCAGGGCCTGGGCACCCAGTTCGAACAACCGCACGCTCAGGCGGTAGCGGTCTTCAGCATCCTGAACCACATAACCACGGGCCTTGAGCGACTGCAAAAAGCGATAGACCGTACTTTTTGACATATCCAGTTTTTGCGCGATTTCGGACACGCCACTCTCTTCCGGGTGCTCGGCCAGCGCTTCAAGCACGGCCATGGTGCGGCCGACTGCAGAGACCAGTTCATTGTTCTGGGTGGTGCTGTTGTCCATGAAGGCTCCAACGCAAATGAAAAAAACAAGGATATACCGTAGGGAAACGAAACGCTGTTTCATTTTTCTTGACGGTGCGGGGATTTTGATTAAACTCGCCCTCAAGCAATGAAATGAAACGCCGTTCCGAAAATAATAATCAGCTCGATGCAAGGACACGATCCGTGCCTGTATCGACGCCAAGCGACCCATAAAAACAAGGCGCGAAGTGATGACGGTAACCCTCGGGCATTGCCCACAGGCCGATTTGCCCCACCCTCGACGAGTCGCTCTGGTGGGCGAGTGCATGATTGAGATGCGCGGTCTGCCAGGAGCGCTTTTCAGCCAGACCTTTGGCGGCGATACGCTCAATGCAGCGGTCTATCTGTCACGTCTGGGTGCTGGCAACGGTATTGTTGCCGACTATGTAACCGCCATCGGCGCAGACGCTTTCAGCGTTGCCATGCGCCAGCTCTGGCGTGATGAGGGTGTCGGCGATCAGCATGTGCGAGTGATCAAGGACGCGCTGCCCGGTTTGTATTTCATCCAGACCGATGACCAGGGTGAACGCCGCTTTGCCTACTGGCGCGGAGAAGCCGCCGCCCGACGGGTTTTCGACGGTCCAGAAGCCGACGACGTACTGCGCGCCCTGGCCGACTACGACTATGTGTACCTGAGCGGCATCAGCCTGGCGATCCTCACCGCCGGCGGCCGCGAGCGCCTGATGCAGGCCCTGGGCCAAGCGCGCCAGAGCGGCACGCGCATTGTCTTTGACAACAACTACCGCCCACACCTGTGGCCAGATGCGTCTTCTGCACGCAAGGCGTACAGCGACATGCTGCGCCTGACCGATCTGGCGCTGATCACCTGGGAAGACGATGCTGCGTTGTTCGGCTATGCCGATCCCGAAGCCCTGTTTGGCGCCTATGCCCGGTTTGGTGTGGGCGAAGTGGCTCTCAAGCGTGGCCCGGCTTCGTGCCTTATCCAGTGCCCGACCGGGCGTTTCGAGGTGCCCGCCGAACAGGTACGGCAGATCGTCGATACCACGGCGGCAGGCGACTCTTTCAGTGCTGCGTACCTTGCCTGCCGCTTGCAAGGCGGTGAGCCGCAACAGGCTGCGCGCTGGGGGCACACGCTGGCCGCAGAAGTGGTGCAGCATCCCGGCGCGCTGATTCCCGCAGCGGCCATGCCAAGCCTGAACATGCCTGTATTTTCTTCTGTCGCCGAGGCCTGAACCGATGAAAATTGTTGAAGCACGCGTGATTGTCACCTGTCCGGGTCGCAACCTGATCACCCTGAAAATCGTCACTGACGAGGGGGTCTACGGCATTGGCGATGCGACTTTGAACGGCCGCGAAATGGCGGTTGTCGCCTATCTCGAAGAACACGTGCTGCCCGCGTTGATCGGACGTGATGCCCGACGTATCGAAGACATCTGGCAGTACCTTTACCGCGGTGCCTACTGGCGTCGAGGCCCTGTGACCATGACCGCCATTGCCGCCGTTGACGTGGCACTGTGGGACATCAAGGCCAAGGCAGCCAACATGCCCCTGTACCAGCTGCTCGGCGGCAAAAGCCGCGAGCGGGTAATGGTGTACGGGCATGCCACGGGCAAGGACATCGAAGGCTGCCTGGCCGAAGTGGCCCGTCATGTGGAACTGGGCTACAAGGCGGTGCGTGTGCAATGCGGCATTCCGGGCATTGCCACCACCTATGGCGTGGCCAAGCGCAGTGGCGAACGCTATGAACCGGCCGACAGCGACCTGCCAGCAGAGCATGTCTGGGACACCGCCAAGTACCTCAATCATGTACCCAAGCTGTTTGCCGCCGTGCGCGAGCGCTTTGGCGATGACCTGCACATCCTGCATGACGTTCACCACCGCCTGACACCGATCGAAGCAGGGCGCCTGGGCAAGGCTGTGGAGCCTTTCAACCTGTTCTGGCTGGAAGACTGCACCCCGGCAGAAAACCAGGAGGCATTTCGACTTATCCGCCAGCACACCACAACCCCGCTGGCGGTGGGTGAAGTGTTCAACTCGATTCACGACTGCCGCGAGCTGATTCAGGAACAACTGATCGACTATATCCGCGCCACCCTGGTTCACGCGGGCGGTATTACCCATGTACGGCGGATCGCCGACTTTGCCGCGTTGTACCAGGTGCGCACCGGCTTTCATGGCGCCACCGACCTGTCGCCGGTGACCATGGGCGCGGCGCTGCATTTCGATACCTGGGTGCCCAACTTCGGCATTCAGGAGCACATGCCCCACGACCCGCTGACTGATGACGTCTTCCCCCATGCCTATCGCTTTGAGGACGGCCATTTCACCCCGGGTGAAACCCCGGGCCATGGCGTCGACATCAACGAAGAACTGGCTGCCAGGTACCCCTACAAGCGCGCCAGCCTGCCGGTCAACCGCCTGGAAGATGGCACGCTCTGGCACTGGTAATACCGCTTAAAGCTGATTGCTCGACTGTTTAATAACTATAAAAAACGGGGCGTCATGTCCTGGCAGGAGTTACCCGATGAAAGCGTTTCAAGTAAGAGCTCCCTTTGAATTCGGCCTGGCCCAGGTCGATGTCCCGCAACTGTCTCGCAGTGAAGTCAGGGTCGACGTCGCCTATGCCGGAATCTGCGGTTCGGACCTGCACATCATTCACGGGCAAAACGCCTTTGTGCGCTTCCCTCGGATTACCGGCCATGAGTTTTCCGGAGTGGTCAGCGAAGTGGGTGCAGACGTTGCGCAGATCAAGGTCGGCGACCGTGTGTGCATCGACCCGGTGATCAGCTGCGGTACCTGCTACCCGTGCCGCATCAATCGGCCCAATGTGTGCACCCAACTGCAAGTGATCGGTGTGCACCGTGACGGTGGTTTCAGTGAGCAAGTCTGCGTGCCTGCGAGCAATGTTTATCGCCTGCCGGACACTATTTCGCTGAGCCATGCCGCGCTGGTGGAACCGTACTCCATTGCCCTTAACGTGCTGGATCGCATGCAGCCGCACCCCGGCGACAGCCTGCTGATCTACGGCGCCGGGGTGATCGGCCTGACCCTGGTGCAAATGGCCCGGGCATTGGGGCTGACCGACATTACCGTGACTGACGTGATTGACGAGCGCCTGCAAACCGCCCGCGCCCTGGGCGCCAGCCGCACCCTCAACGGCAAGGAGGTGGATGTCGAGGCGACGATGCGCGAGTTGACCCATGGCGAAGGCGTGCCACTGATTGTCGATGCTGCCTGCATCCCGGCGCTGATGCCGCAAATGGTGCGTATTGCCTCACCGGCCGGCCGTATCGGCCTGCTGGGTTTCAGCACCACGCCCACCGATCTGGTGCAGCTGGAAATGATCAAGAAAGAACTGACCCTGGTGGGATCGCGGCTCAACAACCGCAAGTTCGCGCGGGTGATTGAACTGATTGCCAGCGGCAAGTTGCAGGTTCAGGAAATGATCAGCCACCGCATCCAGTTCGATGAAATGCCGGAAGCGATTGCCCTGATCGAAAACCACCCCGAGCAGACCCGCAAGGTGCTGGTGCAACTCAACAGCGCCCTGTAGCCGTTCAGAAGCGCAGCCGCGCTGCGCTTCCGGCGGCTACAGGTCAGGCGTTACGGCTTTCGGCGTCAAGGATTCAACCGATACACGTGCCCCCAGCGGGCACCCTCACCGAATACAAAAACAAGCGGGAGGTTCCAATGTTTGGTCAAGGTCGTACCTTAGTCATCATCATGCTGTTCCTGGCAGGCGTTATTAACTACCTGGATCGCTCGGCATTGTCTGTGGCCGCCCCCTTCATCCAGAAAGACTACGGTCTGACCACGGGTGAGATGGGCATGATTTTCAGCAGTTTTTTCGTCGGCTATGCGGCATTCAACTTTATCGGCGGCTGGGCCGCTGACCGCTACGGGGCGAAAACCACACTGCTGCTGGCCATGGTGCTGTGGTCGTTGTTCAGCGGTCTGACGGTATTGACCGTCGGCTTTATGTCGCTGGTGTTTATCCGCATCCTGTTCGGCATGGGTGAAGGCCCGTTGAGCGTGACCACCAGCAAGATGGTCAACAACTGGTACACCCCCAAGCAACGGGCGCGGGCGCTGGGTTCCTCCATGTCCGGCACCCCGTTGGGGGGGGCGATTTCCGGGCCGGTAGTGGGCTTTATCGCCATCAGCTACGGCTGGAAGGTGTCGTTCATCATCATCATGCTGATTGGCCTGGTGTGGGCGGCGGTCTGGTACAAATTCGTCAAGGACAAGCCCACCGGCAAGGTTGCCGAAGAGATTGCGCAAGGCGAAGGCCAGAGCGAGATGGCGGCGCAGCCGGTGCACCCGCTGCGTTACTACCTCAAGCAGCCGACCGTGCTGTTCACCTCGCTGGCGTTCTTTTCGTACAACTACACACTGTTCTTCTTTCTGACCTGGTTCCCCAGCTACCTGACGATGGCCCACGGCCTCAACGTTAAAGAGATGAGTATCGCCACGGTCATTCCATGGTTGCTGGGCTTCCTCGGTTTGGCACTGGGCGGTTTCATTTCCGACTTCGTGTTCAAGAAAACCGGGCGGATGATGTTTTCACGCAAAGTGGTACTGGTGACCTGTCTGCTGGCCTGTGCCGTGTGCATCGGCCTTGCCGGGCTCGTCACCACCCTGTACCCGGCCGTGATTCTGGTGGCCCTGGCGGTGTTCTTTCTGTACCTCACCGGTGCCATTTACTGGGCAATCATCCAGGACACGGTACCTGCTGCCCGCGTCGGCGGAGTCAGTGGCTTCATGCATTTTCTGGCCAACACCTCGGGCATTATCGGTCCGACCCTGACCGGCTTCCTGGTGCAGTTCACTGGTTCGTTCACCAGCGCCTTCCTGTTGGCCGGTGTGCTGACCATCATCGGTGCAGTATGTGTAGCGCGCTATGTCAAACCACTGCCGGTGATCGATGAAGCCGTACCACCAGCAGGCAGCGTCTTGCCGGCTGCCGCCCTGAGCCATCCTTGAGGAGCCTGTCGATGCCTGTGATTCAACCAGTACCCGCAGTGGCCGCAGCAGCTGAAATCGGGATCGTGCATCTGGGCCTGGGGGCGTTTCATCGTGCTCACCAGGCGGTCTATCTGCAACGCCATCACAACCGTCACGGTGAGGGTCCGTGGGGGTTGTGCAGCGCCAACCTGCGTTCCAACCGGACCCTGGTAGAGCAGTTGCGCGAGCAGCAATGCCGTTACTCGGTGGCCGAGTATCGTGACCGCGAGCAGGTGACGTTGCGCGAGATCACGGTATTGCGTGAGGCCCTGTACGCCGGTGATGGCGGCGCGGAACTGGAGCAGCTGTTGCAGCGCATGGCCGATCCGCAGACACGGATTGTGACCCTGACGGTTACCGAAAAAGGTTATTGCCTGAGTCCGGCCACTGGCCAGTTACGCCTGCAAGACCCGGGCGTTATCCACGACCTTGCCCACCCGCAAGCACCACGTACGGCACCGGGGATTGTGCTGGAGGCCCTGCGCCGCCGGTTCCAGGCGGGTGTCCCGGCCTTTACCGTGCTGTGCTGCGACAACATGCCGGACAACGGCCAGCGCACCCGTCAGGCGGTCATGGGGTTGGCGGTTAAAGGCAGTGAGCTGGCGCTTTGGATCGGGCAGCACGTGGCATTCCCCGGTTGCATGGTCGACCGCATTGTTCCGGCCATGGATGCGCAGGCGTTCAGCGACCTGCAGCAGCTTGGCTGCCAGGACCCCGCGGCAGTGGTGTGTGAAAGCTTCAGCCAGTGGGTGATCGAGGATCACTTCCCCCAGGGGCGCCCGGACTGGGAGCTGGACGGCGTGCAGATGGTCGCGGATGTACGGCCGTTCGAGACCATGAAGCTGCGCATGCTCAACGGCAGCCATTCGCTGCTGGCCTATATCGGTTTGCTGGCGGGCCACGAGACAGTATTCGAGGCCATCAGCGATCCTGATTTGCTGTTGTTTATCCAGCGCTATATGGCCCAAGAGGCCGCACCGACGCTGGATATGCCGGCGCAGATCGACGTAACGAGTTATGGCCGTGACCTGTGCGCGCGGTTTGCCAATGACAGCCTGCAACACCGGTTGCGCCAGATCGCCATGGATGGTTCGCAAAAACTGCCGCAGCGCTGGCTCCAGGGTGCACAGGCACTGCTTGAAGCGGGGCGCGACGTTGACTGTATCGCGCTGGGGGTTGCAGCCTGGATTCACTACTGCACCCGGCCTTTGCCGGGCCGTGAAGCCCATGTGGTCGATGATCCGCTAAGCGCCACGTTTGCCGATCTGGCGGGCAGCCTTGACGGGGCACAGCGCGTCGATGCCTTTCTCGATCTGGAGCAGGTATTCCCGCTCACGCTGTCGGCGCGGCCGGCCTTTCGCGATGCGGTGCAGCGCGCTTACAGCGCCATTGAGCAGGCCGGTATGACGGCTCAGCTAAAAACTTTTGCAGCACATAACTAACAAGAAGGGAGATAGACATGGAACAGACTTGGCGCTGGTTTGGCCCCCAGGATCCGATTTCACTGGCAGATGTGCGCCAGACCGGAGCCACCGGGATTGTCACTGCCTTGCACGACATCCCCAATGGCCAGGTATGGCCGGTGGCAGCGATTGCGGCACGCAAGCAGATGATCGAAGACGCTGGCCTGACCTGGTCGGTGGTGGAAAGCATCCCGGTGCACGAAGACATCAAGCGCGGCTGTGGTCGCCGTGACGAGTACATCGCCAACTATCAGCAAAGCGTGCGCAATCTGGCGAGTTGCGGCATCGATATCGTCTGCTACAACTTTATGCCGGTGCTGGACTGGACCCGCACCGACCTGGCTTGGGAGATGGATGACGGTGGCTGGGCCCTGCGTTTTGACCAGACCGCCTTTGCCGCATTTGACCTGTTTATCCTCCAGCGCCCGGAGGCGCAGGCCGAGTACAGTGCCGAGGATATCGCGCAAGCCAGGGCCTACTTTGAAAAGCTGACCCCCGAGCAAAATACCAGCCTGGTCAACACGCTGATTGCCGGTCTGCCTGGCGCAGAAGAGCACTACAGCCTGGAAGATTTCCGCGCCTTGCTGCGCACCTACGCCGAGATCGACGAGGCGAAGTTGCGTGAGCACCTGGGGCATTTCTTGCGTGAAGTGATTCCGGTCGCAGAGGAAGTGGGTGTGCGCATGGCCATCCACCCGGACGATCCGCCGCGGGCGTTGCTGGGCCTGCCGCGTATCCTGTCGACTGCCGCAGATGCGCAATGGTTGCTGGATGCCGCGCCAAGCCCGGCCAATGGCCTGACTTTTTGCACCGGGTCTTATGGCGTGCGTGAAGACAATGATCTGGTGGCGATGGCCAAACAGTTTGCGCCCTTCATCTACTTCACCCACCTGCGCTCGACCCGCCGCGAGGCCGATCCGCGCAGCTTCCACGAAGCCCATCACCTGGGAGGTGATGTGGACATGGTCGGGGTGATCGGTGCACTGGTGGCCGAGGATCTGCGCCGTGAACGTGAGGGCGGCCCGCGCTTGCCGCTGCGCCCGGACCACGGTCACCAGTTGCTCGATGACCAGCACCGCAAGAGCAACCCGGGTTATTCGCTGATCGGTCGCCTCAAAGGCCTGGCCGAGATTCGCGGGGTGGAAATGGCGATGCGCGAGCAACTGGCGTGACACCGTTTGCCTTGCACAGCTGACCTGTAGCCGCTGCCGCAGGCTGCGCGCCCCATCGCAGCCTGTGGCAGCGGCGACAGGGATGAATCAATAGGCAAACACCTTGCGGTGCTTTTGCACGAAGTCTTCCCAGCGCACCGGCTGGCGCCCGGTGATCTGGCTGAAATTGTCGAAGGTTTCTTCAACCCCGGGAATTTGCCCGGCGGCCATGCGCGTGAAATTGTCCTGTACGCAGGTCATATAAGCCATTTCTGCACCTGCCGCGCGCATGTTCTGCACAAATACGTCCGGTGACTGTGCGTCATAACGAAATGGCTGGCCCAGCAGGCGGGTCATGATCGCGGCGATATCGCCATAGGACTGTACGTCGTAGCCCAGTCGATAGGTCTGACCTGCATGCTTTTGCGGGTGCAACAAAGCTTGTGCGGCCACCCGGGCCACATCTTCGCCGTCAACCCAGCTGAACCGCGTATCACCGGTGTACTGCTCGATCACTCCGTTGATGACTGCGCGGGTGCCATCGTAGCTGAGCAGGTTTTGCATAAAGCACTCGGGACGCAAATGGGTAAACGAGAAACCGGACCACTCGATATAACGTTCTACAAACTGGTGCCAGGCCCAGTGGCCGATGGTGGTGTCGTCCCGCCCGCAGGCACCCAGATGCACCAAATGCTGCACGCCGGATTTTTTCGCCTGGTCGATGAATGCCTTGCTCTGGCGCAGCATGTCCACGGTGTAGCCGGTGACCAGTAGGGCGCGGTCGATACCCTCCAGCGCCGGGGCCAGGGTGTGTTCCTGGTCGAAATCCATGATCACGGTGCGAATGCCCTGTGCAGTAAATGGCTGGGCCTTGGCGTGGGAGCGCACGGCCGCGACCAGGGTAATGGTCTTGTCAGCCAGCAGGTTGCGCAGGGTGTCGCCGCCGATCTGGCCGGTGGCGCCGGTGATTAAAACGGTGGGTTTGTGCGAAGTCATAAATACGCCTGATGCTTGAGTAAGTTCGTGGTGTAAAAGCTTACTGGGGAACTGCTGGCGTATTTAGGATGCCTTTTATCTAATAAGATGAACTGAATTCACTAATGAGGGCCGTGCATGTTTGCTTCCGAGCGCCTGAAAGGTATCGATGTATTTGTCTGTGTCGCCGACTCGGGCAGCTTCAGGGCTGCTGCCGAGCGTTTGAACCTGACGGCCTCGGCGATCAGCAAGGGCATAGCCCGGCTGGAAGGCAGGCTTGGGGTGCGCTTGTTCCAGCGCACCACGCGGCGCTTGGCATTGACCGATGCCGGAGCGGCTTTTTACCGGACCTGTACCGGGGTTCTGGCCGAACTGGAGGAGGCCGAACTGGCCATGCAGGCCGACAATGCCGAGCCGCAGGGCAGGATCCGCATTGACTTGCCGGCGGCCTTCGGGCGTTTGCAGGCGTTGCCGGTGATTTTGCAGTTTGTGCAAAAACACGCACTGCTGCTGCCGCATATTTCGTTCTCCGACCGCTTTATCGACCCGGTCGAAGAGGGCGTGGATATTGTCGTGCGGGTCGGTGGGGCAGATATCTGGCCAGCGGCGCTGGAGCATCGTTTTCTGGGGCGTGAGCGGCATGTGTTCTGTGCTGCGCCGGCTTATCTGAACATTCACGGCACGCCTGTGACCGACCGCGATCTGGAGCATCACCAGTGTGTGGCCTATGGGCGGGCCGACGGCACGGTCAGCCCCTGGAACTTCGCAGGCAGCCGCCCCGGAGAGATAGAGCGCCGGGTGATGCCCGCCAGGTACATCGTAGGAGATGGTGAAGGGCAAGTGATGACGGTGCTGGCGGGATGCGGCATCGCCCAACTGCCTACCTGGCTGATCAAGCAGCATCTGGCTGATGGTTCACTGGTGCAGGTGCTGCCGCATCTGGCGAGCGAGGGGCTGGCGATCAACCTGGTGTGGCCAAAAAGCCGCAAGGCCCTGCCCAAGATCAGTGCTTTGCTTGATGCCCTGACCGTCGGGCTGATGCCGTTGGCGGATTAATTGGCGGGTTGCACTCGTCCTGTGGGAGCGGGCTTGCTCGCGATTGGATCACTGCGGTTTTACAGTGACAGCGCATCGCCTGCATCGCAGGCAAGCCAGCTCCCATCTGTTTTTATGCCGCCTCACAACGGCAGCATCCGGTCCTGAATAACCCGCTTCATTACCAGCGTGGACGTCAGGCGTTGCACGTTGGGTAGTGAGGTCAGGCGCTCATCGTAGAGCTGCTGGAACGCCGGCAGGTCGGCGGCGACCACATGCAGCAGGTAGTCCGGGTCACCAAACAGCCTTTGTGCGTCGACGATCTGCGAGGTCTCGATCACTGCCGCTTCAAAATCGGCAATCGCCTGACGGGTCACTTCGCGCAGGGTGACAAACACCATGGCGGAAAAGTTAAGTCCCAGCTCACTCGGCGCCAGCAGGGCGCGATAACCAAGGATCACGCCTGAGTCTTCCAGCGCCCGAACCCGCCGATGGCAAGGGGAGAGGCTCAAACCCACCCGATCTGCCAGTTCAGTGAGGGAAAGTCGGCCATCGGCTTGCAGTTGCGCAAGAATATTTCTGTCAATGCGATCCATATGGAAGAACCTTCCTGGGTTTTGGCTTTTTATTAGGATAAACGAAAGATAATCCTGGCGGCATTTGCTTATTCTTCTTTTGCCCGCTGACACATTTTCAGGTGGCGGCGGCGAGGGGGCTTGTGGCCCATCTCTCATCATCAAAGTTCCAGTGTAGAAAGGAAATGTCCCGTGACTCTCAGCGTCCTGGCCGCGTTTTGGGCGGTATCGTTCTTGTTTATCATCACCCCCGGCGCAGACTGGGCCTATGCGATTTCAGCGGGCATGCGCGGGCGGCTGGTGACGCCAGCGGTGGCGGGTATGCTCTCGGGGCATTTGCTGGCAACGGTGATTGTGGCGGCGGGCGTGGGCGGGCTGGTGGCGCGCAATCCGATGATCCTCAGCGTGCTGACGGTTGCGGGGGCGCTGTATTTGCTCTGGCTGGGTGTGTGCATGCTCAGGGATCCCGCAACCCCCCAGTCCGGGCAGGGGCAGGCGTCTGATTCATGGTCGCGCTGGGCGTGGAAGGGGTTGTGTGTCAGCGGCCTCAACCCCAAGGTGCTGCTGTTGTTTCTGGCGCTTTTGCCGCAGTTCACCGACCCGCTGTCGAATTGGTCGATACCGACACAGATCATTGCCCTGGGCGGGCTGCATGCGGTCAGTTGTGCGCTGGTGTATCTGGCGGTGGGTTTCAGTGCCCACGCCGTGTTGCGCACCCGGCCAGGTGCTGCAAAGAATGTCAGCCGGGTATCGGGGGCGATAATGATCCTGATTGCGGTGGTGCTGCTGGCGGAGCAGGCCTACAGTTGAGGCTTGGCCAACAACCTGAGGAATAAACTGTGGCAGCGACCGGGAAGGATCAGCAAATAACACCGCAGGCGGTAATCGAGTTCTGGAAACAGGCTGGCCCCAGGCACTGGTTTGCCAAGGATGAAGCCTTCGATACCTTGTTTCGCGACACTTTCTACAGCGCCCACTTCCTGGCGGCCAGTCGCAAGTTGGAGCACTGGCTGGCGCAACCTGAAGGCGCCCTGGCGTTGCTGTTGCTGCTGGACCAGTACCCGCGCAATGCCTTTCGTGGAACCGCACATATGTTTGCCACCGACTCGCTGGCGCGCTTTTATGCCCGGGAGATGATCAATGGCGGTATGGACAAGGCGTTCGAGGCCGACTTGCGAGTGTTCTGTTATTTGCCGTTCGAGCATTCCGAAGACAGTGCCGACCAACAGCTGTCCCTGCAACTGCACCACAGTCTTGGGCCGCAAGCCAGCGTCTGGGCTGAAGAACACGCCGTGATCATCCAGCGTTTTGGGCGTTTCCCCCATCGCAATCATGTGCTGGGGCGCGATACCAGCGTGGAGGAACGTACGTTTCTGGATGAAGGCGGGTTTGCCGGGTAAGCCCTGTCTTGACCACCAGCAAGGTGTAACCGCTGGCGGGCAGGCATAATTGCCGCCTGAGCCTGAACACCCTTACCTGATGGAGTGACCGATGAAGTACCCAGCCTTGTTGATCCTTAGCCTTTGTGCCGCGCTGTTGAGTCACGGCGCGATAGCTGCAGGGGATGCCGAAGCGGGGGGCAGGCTGTTCACCAAAACCTGTGGCGGCTGCCACAGCATCGGCGAAAACGCCCGCAATGGTTTTGGTCCGCAACTCAATGGTGTGATCGGACGGCTGGCCGGCACCAGCGAGGGCTACCAGTATTCCGACGCCATGAAAAACTCAGGTGTTGTATGGACGCGGGAAAAACTGGCGGCCTATATAGAAGCACCGAAAAAAGTGGTGAGCGGCACGCGGATGATCTTTTGGGGCATCAGCGATCAAGAGAAGATCGACAATCTGCTGGCCTATATCGAGTCCGTCCAGGGGCAGTGATTACTGCACGTCCTTGAGGTAATCCTTGAGCGTCAGCAGCGCCGGGTGCATTTGCTCCGGGGTCTGCGCACTGCTGAAACCGGCGGCCAGCTTTTGCAGTTCGCGGCCCATGACCGTTTGCGCGCCGCCCAGGGCGTCCAGCGCCAGTGCCACACAGCGCTCGATTTTATCCTGGATGGCGTCGATATCGCCCTTGCGCAGGTCAAAGGCAAAGACATCGCGTTGATAGTCGCTCATGGCCGGGTCGTCGCGCAAAATCGGGCTCGAACCTTCGGACTCGTACGCCAGCTTGAGTGCATAAAGGGCGACTGATTCCAGTGGCAATTCCATCGACAAGATCCTCTACGTTGATGCCGGGCGGCGATCATCGCTTTTCTGCTGGCGAAAAAAAAGGCCAAGGGGCAGCACAAGAGGCTTGCGGTGATACCCTCCGGTTTTTTCAGGGAAGGAAGATGAACATGCGCAAGACAGCGTCAGCCCTGGTAGCTGCAATGGGCTTGCTCGCAGCGGGCGGAGCCGGGGCCTGGACCATGAAGGACGGCGTTATCCAGTTCAGTAACGGCGAAGTGTCTTATTGCGACGGCTGGGCACTTGATGCGGCCTCAATCATGTTGAGTCGACAGGAGGGCAGGCCCGTAGATTATGTCTACGATGCCTACCATGAGCCTTCAGACATCACCAGGAAGATGCGCGTGCTGTTTGTGCGCGATGCCCAGGCATACCCGATAGAAGATACAAAAGAAAAAAAATGGGCTGCTGCAGAAAAGTTCAGCAACAAGGTGAAGGGGCAGTGCTTCAAATCCTATATCGAGCGCGTTCCGCAATCTTGAGCGCCATAACCTGTGGGTGATGGGGGTACGGGCTGAGGGCAAGCAGGTCAGCCCGGGCGGGACAAATCGCAGGCACAAAAAAACCGGCGCGGTGGCCGGTTTCTCTGTGTATCCAGGGTGCATTGAGCGGCACCTTGAATCTATGTTTGGTGCCCCGAGGGAGAATCGAACTCCCACTTCTTTCGAAAACGGATTTTGAATCCGCCGCGTCTACCAATTCCGCCATCAGGGCTCAATGGCGGCGAAGTATAGAGATGAGGTTTAGGTCGGTCAACAACTTATTGGTCTATTTTTGCCAAGTCCGTTAAACTCCCCGGCCCTGCTAGACGAAACCTATCATGCGCGTTGCTGACTTTACTTTCGAACTCCCTGATTCGCTCATCGCACGCCATCCTTTGGCGGAGCGCCGCAACAGTCGCCTGCTGACCCTGGACGGGGAGAGCGGCGTACTGGCACATCGTCAATTCACTGATTTGCTTGAACATTTGCGTCCAGGCGATTTGATGGTGTTTAACAATACCCGGGTGATTCCGGCCCGTCTGTTTGGCCAGAAGGCCTCGGGCGGCAAGCTGGAAATTCTGGTTGAGCGGGTGCTCGACAGCCACCGCGTGCTGGCCCATGTGCGTTCCAGCAAGTCGCCAAAACCCGGGTCGAAGATCCTGATTGATGGCGGTGGCGAAGCCGAGATGCTGGCGCGTCACGATGCGCTGTTCGAGCTGGGCTTTGCCGAAGAGGTATTGCCGCTGCTGGATCGTGTCGGGCATATGCCATTGCCGCCCTATATCGACCGCCCGGACGAAGGTTCAGACCGCGAGCGCTATCAAACGGTCTACGCCCAGCGCCTGGGTGCCGTCGCGGCGCCAACGGCAGGGCTGCACTTTGATGAGCCGCTGATGCAGGCCATCGCCGCCAAAGGCGTCGAGACGGCATTCGTGACCTTGCACGTGGGCGCGGGTACATTCCAGCCGGTGCGGGTCGAGCGTCTTGAAGATCACCATATGCACACCGAATGGCTCGAAGTGGGCCAGGATGTGGTCGATGCCGTGGCTGCATGCCGTGCGCGCGGCGGACGGGTGATCGCCGTGGGTACCACCAGCGTGCGTTCGCTGGAAAGTGCCGCGCGTGATGGCGTGCTCAAGCCGTTCAGTGGCGATACCGATATCTTTATCTTCCCCGGTCGACCCTTTCATGTGGTTGACGCGCTGGTGACCAATTTCCATCTGCCGGAATCCACGCTGCTGATGCTGGTTTCGGCATTCGCCGGTTATCCCGAAACCATGGCGGCCTACAAGGCTGCGGTTGAGCATGGGTACCGCTTCTTTAGTTACGGTGATGCAATGTTCATCACCCGCAATCCTGCGCCGACGGCTCCAGCCCCGGCCCCAGAGGATCAAGCATGAGCAACTGTCGTATGTCCTTCGAGCTGCTGGCCACTGATGGCAAGGCTCGTCGCGGTCGTTTGACCTTCCCCCGTGGTGTGGTTGAAACCCCAGCGTTCATGCCGGTCGGTACTTACGGTACGGTCAAGGGCATGCTGCCCCGCGATATCGAAGCGATCGGCGCGCAGATGATTTTGGGCAATACCTTCCACCTGTGGCTGCGCCCAGGCACTGAAGTCATCAAAAAACACGGCGACCTGCACGATTTCATGAAGTGGCAGGGCCCGATCCTGACCGACTCCGGCGGTTTCCAGGTGTTCAGCCTGGGCGCCATGCGCAAGATCAAGGAAGAAGGTGTGACCTTCGCTTCGCCGGTAGATGGTGCCAAGGTGTTCATGGGCCCCGAAGAGTCGATGCAGGTCCAGCGCGATCTGGGCTCTGACGTGGTGATGATTTTCGACGAATGCACCCCGTACCCGGCCGATGAAGACACTGCCCGTGTCTCCATGGAGCTGTCGTTGCGCTGGGCGCAGCGCTCCAAGAATGCCCATGGCGACAACACGGCGGCACTGTTCGGTATCGTTCAGGGCGGCATGCACCAGAACCTGCGCGAGCGCTCGCTCGAAGGCCTGAACAAGATCGGCTTCGACGGCCTGGCCATCGGCGGTTTGTCGGTAGGCGAGCCCAAGCACGAAATGATCAAGGTGCTGGATTACCTGCCGGCGATGATGCCTGCTGACAAACCTCGTTACCTTATGGGGGTTGGCAAGCCGGAAGATCTCGTTGAGGGTGTGCGCCGCGGTGTGGACATGTTCGATTGCGTGATGCCAACCCGCAATGCCCGCAATGGGCATCTGTTTATCGACACGGGTGTCATCAAGATCCGCAACGCGTTCCATCGCCATGATGATTCGCCGCTGGATCCGACCTGCGATTGCTACACCTGCCAGAACTTCTCCCGCGCTTATCTGCATCACCTGGACAAGTGCGGCGAAATGCTGGGTAGCATGCTCAATACCATCCATAATTTGCGCCACTATCAGGTGCTCATGGCTGGTTTGCGCGAGGCTATTCAACAGGGTACATTGGCCACCTTTGTCGACGCCTTCTATGCCAAGCGCGGGCTGCCTGTGCCGCCCTTGGACTGAGTTTCGGACCTTTAAGAAACAACATTGCAACTGGAGTGCTTAATGAGCTTTTTCATCTCTTCCGCTTTCGCGGACGCTGCTGCACCTGCTGCTGCCCCAATGGGTGGCGGTTTTGAATGGATCTTCCTGGTCGGCTTCCTGGTCATCTTCTACCTGATGATCTGGCGTCCACAGGCCAAGCGCGCTAAAGAGCAGAAAGCCCTGTTGGGTAACCTGCAAAAAGGCGACGAAATCGTGACCACTGGCGGCATCGCCGGCAAAATCGTCAAGGTTTCCGATGCTTTTGTTGTCATCGAAGTGTCTGACACTGTCGAGCTGAAAATTCAGAAAGGCTCGGTTGCAGCCACGTTGCCTAAAGGCACGCTGAAAGCGATCTAAGTTTCAACTTTCAACAATCGACGGGGCGCGCAAGGCGCCCCGCGTTTTAAGCGGGCGGCGTGATTGATGCTGAACAAATACCCTCTGTGGAAATACATACTGATCCTGGCAGTGCTGGCGATCGGTTTTATTTATTCCGCTCCCAATCTGTACCCTGATGATCCGGCCATTCAAGTGTCGGGTGCGAGCACGGCCCTGCAGGTCACTCAAGCTGATCTGGATCGCGCAAGCAAGGCGCTGAAGGATGCAGGCATTGAAGTCAAGGGTGCTTCCCTGGCCCAGAACGGCAAAGGTGGTTTGCTGCGCCTGGTCAAGAAAGACGACCAGTTGCCAGCCAAGGATGTTGTACGCAAGGCTCTGGGTGACGATTATGTCGTAGCGCTCAACCTGGCACAGACCACGCCACAATGGTTGCGCAGTCTGGGTGCTCACCCGATGAAACTGGGTCTGGACTTGTCGGGCGGTGTGCACTTCCTGCTGGAAGTGGACATGGACAAAGCTGTCGATGCACGCATGAAAGTGTACGAGAGCGATGTCAAAAGCCTGTTGCGTAAAGAAAAAGTGCGTTATCGCAGCCTGCCGCAACTCAACGGTGCCATTCAGTTGGGCTTCACTGATGAAGCTGTCCGTGAGCAAGCGCGTAGCCTGATCCGTAAAAGCTTCAATGATTTCGACATTACCGCTGCAGACCTGAACGGTCAGCCGGTTCTGCGTCTGGCGATGACCCCGGCCAAGCTGGCGGAAATCCGTGAATATTCCATCAAGCAAAACCTGACAACCGTCCGTAACCGGGTCAACGAGTTGGGTGTTGCCGAGCCTCTGGTTCAGCGTCAGGGTGCCAACCGCATCGTGGTTGAGCTGCCGGGCGTGCAAGACACCGCCGAAGCCAAGCGTATCCTGGGCAAGACGGCCAACCTTGAGTTCCGTCTGGCGGCCGAGCCGGGCGCTTCCAAAGCGACGTCCGAAACTTTCGAGTTCCGTGAAGGTAACCGTCCTGGCGCGCAAATCGAGCGTGGTCTGATCATCACCGGTGACCAGGTGACCGATGCTCAGGCAGGCTTTGATGAGCACGGCCGTCCACAGGTGAACATCAAGCTAGATGGTCACGGTGGCGAGCTGATGAGTCGTTCGACGCGCAGCAACGTTGGTCGCAGCATGGCGGTAATCTTCATCGAGCAGAAGCCGGTGACGACTTACACCAAGCAAGTGGTTGACGGTGTCGAGAAGGACGTACCGGTTCAGTCGTTCAAAGAAGAGAAGAAGATCATCAGCCTGGCGACCATCCAGTCGCCGCTGGGCAGTCAGTTCCGGATTACCGGTCTGAATGGCCAGGGTGAGGCTTCCGAGCTGGCACTGCTGTTGCGTGCCGGTGGTCTGGCCGCGCCAATGTACTTCGCTGAAGAGCGCACCATTGGCCCGAGCCTGGGTGCTGACAACATTACCAAGGGTGTCGATGCATCGCTGTGGGGCATGTTGTTCGTGTCGATCTTCATTATCGCCATCTACCGTTTCTTCGGTGTGATCGCGACGGTGGCACTGGCGGGCAACATGGTCTTGCTGCTGGCGCTGATGTCGGTGCTGGGTGCAACCCTGACCCTGCCGGGCATTGCCGGTATCGTGTTGACGATGGGTATGGCGGTCGATGCCAACGTACTGATCTTCTCGCGTATACGTGAAGAGCTGGCCAATGGCATGACACCGCAGCGGGCGATCAACGAAGGTTTCAACCGTGCCTTTACCGCCATCGTTGACTCCAACCTGACAACCCTGCTGGTCGGCGGGATCCTCTTCGCCATGGGTACCGGGCCGGTTAAAGGCTTCGCGGTGACCATGTCGCTGGGTATCTTTACCTCGATGTTCACGGCCATTATGGTCACCCGCGCACTGGTCAACCTGGTGTATGGCGGTCGGGACTTCAAGAAGTTGTGGATTTAAGGGGCTGCCATGTTACGTACAATCAACTTCATGGGCGTTCGCAACGTAGCGTTCGGCGTCACTGTACTGCTTACCGTGCTGGCCTTGTTCAGCATGTTCCACAAGGGCATGAACTACGGCCTGGACTTCACCGGCGGTACGCTTATCGAGCTGACCTACGAGAAGCCGGCTGATCTGACCAAGGTGCGTAACGAGCTGGTTTCGGCCGGCTTCCACGATGCCGTGGTGCAGAGCTTTGGTGCCACCACCGACTTGCTGGTGCGTATGCCCGGCGATGATCCGTTGCTGGGCAACAAGGTAGCGGCTGCGCTGGGTCAGGCAGATACCAGCAATCCGGCGGTGATCAAGCGCGTCGAGTTCGTTGGCCCGCAGGTGGGTGAAGAGCTGCGCGACCAGGGTGGCCTCGGCATGCTGATGGCGCTGGGCGGCATCATGCTTTACCTGGCCTTCCGCTTTCAGTGGAAGTTCGCTGTCGGCGCGATCGTGTCCCTGGTTCACGACGTGATCGTGACCATGGGCGTGCTGTCGTGGTTCCAGATCACCTTCGACCTGACGGTATTGGCGGCGGTGCTGGCGATCATCGGTTACTCGCTCAACGACACCATTGTGGTATTTGACCGGGTGCGCGAGAACTTCCGGGTTCTGCGCAAGGCCAGCCTGATCGACAACATCAATATCTCGACCACGCAAACCTTGCTGCGCACCATGGCGACATCGATCTCCACCTTGCTGGCCATTGCCGCATTGCTGATTTTCGGTGGCGACAACCTGTGGGGCTTCTCGATTGCCCTGTTCGTGGGTGTTCTGGCGGGTACTTATTCGTCGATCTACATCGCCAACGTGGTGCTGATCTGGCTGAATCTCAGTGCAGAGGATCTGATCCCGCCTGCGGCGAGTGAGAAGGAAGTCGATGATCGTCCATAACCAATAGTTATCGACGACTGTCACCTAAAAGGCGCGAGTTATTGAACTCGCGCCTTTTTTTGTGCTCCAACTCCAGGATTGGTGTGGGACTGTTCCCACTTAAGATGGTCTGGAGGTTCACGTGAACAAGTCATTGCTGGTGGGTGCTGTACTGGGTGCTGTCGGTGTTACAGCCGGTGGTGCTTTTGCCACTTACAGCTTGGTGAAAGGCCCTGAGTCTGCGCAGGTGCTGGCCGTTGTGCCGGTCAACCAGCAGATCAAAACGCCGCGTGAGGTGTGCAAGGATGTGACTGTGACGCGTCAGGCGCCGGTCAAGGATCAGCATCAGATTGTCGGCAGCGTGATTGGTGCTGTCGCCGGCGGCTTGCTGGGTAATCAGGTGGGCGGCGGTAACGGCAAAAAGATCGCGACGGTTGCCGGTGCGGTGGGTGGCGGTTATGCCGGTAACAAGGTGCAGGAAGGCATGCAGGAGCGTGATACCTACACCACGACCCAGACGCGTTGCAACACGGTCAATGACATCAGCAGCAAGGTCGTCGGCTATGACGTGCGCTATTCGCTCAATGGCAAGGAAGGCAAGGTGCGTATGGATCACGAACCGGGCAATGAAATTGCCGTGGACAAGGAAGGCAAGCTGATCCTGAATTAAATTCTTGTGGGAGCGGGCTTGCTCGCGATGCAGGCAGCTCGGTCTGTCAGGCAAATCGCGGTGATGCTATCGCGGGCAAGCCCGCTCCCACAGGGTGGGGTAATTGCAAGGCCAAAAAAAAGCACCCCGAAGGGTGCTTTTTTTGTCTGCGGTATTCGCTTAGCGTTTCAGCGAGGTTGGCAGGTGAGGCTGGATTGCAGTCAGGACAGCTTTGAAGCACTTGGTGTTACCGGCAACGATATGACCTTTTTCAAGGAAATCGTGGCTACCGGTAAAGTCGCTGACCAGGCCGCCTGCTTCTTGAATCAGCAGTGCGCCTGCAGCCATGTCCCACTCGGACAGGCCCGACTCCCAGAATGCATCGAAACGACCTGCAGCCACGTAGGCCAGATCCAGGCTGGCAGCGCCTGCGCGACGGATGCCGGCAGTCTGGCCAACCAGGCTGCGGAACATGCCCAGGTAGTTGTCCAGGTTGTCCATCTGGTTGTCACGGAACGGGAACCCGGTACCCAGCAGGGCGCCTTCCAGGCTGGTACGACCGCTAACACGCAGGCGGCGACCGTTCAGTTGGGCGCCACGGCCACGGCTGGCGGTGAATTCTTCCTGGCGAACCGGGTCAAGAACCACTGCGTGCTCAAGGCGGCCGCGGTATTTGCAGGCGATGCTGACGGCGAAGTGTGGAACGCCGCGCAGGAAGTTGGTGGTGCCATCCAGTGGGTCAATGATCCACAGGTAGTCTTCACCTTCACCGCTGCCTGGGTGCATGCCGGTTTCTTCACCGAGGATGCCGTGCGTCGGGTAAGCCTTGCGCAGGGCGTCGATGATTTTCTGTTCAGCAGCACGATCGACTTCAGAGACGTAATCCTTGGCGTCTTTTTCGTCAACCTTGATGGTATCCAGGCGCTCGATGGAGCGGAAAATCAATTCACTGGCGCTGCGGGCGGCGCGCAGCGCGATATTCAGCATGGGCTGCATGGACGTTTCACCTAAGGTTGTTAAAGAAAGCCGAATATTCTATCAGAAAACTTTGGTAGATGAAGGTTTGCGTTAGCTTTCGTAGCTTATGACGTTTTGCTTAGGTAAGATTTGCTCCCTTTTGCTGGTCTGTGAGCGCTTCCTTTGCTGCCTAATATTCGTGTCGTTCTGGTCAATACCAGCCATCCCGGGAACATCGGCGGTGCTGCGCGTGCCATGAAAAACATGGGGTTGTCGCGGCTGGTTCTGGTTGAGCCGAGGGTGTTCCCGCACCATGAGGCCGATGCGCGCGCCTCGGGCGCCGGTGACATTCTGGAAAATGCACAGGTTGTCGCGACCCTTGAAGATGCCCTGGTGGGCTGCAATCTGGTGCTGGGTACCAGTGCCCGCGACCGTCGTATCCCCTGGCCGCTGCTGGATCCGCGCGAGTGCGGGCAGAAAGTGGTTGCAGAGGCGGCCCAGGGTGCGGAAATCGCGCTGGTGTTCGGTCGTGAAGACTCCGGTCTGACCAATGACGAGTTGCAGCGTTGTCACTTCCATGTGCATATCCCCTCTGATCCCGAATTCAGTTCCCTGAACCTCGGCGCGGCCGTGCAGGTGCTCAGCTACGAGATCCGCATGGCCTGGCTGGCGGCCCAGGGGCAGCCGAGCAAGATCGAGAAAGAAGAGGTGGCGTCCACCAAGAGTGGCGAGCTGGCCACCATGGATGAGCTGGAGCGCTTTTATGAGCATCTGGAGCAAACCCTGGTAGCTATCGAGTTCATGGATCCGGAAAAGCCGCGCCACCTCATGGCGCGTCTGCGTCGGCTCTACGGTCGCAGTGCTGTCAGTCGTGCCGAGATGAATATTTTGCGTGGCATTCTCACCGAAACCCAAAAAGCAGCCCGTGGCGAGCTGCTCAAGCGCAAGGATTAATGATGTTCGAGCGTCTGCGTGAAGATATCCAAAGTGTGTTTCACCGTGATCCTGCAGCCCGTAATGCTTTTGAAGTGCTGACGTGCTACCCGGGGATGCATGCGATCTGGATTCACCGCTTGTCGGCGCTGTTGTGGCAGGCTGGCTGGAAGTGGCTGGCTCGTCTGGTGTCCAACTTCGGGCGCTGGCTGACCGGGATTGAAATTCACCCGGGGGCCAAGGTCGGGCGTCGTTTCTTTATTGATCACGGGATGGGTATCGTGATTGGTGAAACCGCCGAAATCGGGGATGACGTGACCCTGTATCAGGGTGTGACCCTGGGGGGTACGAGCTGGAACAAGGGCAAGCGCCACCCCACTCTGGAAAATGGTGTCGTGGTAGGGGCGGGCGCCAAGGTGTTGGGGCCGTTCACTGTCGGGGCGGGGGCCAAGGTCGGTTCCAATGCGGTTGTGACCAAGGCTGTGCCGCCGGGCGCGACCGTAGTGGGTATTCCGGGGCGCATCATTATCAAGAATGACGATGAAACCGAGGCCAAGCGCAAGGCAATGGCTGAGAAAATCGGTTTTGACGCATACGGTGTCAGTGAAGATATGCCGGATCCGGTGGCGCGGGCCATTGGCCAGTTGCTGGATCATCTGCAGGCGGTCGATGGCAAGCTGGATGGTATGTGTGGCGCGCTCAAGGATTTGGGCAGCCCTTACTGTGCGAAAGAACTACCTGAGCTGCGCGAAGAAGACTTCGCCTGCGTCAAGGGCAAGGATGAAAGCGCGGCGGTGTGAGGCTCGTGGTCTGAATTAACTGTGGGAGCGGGCTTGCTCGCGATGGCGCCATCGCGAGCAAACCCGCTCCCACAAGATGTGTGTCATGTGCCATTACGCCGCAGACCCTGCTACAATGCGCGCGCTCTTTTGCGGGTAATCCCGACTAAAGTACTAGGTCTAATAGTTGACTTAAATAGTCGGGAATAGCATACTCGCTTCCATTCCGAATTCCGTGGTACCTGTCCATGAGACTGACTACAAAAGGCCGTTACGCCGTAACTGCAATGCTCGATTTGGCGTTGCACGCACAGCACGGGCCGGTGTCCCTGGCCGATATTTCCGAGCGCCAAGGCATCTCGCTTTCCTACCTTGAGCAACTGTTTGCCAAATTGCGCCGCAGCAGTCTGGTTTCCAGTGTGCGTGGCCCGGGTGGCGGCTATCAGCTGTCACGCGACATGCAGGGCATCCAGGTAGCTCAGGTGATCGATGCCGTGAACGAGTCCGTCGATGCCACGCGTTGCCAGGGCCTTGGCGACTGCCATGCCGGCGACACCTGCCTGACCCACCACCTGTGGTGCGACCTCAGCCTGCAAATACACGATTTTCTCAGCGGTATCAGCTTGGCTGACCTTGTCACTCGCCGTGAGGTACAAGAAGTAGCCCAGCGTCAGGATCAGCGCCGCTGTAATGGCAAGGCGCCGCACCTGGATAAGATCGAAGCGTCCGCCGTCGAGTGATTGCATAAAAACGACGGTGCGCCAGCCAGCCTGATTTAGGAGATAGTCCATGAAGTTGCCAATTTACCTCGATTACTCAGCCACTACCCCGGTTGATCCGCGTGTTGCTCAAAAAATGAGCGACTGCTTGCTGGTTGACGGGAACTTCGGTAACCCGGCTTCGCGCTCTCACGTGTTCGGCTGGAAAGCTGAAGAAGCGGTTGAGAACGGGCGTCGTCAGGTTGCTGACCTGGTTAACGCTGACCCCCGTGAAATTGTCTGGACCTCCGGTGCGACCGAGGCCAACAACCTGGCAATCAAAGGTGCAGCGCACTTCTATGCCACCAAGGGCAAGCACCTGATCACCGACAAGATCGAGCACAAGGCCGTTCTCGACACCATGCGTCAGCTTGAGCGTGAAGGCTTTGAAGTGACCTATATCGAGCCGGGCACCGATGGCCTGGTAACGCCGGCCATGGTTGAGGCCGCGATGCGCGACGACACCATCCTGGTTTCGATCATGCACGTGAACAACGAAATCGGCACCATCAACGATATCGCTGCCATTGGTGAGCTGACTCGCTCGCGCGGCGTGTTGTTCCATGTCGATGCGGCACAGTCCACCGGCAAGGTTGAAATCGACCTGGCCAAGCTGAAGGTCGACATGATGTCGTTCTCGGCGCACAAAACCTACGGCCCTAAAGGCATCGGCGCACTGTACGTAAGCCGCAAGCCTCGGGTGCGTATTGAAGCAGCCATGCACGGCGGCGGTCACGAGCGCGGCATGCGTTCGGGTACCCTGGCCACCCACCAGATCGTGGGCATGGGCGAAGCGTTCCAGATCGCCAAAGAAGAAATGGCTGCAGAGAACATCCGTATCAAGGCGTTGAGCGACCGTTTCTTCAAGCAGGTTGAACACCTTGAAGAACTGTACGTCAACGGCAGCATGGTCCACCGCGTTCCGCACAACCTGAACCTGAGCTTCAACTACGTTGAAGGCGAGTCGCTGATCATGGCGCTCAAGGATCTGGCTGTGTCGTCCGGTTCGGCCTGTACTTCTGCTTCCCTCGAGCCGTCCTACGTATTGCGCGCCCTGGGCCGCAATGACGAGCTGGCTCACAGCTCCATCCGCTTTACCTTCGGCCGTTTCACCACCGAAGAAGAAATCGATTACGCCGCGCAGAAGGTTTGCGAGGCTGTTACCAAGCTGCGCGCCCTGTCGCCGCTGTGGGACATGTACAAAGACGGCATCGACATCTCGAAAATCGAATGGGCGGCGCACTAACAATTTAAGTCGCCGTAAGTAGACGCTGTAAGCGCAGCGAACAGCAGCTTTTACAGCGTCTCAAGAGCGACTCTCTGATGAGTGAGGATTAGTACCATGGCTTACAGCGAAAAGGTCATCGACCACTACGAAAACCCGCGCAACGTCGGCAAGATGAACGCGGAAGACCCGGATGTCGGCACCGGCATGGTCGGCGCCCCTGCGTGCGGCGACGTAATGCGCCTGCAAATCAAGGTCAACGAACAGGGCATCATTGAAGATGCCAAGTTCAAGACCTATGGTTGCGGTTCGGCAATCGCTTCCAGCTCCCTGGCGACCGAGTGGATGAAAGGCAAGACTCTGGATGAAGCAGAGACCATCAAGAACACTCAGCTGGCTGAAGAACTGGCTTTGCCGCCGGTAAAAATTCACTGCTCGGTACTCGCTGAAGACGCCATCAAGGCTGCTGTTCGCGATTACAAGCAGAAGAAAGGTTTGATCTGATCCGTACTGCTTGCGCCCGCAAGTGGCGCAGGCAAGGTGAAGAAACTGGCAAAAGGTAAGGAGTCACGATGGCTATCAGCATGACAGAAGCGGCTGCGCGACACATTCGCCGCTCCCTTGATGGGCGCGGCAAAGGTGAGGGGATTCGTCTGGGTGTTCGCACCACGGGCTGTTCCGGTCTTGCCTATGTGCTGGAGTTTGTCGATGAAGTAGGTGAAGAAGACCAGGTCTTCGAAACCCATGGCGAAAAAGTGATCATTGATCCGAAAAGCCTGACCTATCTTGACGGCACCGAACTGGATTTCGTCAAGGAAGGCCTCAATGAGGGCTTCAAGTTCAATAACCCTAACGTGCGCGGTGAATGTGGCTGCGGCGAAAGCTTCAATATCTGAGGCTGATCGTGGGTACTCCTTGTCATTTTGCTTTGTTTGAGCTGCAACCGGGTTTCAATCTGGACCTCGATCAGCTGGCTGTGCGCTATCGAGAGCTGGCGCGTGGTGTTCACCCGGATCGGTTTGCCGATGCTTCCGAGCGCGAGCAGCGCCTGGCGCTGGAGCAGTCCGCCAGCCTCAATGAGGCCTACCAGACGCTCAAAAGCCCTGCCAAGCGTGCGCGTTACCTGCTTGCGCTGAAGGGGAGCGAGTTGCCGCTGGAAGTCACGGTGCACGATCCCGAGTTCCTGATGCAGCAGATGCAGTGGCGCGAAGAACTTGAAGATTTGCATGACAGCGCCGATATGGCCGGTATTGCAGCATTCAAGCGTCGACTGAAAGTCGCTCAGGAACACCTGAACGACAGCTTCGCAGCGTGTTGGGATGATGCTGCGCAGCGTGAGCAGGCTGAACGCCTGATGCGCCGCATGCAGTTCCTCGACAAGCTAACTTACGAAGTGCGCCAGCTAGAAGAGCGCCTCGACGATTAACTCCGTGCTTCCCTGATGGCACGCCTGATTACAGATAAGTCCTGATTACGATGGCCCTACTGCAGATCGCCGAACCCGGCCAAAGTCCTCAACCGCACCAGCGACGTCTGGCTGTGGGGATCGACTTGGGCACTACCAATTCGCTGGTCGCTGCTTTACGCAGCGGCCTTTCCGAGCCTCTGGCCGACGCCAATGGCAATGTCATTTTGCCGTCTGCCGTGCGCTATCACGCTGATCGCGTCGAGGTAGGCGAGTCGGCACGTCTGGCAGCCTCCAGCGACCCGTTCAATACCGTGCTGTCGGTCAAACGCTTGATGGGACGTGGTCTGTCCGACGTCAAGCAGTTGGGCGAGCAGTTGCCTTACCGCTTTGTCGGCGGTGAGTCGCACATGCCGTTTATTGACACGGTGCAAGGCCCTAAAAGCCCGGTTGAAGTGTCTGCCGAAATCTTGAAGGTGCTGCGTGAGCGCGCCGAAAAGACCCTGGGTGGTGAATTGGTGGGGGCGGTGATTACGGTCCCGGCCTATTTCGATGACGCTCAGCGCCAGGCCACTAAAGACGCGGCCAAACTGGCTGGTCTGAATGTGCTGCGCCTGCTCAATGAGCCGACAGCGGCCGCCGTGGCCTATGGCCTGGACCAGTCGGCTGAAGGCGTGGTGGCTATCTATGATCTGGGTGGGGGTACGTTCGATATCTCGATCCTGCGCCTGACCGGCGGTGTGTTTGAAGTCTTGGCTACCGGCGGCGACAGCGCGCTGGGTGGCGATGACTTCGATCATGCGATTGCCAGCTGGATGGTCGAGCAGGCCGGATTGTCTGCCGACCTTGATCCAGGCACGCAGCGCACCTTGCTGCAGGCTGCCTGCGCTGCAAAAGAAGCGCTGACCGATGCGTCCTCGGTGACGGTTGCCTTTGGTGGCTGGCAGTCCGAGCTGACCCGTGAAGCCTTCGACGCCATGATCGAGCCAATGGTTGCGCGCAGCCTCAAGGCTTGTCGCCGTGCTGTGCGCGACGCCAATATCGAGATTGAAGACGTCCAGGCCGTCGTCATGGTGGGTGGTTCGACCCGTGTACCTCGTGTGCGTGAAGCGGTGGCTCAGATGTTTGGTCGCGAGCCCCTGACCGATATCGACCCGGATCAAGTGGTTGCCATTGGTGCTGCGATCCAGGCCGATACCCTGGCCGGCAACAAGCGCGATGGCGGCGAACTGCTCCTGCTTGATGTGATTCCGTTGTCCCTTGGTCTGGAGACCATGGGTGGCTTGATGGAAAAGGTTATTCCGCGCAACACCACGATTCCGGTGGCGCGAGCGCAGGACTTCACCACCTATAAAGATGGTCAGACGGCCATGATGATTCATGTGCTGCAGGGTGAGCGCGAGCTGATCAGCGATTGCCGCTCCCTGGCGCGCTTTGAATTGCGTGGCATCCCGCCGATGGTGGCCGGTGCCGCAAAAATTCGCGTGACCTTCCAGGTCGATGCCGACGGTTTGCTCAGCGTGTCGGCCCGCGAGCTGGGTTCAGGTGTTGAAGCCAATATCCAGGTCAAGCCTTCCTACGGCCTGACCGACGGCGAAATCGCCAAAATGCTCAAGGATTCGTTCCAGTACGCCAGCGACGACAAGGTCGCCCGCGTATTGCGTGAACAGCAGGTGGATGCCCAGCGTCTGATCGAGGCCGTGCAAGCAGCCCTTGAAGTCGATGGCGAGCGTTTGCTGGATGCCGAAGAGCGCATGGTGATCGAGCTGCAGATGCAGGAACTGTCCGAATTGTTGAAAGGCACCGATGGTTACGCCATCGAGCAGCAGACCAAGCGTCTGTCGCAAGTGACCGATGCCTTTGCAGCCCGTCGCATGGACTTGACCGTCAAGGCCGCTTTGTCGGGTCGCAACCTGAATGAAATCGAGGAATAACTGATGCCGCAGATCATTTTTCTGCCACACGCCGAGCACTGCCCGGACGGTATGGTTGTAGAGGCTGAGACCGGCAAGACCATTCTCGAAGTGGCCCACGACAACCACATTGAAATCGAAAGTGCCTGCGGTGGTGTTTGTGCCTGCACCACTTGTCATTGCGTGATTCGCGAGGGTTTCGACTCGTTGAACGAAGCTGACGAGCTGGAAGAGGACTATCTTGATAGAGCATGGGGTCTGGAAGCGACTTCGCGCCTGAGCTGTCAGGCCCGCGTTGGCACTGAAGACATCACCGTCGAGATTCCGAAATACTCGCTCAACCATGCTGCCGAAGCGCCGCACTGATAAGGAATTGGCATGAGCCTTAAATGGGTTGATGTACAGGAAATCGCGATCCAGCTGGCTGAAGCTCACCCGGATGTCGATCCGCTCTCGGTGAATTTCGTCACGCTGCGCAATCTGGTCATGGCGCTGCCGGAGTTCGACGATATCCCTGATCGCGGCGGAGAGAAGGTGCTCGAAGCCATTCAGGGTTTGTGGATCGAAGAAGCCGACTAAGCTTGCAACGCACGTAATTATGCAATACCCAAGAACCCGCGTATAATTCGCGGGTTTAATTTTTCGCTTAAATCACTGTTTCTGGAGTTACACCATGGCTGTTCAACGTACTTTCTCCATCATCAAGCCTGACGCCGTTGCTAAAAACGTTATCGGCAAGATCGTTACCCGTTTCGAAGACGCTGGCCTGAAGGTTGTAGCTTCCAAACTGAAGCAACTGTCCAAAGCTGAAGCTGAAGGCTTCTACGCTGAGCACAGCGAGCGCGGCTTCTTCGGCGACCTGGTTGCTTTCATGATCTCCGGTCCTGTTGTTGTTCAGGTTCTGGAAGGCGAAAACGCTATCGCTCTGAACCGCGAGCTGATGGGCGCTACCAACCCTAAAGAAGCAGCTGCCGGCACTATCCGTGCTGATTTCGCTGAATCCATCGACGCAAACGCTGTTCACGGTTCCGACTCTGAAGCCGCTGCTGCTCGTGAAATCTCGTACTTTTTCGCAGCTACTGAAGTAACCACTCGCTAAGTATTGGCTTGTGAGTGAGGGTGAAGACATGATTGCAACGACTGGCAAAACCAACCTGTTGGGTTTGACTCAACCGGAAATGGAGAAATTCTTCGACTCAATCGGGGAGAAGCGTTTCCGTGCCGGTCAGGTCATGAAGTGGATTCACCACTTTGGCGTCGATGATTTCGACGCCATGACTAACGTCAGCAAGGCCTTGCGCGACAAGCTCAAGGCCATTGCTGAGGTTCGTGGACCCGAAGTCGTCAGCGAGGACATCTCCAGCGATGGCACCCGTAAGTGGGTGGTACGCGTAGAGTCCGGCAGCTGCGTCGAGACCGTTTATATTCCCTCGGGCAAACGTGGCACCCTGTGCGTTTCGTCCCAGGCTGGCTGTGCCCTGGACTGCAGTTTCTGCTCCACCGGCAAGCAAGGCTTCAACAGCAACCTCACCGCCGCCGAAGTGATCGGCCAGGTGTGGATTGCCAACAAATCCTTTGGCAGCGTTCCGGCAACCATCGACCGCGCCATCACCAACGTGGTGATGATGGGCATGGGCGAACCGCTGCTGAACTTCGACAATGTCATTTCTGCCATGCACCTGATGATGGATGACCTGGGCTACGGCATCTCCAAGCGCCGTGTCACCCTGTCTACCTCCGGCGTGGTGCCGATGATCGATGAGCTGGCCAAGCACATTGACGTTTCGCTGGCATTGTCGCTGCACGCACCTAACGACGAACTGCGTAGTCAATTGGTGCCGATCAACAAGAAGTACCCGCTGGCCATGCTGCTTGATTCCTGCCGTCGCTATATGGCGACCCTGGGCGAAAAGCGCGTGCTGACCGTTGAGTACACCTTGCTCAAGGATGTGAACGACCATGTCGATCACGCCCGCGAAATGATCGAGCTGCTTAAAGACACACCGTGCAAGATCAACCTGATCCCGTTCAATCCGTTCCCGCATTCTGGCTATGAGCGCCCGAGCAACAATGCCATTCGCCGTTTCCAGGAGCTGTTGCAGCAGGCTGGCTACAACGTGACCGTGCGCACCACCCGTGGTGAAGACATCGATGCGGCGTGCGGGCAGCTGGTAGGTCAGGTCAATGACCGTACCCGCCGCAGTTCGCGCCTGATCGCGGCGCGTGAGCTGAGTGCTGACGCCGATACAGCGCAAAACGCTGCCTCTGCGCCCTGAGAGAGGACATCCATGATCCTGCGCGCTGCGCTCCCGGTCGTTTTGGTCAGCTTTTTGGCTGGCTGCGTGTCATCGGGCGATTCAAGCCCGATGGCTGGCGACAAAGGGCGTAACGAGGCGCGTCAGGCGTATGTTCAGCTGGGTCTGGGCTATTTGCAGCAAGGGATGACCGAGCAGGCCAAAGTCCCTTTGCGCAAGGCCCTTGAGCTCGACAAGACCGACCCGGACACCAACGCCGCACTGGCCTTGGTGTTTCAGGCCGAAATGGAGTTTGCCCTGGCCGAGCAGGCATTCCGTACCGCGTTGAACGGTCGGCCTGCTGATGCCCGGATCCTCAATAATTACGGCAGTTTCCTGTTTGAGCGTCAGCGCTATCAGGAGGCCAGCATGCAGTTTCAAAAGGCGGCAGCAGACAACCTTTATCCGGAACGCTCCCGCATCTACGAAAATCTGGGTATAACGTCACTTGAGTTGGGGCAACCTGAAGCGGGGCGCCAGCAGCTTGAAAAAGCACTGCGCCTGAACCCTCGACAACCCCGTGCGTTGCTTGAAATGGCCGAGATGGCTTATCAGGACAAACAATATGTAACGGCGCGTGACTTTTACGATCGTTTTAGCCTGCTTAGCGGGCAAAATGCACGTAGTCTATTGCTCGGTGCGCGACTGGCGAGTGTTTTCGATGACCGCACCCCAACTGCCAACCATGGCCAGCAACTAAAACGACTCTATCCCGGCACGCCGGAATATCAGCAATACCTGTCGGAGCAATGATGAAAGCGGCGCAACCCGAAGTTCTAGCAGCGACTCGTGTCAATCCCGGTGAGACTCTGCGTCAGGCCCGTGAAAACAATGGCTGGACGCTGGCTGAAGTCGCCTTGAAACTCAACCTCACGGCCAGCTCCCTGAGCAACCTTGAAACGGGCGCGTTCGACAAACTGCCTGGGCATACCTTTGCCCGGGGCTATATCCGGGCCTATGCCAAATTGCTGGGTATGGACCAGGCCGCCCTTGTGCGTGAATTTGACCTGTACACCGGCACTGATGCCAACGGCAGCAACGTGCACAGCCTGGGTCGCATAGAAGAGCCGGTGCGCGTGTCGCATACCATTTTGCGTATCGTCAGCCTGTTGCTGTTGATCGCCGTGGTCGGAGGCGGTTTTATCTGGTGGCAAGACCAGACGTCCATGCGCGCCAAGGACCTGATTGGTCTTGCTCCGGAACACGTCGAAGTCGAAGGGGCTGACGGCACAACCCGCATCCACCCGCTGGACGAACCTGAAGATCAGGCAGTAGCCGAGGCCAAGGCCGAAGGCGAAACACCTCTGGCGGCCGAATCGGCGCCGGAGCAGGGCGCGACCACGGCACTGGCACTGCCGGGTGCTCCCGCTGCCGAGCCCCAGGCACCCGTTGCCGTTCCGGTACAGCCAGTACCTGCTGCTGTTGCGCCAGTTGCGCCAGTAGTGGCACCTGTTACGTCCACCGCGCCTGCGCCCGACACTGCCGCCCCGGTTGCCGGTGCTGGCAAAGTGAGCGTGCAATACACCGCTGATTGCTGGACTCAAGTGACCGACGGCACGGGCAAAGTGCTGTTTGGTGGCTTGAAGCGCAAGGGCGAAAATCTAGAAGTGAGCGGCAAGCCACCCCTGAGCTTGCGCCTGGGCTATGCCCGCGGTGCCCAGGTCAGCTATAACGGCCAGCCTGTGGATGTCGCTCCTTTCACCAGTGGCGAGACTGCTCGTCTGAAGTTGGGTCAATAAGTCATGCACGGCGAATCACCAATCAAACGTCGCGAATCGCGCAAAATCTGGGTCGGTAATGTACCTGTAGGTGGCGATGCCCCTATTGCTGTGCAGAGCATGACCAACAGTGACACCAATGACGTCGCTGCAACCGTTGCGCAAATCAACCGCCTGGAAGCCGCGGGTGTCGATATCGTGCGGGTTTCCGTGCCGGATATGGACGCAGCCGAGGCTTTTGGCCGGATCAAGCAACTGGTCAAGGTGCCATTGGTCGCCGACATTCACTTCGATTACCGCATCGCCCTGCGCGTTGCAGAGTTGGGTGTGGACTGCCTGCGCATCAACCCGGGCAACATCGGTCGCGAAGACCGTGTGCGGGCGGTGGTTGATGCAGCCCGCGATCGCGGTATTCCGATCCGAATCGGCGTCAACGCCGGTTCCCTGGAAAAAGACCTGCAAAAAAAATACGGCGAACCGACGCCTGCCGCCCTGGTCGAATCGGCACTGCGCCACGTTGAGCACCTTGAACGCCTGAATTTCAAGGACTTCAAGGTCAGCGTAAAGGCCTCCGACGTGTTTATGGCGGTTGAAGCCTACCGTCTGCTGGCCAAGGAAATCGTCCAGCCGCTGCATCTGGGCATTACCGAAGCCGGTGGTTTGCGTTCAGGCACAGTGAAATCTGCCGTGGGCCTAGGTATGCTGCTCGCCGAAGGAATTGGCGATACCATCCGCATCTCCCTGGCAGCAGACCCGGTTGAGGAAGTAAAAGTCGGTTACGACATCCTCAAGTCCTTGCACCTGCGCTCGCGCGGCATCAACTTTATCGCGTGCCCGAGCTGCTCGCGGCAGAACTTCGACGTGGTGAAAACCATGAACGAACTTGAAGTTCGCCTCGAAGACCTGCTGGTGCCGCTGGATGTTGCCGTGATCGGTTGTGTGGTCAATGGCCCTGGCGAAGCCAAGGAAGCCCATGTGGGGCTCACCGGTGGTACACCCAACCTGATCTACATCGACGGCAAGCCGTCGCAGAAACTGACGAATGACAATCTGGTGGATGAGCTCGAAAGACTGATCCGGCAGAAGGCGGCCGAAAAGGTCGAAGCTGACGCAGCCGTTATCGCGCGCGGCTAACCAGACGAATAAAGGATTTATTGTGAGCAAGTCTTTGCAAGCCATTCGTGGCATGAACGACATCCTGCCGGAGCAGACGCCTCTGTGGCGCTACTTCGAGAGCAAGGTTTCGCGTTTGCTGGATAACTACGGTTACAAGCAGATCCGCATGCCAATCGTCGAATTCACCGAGCTGTTCAAACGCTCGATCGGTGAAGTGACCGATATCGTCGAAAAAGAGATGTACACCTTCGAGGACCGCAACGGCGATTCGCTGACGCTGCGTCCTGAGGGAACTGCGGCGTGCGTGCGTGCGGTGCTTGAGCACGGCATCACCGGTGGTGGCCAGGTGCAAAAACTCTGGTACATCGGCCCGATGTTCCGTCACGAGCGCCCGCAAAAAGGCCGTTATCGCCAGTTCCACCAGATTGGCGTCGAGGTGTTCAACCTCGATGGTCCGGACATCGATGCCGAACTGATCGTGCTGACCTGGCGCCTGTGGGGCGAGCTGGGTATCCGCGATGCGGTCAAGCTCGAACTCAACAGCCTGGGCACCAGCGAAGCCCGTGCGCGCTATCGTGCGGCCCTGGTCGAGTATTTGTCCTCGCGTCTGAGCGAACTTGACGAAGACAGCCAGCGTCGCCTCAAGTCCAACCCGTTGCGTGTGCTCGACACCAAGAACGCCGATACCCAGGCGGTTCTGGTGGATGCACCGAAACTGGTGGACTACCTGGACGAAGAGTCCCGCGTGCATTTCGAGGGCCTCAAGGCTCGCCTCGATGCCGCCGGCATCCCGTACACGATAAACCCGAAGCTGGTTCGTGGCCTGGATTATTACAGCAAGACCGTATTTGAATGGGTAACCGACAAACTGGGCGCCCAGGGCACCGTGTGTGCGGGCGGTCGTTATGATGGCCTGGTCGAGCAGATGGGCGGCAAGCCTACTGCCGGTGTCGGTTTTGCCATGGGCATCGAGCGCCTGATCCTGCTGCTCGAAACCCTTGAGCAGATCCCCGAAGAAATCGCACGTCAGGTCGATGTTTACCTGTGTGCTTTCGGCGAAGCCGCCGAACTGGCAGCCCTGGCTTTGAGCGAACGCGTTCGTGATCAACTGCCAAACCTGCGCCTGCAGATCAATGCCGGTGCGGGCAGCTTCAAAAGCCAGTTCAAAAAGGCTGACAAGAGCGGTGCACTGTTTGCGCTGATCCTGGGTGACGACGAATTGGCCCAGCAAGTGGTAGGTGTAAAACCCCTGCGTGGCCAGGGCGAACAACAAACGATTGCCTGGGATGCTCTAGCCGAGCACTTGGCCACCTGCATCGTGCAGGGTTGAAGCTGCAAAACAGCCGATTTAGCGAATAAGGAGTGTTGGGGTGTCGAGTAACGAAGATGATCAGCTGGGCGAGTTGAAAGACTGGTGGCAGCGCAACGGCAAACCCCTGCTGACTGGCGGCTTGCTTGCGCTGGTAGTGGTGTCCGGCTGGCAGCTCTGGCACAAATATCAGGCGAATCAGTCGCAAGGTGCGTCGGTTCTCTACCAACAATTGCTTGAAACCACGCTAACCCCTGACGGCAAGCCGGATGTGGCCCGCGTGGCGGATCTGGCCAACAAGCTGAAAAGTGAATACGCAGGCACTGCCTATTCGCAATTTGGCGGCCTGTTTGTGGCCAAGGTGGCGGTGGACAACGGCAAGCTTGATGACGCGGCTACCGAGCTGAAAGTCATTGTCGACAAGCCGGCCAATGCCACTCTGGGCGAAGTGGCGCGTCAGCGTCTGGCTCAGGTACTGGCCGCACAGGGCAAGGTTGACGATGCCCTGAAGCTGCTGGAAGGCGACTCGGACAAGGCATTCCTGGCCAGCCGTGAAGAACTCAAGGGCGACCTGCTGGTGCAGCAGGGCCGTACTGACGATGCGCGTGCAGCCTACGAGAAGGCCAAGGCCGGATTGTCGGATGAAGCAGCAGTAGGCGGCTTGCAAATCAAGCTCGATGACCTGGCCAAAGGGGATGCGTGACGTGATGCGATGGAAACATGCAGCATTGCTGGCTCTGGTCGTTTTGGCCGCGGGTTGCAGCAGCAACAGCAAAAAAGAATTGCCACCGGCGGAGCTGACCGACTTCAAAGAAGAAGTCGTGCTGCAAAAGCAGTGGAGCCGCTCGATCGGTGACGGTCAGGGCAAAACCTACAACATGCTGGTTCCGGCTGTTGAAGGCAATAATATCTACGCTGCTGACGTAACGGGCGTGGTGATGTCTCTGGACCGCATGAACGGCGACGTTGAGTGGAAAAAAGACCTCGATCTGCCTGTTTCCGGCGCAGTTGGCCTGGGCTATGGCCTGGTCATGCTTGGCACCTTGCAAGGTGACGTGATTGCCCTGGATTCCAGCACAGGCGAAGAAAAATGGCGCTCTCGCGTTAACAGCGAAGTGCTTGCACCTCCTGCGACCAACGGTGATGTGGTGGTGGTACAGACTCAGGACGATCGTCTGATCGGTCTGGATGCTGACACCGGCAATCAGCGCTGGACGTATGACAGCACGCCGGGCGTGCTGACCCTGCGTGGTACGGGGGCGCCACTGGTGACCAATCACCTGGCCATCGGCGGTTTGTCGACCGGTAAAGTGGTCGCCCTGGATACCCGCAACGGCGTGCCTGTGTGGGAGCAACGTGTTGCCATCCCGCAGGGTCGCTCCGAGCTTGAACGCATTGTCGATATCGACGGTGGCCTGCTGTTGTCTGGCGGTACACTGTACGTCGCCAGCTACCAGGGCCGCATGGCGGCACTGGACATGGAATCGGGTCGCGTGCTCTGGCAGCGTGATGCTTCCAGCTATGCAGGTGTCGCCCAAGGTTTCGGCAGCGTCTACGTCAGCCTGGCGTCGGGCACTGTAGAAGGCGTTGACGAGCGTTCGACCACCTCGCTGTGGAGCAATGATGCTCTGGCACGCCGCCAATTGTCGGCTCCAGAGGTCTTCTCCAGCTATGTGGCAGTCGGTGACATGGAAGGCTATCTGCACCTGCTCAGCCAGGTCGATGGTCGTTTCGTGGGCCGTACCCGCGTTGACAGTGATGGCCTTCGGGCACGTCCGCTGGTGGTCGGTGACATGATTTACGTGTTTGGTAACAGCGGCAAACTGGAAGCCCTGACCATTCGCTAAGGCGTCTATGCTTGAGGCTCTAGGGCCTCGGGCAGCCTTGCTCTGGCAAGGTTTGCGGCACATTTGTGCTGTTCCGAACTCTGGCCGCTGCCTTGCAGCGGCTTTTGTATTTTCTGAAATAACGAAGTGGAGAGCCGCATGGTTCCCGTAATCGCCCTGGTGGGCCGACCAAACGTCGGCAAGTCCACCTTGTTCAACCGCCTGACCAGGACTCGTGACGCCATCGTCGGCGACTTGTCCGGTCTGACCCGTGATCGCCAATACGGTGAGGCCAAGTGGCAAGGGCGTTCCTACATTCTGGTCGACACCGGCGGTATCTCCGGTGACGAGCACGGTATGGACGAAAAAATGGCCGAGCAGTCGCTGCTGGCCATCGAAGAAGCTGACGTCGTTCTGTTCCTGGTAGATGCAAAGGCGGGTTTCACTGCCGCTGACCAGATGATCGGCGAACACCTTCGCAAACGTAACAAGCGCTCCTACGTGGTGGCCAACAAGGTCGACAACATCGACCCGGACATGGCTCGCGCCGAGTTCGCGCCGCTGGGTATGGGCGATGCAATCCCGATCGCCGGTGCCCATGGCCGTGGTATCACGCAGATGCTGGAAATTGCCCTGAGCAACTTCCCGCGTGACGAAGAAGAGCCGGAAGACGGCGAAGAAGAAGTTGTTCTCGAAGGTGAGGAAGCCAAGCGCATTCCGGGCCCTAGCGAAAAAGACGGCATCAAGATCGCAATCATCGGTCGCCCGAACGTCGGTAAATCGACCCTGGTTAACCGCATGCTTGGTGAAGACCGGGTAATCGTCTATGACCAACCGGGTACCACTCGCGACAGTATCTACATCCCGTTCGAGCGTAACGACGAGAAGTACACGCTGATCGACACCGCCGGTGTGCGCAAGCGCGGCAAGATCCACGAAGAAGTTGAAAAATTCTCCGTGGTCAAAACCCTGCAAGCGATCAAAGACGCCAACGTGGTGATCTTTGTGATGGACGCCCGTGAAGGCGTGGTTGACCACGACCTAAACCTGTTGGGCTTTGCCCTGGAGGCCGGTCGGGCTCTGGTTATCGCGATCAACAAGTGGGACGGCATGACCCCTAGCGAGCGCGAGTTCGTCAAGGTCGAGTTGACCCGTCGCCTGTTCTTCGTCGACTTCGCCGATATCCACTTTATCTCGGCGCTGCACGGCACTGGCGTGGGTAACCTGTACCAATCGGTGCAAAACTCATTCAAGTCGGCGGTTACCCGCTGGCCGACCAACCGCCTGACCCAGATTCTGGAAGATGCGGTTAGCGAGCACGCGCCACCGATGGTCAACAGCCGCCGGATCAAGCTGCGTTATGCCCACTTGGGTGGTGCCAACCCGCCGATTATCGTGATTCACGGTAACCAGGTTGAGAAGGTGCCGAAGTCTTACGTCCGTTATCTCGAAAACACCTACCGTCGCGTCTTGAAGCTGGTCGGTACGCCGATCCGCATCGAGTTCAAAGGTGGCGAGAACCCGTACGAAGGCAACAAGAACTCGCTGACCGACCGTCAGGTCAACAAGAAACGTCGCATGATGTCGCACCACAAGAAAGCCGAGAAAAATCGCAAAGACAAGCGCTAACCGCGCAAGCTCAAAGCGTAATGAGAAAGGGTCCGAAAGGACCCTTTTTCGTGTCAGGCGTTTGGGCTATCCTCGGTGGGTCCTGTGCCGCAGTCAGTGCCGGGAACTCAACAGGGAACGGCCATGATCACCAGCAAGTTGCCGAACGTCGGCACCACCATCTTCACGCGCATGTCGCAGCTCGCGGCAGAAACCGGCGCACTCAACCTGTCTCAGGGGTTCCCTGACTTCGATGGCCCGCAGGCGTTGCGTGATGCAGTTGGCCAGCACATTGCCAGTGGCCATAACCAGTACTCCCCAATGACCGGCCTGCCTGCGTTGCGTCAGCAAGTGGCGGCCAAGATCGCCCGTAGCTATGGCGCACAGGTGGATGCTGACACTGAAGTGACCATCACCCCCGGCGCTACCCAGGCTATTTTCTGCGCCATTCAGGCCGTGATTCATGCTGGTGATGAAGTCATTGTGTTTGATCCGTGCTACGACAGCTACGAGCCTTCGGTCGAACTGGCGGGTGGCCGTTGTGTGCATGTGCAGTTGGGGCTGGATGACTTTTCGATAGACTGGCAAAAGCTTGAAGATGCGCTGAGCCCGCGCACGCGCATGATCATTCTCAACAGCCCGCACAACCCCAGTGGTGCCTTGATCAGCCGTGCCGAGCTTGACCAGTTGGCCCGCCTGATTGCTGATCGGGATATCTACCTCATCAGCGATGAGGTGTACGAACACCTGGTGTTCGATGGCGTGCCCCATGTCAGTGTTTTGTCCCATCCTGAACTGTACGATCGTGCATTCGTGGTCAGCTCTTTCGGCAAGACGTATCACGTTACGGGCTGGAAAACCGGTTATGTCGTGGCACCGCCGGCTCTGACCGCCGAATTGCGCAAGGTTCACCAGTACGTCAGTTTTTGCGGGGTCACTCCCCTGCAATATGCATTGGCTGACTTTATGAGTGCCCACCCCGAGCACGTTGAAGAGTTGCCCGGGTTTTATCAGGCCAAGCGAGACCTGTTTTGTGATTTGCTGAACCCATCGCGTTTTACTTTCAAACCGGTGGCAGGGACGTATTTCCAGTTGGTGGATTACTCCCGAATTCGTCCGGACCTCAATGATGTCGACATGGCGGTGTGGCTGACCCGTGAGCATGGTGTAGCCACCATTCCGGTGTCGGTGTTCTACCAGGCCCCGCCCGCAGGGCAACGGCTGGTTCGACTGTGTTTTGCCAAACGCGAAGAGACGCTGCGTGAAGCAGCAGAGAAACTATGCGTGATCTAAAGGGATTACCCGATTTAAACGTAGCGCTGGTGCAAACCACGCTGGCCTGGCATGACCGTCAGGCCAACTTCGATCATTTCGACGAGCTGCTCGAGCAGGCTGTTGGCGCTGACCTGGTGGTCTTGCCTGAGATGTTCACCACCGGCTTCAGCATGGAGTCCAGTACCCTTGCTGAGCCCGAAAGCGGCCCGACCACCGAGTGGCTGCGCAAGCAGGCACAAAGGCTCAATGCCGTGGTGACGGGCAGCGTGATTGTGCTCGCGGCGGATGGCAGCCACCGTAACCGCCTGTTGTGGGCGCGTCCGGATGGCGAAGTGCTGCATTATGACAAACGCCACCTGTTCCGAATGGCCGGTGAGCATGAGCATTTCACTCCGGGTGAGCGTCAGGTCCAGTTTGAGGTCAAGGGCTGGCGTGTTCGCCCGCTGATTTGCTATGACCTGCGCTTCCCGGTGTGGAGCTGCGACCCCCATGATACCGACCTGTTGCTGTACACCGCCAACTGGCCGGGTGCGCGGCGGTTGCACTGGAACCGTTTGCTGCCGGCGCGGGCCATCGAAAACCTGTGTTATGTCGCGGCGGTGAACCGGGTGGGCACGGACGGCAAAGGTCTGGTGTATACCGGGGACAGTCATATCCTCGATTTTCAGGGCGAGTCGCTGCTCAGTGCAGGGGAGGCGGATGGCGTATTTACCATGAGCCTGAATGCGGGCGAATTGGGTGCTTACCGCGAGCGCTTCCCGGCCAACCTGGATGCGGACAGTTTTGATCTGCGCTGATTTGTAGAAGCAGTTATCAGCTTGTGTGTACGACGTAAACCTGTGGGAGCGTGGCTTGCCCGCGATGGCATCACCGCGGCCTGCCTGCCAAATCGCGCCGCCTGAATCGCGAGCAAGCCCGCTCCCACAGGGGCTGGTGAATGCCGGTCATGATGCAATAAAAAGCCCCCAGGGTTCTCACCTTGGGGGCTTTTGCGTTTCATAACAACGTTTACGCGGCTTTCGCCTCGGCTTCGCTCAGGGAACGGTTCAGAGCGCTGAACAATGCCTTGAAGCTTGCCGTGGTGATGTTTTCATCAATGCCCACGCCATGCACGGCTCGGCCGCCATTGACCCGCAACTCTATATAAGCCGCAGCCTTGGCGTTGGTACCAGCGCCAATCGCATGTTCGTTGTAGTCCATTATTTCCGCATTGACCGGCAGGCCGGCTACCAGTGCTTCCAGCGCGCCGTTGCCTTTGCCGCTCCAGCGCAGATTGGTCTCGCCGTCACCTTTGGCCGAGACTTCGACTTCGACCGCACTGTGACCGTTCTCTTCCTGCAAGCGATGGCTGACCAGCGCGTAAGGAGTGTTGGCCTGCAAGTACTCGGTGCGCAGCAAGCTGTGAATCTGCTGAGCAGTCATTTCCAGGCCCAGACGGTCAGTTTCGCGTTGTACCACCTGGCTGAACTCGATCTGCATCCGACGTGGCAGGCTGATGCCATATTCCTGTTCCAGCAGGTAAGCGATCCCGCCTTTGCCCGACTGGCTGTTAACCCGAATCACGGCTTCGTAGCTGCGACCGATATCCGCCGGGTCGATCGGCAAGTACGGCACTTCCCACAGGGCGTCCGGTTTCTGCTGGGCGAAGCCTTTGCGAATGGCGTCCTGGTGCGAACCGGAGAACGCGGTGTGCACCAGGTCGCCCACATACGGGTGACGCGGGTGCACCGGGATCTGGTTGCACTCTTCGACAACCTTGCGCACGCCATCGATATCGGAGAAGTCCAGCTGCGGATCCAGGCCCTGGGTGTACATGTTCAGGGCCACGGTCACCAGGTCGACGTTACCGGTCCGTTCGCCGTTACCGAACAGGCAGCCTTCGACACGATCGGCGCCAGCCATCAGGCCCAGCTCGGTGGCGGCTACACCGGTGCCACGGTCGTTGTGGGTGTGCAGGCTGATCAGCACGCTGTCACGGCGATTGATATTGCGGCCGAACCATTCGATCTGGTCGGCGTAGATATTCGGCGTCGCGCACTCAACGGTGGCAGGCAAGTTGAGGATCATCTTGTGCTCAGGCGTCGGGTTCCACACTTCGATTACCGCGTCACACACTTCCTTGGCGAACTCCAGTTCGGTGGCGCTGAAGGTCTCTGGCGAGTATTCGAACGTCCAGTGGGTTTCGGGCTGCTGAGCGGCGTATTTGACGAACAGCTTCGCCGCGCTGACCGCGATTTCCTTGATGCCGTCCTTGTCCTGGTTGAACACGATGCGGCGGAAAGCAGGGCAAGTGGCGTTGTACAGGTGGACGATGGCCTTTTTCGCGCCGCGCAGCGATTCGAAGGTGCGGGCGATCAAGTCTTCGCGGCCCTGGGTCAGCACCTGGATAGTGGTGTCGTCCGGTATATGGCCGTCTTCGATCAGGGTGCGGACAAAGTCAAAGTCGGTTTGCGATGCCGCCGGGAACGATGCCTCGATTTCTTTAACGCCTACGCTGACCAGGGTTTTCCAGAATCGCAGCTTCTTTACCGCATCCATCGGCTCGATCAGCGACTGGTTACCGTCGCGCAAATCGGAACTGCACCAGATCGGCGCCTGGGTGATGGTTTTCGACGGCCAGGTACGGTCGGGCAAGTCAATGACCGGGAAGGCGCGGTACTTGGAAGATGGGTTCTTGAGCATGGTCATCAGGCTATCCTTAATATGCAGGCCTGCGATTCAGACGCGGCGAGCCGGAAAAAAACAAAGCAGAAGGCGAGGCACCGCAACTAGCTTTGCAGTCGTGCACTGACGAGGCAAAGGCTGCGATGTTGGCGAAGCAGAATGAGGACGTGAGGTGTGTTCATAGGCTCAACCCTAACCATTGGCGGGAAAGATGGCAAGCCTATAAAAAATATTGAGATAAATGCTCAATAAGACGAGAGATGCGCGTTTTTATAGCGCATATTGATAAATGTCTTGCTCGATATTGCGTGATTTAAAGGGAGGGCTTGCCTCGCGTGCCGCGAGGCATTTTCCCTTTTTGAGCGCTTCTCAGGGAGTGAAGGCACCAATGAAAATCGCCGGATCAACCCGCGCATCATTGAGGCTGACGTTCCAGTGCATATGCGGGCCCGTGGCCCGACCTGTCGCGCCAACCTTGCCCACCACATCGCCACGGGCCAGTTGCTGGCCGACCTTGGTGTCGATCTTCGACATATGGCAGAACATGCTGATAAAGCCCTGGCCGTGATCCACAAACACCGTATTGCCATTGAAGAAGTAATTGCCGATCAGGATTACCTTGCCCGCTGCCGGGGTCTTGATCGGTGTACCAGCAGGTACGGCGAAGTCGAGCCCGGCGTGAGGGTTGCGCTCTTCGCCATTGAAGAAGCGGCGCACGCCGAACTTGCTCGACAGCGGACCATTGACCGGTTTGTCCAGCAACAGGTTGCTCGGCGTGTTGGGGCTGAAGGTGCGGTAGGCCTTGATCTGGATCGCCAGCTCGTTGTCGATGCGCTTGATATCGGCCGGGTCGGGATTGACCTGACGCTTGTTTTTCAAGGTGATGTGTTGCTCGGGGTATTTTTTGCTGCCCACCGCAAAGCTCAGGTTGCGCCCGCCGGAGGTGATCTGCTGGCTACCGGGTTTGACCGTCAACGGGATGCCGACAATCGCCCGCCAGGTGTCCTGTTCCTTGATCACCATGACCGGCTTGCCGTCATAGCTGGCCTTGGGCGCCTGGGCGCCGCTGCCCAGCTCAATCACGGCCACCCCTCCGGGCACCGGTTTGTTCAGCAGGCGGGTGATATAGCTGTCAGCCGCCTGAGCATTGAAAGTCAGGCACAGCAACAGCACGACAGAGAAAAAACGTGGCATTGGTTAATCCAGTAAAGAAAGGGTGACAGGCGTGAGGTGATTGTCCTCAACGCGCACTTGCAGTTCGCCTTCGCCCAGCCTGGCGGTCAAGCGCTGACCGTTTTGCGTTTGCGCGGCCCGGCGAACGGCATTGCCCTTTTCATCGAGCAGGATACTGTAGCCACGGCCCAGGGTCGCCAGCGGACTGACCACATGCAGGGTTTGCATCTGGTTTTGCAGCTGCATGCGGCGCGCCTTGAGGCCTTCGCGCATGGCCCGGGGCAAGCGCTCGGCCAGGCTGTCCAGACGCTGGCGCAACATGGCCAGCTGACGCCCCGGATGTTGTGCGGCCAGACGGGTTTCGAGGCGGATCAGGCGTTCGCGGCGAGTATTCAGGCTGCGCTCGAAAGCCCGGCGCATGCGCATGTCCAGATCATCCAGGCGTTGGGCTTGCTGACGCAGACGTTCGCCGGGGTGACGCAGGCGTCGCGCCAGGCCGTCGAGGCGCAAGCGGTCGCGCATCAGGCGATCACGAATGCGCATCACCAGGCGCCGATGCAGGCTGTCGATGCGCCGTTGCAGGTCGCTTGAGTCCGGTGCCAGCAGCTCGGCCGCGGCCGAAGGCGTGGGCGCGCGCACGTCTGCCACGAAGTCGGCGATCGAGACATCGGTTTCGTGACCCACGGCACTGACGACAGGGGTAACGCAGGCATCGATGGCGCGAGCCACGGCTTCTTCGTTGAAACACCACAGGTCTTCCAGCGAGCCGCCGCCGCGGGCCAGGATCAGTGCGTCAAAGCCCCGTGCATCGGCCAGCTTGAGGGCCCGGACGATTTGCGCCGTGGCTTCGCGGCCTTGAACGGCGGTGGGGATCAGGGTCAGTTCGACTTGTGGCGCACGGCGGCGGAACACGCTGATGATGTCGCGAATCACCGCGCCGGTGGGCGAGCTGACAATACCGATGCGCTGCGGGTGAGCGGGCAGGGCGACCTTGCGTTCGGGGCTGAACAGGCCTTCGGCGCCGAGCTTTTCTTTGAGTGCATCGAAGGCCAGGCGCAGTGCGCCGTCGCCGGCAGGTTCTACGGTGTCGAGGATCAACTGGTAATCGCCACGGCCTTCAAACAGCGAGACCTTGCCGCGCACCTTGACCGCCAGGCCATCCTTGAGCGCCTGACGAACCCGCGCAGCGTTGTTGCGAAAGAGTGCACAGCGCACTTGGGCGCCGCTGTCCTTGAGGGTGAAATATACGTGGCCAGAGGCCGGGCGGGCGAGGTTGGAGATTTCGCCTTCTACCCAGATATTGCTGAACACGTCTTCGAGCAGCACCCGCGCCCGGCCATTGAGCTGGCTGACGGTCAGGACTTCCCGGTCGAGATTGAGTCTTGCAAAGGGGTCTTTAATCATGCGGGTCATCATAAGGGCGGATTGTTATCACTGCACCTGTCTGATAGAAGTCTGCGCACTAAAAACAAGGAAGCAGAGCAATGGATTTGCCGTTTAGTGGTGGTGAGTGGGTGCTGCTGGAGCTGGCCATTGCCCTGGCCTATATCGTCTTTGGTGTAGCCGGGTTCGGCACGGCGCTGGTGGCCGGGCCGATCCTGATTCTGTGCCTGCCGCTATCGAAAATCATCCCGCTGCTGGTGCTGCTGGATTTTGTGGCGGCCTTTGGTAACTGGCTGCCGTCGCGCCGGGACGTGGTGCGATCCGAGTTGCTGCGCTTGCTGCCGTGCATGGCGATCGGCTGTGTGGTGGGCGTGGTGTTTTTGCTGAACCTTAAATCCGACCTGTTGTTGCTGTTGATGGGGGTTTTTATCACCGCTTACGCCTTGTACAGTTTGGCGGTGAAGGTGAAGCCGGCACGGCTCGCTGCCGGTTGGGCCATCCCCACGGGTATCACCGGCGGGTTGTTTGGTGCGCTGTTTGGCAGTGGCGGTTTTTTGTATGCGCTTTATCTGAATGCCCGCTTGCCCAAAGACGCTGCCCGCGCCACCCAGAGTGCGTTGATCAGTTGCAGCACCGTGGTGCGTCTTACGTTGTTCGTACTTGCCGGTGTGTATGCCGATGGCGAGCTGTTGTTGCTTGGCGCCTGCCTGTTGCCGGCGATGGCAATGGGACTGTGGGTTGGCCGCCGGCTGACGCGCAAATTGTCCCGCGAGGCGTTTGTGCGGCTGGTAACGTGGCTGGTGCTGGCCAGCGGCATTGCGCTGATTGCGCGTTACCTGAGTTAAACTGCGTGGCTGAACCCTGTAGTCGCTCTTATCCATATGTGCCGTACCCCATGAACTCGCAAAGCATCATCGTTCCAAAAATCTCCACCTTGCCGGTGCATGAGCCGCGTGCCCGGGCCATCGTGCGCTGGCTGGTGCGCAAGAACATCATCGAAGAAGAGCTCACCACCTGCGGCCGTACTGGCAATGGCATGGCCTACGCCATCGCCCCCGGTGCCCGTGAAGTGGTGCTGCACCCCGAGGCGCTGCCTTTCGGGCAGCCGGTCAATGGCCTGGAGATCATCACCAAGCGCTGCATCTACACACCGGCCAAAGGTTTTCTTGAAGAAGCCGGTTGCGCCGAGTGCCGCAAGGAAGTGGGCGAGGCACTGTTTGAAAGCCTCGAAGACTGGATGCCGGGGCGTACCGACAACTTCATCTGTCCGCTGTGCGCCCACGAAGACGACATCAACGGTTTTCTGTTTTTACAGCCGTGTGCGTTTTCCAACCTTGGGTTTATTTTCAACAACTGGGCCGAGGCTGGATTCAAGCAAAGCTTTCTCGACGAGTTCGCCGACTGGCTCGACCAGCCGGTGGCGTGGGTGAAAGTCGAACTCTGAGGTGAAAATTCCGTAGCAGCTGCCGAAGGAACGAGGCTGCGTTCGATTGCGAAGCGATCGTAAGTCCGGGGCACGCGGTTCAGCTGAAAAAACGCGTGCTATGGATTTACGACGGCTACGCCGCCGGACGCAGCTGCTACGGTTCAATTTCTGCCTTCAAAGTCAGCTAATCATTGGCCCTTAGCGCAAAACTCTCTAAAGGTTTCCGTTGAGAGATCCAGGGGTTTTGAGTACAATGGCGCGCTTCCATTTTCCCGCTCGGGAGCCCCAGCGATGCTGCGTATCAGCCAAGAAGCACTCACATTCGATGACATCCTTCTCGTCCCCGGTTATTCCGAGGTTCTCCCGAACGAAGTCAATTTAAAGACTCGTTTGACCCGTGGCATTGAACTGAATATTCCGCTGGTTTCCGCTGCAATGGACACCGTAACTGAAGCCCGTCTGGCAATCGCCATGGCTCAGGAAGGCGGTATCGGTATCATCCACAAGAACATGACCATCGAGCAGCAAGCTCACGAAGTTCGCAAGGTCAAGCGTTTCGAAGCCGGCGTGGTTAAAGAGCCGATCACTATCGAGGCTGATGCCACGGTACGTGAGCTGCTTGAGCTGACCCGCCAGCACAATATCTCCGGCGTTCCGGTACTGCACAATGGCGACCTGGTCGGCATCGTGACATCCCGTGACGTACGCTTTGAAAACCGTCTGGAAGCTACCGTTCGTGACGTGATGACGCCTAAAGAGCGTCTGGTTACGGTCAAGGAAGGCGCCGACAAGGAAGAAGCCCGCGAGCTGTTGCACAAGCACCGTATCGAGCGCGTGCTGATCGTCGACGACAACTTTGCCCTCAAGGGCATGATGACCGTTAACGACATCGAAAAAGCCAAGGCTTACCCGTTGGCCAGCAAGGACGACCAAGGTCGTCTGCGCGTAGGCGCTGCGGTCGGTACCGGCAAGGACACCGCTGATCGCGTGGCCGCCCTCGTGGCTGCCGGCGTTGACGTGGTGGTAGTCGACACCGCCCACGGTCACTCCAAAGGCGTGATCGACCGCGTTCGCTGGGTCAAGCAGAACTTCCCTGAAGTTCAGGTCATTGGCGGCAACATCGCCACTGGCGCTGCTGCCCTGGCCCTGGCTGAAGCCGGCGCTGACGCAGTTAAAGTCGGTATAGGCCCGGGCTCGATCTGCACCACCCGTATCGTTGCCGGTGTTGGCGTTCCGCAAATCAGCGCGATTGCCAATGTGGCCGCTGCCCTTGAAGGCACTGGCGTACCTCTGATCGCCGACGGCGGCATCCGTTTTTCGGGTGACCTGTCCAAGGCCATCGTTGCCGGTGCTTCCTGCGTGATGATGGGTTCGATGTTTGCCGGTACTGAAGAAGCACCAGGCGAAATCGAGCTGTACCAGGGCCGTTCGTACAAGGCTTACCGCGGCATGGGTTCGCTGGGTGCGATGTCGCAATCCCAGGGCTCCTCTGACCGTTACTTCCAGGACTCCTCCGCGGGTGCCGAGAAGCTGGTACCGGAAGGTATCGAAGGTCGCGTGGCGTACAAAGGCTCGCTGACGGCGATCATTCACCAACTGATGGGCGGTCTGCGTTCCTCGATGGGTTACACCGGCTGTGCCGACATCGAACAAATGCGTACCAAGCCCGAGTTCGTGCGTATCACCGGCGCTGGCATGGCTGAATCCCACGTCCACGACGTGCAGATCACCAAGGAAGCACCCAACTATCGCGTAGGTTGATAGTGGTCGCACCCGGGTTCACACCCGGGTGCGATACGAATTAAGTCACCGGGGCTGTTTGATTCAGCCCCGTGTCGTTTCTGAAATTAATCGAGATTTTGTCATGGCCCTCGACATTCACGCTCACCGCATCCTGATCCTGGACTTCGGTTCCCAGTACACCCAGCTGATCGCCCGCCGCGTGCGCGAAATCGGCGTTTACTGCGAACTGCACCCGTTCGACATGGACGACGCAGCGATCCGCGAATTCGCCCCTAAAGGCATCATCCTGGCCGGTGGCCCGGAGTCGGTACACGAAGCCGGCAGCCCGCGCGCCCCACAAGCTGTATTTGACCTGGGCGTACCGGTTTTCGGTATCTGCTACGGCATGCAGACCATGGCCGAGCAACTGGGCGGCAAGGTTGAAGGTTCCGAGCTGCGCGAGTTTGGTTATGCCCGTGTAGACGTGGTCGGCAAAAGCCGCCTGCTGGACGGCATCGAAGACCATATCGACGCCGACGGCCTGTTCGGTCTGGACGTGTGGATGAGCCACGGTGACAAGGTCACCAAAATGCCGTCCGACTTCCACATTCTGGCCAGCACTCCAAGCTGCCCGATTGCCGGCATGTTCAGCGACGAGCGCGGCTACTACGGCGTGCAGTTCCACCCGGAAGTGACCCACACCAAACAGGGTGGCCGCATCCTGTCGCGCTTTATCCTCGACATCTGCGGCTGCGAAGCCCTGTGGACGCCGTCGAAAATCGCCGAAGACGCGATTGCCAACATCCGTGCCCAGGTCGGTACCGACAACGTATTGCTGGGCTTGTCCGGCGGCGTTGACTCCTCGGTAGTAGCAGCTTTGCTGCACAAGGCCATCGGCGACCAGTTGACCTGCGTATTCGTGGACAACGGCCTGCTGCGCCTGCACGAAGGTGAGCAAGTGATGGCCATGTTCGCCGAGAACATGGGCGTCAAGGTGATCCGCGCCAACGCTGCCGACCAGTTCCTGAACAACCTGGCTGGCGAAAGCGACCCGGAGAAAAAGCGCAAGATCATCGGCCGTACCTTTATCGACGTGTTCGATGCCGAATCCTGCAAGCTGGAAAACATCAAGTACCTGGCCCAGGGCACCATCTACCCGGACGTGATCGAGTCGGCTGGCGCCAAGAGCGGCAAGGCTCACGTCATCAAGTCGCACCACAACGTGGGTGGCCTGCCGGACGAAATGAACCTCAAGCTGGTTGAACCGCTGCGTGAGCTGTTCAAGGACGAAGTCCGTCGTCTGGGTCTGGAGCTGGGCCTGCCGTACGACATGGTCTACCGTCACCCGTTCCCGGGCCCGGGTCTGGGCGTGCGCATCCTGGGTGAAGTGAAAAAGGAATACGCCGACATCCTGCGTCGTGCTGACCACATCTTTATCGAAGAGCTGCGCAAGGCTGACTGGTACCACAAAGTGAGCCAGGCATTTGTAGTGTTCCAGCCGGTTAAATCGGTTGGTGTTGTAGGCGATGGCCGTCGTTACGCCTGGGTAGTTGCCCTGCGTGCCGTAGAAACCATCGACTTCATGACCGCGCGTTGGGCTCACCTGCCTTACGAACTGCTGGAAACCGTCAGCGGCCGGATCATCAACGAAATCGAAGGCATCTCCCGCGTAACTTATGACGTGTCGAGCAAGCCGCCGGCAACGATTGAGTGGGAATAATCGGTAGGCCGGCATAGTCCGGCACCCGTGAGCAAGAACACCCTGAAGCCCGCTTAATTGCGGGCTTTTGGCTTTTTGGGTCTGGCAAATTCTGGCAGCTTTGTGCATCGCCAGGCGCCGTGTTTAGGTGGCTTGGTATGGAGTCGCGCTGATTACGGGCTAGAAGTTATCCATCGCGTGACACATCGACACCTTGCCATCAGGCTTCGGCTCGACAGCTACCCATTGCTTGCCGTCAGCTGAAAGCTCATCCAGCAGGAATGAACAGTCTGCCGACATCGATGCCTGCACCCGGTAATCCACCCCGGGCCGAGGTACGAAGGTCATGGTCCTGGCACACTGCCGGGCATATTGCAGGCGCCCCAGGTAATGGAACGCGATCGGCTTGTTCGCCGGCACTACCAGCTCTGACGAGACCGAACCTGCCAACGAATAGATCGGCCCGGCAATGCCGAGGTTTTCACCGTTATGGTCGGGGAAGCCGGATTTCGCCGACGCCATCACCCCCGCGCCGGGCACATTCCAGTCGAGGCAGTCACGCCCCGGCACGGCGCGCACCAGGCCGTCGGTGAGCAGGCGAATACGGGCAGTCTCGCCGCTCTGTGGCGGGATGTAGCCGGTGGACAGCGAACGCACGTTTGCCACCTGGCCGCAGCCGCTGAGCGCTAGCAGAACGGCGGGGATTACAGTGAACAGTCTCATCAGGCAATCGACTCGCAGGGGCAGGTTAAGGCTGGCGGCAGTTCTGGCTGACTGACAGATGCGGCGCAGGTTCATAGGTCACGCGCTGCAAACCATCGCCGTCCTGGAACAGGAAGTACTTGGTGCGACAGTCCTTGAACATCGCTGAGTAACCCTCGGCCCGGAAGCCTTGGCCATCGACCTGTTTGGTCACGGTATTGTTGCGGCTGACCACTTCAAGCACCTTTTGATAGCTGTCGCCCATGTTTACCCCAGGCTCGCCAGTGATGGCGGCCGAGGAGGCGCAACCACCCATTGCTGCTGCCGCCAACACCAGTACGGTGCCGTACAGTCCGTTGCGTAGATCGTTCATTCCCTGTTTTCCTTTTGGTAATGGTTTACCGGCGGCCTTCGCATACGGGTGATTCGCCAATACGGCCTTGCTTGCACAGATCGAGTTTATCCCTGCGCTTGAACCCGGCGTCCTTCATGCAGTAGAACCGCGTCAGCACAACATCGATCGGCGAGGTGTCTCCCACGCCATCAAGATTGGTATACCCGCAAGCACGCATGGCGTTGTCGACGCCTGATTGGGTGACCCCCTTTTTGTACCACTGTGTGTAGTCCCCGGGTGGTGGTTGAAAAGGGGTACAGCCCCCAACTGCTAGCAGAAGGGTCAGGCCCAACAACTGATTTCGAGTCAGCAACATCACATTCTCCATGTTCATGAGCGCCCGGACTGTGCCCGATTATAGGCGTCCGTCACACACTGCAGACTCACCAGTGCGCCCGAGCTGTATATGCCCAGATTATCTTTGTGCTGAAGCCTGCGTCTTTCGCGCAACAGACATTCGTCAGTATCACATTGATTGGGGACCTGTCTCTCGTGGTTTCTGAGAATTAAAACTGTCGCTATGGACTGCCCCGGCACTGACCGGCACCCACTAGGTGTACGGTTCCGGAATGAGGTGGTGCGTTTTAATTCCTCGACAAGTTCTGCATTTATAGACATTGGTTGGCTGTGGGTAACCCTCGTGTCTGTTTTTGCAGTCTCTCGCGTTTTTGGCTAATTGGGATACAGGGTTAAAAAGCGCGCCGGTAGTGGCGCGTTTTATCATTCTGCTATCCATGTTGGCCGTATTTTAGATCTGTGCGGCAGCAGTGTTCAGCCTTCGCGGGTGTCAGTTGTGCCCTATAGAGCGTTCGAATGATAGTGCAGGGGTGTAAAAGGCTGGAGGTGTGATGGGTAGGTGGGAGTGATGTTTTTTTTCTGTGAGATGGCTTTTTAGGTTGTCTGTGGGATGAGTGTTTTGTAATGCTGGATGACATGCAAATAGATAGAGTTAGTTGCTGGTTTAGAGTATGACTGTAATTAAATGTGTTTGATGCTGGTTCGGTGTTGGGTATATAGTCAAAAGATATAACAATTAACAAATCACTAACTACCGTTAAATGTAGGCACCGGCCTATTCTCTTCGAAGTTGTTTTTGTTTTGTACAAGGCTTCAGCGATCTTGCGGGTGTAGTTGTTTATGGCGGTGTTCTGCGCTTTGCACTCTCTTCAGTGGTGTGCCGGATGCGTGGCAGGCTTGTACTATTAACACAGGGGGGCTGGGGGCGGATTGTGGGTAGGTGTTAATGACCCCCCTTATGGTTAGTCCGATGTTTTGCATGTCAAGTAGTTCTGGATGGCGCCTGTTATAGGTGTGGCACCTCTTTGCGTAAGTTTTTTATAACGACTAATAAGATTCAACTTGGTGGCTTTATGTTTTTTCTAAGGGCTCTGCTCTGGCAGGCCTATCTATGTCCTGTACCAAGCGTTTGTGACAAGGCTGGCGACTTTTTAAGTGTTTTCGATATGGAAAAATATCGAGTGCAGAAAGTTAAGCGTGGAGCAAAGGGAGTTGTTCGTTGTTCACGATTCGGGCGCGTGCGGTGGATTTATGCTGCTCTTATATTGATAAATAGCTATAGGGGTTGAATCAAAGTGAACAAGATTTTATATCCTGAAGTTTTTAACTCATTAGCGGCCCACGCTCCGGGCAAAAAAAATAAAGGTTCGAAAGAGTGCCTGTTGCGAACATCATGTTTGACGACTGTTTCTGCTCTCGCTTTGATGGTGGCAGGCGGTTTTCAAGTGGCCAGTGCCACTACTTACCCTCCCCCCGGATCTTGTCTTACAGGCGGGGCAGCCGTGTTAATAGGTCAAGTAGTGGCTGCTCCGCCCACAATGGGGCCTACGGATGGCTCAGGTACTTTTTCATCTGTCCTGGGCTGTAACGCCAGCGGCGGCGGTCAGCATGCTGTTTCGGTGTTTGGCACTTATGCGAGTGCAGTTGGCGAGGCTGGTTCTGCGTTTGGTTTTTACTCGTTGGCGGGCAAGTGGGCATCAGGCTTTGGCCTTTCAAGCACGGCGACAGGTATTGGTAGCACCGCATTGGGGTTCGGAGCCCGGGCAATAAGTACCAATGCTGTCGCAATTGGTGGAGCCGGTGGTAATGGAGTTACTGCGTTAACCGTAGCAAATTCTACTACCGCTTCGGGCGCTGGATCGATTGCAATCGGTAGTAATACTTTACGAGGGGCTCAGGCTGCTGGCACCGATGCCATCGCAATAGGAGGGCAGTCCACAGCATCATTCAGCTCAGGCATTGCCATTGGGCGTGGCAGTACTTCAGCCGGGGCCTTTGGGCTGGCTGCGGGTGATGGTGCCAGTGCCAGCACCAACGGCATAGCTATCGGCACAGGGGCTATCGCAACGGGCACCTCCAGTATCAGTATTGGCCTCGGGAATAATGTTTCTGGCAATAACTCCGGTGCAATTGGTGACCCCAGCACCGTAACCGGTGCAAACTCCTACTCTCTGGGTAATAACAACTCGGTTGCATCTAACAACGCTTTTGCATTGGGCAACAACATTACAATACCTACAGGTCTTGATGGTTCTGTTGTATTGGGCAACGACTCTACAGTGTCTGCCTCGGTACCTACGGCGGGTGACACAATCAATGGTGTAACGTATAACTATGCTGGCGCTACACCAGTCGTTGGAGGGGTCGTCAGTGTAGGTTCGGCGGGCGGTGAGCGGCAGATCACTAACGTAGCCGCGGGGCAGGTTTCAAGTGCCAGCACCGATGCGGTCAACGGCAGCCAGTTGTTTGCCACCAACACGTCCGTCAATAGCCTGGGCACTACGGTTAACAACATTGTTAACAACGGGGCGGGGATCAAGTATTTCCATTCCAGTTCGATCCTGGCTGACAGCCTGGCATCGGGCACCGACAGCGTGGCCGTAGGCCCTGCTGCGACTGCATCGGCAAGCAATGCCATGGCGCTGGGTAACGGTGCCACGGCAACCATCGCCGACTCGGTGGCTCTGGGCAGCGGCGCGACGACTGCGGCAGCGGTTGCCAGCACCGGTGACACCATCAACGGCACGGCTTACACCTATGCCGGTGGTGCGCCGATTGGTGTCCTCAGTTTAGGTTCGGCGGGCAGTGAACGGCAGATCACCAATGTGGCCGCGGGGCAGGTTTCAAGTGCCAGCACCGATGCGGTCAATGGAAGCCAGTTGTTTGCCACCAACACGTCCGTCAATGGCCTGGGCACTACGGTTAACAACATTGTTAACAACGGGGCGGGGATCAAGTATTTCCATACCAGTTCGATCCTGGCTGACAGCCTGGCATCGGGCACCGACAGCGTAGCCGTAGGCCCTGCTGCGACTGCATCGGCAAGCAATGCCATGGCGCTGGGTAACGGTGCCACGGCAACCATCGCCGACTCGGTGGCTCTGGGCAGCGGCGCGACGACTGCGGCAGCGGTTGCCAGCACCGGCGACACCATCAACGGCACGGCTTACACCTATGCCGGTGGTGCGCCGATTGGTGTCCTCAGTTTAGGTTCGGTGGGCAGTGAACGGCAGATCACCAATGTGGCAGCAGGGCAGGTTTCAAGTGCCAGCACCGATGCGGTCAATGGAAGCCAGTTGTTTGCCACCAACACGTCCGTCAATGGCCTGGGCACTACGGTTAACAACATTGTTAACAACGGGACGGGGATCAAGTATTTCCATACCAGTTCGATCCTGGCTGACAGCCTGGCATCGGGCACCGACAGCGTAGCCGTAGGCCCTGCTGCGACTGCATCGGCAAGCAATGCCATGGCGCTGGGTAACGGTGCCACGGCAACCATCGCCGACTCGGTGGCTCTAGGCAGCGGCGCGACGACTACAGCTGCAATTGCCAACCTCGGTAACACCATCAACGGCACGGTTTACACCTATGCCGGTGGTGCGCCGATTGGTGTCCTCAGTGTAGGTTCGGTGGGCAGTGAACGGCAGATCACCAACGTAGCAGCAGGGCAAGTCTCGAGCACAAGCACTGATGCGGTTAATGGCAGTCAGCTATTTGCCACTAACACGGCCGTCGATGTGCTTGGTGTGTCTGTCAATAACATCGTCAACAACGGAGCGGGGATCAAATATTTCCACTCTAACTCATCCTTGGCCGATAGCACTGCGACGGGTATCGATAGCGTGGCCATTGGCCCTCAAGCGGTGGCAGTTGGTGCGCAATCTGTAGCCTTAGGTACCGGGGCGGCAGCCAATCACGATGGCAGCGTCGCGCTGGGTTCGAGCGCGGTAACCACAGTTGGTGCTCAGAGCGGTTATACAGCTTATGGCCTCAGTGCTGCGCAGAACTCGGTGGGGGAAGTGGGTGTTGGTACTGCGTTGGGTGATCGCAAGATTACCGGGGTGGCAGCAGGCTCGGCACTTAATGATGCGGTCAACGTGGAGCAACTGACAGCAGTGGGTAATCAGGTGGCGCAAAACACCACCAATATCAGCAATCTTGACGGCCGGGTCACTAATCTGGAAGGGGATATCCTAAATGTATCTGGCGGCATTACGTCCGTGGTCAACCGTGTCACTCAAGTGGAAAGCAATGTAACCAATCTGCAGAGTGGTAAGGACGGCATGTTTCAGGTGAATAATACCAGTGCTGCTTCGAAACCTTCGGTGACGGGTACCAATGCGATCGCAGCCGGTCCTGGTGCTGTGGCTTCCGGCAACAACAGCGCCGCTATAGGCACCAATGCCAAAGCCTCCGGTACCAATTCGGTAGCCGTGGGTCATGATGCCAGTGCTACAGGAAACAACAGCGTCGCACTCGGTGCCAACTCGGTCGGGACTCGTGACAACAGCGTCTCGGTTGGTGCAGTAGGCAGTGAACGACAAATCACCAATGTGGCCGCTGCCACAGAGGGCACTGATGCCGTCAACTTCGATCAGCTCAACAAGAGTGTTACGAATATCACCAATAATACGACTGCCTATACAGATCAGCGTTTTTCCGAACTCAAGCGCGACCTGAAAAAGCAGGACAACACCTTGAGCGCGGGTATTGCTGGTGCGATGGCTATGGCCAGTCTGCCACAGCCGTACTCACCTGGAGCTAGCATGACGTCGATCGCTGTAGCTAACTATCGTGGGCAATCAGCACTGTCGTTTGGCATATCGAGAATCTCCGATAATGGTCGCTGGGTTGGCAAACTTCAGGCCTCTACCAGTACACAGGGTGATACTGGTGTGGGGCTTGGTATCGGCTACCAGTGGTAAGTGAGCGGAGCGCCCACGTGACGGTGGGGGGTTGTTGAGTACCTTACAGCCAGGCAGCGTTAGCGCCGCCTGGCTTTTTTCGGTCAACACAAGGCTAATACCTATGTCAGTGTCCACTCTATCCAGCTGGATCCTTGCCCTGATGTTGCTGGTTGCCTGTGATAACAGCACTCGTGCCAATGTCGCCAATGTCGCCAAGGACTCCCAGGTCGTATCACTGCCGGCTCTTCCGGTGATTCAGAGCGCTGTCATGGTGCTCGTGCCGATGCATGACGGTCAGCGCAATGAATTGTTGATGTCCGAGGTGTGCGCCTTGGCGCGGGGTGAGAGTACCCCGCTGCAAGTGGCTCAAAAGCTCATGCACCAAGGCATTGACCTAAGTACGGTGCCTCCACAAGGGCACCCGCTTTCATTACTGGTTGACCCGGATAAATCCCGACGTATCACCGCGTGTGCTGCTTACATTGCCAGCTCAGTGATGATGTTGCCAAAAACTGATGTGTTCATGGTGCAAGTCCCTGCTGGATCCTCTACCAGAAAACGAAAACTGCAGATTGACCCGAAGAAGCTTTCTTCTTTCATGCGCATACAATTGGCGGTCGCCAATACGAATGCTGATGTCTTTGCGTTGATTGCGACGCGACTGGAGAAAACCCACGGGCTGACACTTGAGCAATATCACCAGCAGGCCAAAACCCTCTTCGTAGAGCTCGCCCCTTTGTATTTGCAGCGGATCAAAAGCCTTTTTGTGCTGGGGCAGAGTGCCCAATATGCGCTGCTTGAGTATTCCGATAGCAGTTTCAAATTTACGAGCAGCAGCGGGTATCTTTTTGAATACGGCTACGATGGCCTGAACTTGAGCTTCAACCGAACGCCTTGGTATGGGGGGGGCAAGTTGTTGGGTAAAACCTATATGCTGGACGTTGACTACCTTGCCAACCTGCGGGGTCAATAAACAACGCAGTACCCTGCGTGACAGCCGACAGATTCACCCTGGGTCTTTCAGGTCGCCGAGCTTCAAAAATAAGCCCCCCACCCCAGCCCTCGGGGGGGAGGGCCAGGGTGAGAGGCTTTTTTACTTGGCCGCAAACTTCGACCCACGCCCCCCATCAAGCTGCGCCTGCAACATCCCCCATTCGCGGGCAACAATCGAATACGGGATAAAAATGCTCACTCTCTGCGCGCTCTTCAACTCGGGCAACGTAATTGCACTGTTCAGGCTGGTCGAATAAAAACCGGCATTGATCCCCACCACGCAACCGTCACTGGCGATCACCGGCCCACCCGACATGCCCTTGACCAGCGGGGCATCGTGAATGGCATACAGGTCACCGCTGTGATCTTCTGTATTGCTGAAGGGGGTTTTATACACTTTGCCCTTACCCGTAGTGGTCACAAGGTAAGGGCTCACGCCCACGGCCGTGATGCTCTCTCCCACCTGCGGCGCTCGCCATGCCGGGAAGTGACCATTGGCTTTATGCTTGATAAAGACCAGGTCGCAGCGTGTGCTGCAACGGTATGCAACGTTGGGGATAAACGGGGTATGCCCAGTGGTGACGGCGTAGTCCTCATTCCATTGCACGGCCGAGGCCATGTACATATACGGCATGGGAAAGCCTGAAAAGACGGGAAAGTAAGCTTCATTGACCGGCCCCGACAAGTCGGGCTTCACGAATCCGTTGCATCCTGCAGTGACAACTCCTATTAACAAGAAGGCCATGATTTTGATCATGATAAATCACCGACTTATAGGGAGGATGCGACTGGCTTTGATTGTCAGTATTTTGACTACAGCAAAAACAGCACGCCTAACCAATTGTTTTGGTTGAGGCATGTATTATTTATGGATGAGGTTTTAATAACGCGTATGAATCAATCGAACTAAGCTCAATTGCCATTTCGAGCAATTGCCACGTTCAAATAATTGGCGTCGGAAGTTTGATGGTTCAGAGCGCCGGCCACAAAAAAAGCGATCAACAGCAAAGGTTGATCGCTTTTTTTATATCAAGCCGGGCTCAAGGCCTTTCATGCACTATCAGTCTGCGGCGCCATCATTTTTTTGAGCGCCAACGGTCTTGCGTTCACCGGTTGGAGAAACTTCATACACGTTCATCACCCAAGTGTCGGCGATCACGGTTTCAACCACGTAATTCTTCTTGGCTTGCGGGGTGAATTGCTGCGCAACAGGCTGCTCTTTGTCGAACGGCGTAGGCATGGGAATACCGTTGAAGGTGAACTGCTTGGCTTTGACCGTCCCTTCCACGTGCACCACTTTGTCTGCATCGACCAGCTTGCTGATGCTGTCAGTGCCACCGCCAATTCGCTTCAGATAGGCCGGTATGCGCTTGAAGTAAGCCGTGTCATAAACACGATCACCCGCGTCATCCATTCGACCGTCGGAATACCCGTACATGTAACTGACAGGGTGATCACCCTCCCCGCCGATGGTACGGAAGGTCACGCTGGCTTGATGGTCATTCATGACCAGTGGCACGACCGGCGCTGAAGTGAGATCACCCGCCTGACGGCTGCTACAGCCGGTCATGACAAGCGCAAAAGTGACTGCCAACGGAAACGCCAGATAAGTTTTCATTCGATCCTTGAACTGCCTGTGAAAAGGACTGTGTAGAGCCATTTGCAGAGTGAAAGTTCCCTTACGCTGTTGGTGCTGCGATGGAGTTGACTCGTGTGTTGATGCAAGCCCTGCGGAGTAACACCCTGTACACGAGGAGTCTTTTGCATTTCGGGCAGCGCTGCGTGTGATTATCGCCGCGCCACATCCGAAAAGTAGAACTTGTCCAGCGTATGCCGCGACTCGGTGTACTCGAACTGGCGCCCATCCTGTAGAAACGTCTGGTTGCTCACCACGATCACATGGCTCTGACCCTCCAGGTCCAGATGCTGCTGGTCGTCCTTGCTGCGCGGCACCGCTTCGATGGTGCGCTGGGCATAGCTGATCTGCAGGTTCAGGGTCTGCTCGATATAGGCATAGATCGAGTGCTCGGCAATGGCCTGATCCAGCCCCGGAATCAGGTCGCTGACAAAATGGTTGATGTCCAGAATCACCCGCTTGCCATCAATATGGCGCACGCGTTTGATGCGGGTTATCAGGCTGCCCGCTGCAACATCGAACTTCTCGCACAGTGCGCCTTCGAGCGGGAACCGGGTGAACTCCACCACTTCGGTACTGACGTTACCGCCCAGGCGCGGGTAGGTCTCTTGAAAGCTGACGATACCGCCCAGCTGGAACTCGATCGGGCTGGATGACAATACAAAAGTGCCCTTACCGTGGATCTTCTGGGCAAATCCACGCTCCTGCAGTTGTTCAATCGCCTTGCGCACGGTTCCGCGGCTGGCCCCATAGCTGGCCATCAACTCGGTTTCGGACGGCAGGCGCGCGCCGCGGGCCAGGCGTTCAGTGGTGATACTGGCAAGCAGATCCGTGTAGATCTGATTGTATTTGGTCATGGCGAGGGCTCTATGCCGGTTGGGCTCGGGGCCCGGAACCTTAAGGGGTGGAGGGAAGGCAGCGCAAGTACGCGGCAGAAAAATCACTAACTCGTCTGTACCAGTTGTTGCTTTAACTCGTACAGACGAGTATTTTTTTGCTACGGCGTGCTGCCACAGCGACGCTCCATAATAAAAATTCAAGCGAGACCACGCATGAGCCACGACTATTCCCAGATCGCCCGCGAGCTGCTGCACAGCCTCGGTGGTGCCGCCAACGTTGAGCAGGCCGCGCATTGCGTCACACGCTTGCGCCTGGCCCTCAAGGACCCAAGCCTGGTCGACAGCACCACCCTCAACCAGATCGATCTGGTCAAAGGCTCCTTCTTCACGGGCGGCCTGTACCAGGTGGTGATCGGCCCCGGTGAAGTCGAGAAGGTCTATGCCGCCCTGCGTGAGCAGACCGGCCTGGCAGCCGCCACTATCGCCGACGTGAAGCAGCAGGGCGCCGACAAGGCCAACGCCATGCAGCGTCTGGTGCGTGTGTTCTCAGATGTGTTTATGCCCATCCTGCCCGCCCTGATCATTGCCGGCTTGCTGATGGGGGTTAACAACCTGCTCGGCGCCAAGGGCATGTTTATCGACGGCAAAACCCTGCTCGACGCTTATCCGCAACTGGACGGGGTGTGGAGCCTGATCAACCTCATGGCCAATACCTCTTTTGTATTCCTGCCCGCGCTGGTGGGCTGGTCGGCGGCCAAGCGATTTGGCGGCAGCGAAATCCTCGGCATTGTGCTGGGCCTGATGCTGGTTCACCCCGACCTGCTCAATGCCTGGAACTACGGCAAGGCCGTGGCCGGGCTGGAGGGCCAGAGCCTGCCGTACTTCAACATCCTGGGCCTGTTCCAGATCGAGAAAGTGGGCTACCAGGGGCAGATCCTGCCGATCCTGATGGCCGCCTATGTGATGAGCGTGATAGAGAAATGGCTACGGGCGCGAGTGCCCAATGCCATTCAATTGCTGGTGGTACCCATTACCACCATCGTCATCACCGGGGTGCTGGCGCTGGCGATCATTGGCCCGGTGACCCGTCACCTCGGCATCCTCATTACCGAAGGCGTAGTGCTGTTGTTCGACGTGGCCCCGGTGCTCGGCGGAATGATTTTCGGCCTGCTGTATGCACCGCTGGTGATTACCGGCATGCACCATATGTTTCTCGCCGTGGACCTGCAATTGATTGCCAACCACGGCGGCACCTTTATCTGGCCGATGATCGTCATGTCCAACCTGGCCCAGGGCAGCGCCGCGCTCGGGGTGTTCTACATGAGCCGCAATGTGCGTGAGCGCAGCATGGCCTCTACCTCTGCAGTCTCGGCGTACTTTGGCATCACGGAACCGGCGATGTTCGGGATCAACCTGCGCTACAAGTTCCCGTTCTATGCGGCGCTGATCGGCTCGGCGCTGGGCAGCATTTTCCTGTCGCTGAACAAGGTGCTGGCTTCGGCCATCGGTGTTGGCGGCTTGCCCGGCTTTATTTCGATCATTCCGCAGTACATCCCGATGTTTGTCATCGGCATGTTGATGGCCATTGTCGTGCCGTTTGTCCTGACCTGCGGCCTGAGCCTGAAAATCATTCGTCCGGGTTATCGCGTCGCGTAGCACATCCACTTTCCTGTAGCCGCTGCCGAAGGCTGCGATGGGCTGCGAAGCTGCCCGTCTTGATAGACGGTCCAGCGGCCCTTATCGCAGCCTGCACCAGCAGCTACAACGTCCAAGCAAGGAAAACACCCCATGCAAGACTGGCAGCGTTCAGTGATCTATCAGATCTACCCAAAAAGCTTTTACAGCCACGCGGGCAACGCGACCGGTGACTTGCGGGGGGTGGTCGACAAGCTCGATTACCTGCAGTGGCTGGGCGTCGATTACCTGTGGCTGACGCCGTTCCTGCGCTCGCCCCAGCGCGACAACGGCTATGACATCAGCGATTACTACGCCATAGACTCGAGTTACGGCAGCATGGCCGATTGCGAACTGCTGATCCGCGAAGCCGGTGCCCGTGGCCTCAAGCTGATGCTTGATATCGTGGTCAATCACACGTCCATCGAACACGAGTGGTTCCTGCAGGCGCGCAGCAGCCTCGACAACCCGTATCGCGACTTCTATATCTGGCGCGACCAGCCAAACAACTGGGAGTCCAAATTCGGCGGCTCGGCCTGGGAATACGAGGCGCAAACCGGCCAGTACTATCTGCACCTGTTTGACCACACTCAGGCCGACCTCAATTGGGACAACCCCAAGGTACGCGCCGAGGTCTACAAGCTGATGTGCTTCTGGCGGGACAAGGGCGTGGGTGGCTTTCGCCTGGATGTGATCAACCTGATCTCGAAATCGGCGCATTTCCCCCAGGACGACAGCGACGGCCGCCGTTTCTATACCGATGGCCCCAACGTGCATGAGTACCTGCAGGAGATGCACCGCGAAGTGTTTGCCGGCCACGATCTGGTCAGCGTCGGCGAGATGTCGTCCACCAGCCTTGAGCACTGCATCCGCTACTCGCGCCCTGACAGCCAGGAGCTGTCGATGACCTTCAATTTTCATCACCTGAAAGTCGATTACCCGAACATGCAGAAGTGGGTGCGGGCTGATTTCGATTTCCTGCAGCTCAAGGGCATTCTTTCGGAGTGGCAGGTTGGTATGCAGGCCGGTGGCGGCTGGAACGCGCTGTTCTGGTGTAACCATGACCAGCCGCGTGTGGTTTCGCGTTTTGGCGATGACGGTGAACACCGCGTGGTCTCGGCCAAAATGCTCGCCACGGCACTGCATTTTTTGCAAGGCACACCCTATGTGTATCAGGGTGAAGAAATCGGCATGACCAACCCCGGGTTCGAGCATATCGAGCAGTATCGCGATGTCGAAACCCTGAATATCTATCGCCTCAAGCGCGAAGCCGGGGTGCCTCACGACGAATGCATGGCTGCGATCAAGCAAAAGTCACGGGACAACGGCCGCACGCCAATGCAATGGGATCATCAGGCCAATGACGGTTTCAGCAGTGTCGAACCGTGGATTGGCATCCCCGCCAACGCGGCGTTTATCAACGTTGAAGACCAGCGCAATGACCCGGCTTCGGTGCTGCATCACTACCGCGAATTGATTGCCTTGCGCCGCGCAGAGCCCTTGCTGCAACACGGTGTATATCGTCTGTTGTTGCCCGAGCATAAGCAGGTATGGGTCTATGTGCGTCAGGGCGATGGCGAGAGTCTGCTGGTGATCAACAACTTCTATGGCACACCCTGCGATATCGAACTGCCTGAAGGTGTGGTTGACGCGGGGATGAGCCAGCGGCTGCTGATCAGCAACTACGACGACTGCCCGGTGCGCAGCAGTCGGATTTCACTGCGTCCGTATGAGTCATTTGCCCTGCATCTGCAGTGATTACCGGTTTTACCCATAACAATAAAAAAGGTCGTTCCATGAAATCTTCACTCAACTACAGCATCTGTATCGCCAGCCTGTGCCTGCTGGCACCGTTGTCGGCCAGCGCTTTGGAGTTCGCCGGGTATTTGCGCAGTGGCGTGGGCAACTCGCTCAATGGCGGCAAGCAATCCTGCTTCAAGCTGCCCGGTGCCGAGGCCAAGTACCGGCTGGGCAACGAGTGCGAACAATACGCCGAACTGGAACTGCGCCAGGACGTGTACAGCTTTGACGATGGCTCGGTACTGAGCGTCGATGGCATGGCCTCGCTGTACAACCAGTACGACCGCCAGTTGACCTTCCAGGGCGACAACGGTTCGGCGCGTCTGCCGCAACTGTACGCGCAGTGGTCGAACCTGCCGGGCCTCAATGGCGGCTCACTGTGGGCCGGGCGCCGTTACTACAAGCGTAACGACATCCATATTTCCGACTTCTACTACTGGAACCAGAGCGCCACCGGTGCCGGTATCGAGGATGTACTGATCGGTGGCCTGAAATACAGCTACGCCCTGTCGCGCAAAGACAACCTGTACCAGGAAAACTATGTGACTCGCCACGACTTCAACGTGGCCGGTTTCAACACCAACCCCGGCGGTGAGCTGGAGTTGGGCCTCAGTTATCTGGACAAGCCCGAGCGCACTGACGCCCACAGTGGCTGGGCCATTACCGCGCAGCATGTGCAGAGCGAGTTTCTGGGGGGCAAGAACAAGTTTGCCGTGCAGTACGGCGAAGGCTCGGGCACCGGCCTGGGCTATACCGGCGACTTTCGCCTGGATAACAGCAGCAAGCGTTATCGCATCGTCGAGTTTTTCGACTGGCAAGTGACGCCGCGTTTCGGCGGGCAGGTGGAGGCGGTGTACCAGAAGGATTTTCGCCCCGACGGCGGCAATCAGGAGTGGCTGTCTTTGGGCGTGCGCCCGACTTACGCGATCAGTGAGCAGTTCAAGCTGGTCACCGAGCTGGGGCACGATCAGGTCAAGGCCGCGGACGGTACGCGCAAGTTGAGCAAGTTCACTTTCGCGCCCACCTGGTCACCCAAGGGCCCAGGTTTCTGGACGCGCCCGGAAGTGCGTTTGTATTACACCTATGCCAGCTGGAACGCTGCGGCACAGCGCGCCGCCAATGAGTTTGATGCAGGCTCGGCGCTCTCCGACAGCGGTGCATTCGGTTCGGCCCGTCACGGTTCCAACGCAGGTTTGCAAGTCGAGTACTGGTGGAAGTAAGCGAGCTGTCGGGGCTCGCGCTCCATCGGCATTTAACCGAATCAACTGCAGGTGAAGTTATGGTCACATCCCAACAAGTGGAATTGCTGGCACCGCTGTCCGGTGTGCTGATGGCGCTGGATAACGTGCCCGATCCGGTGTTTGCCAGTCGCCTGATAGGCGACGGCCTGTGTATCGATCCGACGTCGCAGGTGCTTTGTGCGCCGCTGGCCGGGGTGATCAGTAACTTGCAACACACCGGCCACGCCATCAGCATCACCCATGCCAATGGCGTGCAGGTGTTGCTGCATATTGGTCTGGATACCGTCAACCTGGGCGGCAAAGGCTTTACGGCGCTGGTCGAGGAGGGCCAGCAGGTGACAGCGGGGCAGGCGCTGATCGAGTTCGATGCAGACTACATCGCCCTGCATGCCCGCAGCCTGTTGACGCTGATGCTGGTGGTCAGCGGCGAACCTTTTGAGGCCCCGTCACCAGGTGGCGTTCTGGTCGAAACGGGCCAGCCGCTGCTGCGTCTGCAACTGGGGCAGGCCGAGACAGTGGCCGAGGTGCAAGCCGGCGATACCCAGCGTTCCCAGCCGCAGCGTCTGCCCAACCCCAACGGCTTGCACGCCCGTCCTGCAGCGGTGCTCGCCCAGGCGGCGAAAGGCTTTGCGGCAACCCTTCATTTGCACAAACAGGGTGAGAGCGCCAATGCCAAGTCGCTGGTAGCGATCATGGCCCTGCAGACGGTTTGCGGCGACAGCGTTTACCTCAGTGCCTGCGGCTCAGATGCCGAGCAAGCGCTCAAGGTGCTGAGTGAACTGCTGGCTGAGGGTTGCGGCGAATCGGTCGTGGCTAAGGCGCCCGAAGCGCAGCCAGTAGCAGTGCCGGAGCCTGTGGCCAGCAACGAATTGCGCGGGGTCTGTGCGTCACCGGGTTCGGCCTTCGGTCATGTTGTGCAACTGACAGAAAGCGTGTTGCAGATCAGCGAACTGGCAACCGACCAGCGCCACGAGCGCGAGCAGTTGCAACAGGCCCTGGCAGGAGCCACCGCGCAGCTGCAAACGCTGTGCGACACCACACAGGGCAAGGCTCAGGCCGAGATTTTCAACGCTCACCAGGAGCTGCTGGAAGACCCCGGTTTGCTGGAGCAGGCTTTCGGGCTGATCGAGCAGGGCAAGAGCGCAGCATTCGCCTGGCAGAGTGCCACACACGAAACCGCGACCCTGTTCAAAGGCCTGGGCAATCGCTTGCTGGCCGAGCGCGCGCTGGATCTGGACGATGTCGGCCAGCGCGTACTCAAACTGATACTCGGGGTTCAGGACTGCGCACTGGAGTTGCCGGATCTGGCCATCCTGATTGCCGAGCAACTGACCCCGTCGCAGACCGCAACCCTGGATACCCGCAAGGTTGCAGGCTTTGCCACGGTCGGTGGCGGTGCCAGCAGTCATGTGGCGATTCTGGCCCGGGCGCTGGGCTTGCCGGCACTTTGCGGTATGTCGCCACAGGTGCTGGCGCTGGCTAACGGAACCGAGGTGTTGCTCGATGCGGATCAGGGGCAGCTGCACCTGGAGCCGGATCCGCAGCGGATCCGCCAGCTCACCCTCCAGCGTGCCCTTCAGCACAAGCGTCAGCAGCAGGATTTGCAGCAGGCGGCACAGCCAGCCAGTACCCGTGACGGGGTACGTATCGAAGTCAGCGCCAATATCGCGTCCCTGGCCGAGGCAGAGCAAGCGGTGAGCCTGGGGGCAGAAGGGGTCGGCTTACTGCGCTCCGAGTTCCTTTATCTGGAACGCAGCAGCCCCCCCAGCCATGCCGAGCAGGTTGCCACTTACAGCGCCATCGCCGGTGTCGTGGGTACCGGGCACAATCTGGTGGTGCGCACGCTGGATGTGGGCGGCGACAAACCACTGGCCTATGTACCGATGGCACACGAGGCCAATCCATTTTTGGGCATGCGCGGAATCCGCTTGTGCCTTGAGCGTCCACACCTGTTGCGTGAGCAGTTCAGCGCGATTCTGGCCAGTGCCGACCTGACCCGTCTGCACATTATGTTGCCGATGGTCACGCAGCTGTCCGAGCTGCGCATGGCCCGCCAGTTGCTCGAGGAGCAGGCGCTGGCGCTGGGGATCAAGACCCTGCCAAAACTGGGCATCATGATCGAAGTGCCGGCAGCAGCGTTGATGGCGGATCTGTTTGCCCCCGAGGTGGATTTTTTCTCCATTGGTACCAATGACCTGACCCAGTACACCCTGGCGATGGACCGGGACCATCCGCGTCTGGCCAGCCAGGCCGACAGCTTGCACCCGGCGGTGCTGCGCCTGATCGCCACCACTGTCAAGGCCGCCCATGCCCACGGCAAATGGGTCGGGGTGTGCGGCGCACTGGCCTCCGAGACGCTGGCGGTACCATTGCTGCTGGGGCTGGGTGTCGATGAGTTGTCAGTCAGCGTGCCGTTGATCCCGAGTATCAAGGCGCGGGTTCGAGAGCTGGATTTCGTCGCGTGCCAGGCCCTGGCGCAGCGCGTGCTGGGCCTGGAGAGTGCCGGGCAGGTGCGGGCTGCATTGCAGCCATTGGTGCAACCCATGACCGAGTTGGAGTCCTGAACATGTTCGATAAAGCACTTAAAGCATTCTGGAAGGCCCTGACACCCGATCTGGTGGCGGATGAGCCCGCTAAACCGGTGTCGACACTGGATAAAACGGTGCTGGCTGCGCTGGGCGGGAGCGGCAATATCAAGACCGAGCAGCGGGTGGCCTTGACCCGGATCCGTGTGGAGCTGGCCGATATCACCCGCCTGGATCCGCAAGCCCTGCGTGTGGCGGGTGTGCCCGGGATCCTGAGCCTGCCGGGTGGGGTGGTGCATCTGGTGGAGGGGTTGTAAACCCAGTCCTGCGGCCCTTAGGTGGGTGCGGGCTTGCTCGCGATGACAGCACTGTGGTGTACCTGCAACACCGCAGCGATCCAATCACGAGCAAGCCCGCTCCCACAGGCTGTGTTTGCCTGCCAGCTGTGACCCTTCGCCACCCCGCCCTTACTGTTTCGCAATTGCAGGTGTATCGTATTCGCCTTTTGCGGGCCCAACGCCCGCGCCGGATACGAGAGGTAGTTGAATCCATGTCCTTTACCCGTCGACAAATACTCGGTGGTCTGGCCGGCCTGGTAGTGGTGGGTGTTGGCGCAGGAGGCGCTTCGCGTTACTGGCTGGGCAAGGTGGCTGCCGAGAACGCCGGCCACGATTACGAACTGATCAGCGCGCCACTGGACGTCGAGCTGGTGCCCGGCCATATCACCCAGGCCTGGGCGTTCGGTCCATCGGCTCCAGGTACCGAGCTGCGCGTGCGTCAGGGTGAGTGGCTGCGGGTGCGCTTTATCAACCATCTGCCAGTCGCAACCACCATCCACTGGCACGGTATCCGCCTGCCCCTGGAAATGGACGGCGTCCCCTACGTCTCGCAACTACCGGTATTGCCCGGAGAATACTTCGACTACAAGTTCCGCGTGCCCGATGCCGGCAGCTACTGGTATCACCCCCACGTCAACAGCAGCGAAGAGCTGGGTCGTGGCCTGGTCGGCCCGCTGATCGTCGAAGAGCGCGAGCCTACCGGCTTCAAGCACGAGCGCACCCTGAGCATCAAGAACTGGCACGTCGATGAAGAGGGCGGCTTCCTGCCGTTCAGCATCACCCGCGAAGCGGCCCGTGGCGGTACGGCGGGGCGCCTGTCGACCATCAATGGCAGCCATGTGCCGACCATCGACCTGCCTGCAGGGCAGATCACCCGCGTGCGTATTCTCAACCTCGACAACACCCTTACCTATCGCCTGAATATCCCCGGCGTGGAAGCGATGATCTACGCGCTGGACGGCAACCCCATCGAGCCAAGGCCGTTGGGCAAGGATTACTGGCTGGGCCCGGGCATGCGTATTTGCCTGGCAATCAAGGCCCCGCCCGCCGGTGAAGAACTGTCGTTGCGTGACGGCCCGGTACGGCTGGGCACTTTGCGTTCGGTCGCCAGCACCGATGCACCGGGCGAGTGGCCACCGGCGTTGCCCGCCAACCCGATTGCCGAGCCCGACGTGGCCAATGCCGAGAAGATCAACTTCAACTTTGAATGGGTCGGTTCGATGTCCGAGAACCTGGGCCCGGATCAGCCTCCGAGCCTTTGGCAGATCAACGGTGTGGCCTGGGATATCAAGGACAAGACCTGCGCTGACCGACCGATTGCCAAACTCAAGCTGGGTCAGAGCTATATCTTTGAATTGAAGAACATGACCCAGTACCAGCACCCCATCCATTTGCATGGCATGAGTTTCAAGGTGCTGGCCTCCAATCGCAAAAAAATCATTCCGTATTTCACTGACACCTATCTGCTGGGCAAAAACGAACGTGCCCGCGTGGCGCTGGTGGCGGATAATCCTGGCGTGTGGATGTTCCACTGCCATGTGATTGATCACATGGAAACCGGCCTGATGGCCGCTATTGAGGTTTCCTGATGCGACAAGGGCGTCAACCCCTGATTATCGACCGCAGCCGCGATCAAGACTTTATGCGCGAAGCGCTGGCGCTGGCCGCTCAAGGCGCAGCGCTGGGTGAAGTGCCGGTGGGTGCGGTGCTGGTGCAGGACGGTGAAGTCATCGGCCGTGGCTTTAATTGCCCGATCAGCGGCAGCGACCCCAGTGCTCATGCCGAAATGATGGCCATCCGTGATGCAGCGACGGCTGTCAGCAACTACCGGCTGCCGGGCAGCACGCTGTACGTGACGCTGGAGCCATGCAGCATGTGTGCGGGGCTGATCGTGCACGCCCGGGTGGCACGGGTGGTGTATGGCGCGCTGGAGCCCAAGGCCGGGATTGTGCAAAGCCAGGGGCAGTTTTTCACCCAGGGCTTTTTGAATCACCGGGTGCTGTATGAAGGCGGGGTATTGGCTGAAGAGTGCGGGGCGATCCTCAGCGAGTTCTTCAAGGCCAGAAGGGCTCGCTGAGCCCGCTCCCACAGGGGTGAAGGGCGTGTGTTACTTCCTGGCCATAATCACCGCCCGCATTGGCGCCGGCAGGCCTTCGATGGTTTTGCTGTGGTCGTTCGGGTCCAGGTAGTCGCTCAACGACTGGTACTTCATCCACTCGGTGGCACGTTGTTCTTCAACGGTGGTGACGCTCACGTCGACGCAGCGCACATCGCTGAAACCGGCACGGCGCAACCAGCGCTCCAGTGCCGGGATCGAGGGCAGGAACCACACGTTGCGCATCTGCGCGTAGCGGTCTTCCGGCACCAGCACCTGGTTCACGTCACCTTCGATCACCAGGGTTTCCAGCACCAGTTCGCCGCCTTTGACCAGGCAGTCTTTCAATGCCAGCAAATGCTCGATGGGCGAACGGCGGTGGTAGAACACACCCATGGAAAATACAGTGTCGAAACCTTCCAGGTTCGGCGGCAGGTCTTCGAAAGGAAACGGCAGGTGCCACGCCGCTTCCTGCTGCAAAAAGCGTTGCACGGCCTGGAACTGGCAGAAGAACAGCCAGTTGGGGTCGACGCCGATTACGCTGTGGGCGCCTGCGCCGAGCATGCGCCACATGTAGTAGCCGTTGCCGCAGCCCACATCGAGGATGCGCTTGCCCTTGAGGTCGACATGCGGCGCGACCCGCGACCATTTCCAGTCCGAGTGCCACTCGGTATCGACGTGAACGCCAAACAGGTCGAACGGGCCTTTGCGCCAAGGTGACAGGCCCATCAGGGCTTCGCGCATCTGTGCACGGGTGGCGTCGTCGCAGTCGGTGTCCAGGGTCAGGCCGTTCAACAGGTCGATTTCGCTCGGTTTGACGTCGGGCAAGGCATCCAGCGCGCTTTGCCAGCGCTCCAGGTCGCCGTGGCCTTTCTCCATCTTGACGTCGAGCTGGGCTTGCAGGGTGTTGGCCCATTCAGCCAATGGAGTGCCGGCCAGACGCCGGGCAAGTGGGGACAGATCAATCATGGCAAGGCAATCAACGAGGCAAAGTTAAGACACTGGAACCACGGCACGACTTTCGAGAACCCGGCCGCCAGCAGGCGTTCGCGGTGTTCTTCGAGGCTGTCGGGCTTCATGACGTTTTCGATGGCGCTGCGCTTTTGTGCAATCTCCAGATCGCTGTAGCCGTTGGCGCGCTTGAACGCCACATGCAGATCAGTCAGCAGCCCGTGCTCTTCGGGGTCGCTGAAACGCAGCTTTTCCGAGAGGATCAGGGCGCCACCCGGCAGCAGCGACTGACGGATACGGCCCAGCAGCGCCAGGCGCTCCTGGGGGGCGATGAATTGCAGGGTGAAGTTCAGCGCCACCACCGAGGCCGGCTCGAACGCCAGGGCCAGGATGTCGCCTTCGATGACTTCAACCGGCAGCAGCTCCTGAAACATCGAGTTCTGCCCATTGAGGTACTCGCGGCAGCGCTCGACCATTGCCGCCGAATTGTCCACCGCAATCACCTTGCAGCCTTCAGTGCGCACATGGCGGCGCAGGGCCTGGGTGACGGCGCCCAGTGAGCAACCCAGGTCGTACAGTACGCTGTCGGGCCGGGCGAACTGGGCGGCGAGCACGCCAAGGTTCTCGACAATGGTCGGGTAGCCGGGCACCGAGCGTTTGATCATGTCCGGGAACACCCGCACAACGTCTTCGTTGAAGGCGAAGTCCGGCACCTGGGTCAGGGGCTGGGCGAAAATACGGTCGGGTTCTTTGCTCACGGCGGTTCCGGCGGTGGAATTTTCAAAAGGGGCGGCATTTTAGCCAAGTTGGCGCCGGGATGCGCGGTCTGTCTGATAAAGCGTTCAGCGTTTGCCCTGGGAAAACACCGAGGCGGCAATGCCCCACTGGCCCAGCCAGTAACTGAGGATGATCAGGTAGGGCGCGGCGCTGAACGGTTGCACAAAGCGATCGATGCCGATCAGGCTGTCCGAGACCACAAACGCCAGCGCCCCGGCGGCTGCCAGCCAGGCCGAGTGTTTCGGTACGCCGCTGCCGAGGCGGGCGAGGGCGCGCCAGAGCATGACGCTGATGGCCAGGGCGTAGACGCCCACGGGCACCAGCAAATCGCCCAGGCCCTGGCTGGCCATGACACTCAACAAGCTGCCACCGGCAAGCAGTGCCAGGATCAAGGCCGGCACAGCTGCGCGGCGGCAGTCCACCAGGTAGGCCTTGAGATAGGCCAGGTGGGCAAACAAAAACGCCCCAAGGCCAAATACAAACAGGTCCTGTGGCCAGGCCAGCAGAATGTCGCCCAGCAGGGAAAACCCCAGGCCTATGCTGATCCAGTGTCGATAGGGGCTGACAGGCCCGCTGTGCAGCCAGCCGAGCAATGCCAGTACCGGTACGGGCTTGGTCAGCAGGCACAGCACCATGGCGTGCGTGCTGACGCCATAGAGGTAGGTGACAGCTCCCATGATCGCAAGGATCAGCCACGCCATATCAGTTCACCGTAATCGGGCAGTCGAACACCTGCGCGGGTTCGGCTTCGGGTTCCCACGGTTGCTGAGAGGTCAGGCGCAGGCGCCCGCTGCCAGGGGCAAATACCTGAAAGCGCCATGTCGATTGACCACCGCTGCCCAGCAACTGGCCATTATCGCTACTGGTGTAGACCTCCGGGCCCAGGCTGCGCAGCACACCGCCTGCGGAGTCCTGGATGGCCCAGCGGTAGCCGGTGGTGGGGTTGCTCGGCAACGACAGGATCAGTTGCTGGCCCACATGCAGTTGCTGGGGGCAGTCGCTTTGATCTTCGAGCGTAACGTTGTGTGCAGGCTGTTGGGCACAGGCCGTCAGCAGGCTGAGGCCAAGCAGGGGGATAAGGCGTACAGGGGGCATTGAAGGCTCCGGTCAGGCAAACACAAGGGCGCAGCATAACCCATGAAGGGAGCTGCGCCATTCGTCGCCTGCCGATCAGAAAGAGGCGTGGGGCGGGCTGATGCTGAATTCGCCGCACATCTCCATGCTGTTGCTGTTGTGGTCCAGGCCTTCCATGGTGAACAGCCGGGCGCTGTAGCAACTTTCGACCACGCTCAGGTGCAGGGTGCCGACATCGGCCTGATTCAAGTGATACACCTGGCGGCCATCGATTTCAACGCACTCGATGTAGGACATGGACAGGATGGGGCCGTGTTCGTCTTTTTGGAACCGGTAGATACCCGACTGGATATTGATATCCAGGGTGAACGCAACCGCGCGATAAGCGGTTGAGCCAAAGTCATCGAACTCGCCGGTAATGACGATTTTTTTCTGGCTGCTGGCAAAGGTCATTTCCTGCGCGGTAAACGCGGGACGATCCAGCAGTTCGGCCTTGAGTTCTCCCCGGGTTCTGGGGTTGAAGATTTTTTGTCCTGACTCCTTGAGCCTCAGGACATCCGGGTTCTCATATACAGGATGATGAAGTGCCATATTCTTTTCCTGCATTATTTTTGTGGGAATTGGCTCTATTAAGGATGGGAAATGAACAACCGTCTACTGTCATAAATGACAGTAGACGTGTCTAGTACGCGACTTGCGAGGAATTTTGGATCCAATGTTCGAACTGTGTTGCTTTAAGCCCGACTTGCCTGATTGGCCGCAGTGAGGCAATCGCAGGCAAGTCAGGGCCTACAAACGGTTTTAAAACAGCACCTTGGCTACATCGGTAAAGCGCTTGGCAAAGTGTACGGTGATGCCTTCCTTCAGATAATCGGGCAGCTCTTCGAAATGCCCGCGGTTCGGTTCGGGCAGAATCAGTTCGTTGATTTTTTGCCTGCGCGCCGCAATTACTTTTTCGCGCACGCCGCCAATCGGCAACACATGCCCGGTCAGGGTCAATTCGCCGGTCATGGCGATGCCTTTTTTCGGCGGCTGATTGCGAGCCAGCGACAGCAGGGCACTGGCCATGGTCACGCCTGCGCTGGGGCCATCTTTGGGCGTGGCCCCTTCAGGCACATGCAGGTGGACAAAAGCTTCATCGAAGAACTTCGGATCGCCGCCAAATTGCTTCAGGTTTGAGCTGATGTAGCTGTAGGCGATTTCAGCCGACTCTTTCATCACTTCACCCAGTTGCCCGGTCAGCTTGAAGCCGCGATTGAGGGTGTGAATACGTGTTGCCTCGATCGGCAGCGTCGCTCCGCCCATGCTGGTCCAGGCCAGGCCGGTAATCACCCCGGTACCGCTGATGACCTGTTCGTTACGGAACACCGGCATGCCCAGTGAAGCTTCAAGGTCTTTGGGGCCGATCTTGATCACGGCTTTGGGGTCTGCCAGCAGCTTGACCACGGCCTTGCGTACCAGTTTGCCCAGTTGTTTTTCCAGCTGGCGCACCCCGGCTTCGCGGGCATAACCGTCAATCACCGCGCGCAGGGCGCTGTCGCTGATGCTCAGTTTGTCTTTGGCCACGCCTGCTTTTTCGAGCTGTTTTGGCCATAGGTGACGCTTGGCGATCGCGACTTTTTCTTCCGTGATGTAACCCGAGAGGCGAATCACTTCCATACGATCGAGCAACGGGCCGGGGATCGAGTCCAGGGTGTTGGCGGTACATACAAACAGCACTTTGGACAGATCAAGGCGCAGGTCGAGGTAATGGTCGAGGAAGTCGACGTTCTGTTCCGGGTCGAGGGTTTCCAGCAAGGCCGAAGCGGGGTCGCCCTGGAAGCTCTGGCCCATCTTGTCGATTTCGTCGAGCATGATCACCGGGTTCATTACTTCAACATCTTTCAGTGCCTGCACCAGTTTGCCCGGCTGGGCGCCGATGTAGGTGCGGCGATGGCCCTTGATCTCGGCCTCGTCGCGCATGCCGCCGACGCTGAAACGGTAGAACGGGCGGCCCAGGGACTCGGCGATCGACTTGCCGATACTGGTTTTGCCCACGCCCGGCGGGCCGACCAGCAGTACGATCGAACCGCTGACCGAGCCTTTGTAGGCCCCGACGGCGAGGAATTCGAGGATGCGATCCTTGATGTCATCAAGGCCGGCATGATGGGCGTCGAGCACCTTGCGGGCGTGTTTGAGGTCGAGCTTGTCTTCACCCAGCACGCCCCAGGGCACCGACGACGCCCAGTCCAGGTAGTTACGGGTCACGGCGTATTCCGGCGACCCGGTTTCCAGGATCGACAGTTTGTTGATCTCGTCATCAATGCGCTTTTGCGCCTGGGTCGGCAGGGTCTTGCCTTCAAGGCGCTGCTTGAACTGTTCGATATCGGCGCTGCGATCATCCTTGGTCAGCCCGAGCTCCTGCTGGATGACCTTGAGCTGTTCCTTGAGGAAGAATTCGCGCTGATGTTCGCCGATCTTAAGGTTAACTTCGGCTGAAATCTCTTTTTGCAGCCGCGCTACCTCGACCTCCTTGCGCAGCATGGGCAGCACTTTTTCCATGCGTTTGAGCATCGGCACGCAATCGAGCACCTGTTGCAGCTCGTTGCCGGTGGCAGACGTCAGGGCCGCTGCGAAATCGGTCAGCGGCGACGGATCATTCGGGCTAAAACGATTGAGGTAGTTTTTCAGCTCTTCGCTGTACAGCGGGTTGAGCGGCAGCAGCTCCTTGATCGCATTGATCAGCGCCATGCCGTAGGCCTTCACCTCGTCGGTGGGCTCCTTGGGCTGCTGCGGGTACTCGACCTCAACCAGATACGGCGGACGGTGATGCTTGAGCCACATGCTGATACGCACGCGGCTCAGGCCCTGGGCCACAAACTGCAACTTGCCGTTTTCGCGGCTGGCGTGATGCACCTTCACCAGGGTGCCGTATTCCGGCAGGCTTTTGGTGTCGAAGTGGCGAGGGTCATCAGGGGGCGTGTCGACAAAAAACAGCGCCAGGGAGTGATGGGGGGATTTGCTGACCAGTTCCAGGGTCTCGGCCCAGGGTTCTTCATTGACGATGACCGGCAGCACTTGTGCCGGGAAGAACGGCCGATTGTGAATCGGAATGATGTAAACCTTGTCCGGCAGATTCTGCTCCGGCAATGCCAATTCAGTCCCTCCAGAATGTGGATGGTGTTCGGATTCAGTGTGTTCTACATCGGTGTACTCAGTGGTGTTGTCCGGAAACTCTTGCTGGTCGCTCATGGGGCACCTGCGCAATTGGGTATGGATGTTAGATGGGGCGCGGTGCCAGTGGTTTCAATGGTGAACAGATTTTCATGTGTAAGGAGAAGAAACCCCGTAGACGGATAGGCGGGTACAGGGAATATTCAACTGTGGGAGCTTGACCGACGATCAGGTCATTCTCGTGCCCGTATTTCATGGTCGCTTCGCAATCAAACCCAGCCTCACGCCTTCCTCGGCGGCAGAACAACTGCTTGCACGTCGATTGAAGAAATAATCCGTCAAACCCCCGTGCGATAGGCCTTTGTCGCCAACAACTTGACAGTAGACGGCCCGAAATTAATGGGTGATCTTCTGTCTGCAGCAGTTGGATCCATAACAACAAAGATGGATTGGAAGGCCACCGGTATGGCTTTTTCAAGGAAGTCGCGGGAGCGCTTATGTGGCCATTGGCATTCACTCAATGGATTGAGGGCGCAGCATGAAGTTGCGCAACAGTTTTCAGGCGCGTATCAGCCTGTTTCTTGCCTTGCTCCTGCTGTTGGTGATCGGTGCGGTGTACTTCGCCGTTAAAGCCGTGACCATTACCGTGGCCAGCGATCAGGCGCAAGAGCAGCTCAAGACCGGAACCCGGGTGTTCGAGCGCTTTATGGATCTGCGCTGGCGGCGTATCCAGTACGGCCTCAACTGGCTGACCAATGACTCGGATTTCCGTGAGGCGACGATCAAAGGCAGCCCCTCGCTGATAGAGCACGCCCTGCAGGAGTTCGAGGCGAGCCTGCATGGCAGTGAGCTGTTTGTGCTGGATCTGGACGGCAATATCATCACCAGCACCCTCAAGGGCCTGCCAGCGGGGCAGGCATTTCCTTATGCCAAGGCTCTGCGGCTGGCCCGTCGCAACACCCAGACCATGGTCATCGGCATCCTGGCAGGGCGCCCGTACATGCTGGTGCAAGGGGTGGTGCTGGGCCCTTTGCCTGTGGTGCGCGTGGTCTCGGGGATGCCGATGGACGACGTGTTTGCCCATGAATTGAGCTCCCTGAGCAACCTTGAAGTGTCGTTTATGACGGTCAAGCCAGGCGAAAGCGGAATACTGAGCAGCACGCAGCCGGACTTCATGAGCGCCAGCATTATTGAATTCGTGCAGGAGCATACGCCGGGCTCGACAATCCATTTCAGCGAATTCCACGGCCGGCGCTTTCTTGGCCAGATGCTGCAACTCGCCAACTCCGGTGACCCGGGCAACGGCCAAGTCATGGCGGTGCTGCAAAGCCCGCTGGATCAGACGATGCAGGCATTCGACTCGCTGGATCGCAAGTTTCTGTGGATATCCCTGGGGGCTTTGCTGGCTTCATTGCTCGGTGCCTTGTGGCTGGCGCGGGCGGTTTCGCGGCCGGTCAGCCTGTTGGCGGAGGCTGCGCAGCGCATTGGCCGGGGCAACTACGAAACGCCGGTGGAGCTTACACGCAGGGACGAACTGGGGTTTCTGGCCAAGGCGATCAATGCCATGCAAAGCGGGATTGCCGTGCGCGAGCAGCAATTGGCACATAACGCCCTGCACGACCCGCTTACCGGTTTGCCCAACCGCGCCCTGGCCATGGAACGCCTGGGCAGTGCCATCAGCGCAAGGCGCGGCGTGGTGCTGATTTACCTGGGGATCGATAATTATCGTGTGATCAATGAGAGCTTCGGCCCCGAGGGTGGGGAGCGGATCATGCGTGAGTCCGCCCGCGTGATGCTCGACGCTCTGCGTGAACGCGATACGGCGGCACGCATCACCGGCAACGAGTTCTTGTTACTGCTTGAAAGCACCCAGGTCGATGTGGGTGTTGCGCTGGCTGACAGGTTGTACGCATTGCTCAAGCGTCCGCTGAGCATTGATGGGCACGAGGTGTTGCTGGAAGTCTGCATGGGCATTGCGATCTACCCGCTCAATGGGCAGAGCGCTGAAGAACTGATCAGCCGTGCTGCGATTGCATGCCGGGATGCCGCCGCCTTGCCGGGTTATTTGCAGGTGTATCAGCAGGACCGTGACCTCGCCCACCAACGGCAAATCCAGCTGATCCGGGACTTGCGCAGTGCCGCCAGCGATGGCCAGCTGCAGCTGTATTATCAGCCCAAAATGGATATCCGCAGTGGCCATGTACGCCAGGCTGAAGCGCTGTTGCGCTGGCAACACCCTGAACTGGGCATGGTCTCGCCGGCGGAATTTATTCCACTGGCTGAGCGCACGGGCAGCATGTTCCTGCTGACGGGCTGGGTCATCGAGGAAGGCATCCGTCAGTTGGCCGAGTGGAACCGCAAGGGCCTGCATATGCAGCTGTCGCTGAATATCTCGGCGGAGGATTTGCACGGTGAAAATCTGTTGATGACCGTCGAGCGCCTGCTCAAGCGTTATCAGTTGTCGGCTGAGCAACTGATATTCGAAATCACCGAAAGCACGGCCATGCGCGACCCCGAACACTCGCTCAACGTGCTGGAAAAGTTGCGTGATGGCGGGATCAGCTTGTCGGTGGATGACTTTGGCACCGGTTACTCGTCGCTGGCGCATCTCAAGCGCTTGCCGGTGCAAGAGCTGAAAATCGATCAATCGTTTATCCGCAACCTGGACGAAACCAGCGAGGACGCGGTGATCGTGCGTTCGACCATCGAAATGAGCCACAACCTGGGGCTCAAGGTGGTGGCTGAAGGCGTGGAGTATCAGCATACCCTTGAACTGCTCGAGCGCTGGCACTGTGATACGGCCCAGGGCTTTCTGATCAGTCGGCCAATGGAGGCCGTGGCGTTCGAGGCCTGGGTGTGGAAATTGCGGGCAACGGTTTAAAACCGGGCTCACAAAAAAGGCGGCTATCTCTCGATAGCCGCCTTTTTCAATACCAGCTGTAAATCTTACTCAGCCAGTTTGAACGCCATTACATAGTCACCTTTTTTGGTGCCCAGGCCGCCGTGACCGCCCGCCATGACCAGCACATATTGAGTGCCGTCCTTGCCGGTGTAGGTCATCGGGGTGGTCTGGCCGCCAGCAGGCAGGCGACCTTCCCACAGTACTTTACCATTGCTTACGTCGTAAGCACGCAGGTACTGGTCAAGGGTACCGCTCAGGAAGGCCACACCACCTGCGGTGGTGAAGGTCCCGCCCAGGCTTGGAACACCCATGGACAACGGGATCGGTACCGGCGAGCTATCACGCACGGTGCCGTTTTTGTGTTTCCAGATCACTTCGTTGTTGGTCAGGTCGACTGCAGCAACATAACCCCACGCCGGTGCCTGGCAAGGCAGGCCCAGTGGCGACAACAGTGGCTCCAGGATCACGCCGTAAGGTGCGCCTTTGTTCGGTTGAACGCCGGAGGTTTCGCCTTTGCGCGGGCCCATTGCAGCCACGTCGGCCTGCGGAACCAGCTTGGAGGTGAACGCCATGTAGCTCGGGTTCAGGAAGGCAATCTGGCGAACCGGGTCAACCGAAATGCCACCCCAGTCAAACACGCCGAAGTTGCCTGGATACACGATCGAGCCTTGCAGCGATGGCGGGGTGTACATGCCGTCATAGCGCAGGGACTTGAAGTTGATCCGGCACAGCATCTGGTCGAATGGGGTTACGCCCCACATGTCGCGTTCGGTCAAGACCGGAGGAATCATGTTCAGGTCAGAACGTGGCTGTGTCGGTGCAGTGTGGTCACCTTCAACAGCGCCGCCCGGGGCCGGAACCTCGGTGATCGGCACAATGGCTTCGCCAGTGCGACGGTCCATCACGTAGATGCTGCCTTGTTTGGTGGAAGCCAGCAGGGCCGGTTTCACGCCATCGGCGGTTTTCAGGTCCATCAGGGTTGGTTGACCACCTACGTCCATGTCCCACAGGTCATGGTGAGTAAGCGGACGGTACCAGCGGACTTTACCGGTGTTGATGTCCAGGGCGGTGATGCCAGCGGCATAACGCTCGGAATCTTCGGTACGGTCGCCACCATATTGGTCAGGCGTCTGGTTGCCCATCGGCAGGTACAGCATGCCGAGGTCTTCGTCGACAGCGAACATCGACCACATGTTTGGCGAGTTACGGGTGTAGGTTTCGCCTTCAGCAATCGGAGTGGTTTTCTCCGGGTTGCCGCTGTCCCAGTTCCATACCAGCTTGCCGGTACGTACGTCGTACGCACGGATCACGCCCGATGGCTCGTCGTTGGAAATGTTGTCGGTCACGTGGCCGCCAATCACGACCAGATCTTTGGTCACGGCAGGTGGCGAGGTGGAGTAGTAACCACCCGGAGCAAAGGTACCGATGTTGTGACGCAGGTCTACCGCGCCATTGGTGCCGAAGTCTTCGCACACTTTACCGGTGTCGGCGTTCAGGGCGATCAGACGGGTGTCGGCAGTCGGCAGGAACAGGCGGCGCGGGCACGAGTTGCTGGATGTAGCAGCAGCAGGCTCGGCAGCGCTTTGTTCAGTGCTGACTTTGGCGTAGGCGTTTTCGTCGTGATAAGTCACGCCGCGGCAGGTCATGTGTGCCCAGCCTTTGAAGTTTTCAGCGTTCTGAGTGCTGATCTTCGGATCGTAACGCCAGATTTCCTTACCGGTATCCGGGTCAAGGGCTATGACCTGGCTGTGCGGGGTACACACATACAGCATGCCGTTGACTTTCAGCGGGGTGTTCTCGGCGGTTGTTTCGCCGGGATCGCCTTCACCAGGGATGTCACCGGTGCGGAATGTCCAGGCTGGTACCAGCTTGTGGGCATTTTGCGGGGTGATTTCTTTCAGCGGCGAGTAACGGTCACCAAAGGCGGTACGACCGTAGGACTGCCAGTCACCATCGGGCATGGCCGGTGCAGCGTTGGTCATGCCAGGTACGGCATCACGGTCCAGTTGGCCTTTGATTTCACCCGGGCTGGTGAACTGGCTGGCCAGTGCAGCCAGACCGGCCAGCACTACGGCAACGCTCAGTGCGCCGGTGGCAACCGGTGCCGACTGACCGCGCAGGACAGGGCGACGGAACCATGGCAGCAGCAGGACGATACCGATGGCGAACCACATGGCCAGGCGTGGCACCAGTTGCCACCAGTCCAGACCGACTTCCATCAGTGCCCATACGGTGCTGGCGAACAGTACCAGTGCGTACAGGGTCAGTGCTGCGCGGCGCCCGGCAATCAGCAGTGCGCCCGACAAGCCAAAACCGATCCCGGCCAGCAGGTAGTACCACGACCCGCCCAGCGTGACCAGTTTGATACCCCCGACCAACATGGCCAGGCCCATTAGCAGCAGCAAGATACCGAGAAGGCTCGGTAGCAGGCGGCTTCGACTGAAAGCACCTTCAGTGCTCATAGTGTGGTTCTCCGTTGCGTTTGAGGTGTTCCCGCGAGGGTGGGGTCTTTAAGGGACGAACCGACGCGGGAGTGAATCAGCTAAATAGGTGTTCGATCACAACCTTCAAGGTTGTTGTTGCAGTCCGTTTGTCAGAACGCACTTTGAATTTTCAGACCGCCAATCAGTGCGTCATCCAGCTGGCTGACGCCGCCCGGGTGGCGGATGTACTGCAGGTTCGGTCGAACGGTCAGCCAGTTGGTGACGTGGATGCCGTAGTACAGCTCGGCGCTGTATTCAGTGTCCTGGGGAGGCAGGTAGTCCGGGTTGTCGAAATCGTAGATGGCGCGGGCCTGGTTAGTGGCCTGGGCGTTCTTGCGATAAGCCGGGTTGACGTGAACGCGCGCCATGGCAAAGCCGATATCGTCCTTGGGACGGGCATCGAACACGCCTTTGTAGACGACGCCAGCCTGGACGTAGTTATCCACGGCATTGGTTTTCTTGTCGTGCATAGTGGCATTGGCAAACACACTCAAGCCCCTCGACTGGTCGCTGGCGCGGGTAGTGAGCTGTTGTTGCACGCCCAGCCACATCCCGTGTTTGCTTGAACTGCTGCGATACGCTTCACCGGTCAAGGCTGCTGGCTGGCCGTTGGCATCTTTGTAAGCATCTGTTGCCTTGGCATTACTGTAGTAGTAACCCGCGCGGTATTCCCCTGGCAGGCCATTAATTTTTGGCGTCCACACCAGTTCGATCGGCAGTACTGCGCCCTGGGTGCCGCTGCCGCTGAGCTTGAAGCCGTTGCCGCGATCCAGGTTGGACGGGTTTTGCTCATAGGCACCGACCTGTGCGTACAACTCGGGGGTCAGGTGATACTTGACCCGCAGGGCCCACTGGCTGACGGGCCAGTTGTACCAGATGCTGCCGGCCCAGTTGCCCACCTGTGAGCCGCAGAACGCCAGGTTCTGGAAATCGCAAGGGAACGAGTTGAAATCTTCGCCCTGACCAAAGCGGCCGACTTTGATGTCGAGCTTCTGGTCAAAGAATTTCTGCTGGTACCACATTTGCGTCAGGCGCGTGGTCTGGCCACGGCCCCAGACTTCCTGGGCCGAAGTGAAACCGCCCACCCGTGGATCGTTGATGCGGTCATTGCTGATGTTGTTGCCGCTGCGATGGGTGATGGTCAGCTGAAATTCAGCGTCGTCCCAGCCGAGGATCTTTTGCAGGTCCAGGTGCGTGCCCAGGCCGAACTGGTCGCTGTAGCGCGCCGTGCGGTCATGGTCATAGCCGCCGTGCAGGTTGGAGCCGACTTCGCCTACATAGTCGAGGGAAAAGGAGTAACCCTGCTTTTCCAGTTCGCTACGGGTACCACCCCAATCGCCGAGCATCCACTTGGAGTCAGCGTCAAAGGCGGGGGCCGCCTGCACGCAAGTAGCCAGGCCCAGAGCGGTAATGCCGCCGATCAAAGCCAGAGCTTTTTGCCCGGCAACAGGAAGCAGCGCGCTGTGTTTGCGCATATTCAGGAATGTGGACATAGGTCGAGATGCGAGTCTTTATAGGTATGGCTGTGGCAGTGGGTAGCGCTGTCTTTGAGGGCAGGGCTGACACTTCAGAGTTAAGGGCGGAATGAATCGTTTCAGCCCTTTATGCGGAAATGATAAAGCCCCGAAACGTTTAGAAACAGCACTTTAAGTGACATGGATCATTTCTGATTCAGTAACAGTGTGCTGCGACGGTTCGTCCCAGGGCTCTTTTGTCGCGCCCCGACTTGATTGGAGGCCGCGTATTTACTGCTGTGCAGCTTAGAACGTGGTGCGCAGGCCTACCTCGATACCGCGCCCCGGTGCGGGGGCGATGTCACGTAAAATAGAACTGGCATAACGCACGGTCTGGTTGGTCAGGTTGTCGCCTTTGACAAACGCCAGCCACTGGCTGCTGCCCACATCGAAGTGATAACCGGCACTGGCGCCCAGAGTGGTGTAGCCATCAGTGCCCGATTCGTTGGCCGGCACACGGCCCTGATTGCTGGCATGTTCGACGTCAACCCGCGCTTGCCAGCGGTCCATTTCCCACAGCAAGCCGCTGCTCAGGCGCAGCGGGGCAATCCGCGGCAAGGCTTCGCCGGTGTCGAGGTTGGTGGCGCGGGTGTAGTCGCCCGACAGTTCCAGTGCAAACTTGCCATAGGCACTTTCTCCGAGCTTCCAGTGATCCTTGGCCTCAAAGCCGGTGAAACGCGCCCTAACCCCGGAATAGGTGTATTCCGGAATGCCGTCGGCGTCTGGCTCGCCTTCGTCGTTCAGTGTACGACCTGTACCCAGCAGACCGATGTAATTGGAGAAGTGGCTGTAGAACACCCCGATGCTGCCATTGTGGGTGCCATTGTCGAAGCGCAGGGCCAGGTCGCTGGATACGGCTTTTTCCTTCGACAGATTGGCGTTACCTACTTCATAGGTGCCGGTAGCGACGTGGGCGCCATTGGCGTACAGCTCGTAGAACGTTGGTGCGCGTTCGGTGTAGCCCAGGGTGGCCGCCAGCGACCAGATCGGGGTGAGGGTGAACACGGCGCCTGAAGACAGGCTGCCCGCCGTGAAGCTCCTTGAACGGTCCGCCGCGGCAAAGCGCTCATTGCCCTTGGCGTCCGGGTCGACCACGGTGCGCTCAAGGCGCCCGCCGAGGCTCAGTTTGAGGCGCTCGGTGGCCTGCAGTTCTTCAAGCACAAACAGGGCGCCGCTGTTGGTGTCGGTTTGCGGTACGAAAGCTTCTTCACCAAGGGCCGAAAATTCGTTGCGATTGACCTGTGCGCCAATGACACCCTCAACCGGGCCGATCGGTACATGGCGGGCTTCAACGCGGGCTTCGTAGCCCTTGTTCTTGAACGTGGTGCCGACTTCGCCGCCCTCGATTTCGCGGTGCTCGTAATCGGTGTAGCCGGCATCTATTTTCAGCGAGCTGAACGGGCCTTGCAGGTTGCGGATTTCGGAGGCAAAGGCGTAGTGATCCTGCTTCATGCGGATGCGTACGTCCTGCTCGGCCGGTGAGCCGTAGTTGGCGTCGTAAGTGCTGTACGACAAGCCTGCGTAACCATCTTCCCAGGTGTAGGAACCGCCCACGGCACCGCCGTCCTGCCGGCCATTGCTGTTACCCAGACGGCCTTTTTTCTCGTCACCGTCTTCGCTTTCGGGGGCATGACGGCTGCGGGCATAGCCGGGGATTTTCAGGTCGTTGAACTCGCGGGCGTTGGCATCCAGATGCAGGGCGAAGGTGCCATCACCGGCTTCCAGCTTGCCCGCGCTGCTGCGGGTGGTGTCGGCACCGCCGTAGCGCAGTTCGCCTGCCCCGTGAATGCCGTCGATGGCGGTGGTGGGGATACGGTTGTCGAAGGTGTTGACCACGCCGCCGATGGCGTTGCCGCCGTACAACAGGGCGGCAGGGCCGCGAACAATTTCGATTCGTTCAACGTTGACCGGGTCCAGCGGTACCGCGTGGTCATAAGACAGCGATGAGGCATCCAGAGCGCCGACGCCGTTGCGCAAGATGCGAATACGGTCGCCATCCAGGCCGCGAATGATCGGTCGGCTAGCGCCCGGGCCGAAGTAGGACGAAGACACGCCGGGTTGTTTGTTGAGGGTTTCGCCCAGGCTGCCTTGCTGATTAAGGGTCAGGTCGTCGCCTTCCAGTACCGTTGTGGGTGAGGCCAGCTGGGTGTTGCCCAAGGGGTTGCCGGTAATGACTTGCTGGGGCAGATCGAGGGCGTAGGCCGGGGAGGCGAGCAGCAGTGCGGTGGCGAGCGGCGTTAGACGAAGGCGACGCAAGTGACGCGGGAGTGCAGGGGAGGACATTACAAGTTCCTTGGCAGGGTGACGAAAGAAAGCGGCGCTGAGCGCTCTTTGACTGGACAGGTATAGTTACAATATAACATCACTTTAATCTGTCAAAGCGGAACTTTCATTTCTGCCCCGGGACACGGCTAGACTGGTTGCTTGGCGAATGCACTTCCCCCTGAGCAGGTGCTCGGCTAAGGTGCGCGGCTTTCTCTCTTTTGCTTTAAAGGCCCGGCATGACTGAACCCAACAACAACCCATTGCACGGCGTGACGCTGGAACAGATCCTCACTGCGCTGGTGGCGCATTACCAGTGGCAGGGGCTGGCCGAGCGCATTGATATTCGCTGCTTCAAGAGCGACCCGAGTATCAAGTCGAGTTTGACGTTCCTGCGCAAAACCCCTTGGGCGCGGGAAAAGGTCGAAAAGCTCTATGTGAAATACGCCCGTACCAAGCGCGAGCTTTGACCGGCACATGAGTGCGTTGTCCAGGCACAGGCTCTGCCTGCTGCTGGCGATCCTGGGCTGGAGCGGCCTGGCGATTCAGCTTGAGCTGGTACTGTTCGCCCGCTGGCAGAGCGGTGCAAGTGTGGTGGGTGGGCTGGTGAGCTATTTCAGTTTTTTCACCATTTTGACCAACACCCTGGCCGCCAGCGTACTGACCTGTGCAGCCGATACCCCCCCGTCAAAAGCCAGGGCGTTTTTCTTGCAACCGTGGGTTAGCAGCGGCATTGCTGTCAGCATTATCGTGGTGGGAGCGGCGTATAGCCTGTTGCTGCGCCAACTCTGGCAGCCTGAAGGTCTGCAATGGCTAGCCAATGAAATATTGCATGACGTGATGCCGGTGCTGTTTACGCTGTACTGGTGGTTTTACGTGCCCAAGGGGTTATTGCGCGTGAGCCATATCGGACTCTGGATGCTGTATCCGCTGCTGTATTTCGCCTACATCCTGTTGCGTGGGCACCTGCTGGGTGTGTACCCGTATCCGTTTGTCGATGTCGAAAAACTGGGCTATTGGCAGACGTTTATCAATGCTGGCGGAATTCTGGCGGGGTTTGTGGCGGTGGCATTGGGGGTGGTGGCGGTGGATCGTCTCAGGGGGCGCAAGTACTTGTAGCAGTTGCCGAAGGAACGAGGCTGCGTTCGGCTGCGAAGCAGTCGTATACACTGAGAACCGGGGTTAACTGGCTCAGCGTGGTGTCTGATATTGCGACGACTACGTCGCCGAACCCAGCCACGTTCCTTCGGCAGCTGCTACGGGGTGTAGGAGCAATTACTCTTCGGTACTGCCATCCAGGCGCCAGTAGCCCACAGCCTTGACGAATTCTTCGTTCAGGCCATGGGTGTCCAGCAGCACTCGGCGCACTTTGCGCGACAGCGCGCTTTCGGTGGCCACCCAGGTGTACAGCGCACCTTCGGGGATGCTCAGTGCTTCGACGGTTTTAAGCAGGTCCTCGCCCGGTACATCACGGTGTACCCAGATCACTTCGACCGCTGCGGCGCTGTGCAGGGGTTGTTCTTCAAGCGCGTTTTCGACCTCGATCACCACCAGGGCACGGCGGTTGGCAGGCAGCTCTTCAAGGCGCCGGGCAATGGCCGGCAGCGCGGTTTCGTCACCGATCAGCAGGTAGCTGTCAAAGATGTCCGGTACTACCATCGAACCGCGCGGCCCGCCGATATGCAGATACTGCCCTGGCGTGGCGTGGGCGGCCCAAGTGGCTGCCGGGCCGTCACCGTGCAGGACAAAATCGATGTCCAGCTCAAAGGTGTTCAAGTCAAAACGGCGTGGGGTGTAGTCGCGCATCGGCGGCATGCCACCTTTTTGCCCGGCGCTCAGTTCCAGGGTTTCCAGCGCTGCCTGTTCTTCGGCGGTCTGCGGAAAAAACAGCTTTACATGGTCATCGCTGCCCAGGCTGACAAACCCCGCCAGCTGTGGGCCGCCAACGGTAATTCGGCGCATGCGCGGGGTCAGGTCGACCACGCGCAGCACTTCGAGTTTACGACGTTTGATTTCATGCATGACCCGGTGAATGGTCTGGGGTGTGGCAGCATTCATTCAGCGTTCTCCTGCGCAGGCTGGGCAGATACAGGGCCATCGACGATGGCTTTGGCGGTGTTGTTGAGCAAGTCGCGTACCCGCAGGATTTCTGCCGGGCTCCAGCGACCGTGGTGCATTTGCAGGGCATGGCGCAGGTTGTGCACCGCCTCGTGAATCTCGGCCGGGCGATCATGGCCGCGCAGTGAGCGCTTGCTGACGTCGATGCGCATCCGCACGCCATCGAGTGCTACCGCCTGATCGGTCAGGTACTGGCGACCGGCATCGGTCACGGTATAGCGTTTTTTTCCGCCTTCGGCGTCGCCCTGAATCAGCTCGCTCTCTTCAAGGAAGGTCAGCGTGGGGTAGATCACGCCAGGGCTGGGGCTGTAGGCACCGTCGAACAAACCTTCGATCTGGCGGATCAGGTCGTAGCCGTGGCAGGGCTGCTCGGCGATCAGCGCCAACAGCAATAATTTCAGATCGCCCGGGGCAAAAACCCGGGGGCCGCGGCCACCGCGTTCGCGACCGGGGCGTTTCTCGAAGCCGTCTTGACCCGCGCCATGTTCGCGGTGATGGGGATGATGGTCTCTCATTGTTTTTTCGCTCTCTCATTAAGTTAGACATAACTTAAGATATATCTTAAGAAATGTAAAAACCCAGTCGACGAACGGTAATGATTCTCAATGGGAGCGCTCCCACAGCTTGGCTATTTCGCTGCGGTGTGTACTGGCGCAGGTGCCAGGCACAAGGTGTTGGTGCCTGGTTGCAGATACGGCGTAAGGATCGGTGCCATGCCCTTGAGCACTTGCACCGGCAGTGCCGAGGTGAATTTGAAAGCCTCGGCCGAGCGTCCGGGAACGAACGCAGTCAAGGTGCCGAAGTGATGCTCGCCGATATAAAACACGAAGGTCGCCGTGCGATTGATCGACTTGGAGCTAAGGATACGTCCGCCAGCACCCATGCTTTCGATGCGGTTGTCGCCGGTGCCGGTCTTGCCGCCCATGGCCAGGGGTGTGCCGTCGTCGAGCTTGAAACTGCCCGATACCCGTCGCGCCGTACCGGCATCCACCACTTGCGACAGGGCTTCGCGCAGTGCCGTGGCTACTTCGCTGGGCATGACCCTTACGCCTGCGTCAGGGTCGTTGACCAGGCGGGTTTCATAGGGAGTATCTGCGGCGAAATGCAGGGTATCAATGCGTAATACCGGCAAACGTACGCCATCGTTAAGGATAATGCCCATCAGCTCGGAAAGTGCCGCCGGGCGATCCCCCGAACTGCCCAGTGCGGTGGCAAGAGACGGCACCAGGTGGTCGAAGGGGTAGCCGACTTTTTGCCAGCGCTGATGGATATCAAGGAAGGCTTCGATCTCCAGCATGGTGCGGATGCGGCTGTCGCGGGCGCTCTTGTGCCGGCTTTTAAACAGCCAGCTGTAAACTTCCTGACGCTCATGTTCGCTGGCGTCGACAGCTTGCTGGAAGGTGGCCTGCGGGTCATTGAGCAAATACCCCAGTAACCACAGATCCAGCGGGTGGACTTTGGCGATATAGCCCTGGTCAGGCAGGTTGTAAGCGCCGGGGCCATAGCCTTGGTACAACTTGTCCAGACGCTCGTCGGTGATCTTGTCGTTAGTCAGATGCGAGCGCACGAAGCGGTTGAAGGTAGCCTGATCGGCATGGGGGAACAGGTAACGATGCACTGCCGACATGCGAATGGCGGTGGGGTGCATGCTGTCCAGGAAGGTATCAAGGCGGGCCTTTGAGTCTTTCCCGCGGTATTTTTTCCAGAACTTGAGCATGAAGGTGGTGCCTTCGCGGTCGGCGAAACGACTGAGGTATTCCTGGCGCATCGGGTTGCTGTCGTCACTGAGCAGGTCCGCGTTATTGCTCGGCGACTGATAGCTGGTGTAGCGCACCACGTCGCGCATCAGGCGCACAAAGGGGAGGTTGATCGATTCACGGATCGAATCGCGCAGCGTCGCGATGCGGTTGTTGTCCTGGCTGCGAAAGTTGTGGAAGTGATGCATGCCGCCACCGGTAAAAAAGCCTTCGCCGGGGTTGGCCGAGTACTGACGGTTGAGTGCGGCATCCAGCATGGGTGTCAGTTGTGCTCCGGGGTTTTCGATCAGGTACGCCAGTGCCCAGCGGGTCAGCGGATCCTGGTGGGTGATGGGGATTTTTTTCAGCGTCGTGCCAGGCTGGCCGCCGTAACGGTCATGCAGCTCGGCAATGATCTGCAGATAGGTGGTCAACACCCGCAGTTTGGCGGTGGAGCCCAGTTCCAGTTTGCTGCCTTCATTTATATCGAAGGGCTGGTCGGTGCTGTCGGTCTGCACCCGGGCGCGGGCGCCGTCCGGCGTAAGTTCAAACAGGGTGAAGCTGTAGCGCACTTGCGCGGTACTGGTGGGCGTTAGCAGGTAGGGGCCGAGCAGGCCGATTTTGCCGGCAAATGCCGGGTTTGCCAGCTGGCGCAGGTAGTCACTGACCTGGCCCTGCAAGTCGCCCTGCAAGGTGCTGGTGGCAGACAGGTCCAGGCGGTCGAGGTCATACAGCGGGCGTTTGAGCAGCACCGAAAGGCGGCTGCGGGCTACGCTGATGCCCTTGTTGGTTTCATTGGGTTGCAGGGTTGGCGCCTGCGCCCAGTCGCGGTAAGTCACGCGGCTGGCCAGCGCGGCGGCGGTCAGGGCCGGGTCGATCACATTGTTCTGCGCCAGCAGGCGGATATGGCTGTCGGTCAGTTGCGCGAGCTCATCACGGCCCTTGGCCAGGTAGTGTGAGGGCCGACGTTGGGCGATCATCAGCGACAGCACTTCACGCAGGGCCAGGCCTCTTGATGCGAGGCTTTTTGGGTCAGTGGCGGTACTGCTCAGTTGCTGGTTGATCTGATTGAAATCGGCGCCGTACCACACCCGCAACCCTTCGGCCATGCCGTGAACCTCGCCGTGGCCAGGCACCGCCGACAGTGGCACGCTGTTGAGGTAATCACGCACCACCTTTTGCCGGGCTGGCAGGGTTTGCGGGCCGTTCTGATAGGCACGCACGCTGGCAGAAACCATCTGGCGCAATTTTTCGCCGCCTGAGAGCGTCAGCCCATCGGGAGAGTGCCGATACTTTTCCAGTTGCGTCGCCAGGGTACTGCCGCCCGCCGATTGCCCCGGCAAGTGCAGCAGTTTTGCAGCCTGGGAGTAGGCCGCCATGGCAAAGCGCGGCCAGTCCACGGCAGGGTTGGCCTGGGGTTCATCAGGGTTGAGCAGGTTGCGGTTTTCGATAAACAGCAAACTGTGAACCACCAGCGGGGGGATGCTTGCAAAGCTGGGATACAACTGCTGCGGGTACTTGTACTGATAAAGCGAACTGCCAGCGCAGTCGGTGATCGAGAGTCCGGTCTGAATTTTTTCTGAATAGGGTACGAAAAACCCTTTCTCGCTATAGCTCAAGAGCGCTGGTGAAAAGCGGCTTTGTTGAGTAATGACGTAATCACGTTTTTGAAGGCGTGCCAGAAAGTCGCCCAGTGCGCTGTAACCCAAGCGTTTATCGAAAGGGCCTGCGCCGGGATAAAGCATCGCGTTGCTGGGCCCTTCGTGCATCGAATAGCTGAGCGACGCAGCAAAACGGCTGAACTCGCGGGCTTGCAACTTGGAACTGCGCACCTCCTGGGCCATCACAAACCACAGCACAACCAGGACGGCCAGGACCCCAAGCCCGAGCACAAACCATCCATAACGCCTGGGCTCAGGAGGTTGTGGCGCAGGTGCGGCATCGTCCGTTACAGCTGATGACACCCTCGTCTTGCTGGAGTTGGAGTTCCACAGTACGCCCATAGTCGACAGATCCAGGTACGCATATTGGTTGCGCTTGATAGAAGCGTAGACGCTGGCAGATTCAGGTGAAAAATTTGTGAGGCTTATCTGGTGTTTCTATAGGCACGGTCTGCTGAATGGCTCTCATAAATCCAGGGTCGGGATGCATCCACAACGTGGCTTACCCATGTAAGTGCAGGAATAGAGCCTTTGCGGCAGGTAAATAGGTCCTAGGTAGGGGCATGACTGTGCACCAACGCTGTGCAATACTCGCCGCCGATCTCAGCAGGGCATTTCTCTTTTGACCTACCGACCTACAAGGTCCAGGCCGGTCAGGGGGGCAAGACAGGTAACCCGCCCGTCTTTTCGAAGGCTCTGTTGATGGATACCCAATAACAATACGAGGTTGTACTTTTATGCCAGTCGGCAACCACCAGCCCCACGTAGATAGCGTGCAGGGCGGTCCACTCAAACGCGAACTGGGCGAGCGCCACATTCGCCTGATGGCGCTTGGTGCCTGTATCGGCGTAGGCCTGTTCCTGGGCTCGGCCAAAGCAATCGAAATGGCCGGCCCGGCCATCATGCTGTCCTACATCATCGGCGGCCTGGCCATTTTGGTGATCATGCGTGCACTGGGCGAAATGGCCGTGCACAACCCGGTAGCCGGTTCGTTCAGCCGCTACGCGCAGGACTACCTCGGCCCGTTGGCCGGGTTTCTGACCGGCTGGAACTACTGGTTCCTGTGGCTGGTGACCTGTGTCGCGGAAATCACCGCCGTGGCGGTGTACATGGGCATCTGGTTCCCCGATGTACCGCGCTGGATCTGGGCCCTGGCGGCGCTGATCAGCATGGGCTCGATCAACCTGATCGCGGTCAAGGCGTTTGGCGAGTTCGAGTTCTGGTTTGCCCTGATCAAGATCGTCACCATCATTGCGATGGTCTTCGGCGGTATCGGCATTATCGCGTTCGGCTTCGGCAATAACGGAGTCGCTCTGGGTATTTCCAACCTCTGGGCTCACGGTGGTTTTTTGCCCAACGGGATCCAGGGCGTATTGATGTCCTTGCAGATGGTGATGTTCGCCTACCTGGGCGTCGAGATGATCGGCCTGACTGCCGGCGAAGCCAAGAACCCGCAAAAGACCATTCCGAGTGCGATTGGCTCGGTGTTCTGGCGCATTCTGCTGTTCTACGTCGGCGCACTGTTCGTGATTCTGTCCATCTACCCATGGAACGAAATCGGCACCTCGGGCAGCCCGTTTGTAATGACCTTTGAACGTCTGGGCATCAAGACGGCAGCAGGCATTATCAACTTTGTGGTGATTACTGCGGCATTGTCGTCGTGCAACGGCGGCATTTTCAGCACCGGTCGCATGCTCTACAGCCTGGCGCAAAACGGCCAGGCCCCGGCCAACTTCGCCACCACTGCGAAAAACGGTGTGCCGCGTCAGGCGTTGCTGCTGTCGATTGCCGTGCTGCTGCTGGGGGTTGTGCTCAACTATATGGCGCCGGAGAAGGTGTTTGTCTGGGTGACGGCCATTGCCACCTTTGGCGCAATCTGGACCTGGTTGATGATCCTGCTGGCGCAACTGCGCTTCCGCAAGAGCCTGAGCCCGCAGGAAGCGGCAGCCCTGAAGTACCGTATGTGGTTGTACCCGTACAGCTCTTACGCGGCATTGGGGTTCTTGTTTATGGTGGTCGGGTTGATGGCCTACTTCGAAGAAACCCGAATCGCACTGTTTGTAGGCCCAGCCTTCCTGATCCTGCTGACCGTGCTGTTCTATGTGTTCAAGCTGCAGCCTACGCAGCGCACGCAGACCCACTGACAATGGAGAAGCGGGCTTGCTCGCGATAAAAGCACCTCGGTTGGTCAGACCAACCGCGGCGTTCCCATCGCGAGCAAGCCCGCTCCCACAACAGCTTTCGCTACTTGCGGTTCAGACGCTTGTTCCAGTCCAGCCAGGCCGCCAGCACGGCCATGATCCCCACGCCCATCAGGGCGCTGAATACCTTTACGACAAACCCGTCACCGCCCAGCGCATTGAGCATGTCAGCCAACGGCGCCAGGATCACTCCCAGACAGAACACTTCCAGCGAATAGCGGCCCATGCGGCATGCCTGGCGGGCCAACCGGTTATTCAGCCAGTTGCCGTGGGGCACCACTTTGGCCGCCACATAAGCCAGGGCCAGAAAATGCAGCAGGCGTACCGGTGAAAGGTTGGTCTTGCTGATCGGGTACAGGTACTCGCCCAGCCAGAGCGGCATGAGCGCATCGTGAAACTGCGGCCATCGCCATGACAGTGCCAGCAGGCCGGTCACCAGCAGATAGAGTACTGCTCCCAAAAACACCGGTTGACGCGACAGGGGACGGTTTTGCGCAGCCTTGGGTTGCTGCCCGTGGATCGCCGCTGCACCGCCCAGAATAAACAGAAACTGCCAGGCCATAGGGTTGAAAAACCACACGCCGCCTTCCTGAGCCGCGAGGTTCCACACCGGCGCCAGCAAGTACAGGGCCAGGGACGCGGCAACCACATAGCCTGCCTTGCGCAGCAGCATCGGCAGCACCAGCGGCAAACCCAGCAACAGCACGATATACAGCGGCAGCGGGTCCATCAGGTTGGGTTTGAAGCGCAGCAGCAGTTCGTCGGTGAGGGCCTGTTGCGGATTGCTCAGGAAGTACTGCAGGCCCATTTCCTGCACCAGGTCACGGGTTTCGACATGGTTGTTGGCAAAAAACACGATGCCCATCAGCACCGCCAGCAGGAAGATATGCACCACATACAGCACCCAGGCGCGGCGCAGGATCTTCACGCTGGCGACCAACAAACCGTCACGTTGAGCGATTTTGCCGTAGGCCAGCACGGCGGCATAACCGGCCAGAAATACAAAAATCTCCGCAGCATCGCTGAAGCCGAAATTGCGCACCGTAAATTCGGCCAGCGGGTTGTGCGGGATGTGGTCCCAAAAAATAAAAATCAGCGCCAGCCCGCGAAAAAAATCGATGCGGTGGTCGCGTCCGTTCAGCGTCACGGCGAGTACTCAAACAAAGGGTTTAATTAAGACCGACGGGCGCAGCGGAGGTTGCGCGCCGCGTATCGGCGGCGCGCAGGGTGATGGTATTACGGGTTAAATGCAAAGGTTGGATATTACTGAATGTCTCGAGCTACTGCTCGAACACACCCGCCAGCGCCTTATTTCAGCGCGGCCTGCTGGTGGGCCGTCAGGCCGCCGCTATTTCGTTGGCCTCAAAGCTGTCCGAACGGGCCATTTGCCACATGCGCGAATAGAACTCGCCATTGACCTCGCCGGTGAGCAGTTCGCCGGGCTTGAGGAACACATGCAACTGTGAGAACAGTTTGATTTCGGTGGCGGACATGCGTCGTACCAGGTGCTTGGCCTTGAGCTGCGCCGGATGCTCCAGGCCAGCCGCAGCCAGCATTTCGGCCAGGGCCTTGAGGGTGTTCTGGTGGAACTGCACAACCCGTTGGGCCTTGTCCGGCACTACAAGCGCTCGCTGGCGCAAGGTGTCCTGGGTGGCCACGCCGGTGGGGCACTTGTTGGTATGGCAACTCTGCGACTGAATGCAGCCAATGGCAAACATGAAGCCTCGCGCCGAGTTGGCCCAGTCGGCACCGATGGCCAGCACGCTGGCAATATCGAATGCGCTGACAATCTTGCCGCTGGCGCCGAGCTTGATCTTGTCACGCAGGTTCAGGCCCACCAGGGTGTTGTGTACGAACAACAAGCCTTCGCGCAGCGGTGCGCCAATATGGTCGGTGAATTCTACGGGCGCCGCGCCGGTGCCGCCTTCCTTGCCATCAATCACGATAAAGTCCGGCAGGATACCGGTTTCCAGCATGGCCTTGGCAATGCCCATAAATTCCCACGGGTGACCCAGGCAAAACTTGAAGCCTACGGGCTTGCCGCCGGACAGCTCACGCAACTGCGCGATAAATTGCATCAGCTCGATAGGCGTTGAAAAGGCGCTGTGGCGCGAAGGCGAGATGCAGTCTTCACCCATGGGCACACCGCGGGTTTCGGCGATTTCCGCGGTCACTTTATGCTTGGGCAGGATACCGCCATGGCCTGGTTTGGCGCCCTGGCTCATTTTGATTTCGATCATCCGCACTTGTGGCGTGCGAGCCTGGGCGGCAAAACGCTCAGGGTCGAAACGCCCGTCCGAAGTGCGGCAACCGAAGTAGCCACTGCCCAGTTCCCAGGTCAGGTCACCACCATGCTCACGGTGATAGGAACTGATACTGCCTTCACCCGTGTCGTGGGCAAAGTTACCGAGCTTGGCACCTTGATTGAGGGCGCGGATGGCGTTGGCGCTCAGCGAGCCAAAGCTCATGGCTGAAATATTGAAGATCGACGCCGAGTACGGCTGGCTGCATTGCGGGCCGCCCACCACGATGCGAAAGCTGCTGGGGTCGGTCAACGGGGCCGGGCGCATGGAGTGGCCGATAAATTCAAAGCCGGGCTGGTAAACGTCAACCAGAGTGCCGAAAGGCTTGTCGGCACTCTCATTCTTGGCTCGTGAGTACACCAACGAACGTTGCGCCCGTGAGAAGGGCAGCGCATCGCTGTCAGATTCCAGCAGGTATTGGCGAATCTCTGGGCGGATGGCTTCCACCAGATAGCGAATATTGCCCAGGATCGGGTAGTTGCGACGCACGGCGTGGGGGCTTTGCAGCAAATCGAAAATCCCCAGCAGGCTCAAGGCCAGTGTCACGGCCGTGAAGGGCCACAGCCACTCATGGTGCATAAAGGGCAGGCTGGCGAGGGTGAAGATGACGCAGAATGCAAAAAACGCATAACGGCTTAACAGTGACAGGCTCATACGGTTTCCTGTTTCAGGCTGGTCTGTTCCGCCGGGCGGCGATGCCTGGCGTGGTCAAGAACAGAAAAAGGACAATAGAACCCTCTCTTTGAGTCGGAGGTTTGCTGGGGGGAGTGTTGGTCATCTATCAAGCAAATGCCAACTCCCTATCAGATTATTCATTGAACGGGATTTCATCTGTGGCAGCATCCCGACCAAAGTCGGGCACTTCATACAGAAGGCTCGGGTAAAAGTGACATCTATGTATTTTCAGAGGCGTTGGGTCGTGCAATCCTTCTTGACCTTACTGTTTTGTTGGCCGAATTCCGTGACCTCATTTGAACCCGCAACCTCCAGAATCATTCGTATTGCCGCTGCCGTAGTGATTGGCCTCGATGGGCGGACCCTGCTGGTGCGCAAGCGCGGCACCCAGGCCTTTATGCAACCCGGCGGCAAGATCGATGCCGGTGAGCAGCCGGTCGACGCCCTGGCCCGTGAGCTGGAAGAGGAGCTGGCTTTGGTGATCGACCCGGCCAGCGCGACCTGGCTGGGCCATTCTGCTGCCCCTGCGGTCAACGAACCGGGTTTTGAGGTACAGGCCGAGCTGTTCCTGGTGCATATCAGTCAGCCCGTGGTGGCAGCGGCAGAAATTGAAGAAGTGCAGTGGATCGACCCCGAGGGCGATGGCGGCCTGGTACTGGCGCCGTTGACCCGGGATCTGGTCCTGCCGTTTTATCGCAATGCCTTGCAGTCCCGGACGGCCTGATGATTCCAGCCCATGAATTGCTGATTTTTGCTGCGGCCTGCCTGCTGTTGGTGCTGACGCCAGGGCCGAACATGATCTACCTGATCTCGCGCTCCATCTGCCAGGGGCGCAAGGCAGGCGTCACATCGTTGCTCGGGGTGGTGGCGGGTTTTTTCGTGCACATGTTTGCCGCCGCTGCGGGTTTGACGGCGGTATTTATGGCTGTACCGATGGCCTATGAGGCACTCAAGTGGGCGGGCGCCCTGTATCTGCTGTGGATGGCCTGGCAAGCTGTACGCCCGGGTGCCAGCTCACCGTTCGAAGCCCGGGACCTGGCGCCGGATGCCATGCCGAAGCTACTGACGATGGGCTTTATGACCAGCGTACTCAACCCCAAGGTGGCGGTGTTCTATCTGTCGGTTTTCCCGCAATTCATCAACCCGGAACACGGTTCGATGTTCACTCAGAGTATTGTATTGGGCCTGACTCAAATCAGCGTCAGCTTCACGGTTAACCTGCTGATCGCGCTGTTTGCCAGCGGTATTGCCGTGTGGTTTGTACGCAACCCGCTATGGCTGGCCGTGCAGCGCTATGTGATGGGCGGTGTGCTGGCCGCACTGGCGGTGAGGCTGATGCTGGAACAACGTAAAACCGTATGACCTGGACCCGTAATGGCTATAGAACTGCTTGAACCCGCAAACGCCAAGGCTTATCGCCAACTGATGCTTGAGGCTTATGCGCAGCACCCCGAGGCTTTTGTATCCTCCATAACCCAACGTGAGAAGTTACCGCTGAGCTGGTGGGAAGCAAAACTGGACGATGAACTGAGCGCCCTGTTCGGTGCTTTTGTCGATTCCCGACTGGTGGGCATTGTCGGCCTGGCATTCGAACCCTGGGAAGATGCCCGGCACAAGACCACGTTGTTTGGTTTGTATGTGTCGCAGGCTTTTCGTGGGCAAGGGCTGGGGGAGCATCTGGTGCAGGCGGTGGTTTCACTGGCTGAGCAAGAGCCCGAAACCAAGGTGATCGAACTGACGGTCAGCGCTAACAGCGATGCTGCACTGGCGTTGTACCAGCGCTGCGGTTTTGCACAGTCTGGGCTGGAAGACTGCGCAATTCGGGTGGGGGAGGCCTATTACGACCGGGTGCATATGCGCCGGTTGGTCAATATAGAAGAGAGCTGACCGGGCTCTGGGTGGGAGCGGGCAAGCCCGCTCCCAAACTGCCTTGCCGTTGTCAGCGAACCGCACTCACTCCATCCAGCGTCGAAAATGACGTGTCCTTGGCTGTCAGCAAAAAGTCGCGCATATAAGGTGCATCCAGCATGTCGGCGCGAATCGCGGCGTAGAGTGTCGCAAACAGGCCTTTCTCGCCCAGGCGTTTGGCCTTCACATAACCCCGTGAGCTGTATTCATGCAGCGCCCAGTGCGGCATCCCGCAGACTCCCCGGCCGCTGGCTACCAGCTGCATCATCATCACTGTCAGCTCCGAGGTGCGAACCTGCGCAGGTTCTACATCGGCCGGCTCCAGGAAGCGGGTAAAGATGTCGAGGCGATCGCGCTCCACCGGGTAAGTGATCAGAATTTCGCTGCTCAAATCCTCAGGCACGATAAATGGCTTGCTGGCCAATGGATGCTGATTGGCCACTGCTAGCATGGCTTCATAGGTAAATAGCGGCACATAGGTCAGCCCGGCGATTTCCTGCGGGTCGGACGTGACTACCAGATCCAGATCGCCCCGGGCCAGTGCCGGCAATGGTGCGAAGGCAAAACCCGATGCCAGATCCAGCTCGACCTCGGGCCAGGCATCGCGGAACTGGTCAATGGTCGGCATCAACCACTGGAAGCAGCTGTGGCATTCAATCGCCATATGCAGACGACCGGCCGTTCCGCCAACCAGACGTGCGATATCGCGCTCGGCACCGCGCAGCAGGGGCAGCATGGCATCGGCCAGTTGCAGCAGGCGCAAGCCGCCGCTGGTGAAGCGAACCGGTTTGGTTTTGCGCACAAAGAGGGGCATGCCCATGCGCTCTTCAAGCTCTTTGAACTGGTGGGATAAAGCGGACTGGGTCAGGTGCAGGCGTTCGGCTGCTTCGACCAGACTGTCTGACTCGCGCAACGCGTGCAGGGTTTTGAGGTGACGAATTTCCAGCACAGTGGCTCCATGAGTAACTTTGATGATCAACACGAAAACGTTGAGTTTGTCTCATGTTGTGGCGGGTGTCGATAATAGTGCCATTACTTACACGAAGGAATGTTGTTATGGCCCTGGCACACAATCTTGGTTTCCCCCGCATCGGCGCAGACCGCGAGCTGAAAAAAGCACTCGAAGCCTACTGGAAGGGTGATATTGACCAGGCCGCGCTGAAAGACGTTGGCCGCCAATTGCGTGCCACCCACTGGCAGTTGCAAAAAGACGCAGGCATCGATTTGTTGCCGGTCGGTGACTTTGCCTGGTACGACCAGGTGCTGACCCACTCATTGACGTTCGGCGTGATCCCCCCGCGTTTTTCCAGCACCCTGGACGAGCAGCGCCAGCCAACCCTGGATACCCTGTTTGGCATGGCTCGCGGTGCCAGTCAGAGCTGCTGCGGTGCTGAGCACGGCAAAGGCCAGTATGCCCAGGAACTGACCAAATGGTTCGATACCAACTACCACTATCTGGTACCAGAATTCAGTCAGGACCAGCGCTTTGATCTGAGCTGGAACGAGCTGTTTGAAGAAACGGCAGAAGCACAGGCGCTGGGCCATAAGGTCAAACCCGTGATCATTGGCCCGTTGACCTACTTGTGGCTGGGCAAGGCCAAAGGCAACGAATTCAACAAGCTCGACCTGCTGGAAAACCTGCTGCCGGTTTACGCTCAAATCCTGTCCCGCCTGGCTGAGCAGGGCGTGGAATGGGTACAGATCGACGAGCCGATCCTGTCGCTCGACCTGCCACAGGAATGGAAAAACGCCTTTGAACGCGCGTATCACATTCTTCAATACTCGCCACTCAAGAAGCTGGTTGCCACCTACTTCAGCGGCCTGGAAGACAACCTCGGCCTGGCGGTTGGCCTGCCGGTGGATGGCCTGCACGTGGATCTGGTGCGTGCTCCCGACCAGTTGCATGCCATTCTGGACCGCCTGCCGACTTACAAAGTGTTGTCCCTGGGCCTGGTCAATGGCCGCAACGTGTGGCGCTGCGATCTGGAAAACGCCCTGGCGCAACTGCAGGAAGCCGAAGAGCGTTTTGGCGATAACCTGTGGGTAGCCGGTTCCTGCTCGCTGTTGCACAGCCCGGTGGATCTGGACCGCGAAACCAAACTGGATGCCGAGCTGAAAAGCTGGTTAGCCTTCGCCAAGCAAAAGTGCGCTGAAATTGCAGTGCTGCGTGATGCGCTGAATATCCCGCAAGACCCCAAGGTACAAGAAGCCCTGGCCCAAAGTCGCGCCGTACACCAAAGCCGGGCCAGCTCGCCACGTATTCACAAGGCCGCCGTACAAGCCCGTATTGCAGCGATCACCGACGCCGACAGCCAGCGCCAGTCACCCTTTGCTGCACGGATCGAAGTGCAGCGTGCCCGCTTGAATCTGCCGGCATTCCCGACCACCACCATCGGCTCGTTCCCGCAGACTGCTTCGATTCGTCTGGCGCGTCAGTCTTACAAACAAGGCAAGTTGTCGACCAGCGAATACACCGACGCGATGCACAGCGAAATCCGCAACGCTGTACTGGTCCAGGAACGTTTGGGTCTGGACGTACTGGTACACGGCGAGGCCGAGCGCAATGACATGGTCGAGTATTTCGCCGAGCAACTGGACGGCTATGTGTTCACCCAATACGGCTGGGTACAGAGCTACGGTTCACGTTGCGTAAAACCGGCCATCATCTTCGGCGACCTGAGCCGCCCGCAGGCCATGACCGTTGAGTGGATCAAATACGCTCAGGGCCTGACCGACAAGGTGATGAAAGGCATGCTGACAGGCCCGGTGACCATGCTGATGTGGTCCTTCCCCCGCGAAGACGTATCGCGCAAAGTACAGGCGCAACAACTGGCTCTGGCGATCCGCGATGAAGTGGTGGATCTGGAACAGGCAGGGATCAAAATCGTGCAGATCGACGAAGCCGCGTTCCGTGAAGGTTTGCCGTTGCGCCGTGCACAGTGGCAGGAATACCTGGACTGGGCGGTGGAAGCCTTCCGTCTGTGTGCCTCGGGTGTGGGGGATGAAACCCAGATCCACACCCATATGTGCTACAGCGAGTTCAATGATGTGATCAAGTCGATTGCCGCGATGGACGCGGACGTGATCACCATCGAAACCTCGCGCTCGGACATGGAACTGCTTGATGCATTTGAAGCGTTCGACTATCCGAACGACATCGGCCCGGGTGTGTATGACATCCACTCGCCACGGGTGCCGGAAACGGCCGAGATGATCAAGTTACTGAGCAAGGCAGCGCAGCGTATTCCCGCTGAGCGGCTATGGGTCAACCCCGACTGCGGCCTTAAAACCCGGGCCTGGGCCGAGACTGAGGCGGCACTGATCAACATGGTCGCGGCAGCACGGCAACTACGCTTGCAAGCCGCTTGAGATCAATAGCCCCTCTCCCTCCGGGTGAGGGGCTTTGAGGTGTTACCTGACAATTTTATCGACATGAATATCCAGCTTTTTCAGGCGGTACCAGAAACTGCGCTCGGATATGCCGATTAACTGCGCCGCCGCAGCCTGTACGCCATTGGCCTGTTGCAGGGCACTTAGAATGTAGGCTTTTTCGACTTCGGCCAAGGCGGCTTCCAGGTCGGGGGGCACGCTTGGTCCGGGGGCAAGCAAGGCACTGCTCTGGCCGGGTTGGGCACTGAACAGGTAGGGCGGCAGGTCACTGTCCTGGATAGTGCTGCTATTGGCCACAATGGTGGCGCGCTCCACGCAGTTTTGCAGTTCGCGAATATTGCCCGGCCAACTGTACTGGGCCATCGCCTGCAAGGCGCTGGGGCTGAAACCGGTGATGCGTTTGCCTGCGGTAGCACCCAGGTTATGGGCAAAGTGCCGCGCCAGCGAGGCGATGTCTTCAACGCGTTCGCGCAACGCGGGCAGCGGAATCGGGAAGACGTTCAGGCGGTAATACAAGTCTTCGCGAAACTCCTTGTTGGCTACGGCTTGCAGCAGGTTTTTGTTGGTCGCGGCGATGACCCGCACATCCACCTTGCGCTCTCGCGGATCCCCCACTGGCTCGATCACCCGTTCTTGCAGCGCCCGCAGGATTTTTGCCTGCAAGGCCAGGGGCATATCGCCCACTTCATCGAGAAACAGGGTGCCCTTGTCGGCCTGCATAAAGCGCCCGACCCTGTCTGCTACGGCGCCGGTAAACGCGCCTTTGCGGTGGCCGAACATCTCGCTTTCAAGCAGCCCCTCAGGAATCGCCGCACAGTTGACCGCGACAAAGGGTTTGTCGGCGCGGCTGCCGTGTTTGTGGATGGCGCGGGCGACCATCTCTTTGCCGGTACCGCTTTCGCCAGTCAGCAGGATCGTGGCGTTGCTCTCGCGTACCGAGTCGATGGCCTGCAGCACCCGGCGAAAGCTTGGGCTGTCGCCAATCAGGCTGTCGATGTGCTGGTGCTCGTCCAGCTCGGCGCGCATGCGCGCGTTGTCGCGCAAAATGTCGCGAAACTGCAGGGCTTTGCTGACCGTAATATCCAGCTCGTCGATATCAAAGGGCTTGGCGATGTAATCGTAGGCGCCGTTACGTATGGACTGTACGGCGTTTTTTACCGTGCTGTAGGCGGTCATTACAATCACTGGCAGGTTCGGGTAACGCTGTTTGATCTCGGCCAGTAACTGCGGGCCGTCCATGCCGGGCATGCGCCAGTCGCTGATCACCAGGTCGATATCTTCCTGCTCCAGAACTTCAAGTGCCTGCAGGCCGTTGCTGGCAGTGAAGACCTGAATCCGGTTCTGGCTCAGTGCCGAGCTGAGCAAGTCGCAGAGTTTGGGCTCATCGTCGACCACCAGCACGTTATGACTCATGTTTCATCCCCTCCGTGGGCCGGAATGTACAGGTTGAAGGTGGCACCGACGTCTTTCTCGCTGATGCATTCTATGCGTCCGTCGTGGCTGTCCATGATGGAGAACACTTTGGCCAGGCCCAGCCCCGTGCCTGAGGCTTTGGTCGTCACAAAGGGCGTGAAAATACGCTCAAGCATATCGGGTGCGATTCCTTCTCCGGTATCAGCAATGCCTATTACTGTGTAGTCCTCTTCGCGGGAAATGCGTACGGTCAGGCATCCGCCCTCAGGCATGGCGTCGATGGCGTTGATGATCAGGTTCAGGCACGCCTGTTTGAGTTGTCCGGCATCGGCGTACAGGGTCGCACCGGGCGCCTGATCGTCGATGTGGGCATCAATAGTGTGGCTTTCCAGCTCCGGTTTGCAGAAACCCAGAATGTCTTCGACCAGAGGCCGCGCCAGCTGCGGCGCACGCACGGGGGCGCTGGGCTTGGCGAATTCGAGAAACTCGGTGATCAGGTCGTTGATGCGGGTCACCTCGCTGACCACGTACTCCAGATGGCGCTTGTCGGTTTCACCCAGATCGGCCCGGCGGTGCAACAGTTGGGTCGCGGTTTTGATAATGCCCAGCGGATTGCGGATTTCGTGGGCCAGGCCCATAGCCACCTCGCCCAGGGCATGCAGGCGGTCGCGGCGACGCAATTGGGCTTCGAGATGATGCAGCTCGCCCAGTCGTGCGGTCATATGGTTGAAGGTGCTGCTCAGCTCGGCCAGTTCGTCGTTGCCCGACACCGCCACGCGTTGGTTGTAGTCCCCGGCAGTGACGGCGCGTACCCCTTCGGAGAGGTCGCGCAACGGCCGGGTAAGGCGTTCGGAAACCAGCCAGCCGACGGTCAGCGACAGTACCGAGCCGACCAGGAAGATCAACGCGAACAGGTTGCTCTGGTTGACCAGCCCCACCAGGCTGCTATGGCGCAGCAGGCCACTGTAGATCACCCCTTGCAGCTCACCGGTGTCGTTAAGGATGGGCCAGTACAAGCCGCTGTAGCGGCTGGTGAATTGTTCGCTGGGCTGACGGGTTTCCCGCAGGGTTTGTTCGATGGCGCCGGGCACCATCAGCTGGCGGTCTTCGAAACGCTGGCTGGAGAATATCTCGGCAAAGCCTGCCGTATTGGACAGGTACAAACGCAAGTCGAGGGAGTGCACGTCGGCCACGCTGGTCAGAAAGCTGCTGTCCATATAGGTAGCCACCAGCAGCTGATAGTTCACTCCATCCTGGCTGGTGGCAAAGGTCGAGACTACGGTGCCGGTTGGCACACCGCCGACATTGATAGTTTGCAGTACAGCGTTGGGGCTCAGGCTGATCTGGTCGACAATGGTGTCGCTGGCGGTACTGAAAATCACTTTGTGGTCGCTGTCACGGATCAGCGCGACCACGTCTATGCCCATGGCTTCGGCGATATCGGCAGTCAGCCGGTCATGGCGGATGGCCTTGCTGGAGGACGGCGGGTGGGCGTGTTGGAGAAGCAGCTTGGCGGCGCGGGCGTTGTCCGCGAGGATTTCGCTGATCTCGTCCTTGACGATTTTGGTCGACTCCTGCAGCCAGACCCGTACGTTACTGTCGAAAATCTGCGACAGGGTGGTCGCTGCCAGTTCGGCAGCAATCATGGTCGGGATCACGCTGACCAGCCAGAACGCCAGCACCAGTTTGCGCTGTACGGTCCAGCGCGACACTTTGAAGGGTTGTGGCTGGCGCGGTGTTTTGGGCGTGGTGGGCATTAGTACTCGCTTATCGCAGCCGCCAGTGCCGGGTCGTGGCGGTCAGGGCGAATGAACAGTTTGACCAGTTTGAGTGCGTTATTGATCAGCCAGTTGCGATGCCGGAAAAACAGCGTATTGCTTTGAAAGGTGCAGCCCAGACGAATCTTGCTCGCGTAGCCGGCCTGACCGCATTCGTACAGGGCAATATTGTGACGTATGCAGTAATCGACATTCACCAGCCAACTCCTGAAGTACAGATTGTAGTCACGGGTGAGCTCAAGGTCGTGACCAAAAAACTTGTCGATCAGACGGTGTTCGTCAATCAACACCAGATTGAACGCCACCAGTTGATCGTCGAGCCAGTACAAAACGCACACTGCCCGGTCGCCGAGTTGTTGGAGGATACCGGTGAAATAGGTCGCTGGTAAGCGCTCCAGTTGCAGATCACTGCGCGCCAGGCTGGCCTCGTACAGGCGCATGATTTCAGGCAAGACGTCGTCAATTGCGTTGCGCCATTCCACCCGTGGGCCAGGCGTACGCAGTTTGCGGCGCATGTCTTTGCGGGTGGACTTGCCCAGCGAGCCAAGGTAGCCGTCCACTGACCCAAAGGGCACGGGCAGCGTCGCGCTGGGCAAGCCGGGCATGGCCTGAAAGTCCGCCGCCTTGCAACTGTGCGCCCAGTCAGCGTCATGGCTGGGGACGTCCTTGACGGCAATCAGGCCGATACCCAGGCGGGCTGCATCGGTCTGGGCCAGGGTCAGCAACCGGGCGAGCAGGGCAGGGCGCTGCGCCGCCTGTACATGACTGGCCGTTCCCGCACTGCATTGTTCGGTCACCGGTGAGCCGATGGCGTAAAGCTTTAGCTGCACCAACCCCGGGAGTGCGCGATTGAGTTTTTCGGTAAAGCGTTTGCCGATGCCCTGGACCGTGGTGTCGAGGCGATAGCACGTGGTGAACGCAGTCGCTGCGGCAATCAGGGTGGAACCTTCGAACAGCGTCAGGTAACGCCATGCAAAGCCTTCAATCCCGGCTTTTTCGACGGCCATAATGTAATCCCAATCCTCCAGGGCATCTGGAAAACAGTCATTCCAGGCTTCACGGTCGATTGCCTGAATGGATGAAAAGACTTGGGCTGTAATCATGGGGCGTCCTTGGGCTCAGGCCTGCTTGAGGTACTCGACAGGGACCGGTGCCGTGCGGCTGTTTTTCTTGATAAAGGCGTCACTCAGTTCGATCACGCGGCGGTATTGCAGGTCGACGGTGATCATGTGATAGCAGTTGTCGAGCAGCACCTTGGTCACCGGCCCGCCCAGATGGCGTTCGACGTAATCGGCGTTCCAGCGGCTGGTGATATCGTCTTCAATGGAGTGCAGCACCAGGGCTTTGGTGGTGATCGAAGGCATGCGTTTTTTCACCACGGCATTCATCCGGTGCAGTTCACGCACGGTGATCCCTTCCATCGTCAACAACCCGGCATTGCTGCTTTCGCCGGCTTTCATCTGGCGCTCGACAATGGCCCTCAGGCGCTGGTTTTTAATACCGTAGGGCGGCTTTTCCTCAAAGCTGCACAGGTGCACACCAAAGGGGATCTTCATCAGCAGCGGGGTCATAAAGGCCAGCTTGTTGATGCTCCAGCCGTCATAGCGCAAGGTCGTGGAGTACATCAACAGCCCGGCGACCTGGCCCGGGTGTTCGGAGGCCAGGTACATCGACATTACCGCACCCATCGACAGCCCGCCGACGAACACCTGCTGGTGGCGCTGGCGGATCCCGGCAAAGGTCTTGCGCACGCCTTCATACCAGTCCAGCCAGCCGGTGGCCTGCAGGTCGCTGTTGTCACCGCAGTGCCCGGCCAGGGTGGGGACGTACACCGTGCACGTCCCGTCTTTTGCCAGCCCCTGGGCAACCCGACGCAACTCCGTCGGGGTGCCGGTAAGGCCGTGGATCAACAAGACCCCGACCTCACCCGTGCCGAGAACGAAACCGGTGTTGCCTTCGCCCAGATCGATCTCTGCCCCGTTCACCGTTTCATGGCCCGAGCCAGCAGGCGATCGAGCAGGGCGATGCCCAGGTCGATTTCGGCGTAGCTGATTTCCAGCGACGGCGCCAGGGTGATAACGTTCTTGTAGTAGCCGCCCACGTCGAGAATCAGACCCAGACGTTTGCCGTCGATTTCGATATCCCCCTTCATGCCTTCCTCAACCATGAAGTCGAGAGTGGCCTTGTCCGGGGTAAAACCGTCCGGGCCGCAGATTTCGCAGCGCAGGGCCAGGCCCAGGCCGTCGACGTCACCGATGATCGGGTAGCGTTTTTGCAGATCTTGCAGGCCGTCGAGGAAGTACTTGCCCTTGGCCATGACCATCGCGCCATAGTCGACTTCGCTGGTCATCTTGAACATTTCCAGGCCCACCGCAGTACCCAGCGGGTTGGAGGCGAAGGTGGAGTGGGTCGAGCCCGGCGGGAATACCTTGGGGTTGATCAGCTCTTCACGGGCCCAGATGCCGCCCAGCGGGTTGAGGCCGTTGGTCAGTGCCTTGCCGAACACGATGACGTCGGGTTTGACGTCGAAGTGTTCGATCGACCACAGCTTGCCAGTGCGCCAAAAGCCCATCTGGATTTCGTCAACCACCATGAGAATGCCGTGCTGATCCAGTACGTGCTTGAGCTCGCTGTAGAAGTTCATCGGCGGGATCACATAGCCGCCGGTGCCCTGGATCGGCTCGACGTAGAACGCGGCATATTCGCTCTGGCCGACTTTCGGGTCCCACACGCCGTTGTATTCGGTCTCGAAAAGACGGGCGAACTGTTGCACGCAGTGGCTGCCGTGCTCTTCCTTGGTCATGCCTTTTGGCCCGCGGAAGTGGTACGGGAACGGGATGAAGTTGGCGCGTTCGCCAAAGTGGCCGTAACGGCGACGGTAGCGGTAGCTCGAGGTGATCGATGAGGCGCCCAGGGTGCGGCCGTGGTAACCGCCCTCGAAGGCGAACATCAGGCTTTTGCCGTTGCTGGCGTTACGCACCACCTTCAGCGAGTCTTCGATGGATTGCGAGCCGCCGACGTTGAAGTGCACACGACCGTCGAGGCCGAACTTGTTTTTAGCGTCGACTGCAATGCGCTCCGACAGCTCGATCTTGCCCTTGTGCAGATACTGGCTGGCGATCTGCGGCAGGGTGTCGATCTGTTGCTTGAGGGCGTTGTTCAGGCGCGGGTTGGAATAACCGAAGTTGACTGCCGAGTACCACATTTGCAGGTCGAGGTAGGCCTGGTCTTCGGTGTCCCACACGTAGGAGCCTTCGCAGCGGCTAAAAATGCGCGGTGGTTCGATGTAGTGAACGGTGTCGCCGTACGAGCAGTACTTGGCTTCTTTTTCCAGAAGAATCTGGTCTTCAGGGGTAGCGATTCGAATATCAGACATGATTGAAGAGTTCCTGCTGTTCACGAGAATAGTGGGGCGCGTTGGCGGCATGGCTCGGCAGTTTGGCGAGCAGGGCCGGGAGTTCGGCAAAGGAGTCAAATCGTGCGTACGGGATACCGTTGCGCTCGCAGTGGTCGGCCAGGCTGTCCCTGGCAAAGACGAAATCGGCGCCAGAGGCCACGCACATGTCGGAGCGGCCATCGCCAATCACCAGCACGCGTTTGCCGTCGGGGGCGGATTTGCACTTGCAGTTGCCCGAGGCGGCACGGCAGGCGTCGCTGGAATAAGGGAAGTCGATGCGCCAGCTGTTCTGGTCGACCTGACGCAGGCGGTTGGCCAGGATCGGCAACAGGCTTACGTAGTTACGGGCCAGAATGCGGGCGATGGCTTGTTCGATGCCGTCACTGACGACCTCGATGGAGGCGCCAAGACCGATGACGTGGTCGACGAAGTCGGGGAAGTCAGGGTCAATCTCAACGCTGTCGAAATAGGCCAGCAGCTCGGCAGGCGTGGCTTTGACCAGCGACAGCTGGCGGCTCAGGCATTCACGCGAACCGATGTCACCCTGCAACCATTGGTCTTCGATCGCTTCCCAGCTGGGGTCGGCGAAACGTTGAAGAATGTTGTCGATGACGTCGGTACGGGTAATGGTCCCGTCGAAATCACACACGATATGCCATTGCATCATCTGCATTGTCCTGTCGAAAAGGCGCGCTTTTTGCGCTTGCCAGAGGACATAGCATTGACTGTGCCAACTATTGAAAGCCCCGTGGGCTGGGGGTTTGCGCGGATTTGACGGTGACTTTCGGGTTTGGAACTACAATTTTTGTAGCTTGCTACAAACAACATGAGTGCTTGCGCAGGCCGCGCTAAAAAGGGATTGATGCGCGCATAGAACCTCTATGGAACCCTCGTGATGAAAACTCCGGTCTGTGCTTTTTTGCTGCTCACTTTGTTGGGCGTCAGCGCGGCTGCCCATGCCGCAGACGGCCCCAGTGGGGAAGTGGGCATGGGGATTGGCTATCAGCCGTATGATCCAAGCGCCAGCCGCTACCAGACAGTGCCATTGCCGTATTTTGATGTGGACTGGGGCGATGTCAGCCTCAATACCGATGACGGCCTGACCTGGAGTGCTTTCAAGGCCGACGGCTGGAGCGCAGGGCCCGTGCTCAACTATGTGTCGGGACGCAATGCCAACGGTTCGCTGCGGGGCCTGCGCGATGTTTCAGACATGGCCATGTTCGGCGGCTTTGTGCAGTACAGCCCGGCTGACTTCTGGCGTGTCTACGCACAGCTCGGGCAGGCGGTGGGTGGTGCAGGCGGTCAAGGCGGGGTGCTGGGTCAGGTCGGGGGCGAGTTGGGTTACCCGCTGGGGCTGGGGATTATCGGCAGCAGCCAGTTGGCGGTGCACTTTGCTGATGGTCGGCAGATGTCGACCTTTTTTGGCGTAAGTGACAGCGAGGCGCAGGCGTCAGGGATTTCCGCGTACAAGGCCAGTGGCGGCCTCCAGAATGTTACCTTGACCCAGAATTTCGAGTTTCCGCTGACCGCGAACTGGTCGCTGGTGACCAGTGCCAGCTGGACACGCCTGCTGAGGGCGGCGGCGGACAGCAGCATCGTACGCGAGCAGGGCAATGTGAATCAGGGCGCGGTGCAGACGGCGGTCAGTTACAAATTCTGAAGCGGCCCTCCCAACCCTCTCCCGGAAAGAGAGGGTTGGGCTAAGGGAAAGCAGGCAGTGACTCAATGTTCCGGTTCACCATCGGCCAGCAGCGCAATCCCGCCGACAATCACCGCCACGCCTGCCCAGTGCAGTGCGCTGATTTGCTCGCCAAGGCCCAGCCAGGAGCCCATCAGCACCCCGACAAATACCAGTGAACTCAGGGGAAACGCCAGCGACAGGCTGCTGCGGCGCAATATCAGCATCCAGACAAAAAACGCGCCGAAATAACAGGCAATGGCCACCCATACTCCCGGGTTGAGCAGCACGGCCTGGAGCCACTGCAGGGTGAAGTCCATCTGTCCCAATTGATCGCCACCGATTTTGGTGGCTATTTGCCCTGCGCTCTCGAGGGCAATCAACAAGGCCCACAGCACAATCGTGCCCAAACGCCCGTGCAGCCAGCCGTTATCCGGGATTTTTAACCCGTCAGTGTTTGCCATTGCTCAACTCCTCAAGCTGCGGTGATGCAGACCAGCATCACTCCAAGGGTAATAACCAGGGTGCCCATCCAGCGCCGACGGCTGACGTGTTCGCCCAGGAACACCTTGCCGGCGAATACCACACCGCAATACGCCAGCGCAGCGGCCGGGAATAGCAAGCTCAAGGGTGCCCTGGACAGGGCCTCCAGCCAGACGAAGAACTCAATCACGTAAGCACCGACCCCAGCCCACAGCATCGGTGCACTAAATACCTGACCCCAGAAGGCATTCAGGCGAAAACCACCCTCCAGTTCCGGCAAGCGGTCCAGGCCGATTTTGAAACACAGCTGGCCGATAACATCGAGCACAATGGAAAACGCCACCAGCGCAATTACGATCAAGGACATGGGAACAGCTCCTCGAATAAATGGATCAGCGCTTCATTGGTGGTTGAGTTGCGCAGCAGATCGCTTTCACTCCAGCGCCCAGGTGCTGGCTGGTCCGATCGGGCCTCCCAGCGTTTGAGCACATTGCGGTGCGCAGCCCTGGCAAACTCACCGCAAACATCAATACCCAATACCCGCTTGCTGGTGGCCAGGGCACGAAGGGCGTGAAGCAAGTGGGTCAGGCGCATACCACCCTGATCCCAGTTGGTGGCGGCGTCTTCGCTGGCAAGCACGTCTTTGTCCACGGTAATCCAGATCGCTTCGGTGGGCAGGCTGAGGATCAGCTCCTGGAGAAAGGCCGGCCAGTCCTGGTCGGCCAGGTTGCGCCAGTGCAACAGGTTCTCGTGCTGCTCGTGCCCTGCGCCGTCGCCGATTCGGCCCCAGACCTTGGTGGGGGCATGCTGCCAGGGGAATAGTTGCAAATCGCCACGGCACAGGGCCCCGAGATTTGCGCCCTTGAACTGCGGGTTTTGCAGGTCGTCACTGCAGGGGCCGAGGGTGACGATGCGTTTGATGTTCGGCAGCTTCAAGGCGCGGTTGACCCACGAACCGCAATGGCGGCGGGGGGCAAAGCGTACCCAGTCAGGATGGTTGTCGAAGTGGATCAGGGTGATCGGTTCGGGCAAGTCCGCGAGCAAGGCCGGAGTCAGGTGGTGATAGTCGCCGGAGCCTATAAAAAAGATTTCTGGCCGCTGCGTGGAGCGTTTCGGCCGTTGTTGCAGGCGTTCAGCGAAGCGCCGGTAATTGCGTTCGGTGGACCACAGACGCAGTTGCGGCCCCAGTTCCAGCAAGTCCAGGCGTGTGGCACGACCGTCGGTCAGACGTTGCTTAATCGGTGCTTGTGAGGTCAGGCTGTGATCAAGATCGAGAATATTCAAAGTGTGATTTACCCCATGTCATCGCCGCCGATCCAGGCAGGGCGGGCTTTAAGGGGTAAATGCAAGGGGCGGGCCAAACGACTTGGCCTGTGGGGGCCGGGGTTGCCAGCGAGGTTGTCACTGCTGTTTATCTGGCAAACCGCGTCATGTGTATTGCGAGCAAGCCCGCTCCCATCGTTTCAGTGCAGGCGTACCCAAACGCTGACCAGCACGGTCGCGGCCATCAGCCAGGCTACGGCGGCCAGCGCCAGCGAGGCTTCAAGGCGCATGCGATCGACCAGCACGTACAGGGCAGCGAGGTACACGAAGTAAGGAATGATCGACCACATGCCGAACACAATGGTGGTTTTCAGGTCGTCCACCGAGCGGCCTTTGCCGACGATGTAGTGGGCGATAAGGGCAAAGGTCGGAAACAGCGGCACAAGCCCTGCGATGTAGTAGTTTTTGGTTTTGGCCAGCATGGCCAGAATGATCACCACTCCAGCGCCCAGTGCAGCTTTGAGAATCAGATCCATCAGTGCGCGAGCCCGTATTTTTTGACTTTATCAAAGAGGGTGGTCTTGGCCATGCCCAGTTCCTGGCTGGCCTGGGTCAGGTTGCCGCCGCTGCGTTGCAGGGCATCGTTGAGCAGGTTGCGTTCGAACGCTTCCACCGCCTCGGAAAACCCCAGCCCCTGTGCTGCATTGCTCCCCGGCTTTTTGAACGCCGGAAGGCCCAGGGCAAAACGTTCGGCCACGTTGCGCAGTTCCCGCACATTGCCCGGCCAGTCATGGCTCATCAGGCTGGACAGGGTCTGGTTATCCAGCTCCGGGGCCGCACGGTCGAAACGCAGTGATGATTGCTGCAGGAAGTATTCAAACAATTGCAGGATGTCTTCGCGGCGTTCGCGCAAAGGAGGCAGCTCAAGTGTGACCACGTTCAGGCGGTAGTACAGGTCGCTGCGAAACTGGCTGGCCTTGCTCAGTTGGTCGAGGTCGGATTTGGTCGCCGCGATAACCCGGCAGTCCACATCGATGCTCTGGTTGGAGCCCAGGCGCTCCAGAGTGCGCTCCTGCAAAACCCGCAGCAGTTTGATCTGCAGGTTGAGCGGCATGCTTTCCACTTCGTCGAGAAACAGCGTGCCGCCATGGGCGTGTTCGATTTTGCCGATACGGCGTTTGCCTGCCCCGGTAAAGGCGTTGGCTTCGTGGCCGAAAATTTCGCTTTCAAACAGGTTTTCCGGCAGTCCACCACAATTGAGGGCGACAAACTGCTGGGGCTGGCGGCGGCTGAAGTCGTGCAGGCAGCGGGCGACCAGCTCCTTGCCGGTACCGGTTTCACCTTCAATCAGCACGTTGGCTGAAGTATCGGCGACGTTGGCTATCAGTTCGCGCAACTGCTGCATGGCCGGCGAGCGGCCGATGATGCGTCCTTCAAGTGAATCACGCTCGGCAAGCTGGCGGCGCAGCGACCAGACTTCCCGCGCCAGGCTGCGCTGCTCCAGCGCACGACGGGCCACATCAACCAGGCGTTCGGGGGAGAAGGGTTTCTCCATAAAGTCATAGGCACCGTCACGCATGGCGCCCACGGCCATGGAAATATCGCCATGCCCGGTAATCAATACCACCGGCAGGGTGCGGTCGCGGGCCTTGAGGTGCTTGAGCAGTTCAAGACCATCCATTCCGGGCAGGCGGATATCACTGATGACGATACCCGGGAAGTTGTCGCCTACCAGCGCCAGCGCCTGTTCGGCACTGCTGACGCCTTCGCTGCGAATATCTTCGAGCGCCAGCGCCTGCTGGCAGCCGAGCAGAACATGGGGATCGTCTTCAACAATCAGGACCGTCAGGTCGTTATTCATGGCGTGTCGGCCTTAGCAGGTTGTACCAGCGGCAAAAGAAGGACAAATGCGACACCACCGGTGACCGGGAACTCGACACTGAGGCTGCCGCCGGCAGCAGCGGCCAGGCTGGCCGACAGGGTCAGGCCAAGGCCTAGACCCTGTTCGCCGGGTTTGGTGGTGAAGAAGGGTTCAAAGAGATGTTTGCGTGCTTCTGGCTCGATCCCGGGACCGTTATCGCGCACGCACAGACGGTATTTGGCGTCGTTGGGCTCGCCCGTCAGCCACAGTTGCGGTTGTGTCGCCTGACCTTGCATGGCGTCCAGGGCATTGCCAATCAGGTTGACCAGAATTTGCTCAAGTCGGGTTTGATCAATCTTGAGCGCCACCTCCGTGAAGTCTCGATGCAGTTGCACCCCTGATTCTTCCATGCGGCTGGCGAGCAGTTGCAGGGCGGCGTCAACGGCCTTGCCCAGGCAGGCCTGGCCATGATCGTCACCGCGGCGGGCGAAGGAGCGCAGGTTGGCGGTGATGCGGCCCATTCGGTCGACCAGATTGTTGATGGTGCCGAGGTTGTCCGCGGCGACCTTGAGATCACCGCGTTCAAGAAAGCGCACGGTATTGCCCGACAGCGTGCGCAAGGCCGCCAGCGGCTGGTTCAGTTCATGGGCGATGCTGGTGGACATCTGCCCGATGGCCGCCAGCTTGCCCGCCTGTACCAGTTCATCCTGGGCACGGCGCAGGGTGTCTTCGGCCTGGCGCCGCTCGCGTATCTGCCCTTTGAGCCGTTCGTTGCTGGCCCGCAGGTGGGTGGTGCGCTCGGTGATCTTGCGCTCCAGCTGGTTGTTGGCCTCTTGCAGGGCTTCCCGTGCAGCCAGTCGGGTGGCTATCACTTTGCGTCGCTCATTCCAGGCAATCAGCAAAAAGGCCAGCAAGGCAAATGCCACCGCCACCAGCATTCCCTGGTTCGCCGCTTCACGGCGCAGGTCTTGCAATGGCGTGAGCAGGGTGATGTCCCAGGGGGTGTCGTTAAGCCTGCGGGTTTGCGCCAGGTAGCTGACTTCCTGGTGGTCGGTCACCACATCGTTACTGCTGGCGAAGGTGACTTTTTCTACGCCTTCGGCGAGGTTTTCCCGCTCCAGCGGTTCCAGCTCGTTGAGCGGCCACCAGTAGTACTGCAGGCTGCGGGCCAGGCGCTCCTTGGTGTCGGCACTGAGCGGGTGGATGGACTTGAGCCGCCGGGTAGGGTCGCTGGACAGGATGATAATGCCGTTCTCGTCGCTGACGTAGGCTTCGAGACGGGCGCGTTGCCAGCGCTCCTCAAGGGCTTCGAGGCGGACTTTGATCACGGCCACGCCAATGATCTTGCCCTGCTCTTCCAGGCCGTGGGCGAGGTAGTAGCCGGGTTCACCCGAGGTACTGCCAATGCCGTAGAAGCGGCCGGGCTGGCCGCGTACGGCATCCTGAAAATAGGCGCGAAATGACAGGTCCTCGCCCAGATAACTGTCGGTATCCCGCCAGTTGCTGGTAGCCATCACGCGGCCGGTGGTGTCGAGCACATAGATGGCCCGGCTGCGGCTGCGGCGGTTCAGGCCTTCGAGGTATTGATTGACGGTGACCCGGTTCTGCACGGAGGGGTCGGCGAGCAATCGCGAAACGCTGGATTCCAGCTCCAGCAGGCTGGGCAGGTAAGTGTATTTGCCCAGCTCACTTTCAACGGTACGGGCATGCAGTTCCAGTTGGCGTTCGCCGGTTTCGCTCAGGGTACGAATACCGAAGTGTTCACTGATGCGATAGCCCGCGTAGCCCAGGCCGATCGTCAACAGGATGATCAGCAGAGGCAGCAGGAAATGACGGAGCAGGCGAGGTTTCACGGCAAGTGAGGGCGGAGCACCGCGATAAAGAGTGGGGTCGCATTTCATCACAGATGCCTTGGGTCAACCACTGCGCAGTGGTTGACCGTTCACGTAGATCCACTGTGGGAGCGGGCTTGCTCGCGATGGGAGCGGCGCGGTTCATCAGTTAACCAGGATCGCTGCCATCGCGAGCAAGCCAGCTCCCACCCAAGCCGGTGGGAGCTGAACGGGTGTTTAGTGCTGCAGGATCTTGGCGAGGAAGTGCTGGGCACGCTCGGAGCGGGCCGATACATCACCGAAAAACTCTTCTTTCTCACAGTCTTCGACGATTTTGCCCTGATCCATAAAGATCACCCGGTTGGCGACCTTGCGGGCAAAACCCATTTCGTGGGTCACGCACATCATGGTCATGCCTTCGTTGGCCAACTGCACCATGACATCGAGCACTTCGTTGACCATTTCCGGGTCAAGGGCCGAGGTCGGTTCATCAAACAGCATGACGATCGGGTCCATGGCCAGGGCGCGGGCAATCGCCACACGTTGTTGTTGCCCGCCGGAAAGCTGGCCGGGGTGCTTGTGGGCATGGGCCGACAGGCCGACGCGTTCCAGAAGCTCAAGGCCTTTTTTGGTGGCTTCAGCCTTGCTGCGGCCCAATACCTTGACCTGGGCAATGGTCAGGTTTTCGGTGATGGTCATGTGCGGGAACAGTTCGAAGTGCTGGAACACCATGCCAACCCGCGAACGCAGCTTCGGCAGGTTGGTCTTCGGGTCGGCAATGGAGGTGCCGTCAACCACGATGTCACCTTTCTGGAACGGTTCAAGGGCGTTGACGCACTTGATCAGGGTCGACTTGCCCGAGCCCGACGGGCCACAGACAACGACCACTTCGCCTTTTTTGACTTCAGTACTGCAATCGGTCAGTACCTGGAAGTCCCCGTACCACTTGTTGATGTTCTTGATCGAGATCATACGGCAAACCTTTTTTGCAGACGCTTGACCAGCAGCGAGGCGGAAAAGCTGATGATGAAATACACCAGACCGGCGAAGATCAGGAACTCATTGGAGCGGCCGATGATGTCGCCACTGGAACGCGAGGCATTGAGGAAATCCACCAGGCCAACCGTGTAGACCAGAGAGGTGTCCTGGAACAGGATAATGCTCTGTTGCAGCAGCAGCGGGGTCATTTTACGAAAGGCCTGGGGCAGGATGATCAGGCGCATGGCCTGGCCGTAGCTCATGCCCAGGGCCTTGGCTGCACCCATTTGCCCCTTGGGGATGGCCTGCACGCCTGCTCGCACGATTTCGCAGAAGTAGGCTGCTTCGAACATGACGAAGGCTACCAGGCACGACTCGAACGCCCCGATCGGGGTGTCCTTGCCGGTGATCCAGCGCAGCACGAACGGCACCGCCAGGTAGAACCAGGTAATCACCAGCAGTAGCGGGATGGAGCGGAAGTAGTTCACGTAAGCGCCGGCCAGGTTGGCCATCCACTTGCTTGACGATAAACGCATCAGGGCCAGCACGGTGCCCAGGGCCACACCACCGACAACGCCCATGACCATCAGCTTGAGGGTCATGATCATGCCGTTCCACAGGCCCGGCAGGGCGGGGACAATCCCGCTGAAATCGAAGAAGTCCATTATTTGCCCCCCAGAGACATGAGACCGGGTACGGCTACTTTTTTCTCGATCAGGCGCATCAACAGCATCAGGCTCATGTTCAGGGTGAAGTAGATCAACGTGGCCAGGGTGAAGGCTTCAAACAGGTTGGCGGAAAACTCGGCCGTCTGTTTGGTTTGTGCCAGCAGTTCCATCAAACCGATCAGCGAGGCCACGGACGAGTTCTTGAACACGTTGAGGAATTCGGAGGTGAGCGGTGGAATGATGATCCGGTAGGCCTGTGGCAGCAGCACGTTCCAGTAGATCTGCGCCATGCTGAAACCCATGGCGCGAGCCGCTGCTTCCTGGCCCCGTGGCAGGGCTTCGATACCGGTACGTACCTGTTCGCAAACACGTGCGGCGGTAAACAGGCCCAGGCACACGACAACGCTCAGATAAGCCGAAGTGGTCGGGTTGAGGTCCTGCTTGTACCATTCCTGCAGGTTGGGCGGCAGCAGATCGGGCACCAGGAAGTACCAGATAAACAGCTGCACCAGCAGCGGAACGTTACGGAAGATTTCTACGTATACCGTGGCAATGCCCGCGATAAAGCGGTTCGGCAGGGTGCGCATCACGCCCAGCAGCGAACCCAGGATCAGCGCGACAATCCAGGCGACAACAGCGATAGCGATGGTCCAGCCCAGGCCGGAAATAAACCAGTCGAGATATGTCTCGCTGCCTACGCCGGTGGACTTGAAGAACACGCTCCAGTCCCAATTGTAATTCATGCAGGGTCTCCCCTCAGATGGGTCTATAAACAAGCACTTGCTTCAGGGAATCCGTTCTCACCCGGCAGGGTCGCCGGGCACACTTAGCCCGCTCGATAACCGGCGGGTCGAGTGCTCTCTAATGCAATAAGAAGCTTAGTCCAAAGGTGGTCGACACCCCCGGGCGCAATGGCTTGCGCCCGGGGGTTTCAGCCGGCTGAAATCAGGATTTCTTTTCTTCAGCCGGTTTGTCGTCTGCTGCCTTGTCGGTAGGGGTGGCAATCAACGCTTTGAGCTCATCGCTCATCGGGAACATCAGGTTCAGGCCTTTTGGTGGAATTGGCGACTCGAACCAGGTTTTGTAGGTGTCGTTGATCTTGCCCGACTTGTAGTAGGCAACGATGGCGTCATCCACGGCCTTTTTGAATTCCGGATCGCCTTTACGCAGCATGCAGCCGTAGATTTCGTAAGACTGTGGAGTGCCGGTCACGGCCCAGTCTGTAGGCTTCTTGGCTTTGGCCATTTCACCGGCCAGCAGGGCGTCGTCCATCATGAAAGCAACAGCACGGCCCGACTCCAGCATGTTGAAGGCTTCGCCGTGGTCTTTTGCCGAGATCACGTTCATGCCCATCTGCTTGTCGGCGTTCATCGCCTTGAGGATGCGCTCGGAGGTGGTACCAGCAGTGGTCACGACGTTTTTGCCTTTCAGGTCAGCGAAGTCCTTGTAAGGCGAGTCCTTTTTGGACAGCAGGCGCGTACCGATTTCGAAGATGCCGACCGAGAAGTCGACTTGCTGTTGGCGTTCAACGTTGTTGGTGGTGGAACCACACTCAACGTCAACGGTGCCGTTCTGCACCAGCGGGATACGGGTCTGGGAGGTAACGAGGTTGTACTTGACCTTCAGGTCCGGCATGTCGAGCTGTTTTTTCAGCCCTTCAACGATAGCCAGTTGCACATCATGGGAGTAGCCAACCGGTTTGCCGGAAGCGTCCGCGATGTAGGAGAACGGAATGGAGGAGTCACGATGCCCAAGGGTGATGGTGCCGGATTCTTTGATTTTCTTCAGTGTGCCGGTCAATTCGGCTGCAAAAACTGGAGTGCTAATCAGAGCTGCAGCAATTGCTGCGCCCAAAAGTTGCGGAACGATGCGCATCGATGTTTCCTCGACATTGTTTTTTTTATTGAGCCCGTTTGCAGGCCCTTTTTTACTCAGAACGTCTCAACAGGCTAAACGCTCTGTTTAAGCATTCGGCTTAGAGTGTAGAGCATGAGTCGTGCCAGCCCTGGCATTAAAGTCTAACCTGCTGATTTATAACGATTTAAAGTTTTATGTCGGGACTTCGGTGGCATGCAGATGCCCGGAAAGCCGAATCATTGGGGGGGAGTGCGTTCGGAAAACCGAATGAAAGGCAGGCAGTGCGGGGGGGGAGGAGCGAAGGCCCGTGCAAGCTGACTCGCTCCCACGGGCCATCTAAACGCGAATTAAGCGGCCTGAACCTTGCGGTGTTTCAGGCCAAGGGTGGTCATGTACTGGCTCAGGTGGGCCTGTTCCTCGGCCGTGGTGAACAACCCAAGCTTGGTGCGGCGCCACAGGATGTCCTGTGCCTCCAGTGCCCATTCCTGGTTGCACAGGTAATCAACCTCACGGCTGTAAAGGCCGCTGCCGATATGCTCGCCCATGTCGCTCAGGCCTTGTGCACCTTCGAGCAAGCTCCAGGAGCGGTTGCCATAGGTGATTGCCCAGCGCTTGGCAATTGCGGCATCCAGCCAGCTGTATTTGCTGACCAGGGCCTCGCTCAGGGCTTTTGGCGTGGTCATGCCTTCGCCGCCGGGTAATGTCGCGCTGGCGGTCCAGCTCGGCTTGATCTGGGTGAAGTAGGGTGTCAGCTGTGCCATGGCCGATTCGGCCAGCTTGCGATAGGTGGTCAGTTTGCCGCCAAATACCGATAGAAGCGGGGCCTCGCCCGCTGCGCCAGACAATGCCAGGGTGTAGTCGCGGGTCACGGCAGAAGGGTTGTCGGACTCGTCATTGCACAGCGGGCGCACGCCGGAGTAGGTGCGCAGAATGTCGCTGCGGCTTACTTGCTGCTTGAAGTGGGCGTTAACCACATTAAGCAGGTAGTCGGTTTCTTCTTCGGTAATGCTGACCTTGGCCGGATCGCCGGTGTATTCGCGGTCAGTGGTGCCGATGATGGTGAACTGGTCCATGTACGGAATGGTGAACACAATCCGCTGGTCTTCGTTCTGCAGGATGAAGGCATTTGGCGCGTCATACAGCTTGGGCACAATCAGGTGGCTACCCTGGATCAGGCGGATGCCGTAAGGCGAGTCCAGCTTGAGGTCGTCCTTGATGAATTTGGCGACCCAGGGGCCGGCGGCATTGACCAGGGCCTTGCTGCGGATCGAAAACAGGCTGCCATCTGCACGTTCCAGGTTCAACTCCCACAAGCCCTTGTTACGGCGCGCACCGACGCAACGGGTCTGGGTGTGAACATGGGCGCCTTTTTCCCGCGCGGCCATGGCGTTGAGCACTACCAGGCGCGCGTCGTCGACCCAGCAATCGGAGTATTCAAAGCCTTTGGTGATTTCTGCTTTAAGGGGGCTGTTGGCACCGAACTTGAGGCTGGTTGAACCAGCCAGTTTTTCACGCTTGCCCAAATGGTCATACAGGAACAGGCCGGCACGGATCATCCACGCCGGGCGCAGGTGCGGTCGGTGCGGCAATACGAAACGCATCGGTTTAACGATATGCGGGGCTTTGGCCAGCAGCACTTCGCGTTCGGCCAGCGCTTCGCGCACCAGGCGGAACTCGTAATGTTCGAGGTAGCGCAGGCCACCGTGGATCAGCTTGCTGCTGGCAGAGGACGTGTGGCTGGCAAGATCGTCCTTTTCGCAAAGGAACACCGAGAGGCCGCGCCCGGCTGCATCTGCCGCAATCCCGACACCATTGATTCCACCACCAATAACGGCGATGTCGTAAACCTCAGCGAGGGGAGTGGCAGGCAAGGTGGTCAGGGGCATGGGTTGGCCTCGCGTTCTTTACGCATATTTGAATTCGAACATTAATGTTCATTTGCGAAAATATTAGCGGATAAAGGCGCGCGCAGCCAGCACCCTTCGATTGAAAAAACTCATCGAAGGGCGTCGAAAGGAAGAATTTCGAACATTTTAGTGTAGGGCAATGATTCTGCGGGAGCAGGCATTGCTCGCAATGCAGGCGCTGCGGCTCACCTGTCAGGTTGCGGTGATGCCATCGCGAGCAAGCCCGCCCCACAGCATCTGAACCCGCATCACTATCTGAGTGCGGTTACACCACTTCCAGACGAATTTTGTTCTGGGCCAGCAGTTGCGCCAGCTCCGGCACGGGCGGCTGGTCGGTGACCAGGCAATCGATCAAGGTGATCGGGCCCAGGCGGACCATTGCATTGCGGCCGAACTTGCTGGAGTCCGCTGCCAGGATAGTTTGTCGGGCATTGGCGATAATCGCCTGGGATACGCGTACTTCCTGATAGTCAAAGTCCAGCAAGCTGCCGTCAGAATCGATACCGCTGATACCAACCAAGGCGAAGTCGAACTTGAACTGGTTGATAAAGTCGACGCTGGCCTGACCGACGATGCCACCATCGCGGCGCACATTGCCGCCGGCGATCAGTACTTCGAAGTCGTCTTTTGCGCTCAGGATCGACGCAACATGCAGGTTGTTGGTGATGATTTTCAGGTGATTGTGGTTGAGCAGCGCCCGGGCAATCGACTCGGTGGTGGTGCCGATATTGATGAAAATCGAGGCGTGATCGGGAATCTGGGCGGCAATGGCTTCGCCAATGCGGCGCTTTTCATCGCGCATCTGGTCGGCCCGCATGGCGTAGGCGGTGTTCTCTACACTGGAGTCATAGGCGGCGCCACCGTGGTAGCGGCGCAACAGGTCGGCTTCTGCCAACTGGTTGATGTCACGGCGAATGGTCTGCGGCGTGACGACGAACAACTGAGCCATTTCCTCGATGCTGACATAACCGCGCTCGCGTACGAGTTCGAGGATCTGCTGTTGGCGTGGAGGCAGATTCATGGAGTTTCCTTTGGGCGGCGAAGCAAATTCACCCATGATGCCGCAGGAAAGCGTCGTCTGCTACTCGCAGGTGCCTCAAGCAACTGCGGGCGCCATAGGCGCCCGCAGATGTAATTGCCCGTACTTAGTTGCTTTCTTCGTGAGGTTCCCAGTCGCGGGTACGGCTTACGGCTTTTTTCCAGCCGGCATAGAGCTTCTCTTTGCAGCTTTCGTCCAGTGCAGGTTCGAACTCGCGCTCGATCACCGCCTTGCCGCGCAGTTCATCCAGGCTGCCCCAGAAGCCGCAAGCCAGACCCGCCAGGTAGGCAGCGCCCAAGGCCGTGGTTTCACGCATTTGCGGGCGTTCAACCTGGGTGCCGAGGATGTCGGCCTGAAACTGCATCAGGAAGTTGTTGGCTACGGCACCACCGTCTACACGCAGGGCTTTGAGGCGTTCGCCGGAGTCCTGTTGCATAGCGTCCAGTACGTCCCGTGTCTGGTAGGCAATCGACTCCAGCGCAGCACGAATGATGTGGTCTACGCGTACACCGCGAGTAAGGCCGAACAGTGCGCCACGGGCATACGGGTCCCAGTAGGGGGCACCGAGGCCGGTGAAGGCAGGCACCAGATACACGCCATTGCTGTCTTTGACTTTATTGGCGAAGTATTCGGTGTCGTGGGCGTCGTTGATGATCTTCAGTTCGTCACGCAGCCATTGCACGGTGGAACCACCGTTGAACACGGCGCCTTCCAGGGCGTAGGCCACTTCGCCGCGGGGGCCGCAGGCGATGGTGGTCAGCATGCCGTGGGTCGACTTCACGGCGTTGGCGCCGGTGTTCATCAGCAGGAAGCAGCCGGTGCCGTAGGTGTTCTTGGCCTGGCCGGGCTCGACGCACATCTGGCCAAACAGCGCGGCCTGTTGGTCGCCGGCAATGCCGCCGATGGCGATACCGCTTTTGGTGCGGCCGTAGATTTCTGAAGACGACTTCACTTCAGGCAACATTTCGCGCGGGATATCCAGCACCTCCAGCATCTTGGCATCCCACTCCAGAGTGTGGATGTTAAAGAGCATGGTGCGCGAGGCGTTGGTGTAATCGGTAACGTGGGTTTTGCCGCCGGTAAATTTCCAGATCAGCCAGCTGTCGATGGTGCCAAACAGCAGTTCGCCTTTGCGCGCCCGTTCGCGGCTGCCTTCGACGTTGTCGAGGATCCACTTCAGTTTGGTGCCGGAGAAGTACGGGTCGGTCACCAGGCCGGTGGTGTCGCTGATGTATTGCTCGTGACCGTCGCGTTTGAGCTGCTCGCAGATCTCGGTGCTGCGACGGCATTGCCAGACGATGGCGTTGTAGATCGGGCGGCCGCTTTCTTTGTCCCAGACCACCGTGGTTTCGCGCTGGTTGGTAATGCCGATGGCGGCAACCTGGTCATGATGCAGGCCGGCCTGGGCCAGGGCCTCAACCATCACGGCGCTCTGGGTGGCAAAAATCTCCATCGGGTCGTGTTCGACCCAGCCCGGTTGCGGGTAATGCTGTTGGAACTCACGTTGTGCTGTGCACACCACGTTGGCGTCACGATCGAAGATGATCGCTCGCGAACTGGTGGTGCCTTGGTCCAGCGCAATGATGTAGTTCTTATTCTGAGTGTCGGTCATTTGTTAGTGCCTTGCAGAATGAGGGAGGTTGCGGGCGCGAGACAGGTAACGGGCAGTAGGTCTCGTGCGCCCCGTTTCATCAGTCGGTATCAGGATGCCTGGGTCTTTGCAGGCGCAGCGGCTTGGGTAACCGCATCTGCCGGGGCAATGTCAGGCAAGTGCCGGGCAATCATCCCGCGATAAATGGCAGCGCCCAGACAGGCACCTACGATGGGTGCAAAAATGGGAATCAGGAAATACGGGATATCGCGCCCGCCGGTGAACGAGACGTCCCCCCAGCCAGCGAAGAAAGTCATCAGCTTGGGCCCGAAATCACGCGCAGGGTTCATCGCAAAACCGGTCAATGGGCCCATCGAGCTGCCAATGACGGCGATCAGCAAGCCGATCAGCAGGGGGGCCAATGGGCCACGGGGCAAGCCGTTTTTGTCGTCGGTCAGGGCCATGATTACGCCCATAAGGATAGCGGTTATCACAAGCTCGACGAGGAAGGCCTGCAGCGTTGTCAGCGAAGGGTGCGGGTAGGTCGAGAATACCGAGGCCAATTCCAGGCTGGCCTGGCTGCCACGTACCATCTGGTGGGCTTGTTCGTAATCGAAGAACAGGTTGCTGTAGAGCGTGTAAACCAACGCCGCTGCGCAAAAGGCCCCTGCGATCTGGGCGAGGATATAGAAAGGCAGTTTACGTTTTTCAAAATCGGTGAACAGGCACAGCGCAATGCTGACCGCCGGGTTCAGGTGTGCGCCGGAAACGCCCGCTGTCAGATAAATCGCCATGCTGACGCCAATGCCCCAGATGATGCTGATTTCCCATAGGCCAAAACTTGCGCCCGCGACCTTGAGAGCCGCAACACAGCCGGTACCGAAGAATATCAAAAGTGCGGTGCCGAGAAACTCGGCCAGGCACTGGCCTGAAAGTGTGGGGTGCTGCGATGCAGTCGACATGTAAAACCTCGTTATTGTTGTTTTTTGACGTCGTCAATCAGGGTGGCAGTGCGCCTGAGCCTGGACCGGGAACTGCGTATTTGTGTTTTACGCTGTCAGGCTGAGTCGTGTGAGTATATTCAGATTCGAAAAAATATAGACAAGAAACACTGCTGTCAAAGGTCGAAAGTGAACGGGTATTCACATTCTGACTTCAGATGAGTGCTTTGGTATTGGTTTTTATGTAAACAAAGACTACGAATTGAGAGGGGTAAAGGTAACTTTTTAGCTACATGCTGGGTCTGTAACCTCGGTTTCAGCGCCTTTTTACGGGGTAATAGCCTAAAATCGGCCATCGTATTTCTTTCTCCTCTGCAAAACTGGAGCTGTCATGACGCCTGCACTGGACCTGCTGAAAAAAGTTCGCGCCGAACATCGGGTACACAGCTATGAACACGACCCCAAGGCGGCATCCTACGGCCTGGAGGCCGCAGAAAAGCTTGGCCTGGAGCCTGCGCAAGTGTTCAAGACGCTGTTGGCCAGCAGTGAAAAGGGCGAGTTGCTGGTTGCCGTCGTACCGGTCGTCGGAAGTCTTGATTTGAAAGCGCTGGCTCAGGCAGCGGCGGTGAAGAAAGTCGAAATGGCGGACCCGGCGGCGGCTCAGCGCTCCACAGGTTATCTGCTTGGCGGGATCAGCCCGTTGGGGCAAAAGAAGCGCCTGCGTACTTTTATTGATAAAAGTGCCGAGGGTTTTTCGACTATTTTTGTCAGCGCCGGACGACGCGGGCTGGAGGTGGAACTGGCGCCTGCGGTGCTGGCAGAGCACACGCAAGCGAAGTTCGCAGAAGTAGGCAGGGCGTAAGCGCTGCCACAGGTTTTTAGTGCGCTGTGCTGAAACGCCTTACACCTGATTCGGATTGCGGGATTTGCGCCGCTATGCTGCCGCTGGTTTGAAACATCACCAGGTGTTCGGCGGCAACGCGAATGCCCACTTCAGCGCCAGGCAAGTGGTCGGCATGACTCGGGAAGATCGACTCCAGCTGGCTGCCTGTCGGCAGTTGCAGGCGATAAAGGGTCGATGCGCCGAGGAATGTCTTGCCGATGATCCGCGCCTTCAAATCGCTGTCCGGTGCGTAGACGATATCGTCCGGGCGCAGCAATACATCCACTGCACCGCCCGTTGGCCAGGTATACGCACGGTTGCCACGCAAGACACCCAGCTCGGTTTGTACCGATTCAGGTGTCAGCAACTGGCCGCGAATAAAGTAGCCCTGACCGATAAAGCTCGCCACAAAGGGCGTCTGAGGTTCGTGGTAGAGGTTGTAAGGGGTGTCCCACTGTTCAAGGCGGCCTTCCTTGAACACGCCAACATGATCGCTGACAGCGAAGGCTTCTTCCTGATCGTGTGTCACCAAAATCGCACTGGTGCCACGGGCTTTCAGGATATCGCGCACCTCGTGGCTGAGCTTGCGGCGCAGCTCGCCATCCAGATTGGAGAATGGCTCATCCAGCAACAGCAGTTGCGGCTCGGGTGCCAGGGCGCGGGCCAGGGCAACGCGTTGCTGCTGACCACCTGATAACTCGTGCGCAAAGCGTTTGCCCAGGTTTTTAAGGTTGACCAGCTCAAGCAGCTCTTCGGTCACACGGTCTTTGTTCGGGTGCTTGCGAATGCCGAAGGCAATGTTGTCGGCCACGCTCAGGTGCGGGAACAGGGCGTAGTCCTGAAACACCATACCAATACGACGTTTCTCGGGTGCCAAGGTGAAGCCGGCGCTGGAGATCACTTCGCCTGCCAGCCTGATTTCACCCTGGTGTACCGGTTCGAACCCGGCAATAGCGCGCAATGTCGTGGTTTTGCCGCACCCCGAAGAGCCCAGCAAGCAGCCGATATCACCGGCATTGAGATGCAGGTTGAGGTTTTGCACCACGCTCTGGCCCTGATACCCACAGGCCAGATCACGAAGGTTTAGCAATAGCGGCTGACTCATGCGGATTGGTACGCCGGTTGGACAAGGAATTCGAGCAGCGCTTTTTGCGCATGCAGGCGGTTTTCGGCCTGATCCCAGGCCACGGAGCGAGGGTCGTCCAGCAGGTCGACGCTGATCTCTTCGCCGCGATGAGCAGGCAGGCAGTGCATGAACAGCACGTCATCGGCCGCCAGGTCGAGCAGGGCACGGTTGACCTGATACGGGGCAAACAGTTCGAGGCGCTTGGCCGTTTCGTCTTCCTGACCCATTGATGTCCATACGTCGGTGCTCACCAGATGGGCGCCAATCACGGCATCACGCGGGTCGCGAACGATGGTAACGCGTTCGCCTGCCAGCGCCACGAACTCGGGGTTGGGCTCATAGCCTTCGGGGCAGGCAACACGCAGGTTGAAGTCAAACTGGATAGCCGCTTCTATATAGCTGTTGCACATGTTGTTGCCGTCACCAATCCAGGCCACGGTCTTGCCCTTGATCGATCCGCGATGCTCAAGAAAGGTCTGCATGTCAGCCAGCAGCTGGCATGGGTGCAGGTCGTCCGACAGGCCATTGATAACCGGTACGCGGGAATTGGCCGCAAACTCGGTCAGGGTGCTGTGGGCGAAGGTGCGGATCATGACGGCGTCAAGCATGCGTGACATGACGATGGCGCAGTCGCCTATCGGTTCGCCACGACCCAGTTGGGTATCTCGTGGTGACAGAAAAATGGCCTGGCCACCGAGCTGGATCATGCCAGCTTCAAATGACAGGCGGGTGCGGGTCGATGATTTTTCGAAAATCATGCCCAGTACGCGACCTTTCAAGGGTTCGAACAGAACGCTGCGCTGGCGCAGGTCCTTAAGCTCGATGCCGCGGCGAATCACGCTGACTAGCTCTTCGGGAGTGCAATCCATCAGGGAGAGAAAGTGCCTTGCGCTCATCATTAACTACCTTTTTTTGCAACGATCGCAGATGCTCAAGGCCGGGGTTTTCGGAAAAACGGGCGAGACCTGCGGCGAAAGCCGCACGGGGCGACGAAATAGGGGAAGGCGCGATCTTATAAGGAAATGTCGCGTCTTGCCAATAAGGGTCATATGTATAGAGGTTTGAGCGGGTCTTGCGCTGCATGAGCCACATCAGGCGGTTTGCCTTACCTCAGCTGCCCATTTGTACACTGCCGTGGCGTAGCTTGGCAATTGCGAGGGGGGGCGAGGTCGTCGTATTTGTCATCGCTGGCGAGGAGCGACGGCTGCGATGGCGTTGGCAGCATTCCTGTCATGAGGCGGGCTTTAACTGCTCGCAGCCATCGTTTCTCGGCAGGGACAACAAGCTTTGTGGAGGGAGCAGGGGCATACTATTGTCTGTCGGGGAGACCGAGCGTCGCGCTCGGCTTTCCGTTACAATGCGCCACCGTGCCGACATCTGCGTCGGAAAGTTCAGCCGAGGTGCTCCATGGATATCATCGAAACTATTAAAGACCAGATTGCCAACAACACCATTCTGCTCTACATGAAAGGCTCCCCGAATGCCCCGCAGTGCGGCTTTTCGGCTAAAGCTGCTCAGGCAGTCATGGGGTGTGGCGAGAAGTTCGCTTACGTGGACATCCTCCAGAATCCTGAAATTCGTGCCAATCTGCCAAAGTACGCCAACTGGCCAACTTTCCCGCAATTGTGGGTAGGTGGCGAGCTGGTTGGCGGTAGCGACATCATGGCTGAAATGGCCGCTGATGGTTCTTTGCAGGCTTTGATCAAAGAAGCTGTCGAGAAAGCCGCAGCAAACAAGACTGAAGCCTGATATCAGTCGCGTCGTGACAGTTGTTTTGTCGCACGCATAAAAAAGCCCCGCCTCTGTGATAAACAAGGCGGGGCTTTTTAATGGGTGTTAGTTACTCACCCATTTGCGATTGCAGGTAATTCTCAATACCCACTTTGTCGATCAGGCCCAACTGAGTTTCCAGCCAGTCGATATGTTCTTCTTCCGACTCAAGAATATCTTCGAGCATTTCCCGGCTGCCAAAGTCACCAACTACTTCACAATGCGCAATGGCGGCCTTGAGGTCGGCGTGGCCAGTCTTCTCGATGCGCAGGTCACACTCCAGCATTTCCTTGGTGTGCTCGCCGATATGCAGCTTGCCCAAGTCCTGTACGTTTGGCAGGCCTTCCAGGAACAGGATGCGTTTAATCAGTTTGTCCGCGTGTTTCATCTCGTCGATGGACTCGTGGTACTCATGCGCGCCCAACTTCTCCAGGCCCCAATCCTGATACATGCGTGCATGCAGGAAGTATTGGTTGATTGCGACCAGTTCGTTGCCGAGAATTTTGTTGAGGTGCTGAATAACCGAAATGTCGCCTTTCATGGCTGGGGCCTGCCTTAATTAACTGTATATAGGGCAGAGTTTGATCCGCACCTTGCAGACTGTCAAACCTAAGTATTTGAATAATAAATGAAAATTAATCGGAATAAGAATGTTTGTGTTCCGCGTCTTGGGCCTAAGCACTTGAATTCTGGGCATAAAAAAACCGGACGCTATGTCCGGTTCTTTGGAATTGGTTAATCAGGCGACTGAAAATTCTGCCGGGAAACTCATGACAGCCTGGCTGGCTTGCAGCGAGGAAAGGGTTTCACGAACCACTTGCTTGGCCAGACAGGCACATTTGCCACATTGGCTGGCAACACCTGTCGCTTCACGCACTTCACGGTAACTGCAGCAACCGTCGTAGATTGCGTCGCGGATTTTTCCATCGGTGACGCCAGTGCAAAGGCAAACGTACATAAATAAGAACCATCGCTGGTTGGGATTCAATGCCAAGGATCTTAATGTTAACGAGAATGATTGTCAAAGTACCTTGAGTCTCAATTGAGGGTCTCAGGCACTGTGCTGACGAACGGTTCTTTTGAGCGCTTTCGGGCGGGTGAAAAAGGGTGCCTGCCAGTTCCGACGAGCGGTGTATGATGACCGGTCTTTTTACCCGGGAGCTGATTGCCTGGCGTCGTTTTCAACGGCTGCCCAATCAGGTTCTGTTTTTCACGCTGCACACCAGGAGATATCCAATGAGCGTACTCGTAGGCAAACAAGCCCCTGACTTCACCGTCGCCGCCGTACTTGGCACTGGCGAAATCGTTGACAGCTTCACGCTGTCCTCCGCCATCAAAGGCAAATATGGCCTGGTGTTCTTCTACCCACTGGACTTCACTTTCGTATGCCCGTCCGAGCTGATCGCACTGGATCACCGTATTCCTGAGTTCCAGGCGCGCAATGTTGAAGTGGTTGCGGTGTCCATCGACTCCCATTTCACCCACAACGCATGGCGCAACACGCCAGTGAACAATGGCGGCATCGGCCAGGTGAAATACACCATGGCTGCCGACATCAATCACGCCATCTGCAAGGCCTACGACGTTGAAACCGAAGGCGGCGTGGCTCTGCGCGGCGCGTTCCTGATCGACGACAAAGGCGTTGTGCGCTCGCAGATCGTCAACGACCTGCCACTGGGCCGCAACATGGACGAGCTGCTGCGTCTGGTTGACGCCCTGCAATTCCACGAAGAGCACGGCGAAGTTTGCCCGGCCAACTGGAAAAAAGGCGACAAGGGCATGACCGCTTCGACTGCAGGTGTTGCGGCTTACCTGACTGAAAATGCTGACCAGCTGTAATCGTCAGTTTCAGGCATAAAAAAACCGGACCCAGTGTCCGGTTTTTTTATGGTGCGCTGTAAGCCTTTACGACAGGATCAGTCGTTGAAGTCTTTCCAGCCGCCCATTTGTTTCCAGCTGTTGACGATGCCACAGAACAACTCGGCGGTTTTCTCGGTGTCGTAACGGGCCGAGTGTGCTTCACGCCCATCAAAGTCGATGTCGGCGGCCTGGCAGGCTTTTGCCAGGACGGTCTGGCCATAGGCCAGGCCAGCAAGGGTCGCGGTGTCAAAGCTCGAGAACGGGTGGAAAGGGTTGCGCTTCATGTCCAGGCGCGCGACAGCGGCGTTGAGGAAGCCCAGGTCGAAGCTGCTGTTATGCCCCACCAGAATGGCGCGTTTGCAGCCATTGGCCTTCAGGGCCTTGCGCACACCGCGGAAGATATCGGTCAGGGCTGTTTCTTCACTGACGGCCATGCGCAGTGGGTGATCGAGCTTGATACCGGTGAATTCCAGTGCAGCGGCTTCGATATTGGCGCCTTCAAACGGCTCGACACGGTGGAAATAGGTGTGTTCGGGGAACACAAAGCCTCTTTCGTCCATGCCGATCGTTACGGCAGCAATTTCCAGCAATGCATCAGTAGCACTGTTGAAACCGCCGGTTTCAACATCGATTACGACCGGCAGATAACCGCGAAAGCGCTCTGCCATCGGGTGGCGTGGACCACCGCCATGGCCGCCTTCGTGTTCGTCATCATAATGGTCGTCACTCACAGCTGTTCCTCCAGCAGGCGCCAGCGCAGAGTTTCACCGGCGCGCAGCGGAATTACGGTCAGCTCGCCGAAAGGCAGGCTGGTTGGGGCGGTCCACTCCTGGCGAACCAGGGTGATCTGTTCGTTGCTGGCGGGCAAGCCGTAGAAGCGCGGGCCGTTAAGGCTGGCAAAGGCTTCCAGCTTGTCGAGCGCATTGCGCTGTTCGAACGCTTCGGCGTACATCTCGATGGCCGCATAGGCGGTATAACACCCGGCGCAACCGCACGCCGCTTCCTTGGCGTGCTGGGCGTGAGGTGCCGAGTCAGTGCCCAGGAAAAACTTCTCGCTGCCGCTGGTGGCCGCATCCAGCAGGGCTTCCTGATGGGTGTTGCGCTTGAGGATCGGCAGGCAATAAAAGTGCGGGCGAATGCCGCCAACCAGCATGTGATTGCGGTTGTACAACAGGTGATGAGCGGTAATGGTTGCGCCGACGTTGGCTGAAGCCTCGTTGACGAACTGCACCGCATCCGCGGTGGTGATGTGCTCAAACACGACTTTCAGCGTCGGGAAACGATCTACGACGCGGCGCATATGCTCGTCGATGAAGATCTTTTCGCGGTCAAAGACGTCTACGCCGGCTCGGGTGACTTCACCGTGGATCAGCAAAGGCATGCCGACCTCGGCCATGACTTCCAGAACCGGGAAGATCGCGTCGATACTGGTTACACCGGAGTCGGAGTTGGTCGTTGCCCCGGCCGGATACAGCTTGGCTGCATGGACGAATCCGCTGGCCTTGGCCGTGCGAATGTCTTCTGGCTGGGTACGATCGGTGAGGTACAGCACCATCAGCGGCTCGAAGCGGCTGCCAGCGGGGCGTGCAGCCAGGATGCGCTGGCGATAGGCGTCGGCCTCGGCGGCATTGCGCACCGGGGGTACCAGGTTGGGCATGATGATGGCGCGGCCAAAAGTGCGCGCTACATCCGCGACAGTGTGAGGCAACACAGCACCATCGCGAAGATGTATATGCCAGTCGTCGGGACGCAGCAGGGTCAGGCGGTCAGACATTGGGGATTCCAGGCGGGTCGAACTGAGGTGAATGCTACCGGAAAAGACTCTGGCAGGCACTCGCTATCAAGTTTTGTGATTGCTGACCGATATCTGATGAGCATGCCGTAAATCTGTGGCCTGTTTTTTTGCCGTGCAAGCCTGTGGAGCCTCCCGTGCGCCAGCGTTATTTCATCCTGCTCAGTATGTTTGCCAGCCTGCCAGCCATGGCTCTGACTTTTCAGACGCGGCTGGAGAATATCGAGTGGAAAGTGGAAGGTGACAAATTCGAATGCCGTCTGATTCAGCCGATTACCGATTTTGGTTCGGGTGCTTTTGTAAGGCGTGCAGGAGAACAGGCTGTATTTCGTCTTAATGCCTACAACTCAATGTTGGGCGAGGGCTCTGCCAAGCTGTTGGCCGCCGCTGCGCCCTGGCAACCGGGCCGTGGTGATATTGACCTGGGCTCGGTGCGTATTGGCCGTGGACAGGTGCTTTTCAACAGTTCCCAGGCGCAGGCCGCCAACTTGTTTCGAGGCTTGATTGAGGGGCGCAGCCCCTTGATAAGGCATTATTCTCGTGAGGGCAATGTCTCTGAAGTACGCCTGCTCCCTGTCAGGTTTCGCCAGGCTTACGGCGACTACGAGGCCTGTACCGCAAAGCTTTTACCGAAAAACTTTGAGCAGGTCAGACAAAGCCAGATCGGTTTCCCTGGCGGGGGGATCGAACTGGACGCGGTGGCCCGGGTCAACTTGCAAGTCATGGTCGAATACTTGAAGGCAGACCCTACAGTCAATCACGTCATCCTCGACGGTTATTCCGATAATCAGGGCAATCGCTTGACCAATCGTGAGCTGTCGCGGCGCCGGGCATTGGCGGTAATGGAGTATTTCAAGCAGAACGGCCTGCAGGAGTCGCAGATCACGGTGCGATTCCATGGTGAGCAATACCCCTTGGCGGCGAATACCAGTCGGGTAAACCGGGCGAAAAATCGCCGGGTAAGCGTCCGCCTGGAACGGCTCCCTGTGCCTGAAAAAGCTGCGCCATCTGTAGGTCCCAGCAATCCAGCGGCTATTTCCTGAAGCAACGGTCTCGTCGCGTCTTTGATATAAACTGTCGCTTTGTCGTCTTAAGCTGTCGCGCCTCTGTAAATTCATGGCTGTGGGCGGTAGACTGTTCGGCTTTTCGAACAACCCGTGGAGTGATGGCATGGCGGACGTAAACAAGGTCGTTCTGGCTTATTCGGGCGGCCTGGACACTTCGGTGATCCTGAAGTGGCTGCAGGATACTTATAACTGTGAAGTCGTAACCTTTACCGCTGACCTGGGTCAGGGTGAAGAGGTCGAACCTGCACGTGCCAAGGCGCAAGCCATGGGCGTCAAGGAAATCTACATTGATGACCTGCGCGAAGAGTTTGTTCGTGACTTCGTTTTCCCGATGTTCCGCGCCAACACCGTTTACGAAGGCGAGTACCTGCTGGGTACTTCCATTGCTCGTCCGCTGATTGCCAAACGCCTGATTGAAATCGCCAATGAAACGGGCGCCGATGCCATTTCCCACGGTGCAACGGGTAAAGGTAACGACCAGGTTCGCTTTGAGCTGGGTGCCTATGCCTTGAAGCCAGGGGTGAAGGTTATTGCTCCTTGGCGTGAGTGGGACTTGCTCTCCCGTGAAAAGCTGATGGATTACGCTGAAAAGCATGCAATCCCGATCGAGCGTCACGGCAAGAAAAAATCCCCGTACTCGATGGATGCCAACTTGCTGCATATCTCCTACGAAGGTGGTGTGCTCGAAGATACCTGGACTGAGCACGAAGAAGACATGTGGAAGTGGACCGTCTCTCCGGAGAACGCTCCTGACAAGCCGCAGTACCTGGAACTGACCTACCGTAATGGCGACATCGTTGCGCTGGACGGTGTTGAGATGACACCTGCGACTGTTCTGGCAACGTTGAACCGCATTGGTGGCGAACACGGTATCGGCCGTCTGGATATCGTCGAAAACCGTTATGTTGGCATGAAGTCCCGTGGTTGCTACGAAACCCCGGGCGGCACCATCATGTTGCGTGCTCACCGCGCCATTGAATCGATTACTCTGGATCGTGAAGTTGCTCACTTGAAAGACGAGTTGATGCCAAAGTACGCCAGCCTGATCTACACCGGTTACTGGTGGAGCCCTGAGCGCATCATGCTGCAACAGATGATTGATGCTTCGCAGGTTCACGTTAACGGTGTTGTTCGCCTCAAGCTGTACAAAGGCAACGTGATTGTTACCGGTCGCAAGTCTGACGAGTCGTTGTTTGATGCCAACATCGCAACCTTTGAAGAGGATGGCGGTGCTTACAATCAGGCCGATGCTGCCGGCTTCATCAAGTTGAATGCATTGCGCATGCGTATTGCTGCAAATAAAGGGCGCAAGTTGTTCTGATACAGCTCGCCTGGTAAAGCCCCAGCCAATTGGCTGGGGCTTTTTTTTGCCTGCAATTCAGGTATTTGTTTGGGGGCGGGGTGAGTTAAGCAGGGTGAATCTGTGTGCGTCGGTGTTGTAGCTGATAATGGTTGTATGGTTGATGGATGACGTATGTTTGAAGTTGTCGATGGCCAGTCGAAGAGTTTCCTGAGGGATACTGGAGTGCTGGTTGGTAAGCAGTAGCAGTACAGCATGTCTGGGGGGCGTGTTTTTATATTTGCGGGTTGCTTTGTAATAGATATGTAATACCTCTTCGGCAGTGCCTTTATGAGGGGAGAGCAAGTGCAGGTGGTTCAGGTCCATAAGATGAAGTGTTTTTAAATCTGAGCCCTCTCTCCATGCATGACTCTTGGCAAAGAATGTTGCGTGCGCTCTTTCGGGGGGTGGAAACGGGGGAGGGTCGACGTGGTGGACTCTTTGGCCTTGAAGGAAGATGTTATGGGGTCTGTATAAGCTGTACGGGGAGCCTGAAGGGCAGGCGGGTATAAATAGTTGTGCGGATGTACTTGTGCTTGCAAATGAATTGCCTTGCTTCAGGCAAGGGCCAGTCGGCTGAGAGAACCCTTCCGGAGTGTTCTCGGCTTTGGATAAGTCAGCGGGGGTATAAAGTGTTTTGTTATTGAAGTTTAAGGTCAGGAAAAACAACGTGATCAGAAGTGATGGGAAAACAATCAGGAACCATACGTATATTTTTTGATGCTCACTGTCGATATAAGGGAGAGAGACTGCAGCGGACGCTTCCGTCAGCATTGAAAAAACAGCGATAACGGTAAGTGGGTGGTTGATTTTTATGGTGTTTTTTATCATGAAAGTGCCTTTTGGTAAAAGTCGGAATGATAAGGAAGAAGGCGCTTCTTGGCGGTGTATGGCCAGCTTGGAGTATCTGTGCAGGGTCAATGTAAGTCGGGTGATTGGTTCAGCGCTTTCTTCAGGGAGTTGCTAGCGTTTTTTAAAATTAGTCGTGTTTTTTTTAAGGCGCAAATCAATTGCATGAGATTGTGTCGCGCCTGGCTGGCGGAATTTATCGATTTCTTGAATAAGAGGTTTGTTTTTGTAGGGGGGCTGTCGTTATCAGGTCGGACCTTGTTAAAGGGCGTTAAGTGTTTTTTGTAAAGGGTGTAAGGTTTTTAGTCAGTGACTGATTTGAATGATAAGTCTGAGAGGGAGTTGTAGGTGGGTGAACGTATCTATCGAATATTTATTTTTATCTTGGTTGGGTTTGCCTGGGCGAACGTCTTGCCGTTATTTTAGCGTGATTTAATGCTTTAGGTGTTTTCCTAATGATTTGTAGTCCGATTCTGTAAGCATGAAATTGTAATATTTTCCCTTGGAAAAATAGTAGATTTAATTTGAATGAACATTGAGATTTGTCACTGTGTTTTTTGTGGTTTTTAATGTGGGTGGGGCATTTTATTTGGGCGGCAGGCCATGGGGGTGGGGTATGTAGTTGGATTGTCAGGCTGTTTGGTCAGATTTTTGAATGTGTTTTATATCTGGTTTTTTGAATGTGTCTTAAGTGGGTACGATTTCGTTATCTGTGTGAAAGTGTTGCAGTTCTATGTTGGGTTTTTATTTTAATTCTCGGCGCTTTCTTGAGTTTCGGTCTTCCCATGTCTGGCAGCTTGTGACGAAAGTGTGTGGGGGGCGTTTCAATGGGCGATATCTGTAGGGTTGATCTCCAATATTTGTAGGAAATGTCTTTGGTTGTTGATGCTTGAGGGGGTGCTATGCCCAGTTTGTTGCGACTAGGCTATGGTGCTGGTTCTGAAAATTCGAACAGCGATAAATTGGAATGGCCCATGAATAAAGTGCTGATCGTGGATGATCATCCTGTAATTCGTCTTGCTGTGCGTATGCTCATGGAACGACATGGCTACGAGGTTATTGCAGAGACGGATAATGGTGTGGATGCTTTGCAGCTTACGCGTGAATATGCGCCTGATATCGTAATTCTGGATATTGGAATACCTAGGCTTGACGGGCTTGAAGTTATAGCGCGGTTGTCCACACCGGCAGTGCCTATCAAGGTGCTGGTGTTGACTTCACAAGCCCCGGGTCACTTTTCCATGCGTTGCATGCAAGCCGGTGCAGCCGGTTATGTATGCAAGCAGCAGGACTTGACTGAACTGTTGAGTGCAATCAAGGCCGTACTGTCTGGCTACAGTTATTTCCCGAATCAAGCCTTGCACTCAGTACGTTCAAGCTTGGGGAATGCCAGTGAGGCAGATATGGTCAATCGCCTTTCTGGGCGAGAAATGATGGTGTTGCAGCAGTTGGCACGTGGAAAGAGTAACAAGGAAATTGCGGATGGCATGTTTTTGAGCAATAAAACGGTGAGCACCTACAAAACGCGCCTTTTATTGAAGCTTAATGCCCGTTCACTTGTAGATTTGATTGAGCTGGCACAGCGCAATGGCCTGGTGTGAAGAGAGGGGCTTGAAGATGTAATACCCCAAGCCCCCTGAGCAAAAGCCTCCACAACAGGAGGCTTTTGATGCCGTATCTCCGGGATTACAGGTCGTATCCATAATCTTCCAGCTCTTTTCTGAGCCGTTTTTCTTCCAGCAGTGCGTCAATGGTGCGGCGTTTGGCCAGATTGGTTTTAGCGACCTCGACAACAGGCTCTACGACTTCGTCCGAATCGACGACTGCGAAATCTTCCTCTACTTCCAGTTCTTCTTTGCCAGTGCTCATTCAATTCACTCCAGGCTAAGACAGCTAATGGCGCCCCTTATAGCGATAATCGCTCGTTGGGTAAAAAAGATTTTCTCAATCGATCAGCCCATAGAACGCCTATCACTCAATCATCAGAGGTTTTTTCCTTGAAATCGCACAGGTCTTCTATGCGACAACTGCCGCACCGAGGCTTGCGCGCCTGGCACACGTAGCGCCCGTGCAGGATAAGCCAGTGATGGGCGTCCAGCAGGTAGGGTTTTGGTACGTACTTCATGAGGTTTTTTTCGACCTCCACCACGTTTTTGCCAGGGGCAATACCGGTTCGGTTGCTGACCCTGAAAATATGGGTGTCTACAGCCATTGTCAGTTGCCGGAAAGCTGTATTGAGCACAACGTTTGCCGTTTTACGACCTACCCCGGGCAGTGCTTCAAGCTCTTCTCGGGTCTGTGGGACCTGGCTGCCATGGCGCTCAATCAATAAACGGCAGGTTTCGATCACGTTCTTGGCCTTGCTGTTATACAGGCCAATGGTCTTGATGTAGTGCGACAGTCCTTCCACTCCCAGAGCGTAGATGGCTTCTGGTGTGTTGGCGACCGGAAACAGTTTGGCCATTGCCTTGTTAACGCTGACGTCAGTGGCCTGTGCAGACAGGATCACGGCGATAAGCAGTTCAAAAGGCGATGAATAGGCCAGTTCGGTTTTAGGTTCAGGGTTGTCTTCGTGAAACCGGCGAAATATTTCAAGGCGCTTTACGGCGTTCATGGTTAAAAACGTTCCTGAAGAGCAGTCCGATAAACGGTGGGGCGCTTATATGGTTTTTTCAAGTCTTGCCCGGATCCAGCGCATTGAGTGCGGATTCTGCCTGAGTGACAGCGTCAGCCAAAAGTGTCAGCTCGGTGCCGGACACCTCTTGGCTCATGGCTTTTTTAAGTTCGGCGCGGCGCATGGCCAGCTGGATTTTTGCCCGTTTGAGTTCGGCAGTATTGGCTATCGGTGCGGGTGTGGCGGCCAGGGGCATTGACTCCAGTTGAGCCAGTGCCTGCTGCGCGGATTCAAACTGCTGTTGCAGAATAACCAGCTGAGATTGCTGCTGTGCGGTTGGCGGATGCCCGAAGGCCTTCAACGATTTGTTCAATTGCGCGCGGGCCATGGCCAGAGTGACCTTGGCTTTTTTAAGTGCGGCGTCATTGAGGCTGCCTGATGCTGCCCCGGGGAAATCCGTTTGCGTGCCGCTGAGGGTTGCTGCAGGCGGGCGCTGGGCACGGGCAAGGCGTTCAGCTTGCCTGTGCAGCTCTTCGTGGCGCAGGCGTTCGTCGCGCGACTCGAAGCGCTTGCGGGCATGCTCGCGTTTCTGGTTACGGGCGTTGAACTGCTCTTCATTCTGAGCGAGGCCGCCGACGATCGGGATGACATTGGCAGGCAGCGGGTGCATTTCGATGCAGTCCACCGGGCATGGCGCAACGCAGAGATCGCAACCGGTGCATTCATCGATAATCACGGTGTGCATCAGTTTGGCGGCGCCAAGAATGGCATCGATCGGGCAGGCCTGAATGCATTTGGTGCAGCCGATGCATTCGGCTTCGCGAATATAGGCCACTTGCGGTGGGGCCTGGCCGCGATCGGTATCCAGTTGCAGTACGGGAACCCTGAGCAAGCTGGCCAGTGCAGCAATGGTTTCGGCACCGCCAGGCGGGCACTTGTTGATTGCCTCGCCTTGAGCAATACCTTGCGCATAGGGTTTGCAGCCAGGATGGCCGCATTTCCCGCATTGAGTTTGCGGCAGTAAAGCATCAATACGTTGAATCAGGCTCATGGTGTGATCAGTCCAGCTACAGCGGGTCGCATCTGGGCGACGCTCAACATGCGCAGAGATAAATAGGGGCGTGACGGTCAAGCGTGGGTGCAAGATCGTTCAGCTCGGTAAAGACGGCTGATTATCCGGCATGACGGGAGGGGCGGCTACTGATGAACAGCGTCTGGTGGCCTGCAGGCCACCAGACGGTGCAAAGGGGCAGTGTTACTTGATGCGCTGACCTGGCTTGGCGCCGCTGTCCGGGCTGAGCAGGTAAATTTCTTCACCGCCAGGGCCGGCAGCCATCACCATGCCTTCAGATATGCCAAAGCGCATTTTGCGTGGCTTCAGGTTGGCGATCATCATGGTCAGACGACCTTCAAGCTCGGCCGGGTTCGGGTAGGCGCTCTTGATTCCCGAAAACACGTTGCGTTGCTCGTCGCCAATATCCAGGGTCAGGCGCAGCAGCTTGTCGGCACCTTCAACCGCTTCGGCCTTGAGAATCAGCGCGACGCGCAAGTCCACGGCAGCGAAGGTATCGAACTCGATTTCTGCGGCCAGCGGCTCCTTGACCAGTTCGCCGTTGCCCTGTGGTGCAGCGCTGCCGGTGTCGGTCTGGCTGGCGACCAGGTCTTCTTTCGAAGCATCGGTCATGGCCTGGACCTTGACCGGGTCGATACGGGTCAGCAATGGCTTGAATGCGTTCAATTGGTGGTTGGCCAGCAACACCTGGTGATCGTTCCAGGTCAGGGGGTCGACATTCAGGAATGCCTCTGCATCGGCAGCCAAAACTGGCAGGACCGGCTTGAGGAAGATGATCAGCTGGCGGAAGAGGTTGATGCCCAGTGCGCAGACCGCCTGAACTTCAGCTTGCTTGCCTTCAACTTTGGCCATTGCCCAAGGAGCCTTGTCAGCGATCCAGGCGTTGGCACGGTCGGCCAACGCCATGATTTCACGCATGGCACGGGCGAAGTCACGGGCTTCATAGGCCTCGGCAATGCTGGGTGCGGCGGCCAGGAACGCTTCGGTCAGTTCGGGAGCAGCATTGCCCTCGACCATCACACCGGCGTTACCCTTGTGAATAAAGCCTGCACAACGACTGGCGATATTGACCACTTTGCCGACAAGGTCCGAGTTGACCTTCTGTACGAAGTCTTCCAGGTTCAGGTCCAGGTCATCAACCCCGCGACCCAGCTTGGAGGCGTAGTAGTAGCGCAGGTATTCCGGTGCCAGGTGGTCCAGGTAGGTGCGGGCCTTGATAAAGGTGCCGCGGGATTTGGACATCTTCTGGCCGTTGACGGTCAGGTAACCGTGAACGTTGATGGCAGTAGGCTTGCGATAGCCTGCGCCTTCGAGCATGGCTGGCCAGAACAGGGCGTGGAAGTTAACGATGTCCTTGCCGATAAAATGGTACAGCTCGGCGGTGGAGTCCTTGGCCCAGTACGCGTCGAAGTCCAGATCCGGACGGCGGGCGCAGAGGTTCTTGAAACTGGCCATGTAGCCGATTGGTGCGTCCAGCCATACATAGAAGTACTTGCCTGGCGCGTCCGGGATCTCGAAGCCGAAGTACGGCGCATCGCGGGAGATATCCCACTGTTGCAGGCCGGTATCCAGCCATTCGGCGATCTTGTTGGCTACAGCATCCTGCAGGGCGCCGCTGCGGGTCCAGCTTTTGAGCATGGCATCGAAGTCGGGCAGCTTGAAGAAGAAATGCTCGGAATCCTTGAGCACCGGAGTGGCGCCGGAGATGGCGGACTTGGGATTCTTCAGATCGGTTGGCGCGTAGGTGGCGCCGCATTTTTCGCAGTTGTCGCCGTACTGATCGTCAGTGCCGCATTTAGGGCAGGTGCCCTTGATGAAGCGGTCGGCCAGGAACATTTTCTTTTCCGGGTCGAAGTACTGGGTGATCGAGCGGGTAGCGATATGCCCGGCTTCGCGCAGCTTGATGTAGATCGCACTCGACAGCTCACGGTTTTCTTCGGCGTGGGTCGAGTGGAAGTTGTCGAAATCGACGAGGAACTCGGCAAAGTCGGCGCTGTGTTCAGCCTGGACATTGGCGATCAGTTGCTCGGGGGTGATGCCTTCTTTCTCGGCGCGCAACATGATGGCCGAGCCGTGGGCATCGTCTGCGCAGACATAAGTGCACTGATTGCCGCGAAGTTTCTGGAAGCGCACCCACATATCAGTCTGGATGTACTCAAGCATATGGCCAAGGTGAATTGAACCATTGGCATAGGGCAGGGCGCTGGTGACTAAGATATTGCGTGGCTCGGACATGGGGCTCGGCTACTTGATGAGACGGTGGTCGGCCACTATAAAGCGCCGGGCAATATATTTCACCCCGTGCTGGCGTATCTGATCGTTTGTGCTGTTTTTGAGCGGTTCAAAAGCCTGCTGCCGGTGGTTTATTACAGGTACGATAGCGGCCTGTTTTACTCAGTCTTTACGGGAGTTGCCCATGAGCGCAGTTAATCGCGCAGCGGTGGAGGCCGTCCTTCGCCAATACACCGACCCTTATCTGAATCAGGATCCGGTCAGTGCCGGATGCATCCGCAACATAGAGGTTCAGGGTGAGCGCGTCAGTGTTCAGCTTGAACTGGGTTATGCCGCCGGTCTGTTCAAGGGTGGCTGGGCGCAGATCCTGCAAACCGCCATCGAAAACATGGATGGCGTGACCTCGGCCAAGGTCGAGATCAACTGCGTGATTGCGGCGCACAAGGCGCAGGCGCAAATCCCGGGCCTGGCCAATGTGAAGAACATTGTGGCCGTGGCTTCCGGCAAGGGCGGTGTCGGCAAGTCCACCACCGCAGCCAACCTGGCACTGGCGCTGGCCCGTGAAGGTGCGCGGGTGGGGATTCTGGACGCGGATATTTATGGTCCGAGCCAGGGCGTGATGTTTGGCATCGCTGAAGGTACGCGGCCGAAGATTCGTGATCAGAAGTGGTTCGTGCCCATCGAAGCCCATGGCGTTGAAGTCATGTCGATGGCCTTTTTGACTGACGACAACACGCCGATGGTGTGGCGCGGTCCGATGGTGTCGGGTGCGTTGCTGCAGCTGGTGACACAAACGGCCTGGAATGACCTTGATTACCTGGTCATTGATATGCCACCGGGTACCGGCGATATCCAGCTGACCCTGGCACAGAAAGTCCCGGTGACCGGGTCGGTGATTGTGACCACGCCGCAGGATCTGGCTTTGCTGGATGCACGCAAGGGTGTCGAGATGTTCCGCAAGGTCAACATTCCGGTGCTGGGTGTCGTGGAGAACATGGCGGTACACATTTGCTCGAACTGTGGTCACGCAGAGCATCTGTTCGGTGAGGGTGGGGGGGAGAAGCTGGCAACGCAATATGGCGTTGAGGTGCTGGCCTCGCTGCCGCTGTCGATGGAAATCCGCGAGCAGGCCGACAATGGCAAGCCAACAGCGGTGGCTGACCCCAACAGCCCGGTTGCCTTGATCTATCAGGAGCTGGCCCGACAGGTGGGCGCGCGTATTGTCCTGCATGAAGCGGCTTCGCAGGCTATGCCGACCATTACGACCACTGACGACTGAATTGCGATGCAATACCTGTAGTCGCTGACGAGGTACGAGGCTGCGATAAGGCCCCCAGGGCCTTCAGAAATTGGGGCCGCTATGCAGCCCATCGCCGCCTCGTGCCTCGTAAGCGACTACAAAATCGTGCCTGGGTTTATTACGGGCATAAAAAAACCCCGCTTTTAAGGGCGGGGTTTTTTACTGGATCAGTACAAGTTAGATAACTTGAACTTCCTCAGCTTGCATGCCTTTCTGACCGCGAGTAGCGATGAAAGAAACCTGTTGGCCTTCTTTCAGGCTTTTGAAGCCGTCGGATTGGATTGCTTTGAAGTGAACAAACAGGTCGTCACCGGATTGTGGAGTGATGAAGCCGAAGCCTTTTTCATCGTTGAACCACTTAACGGTACCAGTTTGGCGATTAGACATGGTGTAACTCCTTGAACAAAGATAACTGCGACGCAGGAAAAGCCCTGGCCGAGACTGAGTGCAAAGAGCAGGAAAAATTCTTGGAGATGGTTGGATCGAAATTCAACATATCGTGTAGAGATTCTCAGTGACACAAGCAACACAGTGGCGCCACCTTAACGCTTTTTTCCGAACGTGCAAAGGGTCTTTGCGAAGGATTATCCAAAAACGTGACTGACGGTTGCCCTCACACCCTGTATTCAGGGGATCTCAAGCTAATTTCGATATTTTTTCCCCAGATTTTTGAACAGGGCCTTGGGGGGCGGTAAGATGCCCAACAGAATTTTCTACCTCGCTATTCAGGACACCCGCCATGAGCATCAAACCAGACAAGTGGATTCGCCGCATGGCGCAAGAGCACGGCATGATCGAACCTTTCGTCGAGCGTCAGGTGCGTGAAGAAGGCGAGAACCGTCTGATCTCCTACGGCGTTTCGAGCTACGGCTATGACGTTCGTTGCGCAAACGAGTTCAAGGTCTTCACCAATATCAACTCGGCGACCGTTGATCCAAAAAATTTCGACGCGGGCAGCTTTGTCGATGTCACCAGCGACGTTTGCATCATCCCGCCCAACTCCTTCGCCCTGGCACGCACCGTTGAGTACTTCCGTATTCCGCGCAATGTGCTGACCATCTGCCTGGGTAAAAGTACCTACGCGCGTTGCGGCATCATTGTTAACGTGACGCCACTTGAGCCCGAGTGGGAAGGTCATGTGACCCTGGAGTTTTCCAACACCACGACATTGCCGGCCAAGATCTACGCCAATGAAGGCGTGGCACAAATGCTGTTCTTCGAATCTGACGAAGAGTGTGAAGTGTCGTACAAGGACCGTGGCGGCAAGTATCAGGGCCAGCGCGGCGTGACCTTGCCTCGCACCTGACGAACAGAGGGAATTCTTGAGCGCAAATGCACTCTATTGAGTGTATTTCCGGTTACGCATCCAGCGAGCCGGATCATCGCTCAGGAGTGCCTTATGAAGATTGATCCGAGTATCCGCGCCCAACTGGCAAACCTCGAGCCCAATCAGGTCGGGCTGCTGGCCTGGTCTCTGCTGGCCTTTCCACAGCTGCATGCAGGTGGCATCCCCGGCCAGCCTGACCCGGACAGCCCGCAACCAATCGAACCCGAACCGGGCGTGCCAACGCTGCCTGACGAGCCTCCGCCTGCGCCGGTTGCCTGATCCGGTAGTGGCTCAAGGCGATAGCAGATAACCGCTACGATAGGCTTCGCGGCCTGCCACGTGGGCAATCACCATGCCTGCGGTGGCCATTCGCCGCTGAGAGCGGGCATACAGCAAACCTGCGCTGGCGCAGTAAACCGGTGTGAGCTTGTCGCTGATGGGGTCAATGATCTCGGCAATCAACTGGCCAGCGCACAGATACTCCCCCGGCCTGGCATTGAACACCAGCAGCCCGCCTGCCGGTGTTGCCACGGGCTCTACACCGGCCAAAGGGGTGGCGGGGTAGAGAAGGGGTGGCAAAGGCACGGATTCTCCGTCAATCGCGCCAAAATCGATCAGATAATCAATCAGCGCCTGGCAGTCGTGCCCTGCATGGCTGTGGTTCACATCTGCCAGGCCGCGTAATTCCAGGGTTACGGAAAAGCTGCCCTGGGGAATCGCATAGCAATGACCGAAACGCTGCTGTAGTTGCCACCACAGCAGGGTGAAGCACTCATCGAACGACAACCCGCCGGAGTCCGTTGCCAGCAGGCTGGCTTGAGCGCCGAGGTGGCGCGCCAGCGGTTCGACCTGCGGCCAGGCTTCAGGCGTGGTGTACAGGTGGGGTACGGCCTCATAGTCGCAGTGCAGGTCCAGCACCATATCGGCATCGCAGGCCAGCGTTTGCAGGGTCAGGCGCTGGGAGTGCAACTGCGTTGTCGGCACTTGCGCTGACAGCAGTTCGCGCAAGCGACGGCGGATTAACTGCAGGTTCTGTGCGGGATCATCGCTGAGCTGGCCTTCAAGCTCATCACCAATCTGCGTGCTCAGGTCCAGGAAGTTACGATTGAAGTTCTGCCCGCTTTGCAGCTCGTAACGCCCCAGCGGGATATCCATCAAGACCTGCTCAAGGCCAGCCGGGTTGGCCACTGGTACCACGACTATCTCAAAGAGCAACCGTCCCGCCACCTCAAGCTCTGTAAGGCGCTGCTTGAGGTGCCAGGCGACCAGCATCCCGGGCAATTCATCCGCGTGCAGTGAGGCCTGAATATAGATCTTGCCTCGGGGCTGGGCAGGCCCGTAATGAAAACTGTGAATAAGCCGTTCAGTGCCCGGGACAGGTGCCAGCAAAGGATGAATTTGATGTCGCTGCATGGAGACGTCCTTGTGAGCCAAGTTCAGATGGCCAGACAGTAGCGCTGTGCCAGTCGCCCCAATCGAAGCATATTATGGGCGACATACAAATGAAAAATTGCACCTTTTACTCAGCATATGCCCTCTCCCGGCTTTGTGCATGAGAGGGCAGGCTGTGGCTCTCGGTTACTTGCCCGGAACCAGGGTCAGACGGGTCTTGCCGTAGGTCTTGTCGAAGTTCTGCGGCTGCATCGGGAAGCTGATGTACTGCCCTTTGAGCCACGGATCGATACCGTCGGTGTAGTGCGGGCTGGCCGGGTTACTCGATTGCCCGGTGCTGTTTTGCGCCATCATCGGTTCGACCTGGCCGAAGTCGATGATCATGCGCATGGCCGGTATCTGCGTCACCTCGAAGTTTGCGCCTGCGAGGTGGTAGGCCGCCGTATTGAGGGTCGTATGATCGCCGCCTGCCATAACGGGGGCGCGAACAGTCTGGCCGTTGGCATTGCGCCATACGTACTGATGCAGCTTGCCCCACTGCCATGCTTTGTGATCGTTACCCATCAGGCTGTCACCGGTGCTGATCGCCCCGGCCAGGCTGCGGGCCAGAATGGCCGGTTTGTCTTCTTTTTGCGTGGTGCGGCTATCGTCCCAGAAAGGACTGTCTTCGCGGCCCAGCAAGTGATCGGCTACCGCCGGGTAAGACAGGTTGCTGTTGGCCACAAATGCCTGCCAGCTGGCGCTGTTCTCGGGGCCCAGTTCATCCAGGAAGATCTGCCGGGTGCTTTCCTGCAAAAACAGTTCGTACACTGCCGCATCGGCCGAGTTGGCGCCGAGCTTGCCGTCAAATGCCATCAGCCGACCAAGAGCTTCGCGGGCTTTGGCCTGTTCTGGCGCGGGCAATGCCGCGATCGCCTGTTTCAGAGGCTGTGCCATGCCGGGGGCGCTGAACATGGTTTTCAGCTTGGCTGCGAACAGCGTGGTCTGGTCGTACTGCATGGCTATCATGCTGCGGGCGTCCTGTTTGCCACTGCCTGCCAGTTGCGCAAGGCGTTCGCTGCGCTCAGGTGACAGCCACGAGTTGGACAGTTGCATGCCGTAGCCATAGGCGGCCGTACGCTGGTTGGCGGTACCCAGCCAGCCCTGGGTCGGGTCCTGGTCGTAGGGGTGCAGCATCGGGTCGGCGTAACCTTCCCAATCGTAGCGGCCATCCCAGCCCGGCGACGGGAACAGGCCAAGCCCTTCACGGCGGTTGGGGTAGAGCCCGGTCACTTGCCAGCCGATATGGTTGGCGTCGGCATACAGCAGGTTCAGCGCCACAGCGCGGATTTCACGGCTGGCATCCGAGGCTTTTTCGCTGTTCTGGGCACGGGACAGGTCAAAAAATGCGTCGAGGGTTTTGTCGCCCTGCAAGTCCGGGATTTGCAGGGCAAGGCCCAGGCTACTGTTCAGGGCATTGGGGCTGCCCAGGGTGCTGTTGAGCAAAGGCCCGTGGCGGGTTTCGTAAATCACTTCGCGAATCGGACGCTGACCTTTGACGAAAAAGGTTTCGTTGCGCACCGTCGCCGGTAGCCACTTGCCGTTCGCCATGTAGTACAGGCTACTGCCCTGGCGTTTGAGCTTCTCCAGGAACACATCCTGGTTGTCGCCCATGGCCATGCTCATACCCCATGCCACCTTGCCGTTGAACCCGGCAAACAGGGTCGGCAAGCCCGCAATGGTTGCCCCGGCAGCCTGGTATTTGGGGGCGCGAATCTGCACGTAGTTCCAGGCCGAAGGCACGCCTATGGGTTGATGGATATCGTTGGCCAGCAGGCTCTTGCCACTACGGCTGCGCTGCGGGCCAATGGCCCAGTCGCTGGATGCCGTGACACCTGGCAGGCTCAGTTGCTTCACCTGTTCAAGGGCCTGGGACACGCCGCTCAAGCCTTGCAACTGGCTGCCCAGGGCCAGGCCCTTGAGCTTGTCGGCTTCGCTGCTGGGCAGGGCTTCGTTGGGATAGGTTGGCATCAGCCAGGGCAGTTTGTCGGTGCCGACTTTTTGCGTAAGGGCCAGGGCGTTGAGTTCTTCTTGCAGGTTGACCGACATGCCGAAGTTCAACAGGCTGAAAATCAGCGCCGAGTCCTCGGGTTTCCAGTACTCGACCTTGTAGCTGGCCTGCGCCAGATCGGCCGGCAATTTGTCGCGGTAGCGGAACAGGTAGGCGTTGACTCCGCGAGCGTAGACTTCGAAAAACTTTTTAAGTCGCGGTGAGGCGCTTTTATAAAGCTCGTCAGCGTTCTTTTTCAGATTGACGGTGCGCATCAACCGGTCGCTTTGCAGTGCATCAACGCCGTTGAGCTCGGCCAAGCGGCCTTGGGCCAGCAAGCGCAAACGCACCATCTGGCTGATTCGGTCACCGGCATGCACATAACCCAGGGTGAACAGGGCGTCATGGAAGCTGCTGCTTTCGATCAGCGGCATGCCCTGGATGTTGCGGCGTACCGACACGTTCTGTGCAAGGCCCTTGAGCGGTTGCACGCCAGAGGCTGGCACCAGGCTTTCAGTGGCATGGTTGTTTATCTGGCAACCGGCCAGGCCCAGCAGGCTGACCATTGCCGCGGCAACGCCGAACCGGGGTAGTAAAGAAGTAAAGGCTGGCGAGGCCATGGCAAAGCTCCTGCGGGGGTGGTGTCATCGAAAGCCGCTACGTTAGTGAGGCCGATGACACCGTGCAAGCGCTATATGCACTACTTTGGCGGGTTGATTTTATCCACCAGTGCGTAGGCACGTTCTGTAGCCGGGCGCGCCTTGACTCGCTGGAACCAGGCCTTCAGGGCCGGGAAATCATCCAGGTTCTGCCCCTGCCATTCATGGGGCACGATCCACGGGTAAATCGCCATGTCGGCGATGCTGTATTCGTCACCCGCAACAAACTCGCGGCCTTCCAGCTGTTTGTTCAATACGCGATACAAACGGGCCGTCTCTTCGGTGTAGCGTTTGATCGCATACGGGATTTTTTCCGGTGCGAAGCGGTTGAAGTGATGATTTTGCCCGGCCATTGGCCCCAGGCCACCCATTTGCCAGAACAGCCATTGCAGGGCCATTTGCCGGCCGCGCAGGTCCTTTGGCAAAAATTGCCCGGTTTTTTCCGCGAGGTACAGCAGGATCGCGCCGGACTCGAACAAGGACAGTGGCTCGCCCCCGTCGGCCGGTGCCTGATCAACAATGGCTGGGATGCGGTTATTCGGGGCTATCTTCAAAAAGTCCGGAGCAAACTGTTCGTTCTTGCCGATATTGATCGGATGAACCTTGTAGGGCAGGCCAGCTTCTTCAAGAAACAATGAGACTTTGTGGCCGTTGGGAGTGGTCCAGTAATAAAGATCGATCATGAAGGGCTCCAGAAGGGAATGTTCACCCAGCACCTGACGACCATCAGAGGCGGTCATCGACTGTGGGCTGTCAGTTTTACCCCCAAAAGCGCGTCGGATGAAAGCAGGTCATGGTTTGTGACGCACTTTTTCATAAAGCAAAAACTCAAACGCCGCACAGGACACTGGACCCTGTGCGGCGTTTGCAAAGCGTCCCGAGGGATCAGGCGCCGTGGCACTTCTTGAATTTCTTGCTGCTGCCGCACGGGCAGGGATCGTTGCGGCCAACGTCTTTCAGCTCGTTGCGCACAGGCTCTTGAGGTGCATGGCCGCAATGCGGGCCATGTACATGACCGTGATCGTGGTCATGGGTGTGGCCATGATCATGATCGTGGTTGCAGTCGGGGCCATGAACGTGGGGTTGTTGGGTCATTGCTCAATCACTCTGGAATAAAATCGCCGGGGATTATCTCGCCTTTGCGCGTCAGGTGCACGTCGTAACCGTAGAACAGCCCGGTTTGCAGTGTGCCCTCGAGTCGGTAGGGGATGGGCTGGTCGGGTGTTTCAAGCAAATTGACCAGCGGGCGCACCTGCGGCCAGAGGTTGGTACGCACCGGTATCACGTACATGGCGCTGCTGTTGGGTTGCACGCTGAACCAGTGTTCGTTCTCACCTTCGGTCAGCTTGATGGTGCCCAGATACACGGCATAGCTCAGGCCGCGTACGGTCAGTGTCGAGTCATTGGGGTTGTCGACCCGAAAATGCAGCCTGAAGCGCTGCTCCAGCAGCTTGGCCTGCACCAGTTCGACTTTTTCCAGATGCACGTCCGGGTCCTTGTCGCCTGAGTCGAACCAGGAGGTGCATCCCGATACCATCAGCAGCATGGCCAGGGCGATTGTTTTTATTGTTCGGGCCCGCACGTCCATTGTTTAACCCTCAGAGTCCAGCCTATTGACCGAAAAAACCGGCACAGCATTTTTTGAACTTCAGCCCGCTGGCGCATGGGCAAGCGTCGTTGCGCCCGACCTTGAGCGGTACGGTGGGGTCGATGAAGTACCAGCGCCCGGCGCTTTGCACAAAGGATGAGCGCTCGCGGTGGCTGTGCTCACCATTGGCGTGGTGCCAGCGTGCAGTAAAGGTCACAAAGGCGTGTTCCGGTTGGCCGCCGAACACTTCGCTGCTTTCAACGGTCAAGCCCAGCCAGGTGCTCTGCGCGCTCCAGTCGGCAATGGACTGGCGATCCAGCCCGGCTTGCTGCACAGGCAGGGTGGTGCTGACCAGGTAGTCGACAAGCCCCAATACATAGGCGCTGTAGCGTGAGCGCATCAGGGTTTCGGCGCTCGGGGCCGGGTGGCCGTCATGATAGTGCCCGCAGCAGGCTTCCAGCAGGTTGCCGCTGCCGCAGGGGCAAATGGATGTGCTCATCGGGTTACCACCAATACTTGCCAAAGTTTTCCGGGTTTGCCCAAAACCTGGCGTTTAGCCAGTCGGGTACTTGTTTGTATTCGCGCAAGTCGTAAGTAAAGAGCGTCAGGACTTGCTCGTCACGCTGAAACCTCTCATTGCTTTGTAAAGCAAGGGCGTAAAAGTCGGTTTCTTTCCAATTGCAGGCTGTGAGATCCGCCAGCACGGCAATGCGACTGGCATTGAGGTTGCGAATGCCGCCCAGCAATTGCAGCCCGCTGTTTTTGGGCAGGTGCTCCAGGCAGTCGATCACCAGTGCCAGGTCAAAGCGTTGCGCTGCCAGGTCTTCGGGCAACGGGCCAGGCGCTGCTCGGGCCACCTGCGCGCCGGGGTGCGCAGCCTCGAAGGCGGCCAGTGCCGGGAAACTGCTGGCCCCGACCACGAGCAGGCGTTGTGGCGCATAACGATCCAGCAAGGCCGCCAGCGCTTGCTGGGGTGTACGTGTAGAAATACCGGGCGTCATCGAAGGTCCTCACTTAGAGCGTCCAAGACTAGCCTGCGCAAGCCGCGCGGCCTAGTGGGCTGTTGCCGCTACTGTCACTTTGCTGGCGCATACCCTGAGCGCAGTCTTTACTTTGCCTTGCATCGGCCAAACGCCGACCCTCAGGAGAGACCCTTTTATGAGCATCATAAGAACAGCAGTACCTCTGGTTGTTCTCACCGGCGTATTAACGGGCTGTGCCGGGTTGCAAAAAACTGACTGGCCCACCTGTGCTGCAGTCGGCGGTGTGGGCGGGGCGGCCTTGGGTGCAATAAAAAGCTCGGCCTGGGCGGGGGGTGGTGCCGTATTCGGTGCGGGCATGGCCGCGGCTTACTGTTGGGTACACGGTGACGGCGATGCGGATGGCGACGGTGTTCCGGACAGTCGCGACAAGTGCCCTGATACGCCCCAAGGCGTGAAAGTCGATGCTGCGGGCTGCCCGATTGTGGCCGTCGTGGTGGTTGAAGAAGTGGTGGTCGTCAAGCAAGAGGCCATTGTAGTACGTGATGTGAATTTCGAATTCAACTCTGCCCGGTTGACTGCGGCGGACAAGGAAAAGCTCAATATCATAGCCGCGCGCCTGAAAAAAGACGCCGCCAACGCCCAGTTGAAGGTCACAGGGTATACCGACAGTGTGGGCAATGAGGCCTACAACCTGAAACTGTCCAAGGCACGGGCGCAGTCGGTGGTTGAGTACTTGATCGACAGCGGTGTACCGCGCAGCCAGTTTGTTTCCGTGGAGGGAGCCGGTGAGTCGAACCCTGTGGCCAGCAATCAGACCCCTGAGGGCCGCGCCCAAAACAGACGTACCGAGATTCTGATCATTCGTTAACCCTTGGTATCGCCGCGGTTTTGCCCGGGCCAGTCGAAGTTGCGGCGAATCTTTTTATGACGGTCTATGGCGTCCTGCTTGTACAAGCCGTTAATGTGCGCCAAAGAACATGCTAAAGGCGGATGTATGAGGGTGCTTTGGGGGCTGGGTAAAGCATTGACACTGATAGTTTGGGCCTTGGTGCTGAGTAATCTGTACCAGCCCTTGGTCTACCCGTTCGATGTGCTGATCAACCTTGTTGGCAGCCTGTTGGTGCTGACCCATGTGCTTGAGGTGCTCTTGTTCAAAGGTCGCCTGCAAGGCCGCCGCCATCCCTGGCGTGATCGCCTGTTGATTCTTGTGTTTGGAATTTTTCACGCACATACCCTTCCTGCCTCCCGCGAACGAGATGCCAGCCATGCGTAAGTTATGTTTGTTGGCTGCCTTGTGCAGCCCTTTTGCTCAGGCCGAGGTCGTCTCGGTCGAGGCCAACTCGATGATGCGCCTGCCCGCTAACGTCAGTGTATTGCGCCTGGAAAAGCTCGATGTTGCTGACTACGGGACGTTATTGATTCCAGCGGGGATCACCCAGGTCGATATCGACCAACTGCAGCTGGGTCGTGAAGCACGCATCACTATCGTTCCTGCCGAGCACGGCATCGCGCTGCGGGTGGCGCGTGCCGAACTGGGCGAGGGCAGCCAGATCAATGCCCGTGGCGCCACCGGTACCTTTGAAAAGCCTGCGCGGCCAGCCCGGGACCTGAGCCTGCGGATTGAGTCACTGCAAGCGCCGCAACTGTCCATTGATGCCCGTGGCGGTACGGGAGCGCCGGGTTTTGCCGGGCTTGATGGCGGTAATGGCGAAGAGCCAGGCTGTACTTGGGGCGCGGCGGGCTCCGGAGCCAATGGCGACAATGGAGGTAACGGGCAACCGGGTGCGGCCGGCGGGCAGGTGCGGGTTGAGCTGCCGCGTGACTACCCGGCCGAACAAGTCCGTGTGCGGGTTGACGGCGGTACGGGCGGCAAGCCCGGCGAGGCCGGACGGGCTGGCGCAGGCGGCAAAGCCAAGGGCTGTGTGGTGTATCGCACCGATGGCGGCAAGTCCGGCAAGCCGGGCCTGGCCGGGCAGCCGGGGGAAGCGGGTACGGCAGGTGCTGTGACTATCCAGCGGTTGTAACCTGTGCACGGCACGCAATATCCGCTGAGGCGCTAAGCGCAGATTGCGCAACACATTCACTCCAAACAGGCCGGCCGGTCGGCCGCCTCGGGGGCGCTGTGCTTTTGATCTGCCTGCCCTCCCGGGAGGGCGAGTGGAGGTTCTGTGGAGTGGGTCGACCGGCATGGATGCCGGGAGAGCCGCGATGGGCCATGGATGGCCCGTGGCGGCGTGCCCACGGAACAGGACCGGAGCGAGTGAACCTGAGCGCAGCGAAGGCCGTACGATGGGCCGCAAGCGCTTTGGTTACTTTGCCGCTTTTGCAAAGTGACTCGCTGTAAGAGCGAAACCAATATTTCAGTTAGACGCAAATGCCGGATATGTAACCGGTGGATCAGTTGATTTGCGGCACAGCTACGTATAAATAAACGACGTGCCTGTCGCCAATCAGGCGCGTGCTGCTTCAGTGCGTTACCAGCGTGTCCAGCAACTTGTCGACATAACCCTTGGCCAGCTTTGCAGCGATGGGCCGAGACTATTCCCCGATTTTAAGCGGCGCAAGCGAACGGGATTTTCTAGGAAGTTTCACGGAAACGAAAACGAAACGTCGTACGAAACGCCTGATATTAAAGGCCAAATGCCTTGCTGTCGTCGTCGCAAACACTGCAAACACGAACCCTCTGATACCCCGTAATTAAATGGTTGTACGACTGCTGCGCAGCCGGACGCCGCCTCGTTCCTTCGGCAGCTACACCCATCCGGCTTTTAAAAAGTCGGCCGAGCCGCCGCAATTGCCACCAACACCAGCCCCACAATCAGATTGCACCCTACCAGCCGGCGAATTTTCCCCATTACCGCTGCCCCGTCAGCCCAAGCCTGGGCTTCGACAGCCTTGCGCAACTCAGGCAACTGCAGCGATTGAATGCGGATAAATAACGCCACCATCACGATGTACAAGCCCATCATGATCTGCACATAGCGCGGCGCCGTTTCAAAACCGTTGAAGCGCATTTGCAGAAGACCTACACCGCTTATCGGCAAAATCACCACTGCGATCCACACCCATACAAAAAAACGTTGGAACACCTCTACCCACAGTTTTAACCGCGCCGGGCCTTCAAGGGCCGTGACAGCCGCCGGGCGCAGGATCATCCAGGCGAAAAACATGCCGCCCACCCAGATCAGGGCGGCCAGTACATGCAGGCTGTAGGCGAGGGCAAAGGCGGTCATTGGGGTACTCCGTTCGGCGCGGGATGAATTAGCGGGGTATGATAGCGGTCATTCGAACCACTGAAAATTTATCCAGCGTTTCTTGCGCCCGAAGAACCATGATTAGTACCGAACTCAAAACTCAGATCCAGGGCGCTTACTCGCGTTTTCTCGAATCCAAGAGCCTCAAGCCGCGTTACGGTCAGCGTCTGATGATCGCTGAAGTGGCCAAGGTGCTGGGCGATATCGACACCGACGAAGAAAACCACCGCAGTGGCGACCCGGCTGTGGTCGCCGTAGAAGCGGGCACCGGTACCGGCAAAACCGTGGCTTACTGCCTGGCCGCCATTCCTGTGGCCAAGGCCGCGGGCAAGCGCCTGGTGGTTGCCACGGCAACGGTCGCCCTGCAGGAGCAGATCGTCTACAAGGACCTCCCGGACCTGATGCGCAACAGCGGGCTGAACTTCAGCTTTGCCCTGGCCAAGGGCCGTGGCCGCTATATGTGCCTGTCCAAGCTCGACATGCTGCTGCAAGAGGGCCACGCGCAAACCGCGACGGCGCAGCTGTTCGAGGAAGAAGGCTTCAAGATCGAAGTCGATGAGGCCAGCCAGAAGCTGTTCACCAGCATGATCGAAAAGCTGGCTGGCAATAAGTGGGATGGCGACCGCGACAGCTGGCCCCAGGCCCTTGAAGACCAGGACTGGGCGCGCCTGACCACCGATCACAGCCAGTGCACCAACCGTCATTGCCCCAACTTCGGCCAGTGCGCTTTCTACAAGGCCCGGGAAGGCATGAGCAAGGTGGACGTGATCGTCACCAACCACGACATGGTGCTCGCCGACCTCGCGTTGGGCGGGGGCGCGGTATTGCCTGACCCCCGTGACACGGTCTATGTGTTTGACGAAGGCCATCACCTGCCGGACAAGGCCATTGGCCATTTTGCCCACTACACCCGTTTGCGCTCCACCGCCGACTGGCTGGAGCAAACCGCCAAGAACCTTACCAAACTGTTGGCCCAACACCCGTTGCCCGGCGACCTGGGGCGTTTGCTGGAGCAAGTGCCGGAGCTGGCCAAAGAAATCAAGGCCCAGCAACAGTTCATGTTCACTGCCTGCGAGCAGATCGCCGACTTTAAAGTCGGCGAAGAGCCCGAGGGTCGCGAGCGTCCGCGCCATCGCTTTATTGGCGGCCTGATTCCCGATCACATGCGTGAAATGGGCATCGAGTTGAAAAAAGGATTCTCGCGTCTGACCGACCTGTTCACCCGTCTTACCGAGATTCTCAAGGACGGCATGGATGGCGAGGTCAATATCGGCATCACCAGCAACCAGGCCGAGGAATGGTACCCGCTGTTTGGCAGCCTGCTGTCCCGGGCTCAGGGTAACTGGGAGCTATGGACCGCGTTCACCGTCGAGGACCCTGAAGACAACCCGCCCATGGCGCGCTGGCTGACCCTGGCTGAAAGCGGTTCGCTGTTTGATATCGAGGTCAACGCCAGCCCCATCCTGGCCGCCGAGATGCTGCGTCGCAACCTGTGGAACGTGGCCTATGGGGTACTCGTGACCTCCGCCACCCTGACAGCACTGGGCACCTTCGACCGTTTCCGCATGCGTGCCGGCCTGCCCAAAACAGCCGTGACGGCGGTGGTGCCCAGCCCTTTCCATCATGCTGATGCCGGTGTGTTGCGAGTGCCTGACCTCAAAGCCGACCCCCGTGACGCTACGGCTCATACGGCGGCGATCATTCGTGACTTGCCCGCGCTGGTCGAAGGCTCGCGGGGCACGCTGGTGCTGTTTTCATCACGCAAGCAGATGCAGGACGTATTCGACGGCCTGGAGCGCGACTGGCGCAAGCAAGTGTTTATCCAGGGTAACCTGTCCAAACAGGAAACCCTCAACAAGCACAAGGCGCGGGTCGATGGCGGGGACTCCAGTGTGTTGTTTGGCCTGGCCAGTTTTGCCGAAGGCGTGGATTTGCCTGGTGCCTACTGCGAGCACGTGGTGATCGCCAAAATACCGTTTTCGGTACCCGATGATCCGGTCGAAGCGGCCCTGGCCGAGTGGATCGAGGCCCGGGGTGGCAACCCCTTCATGGAGATATCCGTGCCTGATGCCTCGCTCAAGCTGGTTCAGGCTTGCGGGCGTTTGCTGCGTACCGAACAGGATCGCGGCACCATCACCTTGCTGGACCGGCGCCTGGTCACCCAGCGCTATGGCAAGGCGATTCTGAATGCACTGCCGCCGTTCAGGCGCGAAATTTCTTAAGCGCGGGTCGGCGTTATCGTCGACTTTGCTGTCTATGCTTTGACTTTCACCACCTCACAGGCCGATTTTCGGCCGTTTGGGAGAACCAGATCCATATGATTCGCCGTTCGCTGTCTGCTGTTTTTGCGTTGCTGGTCACGACTCCGCTGTTGGCGGCGCCTGCTGGCCAACAAACCCTGTTCAATTTCGTTCGCCCTGCCGATGTGGTGCAAGTGGCGACTACGGATGCGATCTTGCCGCAATACAATGCGGAGCAAACAGCCGAAGGCGAAGTGCTGCGCCGCGTCACCTTCAACCCGGCCGTCGCGCCCAGCCTGCGTTTGACTCCGCAAACCGGGGTATGGGACTGGTCGCAGTCGGGGATGATGACCCTGCGCATCCAGAACGCCATGAACTGGGCACTTACGCTGGACGTGACCGTGCAAAGCAGCAACGGCAAAACCCTGACCAGCCGTGTCGACCTGCCTGCCGACCCGGCGCAAACCCTGTTGTTGCCGCTAAAAGCCAATTCTCCCCACAGCCAGGGCATGCGCGCCGGCCCACCGATGCCGATGACGCTGGATGGCCAGCGCATTCTGCTGGCCAGCAGCCAGGGCGAAATCGATCTGAGCCAGGTGGTGTCGGTAAGTCTGTCGATTGCGCAACCGAGCGTCGCGCAGAGCATCCTGCTGGAGCGCTTCGGCGTGCAGGACGGCACAGGCGTAATCAAGGCCGTGTACGGCGCGATCGTCGACGGCTACGGCCAGTCGACCCGCGCCAAATGGCCGGAGCGTGTTGCCAATGACGAACAGCTCAAGGGCGCCGCCGCAAAAGAACAGCAGCAACTCAAAGGCTGGCTGGCCGGGCGTGCCGACCAGGACAAGTACGGCGGCTGGCTGAAGGGCGCGGGGTTTGAGGCAACCGGGTTTTTCCGCACAGAAAAGCGCAATGGCCGCTGGAACCTGATCACCCCTGAAGGTCACCCGTTTTACTCGCTGGGCCTAAATGCCGTAACGGCCAACGACAGCCAGACCTATGTTGCCGGCCGTGAGTGGATGTTTACCGATTTGCCCCAAGATGGCACTCCTCTGGCCAGTTTTTACGGCAATGCGAACAACAACAGCGGCAACGCCTCGACCCAGGGCAGGGGCTTTGACGCCGGGCGCTGGTACAACTTTTATGCCGCCAACCTGCAGCGCATCTACGGTGAACCCTGCGTAACGGCTAAAACTGAACCGGATAGCGCACCGGTGAGCCCTTGTGCACCTCCAGCCTTTGATGCCAAGCGTTGGCAGGCCCGCACCCTGGATCGCCTGCAAGCCTGGGGCTTCAACACCATCGGCAACTGGAGCGACCCCGAACTGGGCCTCAACGATCGCGTGCCCTACACCCTGCCGCTGTCGATTGTGGGGGACTACACCAGCATCAGTACCGGCACCGACTGGTGGGGTGGCATGCCCGACCCGTTTGACCCGCGCTTTGCCATGGCCACCGAGCGCGCCGTGGCCATTGCCGCTCGCGATCATCGCGATGATCCATGGTTGATCGGTTACTTTGCCGACAACGAACTGGCCTGGGCTGGTCCGGGTAATGACCCGAAATCCCGTTATGCATTGGCCCTAGGCACTTTGCGCATGACCACGGATGTACCCGCCAAGCGGGCCTTCCTCAAGCAGCTGCGTGACAAATACCGCAACCAGCAGGGTCTTTCCAAGGCCTGGGGTATTGAAATTCCGGCCTGGGAGCTGATGGAGGACCCGGGTTTTGAAGGGCCTTTGCCCAACGCCGAGCACCCGCAAATCGAGGCGGATTATCAGTATTTCCAGAAAGTCTTTGCTGACACCTACTTCAAGACCATTTCCGACTCGCTCAAATGGCATGCTCCAAACCACTTGCTGCTCGGCGGACGGTTTGCCGTCAGTACGCCAGAGGCCGTGGCGTCCTGTGCCAAATACTGCGATGTACTGAGCTTCAACTTCTACACCCTGCAACCGCAAGACGGCTATGACTTCGGCAAACTGCGCGAACTGGACAAGCCGGTAATGATCACCGAGTTCAACTTCGGCTCCCGTGACCGTGGCCCGTTCTGGGGCGGCGTCACTGAAGTGGCCAACGAAGAAGCCCGTGGCCCGGCTTACAGCAAGTTCCTCAAACAGGCGGTGGCAGAACCGTCGATTGTTGGCGTGCACTGGTTCCAGTACCTGGACCAGCCGGTCACAGGCCGGTTGCTCGACGGCGAAAACGGCCACTTTGGCATGATCGGTATCACCGATTTGCCGTTTACCGGTTTTGTCGACAGCGTGCGCAAGGCCAACCTGCAGGCCCTTGGCCAGTTGGGCCAGGAGGCCGCCAAGGCCCAGGCCGAAGCCGAAAAAGCCGTCAAGGCGCCTGTGCATGCAACCGATGATGGCAGCGGCGGACGCTCTGGCGCGGGGCATGCAGGTGGGCACTCGGGCAAGGGGCACTGATTTTTCCTGCCCGATGGGCGGCGATGTATTTCGTCGCCCAGTAGGGGTTTCTTCCTTTTCAATTCCCACTTTAAAACTAAGGTCTTGCATTCCAACTGAATGGAGACTTCGAAATGGAAGCGAAAGGGAAGTGTGCAAGTGGGTTCGAAGCCGTTCAGGAAGCCTTTGAGGCGATCTTCGATGATCCTCAGGAGCGAGGAGCCGGTGTTTGTGTGCAGGTGGGCGGCGAAACCGTTGTCGACTTATGGGCGGGTGTGGCGGATCTGGAGGGCGAGCAGCCCTGGAACCACGACACATTGGTCAACACCTATTGTTGTATCAAACCCTTCACCGCCATCGCGGCACTGATGCTGGTGGAAGAGGGCAAGCTCGAGCTGGATCAGACGGTTGCCCACTATTGGCCGGAGTTTTCCCAGGGCGGCAAGGAGCGCATCACCTTGCGCCAGGTGTTGTGCCATACCTCAGGTATCCCGGCGCTGCGTTTGTCCAGCCGCACGCCCATTATGTACGACTGGGATGCAATGGCCGAAGTCGTCGCGGCAGAACCCTTGTGGTGGGAACCGGGAACCAGTGTCGGTTATGGCGCCACCACCTATGGCTGGATCCTTGGCGAGCTGGTTCGATGGGCCGATGGTCGCGACCCCTGTACCTTTATCCACGAGCGAATCTGCGAGCCCAACGACCTTGAAGTTCATATGGGCGTTGATGCCGAGCACTTTCACCGCATTGCCTTTTTCGAGCGCGCTGAAGGGCGAACGGGTGATAACTACGCCCAGGACTTGCGTGCCGTGATGGTCAGTGAGCCTGAGCATGTCGCGACCCTTGCATTTACCAATCCCGCCATGGGATCACGGCAAACGGCTGACCCGCGCTGGTGGGCCTATCGCCATCCCGGCGTAAATGCCCACGGTACCGCCCATGGCCTGGCCGGGTTTTACAGTGCGCTGCTGGGCGGGCGCCTGGTGGGGCCTGAGCTGCTCGCAGAGTTCACCCGCGAGCACAGTAACGATATGGACCGCACGCTGCTGCGGCCCATGCGTTATGGCCTGGGTTGCATGATGGAGCAGCCGGCGGACCCGGGAGCCTCCCATCGGATGGGGCCAAAGGCATTCGGGCATGTGGGGCTGGGCGGGCCAATCTCCTTTGCCGACCCTGAGCGGGAGGTGAGCTTCGGCTTTGTCACCACCACCATGGGCAGCCATGTGCTGATGGACCCGCGGGTGCAGAAGCTTGCGCCTTTGGTCTACGCCGCGCTGTAGACACACCCTAAGTAGCAGCTGCCGAAGGAACGAGGCTGCGTTCGGCGGCAAAGCCGTCGCGAAATCAGACCCTGCGGTATGTCAGTTATACCCGCAAGTCAGGTTTTACGACGGCTGCGCCGCCGGACGCAGCCTCGCTCCGCGAGTCAGCTGCGACGAGATTTTTGCCATGGGTGTTTTGCCTTTTTTCACAAAAAAAACACGCCCTTGCTGATACTTTGCCCGCCGACTCAACAGCGCACAAAAATTGTGTGCTCAGAGCGCTTTGCTCTGTTTCAAAATCTTACTGGTGCTGGAACAATGCACGCCTTGTAGAGCCATGCTTGATCCAGGAGGTCCGGGTGCAGATTCAGGGTTTTCACGACCTTAACTTCGAAGCAGTACGCGAGGCGTTTGCCGATCTTTTCAATGATCCGCAAGAGCGCGGCGCGGCGTTGTGCATCCAGATCGGTGGCGAAACCGTTCTCGACCTGTGGGCCGGTACCGCTGACAAGGACGGCGAGCAGCCGTGGCACACAGACACCATTGCCAATCTGTTTTCGTGCACTAAACCTTTTACCGCTGTCACGGCGTTGCAACTGGTCGAAGAGGGCAAGCTGGAGCTGGATGTGCCAGTGGCCCGCTATTGGCCCGAGTTCGCTGCTGCCGGCAAAGAGTCCATCACGTTGCGTCAGCTCCTGAGCCATCGCGCGGGTTTGCCGGCCTTGCGCGAATTGATGCCGGCCGAGGCGCTGTATGAATGGCAAACCATGGTCGATGCACTGGCCGCCGAAACCCCCTGGTGGACGCCGGGCGAAGGGCACGGCTATGCCGCGATCACCTATGGCTGGCTGGTGGGCGAGCTGATTCGCCGCGCCGATGGCCGCAGTGCGGGCCAGTCAATCATGGCGCGGACGGCCAGGCCGCTGGGGCTGGACTTCCATGTCGGGCTGGGTGACGAAGAGTTTTACCGGGTGGCCCATGTTGCCCGCAGCAAGGGCAATATGGGGGATGCGGCTGCGCAGCGCCTGTTGAAGGCCATGATGAATGAGCCTTCATCCATGAGTACGCGGGCATTCACCAATCCACCGTCTATTATGACAAGTACCAACAAACCCGAATGGCGCCGAATGGAGCAGCCAGCGGCCAATGGGCATGGTAATGCCCGTAGCCTGGCCGGTTTTTATAGCGGTTTGCTGGACGGCAGCCTGCTTGAAGCCGAAATGCTGGAGCAACTGACCCGCGAGCACAGCGTCGGCGAGGATAAAACCTTGCGCACGCAAACCCGTTTTGGGCTGGGGTGCATGCTGGATCAGCCAAGCGTGCCCAACGCGACGTTTGGCCTTGGGCCAAAAGCTTTCGGTCATCCCGGGGCTGGGGGGTCGACCGGCTTTGCCGACCCGGATCGCGAGGTGGCCTTTGGATTTGTGACCAATACCCTTGGGCCCAATATATTGATGGATCCCCGGGCGCAAAAACTGGTTAGAGTACTGGCTGAGTGCCTGTAAGCAGGATTTGTAGGCCATAGGTCGGAACTCGGTAGCTTTTCTGTTTTCAATACGTTTTTTATAGTGGGCTTAGTGCCTCTTTAATTCTTAATTCATTGTGTGGATATTCAATGTCATCTAATAAGACCCTCGCTCTGGCTCTTTGCCTGGCTATTACCGGTTGCGCACAAACTCCACAGAATGACGCCGAAGGTGGCCACAAATGGTGGCAGTTGGGCTCGTCCGACCAGGCGTCGACTCCTGCGGATAAAACTGCCACTGTTGCGGCCAAGCCAGCAGACAGCAAAACAACGCCACCGGTAACCAAAACTGCCACCGCCCCAGCGGTCGCAGCCAAAGACAGCGGTTCCAGCTGGTGGCCTTTTGGCTCTGACTCGGCGAAAAAAGACACCCCGGTTGAAAAGGACAAAAAAGTAGCCGTCACCGCCGCGCCTGCCTCTGCAGCAGCCTCTTCGAAAAACTGGTGGTGGCCGTTTGATAGCGATGCCAAAGACGCCAAAACTTCGCCGGTTGGCGTGATCCCGATGCCGGATCCGAAAATTACCCAGGCCTGGCTGGACGAATATGAGCCCCGCCTGCGTACTGCAATCAAGGACACCAACCTGCAACTGGAGCGTCGCGAGAATCTGCTGATTATCGTGGCTTCGGCTGACAGTTCGTTCAAGGCCACCCGCCCGGACTTGCTGATGCCGTCCATGCTTGGCCCGTTTACCCGAGTGGCCAAAGTGGTTGAAGGCGACCCAAAAACCGCCGTGCTGGTGCTGGGGCATGCCGACTCTTCGGGCGCAATGGCGGCCAATACCCGTCTGAGCCTGGACCGTGCCAAATCGGTGGCAGCGATCTTCCGTATGAGCGGTTTGCAAGGTAACCGCCTGACCTTGCGTGGCATGGGTTCGGTGATGCCTCGCGCAGCCAACGACAGCAACGAAGGTCGCGCCCTGAACCGTCGGGTTGAAATCCTGATGACCCCGCAAGCCACCATGGTTGCCCTGGTCAGCAAATACAGCCAGCCAGTCCTCACCCCGGCCGAGCTGGTTGCGGTGCAGCCAGCTGTTGCTCCTTCTGTGGCCAAAAAGAATGCAGCACCGGCCAAGAAAGGCGTCGTAGCCAAAAAGGCTGCGCCGGCCAAAAAAGCGGCCAAGCCAGCGCCAGCAAAAAAGCCGGTTGTCGCTAAAGCCAAAGCTGTTGCGGACAAGAAAGTTGCCGCCAACGATCAGGCCAAGAACTGACTGATTCAAGGAAGGATGGGGGCATGACTCAAGCACTGGCGGATATGCGACGTGACTACACCCGTGACGGGCTGGCCGAGGCTCAGGCCCCGGCCGAGCCTTTCGCGCTGTTTCATCAGTGGTTCGGCGATGCGGTGAAAACCGAGCAGCCACCGGTCGAGGCCAATGCCATGACCCTGGCCACGGTGGACGCCCGCGGGCGGCCGCATTGTCGGGTGTTGTTGCTCAAGGGGCTGGATGAACAGGGTTTTACCTTTTTCACCAACTACACCAGTGCCAAGGGCCAGCAGTTGGCCGAGCGCCCGTTCGCGGCCATGACCTTTTTCTGGCCAACCCTCGAGCGTCAGGTACGCATCGAGGGTCAGGTGGTCAAGGTCACTGCGCAAGAATCCGATGCCTACTATCAGGTTCGCCCCCTGGGCAGCCGGATCGGGGCCTGGGCCTCGCCGCAAAGCCAGGTGATTGCTGATCGCGATGAACTGGTCGAGCTGCTCAAAGCCACCGAGGCGCGCTTCAGTGACAGCCAGCCCCATTGCCCCGAGCACTGGGGCGGTTATCGCTTGCTGCCCGAGCGCATCGAGTTCTGGCAGGGGCGCCCGAGTCGCCTGCACGATCGCCTCAACTATCGGCGTGAGGGGGCAGACTGGGTGCGTGAGCGCCTGGCACCCTGAAGGCACCCTCTACAGCAAGGCGCGCAATGCAAACCGGCTATTTCGCGCTACTCTTTGCGAAGTCTTGTGTGGGCAAACAGCGCTATTGTTACTGTACAGACGCTGAATAAAGCCCTTTTATCCGCCCTGTGCCGTGACAGGTTACCGGCTGCGGAGTTTAATGAATCCCTGTTATTTTGGAGTTGATCCCATGCGTAAGTCCGTTCTGTTGGTTGCAGCATTCTCTACCATGACTGTTTTGTTGGGCGGCTGCACATCGAGCTTGACCGGCGACACCTACTCGCGCGACGAAGCCCGACGTGTACAGACCGTTCGTATGGGCACCATCGTTGCCCTGCGTCCTGTGCAAATTGAAGGCACCAAGACCCCGATCGGCGCTGCGACTGGCGCTATCGTGGGTGGTGTAGGCGGCAGCGCCATCGGTGGCGGTCGTGGCAGCATCGTCACCGCAGTGATCGGCGCCGTGGCCGGTGGTTTGCTGGGCTCGGCAGCCGAGTCGGGCCTGACCAAGACCCAGGGTGTGGAAATCACCGTGCGTGAAGACGACGGCAGCACCCGTGCTTACGTTCAGCAGGTTGAGCCTAACCAGGTATTCCGTACCGGTGAGCGCGTGCGCATCATGACCGTTGACGGTACCAGCCGCGTTACCCAGTAAAACAGGCGACAGCGTAAAAACAAAACCCCGGCCAGTGCGAACTGGCCGGGGTTTTTTATGGCTGTAAAGCAGCTCAGGACGAGTGCTTGAATGCCTGCTCGGCCCCAGACAGCGTTATGGCGATATGGTCCAGCAAGCGTTCTGCCGTGTACTTGGGCATACAGCTGAAGGCCATCACCACCGCCAGCCCCAGTGTCAGGGCAGGTCGAGGGACGTGACTGACGTTGTACTGCCTGAGGCTGAACACAAATACGCAGGCGGCGACAGAGCCTATCAGCGCTCCGGCGATGGCTTCCGGCAAAGGGTGGATGGTGAGGGCGACGTAATTGATGGCGAACCACCAGGTCGCCAGCAACCCGACCCCGAGTGCAGGCCAGCGCAAGCGCTGATCAAGCTGTTGGCACAGCAGGTTGAGCAACACGGTGAAGACCAGGCAAGCATTCATGGCGTGGCCGCTGAATACGGCAATGCCCAGGTCATGCAGGCCAACGCCCCAGCCCTTGAACAGGATCTTGCTGACGCCCACCACCAGGTAGGCAGTCACCAGCACGCCCAACCACAGCAAAGCGATTTTTCTGGATGCGCCCAGCCATAACCAGGCAGCAATCACCAGCGCTGCCGGGAACATCACGGTGATGCCGGCGTATTGCACAATCTGCATTTTATCGACCACGTTTCTCTCTTTTGGTTGTTCACTCAGGCGGGCTGTGTCTCTGTGAGAGCCAGCCTGAGTGAGCAACATCAGGGTTACGCCACCGGCTGTTTACGGCTAAAGAACAGCGTAACACCATAGCCGATCAGTGCTGCGAGGATCGAGCCGGTAAGGATGCCCATACGGTCCATGCCTACATAATCGCTGCCTGCAACGAACGCTAGTGAGCCCACAAACAGGCTCATGGTGAAGCCGATGCCGCACAGGATGGCCACGCCAAACACCTGGCCCCAGTTGGCGCCTGCCGGCAGCGCGGCCATGCCGGTCTTGATGGCGATCCAGGTCAGGCCGAACACGCCAAGGGTTTTGCCAATCAGCAAGCCTGCGGCAATGCCCATAGGCACATGGCTGACAAAACTGTGCAGGCTGACACCCGCCAGTGATACACCCGCATTGGCGAAGGCAAACAACGGCAGAATCGCGTAAGCCACCCAGGGATGCAGGGCATGCTCGATGCTCATCAGCGGTGAAGTTTCTGAGTTCTTGGTGCGCAGCGGAATGCAGAACGCCAGCGTTACACCTGCCAATGTGGCATGCACACCGCTTTTGAGTACGCACACCCAGAGGATCAGGCCGACGATCATATAAGGTGCGACCTTGATCACTCCCATGCGGTTCATGGCAATCAGCGCGATCAGGCATGCCGCAGCCAGCAGCAGGGACACACCCGACAGCTCGCTGGAGTAGAACACCGCAATCACGATGATTGCCCCCAGGTCATCGATGATCGCCAGGGTCATCAGGAACAGCTTCAGCGACACCGGTACACGCTTGCCGAGCAGGGCCAGCACGCCGAGGGCAAAGGCGATGTCGGTGGCCATGGGGATGGCCCAGCCGCCGAGAGCGTCCGGGTAATCCTTGTTGATGAACCAGTAGATCAGCGCCGGTACCACCATGCCGCCGATTGCCGCCGCGCCGGGCAGCACCACCTGTGAGGGTTTGGACAGCTGGCCTTCAAGCAGTTCGCGTTTGACCTCAAGGCCGATCAGCAGAAAAAACAAGGCCATCAGGCCATCGTTGATCCACAGCAGCGACGGTTTGGCAATTTGCAGGGCGCCGATTTGCACCGCTACCGGCACGTCCAGGAAGGCCGTGTAGTAATGGGAAAGCGGTGAGTTATTGACGATCAGAGCCAGAGCGGCCGCGGCAATCAACAGCAGACCGCTGGCAGCTTCCAACTGAAAGAACCGAGTGAAAGTGCTACGCAGAGGCAAGGTCGCTCTCCATCAATTAGGTAATAAGGTGCGACACCCTAACCTGTGGGGTTAGTGGTTAAAACAAAAACTATATTCTTTTTTGTTATAAGCAACGGCGTGCTCACACACCGCTCAAGAGCCTAGCAGTTGTGTGTCAAATTGAGTCTGATTTGTGCCTGTGAAGGCTGTAGGAAATAGACCAGCTTTGCTGGTTTTTCAGCAAGGATCCCGCCTGAAGAAGGAGAAGGCGGTGGCTGTGTGGGAGCGGGCTTGCTCGCGATACAGGCGCTACGGTCTGCCTGGCAAACCGTGGTGAATGCATCGCGAGCAAGCCCGCTCCTACATGTCAGGGCTGCAGCCCCTACCGAGTCAAAACCTAGGCTTCGATACCCAGAATGTCGCGCGCTACAGCTTCGGCAATACGGATACCGTCGACACCTGCCGACAGAATCCCGCCAGCGTAGCCAGCGCCTTCGCCTGCCGGGAACAAGCCCTTGACGTTAAGGCTCTGCATCGACGCATCACGGGTCATGCGCAGCGGCGACGAGGTACGGGTTTCGATGCCGGTGAGAATGGCATCATGCATCGAGAAGCCCTTGATCTGCTTCTCGAACGCCGGCAGTGCTTCACGGATGGCTTCAATGGCGAAGTCCGGCAGGGCCAGGGCCAAGTCACCCAAAGACACACCCGGCTTATAGGATGGCTCGACGCTGCCCAGGGCCGTGGACGGTTTGCCCGCAATAAAGTCGCCCACCAGTTGCGCCGGGGCTTCATAGTTGCTGCCGCCCAGCACATAGGCGTGGGATTCGAGGCGTTCTTGCAGCTCGATGCCGGCCAACGGACCACCCGGGTAGTCTTCAGGCGTAATGCCGACCACGATGCCCGAGTTGGCATTGCGTTCGTTACGCGAATACTGGCTCATGCCGTTGGTCACAACACGGCCCGGTTCGCTGGTTGCCGCAACCACGGTGCCACCCGGGCACATGCAGAAGCTGTACACCGAGCGACCGTTTTTGGCGTGGTGCACCAGTTTGTAATCGGCAGCGCCCAGCTTCGGGTGGCCGGCATACTTGCCCAGGCGCGCACTGTCGATCAGCGACTGCGGGTGCTCGATACGGAAACCTACCGAGAACGGCTTGGCTTCCATATACACGCCACGATCGTGGAGCATGCGGAAGGTGTCCCGGGCGCTATGGCCCAGCGCCATGATCACGTGGCGAGCATTCAGTTGCTCGCCATCTGCCAGGATCACACCGGTCAGTTGACCGTTGTCGATCAGCACATCAGTCACGCGTTGTTGAAAACGCACTTCGCCGCCCAGCGCGATGATCTGCTGGCGCATATTTTCGACCACACCGGTCAGGCGGAACGTACCGATATGCGGCTTGCTGACATAGAGGATCTCGTCCGGCGCGCCGGCCTTGACGAACTCGTGCAGCACCTTGCGGCCGTGGTGTTTCGGGTCCTTGATCTGGCTGTAGAGCTTGCCGTCCGAGAACGTACCGGCACCGCCTTCGCCAAACTGCACATTGGACTCGGGGTTGAGTACGTTTTTACGCCACAGGCCCCAGGTGTCCTTGGTGCGCTGGCGCACTTCGGTACCACGTTCAAGAATGATCGGCTTGAAACCCATTTGTGCCAGCAGCAGCCCGGCGAAAATACCGCAGGGGCCGAAGCCGACCACAATCGGACGCTCGGTCAAGTCCTGGGGTGCCTGGCCGACGACCTTGTAACTGACGTCCGGCGCTGGATTGACGTTACGATCGTCGGCGAACTTGAGCAGCAGCGGCGCTTCATCGCGCACACTCACATCGATGGTGTAGATGAAGCACAGTTCGGACGATTTTTTACGCGCATCGTAGCTGCGCTTGAACAAGGTGAAATCGACCAGGTCATCACTTTCGATGCCCAGGCGCTGCAGGATGGCAGGGCGCAGGTCTTCATCGGGATGGTCGATCGGCAGCTTGAGTTCGGTGATTCGTAACATTGACAGTGTCCAGTATCGGGGGCCAGGTAAACCCTGGCAGAACCGCTAATTGTAAGCTGCTTCGGGGCAATATGCGGCAACAGTTATCGGTTAGTCGTTACGGGCGCCACCAAAATAGCCGCAGCCGCGCTGGACCTGACCGTTGATCCGTAGCTCGGCGCTCAGATGTTGCACGCTGCCATTGGCACTGTCGGTGCAGCGTTGTGGGGCCACCCACAGCTCGATGCGCTGATTGTTGGCCTCGGTGGACAGGGAGAAGCGGCCATCGCCGACCTGTTCTTCAACGTAGGGCAGCGCCAGGTCGGGCTGGCCTTCGCGCTTGAGCACCATGCCCTTGCCCCCGGCTTGCACTTCCCAGGCCGGGCCATTGCCGTTGGCGTGCACGGTCACCTGCTTGAAGTTGGGATCCTGGCAGGCGCTGTTGCTGCGCTCCAGGCGGTAGAGTTGCTGCAACTCGACTTCACCGTCTGTACCGGCTGTTGTGCTGGCGCTAAAACGGCCGCGGATATCGGCGAACAACTTGCCCGGTTTATTGGGCATGTAGGTCGCGTCCTGCACCAGCGTGGTGTCGGCGCTGTCACGAACTACATAGCGCTGTTGGCCGACGCAGGGTTGAAACACCCATTGATCATTGGCCGATACCAGCTCGCCCTGCAGGCGGGTTTGACCTGCGGTGGTGTCGGCAGGTTTGCTGCTGAACATCTGGCAACCGGCAAACACGGGCAGCAAGGCGAACAAAGCTAAGGAACGGGCAAAACGCATCATGGGCACTCCTGAAGGGTGTCGCCACGTTACTCAGCCTCGCGATGCATCACAAGTGATTCAACCTACGGTGAATGTCTGCCCGGTTTGCAAGCCTTCCACGCTTTTGGCGTAAGCCAGGGCCACATCGGCGCCCGATACAGGCTTGAAGCCGCGAAAGTACGGGGCGTATTTGTCCATCGCTTCTTCCAGGACCGTAGGGCTCACCGAGTTGACCCGCAGGCCCCGTGGCAACTCAATGGCGGCTGCTTTTACAAAACCGTCAAGTGCCGCGTTGACCAGCGCCGCCGAACTGCCGGTACGGATCGGCTCGCGGTTGATAACGCCGCTGGTGAAGGTGAACGAGGCCCCGTCGTTGGCAAACTCGCGGCCAATCAGCAGCAGATTGACCTGGCCCATCAACTTGTCCTGCAAACCGAGGGCGAAGTCGCTTTCGCTCATGTCAGCCAGTGCGGCGAACGTGACGTTACCGGCGGCACAGATCAGCGCATCGAAGCGCCCGGTTTGCGCGAAGAGTTGGCGGATTGATTCACTGTCGCTGATATCGACCTGATAATCCCCGCTTTTTCGACCAATTTCTACGATCTCATGGCGCGGTGACAACTCGCGGCGAATGGCTGAACCGATGGTGCCGTGAGCGCCGATCAAAAGGATTTTCATGTTGTGTGCCTTTGTGGATGACGTGAGTGCTCAGTCTAGTGGTGCTTTTTAAGTGGGATAAGCGCACTAATAGGCAACCTTTGGTTTTCATATGGAAACAATCCATGAGTGAAATGGATGATCTGGCTGCGTTCGCGGTCTTGATCGACGCTGGCAGTTTTACCTTGGCCGCCCAGCAACTGGGCTGCAGCAAGGGGCAGTTGTCCAAGCGTATCAGCCAGCTTGAGGCGCAGTTTTCGGTGGTGTTGCTGCATCGCACCACCCGGCGCTTGAGCCTTACGGCGGCTGGCGCGGCACTACTGCCACAAGCCCAGGCGCTGGTGGTGCAAGTGGAGCGGGCACGTCAGGCACTTGCCCGGCTAAAGGATGATGTTGCAGGCCCGGTACGCATGACCGTGCCCGTATCCCTGGGCGAGACCTTCTTTGATTCGCTGTTGCTGGAGTTTTCCCGCGAATACCCGCAGGTGCAGATCGAGCTGGAGCTCAACAACAGCTATCGCGATATGGTGCGGGAAGGGTTTGATCTGGCGATACGCTCGCAGGTTGCCAGCCATGAACGGCTGGTGGCCAAGCAGGTGCTTAACTGGCACGAGATCACCTGCGCCAGCCCTGCCTATCTTGAGCAATACGGCGAGCCGGTTACGCCGCAAGAACTGGTCGAGCACCGCTGTCTGCTTAACAGCCACTACAGCGGTCGTGAGGAGTGGCACTACCACCGCCAGCATGAACTGCAACGAGTGCGGGTCTCGGGGTCGTTTGCCAGCAATCACTACAGTCTGCTGAAAAAAGCGGCCGTGATCGGTGCCGGCATCGCCCGCTTGCCCTCGTACATGCTTGGCTGCGAGTTGGCTGATGGGCGCCTGCGTGGCTTGTTGCGTGACTATCAAACGCGCAGCAACCCCATGTATCTGGTTCACCCTTATCAAGGCGGTTTGCCCAGGCGTACTCAGGTATTGGCGGATTTCCTGGTGGGCTGGTTCCAGAGTAATGGTGAGGCCATTGACCTGCTTTAACGAAAACGCTGTGCAATCAGATGATCAATCGACAGCGCACCCGGGCCCTTGGCCATCAAGTACAACAAGACCGCGATCCAGGTGCCGTGAGTCGGGTAGGCATCAGGGTATACGAACAGCTGGATGGTCATGCTCATGGCCAGCAGTGCCAGCGCCGAGAACCGGGTGGCCAAGCCCAGCAGGATCAGCACCGGGAAAACATGCTCGCTGAAGGCGGCAGCGTGAGCAGCCACCTCGGGGGAGAGTAGCGGGACTTTGTATTCCGTACTGAACAAGTACAGCGCAGAGTCAGACAGATGCGGCATACCGAGTTGAAAGGTGCCTTCAACCAGATCGATTGCCAAACCTTCAACCTTGGTCTGGCCTGATTTCCAGAACACCGCCGCAATGGAAAAGCGTGCGACAAAGGCGATCAGTGTGTCGGGTATGCAGTGCAACAGCCCGATTGCGCCTCCGATCCAGCGCTGTAGCAGGCCGGGGCTTATTGTTTGAGTATTCATGGCGAGGCCTCGAGGGCGGGTTGTAAGCCGGTGATGGTGTTATTGCTAATCAACAGTGCCAGGGCCTGGCCCAGGTTAAAGTCTGGGTCGGCTTCCAGGGCATGGGCCGCGGCCAACCCCAGGGCATTCCCCGCTTTGAGCAAGTGCACAAATACTGCGCACCCTGAGCTGACCGTGAATACCTCCACGCGCAATTCATTGCGTATTACCAGGACGCTTTGTGGTTGGCGCGTGTCCAGTCCCTGTATCTGTCCCTGGCGTTGGTGCGCCGCCCACAAGGACGCGATGGCGTAGGGTGAATGCAGCGATGCGACACCGGGGTGCAGTTGCAGGTGTAAATGGGGCAGCCCCTCGGGGCTGTTGAGCGCCTGAGCCAGCAGCCCGGGGTTTACGGCGCACACGTCTGCGGCGTGAAAGGCCTGCACACACAAACGCTCAAGGCGAGCCACGTCCGCCAGGTAGGGCACGCTTCTGGCGGGTGCAAAGGCATTGATAAAACCGGCGAACTGGCTGCCATAGGCGCTCATGACCGGGCTGTCGGGTGGGTGTTTTTGAATAAATATCTGCGCCATGGCCTGAAAAAAGGCCTCACCCACCAATTGCGCAACAACGGGATAGCTGGTGGCCAGCGCGTTGATCAGTCCGCTTTGCACATTGTTGCGATATACCGCGAAACGGCGGTCAATGTCGCCGTTGTAGCAGGCAATGCCTGTGGGGGCGGGCGTGTGTGGATTGAGCAATGCTTCACTGAATGTTTCTTGTAGTTTCATGGCTGCACCTGTGCGCTGAACAGGTAGCGGTCAGCTAAGCGGGCTTCCTGAAGCAGTTCGGTGAGAGGGGGCAGATGATTGTCGCGTTCGATCAGGGTGGCCATCGGGCCAATTCGGTCCAGTACTTGCTGGTACAGCGCCCATACCGCTTGATCGACAGGTGCGCCGTGGTTATCGATCAGCAAGCGTTGACCCAGGCTGTCTGCTTCTTCAGCAAAACCCGCCAGATGAACCTCACCTACGGCCTGAAGGGGCAAGGCATCGAGATAGACAACAGGATCGCGGGCGTGGTTGATGCATGACACATACACATTGTTTACATCCAGCAAAAGGCCACAGCCGGTACGGCTTATGACTTCCTGAATAAAACCGGCTTCGTCGAATTGGGCCTCGTCGAACTCGATATAGGTCGCGGGGTTTTCCAGCAGTATCTGGCGCTTCAACACATCCTGTGCCTGGTCCATATGCGCGCATACCCGGTGCAGCGTGGCGGTGTCATAGCGCAAAGGCAGCAGATCATTGAGGAATAATGGCCCGTGGGAGGACCATGCCAGATGTTCGGAAAACATCTGCGGCTGGTAACGCTCGAGCAATAGGCTCAGGCGGCGCAAGTGTTCGGTATTGAGCGGGCTTTCGCCGCCAATCGACAGGCCAACGCCATGAATTGACAGCGGGTAATGTTCGCGGATCAAGCCCAGGTAATGGTGGAAAGGGCCGCCAGCTACCATGAAGTTCTCGGCATGCACTTCAAAGAACCCGATGTCTGGGCGGCTCGCAAGTACATCCACAAAGTGCTCGGCCTTGAGCCCCAGCCCCGCACGAGGCGGGAGCCGGGGCGCACGAGGCGCGATAAGCGAAGCAAGCGGGCTGTGCATTATCAACACTCGGCGGCGCGGATCAGGACTTGCCTTTGTAGGCAGCCAGTTGGCCAAAGCCGGTTGGTGAGGTGTTGCTGGCGGTTTTTTCGCAGGTCCCTTTTGGGACGAGTTTCCAGGCATTGGCCTGATGATCGGTTTTGGCGGAGCCAGCACAGGTAGTGCCAGCGCCGGCGGCGCAATCGTTATGCCCTTTCATGGCAACCCCGAAGCACTTCTCCATGTCGTCGGCAGCCTGAGCGGGCAGGGCGGCAATACTCAGAGCCGACCCCAGAGCAAGAGCCAGGGCTGCGGCAGACAAGGTGCGGGTGGTTTGGTTTTTCATGGTGACTCTCCAGAAATTCCGGTAGCGATTGCTGCCGGGTTACCCAACTAGAGAGGCAAGGGGGGGCGTTGTTACAACTGATCTGAATTATTTTTATGTAGCCGATCGCAGCCTTTGCTCCTCGTCAGCGGCTACAGGAAAAACGTAAACCTGTGGGAACGAGCCTGCTCGCGAACGACCTTCGCGAGCAGGCTCGCTCCCACAATAGGGCTAGATATACAACAGAGTTTCGACAGCTTATGCGTCGTTTAACAAGAAACGGCCCCGAAGGGCCGTTGTGTGTCGCAGGCAGGTTTAGCCGCCCAGGTAGGCGTCACGCACTTTCGGATCGTTGAGCAATTGCTCGCCAGTGCCTTGCATCACCACCCGGCCGTTTTCCAGCACATAGGCACGGTCAGCAATTTTCAGTGCCTGGTTGGCGTTCTGCTCCACCAGAAACACCGTTACACCCTCATTGCGCAGCTGTTCGATGATATCGAAAATCTGCTGAATGATGATCGGTGCCAACCCCAGTGATGGCTCATCAAGCAACAACAGCTTGGGTTTGCTCATCAACGCACGGCCAATGGCAAGCATTTGCTGTTCGCCACCGGACATGGTGCCACCGCGTTGGGTAAAGCGTTCCTTCAAGCGCGGGAACAGGTGCAGAACCTTGTCCATTTGCTCCTCGTATTCCCGTTTTTCGGTAAAGAACCCGCCCATGGCCAGGTTTTCTTCCACGGTCAAACGAGCAAACACCCGACGCCCTTCAGGTACAACGGCGATGCTTTTGCGCATGATCTGGGCCGAGCTCAACCCCACCAGTTCTTCACCCAGGTAGCGAATGCTGCCGCTATGAGCCTGAGGCGAGCCGCACAGGGTCATCATCAGGGTCGACTTGCCGGCACCGTTGGCGCCGATCAGGGTCACAATCTCACCCTGGCGCACCTCTACATTGACGCTGTGCAGGGCCTGGATCTTGCCGTAAAAGGTCGAAACGTTTTCGAATTGCAGCATTTTACGCTTCCCCCAAATAGGCTTTGATCACTTCAGGGTTGTCGCGGATCTGTTCCGGCGTCCCGTCAGCCAAAGGCGTGCCCTGGTTGATCACCACGATATGGTCGGAAATGCTCATGACCAGTTTCATGTCGTGCTCGATCAACAGCACGGTGGCGTTGTGCTCATTGCGCAATACGCTGATCAGCGCCTTGAGGTCTTCGGTTTCCTTGGGGTTCAGGCCTGCAGCCGGTTCGTCGAGCATCAGGATGCGCGGGCGCGTCATCATGCAACGGGCGATTTCCAGGCGTCGCTGCTGCCCGTAGGCCAGGGTGCCCGCCGGGCGGTTGGCGAACTCGGTCAGGTTGACCTTGTCGAGCCAGTACGCGGCGTAGTCCATGGCATCACGTTCGCTTTTGCGAAATGACGGGGTCTTGAACAGGCCCGACAGGAAGTTGGTGTTGAGGTGGCGATGCTGGGCAATCAGCAGGTTCTCAACCGCGGTCATGTCCTTGAACAGGCGCACGTTCTGGAAAGTGCGGACCACGCCTTTGCGCGCGATCTCATGACCCGGCAGGCCTTCGATCGACTCGCCATCGAGGACGATGCTGCCCGCAGACGGTTTGTAAAAACCGGTCAGGCAGTTGAATACGGTGGTCTTGCCGGCACCGTTAGGGCCGATCATCGACACCACCTGTTTTTCCTTGACGGTCAAGGCTACGCCGTTTACCGCCAACAGGCCGCCAAAGCGCATGCTCAGGCCGCTGACTTTCAGTAACTCGCGGCTCATTTTCGCAGCTCCAGGTGAGGACGTTGCATAGGCAGCAGACCTTGTGGACGCCAGATCATCATCAGCACCATCAGGGCTCCGAACAGCAACATGCGGTATTCGCTGAATTCACGCATCATTTCGGGCAGCAGGATCATGACCACGGCGGCCAGGATGACACCCAGTTGCGAGCCCATGCCGCCCAGTACCACGATGGCCAGGATGATCGCCGACTCAAGGAAGGTGAACGACTCAGGCGTTACCAGGCCCTGACGTGCGGCAAAGAAACTGCCAGCAAAACCCGCAAACGTAGCGCCCAGGGTGAAGGCCGACAGCTTGATCACGGTCGGATTCAGGCCCAGTGCACGGCAGGCGATTTCGTCTTCACGCAGTGCTTCCCAAGCGCGGCCGATCGGCATGCGCAGCAGGCGGTTAATGACGAACAACACCAGCAGTACCAGCACCAGCGCGATCAGGTAGAGGAAAATTACCTTGTTGATCGAGTTGTAGGCGATGCCGAAGTACTCGTGAAAGGTTTGCATGCCCTCGGCGGCGGTTCTGTCGAAGCTCAGGCCGAACAACGTTGGTTTCGGGATGTTGCTGATACCGTTTGGCCCGCCGGTGATGTCCGTCAGGTTACGCAGGAACAGGCGGATGATTTCACCGAAGCCCAGCGTCACGATGGCCAGATAGTCACCGCGCAAGCGCAACACCGGGAAACCCAGCAGGAAGCCAAAGGTAGCCGCCATCAATCCGGCCAAAGGCAGGCAGATCCAGAAGCTCAGCCCGAAGTAATGCGCGAGCAGGGCATAGGTATAGGCGCCTACGGCATAAAAGCCGACATAACCGAGGTCAAGCAGGCCAGCCAGGCCTACCACGATGTTCAGGCCCAGGCCGAGCATCACATAGATCAGGATCAGTGTGGCGATATCCACTGCACCACGAGAACCGTAGAACGGCCAGATCAATGCCACAAAGACCAGACCGAGAATGATCCAGCGTTGAGTGCTGGGCAGGGTCAGGAAGTTGGTGGCCTTGGTGGGCACTTTCGGCAGGCTGGGGGAGTTTCTCCAGGCTGTGGTCAGTTGCTGGTTGAACAACACGCGCACAAACATCAGCAAGGAGCAGATCGCGATCACGCTCAGGGTAAAGGTGCTGGTGTTGTGAACTTCGATGTTGATCCCGACGATAGTCAGTTTCAGGCCGAGTACCGGGTAGGCGACGGCCCAGACCAACAGGGCGCTGAAGAGCGCCGACTTAAGATTCCTAGTCATACTTTTTCAATCTCCGGACGCCCCAGAATGCCGGTCGGACGGAACAGCAGCACCAGTACCAGCAAGCCAAAAGCCACAACGTCTTTGTACTGGTCGCCGAAAATATCGGCACCGAAGGCTTCAGCCACACCCAGCACCAGGCCACCGAGCATCGCGCCAGGAATGCTGCCAATGCCACCCAGTACCGCTGCGGTAAAGGCTTTGAGACCTACCAGGAAACCCGCGTTGGGGTTGATCACGCCGTATTGCACGCTGATCAGCACCGCAGCAACAGCGGCCAGGGCAGCACCGATCACGAAGGTCAGCGCAATAACGTTGTTGGTGTTGATACCCAACAGGTTGGCCATCTTCATGTCTTCGGCGCAGGCGCGGCAGGCACGACCCATGCGGGAGCGTGAGATAAACAGGGTCAGGCCGAGCATGGCGAGGAAAGTGACAACGAAAACCACGATCTGCATGTAGGAGACGATAACTTCGCTGGCACCTCCAGGGCCAAAGGTGAAGCCGCCGGGGATCAGGTTGGGGATCGATTTGTCTTTGGAGTCTTGTGCCAGTAGCACGGTGTTTTGCAGGAAGATCGACATGCCGATGGCCGAAATCAGCGGGATCAGGCGGTTACTGCCACGCAATGGACGGTAGGCAACCCGTTCAATGCTGTAGCCGTAGGCGCTGGTGACCACGATGCTGGCGATAAACGCGGCAGTCAGCAGTAGCGGTACGCTGTCCAGACCCATCATGGTCAGGCCGGCGATGGCGATAAACGCAATATAGGAACCAATCATGTACACCTCGCCATGGGCGAAGTTGATCATTCCAATAATGCCGTAAACCATCGTATAGCCGATGGCGATCAGGGCATAGGTGCTGCCAACGTTGAGGCCGTTAACCAGCATTTGGAAGAAGTGATAGATGTCAGGCATTACAAAGCTCCTAAAAACCTGAGACGCATTTCACTGGTGGAGTCATTTTCCGGCCCGGGCCGTATGGGTTTTCACCCACTTGGAGCACAGGTCTTCTGCCAGCGAACCGCTGGTGACGGTTTTAAAGATTTTCAGGTGGGCAGGCTTTCGGATCACGAAAGCGCGGCCCCATTTCCATGAACCGCGGGCCTGTAAAACAAAACCCACCGCTTGAGCAGTGGGCTTGGTTTTCAGGTCAGGAACCGACCCTTACTGAGGGCTTACTTCAGTTTTTGGCTTGCCGAAGTGCCATTCGTAGACCACGAACTTGAAGTCTTCCACGTCACCCTTGGCGTCAAACTTCAGGTTACCGGTAGGCGTTTTGAACGTACCTTTGTGGATGGCTTCAGCGACTTTGGCCGGGTCTTCGCTTTTCGCCTGCTCGATACCGCCGGCAATCACTTCAACTGCGGCGTAGGCCGGGAACACGAATGGGCCGGTTGGGTCCTGCTTCTTGGCAGCGAAAGCATCAACCAGTGCCTTGTTTTCCGGATCGGCGTCGAACGCTTTTGGCAGGGTGACCAGCAGGCCTTCGGAAGCGCCCTGGGCGATTTGCGAGATGGACTCGTTGCCCACACCTTCAGGGCCCATGAACTTGGCGTTCAGGCCTTTTTCTTTGGCCTGGCGCAGGATCAGACCCAACTCAGGGTGGTAGCCGCCGTAGTAGACGAAGTCGACGTTGGCTTGCTTGAGCTTGGCGATGACCGAGGAATAGTCTTTTTCACCGGCGTTGACGCCTTCAAAGACAGCAACCTTGATGCCTTTGTCTTCGAGGGTCTTTTTAACGGCGCTGGCGATGCCTTCACCGTATTGTTGTTTGTCGTGCAATACCGCAACGACCTTGGGCTTGACGTGATCCGCGATGTAGTTACCGGCGGCAGGGCCCTGGGCGCTGTCCAGACCGATGGTGCGGAAGATCATCTTGTAGCCACGAGCGGTGATTTCCGGGCCGGTGGCGGCCGGGGTAATCATGATGATGCCTTCGTCTTCGTAAATGTCCGAAGCAGGCTGGGTGGAGCTGGAGCACAGGTGACCGACTACGTACTTGATACCGTCATTGACCACTTTGTTGGCAACGGCAACCGCTTGTTTCGGGTCGCAGGCGTCATCGTAGTCAACCGCTTCTAGTTTTTTGCCATCAACGCCGCCCTTGGCGTTGATTTGTTCGATGGCCATTTTTGCGCCAGCAAACTGCATGTCGCCGTACTGAGTCAGAGGCCCGGTTTTAGGGCCGGCAATACCGATCTTGATGGTGTCTGCGGCAAATGAATGGCTGGCGAACCCGGCCAAAACCATAGCGGCAAACAGTTTAGTAATCTGCTTCGTAGCCATCTTTATTGGTGCTCCACTCTTCTGTTGTAATTTTTATAGTCCTGGAAGCCAAGGCAGCCGGACCGGGTCTTCTTGTAGCGAAATTCCCGGTCAATTCCCCTTGCAACTGTACCGGTACAGTGTAGAGCGCCGCTTCAGCGCTTGAATAGCGTGCTGGCGAGGGAAAAAACAGAGAATGTCGCTTAAACGTAATAAAAAGACAAAATGGCGGCGGATTCATCGGTTGATAGTTATCTGAATGTTGCCATATCAACCGGTTTGACCTTGGCCTTCAGCTCTTGCCACGTTTTATTACCTGTAAAGCCGGGTTTTTCTACCGGGTATGCGGCGTTATCATGACGCCGATTTTTTTCCCCGGTGAAACCCATGAATCAAGAACCTAGCACCCTCTATGCCAAGCTGCTTGGCGAGACCTCAACAATTGAATGGAAAGCGTTGCAACCCTTCTTCGCCAAAGGGGATTTGCTGTGGGTCGAACCCGCTCTGGACTTGATCGAAGCGGCGCAGGCCGTGACTCAGGATGATGCAGAGAAAGTCGCGGCCTGGATGGCATCCGGGCTGCTTGGCAGGATGACTGAGGCGCAGGCGCTAGACGTTCTTGAGCGCGACCCTCAGCTATGGGCAGTGGTGGTTTCACCTTGGGTGATGGTCCAGGAAAGGGCGCAAAATTAAACCTGCGCACCAAGCCGGCGCATTTATTTGCACCGCTGTGAAGAGCCCGGAGTGTGTAGCTCAGTAACCCGTCTTCACGTAGTGGCAATATGCCGTAGAGAAACGCCACAGTCGCCACTGTGGCGTTTTTTTGTGCCTGGGATCTGGCTGTACCGCTATTGGTTGGTAAGTACGAAGGTGGCGTGATCGGGAGCGGGCACAGGGCGCTTGTCGAGTTGTTGAAGAATCTCTGGCAGCGCCTCAAAGGGCACAGGCCGGCTGAGCAGATAGCCCTGGATAAAGTCGCAGCCGAACTGGTTGAGAAATTCGAACTGTTGGATGGTTTCAACCCCCTCGGTGACTACTTGCAGGTGCAGGGTATGGGCCATGAGGATAATGGCCTGAACGATCTCCATGTCCTGGCTGGAGGCCGGGATGTCTTGAATAAAAGTGCGATCAATTTTCAGGGTGTTAAGCGGCAGACGCTTTAGGTAGGCCAGGGACGAATACCCGGTACCGAAATCGTCAATGGACAGGGATACACCCAGCGCACGGATCTGTCGTAACAGTTGCGAGGTGCTGCTCAGGTTGCACATCAGGGCGTTTTCTGTGACTTCCAGCTCCAGCCGGTGTGCAGCAACGCCTGATGTGCGCAGGGCGTTTTCGATTTCGTCGGCCAACTCAACCCGTACCAGATTCAGCGCCGAACAGTTAACGGCTATGCCCAGGTGCTGCCAGCCCAGGCGGGAGAGGGCGGCGAGATCATGACAGGCTTTGCGCAACACCCAATGGTCGAGCCTGGCGATCAGCCCGTTGGCCTCGGCGATGCTGATAAAACGATCAGGGCCGAGCAGCCCGTGTTCGGGATGCTGCCAGCGTATCAGCGCCTCCAGTTTGGCGACCCGGCCACTCTTGAGGTCGAAGATGGGCTGGTAATGCAGGGACAGCCCCTTGTCCTCGTTAAGCGCGTTGCGCAGTTCCTCTTCGATTTGCAGCTCCAGCGAGGCTCGGGTTTTCAGGCTCGGGCTGAAAAAATTGAGGTTGTTACGCCCGCTGCCCTTGGACTGGTAGAGCGCCAGGTCGGCATGCTTGAGCAGTTCGGCACTGGTGGTGCCATCATCCGGGTACACACTGATGCCAATGCTGGTGGTCATGACCATTTGGCGACCTGACAGCTCAATGGGCTCTTTGAGCTTGAGCATGATGCGCTGGGCCATGCCTTGGGCTTCATCGCGCTGGCTCAGGCTGAACAGGATGCAGAACTCGTCTCCGCCAAAGCGTGCAACAACGTCATCGTGGCTGCGGGTAGCGAGCTTGATGCGGGTGGCGATTGTCTTGAGCAATTCGTCCCCGGCATCGTGACCCAGGCTGTCGTTGATGCGTTTGAAGTGGTCAATGTCGAGAAACATTACCGCAAGCCTGGTGTTCCTGGTGGCGCAGTCGATGAGTTTTTCAGCAAACAGCTGATTGAAGCCGCGACGGTTGATCAGATTGGTCAGCGGGTCGTAGTGGGCCACTTGCTGCAAGGATGCGCGCGCCTGGTCGAGCTGGCTGAGCAGGGCATTGACGCGGCGCAGGTCGTGCTCCTTGAGTTGTAGTTTCTTGTCGACAATCGTGGCGCTGATGCAACTGCCAATCAGCAACAGGGTGATCACGGCCAGCACAAGGGCCGGCTGCCAGTTATTGCTGCCTGCATCCGAATTGCCAGCCAGTGTATTGCCAATGAGCAAGTGAGTGCTGAGCAGGCCGCCAGCAGCAAGCATGCACAGGGCATATTTGAATAACTGATGGAGCAGGTGGCTGTTTGGGCGCCAGGCTGTAGTGTTGTCGAGGGTTTGCACAATAATCAGGGCAATCAGCAATGAGCCAAGCGCGATAACAACGCCGTAGCGAGCTTCGAGCGGGGAGTCAAAGGCCAGGATGCAGATGCTGTGCATCGCCCAGATGCCGATGGTCAGGCAAGCGACAGCTATCCATCGCCAAATGGTTCTTGCCGCAGTTTTTTCGGCATTGGCTGCGCGGTCGAGCAGATTCAGCGTGGCCACGCAGGCAGTACAGGCAACGAGCCAGGCGAGAAACAGCAGATAGGGGTTATAGCCGCCGATCAACAGCAGTTGCCCGTTTTCTGCGGATTCGGCCAAAAGTTGCAACCCCGGACTTTCCATTGCACGCCTCGGCGATCCAGATGCGCTAGTCGTTGGGTGCTAGCTTGAGATCGAGTATAGAAGCTGGATTGGCAGTGACAGGGGTGATGGCAAAATGATGGTTATCATTTTGTTATTAGGGCGGGGGTTTATAGTTAGTTACGTTAGATCGGGACTGTCAGAAATGTGGGAGCGGGCTTGCTCGCGATAGGATTAACGCGGTGATTCAGTTTCACCTCATTGATCCTATCGCGAGCAAGCCCGCTCCCACAGCTCATGGGTTTTAACCCGCTACCAGAACCCGAATGGCTTCAAGGCGCAGGGCGGCTTTCTCAAGCATGGCCAGGCTTTGTTCGCGCTGCTTGCGCAGGGCAATCAGTTCGCTCTCGCGCACGCTCGGGTTGACAGCCTGCAGGGCAGTCAGGCGGGCCAGTTCTTCTTCCGTGTCGGCTGCCAGACGGCGCTGGGCTTCGGCCACGCGTTCCGCATGACGTGGCGCGATTTTGGCTTCGCCTGCGTTGATTTTAGGCGTCAGTTGGTCGCGCTGGGCCTGGACGAACTTGTTGGCGCTGGCGCGGGGTACGCTTTCCAGCTGTTCGTTCAAGGTGTCGAAGGCCACGCGCGACGACAGGTCGTTGCCATTGGCATCGAGCAGGCAGCGCAGGGCGGCAGGCGGCAGGTAGCGGCCCAGTTGCAGGGAGCGCGGAGCAACCACTTCACTGACGTAAATCAGCTCGAGCAGGACGGTACCCGGCTTGAGGGCCTTGTTCTTGATCAGGGCGACGGCGGTGTTGCCCATCGAACCCGACAGCACCAGGTCCATGCCGCCTTGCACCATCGGGTGCTCCCAGGTGATGAACTGCATGTCTTCGCGCGACAGGGCCTGCTCGCGATCGTAGGTGATGGTCACGCCTTCGTCGTCACCCAGGGGGAAGCTGGCGTCGAGCATTTTTTCGCTGGGCTTGAGGATCAGCGCGTTTTCCGAGTGGTCTTCGCTGTCGATGCCAAAGGCGTTGAACAGGGTTTCCATGTAGATCGGCAGGGTGAACTGATCGTCTTGCTCAAGGATCGCCTCAACCAGTGCTTCACCTTCACCCGAACCACCGGAGTTAAGCTCCAGCAAACGGTCGCGGCCGGTGTGCAGCTCTTGCTCCAGGCGCTCACGTTCAACCCGGGCTTCGTCGATCAGTGCTTGCCACTCTTGGTCGTCCGCAGCTTCCAGCAATGGCAGCAAACGAGGACCGAACTGGTGTTGCAGGGCGTTACCGGTCGGGCAGGTGTTGAGGAAAGCGTTCAGCGCTTCGTGGTACCACTGGAACAGGCGCTGTTGCGGGCTGGTCTCAAGGTACGGTACGTGCAGTTCGATCACGTGCTTCTGGCCGATCCGGTCCAGACGGCCAATCCGCTGCTCCAGCAAATCCGGGTGGGCCGGCAGGTCGAACAGCACCAGGTGGTGGGCAAACTGGAAGTTACGGCCTTCACTGCCGATTTCGGAACAGATCAACACCTGAGCGCCGAACTCTTCGTCAGCGAAGTAGGCCGCAGCGCGGTCACGCTCAAGAATGTTCATGCCTTCGTGGAAGACCGTTGCAGGAATACCGGAACGCACGCGCAGGGCGTCTTCCAGATCCATCGCGGTTTCGGCGTGGGCGCAGATCACCAGCACCTTGGTGCGCTTGAGCATTTTCAGGGTGTCGATCAGCCATTCGACCCGCGGGTCGAAGTTCCACCAACGCTCTTCATCGCTGGCGTCCGGCTGGGCCTGGAAGCTGACTTCAGGGTACAGCTCGGCGTGTTCGCCCAACGGCAGCTCAAGGTATTCGGCCGGGCACGGCAGCGGGTAGGCATGCAGTTTGCGCTCCGGGAAGCCCTGGATCGCGGCGCGGGTATTACGGAACAGCACGCGGCCGGTGCCGTGGCGGTCAAGCAGTTCGCGCACCAGGCGGGCGCTGGCCTCGGCATCGCCAGCATTGACGGCGGCCAGCAGGGTATCGCCTTCGGCGCCGAGGAAACCGTGGATGGTTTTATGGGCTTCAGGGGACAGGCTGCCTTTATCCAGCAGTTCCTGTACGGCCTGAGCCACCGGGCGGTAGTTTTCGCTTTCGGCGCGGAAGGCGGCCAGGTCGTGGAAGCGGTTCGGGTCCAGCAGGCGCAAGCGCGCAAAGTGGCTGTCCTGGCCCAGTTGTTCCGGGGTTGCAGTGAGCAGCAGCACGCCCGGGATCACGCCGGCGAGTTGTTCAACCAGGCCGTACTCGGGGCTGACGTTGTCTTCGTGCCACACCAGGTGGTGAGCTTCGTCGACTACCAGCAGGTCCCAGTCGGCATCAAACAGCGCTGCCTGGGCCTTGGGATCGTCCACCAGCCATTCCAGGGCAACCAGGGCCAGCTGGCAGTCTTCGAACGGGTTGCTGGCGTCGCTTTCGATAAAGCGCTCTTCGTCGAACAACGCCACTTCAAGATTGAAGCGTCGACGCATCTCGACCAGCCATTGGTGCTGCAGGTTTTCCGGGACTACGATCAATACACGGTTGGCGCGGCCACTGAGCAGCTGGCGGTGGATCACCAGACCGGCTTCGATGGTTTTGCCCAGGCCCACTTCGTCGGCCAGCAAAACCCGAGGGGCGATGCGGTCGGCGACTTCGCGGGCGATATGCAGTTGGTGCGCAATAGGTTGCGCACGTACGCCACCCAGGCCCCACAGCGGCGATTGCAGCTGGCGGCTGGTGTGTTCGAGGGTGTGGTAGCGCAGGGAGAACCAGGACAGCGGGTCGATTTGCCCGGCAAACAGACGGTCACTGGCCAGACGGAACTGGATAAAGTTCGACAGTTGGGTCTCTGGCAGGGTGACGGCTTCGTTTCGCTCGTTGAGGCCGTGGTAGACCATCAGGCCGTCAACGTCCTCAACTTCGCGCACGGTCATCTTCCAGCCTTCGAAGTGGATGATGGTGTCACCCGGCGAGAACCGTACGCGCGTGAGCGGTGCGTTGCGCAGCGAATATTGGCGGGTTTCGCCAGTGGCCGGATAGAGCACGGTCAGCAAGCGACCGTCCTGTGCCAGAACGGTGCCCAAACCTAGCTCTGCTTCGCTGTCACTAATCCAGCGTTGCCCCGGTTGATACTGCTGCGCCATGCTGCCTGACTCCCGCTTTGAAAAAGCCGAGTATATTAACGGATCAAGGGCCTCAGTCCAAAGGACTCTCAAAAAAAGCTGTCCGGTTTGCCAGGGTGTCAGCCCGGTTATCGACCAATGGTTCACGATTGCCGGTTCGCGCAAATAGCCAGAAGACAGGAGAACAATCACCATGCTGCCGTCCATTTTGCCCCTTGGCGCAGTACCGGTTACCTCCGGGCAGGATCCGGTTCGCCCGCGCCCGGACATTCCGCCTGTGGTGCCGGCCCAGGCCAGCTCCAGCGAAAGTGCCATTGACCTCAAGCACAGCGATGCCGACCAGGCCACTTTATTGTTGCGTGAGGAGCAACGGCGTCAGCAGGAACAGCGCCGCCGCGAATCCCGGGAGCAGGGGAGTACGCTCCCGCAGGTGGTTGACGAGGTGCCGGTTGAACCCTTGGCCGATGGCATGCAGCGCCAGGGTGTGTGGGTTGATATCAAGGTCTAGGTGGTTTTTTCTGGTCAGGGCCGAATGTGCATCGCATTATTGGCGTACTGAAACATACTGACAGTGGTCTGATTTGCTTATGAGCCAAGACACCAAGCTGGTTGACCTGGGCGCCGAGCGCGCCAAACGGGTACATGACCTCAATGAAAAGCGCCTGAACGAAGTGCGCAAGGCGTTCGAACAGGCAATGCCGTTGGCAAAAACGGCGAAAAAGCCGAAGAAAAAACCGAAAAAGCGCTGAACTGCCGCGTTTTCGATGATCTGCGTCAACTAACCCCCTCAACTGCCGGCTGGCCGTGGGTCACTATTGATCCCGGTCAAGTTGTGCGCCTGCGTGTCTGGTTAATCTAGCTTCAACAGACACACAAACAGAGCGCAGGAGGCCGTCATGTTTCTCGATAATGTGGTTATCGCCGGAGTACTTACTGTCGGCCTCATGGTTTTGTTTTTCGCCGGTCTGGGCATTTTTATCTGGAAAGACTCGCAGAAGCGCAAATAGCGCCGGGTCTTTCCATTGCATGAGCACGCAAGGCATTTTGGGCGACTTCGGTCGCCTATTTTTTTGCCTGTAATAAATGGGACTTGCCCGAATGCGGTGGGAGCGGGCTTGCTCGCGATGCAGGCAACGCGGTCTGTCAGGCAAACTGAGTCGATGCCATCGCGGGCAAGCCCGCTCCCACAGGGTCTGCATAATGACCGGGCATAAAAAAAGGTACGACCCGTGCGGGTCGTACCTTTTTTGTGCGGCGCGCTATCAGGCGAGGACTTTGGAAGCCAGCCAGAACAGCGTTGCAGACAGTGCAATGGTAGCCGGCAAGGTCAGCACCCACGCCATCAGGATGGTTTTGATCGTACCGCCCTGCAGGCCGCTTTTGTTGGCGACCATGGTACCTGCCACGCCCGACGACAGAATGTGCGTCGTCGATACCGGGAGGGAGAAGATATTGGCCATGCCGATGGCGAAAGCCGTGGTGATTTGAGCGGCCATGCCCTGAGCATAGGTCATGCCCTGCTTGCCGATCTTCTCGCCGATGGTTTTAACCACACGCTTCCAGCCCACCATGGTGCCCAGGCCCAGGGCCAGGGCTACAGCCAGGATCACCCAGAACGGTGCGTATTCGGTGGTGGCGGTCAGGTCTTTGCGCAGTTTCTCGAGGTCCGCTTTTTCGCGGGAATCAAGCACTGGCAATTTGCTGACTTTCTTCGCGGTGTCATCCAGGCAAAGCAGGTAGCGGCGGATCTCGATACGCTTTTCAGCCGGGATCGAGTGGTAGTCCGCTACACCTTTGAGCGAGCTCAACAGGGCTGCGATGGTCGGTTCGGTCTGCTGCGGATTGCAGCTGAACTGATCCGGCAGGTCGCCCTTGACGCTTTTGCCCAGGGCCAGGAATTCGGTCAGCGAAGCGTTGTTGCGCTCGTAGAACTGGCTCAGGTGCAAGGTGGCGTCGCGGGTGCGTTCGATCTGATAGGTGGTGCTGTTCAGATCCAGAACGAAAGCGCTTGGCACGATGCCGATCAATACCAGCATGATCAGGCCGATGCCTTTCTGGCCATCGTTGGAGCCGTGCACGAAACTGACTGCCATGGCCGAAATCACCAGCACCAGTCGGTTCCAGAACGGCGGGTGCTTCTTGTCATCCAGCTTGCGGCGCTGCTCAGGGGTCTTGTGCATCTTGGACCCCGGACGCCACCACTTCAGGCCGACCAGTACCAGGCCCGCTACCACGAAACCGGCGATTGGCGAGAACACCAGCGAGGCACCAATATCGATAGCCTTCTGCCAGTTAACCCCGTCACTCACCGGGATGCCGCTGATCAGGGCGTTGGCCAGGCCGACACCGAGGATCGAACCGATCAGGGTGTGTGAGCTTGAGGCAGGAATGCCGAAATACCAGGTGCCAAGGTTCCAGGTGATGGCCGCAGCGAGCAACGAGAACACCATGGCCAGGCCATGTCCGGTGTTTACGTTGACCAGCAGCTCAACCGGCAGCAGGTGGACGATGGCATAGGCCACGCCAACCCCGCCCAGCAACACGCCGAGGAAATTGAACACACCGGAAAAGAACACCGCCAGGTGAGGCGGCATGGCTTTGGTGTAGATGACAGTCGCTACCGCGTTTGCGGTGTCATGAAAGCCGTTGATGAACTCAAACGCGAGAACAAAGGCTAGGGCGAAGAAGAGGCTGATAAGAACCCAGGCGTCCAATCCGCTTAATAGATCGATCATGAAGGTTTTCTGACACGGTCATAAAGGGGGGCGGATTATGCCAGAAAACCCCGCTAATCAATGCACTAGCTGCCCGTTGGTAACATCTATAAATGAAAAAACCTGTAAGAATCCATCGCGAGCTGGCGTAGGCAATTCCCTTCAAGCCACTGATACCAAAGGCTATAGGGCTTTTCCAGGGGCATACGCACGCTGTGGCGCAGGTCTGATTTGGATAGATGAAATTTCTTAAATCAGAGGGGCCGACGCTGCTGGTTCAGGTTCTGATATAGCAAACAGCCATACCCGCTCATGCAAATGGCGAGCACGCAAGAGGCAGCAGGGGCTGTTCTGGTACGTTTTCAGGTGCGGGTCAGGGCTCTTCGGCCTTGAGCTCTTTTTCGATCTTCTGGATTTCTTGAGTGAACGCCTGGTCGAGCAGACTGGCCCGTTTGCGCCAGGGTTTGCGTCCGGGCTCGGGTTTGGCCGCGTAGGTGGTCACTTCACCACCGTAAAGATCCTTGAATCGTTGTTCCTGTCGCTCAAGTTCTGCGCGCAGTTCGTCTTTTGTCACTGTCTTACCTAATTGAGTTGAGTTTGAACCTGGTGAATCACCGTGCAGGGAGGTTGATTCATATGACGAATGACAGGCAATAAGACAAAGGCCTATAAATAACGTCATGCTTACATACACCACGCTATGCACTCGGCCACGTCATTTACAGAAACATGAGCGTCGCCGTCTCAAGTGTTCACCCCCGGGTGAAACTACACACGATGCAATTGCCGGCAAGCTGCACGTAGCAATCGAACGCAACGCTCTGGTTGGATCCAATCGGCTGTACGGGCTTGACCTTGTACTCTCAATAACTTGCGCGTTCTCAATAGCTGAGAAGTGCCTCTACTATCGCTGAATAACTTCCTGCGCGTCAACTTCCTGTCGTGACATGTGTTATGAATATTTGTGAATTAGCCTGCGCTTTGCACGCGTGACTCTATTTGATTCGCTGCCGGGTAGTTGGCCATCAAGTTGTTTAAGGCCAGAGCTGAACTTGACCTGAATACATATTAATCAGACGTTTTCTATCATTGAGCGGACGCGCCTGATTGTAATAAAGCCCAGGTTAAAAAAATGTCATCCAACTAAAATGATTCAAGATCGTACAAAATCATGTGTACATTACCTCGCTGCAGCACTGATTGCGATTATCGACTAGCGGTTCGATAATCGCCCGGCATGCCATAACTATAAATAGCTGAAGCTGGGGGTTGGGAATGAATGATCGACTGCACAATGCCGTTGCCAGTATCGCGCCACCGATTGTGGCGTCGCCGGCCAAGCGTATTCAGGCGTTTACCGGTGATCCTGACTTCATGTCGTCGTTGGCCCGTGGCCTGGCGGTGGTGCAGGCGTTTCAGGAGCGCAAGCGGCATCTGACCATCGCGCAGATCAGCCACCGCACGGAAATCCCCCGGGCGGCGGTGCGCCGTTGTTTGTACACCCTGATCAAGCTGGGCTATGCGACCACTGACGGGCGTACCTACTCCCTGTTGCCCAAAGTGTTGACGCTGGGCCATGCCTATCTGTCGTCCACGCCGCTGGCCGTGTCGGCTCAGCCTTATCTGGACCGCATGAGCGAGCAATTGCACGAGGCGTGCAACATGGCGACGCTCGAAGGCGATGACATCCTCTACATCGCCCGTTCGGCTACTACGCAGCGGCTGATTTCGGTTGATCTGTCGGTTGGCGGCCGCCTGCCCGCCTACTGCACTTCGATGGGGCGCATTCTGTTGGCGGCGCTGGACGACGTGACCCTGCACGAATACCTGGCCCACGGTGAGTTCCAGGCCAAGACCAGTCGTACCCTGCACACCCGCGAAGCACTGCTGGAGTGTTTGCAACTGGTGCGTGAGCAGGGCTGGTGTGTGGTCGACCAGGAACTGGAACAAGGCCTGCGTTCGATTGCCGTGCCGGTCTACGACGCTTCCGGGCAAGTGCTTGCCGCCCTGAATGTCAGCACCCACGCAGGAAGGGTCACACGCACGGAGCTGGAGCAGCGCTTTTTGCCGATCATGCTCAACGCCAGCCGCGAGCTGAGCACCCAGTTGTTTAGTTGATGGGTGAAAACTAAGCGTTCGATAAACGCACAGTTAAGCGTTTATCGAATTGCATGGCGGCAGTGGGCTGATTAATGTCGGCTCAGCGCTGCCTTGCCGGGCAGGCCAAATAATAATGAGAAGAGGCCAAACGCCATGACACTCCCCCTGACGCTGCCACTGCGCAGTCGCCCGCAGCCCTTCTGATCCCCCGATAACTATTAATGTGAGCCGCTGGCCCCTGGCCGGTTTTCGTTCGCCCTGGTTTTTGACCGGTATAAAAATAATGAATTCACCCCAGTCTTCTGTCGGCAACTGCCTCGATGTGCAGTCCTTTATCAACGCCCAACCCCTGTCGCGCTACCAGTGGCGCGTGGTGATCCTGTGTTTTCTGATTGTCTTCCTCGATGGCCTGGACACAGCGGCCATGGGCTTTATTGCGCCTGCCCTGTCCCAGGACTGGGGGATTGACCGCGCCAGCCTTGGTCCCGTGATGAGCGCCGCGCTGATCGGCATGGTGTTTGGTGCCCTGGGCTCTGGACCCTTGGCGGACCGCTTTGGCCGCAAGGTGGTGCTGGTGTCGGCGGTGCTGGTGTTTGGTGGCTTCAGTCTGGCCTCGGCCTACGCCAGCAACGTTGACCAACTGCTGGTACTGCGCTTTTTAACCGGGCTTGGCCTGGGGGCCGGCATGCCTAATGCCACTACCTTGCTTTCGGAATACACCCCCGAACGCCACAAGTCTTTGCTGGTAACCAGCATGTTTTGCGGCTTTAACCTCGGCATGGCGGGCGGCGGGTTTATCTCTGCCAAGTTGATCCCGATGTATGGCTGGCACAGCCTGTTGTTGATTGGCGGCGTGCTGCCGCTGATTCTTGCCGTGGTATTGCTGTTCTGGTTACCGGAGTCGGCGCGCTACCTGGTGGTGCGCAACCGCAGTGTTGAGCGTATTCGCAAGACCCTTGCCCCGATCGACCCTGCCCAGGTGGCCCAGGCGTCAAGCTTCAGCGTGCCGGAGCAGAATACCGTCAAGGCGCGCAACGTCTTTGCAGTGATCTTTTCCGGCACTTACAGCACCGGCACCCTGTTGCTGTGGCTCACCTACTTTATGGGCCTGGTGATCGTTTATCTGTTGACCAGCTGGCTGCCGACGCTGATGCGTGACAGCGGCGCAAGCATGGAGCAGGCGGCATTTATTGGCGCTCTGTTCCAGTTCGGCGGGGTGTTGAGTGCAGTGGGGGTGGGTTGGGCGATGGACCGGTTCAACCCGCACAAAGTGATCGGCATTTTCTACCTGCTGGCCGGGGTGTTTGCCTACGCGGTTGGTCAGAGCCTGGGCAATATCACCGTGCTGGCAACTCTGGTGCTGGTGGCCGGTATGTGCGTCAACGGTGCGCAATCGGCGATGCCGTCGCTGGCCGCACGTTTTTATCCGACCCAGGGGCGGGCCACCGGTGTGTCATGGATGCTCGGCATCGGTCGCTTCGGTGCCATTCTGGGGGCGTGGATGGGCGCGACCCTGCTGGGTCTGGGCTGGAACTTCGAGCAGGTGCTGACCGCGCTGGTGATTCCTGCTGCCCTGGCAACCACGGCAGTGCTTGTCAAAGGCATGGTCAGCCACGCTGATGCAACCTGATAGGCAGCCTGCTAACTATGTGTTCGATTAGCGAACACATAGTCGATTATCGGATTGTTTGGGCCAAAGCTGCGGCTTAATCTGCTGAGCATCCGGTGTCGCCCTGGCGCACCTTCTTCAACCGCAGTGGCCTACAAAAAACGGGAGCTACCCCAGATGGCAGACATCATTTCGTTACACGACGCGGTGAAACAATTTGTGAGCGATGGTGACACCGTTGCCCTTGAAGGTTTCACCCACCTGATCCCGACTGCAGCGGGTCATGAAATCATCCGTCAGGGCAAGAAAGACCTGACTCTGGTGCGGATGACGCCTGATCTGGTGTACGACCAGTTGATCGGTGCCGGTTGTGCACGAAAGTTGATCTTTTCCTGGGGTGGCAACCCTGGCGTTGGTTCCCTGCACCGTTTGCGCGATGCCGTCGAGAAACAGTGGCCACAGCCGCTGGAAATCGAAGAGCACAGCCACGCCGACCTGGCCAATGCCTACGTTGCGGGTGCCTCGGGCCTGCCATTTGCGGTGCTGCGTGCATACGCAGGGTCTGATTTACCCAAGGTCAACCCGCTGATCAAGACCGTCACTTGCCCGTTTACTGGCGAAGTACTGGCCGCAGTACCGGCGGTGCGCCCGGATGTCACGGTGATTCACGCGCAAAAGGCCGACCGCAAGGGCAACGTGCTGCTGTGGGGCATCCTGGGGGTGCAGAAAGAAGCAGCGCTGGCAGCCAAGCGCTGCATCGTGACGGTTGAAGAAGTCGTCGACGACCTGCAAGCGCCGATGAATGCCTGCGTCCTGCCAACCTGGGCCTTGAGCGCAGTGTGTCATGTGCCGGGTGGGGCGCACCCTTCCTACGCTCATGGTTATACCGAACGCGATAACCGTTTCTATCAAGCGTGGGACCCGATTGCCCGCGACCGTGAGACCTTTACTGCCTGGATCAATGAATACATCCACGGCACTGCGAATTTCAGTGAGTTCCAGGCCAAGCTGGCCCGCGCTTCGGAGGCTAAATAATGACCTACACCACCAATGAAATGATGACCGTTGCGGCGGCCCGCCGTTTGAAAAACGGTTCGGTGTGTTTTGTCGGCATTGGCTTGCCTTCCAAGGCGGCTAACCTGGCGCGTCTGACCTCGTCTCCGGATGTGGTGCTGATCTACGAGTCCGGCCCGATTGGGGCCAAGCCTGATGTGTTGCCGCTGTCGATTGGTGACGGTGAACTGGCCGAAACGGCTGACACCGTAGTCTCCACCAGTGAAATCTTCCGTTACTGGCTGCAGGGCGGTCGGGTCGATGTCGGCTTTTTGGGCGCAGCCCAGGTCGACCGTTTCGGCAATATCAACACCACAGTGGTCGGTGACTACCACCAGCCAAAAGTGCGCCTGCCAGGTGCCGGTGGCGCGCCGGAAATCGCCGGTTCGGCGAAAAGCGTGCTGATCATCCTCAAGCAGTCGGCCCGCTCTTTTGTCGACAAACTGGACTTCATCACCTCGGTGGGCCACGGTGAAGGCGGCGACTCGCGCAAGCGTCTGGGCCTTCCGGGTGCCGGGCCGGTGGGCATCATTACCGATCTGTGCACCATGGAACCTGAAGAACAGACCAACGAATTTGTAGTCACTGCCCTGCATCCGGGCGTGACCCGCGAGCAAGTCATTGCTGCCACCGGCTGGGCCATTCGCTTTGCCGATAATGTGGCGCAAACAGCGGCCCCGACCGACGTCGAACTCAGCGCCTTGCGTGACCTGGAAGCGCGCACCGCACTGGCCCACGGTCAGGCTCCGGGAGAAGCATGATGCGCGAAGTCTTTATCTGTGACGCGATTCGTACCCCTATCGGCCGTTTTGGCGGTGGCCTGGCAGGCATGCGCGCCGATGATCTGGCGGCAGCGCCGATCAAGGCGCTGATCGAACGCAACCCGAATGTGAACTGGAACGAAGTCGACGAAGTATTTTTCGGCTGCGCCAACCAGGCCGGTGAAGACAACCGCAACGTGGCGCGCATGGCCGCCTTGCTGGCCGGGCTGTCGGACACCATTCCCGGCGTGACCCTCAACCGCCTGTGTGCCTCGGGTATGGATGCCATTGGCACCGCGTTCCGCGCCATTGCCAGCGGCGAGATGGAACTGGCGATTGCCGGTGGCGTCGAGTCCATGTCGCGGGCGCCGTTTGTGATGGGCAAGGCCGATGCCGCGTTCTCGCGCAACATGAAACTGGAGGACACCACCATTGGCTGGCGCTTTATCAACCCGCTGATGAAAGCCCAATACGGTGTCGACCCGATGCCACAGACGGCGGACAACGTGGCCGACGAGTACAAGATTTCCCGCGCCGATCAGGACGCTTTCGCCCTGCGCAGCCAGCAACGGACTGCTGCTGCCCAGGCCGCAGGCTACTTTGCCGAAGAAATCGTGCCGGTGCGTATTGCCCATAAAAAAGGTGAGACGGTGGTTGAGCACGACGAGCATCCGCGTGCCGATACCAGCCTGGAAACCCTGGGCAAACTCAAGCCGGTCAACGGCCCGGACAAGACCGTCACTGCGGGCAATGCCTCGGGGGTCAACGATGGCGCCGCGGCGATGATCCTGGCATCGGCCGAGGCGGTCAAACGCCATGGCCTGACCGCTCGCGGTCGGGTTCTGGGCATGGCCAGCGCCGGTGTTGCGCCCCGTGTAATGGGCATTGGCCCGGTACCGGCGGTGCGTAAGCTGGTGGAGCGCCTGGGGTTGGCGGTGAGTGATTTTGACGTGATCGAACTCAACGAAGCCTTCGCCAGCCAGGGCCTGGCCGTTTTACGCGAGCTGGGCCTGGCTGACGATGCGCCGCAGGTAAACCCCAATGGCGGGGCAATTGCCCTGGGTCACCCCCTGGGCATGAGCGGTGCTCGCATCGTCATGACCGCCTTGCATCAGCTGGAAAAAACCGGTGGCAAGAAAGGCCTGGCGACCATGTGCGTGGGCGTTGGGCAGGGTCTGGCATTGGCTATTGAACGGGTCTGATAGCGCTCAATACTGCCTCTGTGGGAGCGAGCCCGCTCGCTCCCACGGCCTCAGTCGTTCGGCTTATTGCGGTGATGGCGCGAGATGTTGCAATGTGTGTCTGATTGCAACTAAAACCTGATGAGTAAATAAAGATGACAACAGCAACTCACTACACAGGAGAGGAGCGCAAAAAAAGGATTTTTGCGATTGTCGGTGCATCCTCCGGCAACCTGGTCGAATGGTTCGACTTTTACGTTTACGCCTTCTGTGCGATCTACTTCGCTCCCGCTTTCTTCCCCTCCGATGACCCTACGGTGCAGTTGCTGAACACGGCCGGTGTGTTTGCGGCGGGTTTTTTGATGCGCCCCATAGGTGGCTGGCTGTTTGGCCGGGTGGCTGACAAGCACGGGCGAAAGAATTCCATGATGATCTCGGTGCTGATGATGTGCGCCGGCTCACTGGTTATTGCCTTCTTGCCGACCTACGCCTCGATCGGCGCCTGGGCCCCGGCCTTGTTGCTGATGGCACGGCTGTTCCAGGGCCTGTCCGTAGGGGGTGAATACGGCACCACTGCGACCTATATGAGTGAAGTGGCACTCAAGGGCCAGCGCGGCTTCTTTGCTTCCTTCCAGTATGTAACGCTGATCGGCGGGCAACTGCTGGCGGTGCTGGTGGTGGTGATTCTTCAGCAGTTTCTGTCAGAAGACGAACTGCGGGCCTGGGGCTGGCGCATCCCCTTTGTGATCGGTGCCATTGCGGCGCTGATTTCGTTGTTGCTGCGTCGCACCCTGAAAGAAACCACCAGCGCCGAAACCCGCCAGGACAAGGACGCCGGTAGTGTTAGGGCGTTGTTCCGTGACCATAAAGCGGCGTTTATTACCGTGCTGGGTTACACCGCAGGCGGCTCGCTGATTTTCTACACCTTTACCACCTACATGCAGAAATACCTGGTCAACACCGCCGGTATGCACGCCAAGACCGCCAGTTACATCATGACCGGGGCGCTGTTCCTTTATATGTGCATGCAGCCGCTGTTCGGCATGCTGGCGGACAAGATCGGCCGGCGTAACAACATGCTCTGGTTTGGTGCGCTGGGTACGCTGTGTACCGTGCCGATCCTGTTGACCCTGAAAACCATCAGCAGTCCCTTCCTGGCCTTTGTCCTGATTACCCTGGCGCTGGCGATTGTCAGCTTCTACACCTCGATCAGCGGCCTGGTCAAAGCCGAGATGTTCCCGCCGCAGGTACGGGCGCTGGGTGTTGGCCTGGCCTATGCCGTGGCTAACGCAATCTTTGGTGGTTCTGCGGAATACGTGGCACTGGGCCTCAAGTCCATGGGCATGGAAAACAGCTTCTACTGGTATGTGACGGTGATGATGGCCATCGCGTTCCTGTTCAGCTTCCGTTTGCCCAAGCAGCCCAAGTACCTGCACCACGATTTGTGATGTGCCCGCGCGCCCGGCTGTGGCGCGCGCTTTCTAAGGAAGGTTTATGAGTGATCAGCTGTTCGATGCGTACTTTACCGCCGAGGCCATGAAGCAAGTGTTTTGCGATCATGGCCGGGTACAGGCCATGCTCGACGTCGAAGCGGCGCTGGCCCGGGCACAAGCCCGGGTCGGGGTGATTCCTCACTCTGCGCTTGCACCGATTACCGCGGCCTGTCGCGCACAACTCTACGATTTTGAAGCGCTGGGCCTGGCGATCGCCAGTGCCGGCAACTCTGCGATCCCGCTGGTAAAGGCCCTGGGCAAACAAATTGCCAGCAGCGCGCCCGAAGCGGAACGTTATGTGCATTTGGGGGCCACCAGCCAGGACGTGATGGACAGCGGTCTGGTCCTGCAATTGCGCGCCGCTCTGGATTTGATCGAGCGTGACATGACGCAGCTGGCGGATGTGCTCGCCGCGCAGGCTCAGCGCTATGCCACAACGCCTTTGGCCGGGCGCACCTGGCTGCAGCAGGCTACTCCGGTGACCTTGGGCATGAAAATCGCCAGCTGGCTGGGGGCCGTGACCCGTAGCCGCCAGCGTCTGCACGAGCTCAAACCGCGTTTACTGTGCCTGCAGTTTGGCGGTGCTTCCGGCACCCTGGCCGCCCTTGGCGATCAGGCCATGCCGGTGGCACAGGCGTTGGCTGATGAACTGGGCCTGAGTCTGCCTGAGCAACCCTGGCATACCCAGCGTGATCGTCTGGTGGAATTTGCCGCAGTTCTGGGCCTGATCGCCGGTGGCCTGGGCAAAATCGGTCGGGATATCAGCCTGCTGATGCAGACCGAGGCGGCGGAAGTGTTCGAGCCGTCGGCGCCGGGCAAGGGCGGCTCGTCGACCATGCCGCACAAGCGCAACCCGGTTGGGTCTGCGGTATTGATCGGTGCCGCAACGCGGGTGCCGGGCCTGCTGAGCATTTTGTTCAGCGCCATGCCTCAGGAGCACGAGCGCAGCCTGGGCTTATGGCATGCCGAATGGGAAACCCTCCCCGAGATTTGTTGCGTGGTGTCCGGCGCGCTGGTACAGGCGTTGAATATTGCCCGTGGGCTGGAAGTGGACAGTGAGCGCATGGCGCGCAACCTCGATCTGACCCACGGGCTGGTGCTGGCTGAAGCAGTAAGCATTGTGCTGGCGCAGCGGGTAGGGCGCGAAACCGCGCATCATCTGCTGGAGCAGTGTTGCAAGCGGGCCGTGGCCGAAAAGCGCCATTTACGTGGGGTGCTGGGCGAAGAGCCGCAAATCACCGCGCACCTCAGCGCGCAGGAACTGGATCGCCTGCTCGATCCGGCCCATTACCTTGGTCAGGCGACGACGTGGGTCGAGCGTGCGCGGGCTGAACATTTTGCGTTGGTCCTCTAAAGGAGAAACTCGTGGGACGTGTACAACTCGCTGAAGGTGAACTCAACTACCGCCTGGACGGCCCGCAAGGTGCACCGGTGCTGGTGCTGTCCAATTCCCTGGGCACTGATCTGGGGATGTGGGACACGCAGATTGCGGCGTTCGCCGAGCACTTCCAGGTATTGCGCTACGACACCCGGGGTCATGGCCAGGCGTTGGTGACCGAAGGACCGTATAGCATTGAACAACTGGGCGGAGATGTTTTGGCGCTGCTGGATGCGCTGCATATCGAGCGCGCGCATTTTTGCGGGTTGTCGATGGGTGGACTGATTGGCCAGTGGCTGGGGATCCATGCCGGTTCGCGGCTGCACAAGCTGGTGGTGTGCAACACGGCTGCCAAAATTGGCGAGCCTGCGGTCTGGAATCCGCGCATCGAGATGGTTTTGCGTGAGGGTGCTGCGGCGATGGCGGGGTTGCGTGATGCCTCCATTGCCCGCTGGTTTACCGCGGACTTCGCCCAGGCCAATCCCGGGCAGGCCAAGCGCATCACCGATATGCTGGCGGCCACTTCGCCCCAGGGCTATGCCGCCAATTGTGCTGCTGTGCGTGATGCAGATTTTCGCGATCAGTTGGGTGCAATCGAAGTGCCCATGCTGGTGATCGCGGGCACTGAAGATGCCGTCACGCCGCCTGCGGGCAGCCACTTCATTCAGGAGCATGTGCGTGGCGCGCAGTACGCCGAGTTTTACGCCGCGCACCTGTCCAACGTGCAGGCAGGCGATGCTTTCAGCCAGCGCGTGCTGCAATTTTTGCAGGCAAGCTAAGGAGTTTTTTGTGGACGAGAAACAACGTTACGACGAGGGCATGCAAGTACGCCGTGCGGTGCTGGGTGATGCCCATGTGGATCGTAGCCTCAATGCCCTGACCGAGTTCAACAGCGAGTTCCAGGAAATGATCACCCGCCACGCCTGGGGTGATATCTGGACTCGTCCGGGGTTGGCGCGCCATACCCGTAGCCTGATTACCATCGCGATGCTGATCGGCATGAACCGCAATGAAGAGCTGAAACTGCATCTGCGCGCTGCGGCCAACAATGGCGTGACCCGGGCCGAGATCAAGGAAGTGATCATGCAGAGTGCTATCTATTGCGGGATTCCGGCGGCCAATGCGACGTTTCATCTGGCTGAATCGGTGTGGGATGAATTGGGGGTTGAGTCGCGGGAGTAACAGCGGCTACAGATCAATCTGCATCCCTAGCCTGAAACAACAAACCCGCCATAAGGCGGGTTTGTTGTTTAACCGATACGCATCAAGCCTTGGGTGGCTGATCCGAAACCGGGCGGTTTTGCCCGGTCTGTTCGTACCAGCCGCCACCCAGCGCCTTGTACAGCGTGACTTCACTGGTCAGTTGCGAAAGACGGTCGGTGATCAACGATTGCTGCGCGCTGAACAACGAGCGCTGGGCATCGAGGAAGGTCAGGTTGCTGTCGATGCCAATCCGATAACGACGCTCGGCCAAACGGTAGTAATCCTGGTTGGCGTTGACGAAGTCGGTTTGCGCCTGCAACTGCTGGTTGTAGGTTTGACGCGCTGCCAGACCGTCAGAAACTTCCTGGAAGGCGGTCTGGATTGTTTTCTCGTACTGGGAAACGGTGATCTCTTTCTGGATTTTTGCGTAGTCCAGGCTGGCGCGCAAAGCCCCTGCGTTAAAGATCGGCAAGTTGATTTGCGGTGAGAACAGCCAGGTGCCCGAGCCGCCCTTGAACAGCCCCGACAGGTCAGGGCTCAAGGTCCCGGCATTGGCCGTGAGGCTGATGCTCGGGAAAAACGCTGCCCGCGCCGCGCCGATGTTGGCGTTGGCGGCCAGCAACTTGTGCTCGGCTTCAAGGATGTCCGGACGACGTTGCAGCAAGTCCGATGGCAAGCCAGCCGGTACTTCGCTCAACAGGTCGGCTGCCAGCGGTTGGGCTGCCGGCAGGTTGTCCGGGATGGTGCTGCCCAGCAACAGCGCGAGGCTGTTCTGATCTTGCGCCACCTGACGGGTGTAGCGGGCCAGCTGCACCTTGGCGTTTTCCACCGAGGTACGCGACTGGCTGACTTCAAGGGCCGAGGCCACACCGACTTCATTGCTGCGCAAAGTGAGCTTGTAGCTCTCATCGAACGCCTTGAGGGTGTCTTCGGTGAGCTTGAGCAGCTCTTTGTCAGCCTGCCAGGTCAGGTAGGCATTGGCGACGCTGGCCACCAGACTGATCTGGGTGCTGCGTCGGGCTTCTTCGGTTGCAAAGTAGTTCTGCAACGCCTGATCGCTCAGGCTGCGAACCCGGCCGAACAGGTCCAGCTCGTATGCACTGACCCCAAGGGTCGCCGAATAAGAACTGGTGATGCTCGACTCGCCGGTTTGCGACATGTTGGCCGGAGTACGTTGACGGCTACCGCTGCCAGAGGCCGAAACCGCCGGGAACAGATCGGCGCGCTGGATGCGGTACTGCGCGGCATAGGCGTCGATGTTCAACGCCGCGACGCGCAGGTCGCGGTTGTTGACCAGAGCCGTCTGGATCAGCTGCTGCAGCGCCGGGTCATGGAAAAACTGACGCCAGCCCTGTTCCGCAGCGGCCTTGCTGGCCGCCTCGGTTGGCGAGTAGGCCGGGCCTTGCGGGTATTGCGCCGCTACCGGCGCTTCAGGGCGCTGGTAGTCGGGGATCAGCGAGCAGCCGCCGAGCGTAAACGCTGCAACAGCTACTGCGAGAAGCGACTTGCTCATTGGCCAGCCTCTTGGTTTGGAGTTTTAGTCAGATCCACTTTCTTTTCCGTGTCTTTATTCTTGCCGCCGCCAATGGACGATACGGCCACAAAGAACAGCGGTACCCAGAACACGGCCAGTACGGTGGCGGTGATCATGCCACCGATAACACCGGTACCAATAGCGTGCTGGCTGCCCGAGCCTGCGCCCGTGGAGATGGCCAGTGGAACCACACCCAGTACGAAGGCCAGGGAGGTCATGATGATCGGACGCAGACGCATGCGGCACGCCTCGATCGCGGCATCCACCAGGCTACGTCCCTGCTCATGCAGTTCCTTGGCAAACTCGACGATCAGAATGGCGTTTTTCGAGGCCAGACCGATGGTCGTAAGCAAGCCCACCTGGAAGTACACGTCGTTGGACAACCCGCGCAGGCTGGTGGCCATAAGCGCACCAATGATCCCCAGCGGTACGACCAGCATCACCGCAATCGGGATCGACCAGCTTTCGTACAGTGCTGCAAGGCACAGGAATACCATCAGCAAGGAAATAGCGTACAGGGCAGGCGCTTGCGAACCTGACAGACGTTCCTCGTAAGACAGCCCCGTCCAGGAAATACCTACACCCGCTGGCAACTTCTTGGCCAGGGCTTCGACCTCAGCCATGGCTTGACCGCTGGTATAGCCCGGAGCCGGAGCGCCGAGAATTTCCATCGCTTCTACGCCGTTGTAACGCGACAGCTTGGGTGGGCCGTAGATCCACTCGCCCTTGGCGAAGGCCGAGAACGGCACCATGGTTCCTTGATCGTTACGCACGTACCATTTCTTCAGGTCTTCGGGGTTCATCCGCGAGTCAGCTTCGCCTTGCAGGAATACCTTTTTGACTCGACCGTGGTCGATGAAGTCGTTGACATAACTGGCACCGAGACCAATGGACAGGGTGTTGTTGATGTCCGAAATGCTCAGGCCCAGGGCGCGAGCGGCCTCATCGTCGATCAGCAGCTTGTATTGCGGTTCATCGTTCAGACCGTTCGGACGTACGCCCGCCAGGATCTTGCTTTGAGCCGCCATCCCCAGGAACTGATTGCGTGCAGCCATCAGTTTCTCGTGGCCAATGCCGGAGCGGTCTTGCAGGTACACGTCGAAACCGGTGGCGTTACCCAGTTCCATTACAGCAGGCGGGGCAAAAGCGAACACCATTGCATCGCGGTAGCTGGAGAACACTTTCTGCGCCCGTGCAGCCAGTGCAAATACACTGTTGTCGGAATCGCGCTCGCCCCACGGCTTGAGCATGATGAACGCCAGGCCGGAGCTCTGGCCACGGCCGGCGAAGTTGAAGCCGTTTACGGTAAACACCGAAGACACAGCGTCCGACTCATCGGCCAGCAGGTATTCGCGCATCCGGTCGATCACTTGCTGAGTGCGCTCTGCAGTGGTGCCTGCCGGTGTTTGAACCTGTGCAAACAGTACGCCCTGGTCTTCTTCCGGGAGGAAGGAGGTAGGGATACGGGTAAACAGGAACACCATGCCAACCACAATCAGCACATAAGCCAGCAGGTACGGAGCCTTGTGCCGCAGAATGCTGCCGACACCTTTTTCATAGCGTTTCACGCCATTGTCGAAGGTCCGGTTGAACCAGCCGAAGAAACCGCGCTTGTTCTCGCCGTGATCACCCTTCTGGATTGGCTTGAGCATGGTGGCGCACAGGGCCGGGGTGAAGATCAGGGCAACCAGTACCGACAGGCCCATCGCCGAAACGATAGTGATCGAGAACTGGCGATAGATCACACCCGTGGAGCCGCTGAAGAAGGCCATCGGCAGCAATACCGCCGACAACACCAACGCAATACCTACCAGGGCACCCTGGATCTGCTCCATGGATTTCTTGGTGGCTTCCTTGGGCGGCAGTCCTTCTTCGGACATGACCCGCTCAACGTTTTCAACCACCACGATCGCATCGTCCACCAGCAAGCCGATGGCCAGTACCATACCGAACATGGTCAGGGTGTTGATGCTGAAGCCTGCAGCGGCCAGGATCCCGAAGGTACCCAGCAGTACAACCGGTACTGTCATCGTGGTGATGATGGTGGCGCGGAAGTTTTGCAGGAACAGGAACATCACCAGGAACACCAGTACAACCGCTTCGACCAGGGTGTGCACCACACCTTCGATCGATGCCGAAACCACAGGCGTGGTGTCGTACGGGTAAACGACTTTCATACCTTCCGGGAAGAAGGGTTCCAGGCCGTTGATGGTTTCACGCAATGCCTTTGCCGTGTCCAGAGCGTTGGAGCCCGGGGCCAGCTTGATCGCGATACCCGATGCCGGTTTGCCGTTGAATTGTGCGCTGACGCTGTAGTTCTCACCACCCAGGGCAACATCTGCGACATCGCTCAGGCGTACCTGGGAGCCGTCGGTGTTGACCTTGAGCAGGATCTTCTTGAACTCTTCAGCCGTTTGCAGACGGGTTTTGCCGATGATGGTCGCGTTCAGCTCTTGACCCTTGACGGCAGGCAGGCCGCCCAGTTGCCCGGAGGACACCTGAACGTTCTGTGCGCTGATGGCCGATTTAACGTCCACCGGAGTCAGGTTGTATTTGTTCAGCTTGACCGGGTCGAGCCAGATACGCATGGCGTACTGGGCGCCGAACACCTGGAAGTCGCCCACACCTTCGGTACGGGAGATCGGGTCCTGCATGTTGGAAACGATGTAGTTGGACAGGTCGTCCTTGTTCATGCTGCCGTTTTCAGACACCACGCCAATAACCATCAGGAAGTTTTTCACTGCCTTGGTTACACGGATACCTTGCTGCTGTACCTCTTGCGGTAGCAGGGGGGTCGCCAGGTTGAGCTTGTTCTGTACCTGGACCTGTGCGGTGTCAGGGTCAGTGCCTTGCTCGAATGTGGCGGTGATGCTCATGCTGCCGTCGGAGTTACTTTCCGATGACACATAGCGCAGGTGGTCGATACCGTTGAGCTGTTGCTCGATCACCTGAACCACGGTGTCCTGCACGGTTTGCGCCGAAGCGCCCGGGTAGGTCACGGAGATCGAAATGGCCGGTGGTGCAATGCTCGGGTACTGGTTGATCGGCAACTTCAGGATCGATAGAGCCCCGACCAGCATGATCACCAGGGCTATAACCCAGGCGAAAATCGGACGGTCGATAAAAAATTTCGACATGGTTTATTCCCCTTTACTGCCTGCAGCTTTTTCTGTTGCCGGGGCAGATGCCGGGGTTTCGCCTTGTGGCTTGTCCATGATCTTGACTTCAATGCCAGGCTTGATGAATTGCAGGCCATCAGTAATCAGACGGTCGCCAGGGTTCAGGCCTTTCTCAACCAGCCAGTTGCTGCCAACGGTGCGCGAAGCTTGCAGTACACGCAGCTCAACCTTGTTGTCCGGTCCAACGATCATTGCAGTCGGTTGGCCCTTGAGGTTGTGGGTCACGCCGATTTGCGGTGCCAGGATCGCATTGCTGTCGATGCCTGCTTCCAGCTGCGCGTGGACAAACATGCCCGGCAACAGGGTTTCGTCAGGGTTAGGGAATACGGCGCGCAGGGTGACGGAACCGGTGGTTTCATCAACCGAGACTTCGGCGAACTCAAGGCGACCTTCCTGGCCGTACTCGCTGCCGTCAGGCAGGGTCAGCTTGACCTTGGCGGCGTTTTCACCGGCCTTCTTCAAACGGCCACTGGCCAGGTCACGGCGCAGTTCGAGCATTTCTACCGAGGACTGGGTCACGTCAACATAGATCGGGTCCAGTTGGGTGATCACGGCCAATGCATTGGCCTGGCCACTGGTGACCAGTGCACCTTCGGTGTACAGCGAGCGACCGATGCGGCCGGTCAGCGGCGCCAGCACCTTGGTGTAGCGCAGGTTAACCTGGGCGGTGTTCAGCGCGGCTTCTGCTTCCAGGCGGGCGGCTTCGGCGTTGTCGTATTCCTGACGGCTTACGGCTTGCTCGGCGACCAGTTGCTTGTAGCGCTGAGCCAGTGATTTTGCCGATTGCAGGGTGGCGCGGGCGCTGAGTACGGCGCTTTCATAGATCGCCGGATCGATTTGATAGAGCTGCTGGCCGATCTTGACGTCACTGCCTTCTTTAAAGAAGCGCTTGAGGATGATGCCGTTTACCTGCGGGCGTACTTCTGCCGAACGATATGACGCGGTGCGGCCAGGCAGATCGGTGGTCAAGGTAAATGGCTGGGTTTTCAGCGTGACAACGCCGACCTGAGGGATTTGCGGGGCAGGTGCTGCCTCTTCCTTTTTGCATCCGCTGAGCAGCGAAGCAAGGGCGATGGCAGCAACCAGAGCGGTAACAGCTGGCTTGAATTGCATGAAGATCCTCGGGTCAGGCACGCGAAAGCGCACAAGAATAGTGGAAGGGTAAAGAAAGCTGTTCCGGGTGGATAAATAGCTTGCTAAGTAATATACTTACATTCGTGTCTGTTTGTAAATAGTGGGACGCTGTCTCGCCAAGCCTTACAGCGCCATTTTTCATGCGTGTAGTAGACCGGGATAAGGCATAACAAGCGCCACCCGATGTTGGTCCGGGCAAGTGACCGTAGAGGCCCGGATCCTTCTGATTGAGGTTTTTATTGCCATGGTGCGTCGTACCAAAGAAGAAGCTCTTGAGACCCGGAGCAAAATCCTCGAAGCGGCCGAACAGGCCTTCTATGAGCGCGGGGTTGCCCGCACGACGCTGGCTGATATCGCCACACTGGCGGGTGTCACCCGTGGTGCCATTTACTGGCACTTCAGCAACAAGGCCGAGTTGGTTCAAGCCATGCTCGACAGCTTGAATGAGCCTCTGGATGAAATGGCCAGGGCAAGCGAAAGCGAGAACGAAGTCGACCCGCTTGGCTGCATGCGCCAATTGCTGATTCACTTGTTTCGCCAGGTTGCCATTGACCCAAAAACCCGGCGTATCAATGAAATTTTGTTCCATAAGTGCGAATTCACTGACGAAATGTGTGATTTACGGGCTCAACGCCAGATGGCGATGCTCGATTGCAACAGCAGGATCGAGCTGGCCCTGAGCAATGCCATTCATCGTCAACAGCTCCCTGAAAATCTGGATGTTCGCCGTGCTGCCATCTGCCTGCATGCCTATATCGACGGAATACTCGGACAATGGCTGCTGGTTCCCGACAGCTTTGACCTGTACACACACGCGCAATCCTGGGTCGATACGGGGCTGGACATGCTGCGCACAAGCCCAGCTTTAAGAAACTCCGGCAATATCCGAGAGGGAGTCTAGTAGGCTCAAGCAATAAGGCGAGTGAAGATTTTGCCCTTTGGGCCATTTGATGGCAGATGGCATTTATATACGTCTGGCCCGCGGGTTTAAAGTTAGCGAGCTAAGTATTTTGTAGCTAAATTGTTATCGTTTAGTTAAACGTCCCACAGCCAGATGTAATTAATCCTAAGCGATTGCGGATTAAGGATTACTGAACGGCGGCATCTTTCTCGGTTATTTTTTCCAATCAACCCTTCCTGCCTTGGCTTCCCCTACACTTGAGCAACGCTTTGGCCTCAGGCCAGAGCTGCCAGCAACGGGGGAGCGGGCAACTGCCAGGCTGTTTTCCTCTCCCGACTGAAGCAAACAGACTGCGACGGTGTGGTGTGTCGTGGACAATTCGAGGAATAACAAGTGAACAAGATTTACTCGAGTGCTGAATCCGCTTTGCAAGGCCTGGTCGAAGACGGCATGACCCTGGCTGTAGGCGGTTTTGGCTTGTGCGGTATCCCCGAAGCGCTGATCGCGGCTTTGCGCGATACCGGCAAGCGCGAGCTGACGGTGATCAGCAATAACGCCGGGGTTGACGGATTTGGTCTGGGGCAACTGCTGGAAACGCGCCAGATTCGCAAAATGATTTCTTCCTATGTTGGCGAGAACAAAGAGTTCGAGCGCCAGTACCTGGCGGGCGAGCTGGAGCTTGAGTTCACCCCGCAAGGTACCCTTGCGGAAAAGCTGCGGGCGGGCGGGGCGGGTATCCCGGCGTTCTTTACCAAGACTGGCTACGGCACGCTGGTAGCTGAAGGCAAGGAAACCCGGGAGTTCGATGGCGAGTGGTATGTCATGGAGCGTTCACTGCGCGCCGATGTAGCCCTGGTCAAGGCCTGGAAGGCCGATACCTCTGGCAACCTGCTATTCAATAAAACGGCACGCAACTTCAACCCTTTGGCGGCCATGGCGGCCAAGGTGTGTGTGGTGGAAGTGGAAGAGATTGTCGAGGTTGGCGAGATCGAGCCCGATCAGGTGCATTTGCCCGGGATTTACGTACAACGGCTGGTGCTCAACGCTGCGCCGGAAAAACGTATTGAACATCGCACTGTGCGGAGCGCCTGACCATGGCCTGGACTCGTGAAGAAATGGCGCATCGTGCCGCCCAAGAACTGCAGGACGGTTTCTACGTCAACCTGGGTATCGGTTTGCCCACCCTGGTGGCGAACTACATTCCTGAAGGTATGGATGTGTGGTTGCAAAGCGAAAATGGCCTGCTGGGCATTGGTCCGTTTCCGACTGACGATGAGGTCGATGCCGACCTGATCAACGCCGGCAAGCAAACCATCACGACTTTGCCGGGGAGCAGCTTCTTCAACAGTGCCGATTCGTTCGCGATGATTCGTGGCGGTCATATCAACTTGTCGATTCTGGGGGCGATGCAGGTGTCCGAGAAGGGCGACCTGGCCAACTGGATGATCCCCGGCAAGATGGTCAAGGGCATGGGCGGGGCGATGGATCTGGTAGCCGGGGTCAAGCGCGTTGTCGTGCTGATGGAGCACACGGCCAAGGGCGGCGTCCATAAACTGCTCAAGCAGTGTGATCTGCCGCTGACGGGCGTGGCCGTGGTCGACCGGATTATCACCGACCTGGCCGTGCTGGATGTGACCGGGCAAGGACTCAAGCTGGTGGAACTGGCGCCGGGAGTCACCCGCGAGCAGCTTCAAGAGGCCACGGGCTGCGCAATCAACGGTTAGGAGCCAAGCCTCTGGTAGCAAGTGCCGTAGAAACGAGGCTGCTGCTACGCAGACGGCTGCCTTCTAGTTTTAAAGTGTTTTCGCCGGGTCAAATACGCAAAAAGCCCCAAAAGGGGCTTTTTGCTTAAACGTGAATCAGCGTTCCAGGTCGACGATCTTGCCTGGTTTGCCATCCCACTCGGCCGCGTCCGGCAGAGGGTCTTTGCGTTCAGTGATATTTGGCCAGATTTCAGCCAGCTCGACGTTCAACTGAATGAAATTCTCCATGCCGGCAGGCACTTCATCTTCAGAGAAGATCGCCTGTGCAGGGCATTCAGGCTCACAAAGCGCGCAGTCAATGCACTCATCCGGGTGAATCACCAGGAAGTTCGGGCCTTCGTAAAAGCAGTCCACCGGACAGACTTCTACGCAGTCGGTGTACTTGCACTTGATGCAGTTGTCGGTGACGACGAAGGTCATTTCTAATTCTCTCCTCAGGCGGCGGCAGCGAAGCCCTTCCAGAACGGGTTCGCCGGGTTCGGGAGTGATATCTAAAGACCAGGCTAAAAGGTCAGTAGCATCCCGAACCGCGCGCGATTCTAGCAGCTTTTAAAGGCGTGTCTTTAATGTGTAGAGCAAATCGAGCGCTTTACGTGGCGTCATGTTGTCCAGATCGGCCCTGGAAAGGTCATCCAGCACCGGGTGCGGCAGGCTGGCAAACAGGTCGCTTTGTTGTGGCGCAGGCTTTTTGCCAGGCTTCGCAAGTGGTACTTCATGGGGCAGGCTGGTGGTCTCCAGGCGGCTCAAATGCTCGCGGGCACGGCTGATGACTTCACTCGGTACCCCCGCCAGTTGCGCCACGGCCAGGCCATAACTCTGGCTGGCCGGGCCCGGCAGAACATGGTGCAGGAACACGATACGTTCATTGTGCTCGGTTGCGCTCAAATGCACGTTGGCGACCAGCGGTTCACTTTCGGGCAGTACCGTCAGTTCGAAGTAGTGCGTGGCAAACAAGGTGTAGGCGCGCAACTGGGCCAGACGTTCTGCTGCAGCCCAGGCCAGGGACAGGCCGTCAAAGGTACTGGTGCCACGACCCACTTCGTCCATCAGCACCAGGCTGCGTTCGGTGGCGTTGTGCAAAATATTGGCGGTTTCGCTCATCTCGACCATAAAGGTCGAACGGCCACCTGCCAGGTCATCACTGGAACCGATCCGGGTAAAAATCCGGTCAACCAGCGACAGCTCGCAACTGGCTGCTGGCACAAAACTGCCGATATGGGCCAGCAATACGATCAATGCAGTCTGGCGCATATAAGTCGACTTACCGCCCATGTTAGGACCGGTAATCACCAGCATGCGGGTGTTGTCATCCAGCCCCAGGTCGTTGGCCACAAACGGCGTAGTCAGCACTTGCTCGACCACCGGGTGGCGACCCTGGCTGATGCGCATGCACGGCTCTTCAACAAAGCGCGGGCAGTTCAGGTCCAGGTTCAGCGCACGCTCGGCCAGGTTGCTCAGCACATCCAGCTCGGCCAGGGCGGCGGCGGTGTCCTGCAGCGGTGCGAGGTGGCCGATCATCTCTTCGAGCAATGCCTCATAGAGCATTTTCTCACGAGCCAGGGCACGGCTCTTGGCCGACAGGGCCTTGTCTTCGAAGGCTTTCAGCTCAGGGGTGATAAAGCGTTCGGCGCCTTTGAGCGTCTGGCGGCGGATGTAATCGGCCGGAGCCTGTTCGGCCTGTTTGCTTGGCAGCTCGATAAAGTAGCCGTGGACCCGGTTGTAACCGACCTTGAGGTTGGACAGGCCGGTGCGGGCTTTTTCTCGGGCTTCCAGGTCAATCAGGAACTGGCCGGCGTTTTCGCTCAGTGCCTGCAACTCGTCCAGCTCGGCGTCATAGCCGGTTTTAAGCACGCCGCCATCGCGGATCACCGCGGGTGGGTTGTCATTGATGGCTTTTTCCAGCAGTGCGCCCAGTTCGGGGTAGGTGCTGGTGATCGTGGCCAGTTGCTGCAAGTGCGGCGCTTCGAGGCCAAGCATGGCGTCTTGCAGTTCCGGCAGCGCGTTCAAGGCATCACGCAGGCGGGCCAGGTCGCGGGGGCGCGCGTTGCGCAGGCCGATACGGGCCAGGATCCGCTCCAGGTCACCGATTTCCTTGAGCTGTGGCTGCAGCTTTTCAAAGCGATAGCCATCGAGCAGGCAGGTAATTGAAGACTGGCGCGCCAGCAGCACGCTCAAATCGCGCAACGGACGGTTCAACCAGCGGGTCAGCAAGCGGCTGCCCATCGAGGTCTGGCAACGGTCGACCACTGATTGCAGGGTATTGTCGCGACCGCCGGCCAAGTTGGTGTCCAGCTCCAGGTTGCGGCGGCTGGCGCCATCGAGCACCACGGTGTCGTCCAGGCGCTCATGGCGCAGGCTGCGCAAGTGGGGCAGGGCCGTGCGCTGGGTTTCCTTGGCATAGCTGAGCAGGCAGCCTGCAGCGCCGATGGCCAGGGTCAGGTTTTCGCAGCCAAAGCCTTTTAGATCCTGGGTTGAGAACTGCTGGCACAGGCTTTTCAGGGCCGAGTCACGCTCAAAGTCCCACGGCGCACGGCGACGAACGCCACGACGTTTTTCCGCTGGCAGGCCTTGTGGCCAGTCATCCGGGATCATCAGCTCAACCGGGTTGATGCGCTCAAGCTCTGCCAGCAGGTTTTCCCAGCCCTTGATCTCCAGCACCGAGAAGTTGCCACTGGTGATATCCAGCACGGCGAGGCCAAACAGACGCTCATCGCCCAGCACCGCGGCAATCAGGTTGTCGCGGCGCTCATCCATCAGCGCCTCGTCACTGACGGTGCCCGGGGTGATGATGCGTACGACCTGACGCTCAACCGGGCCTTTGCTGGTGGCCGGGTCGCCGACCTGCTCGCAGATCACTACCGACTCCCCCAGCTTGACCAGCTTGGCCAGGTAACCTTCGGCCGCATGGTAAGGGATCCCGCACATCGGAATCGCCTGCCCGGCAGACTGGCCACGTGCCGTGAGGGTGATGTCCAGCAGTTTGGCGGCTTTCTTCGCGTCTTCGTAGAAGATTTCGTAGAAATCGCCCATGCGATAAAACATCAGCTGGTCAGGGTGCTGGTTCTTCAGGCGCCAGTACTGCTGCATCATCGGGGTATGGCTGGACAGGTCGGAAGTATTTTTACTCATCAGGACTTAGGCGGATTCGTTCAGAAGTGGGGGAAAGGCAGGCCGTGGCCTGAGGTTTTCGCAATGGGCGCAAGGTTAACATGTCAGCCCCTTGCATCTACAGGTGCGCACCGGGCGCGCTGACTGGCTGCTATAAATAGAAGAAATAGCATTTGCCATCAATAAACACGGCCAGCACTATTGCCGCCATGTCAAAACGAACTGTTTCAACCGTCCTTAAAGAGCTGCTGGCCCGGCACGGTATCAGCGCGATGGCGCTTCACCGCAGTACGGGAGTACCGCAACCTACGTTGTCGCGAATATTGAGCGGCAAAATTGCCGATCCTTCCGACAGGCATATCTCCAAAATCGCCGAGTATTTCCACATCAGCACCGATCGCTTGCGCGGCCGGGACGATGTACGTGCGTCTGAAATCGAGCTACGTCACCCAGAGCTGCATGATATTTGCCTGTGGGATGACGACACCCCGGTGGCGGACGATGAAGTGTCCATTCCATTTTTGCGTCAGGTTGAACTGGCCGCCGGCTCAGGGCGCTTTGCCATTGAGGAGAGCGAACGCGCCAGGTTGCGTTTCGGCAAGCGCAGCCTGCGCCATAACGGCGTGGAGTTCGATCAGGCCAAGTGCGTGACCGTACGCGGCGACAGCATGCTGCCAGTCCTGCGCGATGGCGCAACGGTGGGAGTCAATGCGGGCAAGCGTACCCTTGACGAAGTGGTTGATGGCGACCTGTATGCGGTCAATCACAATGGCCAGTTGCGGGTGAAACAGGTGTATCGCCTGGCGGGCGGTATTCGTTTGCGCAGTTTCAATCGCGACGAGTTCCCGGATGAGGACTACGCCTACAACGATCTCGAGGATGAACAACTGGTCATTCTTGGTCATGTGTTCTGGTGGGGCATGTACGCCCGCTAACCATAAGTCTTGGAACACCCTGTGGGAGCGAGCCTGCTCGCGAATCAGCTTTCGCGAGCAGTATTTTCACCCAACCAACAGACAATTCTCACCGTATTTGCAGGTCTTGGCCGACTTGTTGAAATTGTCCGAATAAATATATGCACTGGTGCATTGACTGTATATCCATACATGCATAGTCTTTATTCCATTGCGGCCAACGATGGATCTCAGGCAGGGGTATGACGTTTCAGCCAGACCGGAAATTGGCGCTTATCAATAAGGACACAGGAGTGATCACATGATGAATGAACCGCAAGTCTTACTGGAAATGCCGGTTTTACTGGTCATCCTCCTTGCCTTGGTAGGCGGCGTTTTTGGCGAGATGTGGCGGGCAGACAAGGACGGCACCAGCGGATGGCCACTGATGCGGCGCCTGGCGTTGCGTTCGGGCGCGTGCGTGGTGTGCGGTGTCTCGACCTTTATGCTGCTGTACTCGGCCGGGATGTCGATTCTGGCCGCAGGGGCCCTGGGTTGCCTGACCGCACTGGCCGGTGCAGATGCGGCAATCAGCCTGTACCAGCGCTGGGCCGCGAAGCGGCTCGGGGTAGACGCTGCGCCCGGTGACTCGCGGATCGAGCCGTAACAGGCGCTTTTTGGTGTAGGTTATGGCGCAGACCCGCCATCAGGAGAGGACAGTGGATCAAATATCTCAACTTGCGTCTGAACTCGGGCTGCTGTTAAAGGCTCTCAATGCCCAGGTGACAACCGCCGAGTCCTGCACCGGTGGCGGCATTGCCGAGGCCATCACCCGTATTGCCGGCAGCTCCGCGTGGTTTGAGGCAGGGTTTGTGACCTACTCCAACCAGCAAAAGACCCGGCAACTGGAGGTTCCCGAGCCTTTATTCACCCGGGTGGGGGCCGTCAGCCGCGAGGTGGTCGAGGCGATGGTGCAGGGTGCGCAGGGCCAAAGCGGGGCGCGATTTGCCGTGGCGGTCAGTGGTGTGGCCGGGCCGGGGGGCGGTTCGCCCGAGAAGCCGGTCGGCACCGTGTGGCTGGCGTGGGGCGCCGGCGACGAGGTATCCAGCGAGCGCAGGCACTTTGCGGGCAACCGCGATGAGGTGCGCCGGCAAACCGTGATTGCCGCTCTGGAAGGTTTAATACGCCGAACGGTACGAGAAATAAAAAATCAGGGGTAGGCGATCCTCTAACCCTGTGGAATAATACTGGCTACTTATACAGTTATCGGCCGTCGGGCCTTATTGATTACGAGAGGACTTTAATGGACGACAACAAGAAGAAAGCCTTGGCTGCGGCCCTGGGTCAGATCGAACGTCAATTCGGCAAGGGAGCCGTGATGCTGATGGGCGACCAGGAGCGTCAGGCCGTGCCGGCGATCTCCACCGGCTCGTTGGGTCTGGACATCGCACTGGGCATTGGCGGTCTGCCAAAAGGCCGTATTGTTGAAATCTACGGCCCTGAGTCGTCGGGTAAAACCACCTTGACCCTGTCCGTGATTGCACAGGCGCAAAAGGCCGGTGCTACCTGCGCCTTCGTCGATGCCGAGCACGCCCTTGATCCTGAGTACGCTGCCAAACTGGGCGTAAACGTTGATGACCTGCTGGTTTCACAGCCTGACACCGGCGAACAGGCACTGGAAATCACCGATATGCTGGTGCGTTCCAATGCGGTTGACGTGATCATCATCGACTCCGTTGCTGCACTGACGCCAAAAGCTGAAATCGAAGGCGACATGGGCGATACCCACGTTGGCCTGCAAGCCCGTCTGATGTCGCAAGCGCTGCGTAAAATCACCGGTAACATCAAGAACGCCAACTGCCTGGTTATCTTCATCAACCAGATCCGCATGAAAATCGGCGTGATGTTCGGCAGCCCTGAAACCACCACCGGTGGTAACGCACTGAAGTTCTACGCTTCGGTACGTCTGGATATCCGCCGCACCGGCGCCGTAAAAGAAGGCGATGTGGTGGTGGGTAGCGAAACCCGCGTGAAAGTGGTCAAGAACAAGGTGGCACCACCGTTCCGTCAGGCTGAATTCCAGATCCTGTACGGCAAGGGTATCTACCTGAACGGTGAAATGATTGACCTGGGCGTACTGCATGGCTTTGTTGAAAAAGCTGGCGCCTGGTACAGCTACAACGGCAGCAAAATCGGTCAGGGCAAGGCCAACTCCGCCAAGTTCCTGGACGATAACCCGGACATCAAGGATGCGCTGGAGAAGCAGCTGCGTGAGAAGTTGCTCGGGCCAAAAACCGATGCCGAACTGGCAGAACTGAAAGTCATGCCAAAAATGAGCAAGGCTGCCAAAGAAGCTGCAGCGCTGGCTGAAGCCGAAGAAATGGAAAACGCCACCGACGGCGATAACTGATCACTGCCATGATTGCCGTCCTGGATACCCCCGTCGCGGTGCGACGGACTGCAATGGACCTGCTCGCGCGACGCGAGCACGGTCGAGTCGAGCTGACGCGCAAGTTGCGTCAGCGCGGCGCTTGCCCCGACATGATCGACGCTGCCCTTGACCGTTTGACGGAAGAGGGGCTGTTGTCCGAGTCTCGTTACCTTGAAAGCTATATCAACTACCGTGCCGGTTCCGGTTATGGCCCTTTGCGAATTCGTGAAGAGCTTGGTCAGCGTGGGCTGGTGCGTGGAGATATAGAGGAGGCGTTGCGAGAATGCGGTTTCGACTGGCAAGAGCGACTGGAAGAGACCTGGCGCCGCAAGTTTTCCGGTCAGTTGCCTGCTGATGCAAAAGAGCGTGCCCGCCAGGGGCGCTTTTTGAGCTACCGCGGTTACCCGCTTGAAATGATCGGCCGCCTGTTAAGCGGCCGGGAGTTTGATGACTGACGCTGTTTGCGCTCGTACCCTGTAAGGTTCGGATTCAGTGGGCGCCACAAAACCTGTGGGAGCAGGCTTGCCTGCGAAGGCAGCAATGCGGTTTGCCTGCCAGATCGTGCTGCCTGCATCGCGAGCAAGCCCGCTCCCACAGTACCAGCCCACTTACCAATTCCGGCTTAATCAGCCAGCGACTCGTGCATCTGCGCCGTAGGCGCATTATCAGTTGCAGCCCAGTTTTGCGGCAGGTTGATAAAATCGACCAGTTCGCGCAGCCGTCCCTGATTGCGCCCGCTAAACGCAAAGCCCAGGCAGGTCAGGTGGTTGAGTTTTGGGTCGTCATGTTCAAAGTGGCAGTATTGCTCTTGATGGAAGCCATCACTCAGGCAGATATCGGCAAACGCCTGCTGTATCTCCTTGAGTGCCTGCACACTGACCGGCCGCTTCATGCGGATCACAAAAGTTTTGTTCAACCAGCGGCTTGAATGGAAGTTGCTGTAGAACTGGTTGATTTCAGCAAGGGCCTCTTCGGCGCTATGCACCAGGCGCATCAACTTCAAATCGTTGGGCAGGATGTACTGGTTGGCTTCCAGCTGGTTGTGAATAAAGTCCAGCGCCCCCTGCCAGAACTTGCCCCCCGGCACATCCAGTAAAACTACCGGCACCAACGGGGTTTTGCCCGTTTGCATCAGGGTCACTACTTCCAGCACTTCATCCAGCGTGCCAAAACCGCCCGGGCACATCACCAGAGCATCTGCTTCCTTGGTGAAAAACAGTTTGCGGGTAAAGAAAAAGTGAAACGCCAGAACATTGGGCGTGCCATTGATGGTGGGGTTGGCCCGTTGCTCGAACGGCAGGGTGATATTGAACCCCAAACTGTGAGCCAGGCCTGCACCTTCATGGGCGGCAGCCATGATGCCAGCGCCGCCGCCGGTAATGACCATCATGTCGGACTTGGCCAGCACGCTGCCCATTTCCCGTGCCAGGGCATAGAGCGGGTGTTCTACCGGGGTTCTGGCCGAGCCGAAGACCGTGACTTTGCGACGGCCCTTGAACTGCTCCAGGGTGCGAAAGGTTTTTTCCAGTTCGCGAATGGCTTGCAGGGTGATCTTGGCATTCCAGCGATCAAGGTCGTCATGGGCCATGCGCAATACGGTCAGCAGCATCTCGCGGTAAAGCGCCCGGTTAGGGCTGTCGGGTGCAACCCGCTGCAGTTGCTCGTCCACTTCTTGTGCAAGCTCAAGACCCTGCTCCTGGAAAAACAGCGTCAGGGAGTCATTGGATTGATCAGGCATGTATTTCTCCTTCTACGCAACATCCTTGAAAACGCCGCAACCTGAGCAGGCGCTGAGACACTGAGTGTCACAATGATGCTTCGATGATGGTCCTGAGATGTCTTGACTGGCAATAGCTAATTGCCTGACATACATGAAGTTTAGCGGAAGGAGGCAGGGCTGCAGAGCGGGGTCATACGCCGTACGGGGTACGGCGTGGCGGGGGATTTACTTTTTGCGCTGACAGTTTTCAGCGCGGAAATCCTGGATCAGGACCGGGCTGTTGGTTTTGTACTCCCTGAAGCTGTAGCGCAGCGTGGCGCCTTGAGCCATCAGGGTACGGAAACCTGCATTGCTGCACACGCTGCGACCCAGTTGCGGCACGGTCTCTTCTGGGTTGGAGCGCATCTGGGCGGCCAGTGTCGGGCTGGCTTCCAGGTTGTTGATCAGCACAGTGCCGTCTACCGTAAAGCCTTTATCCAGCAGGTCTGCATTGATTGCTCGCGGTTTGCCTTCATTACTTTTCTCTGCAACCTTGAGCAAGGTTTTGTTCAGCTCAAAATCCTTGAGAGAGGCTGCGTGTGCGGCCAGAGGCAGTGCAAGCATTAGAGCGACGGTCGGAATGATATGGCGCAGCATGAATCTCTCCTGATTTCAGTGACGCAGACTTGGACAGGCCATATATCTGTGCGTTCAGTGGCGCGGGAGTATAGGTCAGCATAGCCATGCAGGAAATGCCAAAGGTCATGGAATCGCGCCTCTGGTAAACTTGGCTCCTTTCTATTGTGAATCCGTTTATGCGCCAATTCTGGCGAATGGACGCTTGGCGCCTTTAAAGTAAAAATCATGACCCTGACGACCTTTTCCCCGAATGCTGTAGCCCGTTTACGAGACGAGCGTGAAGAGGAGAGCACCAAGCCCTACCTGGCCCGCGGCTCGCGGGCTCCGCGTTGCCATACCTGCCGTGTGATCGAAAGCCACTGCCTGTGCAGCTGGCGACCCCGGGTCGAGACACGTTCGGGGGTGTGTCTGGTCATGACTAAAAAGGAAGTGTTCAAGCCCAGCAATACCGGCTGGTTGATCGCGGATGTGGTCAAAGACAATTTTGCCTTTATCTGGTCACGCACTGAAACCGACGAAGCCTTGCTGGCGTTGCTGGCCGATCCACAATGGCAGCCGTATCTGGTGTTTCCCGGCGAGTACGTCGCGCCTGAGCGGGTAACGCACACGGTGGATCTGGACAGCAGCAAGCGTCCGTTGTTTATTCTGCTGGATGCCACCTGGACCGAAGCACGCAAGATTTTCCGCAAAAGCCCGTACTTCGACACCTTGCCGATTTTGAGCCTGCTGCCTGAGCGGCTTTCGCGTTACCGCTTGCGCCGCTCTACCCGCAGCGAGCATCTGTGTACCGCGGAAGTTGCCAGCCTGTGTCTTGAACTTGCCGGTGACTCCCAGGCCTCAAGTGCGCTGGATGCCTACTTCGATGTCTTCAGTCAGCATTATCTGGATGCCAAGAACCAGTTGCCGATCAATGAGTCCAGCGCAGCGCACCAGGAACTGGGCGTTTTTGTAAAAGACCTTCCCCAGAATCGGGCTCAATAGACTAAAGAAGTAGCGCTACAATTTTCCAACAGATGTAAGCGCGCAGCATGGCGGGTTTTTCGATGATGGCGCTCTAAGGGGTTCTACGTGGACCCGGGTGTCAGGTTTTCAGCTTGACCACCCTTGTTTCGCTGGGCATGCTTGGCGCCGATTCGGCTATCGCAGCTGTCAAAACACTTATATTTGCCGACGTTTCGCGTAAATCGCGCCCTTTGACGCACAGTCTTTGAGCTTTTGCTCGAGTTGCCTTAGCGAGTGCTGGAATTGATCAGTGCTCGCCTGAAAAACGGGATCATTTAAACAATGGCCACATACGAAATCCTGATTGCCGACGACCATCCACTGTTTCGCAGTGCCCTGCACCAGGCCGTGAGCCTGGGTCTGGGCTCTGATGTTCGCCTGGTAGAGGTCGCCAGTATTGCCGAGCTTGAAGCACAGCTGGCGGTAAAGGCAGATTGGGATCTGGTACTGCTCGATTTGAACATGCCGGGTGCTTACGGTTTCTCCGGCCTGGTGTTGTTACGTGGCCAATACCCGCAAATTCCGGTGGTGATGGTGTCGGCCCAGGAAGAAGCCTCGATCATGGTGCGTTCCCGCGAGTTCGGAGCCAGCGGATTTATTCCGAAATCCAGTTCGCTGGAAGACATCCAGAAGGCCGTACGTGCCGTACTGGATGGTGATGTGTCATGGCCGCCCCAGGCGTTTGAGGATGTTCAGGTCTCGGCCGAGGCCAAAGCGGCCAGCGAAGGGCTGGCCAGCCTGACGCCCCAGCAGTTCCGCGTGCTGACCATGGTCTGCGAAGGTTTGCTGAACAAGCAGATCGCTTATGAGCTAAGCGTTTCCGAGGCAACCATCAAGGCCCATGTTACGGCGATTTTCCGCAAGCTGGGGGTTCGCACTCGCACCCAGGCCGCGCTACTCTTGCAGCAACTTGAATCAATTTCGAGTCATTAATCTGCGAATCTTCACGCTTTTTTGACGAAGCGTGAACTAGCGTTCCCCTCTCATTTTTTGTGCAGTTGCCTATCTATGTCGCCTTTCAAGGGTAAAACCGGTTTTAAACGGATTTTGAATGCTGGCGGTTACTCGCTGGACGGTTTGCGCGCAGCCTTTACGGGCGAGGCGGCTTTTCGGCAGTTGGTGCTGCTCAACGTGATCCTGATCCCGCTGAGCTTCTTGCTAAATGTGAGCCGCGTAGAGCGCGCATTGCTGATCGCTGTGTGCCTGCTGGCATTGATTGTCGAGTTGTTGAACTCGGCCATTGAAGCGGTGGTTGACCGAATCTCCCTCGACCTGCACCCCTTGTCGAAAAACGCCAAGGACATGGGCAGCGCTGCCCAGTTTGTGGTGCTGACCATGATTGCCGTGGTGTGGGCAGTGATCCTGCTTTAAGCAATGGTTGGCAATACGATCTCGTCGCTGCGCTGAACCCCGGCGGTGAAGGCGCGGCACAGCTCCAGAAATTCGCGCATGGCGGATGTCTGATACTTCTTTTTGTGCCAGATAAAGAAGAACTGCCGGGCCAGATCCAGTTCAGGCGTTTCCACTGCCACCAGGCTGCCGCGCCTGAAAGCGTCACGCAACGCCAGGCGTGAAATGCAGCCAATGCCCAGTCCCGACTCAACGGCGCGCTTGATCGCTTCGGTGTGTTCCAGTTCCAGGCGAATATTGAGCGACGTTTGATGATGGCGCATGGCCTGGTCGAACGTCAGGCGAGTTCCCGAGCCTTGTTCGCGCAAAATCCAGGCTTCACGGGTCAGCTCGTCAAGTGTGGCGCGGCCACGAGCCGCCAGTGGATGCTGCGGGGCGCAAAACACCACCAGTTCATCCTCGACCCAGCTCTGCACTTCAATATCCGGGTGGGCGCAATCGCCTTCGATCAGACCCAGATCAATTTCGTAGTGGGCGACTTGTTGCACGATATGAGCCGTGTTCTGAACCACCAGCTTGACCTGACTTTCCGGGTGCGCCTGCATAAAGCTGCCGATCAGCAGGGTGGCCAGGTAGTTGCCGATGGTCAGTGTCGCGCCGACGGTCAATGAGCCAAAACCGGACTTGCCATTAAGCAGGTCTTCGATCTCCTTGGCCTGATCCAGTAATGCGACAGCCTGTGGCAGCAATTGCCGGCCCAGTGCGTTGAGACTCAAGCGCTTGCCGGCACGATCGAACAGCTGGCAGCTGGTCTGGCGCTCCAGTTCGGTGATCGAGGTACTGGCAGCAGATTGTGAAAGGGCCAACAAGCCGGCAGCGCGAGACACGCTCTCTTGTTGGGCGACGGCGACGAAAACCTGGAGTTGTCTGAGAGTAAATCGCATATCGATATAACCGATAACCCTTATCTTGATAATTCAGTTAACAGATATTGTCGCCGCCATTAGAATGCTGTGCAATCGCGCCCATAGTCAGCGCAGGCGAATTTAGGAGCCCCGTACATGAGCAACATGAACCACGAACGTGTCCTCAGTGTTCATCACTGGAACGACACCCTGTTCAGCTTCAAGTGTACCCGTGACCCGGGCTTGCGCTTCGAGAACGGTCAGTTCGTGATGATCGGCCTGCAACAGCCCAATGGCCGTCCGCTTATGCGTGCCTACTCGATTGCCAGCCCGAACTGGGAAGAGCATCTGGAGTTCTTCAGCATCAAGGTGCCTGATGGCCCGCTGACCTCCCAGTTGCAGCACTTGAAGGAAGGCGACGAGATCATCATCAGCAAAAAACCTACGGGTACGCTGGTGCTGGACGACTTGAAGCCGGGCAAGCATCTGTACCTGCTCAGCACCGGCACCGGTCTGGCGCCCTTTATGAGCGTTATCCAGGATCCGGAAACCTACGAGCGTTTCGAAAAAGTGATCCTGTGCCACGGTGTGCGTTACGTCAATGAAGTCGCTTACCGCGAATTCATTACCGAGCACCTGCCGCAGAACGAATTCTTCGGCGAAGCGCTGCGTGAAAAGCTGATCTACTACCCGACCGTGACCCGCGAGCCATTCGAGAATGAAGGCCGCCTGACCGACCTGATGCGCAGCGGCAAGCTGTTCAGCGATATCGGTCTGCCGCCGATCAACCCGCAGGACGACCGTGCCATGTTGTGCGGCAGCCCGAGCATGCTCGACGAGACCAGCGAAGTGCTTAACAGCTTCGGCCTGAAAGTTTCGCCGCGTATGCGAGAGCCGGGTGATTACCTGATCGAGCGTGCTTTCGTCGAGAAGTAACAAACGCAGATCGATACAAATGTGGGAGCGGGCTTGCCCGCGATTGTGGAGTGTCAGCCACCGCATGGGTGACTGACAGGCCGTAATCGCGAGCAAGCCCGCTCCCACATTGCGTTTCAGGTCACGGCTTGGGAATCACCTCAAGTACACGGATCAAACCAGGCTCGGGGTAATGCCAGCGTACATCCAGATCCCAGAACTGCGCGCCGTATTCTCGTTCGGCTGTGGGCGTCTGGTAAGCAGGGCGTGGATCTTGCGCCAGGCATTGCTCGATCAGCTCCACCAGCGGCTCCTGAAGGCGCAGGGCTTCCCTGTGGGCCTGTTGCAGGGCGCTGTCGGCCCATTGCACGGGGATCAATACCGGTGCGGCGCTGGCCATGCCATTGCTGGCATCGCTGATGATATCGGCGTAGGGCACATAGGGTTTGATATCCAGAATCGGCGTGCCGTCGAGCAGGTCGATGCCGGAAATCCACAGGCGATTGGCTTCTACCTTGTCCAGCTTGACCACTGACTGGCCGATGCCGTTCGGGCGATGGGTGGCGCGGGTGGCAAACACGCCCATCGACTTGTTGCCGCCCAGGCGTGGCGGGCGCACCTTGAGGCGAGGCTTGTCTTCAAGTGCCTGATGAAACACAAACAGCAACCAGACATGGCTGACCTGCTCCAGGCCCTGCACCGCATCGCCCTGGTCAAAGGGTGCGACCAGTTCCAGCACGCCACGGGCGGCCGGTGCCAGTTGTGGCTGGCGCGGGATGGCGAACTTCTCCTTGAAGCAGGAGCGCACAAAGCCGATGGGGGAGACGGTGTAGGGCATGGGAGATATCGGGCTGGTGGGTCAGAACAGGCTCTTGTGGGAGCGGGCTTGCTCGCGATTCAGACGGCTCGGTCGATCTGAATCACTGCGGTGCTGCTATCGCGAGCAAGCCCGCTCCCACAGGAGGTGTGTTTTCAGTCGCGAACGCGCAGGGTCAGGCCCTTGAGGAAGTTGCGCAGCAACTGGTCGCCACAGGTGCGGTAGTTGGTGTGGCCGAACTTGCGGAACAGGGCGCTCAGCTCGGGCTTGGACACCGGGAAGCCCGCAGCCTTGAGGATGGCGTGCATGTCGTCTTCCTTCAGTTCGAAGGCCACACGCAGTTTTTTCAGAATGATGTTGTTGGTCACCGGCAGCTCGACCGGCATTGGCGCACGGCTTTCGTCCTTGCCGCGCTTGAAGATCACCAGGCCATCCAGGAAGTGCGCCATCACGTCGTCAGGGCAACGTACAAAACCTTCTTCTTCGTCTTTTTTCAGGTAGGTCAGTACATCTTCCTTGGTAACTTCCAGGCCACCAAGCTTGATGATTTCGACAACCTTGTTGTCGCTGATGTCGAGCATGTAGCGCACGCTGCGCAGTACGTCGTTATGAATCATTTGGGTAATCCTGATATTCAGCAGTGAGCACCGCAGGCATTGCTGCGGTGTCGAAATGTTCGGGGTAGGGCTGTAAGTCGTTAGAACTTTTCTTTGGCGCTCATATAGCGCCATTGGCCTACGGGCAACTTGCCCATCGACACGCCGCCGATACGAATCCGGCGCATGGAAATCACGGTCAGGCCTACCGCCTGGCAGAACAGGGCAATCACACCTGGTTGCGGATTTTTCATCGCAAAACGCAGGCGGTTTTCACTCTGCCAGCTGGCCTTGACCGCAGGCAGCTCGCGACCCTTGTAGGTCATGCCGTGGTTGAGACGGTTCAGACCGTGGGGGGCCATTTCGCCAGAGACCTCGACCACGTATTCCTGCTCGATCTTGCTGGCATCGGCCGTCAGCTTGCGCACGATCTTCCAGTCCTGGGTAAACACCAGCAGGCCGCTGGCGTTGGCTTGCAGCTCATTGCCAACGCTCAGGCGCAGGAAGTGGCCCTTGAGCGGGCGCTTGCCGAAGCGGTGTTCTTCGCTCAGGGTGTTCGGGCCGATCAACGCCATGGCGCTGTCGGTATCCAGGCCCGCCGGGGCGTTGAGCAAAATGGTCACAGGCTCGGGCGCGGTGGCCTTGGCTTCAGGGTCCAGCTCGACTTTCTGGTTGTCGACCTTGAACTGTGGCTCGTCGATGACTTCGCCATCTACCGTGACCCAGCCACCTTCAATGAACAGTTCGGCCTCACGGCGGGAGCAGCCGACGAGTTCGATGAGGCGTTTGGAGAGACGTATCGGTTCAGACATGACAGGGGCCGTAAAGGAATTGGGCGGCTATTGTACCCGCCTGGCGCCGGTTAAGCCCGGCTACATTTGCCTTATGCACGTGCTGGGCGTTTATACCGCAGGTGCAGCAGGGGATAGGGCTGGCCCATGCCGTCTTTTTCGCAGCGGCCGATCACCTCAAACCCCTGTTTGAGGTAAAAGCCGATGGCTTGCGAGTTTTGCTCATTGACGTCGAGGCGTTCAGCATTCAGTTCATTGATGGCGAACATTAACAGGCATTTGCCGATGCCTTGCCCCCGGTAATCCGGGTGAACAAACAGCATTTCAACTTTGCCGGCCGCGACTCCGGCAAAGCCGGTAATGCGTTTGCTGACCGGGTCCTTGCAGCAGATCAGCATGACGGCGTCCAGATATTGGTCTTTGACCAGGCCGCGCAGAAGTTGAATATAGCTGTCAGGTAAAAAATCATGGGTGGCACGAACAGATGCTTCCCATACGTCGGTTAGTTCGGCGAAGTCCGTAAGACGTGGGGTATTAATGACCCATTGTTGTTGCATCGAGCGTGTCTCCTGACACAGGTGTGGAAGGCAATGGGTTTACGATAGCCGTAAAAAAAGCCCTGGCGCGAGAGCGGCAGGGCTTTTTGCGAGGCAGTCGCGAATTAGATCACTTCAGCCCACAGGTCATATTCGTCGGCGTCGGTGACGCGGCACATGATCTTGTCACCCGGCTTGATATCTTTTTCGGTCGCAATAAATACGTTGCCGTCGATTTCCGGGGCATCGAAGAAGCAGCGGCCTACAGCGCCTTGCTCGTCGACTTCATCGATCAGGACTTCGATTTCCTTGCCGATCTTCATCTGCAGGCGTGCTGCGCTGATGGCCTGTTGATGGGCCATAAAGCGATCCCAGCGATCCTGTTTGACGTCATCCGGCACGATGGCCGCGTCCAGCAGGTTGGCAGGTGCGCCTTCTACCGGCGAGTACTGGAAGCAACCCACGCGATCCAGTTGAGCTTCGGTCAGCCAGTCGAGCAGGTACTGGAAGTCTTCTTCGGTTTCACCCGGGAAGCCGACGATAAAGGTCGAACGGATGATCAGTTCCGGGCAGATTTCACGCCAGTTCTTGATCCGGGCCAGGGTTTTGTCTTCAAACGCCGGGCGTTTCATGGCCTTGAGCACTTTCGGGCTGGCGTGCTGGAACGGGATGTCCAGATACGGCAGGATTTTGCCGGCGGCCATCAGCGGGATCAGTTCGTCAACGTGCGGGTACGGGTAAACGTAGTGCAGACGCACCCATACGCCCAGCGAGCTCAAGGCTTCGCACAGCTCGGTCATGCGCGTCTTGACTGGAGCACCGTTCCAGAAGCCGGTGCGGTATTTGACGTCAACGCCGTAGGCGCTGGTGTCCTGGGAAATCACCAGCAGCTCTTTGACGCCGGCCTTGACCAGGCGCTGGGCTTCGTCGAGCACGTCACCCACCGGGCGGCTGACCAGCTTGCCGCGCATCGACGGGATGATGCAGAAGCTGCAGCTGTGGTTGCAGCCTTCGGAAATCTTCAGGTAGGCGTAGTGACGTGGCGTCAGCTTGATGCCCTGTGGCGGCACCAGGTCGATCAGCGGGTTGTGATCCTGGCGCGGCGGCACTACCTGGTGCACGGCGTTGACGACCTGCTCGTACTGCTGCGGGCCGGTCACGGCCAGTACGCTTGGGTGCACGTCGCGGATATTGCCTTCTTCGACACCCATGCAGCCGGTCACGATGACCTTGCCGTTTTCCTTGATGGCTTCGCCGATCACTTCCAGGGATTCGGCCTTGGCGCTGTCGATAAAGCCGCAGGTGTTGACCACCACGACGTCGGCGTCCTGATAGGTTGAGACGACGTCATAGCCTTCCATGCGCAGTTGCGTAAGGATGCGCTCGGAGTCGACCAGTGCTTTCGGGCAACCCAGGGAAACAAAGCCAACCTTTGGGTTGGCTGGCTTGGTGGTAACGGTGGACATGGCGAACCTCGGTATGTAGTGACGTTACATGCCCGTAAAGGCTGCACGACGAACGGGCGCTTATTGCGCCTCTGATCAAAAAAAGTGCGCAATTTTAGCTATGGTCAACGCACTTGACCAGCGTTATACGGGGATTTGCGACGAGTGCTGCGCTATGCTGCGCGCCGTTGCGAAAGCAGGGTTTTTAACTAACGTGATTTTGTAGGCAGGAGCCGTAGCTAACACTCGGGAAATCAGCGCATGCTGCTGATCAAATGTAGCGCAAGCCATTAAGAAACGCGGTCAATGGTCGTAGGAGTGGTTGATGGGGCAGGCAAGCAGTCAGGCGGCAGAAGACGGTCACTCGAAGGCCAAGCCTATCGGGATGCTGGTTGCAGCGGTCGGAGTGGTGTACGGCGATATCGGTACCAGCCCGTTGTACACCCTCAAAGAGGTGTTTTCCGGCGGCTATGGTGTGCAGGTCAACCATGACGGTGTCTTCGGTATTTTGGCGCTGATTCTTTGGTCGCTGATCTGGGTGGTCTCGATCAAGTACGTGCTGTTTATCCTGCGCGCCGACAACGAAGGGGAGGGTGGCATCATGGCCCTGACCGCACTGGCCAGGCGTGCGGCGTCGCCTTATCCGAAGTTGCGTTCGGTGCTGGTGATCCTGGGGTTGATCGGTGCGGCACTGTTTTACGGCGACAGCATGATTACCCCGGCGATCTCGGTGCTATCCGCCGTAGAAGGGCTTGAGCTGGCATTCGACGGCCTGGAGCATTGGGTCGTGCCGTTGGCCTTGATTGTGCTGGTGCTGCTGTTTTTGATTCAGCGCCATGGCACGGCCAGTATCGGCAAGCTGTTCGGGCCGGTCATGGTGGTGTGGTTTGTGGTGCTGGGCGGCCTGGGGATCCACGGTATCGTTCAGCACCCTGAAGTGCTCAATGCGCTGAACCCGCTATGGGGCGTGCGGTTCTTTGTTTCTCACCCGGGCATGGGCGTTGCCATTCTGGGTGCCGTGGTGCTGGCGCTGACCGGCGCCGAGGCACTGTATGCCGATATGGGCCACTTTGGTCGCAAGCCAATAGCCCGGGCCTGGTTCATCCTGGTGTTGCCCGCGCTGGTGCTCAACTACTTTGGCCAGGGCGCCTTGCTGCTGGAAAATCCTGAGGCAGCGCGCAACCCGTTCTATCTGCTGGCGCCGGCCTGGGCGTTGATTCCTTTGGTCGGGCTGGCCACGCTGGCGACGGTGATTGCCTCCCAGGCCGTGATTTCCGGAGCCTTCTCCCTGACCCATCAGGCAATTCAGCTGGGTTATATCCCGCGCATGCATATCCAGCACACCTCAAGCGCCGAACAGGGCCAGATCTACATTGGCGCGGTGAACTGGTCGCTGATGGTCGGGGTGATTTTGCTGGTGCTGGGCTTTGAGTCTTCGGGTGCCCTGGCTTCGGCTTATGGGGTGGCGGTCACAGGGACCATGCTGATTACCAGTATTCTGGTGTCGGCAGTGATGTTGCTGTTGTGGAAGTGGCCACCTGTTCTGGCCGTGCCCGTGTTGATCGGCTTTTTGCTGGTGGACGGTCTGTTCTTTATTGCCAACGTGCCGAAAATCTTCCAGGGCGGGGCGTTTCCGGTGCTGGCGGGCATAGTGCTGTTTGTCCTGATGACCACCTGGCGCCGCGGCAAGCAACTACTGGTGGATCGTCTTGACGAAAGCGCGCTGCCGCTGCCGCTGTTTATCAGTAGCATCCGGGTGCAGCCGCCGCATCGGGTGAAGGGTACGGCGGTGTTTCTGACCGCGCGCCCGGATGCCGTGCCTCATGCGCTGTTGCACAACTTGCTGCACAACCAGGTGCTGCACGAGCAGGTGGTATTACTGACGGTGGTCAACGAAGACTCGCCGCGAGTGCCCGCTTCGCGACGGTTCGAGGTGGACGCCTATGGTGACGGGTTCTTCCGGGTGATCCTGCACTTTGGCTTTATGGATGAACCGGATGTGCCTGAGGCGCTGAAGCTGTGCCATCTTGATGAGCTGGATTTCAGCCCGATGCGCACCACTTACTTCCTTAGCCGTGAGACAGTGATTACCTCCAAACTGGTGGGCATGGCGCGTTGGCGTGAAGCCTTGTTCGCCTTTATGCTCAAGAATGCCAATAGCAACCTGCGCTTCTTCAAGCTGCCGGTTAACCGGGTGATTGAGCTGGGGACGCAGGTCGAGATGTAAACCCGTCCAGGCGCAATAAAAAAGCCCCGGCTCGCGAGAGTCGGGGCTTTTTTGGTTAAGCCGGGGCCTGTAACTGTGGGAGCGGGCTTGCTCGCGATGCAGGCGGCTCGGTGTATCTGGCAGATCGAGTCGTTGCTATCGCGGGCAAGCCCGCTCCCACAAAGGCTGACTTATTGGGCCGTCGCCTGATGTTTCTTGATCAGGTCCACCAGGCGCTGGGCGAGGGCCGGGTAATTCTCGTCGAAGTGATGGCCGCCGGGCAGCTTGAGGCTTTCGCCGACCGCGGTCTTGGCAGTGCAGCCGCTTTCATCGACTTCTTCTGCGCCATAGATGCACACGACTTTACTGGCTGGCAGCTTGGACATTTCTTCGCCGGTATCCGCTTCTGCGCCAGCCTTGCCCAGCCAGCCATCGACATGGATCTCAAAACTGCCGCTGCGGGCAAAGGCCAGCAGCATGATCGAGTCGACACGCTTTTGCTCCGCTTCAGGCAGGCGGTTGTAGGTGGCCGGCAAAACATCTGCACCAAACGAATAGCCCACCAGTACAAAGCGCTGGGTGCCCCATTTTTGCCGGTAGTGCTGCATCAGCTCGGTGAGGTCGGTGGCGCTTTGCTCGGGGGTCTTGTGCTGCCAGTAGTAGCGCAGCATGTCGATGCCCACCACCGGGTAGCCAATCTTGGCCATCTCGCCCGCCACGTCACGGTCCAGATCCCGCCAGCCTCCATCACCGGAGAGGAACAGGGTCACGGTGCTGTTTTGCTGGCCGGCAGGTACTTCGACCACCGGCATGCTCAGCCCGCCGTTTTCATCGCCCACCAGGATTTTGCGCAGCTCGTTGCTCAGGACTTGTGGGTAGTGAATGTCGTAGTCGCTGATGCTGGTCTGCGCATTCGGTTGATCGCGTACAAAAGCCGCGCTCGGGTCATCAGGGTTGTCGTTCCAGGCCACCAGCCAGTTACCGTGGGTGGCAGTTTTCGGAACGGGCAGTGTGCAGCCGGGTTCTTCCAGCTTGAAACCCACCGATACGGCTTGCGCCTTGTCGTTGGTTTGCGCGGCCAGCCAGCGCCAGGCCAGAGTGGCCCCAGGGCCTATGCCGCTGACCAGGGTTGCAGGCCCCTTGAGCTGCTGTAGCGCGGTTTGCAGTGCTTGCTGTTGCAGGGTGCAGTCGTCCTTGGGCAGGATCACTTGCACCAGTTGCGCCTTGCCTGCGCGGCTCAGGGCCATGAGTTGCTTGTCGTTCAGGGCTTCTTCGGCCGGAGTGGCAATCACCACCCGGGCCTGGGCTCTCTGTCCGGGTGTGACCCTGGTCAAGGTCGAGCCATCGCTCTGGCCCAGGTGTTCAATCGTCGGTTCCGGAGCCGGGCGATTCCACCACCAATAGCCGCCTGCTGCCAGGGCGACCAGAACTATCAAGGCAAGCAACAAAAACCGCCAGGAACGATGTTTCATTAACGTTTCACCAATCCAGTCAAGCCGCCTGCAATCAGGGCGGCGGTATCAGCCAGTGCCACCAGCGGATCAAGTCCGGCGGGTACGGCCATATAACGAGGTTCCCAGTCGGGCTGGAATTTGTCTTTAAAGCGACGCAAACCCTGGAAGTTGTACAGGTGCTCGCCGCGCTGGAACAGCATCGAACCCAAACGTTGGGTCAAGGGTGCGCCGCGACGCGGTTGCAGGCCGGACAGAGGTACCATTCCCAGGCTGAAACGGGCGTATCCATGCTTTTTATAATGCTGAATCAGGCCGACCATCATGAATTCCATGGTCAGTTTTGGGGCGTCGGGGTGGGCACGCATCAGGTCGAGGCTCGACAGCTCATGGCTGTGGGTCTCAAGCAGGTTGGCAAAGGCCACCGGCTTGCCTTCAAAGCGAATGATCGCGATGCGAAAGTGCTTGATGTAGTCCTCGCTGAAGCGCCCGAGTGAGAAGCCTTTTTCCCGCACATTCTTGCCGGTGAGCCAGGCGTCGGAAATGACCTTGAGCTCATCCATTGGTGCCTCACCCGGTTCGTGGATTTCCAGTGACAGGCCGTCACGGGTGCCACGGTTCCAGGTGTAGCGCAGGTCCTTCATCTCTTTGCCCTTGGCTTCGAGATCAAAGCGGTGCAAGTCGACCCGGGCTTCTTCACCGAGCTTGATCGCGGTCAGGCCGATGTCCATATAGAACGGCAGGTTCTCGGCGCGTACCTGATAGAACACGGGGCGGGCATGGACGGTGTCGCACAGGTCGCGAAACTGCCAGATCAACTCGGCACGTTGCTGGGGCGGTCCGATCGGGTCGTACAGCGCCACCAGGCTGCGCCCGCGGCGAGCGTACATCAGGAAGGCGTTGTCGTCGGGGTGGAACAGCAAGGCCTTGTCGCCGGTCAGCGCGAGGCCGCCGTCGGGCTGGTCGGAGGCAAGGATGATCTTGCCGGCCTTTTCCAGTTCGGTGGCATCGGGCAGGTGGATCACCGGGCGGGCGGTGCGCAGCAACCAGGTCAGGGATACGACCACCAGCAGTACCGCGGCACCCAGCAGCGAGCGCAGGCCCCGTGGTGCGTCCGAGTCAAGGGTGAACTGCCACCACAGTTGATGGCTATAAGGAACGTCCTGATAGGCGAACAACAGCAACCAGATCGAGGCACCCAGTACGCAGACACTGGCCACCAGATATAGCGGTGAAAAGGGCAGTTCGGTCAGGCGGCTCGGGCGGTAGAAAGAGCGGCGGAACAGGCCCAGCAGGCTGGCGGTGAGAACCAGGATAGTGGCTTCCTCCCAGTCGAAGCCTTTCAGCAGGGACAGCACGGCGCCGACCAGCAACAGGATAGTGGTCAGCATCCAGGCGGCGGACAGGCGGCGGCGCAAGCCTTGGGCCAAAAGCAGGCAGAGCACGCCGATCAGGCTGGCGCCAAAGTGCGAAGCGTCGACCAGGCGATGGGGGATCAGAAAACCGATGTGTTCGAGGCGCGTGTCGATTTCCGGTGTGGCGCCGGAGAACAGCAAAACCACGCCGGACATGAATACCAGCACGGCCAGTACCGGAGCGGCCAGGCCTGACGCAACCCGCAGGCTTTGGCGGGTGTGAATCAGGCGCTGAGCTTCGGTCATCAGCAGCATCAGGCAGGCAATCAGCAGCGGCAGAATCACATAGATCATGCGATACAGCAGCAGGGCTGCCGCCAATGGTGCGGCGCCGAGCTTGTCGGCGAAGGCTGCCAGCAAGATTGCCTCAAACACCCCGACACCGCCGGGGACGTGGCTGAGCACGCCGGCCGCCAGGGCCAGCAGGTAAACCAGCATAAATGCGCCGAAGGGCGGTGCTTCAGGCAGCAGCAGATAGAGCACCGTGGCGGCGGCCGCGACGTCCAGAGCGGTAATGACCAGTTGCAGCAAGGTCAGGCGCGCACTTGGCAGGCGTAATGTGCGGCGCCCGGCCTTGACCAGCAGGTTGTCCGGGATCGGCTGCTCGGGCAGGCGTCGGCGGTAGATTCCTATTGCCAGCAAGGCAAACAGGGCCAGCACCGCAAAAGCGATAGCACCCAATATCCAGGCCGGGATATGCAGGGCGGCGGAGGCTGCGGGCAAATTGCTCAATGTGGCCAGTGCCGCCAGCGGTGGCAGGGCGCAGCCCAGCGACAGGCTGGCAAACAGAGTCATATGGGCGACTTCTGACGCCCCCGCGCCATACCGGGCATAAAGGCGATACCGCACAGAGCCGCCGGACAGCAGCGACAGGCCGATGGCATTGCCAATGGCAAAGGCGGTAAAGCCGCCCAGTGCCAGGGTTTTGGGTGGCAGTTTTACCCCCGCATAGCGGCTGGCTGACCACTCATAACCGAGCAGGATGATAAAGCCCGCGGCAGTCGCAGCCACGGCACCGAAGAGGGCGGGCTTGGGAACTTCGAGGATCGAGTCATGCAGGGCGTACAGGTCAAGTTCGCTTAACAGATGGCGACACGCAATCAGTGCTATTGCAAATAACAGCAGCGTGAGCGCGAGCCCAATGGGCTGGCGATACTTGCTCAGCAAATCCAGCCAGCGCAAACGGGTCGCGGCTATGGGGTGGGCTGCTGTAACGGCTTCTTTGGGTTCTGGCGAGTTATCGGGCATCAATCACCTCGTGGATCGTGCGCGATAGGATGGAGGCATAGGCTCAAGTTACCAATCCTTTTGGTCAAAATATTTCTAAATGTGTTCAGCCGTTTGCCTGAGGTTCAGGATTGGTCTGAGAAAAAAGGGTAATTGTTGGCGGGCAGCATAGATGAACGGACTTTCAGAAATATGACGTTTAATGTCAATAAACGCTTGCCCCTGACTTTTCGAGCGCGCACAAAAAAGGCCACTCTTTCGAGTAGCCTTTTTTGATGTTTGGTTGCGGGAGCCGGATTTGAACCGACGACCTTCGGGTTATGAGCCCGACGAGCTACCAGACTGCTCCATCCCGCGTCTGTGTGGTGGATTCTACAGCGAATCGTTAAGGTGTCAACCCTTAAATCACGTAACCGCTTGAAATACCCGGTTTTAATCCATTCTCTGCATTTGGCAGGAGGAGGGTAAAAACACCCGGGCACAAAAAAGGCCACTCTTTCGAGCAGCCTTTTAATGTTTGGTTGCGGGAGCCGGATTTGAACCGACGACCTTCGGGTTATGAGCCCGACGAGCTACCAGACTGCTCCATCCCGCGTCTGTGGGGCGCACTTTACAGTGATGGGCGGGGGAGTCAACCTTTAATGTATAAATGAGTTAAATAAGATCAAAGCTGGCATTGATTTTGGATATGGGCAGTTCGGTCCGTAGCAGCTGCTACGGGGTGGGTGGCAGCACAAAACACACGCGCACAAAAAAGGCCACTCTTTCGAGTAGCCTTTTTCGATGTTTGGTTGCGGGAGCCGGATTTGAACCGACGACCTTCGGGTTATGAGCCCGACGAGCTACCAGACTGCTCCATCCCGCGTCTGTGGGGTGGATTCTACAGCGATACGCTGGGCTGTCAAACGTTAATTTAGAAAAATTCGTTATGCGTCAATTGCTTAGCTAGAAAATACAGCTATAAAAAGACCTGCAGGCCCTGTTCCGTATGGGGTGTAGCTCTATTGAGGGTAGAGATTCGATTGAAAAAAACAATTCAGCTGCGATTTTTCCCGCGTCTGTCGGGGAGAATCAAGACTACTGGTGCTATATACAGTTCGCGGTGACATACTTGCGCCGAGTATTGCCTACCTCCTTGAAGAACACCGCCTTACATGACGCAGCGCAAAATCATCCACGTCGACTGTGACTGTTTCTATGCCGCTATTGAGATGCGTGATGACCCGAGCCTGGCAAACAAGCCGATGGCTGTCGGGGGCTCGGCTGATCGGCGCGGGGTCATCTCGACCTGTAATTATGAAGCTCGGGCTTATGGCGTGCGCTCGGCAATGGCGTCACGGCATGCGCTCAAGCTGTGCCCGGACCTGGTTATCGTCAATGGCAGGATGGATGCTTATAAAGAAGCGTCCAAAGAGATTCACGGCATCTTGCGCGACTACACCGAGCTGATTGAGCCGCTGTCTCTGGATGAAGCCTATCTGGATGTATCCGACAGCCCGCATTTTGCCGGCAGTGCCACGCGCATAGCTCAGGACATCCGCCGGCGCGTTTCCAATCAGTTGCATATCACGGTGTCGGCCGGGGTGGCCCCCAACAAGTTTCTGGCCAAAATTGCCAGTGACTGGCGCAAGCCCAACGGCTTGTTCGTGATCACCCCTGATCAGGTTGATGATTTCGTGTCTGCCTTGCCGGTCAATAAGCTGCATGGCGTGGGCAAAGTCACGGCGGACAAGCTTGGGCGCCTGGGTATCGAAACCTGCCTGCAACTGCGTGATTGGAACAAACTGGCTCTGGTGCGGGAATTCGGCAGTTTTGGTGAGAGGTTGTGGGGGTTGGCGCAGGGGATTGATGAGCGTCCGGTGCAAAGTGACAGTCGGCGTCAGTCAGTCAGCGTGGAAAACACTTACGATACTGACCTGCCAGATCTGGCCTCTTGCCTGGAGAAACTCCCGGAGTTGCTAGAGACCCTGAACCGGCGTATTGGCCGTATCGACAGCAGTTATCGCCCCGGCAAGCCGTTTGTCAAAGTGAAGTTCCATGACTTTACCCAGACCACGCTGGAGCAGTCCGGTGCCGGGCGCGACCTTGAGAGTTATCAGGGGTTGTTGAGCCAGGCGTTTGCGCGCGGTGCCAGGCCCGTGCGATTGCTCGGGCTGGGCGTGCGTTTGCATGATTTGAACAGTGGTTTTGAGCAGCTGGAGCTGTTCAAGGGGTAGGCTGGTTTGCTGGTTGGGGGAGCGGGCTTGCTCGCGATGCTGGCGTGCGGTCTGTCAAGAAAACCGCAGCCATATCATCGCGAGCAAGCCCGCTCCCACATGTCAGAGTTGCGTCAGCTGACGCCGGGATCCGCTACCAGTCTCCCGGCATTTTTGGTCAAGGATTGAAGGAATTCACGTTGCAACTCAGGATCGTTGCGCGTGAGTTCGATCAGGCTTTGTTCCAGTTCGCTGGCTTCTTCTTCCAGCCCAAGTTCCGACAGGCGTTTGACCCGATGTACCCATTGGTTGACGTCGTCACCCTCCAGGTCGTCGTAGATCAGGTTATGTGCTTCGAGCAGCTTGCCACGCAGGTGACTGCTGATCGACAGGGTCGAATCGGAATGGGTTTCGTCCTGGGCGTCTTCCACCATGATGGTCAGCTTGCCGACGTGATTGAGATCCTGTTCGGCAAAAGGGCTGTCCAGCAGGTTGAGGCGCAGCACGCCATTGCGGTCTGTGGTCAGCTCGTGGGTCTGTTTGCCAGCCTTGATCACCACCGGGCGTTCGGCCCAGGGCAGGCTTGAATATTCCAGGCGCTTGTCACGCTGAACATCATCAATCCCCGCCAGGTTCTGCTCGGCGCGGCCATGGGACTGCACGTTCATCGCCGGGTTTACCCCTGCAAAGCCGTAGTTGATCCAGTCTTTGGTTACGCTGTCAGGCAGTTGCCCGAACATGAACACATTAAGCACATTGGCACCTACCCCGGCGACAATAGCCACCGCGCCCAGCGGAATCTCGTAGACTTCGCGCCAGGGTTGGTATGGGGTGTAGCGGTCGTAATGACGTGTGACATCGAACTCGGTGACCTCGAAGGTCTTCTGTTCATTGATGCGCACACGACGTTGCGGCAGCTCAAGCACAGTTGGCGAGCCGACATCGATCTGCAGGCTGTGGGCGAGCAGTTTGCGCTCGATGCGTTCCTCGTGCTCGCTGCGTTGCGACATGTGATTGGCACAGCCGCTCAGCAGCAGGGCGCCGCACATGGCGGCGCCCCCGAGGGTCAAGGTGTTTCGAGTGAACATGGCGTCTCTATCTGGTTTCAGCGAGCGATACGGGCCTGAAGGAAGGCAAGCACATCAGCAACGGGCAGGGCTTGCGGCTCTGCTTCGGTGCGGCTCTTGTATTCCAGATTGCCTTCAGCCAGGCCACGGTCGCTGACCACGATCCGGTGCGGGATGCCGATCAGTTCCATGTCTGCGAACTTGATGCCGGGGCTGGTTTTCTTGTCGCGATCGTCCAGCAGCACTTCAAAGCCAGCTGCAGTCAGTTCGGCATAGAGCGTGTCGGTAGCTTCACGTACGGCTTCGGTTTCGTAGCGCAGCGGCACCAGGGCAACCTGGAACGGGGCCAGGGCATCGCTCCAGATAATGCCACGCTCGTCGTTGTTCTGCTCGATGGCTGCGGCAACCACGCGGGAAACACCAATGCCGTAGCAGCCCATGGCCAGGGTGACCGGCTTGCCGTTTTCGCCCAGTACCTGGCACTTCATGGCTTCGCTGTACTTGGTGCCCAGCTGGAAGATGTGACCCACTTCGATACCGCGCTTGATTTCCAGCGTGCCTTTGCCGTCCGGGCTAGGGTCGCCGGCCACCACGTTGCGCAGGTCGGCAACGGTCGGTACTGGCAGGTCGCGCTCCCAGTTCACGCCGAAGTAGTGTTTGTCGTCGATATTGGCACCCACACCGAAGTCGCTCATCAGCTCGACCGAGCGATCAATGATGCATGGCAGTGGCAGGTTCAGCGGGCCCAGGGAGCCAGCGCCGGCGCCGATGGCGTCACGCAGTTCGGCATCCGAGGCCATGACCAGCGGGCTGTGCACCAGCGGATGGTTGGCAGCCTTGATTTCGTTGAGTTCGTGATCGCCACGGATCACCAGAGCGATCAGTTTGCCAGCTTCGGCGGCGTGAACGATCAGGGTCTTGACGGTCTTTTCGATTGGCAGGTCATAGCCATCAACCAATTGCGCGATGGTCTTGGCGTCCGGCGTGTCTACCAGGCGCAGCTCCTGGGTGGCGGCAGGACGTGACGTTTCGGCGGGTACGGCTTCGGCTTTTTCGATGTTGGCCGCGTAGTCGGAACCATTGCTGAACACGATATCGTCTTCGCCGGATTCAGCCAGAACGTGGAACTCGTGGGAGCCGGCACCGCCGATGGAGCCGTTGTCGGCTTCAACCGGGCGGAAGTTCAGGCCCAGGCGGGTGAACACGTTGCAGTAGGCCTGGTGCATACGGTCATAGGTGACCTGCAGCGAAGCGGTGTCTGCGTGGAAGGAGTAGGCGTCCTTCATGATGAATTCGCGGCCGCGCATCAAGCCGAAGCGCGGGCGGATTTCGTCACGGAATTTGGTCTGGATCTGGTACAGGTTGATTGGCAGCTGTTTGTAGCTGTTCAACTCGTTGCGGCACAGGTCGGTGATCACTTCTTCGTGGGTCGGGCCCACGCAGAACTCGCGACCGTGGCGGTCTTTAAGGCGCAACAGTTCAGGGCCGTACTCTTCCCAACGGCCGGATTCCTGCCACAACTCAGCTGGCTGGATACTCGGCATCAGCACTTCCAGAGCGCCTGCAGCGTTCATTTCTTCGCGAACAATGGCTTCGGCCTTGCGCATGATCCGCAGGCCCATGGGCAGCCAGGTGTAGAGGCCCGAAGCAAGTTTGCGAATCATGCCTGCGCGCAGCATCAGCTGATGGCTGATAACGACCGCATCTGAAGGCGTTTCTTTCTGTGTGGCGAGCAAATATTGACTGGTGCGCATGGTTAGCCGGTGCCGTTGCTGATGACTAGAAATGACTCGGCATTGTACGGGCGAGATCTGCCTGCGTACAGGGCGGGTGGGGGAGGTGTGCTCCCCCTCGTGTTTATTGGGCCTTTTCCAGGTCGACAACGGGCTTTTGCCGGGCCCGGCGGCTCTCCTGATACCAGTGCAAGGCAATCAGCAGCAGCGTCGGGATGCCCATCACCGCGGTAATGATAAAGAAGTTGTGATACCCGAACTTCTCGACCATGACCCCCGAGTAACCGCCCATCAAGCGCGGTAGCAGCAGCATGATCGAGCTGAGCAGGGCGTACTGGGTGGCGGAGAATTTGAGGTTGGTCAGACTGGACAGGTAGGCTACGAATGCGGAGGTGGCGAGGCCAGAGCTGAAGTTGTCGAGGGAAATGGTGACAATCAGCATCTGCAGGTTCGGGCCCATATCGGCCAGCAACATGAACAGCAGGTTGGTGCCTGCCGATGCTGCACCACCGATCAACAGAATTGGCAAAATGCCGAAACGCACGATCAACAAGCCGCCCATGCCCGCACCGACAAGGGTCATGATCAGGCCGAAAATCTTGCTGACACCTGCAATCTGATCCTTGGTAAAACCCTGGTCGATATAGAACACGTTGGCCATTACGCCCATGACCGTGTCCGACATGCGGTAGGTGGCAATCAACCCCAGCAGTAGCAGGGCTTGCCAGCGATACCGAACGATAAAGTCATTAACCGGGGTCAGAACCGGAGCCAGGCCGCGTCGTCCGATGGATGAAAGGCACAACACGGTGAGCAGGGTGTACAGGATGGCGCGTAGAAACGCCCGGTCTTCCAGTATCAGGTTTAGCGGGCTGACCCCTTCAAACAACACGCCAGCAAAATCGGTGTTGTAGAGCTGGGTGAACATGGCCGGGACAGATACCAGCAGTACGATCAGTACAAAAACTGACGCCAGCTGATGGCCAAAGCTGTAGCGCCCGGCCGACAGCTGGGTGCGCAACGGTACCGGCGGTTCGCGCATAAACAGGGTGGTGAGCAGTGCGGGGACCATCAGCAGGCCGAACAGCACGTAGGTGCCGGTCCAGGCCGAATGTTTGTAGTTGAAGCCCGTCGAACCGAAGCCTTCGGCAAAGAACAGGGCGCCCGCCGTGGCCAGCAGGGCCGCTACGCGATAACCGGACATGTAACTGGCGGCGAGCGCGGCCTGCCGGTTGTCTTCGGCGATTTCCAGGCGATAGGCATCGACGGCAATGTCCTGGGTCGCCGAAGCGAAAGACACTACAACCGCAATGGCAATCAGCCAGGACAGATGTTTTTGCGGGTCACAAAAGCCCATGCCGATCAGGCCCAGGATAACCAGCGACTGTGACAGCACCAGCCATGAGCGACGCCGGCCAAGTTTGCCGAGTAATGGCAGGCGCCATTGGTCCAGCAGCGGCGACCACACCCATTTGAAGGCGTATGCCAGCCCGATCAGGCTGGCATAGCCAATGGTTTCGCGGGCCACACCGGCTTCGCGCAACCAGACGGAAAGGGTTGAAAACACCAGCATGTACGGCAAGCCGGCGGCAAAACCGAGCAGCAACAGCACTAGGGTCGAGGGGCTGGAATACGCAGCTAGCGCTTCGCGCCAGGTTTTACGGGGCATGGACTGGAGTCTGCCTCTGGTTGCGGAAACAAAGGGCGCACTCTAACCGCAGTGCTCTATCTGGCGCCAGCCATGGCGTCGCATATCCACGCGATTATTCATGATGCTCAAGCCTTCTGCCCGCAAACGCGCGCGCTGTTCATCACCAGACGGGCTACCTGCAGGCAGACTGATACGACCACCGGCGGCGAGCACCCGGTGCCACGGCAGGCGTGTATCGTCGGGGAGCTGGCTGAGCGTTCGCCCAACCCAGCGCGCTGCGCGACCCAGACCCGCCGCTTCGGCGAGTTGCCCGTAAGTAACCACATAACCTGCAGGCACCATCATCAAGGTTGAATACAGCGCCGTGCGCCGAATCTCGGCGGGAGTTTGAAGAATGTCTGGCAGTGTATTCAAGGGACACTTCTGGTCAAGATGGGGGTTGTTACAGAACTATAGAATGAACTCCGGCACAATGAGTCGGTCTTTCTTCCTCAAGGGCGTATCCATCCGGATAATGCCGGCATTCTTCCGTTTTTCTGAGTTTCGCATCCGCTTATGTTGTCCAGAACCCTGTTATGCCTTGTTGTCATGTGCCTTGCTGCGCCCGTGTTTGCCGATACGGTGTGGTTGAAAAACGGCGACCGCCTGAGCGGCAAGATCAAAGTCTTTGATGGCGGCAAATTACTGATTCAGACCGAGTATGCGGGGGCCGTGCCCATTGACTGGAAGCAGGTCAAGACCCTGGAAAGTGATCAGGAATTGCTGGTCAAGCAGGATGCCTGGACCGGTGAAAAGGCCAAGTCATTGCAGGCGGCCGAAGACGGCAGCGTAACCCTGGTCAACGGTGAAGCACCGAAAACCGTAGCTCTGGCCAGTATCCAGCAACTCATCAAGCCCAAACCGCTGGTCGAAGACATGGTCTGGAAAGGCAATGTTGATGTGGCGATGGACTACAAACGGGCGGACAAGGATACCGACGACTACGATCTCGATTTCAAGACCACTGCCCGCCACGGCGCCTGGCGTCATCACGCAGAGGGTGAGTACAACCGCGAGTTTCAGAACGATGTGGTAACCACGGATAACTGGACTGCCGAGTACGCGCTGGATTACTTCATCAGCGACAAGTGGTACTGGCAAGGTCGTTTGACCTATAACCGTGACCGGGTGGAAGACATTTCCCGTCAGCGAACAGTCGGTACCGGCCCCGGCTACCAGTTCTGGGATGACGAATTGGGCGCATTCTCGCTGGGCTCACTGCTCAATCGCACTGATTACGAATACTCTGACGGTAAGAAAGACAACTTCTACTCGCTGGCCATGAAGTGGGATTACAACCGTTACCTGATGGGCAAAACAGTCTCGTTTTTTACCAATGGTGAATTGGGCAAGTCGCTGGAAGGGGAGTCGGACTACAGTCTCGATTCCGAAATCGGCTTGCGTTACAAGGTCACGGAATGGGCATCGCTGAATCTAAAGGCCGAGAAAGACCTGATTGGCAGCTCGAGTGGCTCTGATAACGCCCTCAACAAGACCCGCTATACCGTAGGGTTTGGCGTGGTCTGGTAGTAAAACCGTACGGCATGACTTGAGAGGGCGGGCTTGGATTTTGTGGGGAATCAGAAAACACCCATTTGAATTCCAAGGATGTTGAAATTCACCAATGCCTGCCTCATTAGAGGCAGGGCTCTCCCTCAAAAACTAAGGTTCTGACCTGATATCTAGATGCAACCATCGACTTAAGGTATCAGTTGTAGGTCAGGGTAAATGTTGCCGTGCTGTTTGCCACGCCACCACTTACGCTTGCGCCGGTCTGATAATACCGGGCCGTCAGTGGGATCGAGTAGTTGCCTTCGTTCGTGACGGTCCCTACGGTAATATTAGTCGCCAGCTTTACAGGCGTACTGTTGTGAAGTAATTGTAAACCTATGCCCTTGGCCATGGTCCCGGAAGGTGTGGAGTTCAGCGCCAATACACCCTCAACGGCAGACGCATGGGGGCTGCCGTCCAGTTTGACCTGTACACGAGTGTTTGCATCGCAATTTAGCTCTATGGCGAATGGTATTTCGGCGGCGACGCTACCGGGCCCAGTAAAAGTGCTCATCGGTATTCCATCGCCCATCGGAACGTTGATGGAAGCACTGGTGACAGAGCAGGCAACGGGAACAATAGTATTAACGCCCACTAATGTGATGTTGGCGGTATAGAAGTTTCCAACAATGGAAGCTCTGGCAATTCTTCCGGTGGTAAGGTTTCCTGCTCCTACGGCACCCGCCTTTGTTTTGATAAGTCTTACGCGCATTCCGCGGGGGATGAAAACATAATTGTTGGCGCCTAGGGGTTCGTCATACGGTACGATGTAAGTGTTTGATTCATTATTTGTGCTTATCCCGATCCCGTCAATATTGGTGTTGTATATTCGGTTTGTCATGGGGCTCAAAACAGTAAATATTTCATTTGTCCAGCGGTATGTCCAACTCGTATTGCACCCGAAAAAGGGATAGGCGTTATGATATGGGCCGGTGCTTGTTGTCGCCAATACGGTGCCAACGGGACTGTCCCGCTGAACAATTACCGAACCAAAATTGATATCTTTTCTTACTTCTGAGGTGGCCCCGTTATAGAAAGAACAGCTGGCGATGGCGATGTTCGAAAAGGCAATAAAGAATAATCCGAAAATAGCCTGACCTCTATGCTTTACAATAAAGGCACTGATTTTATATTTGGAAAGAATCATGGTTTTCCGCCTATTGACAGATGCTTGAAAGGGAGCTGATGGCGGGGATGGCGTTTTGCTCTACAAGCAGTTCAGGCAAGGTGAAGTGTGACGTGCATTGCTGGCCAGATTTATCCCCCCATTTTACATGCAGTGCTCCAGACTGCGGCACACCGCTGAGGTATACCTCGCCCTCCAGGCCGACAACGCCCTCATTGTTTGTATGAATTGAGTTCTCCAGCAGTGTCGCGGTAGCGCCAAAAGGTACGGGCTTGCCGCCGTGACTCAAAGAAATCAATACACGCTTGCCAACACGAGTCTTAAAGTCTGCCAATACAAGCGCACCTTTGGTAGGAGTCACCGTTTTGGTATTGATCTCAATATCAACGTCGTCAGTGAATGTTGCTGTGTCAAGCGCTACCCGGTTTTTTCGGTATGTACTGAGATAGGGCACGACAGCATAACCACGCGAGTCGGTTTTTACACCGGTAGTATTTTTTACTTTGGCACCCGCTGCGTCAGGTGCCCGAACCAAGGCCATGGTTTCACCATGTTGTTGTGAAAACGTGACACCATAAGGGTGGGCTACAATACCGCCTTGCAAGTTGTAATTGACTTGCTGCGATTGGGTGTCGTAGTTATAACCAATCCTGGCTTCTCCATAGGTGCCTTTGTAGTTTGCGTTGGCATTACCGCTACTGCCGACACCTTGGTTTGCGTATCGCTGTTGAATACTGTAGCTCAGGTTGTTGTCTGCCAGTGTGGTGCCGCTCAGGCCTACATCATGAGCGCTGCTGCCTTGCTTGCTGGCGTTGAAGTTGTAACTGGCCCAACTGTTAGGGAGTGTCTTGCCCAAAGGGAACTGAACTTTGAAGGAAAGTTGCTGGTCTTTGTTGTTGCGTCCAGTATCAAGCGGTGTCTGGGTGAAAGTATACGCCAAGCCGTAGTTGATGCTGCGGTAACTGAGGTCATAACCTGCCGTCAGGCTGCGCTCATATTTGTTTTGACGCCAGAAGCTTTGCTGGTATCCATTAAGATAGAAGTTTCCTTTGTCTCCAAAAGATTGGTTGATGCTGAGCTGCGTCTTGCTGCGTTTAGTACTGGTTCCGCGCCAATTATTGAAGTTGTCGGGGTCAATTTCGTTGGCTTCCTGAAAGTCGTAGTAGCCGCTGGTGGAGTAGCGATATCCAGCCAACGTAAAGGTAGTGTCAGTGGTGTTAATGGTTTTTGAATAGAGGAAGCGGTAAGACTGCCCTTGATGGCTGGACCCGTTGCGTAGTTTGGCGTGTGCCTGTGTAGCATCCACAGATACCGCCCCCCAACCTTCCAGCGTATGGCCAATACCAACAGTCGTTGCATTATATTTTCCAGATGCCAGTAAGCCACCATAGAGGGTGTAGTCATAGGGCAGTCCGTAAATCAGCGTGCTTTGCATAAAACTTGGTTTGCTGGCTGCGCTGGCGTTGGAACGATATTGTCCTGCAGTCACTGAATACTTCAGGCGCCCTTCACGTAGCATTACAGGTACCGCAGAAAATGATTGAGTTGAAAGGCGTACGGTGCCATCACTTTCGGTGATTGCAATTTCCAAGTCACCACTGGAGGACGTGGGATACAAATCAGTGATTGTGAACGCACCCGCCGAGACATAGGTTTGATAAATAATGTAGCCATTTTGTCGCACGGTGACCTGGGCATTACTCTGGGCAATGCCTCGAACAACGGGTGCAAACCCTTTCAGACTGTCAGGGTACATGTTGTCGTCCGAATTTAATTGAATACCGCGGTATAGCACACTGTTGAAAACGTCACTGGGTGTTGAGCTGTCACCCAACGTCAGTTGCCCCTTTAGTGACTGAATATCCTTTTGCGCATAAGTGTCGAGGCTCTGCCAGTTGTTATTTCCGTTACGTGAATTATACGTAGAATAATTACGCAGCCTCCACGCGCCCAAGTTCAGGCCACTGCGTAAATTTAAATAATAGCTGTCGTTTGTCTTTGAGCGATTGTTGCTATTATTATTGAGCGTGTTGGAGCCGCTGAAACTATAGTTCAACAGTGCAGCTGAAAGGCCTTGATCCCATAGCTGAGGATCCACGTAGCCATGAGCCTGGCTTGTGAGTGCGGCTTGGGGGATGCTGATATCCAGCCGCTGCAGTTTGAAATCGAACCGGCTGCTGGCATAGGGGATGTAGTCTGACAATGTACTGATTGCGCTTGTTGAGGGCAGTTGCTGCAATGCCGGGAAAGCTTCCAGCTTGACTCCCATCTCCTGGAGTTGAGGTGAGGTCAGTTCGGGTTGAAGTGTTCCAGCGATACTCACAAAGTTTACGTCTCGATGGGCTACCCGATTATCATTTAGATATATATCGACACTGTATAGACCTGGTAGTTGCCCGCCCTGGTTGGCGAAGTACTCTAGGTCGATGGGCTTTTGTCCAGGATCACCCATTTCCAGAGCGTGGGGGTTGAAGTATTCCTGCGCAAATGCTGAAGAGGGCTGGAAGGCGAGTTCTAATGTTGCGGGTATGCTGATCAATAAAGTCAGGTGAGTGCAGTGCAAGAGTGGCGCACGCTGGCGCACCTGGAATTTAAGGGCCTGGTAGAAAGGGGCTTTTTGCATGCGAACGACCTCGATACGACTGCAGTGAAACTCAGTCGCTATCGCTTGGCTGTGTGAAGTTTAGGGTGGCCTGGACAATAAAGTATGCAAAGTACCTGGCTACTGCAGTGCGGCACTTGCGGTGGGGGAAACTCCGCCGTAATCGTTGATGGCTTGCCAGCTGACAGGTCCGGTCGCGTCGGGAGGGATCTCCCAGCTGAGCGTTTTTTGTGGGGCAACCATACCGGCATTTTGTATTTCTTTATCTCCCACGCGGACGTGAAAAAAAGAAACATGATACGGCGTTGGATTGTTAACTTTTAGCTGCCTGCCCTGGCGAGTAAAGGTCAATGCCTTGTAAGCTTCGGTCGCATCACCAGGGAGACCAGTAGGACGATAAAAAACCTTGATTCGACTTTTGACCGAAATTTGTAACTGGTTGGAATCGCTTTTCTCCGAGGCTGATATTGTTTTTACATTCACCCAGAATGCCGACTCTTTATCGGCGGGCAACTGCCCTCCCGTATGAATGATGCGCAGGGTGTTTTCCTGGTCTGCGTCAAGGCGAAAGAGGGGCGGCGTTATGATAAAGGGGGCTTTATTGCTGTCGTGCAGGTTTTCTACCCAGGACTGAATCAGATAAGGCTCTGATGTTCCAGTATTGCTTACCGAGAAGGAAGAGTCTTTTCTTGCGGTGTCATAAATAACTCGAGTGCCTCCTATTACCACTCCCGCCGAAGCAGTATGAGTCAGGCTGGCGAGAGTTAGAGTAATACAGATGGACGTGAGCCATTGCATTGTGTGGTTTTCCTCAGGGTGCCTACCCCTTGCAAGGGGTAGGCACAGGTTGTCAGTACGCATTGAAATTACTCAATGCACGATGAATGGGGGCTAGTTGTAGTTGATAGTGAAGTCTGTGCTGCCGTTAGCCGGACCTGAAGTGACCGCCTTGGTAGCCATGTACTTGGCATAAAAAGTAAAGGTAGTGTCACTGGTGGTGGACAGCGTGCTGCTGCTGGAGCTTGTGCCGATCGGAATTTGTGTTGAGGCATCTTTTTCATACAGTGCGATGCCTACACCGGTCGCGACACCTGGCTCAGTCGTAAGTTTCAGGATGCTTGAGTTGTCACTGTCTGTGGGGCCGTCGAACTTTACGGTGGCCGTGCTGACGGTAGAAGGGCAACTGGTCAATACGATATCGAATTTAGTGGGTGACGAAGTAACACCGGCGGTGCTCAAGCTGCTCGTGGTGACAGAATTAAGTGGGACTGTCTGAGTGCCAGTCGCTGGCGTCACTGTGCATGCCGCGCTGAGAATAGTACCCGTAAAGTTGATTGTTCCGTCCGCAGCATTAGCGATGCTTGCAATAGAGGAACCTGTCAGCAGTGTAAGAGCGATGATTTTAATTCGCATGCAGTTATTTCTCATGTCGTTTGGTTAAGTGTGTGGATAGTGCAATATATGAGGTGTTCCTGTTTTGCTGTTAAATTCTGTTTCTCTTGTTGGGTGGAGGTTATGTCGCCTTGAATTCCTGGTTGACATCACAGTTTCTCTTTTAAGAGATACTGTGCGGTAGCTGCTTGGGTGTGTATGTTCGTTGTTTGGCTTTTAAATGCTATATAGGTATTTGCTATTGTTCTTGTAAGAGTTTTCTGAGAGGTTGCTGTGGCTAGACTATATAGCCGCTCACAGCAAGTCCCCGGCATAAATGCCTGATATAACGGTCATGCCTGCGATGCCAGAGAAAAATAAGACCAATACCTGCATCCGCTACTGTATCAATCAGGTTTGCTCGAATATTCCCGGGATCAAGCCGCAGTAAAATTCCGCCTCAATCCAACAAGTGCGGGCTCGGGTATTGCGGGGCTATGAACTTCGCCTGGAGAGCGGTGGTGATAGGTGGGCAGCGCTAGTCACCCCCACCTTGAACATCGATTTAGCAAGCGTTGGGATTATCGGAGCAACGTTCAGGTCGAGCGAGAGCGTCGAGTGAAAGACCCGGTAGGCAAGGTGTTTGTTATCCGATTTTGATGTGTCGAAAGCCTGTGAATTGGCTTTCTTGGCGGTTTACCGCTTAGTCCGGCATCTGACAGCTTTGCGCTGACGCACTCCGAACGAGGAGAACGGTGAGGCCTGGATTGGGCGTCCAGGCCGTTTCATGATTGAACCCAAGCCTATCTTTGCGGGAGGTGATGCCTAGATCCGCAAGCCGCCATCCAGTTCCAGAATGCGCCCGGTGTAGTAGTCGTTTTCAAAAATGTACGCTGCCGAATGAGCGATTTCTTCAACCTTGCCCATACGCTTGAGCGGAATGCCCGAGGTCATTTTTTCGAGGGCTTCGGGTTTCATGCCCAGGGTCATTTCGGTTTCGATAAAGCCCGGTGCAATCCCGGCTACTCGAATGCCGTAACGCGACAGTTCCCTGGCCCAGGTCACGGTGGCAGCAGCAACCCCGGCCTTGGCCGCCGAGTAGTTGGTCTGGCCGACATTGCCGGCACGGGAGATCGACGAGATATTGATGATCGCGCCCTCGCTGTTGAGCTCGATCATTTTCGCCGCTACCTCACGGGTGCACAGGAAAACTCCGGTCAGGTTGACATCAATTACCGCTTGCCATTGCGCCAGGCTCATCTTGGTCATAACGCCATCCTTGACCTTGAGCAGCAGGCCGTCACGCAAAATGCCGGCGTTGTTGACCAGGCCGTTGATCGCACCAAAATCTTCTGCAATTTGACCAACGGTTTGCGTAACCTGTTCTTCGTCAGCGACGTTGCACAGGTAGGCTCGGGCCTCGACGCCGTGCGCCTGGCAGGCTGCCACCGCCAGTTCGAGTTTTTCCGGGTTGAGGTCGACCAGTGCCAGTTTGGCGCCCTTGGCTGCCAGGTACTCGGCCATGGCGCGACCCAGCCCCTGGCAGCCGCCAGTGATAATGATTACTTTGTCTTTAAGTTGCATGAGTGCCCTGATCTCGACCGTTATCTACGGATTTTTATTAAGGAGTCATAAGTTGAGCGTTGAAGCTGCCAAGCATGCCCGAGAATTACTGCTCAAGGAATACCGTGGCGCCCTGGCTACCCAGTCCAAGGCCATGCCGGGATTTCCCTTCGGCTCCGTGGTGCCTTATTGCCTGGATGAGCTGGGGAGGCCACTGATCCTGATCAGCCACATCGCCCAGCACACCCACAACCTGCGCAAGGATCCCAAGTGTTCCCTGATGGTGGGGGAGCGGGGCGCTGAAGAGGTGCAGGCTGTTGGCCGTCTTACCGTGCTGGCTGAGGCCGTGCAATTGAGCGATCCCGCAGCCATTGAAGCCGCAGCCGAGCGTTACTACCGCTACTTTCCCGAGGCGAAGGGCTATGACACTGCCCATGATTTCGATTTCTGGGTGCTCAACCCGGTTCGTCATCGCTACATAGGCGGTTTTGGTGCCATCCACTGGCTGGACCAGGTCACGCTGGCAAACCCTTTCGCCGGGCAGGTCGAGGTGCGGATGGTCGAGCATATGAACAGCGATCACGCCAATGCCATTGAACACTACGTCAAACTGACCGGCCTGCCGCAAACAGCGCCAGCTATGCTGGTGGGCATCGACAGCGAAGGCATGCACCTGCGCATCGGCGAAGGCGTGCACTGGTTGGCTTTTCCGGAGCCTTGCAACACTTCGACACAGGTGCGCGAAGCCTTGGTTTTGCTGGCCCGTGCCAGTGAGTGGCCGAAAAAACAGACGGTCTGACCTTGAATTTGCACAGGCGCGCCGTCATCTAGTCTTGGTTGGAAGATATTCTTCCGGAGAGGAATCATTTGATGCGCGCTTTTCTATTGCTCTTTCTGTTGTTTCCAGTGCTAGAGCTGTACGTCTTTTTCAAGGTCAGCACCGCCATAGGGTTTTTCCCCGCGTTGCTGCTGATCATTGCCGGCTCCATGCTGGGTGTTCTGGTCGTTCGCGTCGCAGGCTTGGCCACGGCGCTCAAAGCGCGCGAAAGCCTGAATCGCGGCGAGCTGCCTGCTCAGCAAATGCTTGAAGGCCTGATGCTGGCGCTGGGTGGTGGACTGTTGGTTCTGCCTGGTTTTATCAGCGATGCGGCCGGTCTGTTGTTGCTGTTCCCGCCAGTTCGCCGGTTTCTGGTCAACCGCCTGCGCAAGCGTGCTGAAGAACAGGCCATCCGCCAGCGTGCGTTTGCCGAAGACTTCGAAGCCGCACGACCACGTGCCCATCAGCCTTTGGGGCGTGAGCCCAATGTGATCGAAGGCGAGTTCGAGCATCGCGATAAATAAGGCTTTGGCGTTATCAACACGGCACCTTGGGTGCCGTGTCTGTTTCAAGTGGCACGCCAGGTTAAAAATTTCCTGGGCGTGCCCTTGTAATAAGTGGATGCGCCCTTATGTAACGGACACCGCAGGGTTTTACTGGCAACAGCAAAACCCCAACCGCGAATCGCACCCGGCATTTCCGGACTTGTAAACCCAGCCGGTATTGACACCGGCCGATGAACACCTCAATTAGGAGAGATCGACAATGAAGCTTCGTCCTCTGCATGACCGCGTCGTAATCCGTCGCAGCGAAGAAGAAAAGAAAACCGCTGGTGGTATCGTTCTGCCGGGTTCTGCTGCTGAAAAAGCTAACAGCGGTGAAGTGATCGCCGTTGGTACGGGTCGCGTTCTGGACAACGGTGAAGTGCGTGCACTGGCCGTTAAAGTGGGTGACAAGGTTGTGTTCGGCCCTTACTCCGGCAGCAACACTGTAAAAGTCGACGGCGAAGACCTGTTGGTTATGGCTGAGAACGAGATTCTCGCTGTAATTGAAGGCTGATTTCCCGCTCCTTTTCCCGTTACTACAAAGTATTTAAGGAAGAACGAACATGGCTGCTAAAGAAGTTAAATTCGGCGACTCCGCCCGCAAAAAAATGTTGGCTGGTGTAAACGTCCTGGCTGACGCAGTAAAAGCGACCCTGGGCCCTAAAGGCCGTAACGTGATCATCGAGAAGAGCTTCGGCGCTCCGACCATCACCAAGGACGGCGTGTCCGTTGCAAAAGAAATCGAGCTGAAAGACCGCTTCGAAAACATGGGCGCGCAGCTGGTTAAAGACGTTGCCTCCCGTGCCAACGATGACGCTGGTGACGGTACTACCACTGCAACCGTTCTGGCTCAGTCGATCGTCAACGAAGGCCTGAAAGCCGTCGCTGCCGGCATGAACCCGATGGACCTGAAGCGCGGTATCGACAAAGCGACCATCGCTATCGTCAAAGAACTGCGTCAACTGGCCAAGCCATGCGCTGACGGCAAGGCAATTGCCCAGGTTGGTACCATTTCTGCCAACTCCGACAGCTCCATCGGCGAAATCATTGCCGAAGCCATGGAAAAAGTCGGTAAAGAAGGCGTGATCACCGTTGAAGAAGGCTCGGGCCTGGAAAACGAACTGTCTGTTGTTGAAGGCATGCAGTTCGACCGTGGCTACCTGTCCCCTTACTTCGTGAACAAGCCAGACACCATGGTGGCTGAGCTGGACGGCCCGCTGATCCTGTTGGTTGACAAAAAGATCTCCAACATCCGCGAAATGCTGCCAGTTCTGGAAGCCGTTGCAAAAGCCGGCCGTCCACTGCTGATCGTGGCTGAAGACGTTGAAGGCGAAGCCCTGGCGACTCTGGTTGTGAACAACATGCGCGGTATCGTTAAAGTCGCTGCTGTCAAAGCACCAGGCTTCGGTGACCGTCGTAAAGCAATGCTGCAGGACATCGCTGTTCTGACTGGCGGTACCGTAATCTCCGAAGAGATCGGCCTGAGCCTGGAAAGCACTACTCTGGAGCACCTGGGTAACGCCAAGCGCGTGATCCTGTCCAAAGAAAACACCACCATCATCGATGGTGCTGGCAACGATGCGGACATCCAGGCACGTGTTACCCAGATCCGTGCTCAAGTGGCTGATACCACTTCGGACTACGACCGTGAAAAACTGCAAGAGCGTCTGGCCAAGCTGTCTGGCGGCGTTGCAGTGATCAAGGTTGGCGCTGGTTCCGAAGTAGAAATGAAAGAGAAGAAAGCCCGCGTTGAAGACGCCCTGCACGCTACCCGTGCAGCCGTTGAAGAAGGCGTGGTACCTGGCGGTGGCGTGGCACTGGTTCGCGCTCTGCAAGCCATCAGCGAACTGAAAGGCGACAACGCTGATCAGAACGTGGGTATTGCTCTGCTGCGTCGTGCTGTTGAAGCACCTCTGCGCCAGATCGTTGCAAACTCCGGTGATGAGCCAAGCGTAGTTGTCGACAAAGTGAAGCAGGGTTCGGGTAACTACGGTTACAACGCAGCCACTGGTGAATACGGCGACATGATCGAAATGGGTATCCTTGACCCGGCTAAAGTGACTCGTTCGGCTCTGCAGGCGGCTTCGTCGATTGCCAGCCTGATGATCACCACTGAGGCGATGATCGCTGAGATCCAGGAAGACAAACCAGCTGGCGGCATGCCAGACATGGGCGGCATGGGTGGTATGGGCGGCATGATGTAAGCCAGCCTTACCCCGCTACGCAAAAGCCCCGCCTGAGTAATCAGGCGGGGCTTTTTTGTAGGTCTGTTAAAAGCCCCTCACCCTAGCCCTCTCCCAGAGGGAGAGGGGCTTGACCGAGCCGATGCAGGATTCAACTCAATGCATTCAGGCTGTAGAGGGGCTGGGGTTTGCCCCAATCAGCCCCCTCTCCCTATGGGAGAGGGTTGGGGTGAGGGTCGTGGGTCAATTAGCGTTCTGAAACCTGCACATGTCCCTTTTGCGCCGGCTTCCAGCCCAGCAACTGCTGCTTGAAGCCATGACTGGCACCCTGGTAGTAGGCTATTGCCCGCTCAATCAGCGGATCAGTCGCCGCTACCCGCGATTCAATACTGGTGCTCAGCGCATCATCATGGCGGCGCAGCCCCTGACGCGGGCTGAGAATGGCCAGGTCTTTGCCGTCAAACAAACCCAGGTGCTGGTAATTGCCCACGACCACGCGCGGCGGCAGCGGGTTGTCCTGCAACAGGTTGCGGCCAAAGAAGGTCGACTGGTAATCCAGGTTCAGCAAGCCGAGCAAGGTGGGCGCCAGGTCGATCTGGCTGGCCAGTTGCGAGTTTTCACGGGCGTCGATCAACTTGGGCGCATAGATAAACAGCGGGATCTGATAGTTGGTGATCGGCAAGTCTTCCTTGCCGGCACTGCCCGCCGTGTGGTCGGCAACGAAGACGAAAATCGTATTGTCGAACCACGGCTTTTTACGCGCATCGTTGAGGAATTGGCCGATGGCGTAGTCGGTGTATTTCACTGCGCCGTCGCGGCCGTTACCCGATTTGATGTCGATCCGGCCCTCAGGGTAGGTGTAAGGACGGTGGTTGGAGGTGGTCATCAGTTGCAACAAAAACGGTTTTTGTTGCGCGTAATTGGCATCGGCCAGTTTCAGGGTTTCGCGGTACAAGTCTTCGTCAGCCATGCCCCAGGCATTTTTGAAATGGATATCGGCTTCATTCACGCTGCTTTGGTCGACAACGCGGTAACCGTTGCCGCTGAAGAAGGCGTTCATATTGTCGAAGTAACCGCGCCCGCCATAGACGAACACGCTGTCATAGCCCACGCCATTGAGCTGCTGGCCCAGGCTGGCAAAGCCGCTTTCACGGCCGATACGCTTGACGATTGAACGCCCGGGCGTCGGCGGAATGGCCAGGGTAATGGCTTCCAGGCCCCGGTCGGTACGCGTGCCGGTGGCATAAAAGTTGTTGAAGTACAGGCTCTCTTTACGCAGCTGATCCAGATTCGGCGTCAGGTTGCGGCCATCACCGTTGCTGCCCAGGTACTTGGCACTGAGGCTTTCGATGGTCACCAGTACGATATTGGGCTGGCGCACAGCACCCGGGTTATCGATGTTACGGCGGATATCCAGTGGGTCCTGGCCCACAAAGGTGGCGTTGGGCTCGGTCAGTTCGGCGCGCAACTGTTTGGCCACTACATCGGTGGGCAGGCTGGCGTAAAACTGCTGGTAATCCAGCTCGTTGTTACGGAACGCAGCGAAGAACTGGTACGGGCCATTGCTCGCCAGTTCATGCTGGTAGGCGTTGCCGCCCTGGCCGCGCGGGCTGTCCTGGTCGAGCAGTTGCAGGCACAGGCCCGCTACCAGCAGCAGGCCGGCAAAGGTGGCGATACGTCCACCCAGTGTCGGTAGCTCGGCATTCATGGCCGCATTGAACGGTTTACGCACTATCAGGCTCAATACAATGGCAGCCAGGGCGATGGCGCTGAGCAGGATGCCGATTGGATAGGATTCCAGTACGTTATTCAGCACTTCATCGGAGTAGACCAGGTAGTCCACGGCGATAAAGTTGAAGCGCACGCCGAACTCATCCCAGAACAGCCACTCGGCCACGCCAGTAAAAAGCATGGCAAACAAGCTGACCGTCAGCAGGCCCTGCAGGAACCACTGGTGGCCGCGGCGACGCCACAGGGCTGGTGGGCATAACAGCAGATAGACCCCCAGCGGCACGGCGGCATAGGCTAGAAAGCCAAGGTCGTAGAGCAAACCAATGCCAAACACGGGCAGCCAGTTGTTGCCGGCCTCTCCCAGGTGTGTAACTAGCAGAGCGCCTCGGGTGATTAGAAAGGTCGCCAGCCAACAGCCAGTCAACAGCAGGAGATAGCGCATAGGCGCGGTGTGCAGCAGACGCATTAGTTGTTTTTCCTTAAACGCGGGGGTGCGAAAGTGTGCCGGCGCCACTGTATTGAGTTTGTGAACCGACAGTAAAAAAAATGTCATTTATGTGAGAGTCGTAACTAAATTGTCTGAGCGCCCTGTGGTGCTGGCCCTGCGGGGTTCTTGGCCTTAAGCTGCGCGGGCCAAGACGGCCGTAACTGTGAACGGAGAGAGTGCCCATGCGAATTCTATTGGTTGAAGACAACCGCGATATCCTCGCCAACCTTGCCGACTACCTGGGTCTCAAGGGCTATACCGTTGACTGTGCGCAAGATGGTTTGTCGGGCCTGCACCTGGCGGCCACCGAGCATTACGACCTGATTGTGCTCGATATCATGTTGCCCGGCATCGACGGCTACACCCTGTGCAAGCGCCTGCGTGAAGATGCCCGTCGCGATACCCCGGTGATCATGCTGACCGCCCGCGACCAGTTGGATGACCGCCTGCAAGGCTTCAAGTCAGGTGCCGATGACTATTTGCTAAAACCCTTTGCCCTGTCCGAGCTGGCTGCCCGCATCGAGGCGGTTTTGCGTCGTGCCCAGGGCGGCGGGCGACGAGAGTTGCAGGTCGGCGAGTTGCGTTACGACCTCGATACCTTGGAAGTGACCCGTGAAGGCCGTCTGCTCAAGCTCAATCCGGTGGGCTTGAAATTGCTGGCGGTACTCATGCAGAAAAGCCCCCATGTATTGCGCCGCGAAGTGCTGGAAGAAGCCTTGTGGGGCGATGATTGCCCGGACAGCGACAGCCTGCGCAGCCACGTCCACCAATTGCGTCAGGTCATCGACAAGCCGTTCGACAAGCCTCTGTTGCACACCGTACATGGCGTGGGCTATCGCCTCGCCGAGGTTCGTGATGGAGTTTAGGCAAAGTCTTTCCCAGCGGATCATCATCGCTTTTGCATTGATGAGCGCGCTGGTGGCAGGGACATTCGCTGTGGGCATTATTGCCACCGTGCACCTGGTCGAAGAAAAACTCATATCGGCAGGGCTGGGCGGGGATTTGCAGCGCCTGTTGCTGATGGACAACGGCGCGGAGTGGAACCATCGCCCCAAGCCGAGCCAGCTGTTTTATTTCAGTGGCGGGCGTGGCGACTTTGCCCTGCCCAAGGACCTGCGTCATCTGGATCCGGGCTTTCATGAAGTGTTCCGTGACCAGTTGTCGTATCACGCGATGGTAGAAGTGGTCGATGGCCGGCGTTATGTCCTGCTGCAAGACCAGAGCGATTTTGAAGAGCGCGAGCGCGTGTTGTTTGCTGTGGTCGCCGTCGGTTTTGTCCTGGCGCTGGCGCTGGCGGTGTTCCTGGGTTGGACCCTGGCGCGGCGGGTGATGGCTCCGGTTATCCGTCTGGCACGCCAGGTCCGCCATCGCGATCAGTTACTGGGGCTGGCGCCGCCGTTGGCCCCGGATTATGCGGCCGATGAAGTGGGCGAGCTGGCAGTGGCGTTCGATGCCACGCTGGGTCGGTTGCGCGACACCCTGACCCGCGAGCGTTTGTTCACCAGTGATGTCAGTCACGAGCTGCGTACTCCGCTGATGGTGCTGGCCAGTTCCTGCGAGCTGTTGCTGGAAAGCCCGTCGCTGGATCAGCGCAGTCGTTCACAGGTCGAGCGTATTTCCCGTGCCTGTGAGGAAATGCGCGAACTGGTGCAAACCTTCCTCATGCTGGCCCGTGCCCAGCATGAGGATGCCAACATGTCGCCTACGGTGACCTTGACTACCGTGGCCGAAGGCCTGATCAGCCTGTGGCGCGAGCCGATTGAAGCTAAGGGTCTTGAGCTGATCTACGACCCCGGCAATCCGCTGGATACCCGTTATAACGCCACTTTCCTGCATGCAGTCATGGGCAACTTGTTGCGCAATGCCTTGCACTACACCGACAGCGGGTTTATCCGGCTGACCCTGGAACCCAGCGGTTTTGTGGTGGAAGACAGCGGCGTGGGCATCCCTGAAGAAAAGCGCCAGGCGATGTTTCAGCCCTTTGTGCGCGGCAGCGAAAAACGCGGTGAAGGCCTGGGGCTTGGCCTGTCACTGGTGCAGCGCATCTGCGATAGCCAGGGCTGGCGGGTCACACTGACCACCATGGAACCAAATGGCTGCCGTTTTCGTGTCGAGCTTGGTCCGGCCGAGGTTTGAAGTCTTTTCTGCGGCCTGCGTTCTGCAGGCCGCACCCCCCGAAAGTCTGGGCGTAAGTGGCCCTGCGCCAGTACTTTCAACCTGTAAAACCTTGAAATGTTTGTATGAATGGTCTGACAGAATTTTCACCTGTCCATGACCTGATGCACACGTCCCGCTGATTAAGGTAGTGCTCATTAGCTTCTGGAGCACTTGCATGAACTCGATCATCAAACTCAAATTTTCTGAAAAGTACGACCAGCATCACGCTACGCAATACCTGATCAAGCATCAGGACGGCCTGGCCCGACGTTTGTCGCACAAGCGCGATGAACAATTGGCGGGTCGCGCTTTGCAGCTGGCAGGCGAACCTCAGGTCGTTCTCGATTTGCCTTGTGGCGCGGGCCGTTTCTGGCCGTTGCTGGCACAAATGCCAAGCCGCGAGATCATCGGTGCCGATAACTCGGCGTCCATGCTGGAGGTGGCATCTTTGGCCCAACCAGCCGACGTAGTGAAACGGGTACGGCGCTTGCAGATGTCAGCTTTTGAAATAGATTTGCCTGACAACTCGGTTGACAGTGTTTTTTGCATGCGCTTGTTGCACCACATTGGCGATGCAAGCCACCGGATGGCTCTATTACGGGAGCTTCATCGCGTTAGCCGGGACAGTGTGATTATCTCGTTGTGGGTAGATGGCAATTTTAAGGCCTGGAAACGCAAGCGTCTCGAGCGTCAACGCGCTGCAGAGGCAGATCAATACGGTTACCAAAATCGTTTTGTGTTACCTGCTGCTACAGTGGAGGCGGAATTCAAAAAGGCAGGTTTCACCGTTCAGAACCATTTGGACTTTATTCCGCTCTATGCGATGTGGCGGGTTTACGTATTACGAAAGAGATAACTCATGACCGTTGATTTTGTACAGCAATCCCCCTCTGCGACTGAAGACCCATTCGAGTTTTACTGGAATCAGCAAGGCGAATGGGTTGAAGAGCCCAATCAGCGTCGTGGTGGCGAGAGTGGTGTACAACGGATTCATGATGGTGAAGGGCGCTTGCTCTACGCCAAACGACAGGTGGGGCATACCTACCGTAGCTGGCGTTACCCGCTGGGTCGCCCGACGGTGTTGCGTGAACAGGATGCGTTGCTGGCCTTGAGCGCTTTGTCGGTTGGTGTGCCGGAGCTGGTGTACTGCGGAGCGCAACAAGCAACAGACAAGCAATGGCGTGCATTGCTGGTGACCGTGGGCCTGGAAGGCTTTGTTGAAATCGATAACTGGTACGCCGCCGGTGAGCGCGAGCGCTGCGGTGAAGCGGTACATGACCGAGTGCTTGAAGCGATAGGCCATACCTTGGCTCGTATGCACCTGGGCCGTTGGCAGCACGGCTGCCTGTACGCCAAACATGTCTTTGTACGGGTGACGGGGCAGGGCGAGGGAGCCGAGGTTGACGTGGCTTTGCTGGACCTGGAAAAAAGTCGGCAACGCCTGACGGCCCAAAAAGCCGCTTCCCACGATCTTAAGCAATTGCGGCGCCATTCGTCGTGGAGTGCTACAGAGTGGGACAGACTGATCTACTTTTATAAAACAGTGTTTGGCAGCGCTATCAAAGGTTTACGGTGATGAAGCGAGAAATAGCACGAAGTTTGTTTCTGCTGGGTGCCCTGGTCATTGCTGGCGTGGCGTTTGCCGCATGGGAACAGCCTGTGACTCGAGTGTTGAGCGGGGCCCAAATAGGGGCTCATTGTCCGTTGCCGCGGGTGGTCAAAGCTGCGGTAGCAACCCGGCCCGACCACGACCTGTTGCTGTTTATGTTTGGAATGAGCCAGGGGCTGAAGAAGTAATAGCCAAGTCCCTGTAGCAGTTGACGAGCCGTGCGAGGCTACGTCCGGCTGCGCAGCAGTCGTAAAGCCATCCAGCGTTGGTGTATCTGATACACCGTGATCTTTGGGTTTACGACTGCTGCGCAGCCGGACGTAGCCTCTTTCCTTAGGCAGCGACTACAAGTGTTTCTGCAGCTCTACATGATATGCAAATGGTTGTCCCAAAGCCCCGAGGGTAAATCCAATGGCTTGGCTATCAGCTCGCTCTGACGGCAATCGTAGAAACGGCAACGGCCCTGGCCGGACGTAACCACAAAGCCATCCTCCACTGCACCCACCCCAGCACAATCCGGTAATGGCGCATCCAGGCGCAGCACGCCACTGTCCAGGTCCCAGATAAAGAACCGATTGCCCCGCGGAGCCGTCAGCGCAACCAGACGCAACTCGCTGTGAACCGCGACACTGGCCGTGTAATGGCCCATGGCGCGCAGTTGCTGCTCGGCCACCGGGAAGGGTTCAAATGGCTGGCCGGGACGCTTGATGGCCAACAGTTCCGACAACTCATGGGCATCCCCCATAAATTGCTGGCAAGCGACGATGGTGCCGTCACTGGCAATGCCCAAATGGCGCACACTGTTCATCTGCTGGCTCAGGGTTTCCTGGCTGATCAGGCTGCCATCACGGTGCATCAGCACCAGGCTGGGTTCCATCGCGTTCAGGTTCATTTCGACCCGGCTTTCGGCTTCGGTACGAATACCGCCGTTGGCCACCACCAGTGTTTCACCGTCAGGCATCCACGACACCTGATGCGGGCCGACGCCGTGGGTGGGAATTTCACCGCTGTGGATCAGGCGCTCGCCTTCAAAGCGATAAACCCCAAGCAAGCCACGGCCCGGATCAGTGGTGTCGTTTTCAGTGGTGTACAGCCACTCGCCGTCTTTATGGATGACCGCGTGCCCATAAAAATGCCTGTTGGGCCGGGACGTCAGGGTTTGCAGCAACTCCCCGTCTGTCAGGCTGATCAGGTAGCTTTCGGTACCGGGGCGCCGCGCCACGAACAGGGCAATGGGCAGTGTCGGATGGTTAATGATGTCATGGCAGCGCTGGCCGACCCGGGTGCTGAACACCTGAGTGCCATCCAGACGATAACCAACAGCCAGGTGATTGCCGTCTGCATCGTCGCGGGCACTCAGCAGCAACGGGCTTTGGCCTTTCTGTTTAAACAGTGACCAACCGCCCAGCGTGATTGCACTGAGCAATAAGCCACCAAGCTTGAGTGCTTGCCTGCGCATCATCGAACCTTCCTTTATCAATCGCCGTCGTTGGCGTTAAAGCCCAGCTGGATGCCCAGGGCCTTGGCCAGTTCGCCTTCGTGCAGGCGGTGAACCACGTTGAGGCTGTCGTAGATGGCGTTGAGCTGGGCGCGCCCGGCATCGTCAGCCAGCAACTCGTTGAGGGTGCGCTGGTTGTCATTGAACAGCTTGAGCGAGGTGGCGTAGGCCGCGTCGATCTTGTCAGCCAACGGCTTTTGTTCAGCGGGTAGCAGGCTGCGCAGGCCCTTGTTGTCGACACCGGCCCAAACGGTCTGGGCTGCGGCCAGGCTGGCGGCCAGGCTTTTGAGTGACGACTCGCTGCGCCATGCATCAGCCTGGAACGGTTGCGGGATGCCTTTGCTCTGGCGGCCCATTGGCGTGCCGAGTTTTTTCTTCAGGGTATCGAGTGCGGTGACCTGCACGCGCAGCACGTCAGCGATGGCTTCGTGGGAGTCGGCGTAGCGCTGGTTGGGGAACTTGCTCATTTGTGCGAGCATGCCGTCCGTGCTGTTCCAGCTGGCCAGAATCTCTTCGGCCAGTTGCTTCTGACGTTCGCCGATGGCAGTCAGCAGCGGGCAGTAACGGGCTTTTTGCGCATCGTCGGCCAGGTTGATATTGCTGTCGAACAGAATGTATTCGTAGGCAGACAGGCCTTGCACCACAACGCTGGACTTGGCCAGGGCCGCGGCATCGATCTGCGGCTGAGCGATCACCAATTGTTCGACCTGACGGCCGACCAGGTTCTTTTTGTCCGGCCAGAACTGTACCTGCCACGAACGATTACCCTCGGCCAGCGGCCCGATCAGCAAAGGTTGCAGCTCGGCCCAGGCTTTTTGCGCATGCAGGAAGTCGGCGCGGGCCGTTTCCAGGGTTTCCTTGCCCTGGCAGTAGGCCAGGGCGCTGACGGCCAACTGGCGGTCAGCTTCAACCCAGCGGCTGTAGGTAGGCAGGATCACTTGTTTGGCGATGGCTGCCGAGGTGACGGCCTGCGGGTCTTGTGGCGAGCAGGCCGCCAGGGCGATGGCGGCAAGGCTGGTGAACAACAGCTTGGGTCGAAACATGTCGGGGTCCCCGATCTTGTAAAGCGTTAAAGAGAGTTCAGGAACGCCAGCAACGCGGCGCGTTGCTCGGCATTAAAGCGTAACACCTGCTGCCTGGCCGGTTCGGCCTCGCCGCCATGCCAGAGCACGGCTTCCAGCAGGTTGCGGGCACGACCATCGTGCAAAAACTGGGTGTGGCCACTTACCGCCTGGGTCAAGCCGATTCCCCACAACGGCGGCGTACGCCAGTCCTGGCCGCTGGCGGCGAATTCGCTGCGGTTATCGGCAAGGCCCGGGCCCATGTCGTGCAGCAGCAAGTCGCTGTAGGGGTGGATGACCTGATTGGCCAGCTCGGGCTCGGCGGCGTTGGCCGATGTGGTGAACGTTGGCGTATGACATGAGTTGCAGCCGGCCTGGTAGAACAGGTTTTTCCCGGCCAGCACCTGGGGTGCGCCGACATCACGGCGGGCGGGTACGGCCAGGTTGCGAGTGTAGAACTCCACCAGGCGCAGAATGTTGTCGCTGACCTCGGGTTCGCCATCCGGGCCATTGCCGTTGGGCGCCTCGAGGCAGGCAGTTTGGGCCTTGGTGCAGTCATCGAAGGGCCTCAGGGAGGTCGTGAGCCCCATATCACCAGAAAAAGCGTGAACATTTTGTTGATTGAGGTTCGGTTGCCCGGCTTTCCAGCCAAAACGACCCAACACTGTCTTTTGTTGCGCGTCATCCCACACCCAGTTCGGGCGCCCGGCAATACCCTCACGTTTGTCGGCATTGGCCAGAATGGCTTCGTTGGGAATGGCCTCGAGCAGCCCCAGGCCGATCATCGGGGGTGCAATGCGGGCCGACATGCGGGTGTCGGGATGCATCGGGCCATAACCCAGCTGGGTAATCTGCAGGGTGGGCTTGCGCAGTTCGACTTCAGTGCCGTCCTTGAAACGCACGGTGACCGGCTCGTAATCGACCCGAACCTTGCCTTCGGGAGCTACACCGGGCACGGCCATATCCTGCAACTGGCCACCATAGACCGGCTCGGGCACGATGCCTGCCTGCTCGATCAGCGTGGAGTAAGCAGGGTCGTTGGGGATCGACAGGCGCACCAGCATCGACACCGAGTTCTTGGCGCCCGGAGCGGGAGGGTGGCCGCGACCATCCTTGATGTGGCAGTTCTGGCAGCCGTTGGTGTTGAACAACGGGCCCAGGCCATCACGGGCGGTTGTGGTGGACGGGGCTATGACCCAGGGGCTGCGAAAGAAGCTGTTGCCGACGCTGAAATCCAGGCGCCGGGTGGGTGACAAGTTGGCCGAGGGCATGGAAAACGAGTTCTGATCGGTTTTGCGCACCGTAGTAGCCCCGCCTGAGCGGGCTTCGCCGGGCTCGGGTTTGGTAAAGCGCGGGGCATTATCACAACCGCCAAGGCACAGGGCCATGAGCAGCAGAGACAGGCGAAGAGGCAACGAAGGCATCAAACGTCCAGATCAGCGAGCAAAATCGAGGGCGCAAAGTTTAGCAGGGAAGGGGAATTGAAATAAGAGGGATTAGCGTTTGCTGTGACTTGGGGCAGACAAATGACCCTGTAGAAACTCTGTTGCCGATCAAGCCCGCCTGTTGTTCGCAAATCCCTCATCCAAACCGGCCGCTCGACCGCCTCGACCGCCTCGGCAGCTTTTGATCTGGCTTTTGATTTTGATCTGCTGGCCCCATCGGCAGGCCGAGTGGAGGTTCTGCGCAGTGGGTCGACCGGCATGGATGCCGGGAGAGCCGCGATGGGCCATGGATGGCCCGTGGCGGCGTGCCCACGGAGCGGGACCGGAGTGAGGGAACCTGAGCGCAGCGAAGGCCGTACGCCAGGGGCAAGCCTTTTTGGTTACTTTTTCGGCGTCTGGAAAAAGTGACTCGCTGTAAGAGCGAAACCAATATCCCAGTTAGACATGAATGCCGGATATGTACTCAAAGTTCAAGTTAGAGCCACCAAGTACATATCCATTCGATGTGCCACGGCTCTCTACGGGTTCCGCCCTTACGGCGGCTCACTTTTGTCAAACAGCCACAAAAGTAAGCAAAAAGGCCTTGCCCTACCATACGGCCGCCTCGCCAAGGCTCGCCGGTGCCCTCACTCCGGCACTGTTATGGGGGCACGCCGCGACGGGCCATCCATGGCCCATCGCGGCTGGCGCGGCGTCCTGCCGCGCCACCCCCATAACAGCACCTGCGTTCGGCCTTCTGTGAGGGGCATTCACGTCGCTTGACTAATCGAGTGGCCACAGCAAAAGCAAAAGCAAAAGCAAAAGCAAAGGCAAAGGCAAAACCTTGTCGTAGCGAGCAGGCTCGATGTTGAAGTTCTCTTGCTCGCGCCGAAGCGGCCTACAAAAAAGGCGACCCGAAGGTCGCCTTATTGTTCATTCACTCAAACGTTGCAGATCAGAAATCGTGATCGGCGTTGTCCGGGTTCAGGTCGCTGATGCCCAGCTTGCCAGCGGCTTGCTCGATGGCACCGGTCTGCTTGACCAGGGCAGCGATGGCATCACGCACAACCTGGTTGCCCGCAGCGTTGTCAGCTGCGATCAACTGGTCGTAGTGCTCGCCCTTGTTGGCGCGGTCAACCATGACCTGGATCTTGGCTTCGGTGTCGGCCAGATCGGATTTGAGCGTGGCGTCGGTAGCCGGGTCAATGACCACCACCAGCGACGACAGGCTTGGGCCGGTCATTTTTGTGCCGTCAGCACGCACGTACTCACCCAGATACACGTTGCGAATGCCCTTGGCATCGTAGAAGTGCGAGTTGTGGGTGTTGTCGCTGAAGCAGTCCTGCTCGTCTTCAGGGGAGTTGGCTTCCAGGGACACTTTCATCCGCTCGCCGGCCAGTTCGCCCAGCGACAGGCTGCCCATGCCGAACAGCATTTTGCGCAGGCCGTTTTGTACCGGCTCGGCTTCCAGCGTGGCGCGGTAGTTGTCAGCCACGTTTGGTGCCCAGTTGCCGACCATTTCGTTGAGGTCGTTGACCAGCAGTTGGGTCACGGCTTTCAGATAGGCGCGACGACGATCGTTATGACCACCGGTGGCGCCTTCGCCTTCCAGGTAGTCCGAAGCAGGACGGTTGCCTGCACCCGGGCCCGTACCGTTGAGGTCCTGGCCCCACAGCAGGAATTCGATGGCGTGGTAGCCGGTGGCTACGTTGGCTTCGGAGCCGCCCAGCTCGTTGAGGCTGGCCAGGGTTTCCGGGGTGATTTCGGTTACGTCGACCTTGTCTTCACCAATCTGGATCTGGGGGTTGGCGATGATGTTGGCGTTGGCACCCGGGTTGCCCAGTGCGCCGGCGTAGTTGGCGTCAACGTAGTCGATCAGGCCTTCGTCCAGGGGCCAGGCGTTCACCTGGCCTTCCCAGTCATCGATGATGGTGTTGCCGAAGCGGAACACTTCGCTCTGCAGGTAAGGCACGCGAGCTTCAACCCAGGCGGCACGGGCAGCTTTGAGGGTCTCGTCGTTGGGCTTGGCCAGGAATGCATCGATGGCGGTTTGCAGTTTCTTGGCAGTGCTTTCGGCATCGCTGTACACGGCGTGAACCATGTCGGCGTAATGGGCAACGACGGCCTTGGCGGCAGCTTCGTCGACTTTTGCCGCCGTGATGTCAGTGGCAGGCGTCGCGGTACTGGTGGCGGCTGCTGGCGTAGGGGTTGCTGCGGTTTTTTCCTTGTCCTTGTCGCCACAGCCGGCGAGTGAGATAGCAATGGCCAGCAGACTGGCGGTAGCCAGAGGCATACGAATCATGGCGAAAATCCTGCTTCGAGAGGTGGGACAAGCGTGCGGCTGCACGCGAAACTGCCACATGATGCGAAAGATATGCATTTTCTGTAAAGGGCTACTGTTGGAAATATTTCTTATTTACTTCAGCTCTGCCCCGGGTCTTTCATGAATCTCGAAATAAGGACTTACATAATGACGGCCTTGTTACGTCGGGCCTGCTTGAGATAAGCCACCAGCTCCCGTGCCCCAAGGGGTTTGCTGTACAGGTAGCCCTGGCCTTCATGGCAGCCCTCGGCGATCACATAGGCTTCCTGTTCGACCGTTTCGACACCTTCGGCGATGACCTGCATGCCAAGGCTTTTACCGAGCTGGATGATGGCGCGCACGATGGTGGCATCGTCACCGTCATCGATGAGGTCCTGCACAAAGCTTTTATCAATCTTGATTTTGTCCAGCGGCAGGCTTTTGAGGTAACTCAGGGATGAATAACCGGTACCGAAATCATCAATCGCAATCAATGCACCGGAGCGTCGCAGGCTCAGCAGGTGCTGGGCGGCGGTGCTGATGTCTTTCATCAGGCTGGTTTCAGTCACTTCCAGCTCAAGGCTGCGCGGGGCCAGGCGGTGGCGTTGCAGCAGGTTGTTGACCACCCGGGGCAGGTCTATGTGGTGCAACTGCACGGTGGACAGGTTGACGGCCATGCGCAATTCACTGAAACCCAGGTCGTGCCATTCGCGCAGCTGGCCGCAGGCCTGGTCCAGCGCCCATTCGCCAATGGCAATGATGCTGCCGTTTTTCTCGGCCAGCGGGATGAACAGGTCGGGCGGCACCATGCCGTGCTCCGGATGCTGCCAGCGCAGCAGGGCTTCTACGCCGACCACGCGGTGATCGCTGTAGCGGATCTGCGGTTGATAGACCAGGTAAAGCTGGTTGCACAGCAGGGCTTCGCGCAGGTCTTTTTCCAGTTCGCGCATGCGTCGCATCTCGCGGTCGACGCTGGCGATATAAAACTGATAACGGCTGCGCGAATAGCTTTTGGCCAGGGTCATGGTCTGTTCGGCTTTTTGCAGCAACTGCTCAGTGGTATCGCCGTCTTCAGGGAACAGGGTGATGCCGATGGTGGCGCGCAGGCGGATATTTTGCTGGTCAAGGCTGAACGGCGATTCGAGGTCGTCGAGAATGCTCTGGGCCAGTTCGGCAGCCTCATAGGGCTGTTCGATATGGGCCTGCACCAGGGCAAACTGATCGCCGCCCAGACGGCCAAGCGCACCGAGGCTGCCGCTGTGGGCGCGCAAACGGTCGGCCAGGGCCTGGAGCAACTGGTCGCCGGTTTGATAACCAAACTGTTCGTTGATGCCCTTGAAGTCGTCCAGGCCCACGCACAGCACGGCGACACGGCGTTGCAGGCGGCCTGCATCGGTGAGGATCTTGCCCAGTTGCCCCTGCAATTGCTGGCGGTTGGGCAGGCCGGTCAAAAAGTCGTACTGGGCCATGCGCAGCAACGAGCTTTCGGCTTCGTGGCGCAAACGGTTGTTGCGCTCGATCGAGGCCAGCAACTGGTTGGAAGTATTGACCCACACCCCTAGCTCGTTGTGCTCGTGGCCCTTGAGCAGAGGGATCACATGTTCGCTGGGGCGATCGGGATTGATGCTGGTCAGGTGCCCGATGATTTTTGACAGCGGCTTGGTCAGCAGCCAGTGATAGACCAGATACAACACCAGCCCCATGAGCAGAGCGCGCAACAGGCCGGAAAACAGCATCACCGCCGAATCGGTCAACAGGCCCTGACCGTAAGTTGCGGTGTCGAGGGTGATGCTCAGGTCGCCGTAGTACTCGCTGTATGGGCCTTGGCCAACCAACGGAATGCGGAACCTGTGCTCCTGACCCAGTATCAGGTCGGTCACCCAGCGGCTCGATGAGCTTTGCAACTCGCGGTTTTTTTCGGCCAGCGGCGCTTCATTGGGATGGCCGATGGCAGCCTTGCGCACCGCCGGATCCTGGAACAGACCTTCGATAACCTGCATGGCCATATCGCGATCCAGGCTGTAAAGCGCCTGGGTTGAGGGGTCGCGAAACATGTCGAGGATTCGTTCGGCATCTGCCGTAACGGCTTGTCGGACTTTGTAGGCGTCGAACACGATCTGTGCGCAGCTCAGCACGCCTCCAACGACCACTGCTGAAAGCAGCACGATGCGGAGCAACTTGAGTGACAAGCTGTTTTTGAATTGCCGCTTCAAAGCGCTATTCCCTGTTCCTGCCATTAATGCCTGTGGCCTTGTATGTGAACGATTTTTTGCCAGAGTGCAAGTGACCAATGTGCAGCGCTTGTAACGGCTACTGTGTCGGTATCTTCACCTTGAACTTGAGGCGCAGCCTGAAAAATTCCCGCCGCTTTCATACTAGCTGGCCCGGATTGGATGGGCTTTTTAGCAAGCCAAAAAAAACCCGGCAATGCCGGGTTTTTTTATCTGGAGCGAGACTTAGGCAGTGAAGGGTTTGCCTTCGAACTGCTCAGCAACGAACTTCCAGTTAACGAGGTTCCAGAACGCTTCTACATACTTCGGACGCACGTTGCGGTAGTCGATGTAGTAGGCGTGTTCCCAAACGTCGCAGGTCAGCAGCGGGGTGTCGCCGCTGGTCAGCGGGTTGCCGGCGCCGATGGTGCTGGCCAGGGCCAGGGAACCGTCAGCTTTCTTCACCAGCCAGCCCCAGCCGGAGCCGAAGGTGCCGATGGAAGTCTTGCTGAATTCTTCTTTGAACTTGTCGAACGAACCGAAGGCAGCGTTGATGGCATCAGCCAGCGCGCCAGTCGGTTGGCCGCCGGCGTTTGGCGCCAGGCAGTTCCAGTAGAAGGTGTGGTTCCAGACCTGAGCGGCGTTGTTGAAGATACCGCCCGAAGAGGTTTTGACGATCTCTTCCAGGGTTTTGCCTTCGAACTCGGTGCCTGGCACCAGGTTGTTCAGGTTCACGACGTAGGTGTTGTGGTGCTTGTCGTGGTGAAACTCCAGGGTTTCTTTGGAGATGTGCGGCTGCAGGGCATCGTGTGCGTACGGCAGCGGCGGCAATTCGAAAGCCATGATGATTCTCCTAATCAGGTCAGTTGCGATGAGCGCAAGGCCGATCACGGGCGGCCAAACACGCGCCGATGAGTTTTTACTCTTTGCGGCGCAGGGTCAGGATCATAGCACCGGGGTGACGGCATAACCACGCGACAACTGTGTGGGATAGACGTTTCAGCACATGTGGGACTATTTTTTTTTGCCTGTGGGAACAGGGTTATGCTCAGCCCGAAACAATTAACTGCAGCGCCACTGCATACATCATCACCGCTACCAGCAAGTCCAGGATCCGCCAGGTGTTTGGCCGTGCCAGCCACGGTGCAAGCCAGGCCGCACCCAGCGCCAGGGTGAAAAACCACATCAGCGAAGCACTGGCCGCGCCCACCACATAAGCGCCGGGCACGCTTTGCTGGGCGCCAAGGGAACCGATCAGCAACACTGTATCAAGGTAAACGTGGGGGTTGAGCAGGGTGACGGCCAGTGCGCTGAGCATCACTGCCTTGAGCGAGCGGGCAGTCTGGCTGGCAGAATGCTCAAGGCTCGATGTGGAAAACGCCCGGCGCAGCGCCTGGGTGCCGTACCAGAGTAAGAACACCGCCCCGCCCCAGCGCGCAACACTGAGTAATAGCGGGTTTTGCGCCAGAAGGGTCGCCAGGCCAAACACCCCGGCCGCCACCAGCAGGGCATCGCACACGACGCAAAATGCCGCCACGGGCAGGTGGTGTTCACGGCGCAGGCTTTGCGCCAGCACAAAGGCATTCTGGGTGCCGATGGCCATAATCAGGCCGAACGCGACCAACAGGCCATTAAGGTAGCTTTGCCACATAAGGATTACTCGTTGTACTGCAGGCGGGGTTGCTGCTGGCTATTCTCCTGTCCTTGGATGTATAAGAAAAACCAATATTGCTGATCGCTCATTAGGAAAACTGATGTTCGACTATAAGTTGCTCTCGGCCCTGGCCGCCGTTGTGGAACAGGCCGGTTTTGAACGGGCGGCGCAGGTGCTTGGGCTGTCCCAATCGGCCATCTCCCAGCGCATCAAATTGCTTGAAGCCCGTATCGGCCAGCCGGTACTGGTACGCGCCACGCCGCCAAGCCCGACCGAAATCGGCCGGCGCCTGCTCAACCATGTACAGCAAGTGCGTTTGCTGGAGCGTGACTTGCAAAGTGCGGTGCCGGCGCTGGACAATGAAGGTTTTCCAGAGCGCCTGCGCATCGCCTTGAATGCCGACAGCCTGGCCACCTGGTGGGCGCCGGCCGTGGGGGATTTTTGCGCCGAGCAGCACCTGTTGCTGGACCTGGTGGTTGAGGATCAGACCGTTGGCCTCAAGCGCATGCGCGCCGGCGAAGTGGCTGCCTGCCTGTGTGCCAGTGAACGGCCGGTCGCCGGGGCCCGCAGTGTGCTGCTGGGCGCCATGCGTTACCGGGCGCTGGCCAGCCCGGCGTTTATCGCCCGGCATTTTCCGGATGGCGTCAGCGCTGCGCAGTTGCCCAAGACCCCTGCGCTGGTGTTCGGCCCGGATGATTTTCTGCAACATCGCTACCTGGCTTCGCTGGGTGTGGATGGCGGTTTTGAGCACCATTTATGCCCATCTTCCGAAGGCTTTATCCGTTTGGCCGAGGCCGGCCTGGGGTGGGGGCTGGTGCCTGAGCTGCAAGTGCGCGAACAACTGGAAAATGGCCGCCTGGTGGAGCTTTTGCCAGATAAACCCATCGACGTGCCATTGTACTGGCATCATTGGCGCAATGGCGGACAACTGCTGGGGCAACTGACCGAACATTTATCTCGTTCGGCAGCCCGTTGGTTAGTGCCTTTGGCCTGATAACCGGCGTTTAAAGAGCAAGCAGCACGAATTACAGCATTTGGAGTGATTGATGAAGATTCTGGTCACCGGCGCAAGCGGCTTCATTGGCGGACGCTTTGCGCGTTTTGCCCTGGAGCAGGGCTTTGACGTACGGGTCAGCGGGCGTCGGGCCGAAGGTGTCGAACATCTGGTGCGACGCGGCGCTGAATTTATCCCGGGTGATTTGACCGATGGCCTGCTGGTGCGCGACTTGTGCGTGGATGTCGATGCGGTGGTGCATTGTGCGGGGCACGTGGGTGCCTGGGGGCGCTATCAGGACTTCCACCGCGACAACGTGCTGGTGACTGAAAACGTAGTTGAAGCCTGTCTGAAACAGCGGGTGCGGCGCCTGGTGCATTTGTCATCGGCAGCGTTGTACTTCGATGGTCGCAACCACACCGACCTGACCGAAGAACAGTTGCCCAAGCGCTTCAGGCACCCTTTTGCCGCCACTAAAAACCTGGCGGAGCAGAAGGTGTTCGGTGCCCAGGAGTTTGGCCTTGAAGTGATTGCGCTGCGCCCGCGTTTTGTGACGGGGGCAGGGGACATGAGCCTCTTCCCGCGATTGATCAAACAGCAGCGCAAAGGTCGTCTGGCCATTGTTGGCAACGGTTTGAACAAGGTCGATTTCACCAGTATGCAAAACCTCAACGAAGCGCTGATGAGCAGCCTGTTGAGCAGTGCAGCGGCGTTGGGCAGGGCCTACAACATCAGTAATGGCACGCCGATACCGTATTGGGATGTGGTCAATTATGTGATGCGCCAGATGAACGTGCCCCAAGTGACCCGTTATCGTGGTTACGCCACGGCCTACAGTCGTGGCGCGCTTAACGAAGCTGCCTGCAAGTTATGGCCGGGGCAGCCCGAGCCGTCACTCTCGCGTTTGGGGGTGCAGATCATGGATAAAGACTTTACCCTCGACATCAGCCGCGCCCGGCACTACCTCGACTACGATCCCAAGGTGAGTCTGTGGTCCGCGCTTGATGAATTCTGTGGTTGGTGGAAAGCTCAGGAATCCCCTTACCGCTAACCGCTTGCCGCCATTTTTAAAGGTTTACGATGCGTAACGATGCCCGCGACGACTTTGACAATGTGCCGACCCTTCGCGCCGATACCGATGACCATGACGAACCGGCGTCCAGCTTTGGTGCCCGTGAGCGCACCACGGTGTATTCGCGCAATACCCCGGTGATCAAGGTCAAGGGTCCGAGTACCGGGCCTTTGTGGGCCATGATCTGCGCCTTGCTGGTGGCCGTTGGCGGGCTGGGCTGGTGGAGCTTCCAGCAGATTTCGCTGATGGAGCAGCAGTTGGTGGCCACCCAGGAGAGCTTTGCCCGTATCAGCGAAGAGGCAGCCGGGCGCCTGCAGGCCATATCCGGCAAGGTGGTTGCCAGTGAATCGACAATCAACAATGGCAGCGAAGCCTTGAAGTTGCAGATCAAGCAGCTAGAAGAACAGCTGCTTGAGCAGAGCAAGCGTCAGCAAGGCCTGGTGGCGGGGCAGCAGGGGGATCTGGATCAGCGCTTTGAGCAAATCAATGCCGCGATGTTGATGCAAGTGACTGCCCAGAAAGAAAGCCAGGCCAGGCTCGAAGCCGATATCAAGAGTCTGGGTACTGAACTGGCCACGCTCAAGGCAGGTGTCGCCCAACAGGCCACGGATGTGGCGGCCTTGAAGAAACAGGGCAACCCGGGCGCGGCGGTGGAGCGCCTGGAGCAGGATATGATCGTGCTCAAAAGCGAACTTGAGAACCGCCCCGCACCAGCTCAAGGTGCCAATGCTGCCGAGTTCGATGTGTTCCGTGCCCAGATGACGCGCAACATCAACACCCTGCAGAGCCAGATGCAGAACCTGCAGAAGCAGATCAGCGCTCGACCTTGAGCCTGTGCTGAGGGTTTGCCCCTCACCCCGGCCCTCTCCCGCAGGGAGAGGGGGCTGATGTGTGGCGTCAGTCATACCTGCATGTGCCTGTCGGCGGATTTCCGCTTATTGCAACGCTGAAAATCAGCGGATTCCCGCCTACCCATCTCCCGCAAGCCATGTAAACCGTGGTCTCAAGCGTTGGCACAAGTTCTGCTATAGCCCAGCAAGCTCGCGTTTTGACGCGCTATAAAAAAACAATGAAAGAAGGATCCATTCAATGGATAACTCCAGCACCCTGCCTGCCGGGGCCGTGTCTGCGGCGCCTAAAGAAAAGACCACCTCCAGCCGTATCAAATCGATTTTCAGCGGTTCCGTCGGCAATATGGTCGAGTGGTACGACTGGTACGTTTACGCCGCGTTTTCGCTGTACTTCGCCAAGGCCTTCTTCCCCAAGGGCGACACCACCGCACAACTGCTCAACACCGCCGCGATCTTCGCCGTGGGCTTTTTGATGCGCCCGATCGGCGGCTGGCTAATGGGCCTGTACGCGGATCGCAAAGGCCGCAAGGCCGCGCTGATGGCTTCGGTCCTGTTGATGTGCTTCGGTTCGCTGGTAATTGCCCTGTCGCCGGGTTACGAAACCATCGGCGTGTGGGCGCCTATCCTGCTGGTCTTCGCCCGCTTGCTGCAGGGCCTGTCGGTGGGTGGCGAATACGGTACCTCGGCCACTTACCTGAGTGAAATGGCGACCAAGGAACGTCGCGGTTTCTTCTCGAGCTTCCAGTATGTAACCCTGATCTCGGGGCAGCTTATCGCTTTGGGCGTGCTGATCGTGCTGCAACAGACCCTCACCGAAGAGCAACTGTACAGCTGGGGCTGGCGCGTACCGTTCGTGATCGGCGCCCTGTGTGCCGTGGTCGCGCTGTATCTGCGTCGAGGCATGGAAGAAACCGAGTCGTTCAAAAAAACCAGGGTCAAGCCTAAAGAAAGCGCCATGCGCACCCTGCTGCGCCACCCCAAAGAGCTGATGACCGTAGTTGGCCTGACCATGGGCGGCACGCTGGCGTTCTACACCTACACCACCTATATGCAGAAGTACCTGGTGAACACGGTGGGCATGAGCATCTCGGATTCCACCACCATCTCGGCCGCCACGCTGTTTCTGTTCATGTGCATTCAGCCGCTGGTGGGTGCGCTTTCCGACAAGATCGGCCGTCGTCCGATCCTGATCGCCTTCGGTGTACTGGGTACCCTGTTTACCGTACCGATCCTGACCACTCTGCACACCATTACCACCTGGTGGGGTGCGTTCTTCCTGATCATGGCCGCGCTGATTATTGTCAGTGGCTACACCTCGATCAACGCCGTCGTGAAAGCGGAACTGTTTCCCACGGAAATTCGCGCACTGGGTGTTGGTTTGCCTTACGCACTGACCGTGTCGATCTTCGGCGGTACAGCTGAATATATCGCTCTGTGGTTCAAGAGTGCAGGTATGGAAACCGGTTACTACTGGTACGTGACAGCTTGTATTGCCTGCTCGCTGGCGGTGTACGCCACCATGAAAGACACCCGCAAGCACTCGCGCATCGAGACTGACTGACGGCCCACCCGCTCCCACAGGGGGTAGCCGATACTGCTATTTGACAGGCTGGCCAATTGGCCGGCCTGTTTGCTTTTCAGATCCGCCTCCCGGCGATCATGGCCACCAATATCCCCGCCAGTACCCGCCAAGAGCCGATGGTGCCGAAATCCAGCTCCAAATCATCCGCCAGGTAGTCACCCAAGGCAGAGTTCCCAAGTCGTGGCGCAAACTTTTATCACCCAAAACGCCAAGGTGAACTGAGGAAGTTCGTTCATTCCAGGCTCCAGTTCTCGAGGCGTACAAAGCCGTTTGGGTATCGGCTTTTTTACCGGCGAAGACGGGTGCTCGCGCCGCAAAAAATGGGTAATGGACTGATGAAAGCCTGTCTGTGAGTGCGATTTATTTGAATTAATAGTCAGTTAATTCTGTTAGCCCACTATCAATCTCAGCAACACCTCTATGGCCGGCAGAACATCTGTGCCGCCCCACCGGGAGCTGGACGTCGTCAAGAGCCTGGTTCGGCGCGGACTTATATATCGAATTAATCGATTCTTTGGCGCTATTTTTTGCGCTTTTTAATCAAATTAATCGGCGTAGTCTTAAACCCATACCCACTGAACACCCCAAACACGAAACAAGGAGCTTTATCATGAAAACCAAACTTATCCTCGCTGCTGCTTTTTCTGCCCAGGCCTTCAACGCTTTTGCCGCCGATGGTTTCGATAAAACCCATTCGTCGAGCTTTGCTGAAGATGGCTACAGCCGTACAGGTTCTGCTGCAGTTGCTGCTGACGGTTATGACCGCACAGGTTCGGCTACGTTTGCAGAGGACGGCTACGACAAAACCGGCTCGGCCACCTTTGCAGAAGACGGTTTCAGCCGTACCAAATCGGACACCTTCGCTGCTGATGGCTACGATCGCACTCACGGCGCCCACTTCAGCTAACACCTGAATCAGGCACTCCAGCCCGGCCTTGGCCGGGCTTAGTCGTTTTTGGGGGTAAGACAGTGGAGATCCAATCCTTAGCAGCCTCGTTCCTACGGCAGCTGCTACAAAACCTCGCAAGCTTTTGTAATCCCGGCAAATGCCTTGCACTATAGGCCCTCTATCTCAGCCGTTTGCGGACACTTCCCATGCATGACGATATCCATTTCTATGAACCTTCCCAGGGCCACGGCCTGCCCCATGATCCGTTCAATGCCATCGTCGGCCCGCGACCTATCGGCTGGATTTCGTCACAGGATGCCCAGGGCCGTCTGAACCTTGCGCCTTACAGTTTTTTCAACGCGTTCAACTACATCCCGCCGATCATCGGGTTTTGCAGTGTGGGCCGCAAAGACAGTCTCAATAACATTGAACAAACCGGCGAGTTTGTCTGGAACCTCGCCACCCGGCCGCTGGCCGAAGCCATGAACCAGAGCTGTGCCATGGTTGGGCCCGAGGTCAATGAGTTCGAGCTGGCCGGGCTGAGCACCGTACCGTCACGGGTGATCAGCGTGCCACGGGTGGCCGAGACGCCGGTGTCGTTCGAATGCAAGGTCACCCAGATCATTCAGTTGCAACGGGCAGACAAGGAACTGGTGCCGAGCTGGCTGATTCTGGGGGAGGTGGTGGCGGTGCATATTGCCAGGCACCTGCTCAAGGACGGGATTTACGATACCGCGGCCGCCGAACCGATCCTGCGTGGTGGCGGCCCGGCGGACTACTTCCAGCTGGGCCCTGAAGCACTGTTCAAAATGCATCGCCCACGCTGATTACCAAACCAGTTCGGCGTCATCAGTGACGCCTTGCAGGGCTTCAAGTTGCTCGGCCGCGGCGGCATCGGCGGCGGTCGCAGTCTTGAAGGTGTGCTCGGTGAGAATTTTGTGAAAGCGCGGCGCTCCACCTTCGTACAAGGCTTTGACCGCAATCGCTGCGTGATAAACGCCGGGCTCAACCGGAACTACAGCTGATACCGCTTCAAACTGTGCAAATTCTTTACGCGCCATGCTTCAACTCCCGGCCTGTGGAAAAACCGGCATTCTACCTGTTCAGCCCGCCCACATCGCTGAAGGTCTGAAAATCGAGACTGTCCACCACTTGCTGGTGCACCAGCGCGCCGTATATTTCCATAAGCGATGAATTGAAATACGCGAGCATCGAGGGTTCATCCTGCCAATAGCCCGCCACCTGCCACAGCTGCGGGTCGTTATCACAATGCTGCAAGGCAAAGTGCAGGCAGCCGGGGGTCTGGAGCGTCGGTTCGATCAACTGGCTCAGGCAAGCCTCGACCCGGGCCGAACACCCTGCGCGGGCGCGAACCAGTGTCAAATGACTGACGGCATTAAGCTGGGGCATGCAGGCCTCCACAAAGCAAAGTGGTGTTGGGGGGAGGTTCAAAGCTTAGGGGCCGGCCCCTGTACGCCGTTAGTCGATTCCTGCCCCAGGCTTGCACGATTCTGCAAAAGCGCACCGAACCGCTGCCTCATGGCATCATCGGGCAAAGGGCCAGTTCATCAGGGTTTCGAGCAAGGTCAAGCGTCTGCAACGGCTTGGGCAGGCCTGTGCCTTCAGGCAATGACAGGATCAGGCAAGACAACGACAGAAATCAGCTACCCCTTGGCCTTGCACAAACTTAAGCTGTGCCTGCCCTGTTGCTTTGATGAGGATGCAACCCATGTCACTGCTGGAACCGCCGCGACCCGCGCTCGAGCCCGCGCTTGAAAAACAGCGCGTGGAACTGGCTGACCTGATTTTTCGCCATGCCCCGCAAGACGGTTCGTTCACCACCGGTGTCGACGCGCTGTTTGTGTCTCGCCACAGTCATCCCAGCGATTTCGCTCCCAGCCTGCCAAAACCCGCGCTGTGCATCATGGCCCAGGGGCGCAAGGAGGTGCGTCTGGCGGACGAGTACTTTGCCTACGACCCGCTCAATTATCTGGTGGTGTCCGTGTCGATGCCGATCAGTGGCCGGGTGCTGGAAATCTCCCCCGAACACCCGGTACTGGCCTTGCGCCTGGATATCGATCCGGTGGAAATCACCACGCTGATCAGCGATGCCGGCCCCCTGGGCGTGCCGTCGCGACCCACAGGGCGCGGGCTGTATGTTGAGCCTATAGACCAGCCAATGCTCGACGCAGTCTTGCGTCTGACACGTCTGCTCGACACACCCAAAGACATTGCCATGCTGGCGCCATTGATTCGCCGTGAGATTCTGTATCGGTTGTTGCGCAGCCCCCAGGGCTATCGCTTGTATGAAATCGCCAGCCAGAACAGCCAGAACCATCGCGTCAGCCGAGCTATTTCCTGGCTTAACGGCAACTTTGAGCAGCCGCTTCGTATCGACAGCCTGGCGCGCGAAGCCAATCTCAGCGTGTCGACCTTGCACCACAGGTTCAAGGCCATGACCGCCATGAGCCCGTTGCAGTACCAAAAGCAGCTGCGTCTCAACGAAGCCCGGCGACTGATGCTCAGCGAGGGGCTCGATGCCTCGGCGGCGGGTTACCGTGTGGGTTACGAAAGCCCGTCGCAGTTCAGCCGCGAGTACAGCCGCCAGTTTGGCGCGCCCCCGGTTCGAGACCTGGCGCGTCTGCGCATGAGCCTATAGCGCCAGCAATTCTTGCCAGCGCGCCTCGTCGATTTCAATCACGCTTGGCCCCTGGCGGTCGGCGGCACTGGCCAGGGCGGCGCGCAATTGCGCCTCGCCCTCGACCACCTGCGCGGCGCAGCCCAGCGCCTTGGCCACAGCGATAAAGTCCGGGGTGTAGATATCGACCCCCACGGGTTCGATGGCGCGATTGAGCATGTATTTTTTGATCTCACCATAGCCCTGGTTATTCCACAGCAGCACGATGATCGGGGTTTGCGCTTCCACTGCGCTGGCCAGTTCGGCGAGGGTAAATTGCAGTCCGCCATCACCTGTCAGGCACAGCACCGGGCCACCCGTTTTGCCATTGGCCCGCCGCCCCAACCAGGCCCCCACTGCCGCGGGCAGGGCGTAGCCGAGGGTGCCGTAGCCGGTCGATGAGTTAAACCAGCGCCGTGGCTGCTCGGGGTTAAACGTCAGGTTGCCGGTGTACACCGGCTGAGTCGAATCGCCGACGCACACGGCATCCGGTAGAACATCGAAAACCGCCTGCAAAAAACGCGTCTGGGCGCGGGTCGGGGCATCCCATTCGGTGGCCAACTGCGTCTGCAGACGGCTGACCCGCACAGCGCCCCACTGCGGATCCCGTGCTGGCAACTGCGCCAGACTTGCCACTAATGCCTCGCTCGCCAGGTTGGCATCGGCCACCAGCGCCAGGGTCGGCGGGTAATTGCGTACGGTCTGGTCCGGGTCGATATCAATACGCAGCAACGCGCCCGGGATCTCGAAGCCGCCAGCAAAAGTCACATCGTAATCGGTCTCGGCCAACTCGGTGCCGATCGCCAGCACCACATCCGCTTCGGCCACCAGCGCGCGGGTGGCGACCAGGGTTTGGGTCGAGCCGATCAACAGCGGGTGAGAGGAGGGCAGCATGCCCTTGGCGTTGATGGTCAGGGCCACCGGCGCGCCCAGTCGCTCGGCCAGTTGCAACAGGGCTGGCGCTGCATCGATGGCGCCGCCACCCGCCAGAATCAGCGGGTGTTTGGCCTGGGCCAGAAGCTGGCCCATCTGTTCAATGGCAGCAGGCGCGGCGCCGGGGCGGGCAATGCTCACCGGCAGGCTGGCGAGCAGGGCGTCGGCATTCTCCACCAGCACGTCCAGAGGTATTTCAATATGCACCGGCCGCGGTCGGCCGGCCTGAAACAGGGCAAAGGCCCGGGCCAGTACGCCTGGTAGTTCCGTCGCCGACATCAGCGTATGGGAAAACGCCGCCACCCCGGCCACCAGCGCGCTCTGGTTCGGTAGCTCGTGCAGCTTGCCGCGCCCGCCGCCCAGTTGGCTGCGCGACTGCACACTGGAAATCACCAGCATCGGGATCGAGTCGCCATAGGCCTGGCCCATTGCGGTGGTGATATTGGTCATTCCCGGCCCGGTGATGATAAAACACACCCCCGGTTTGCCGCTGGTGCGTGCATAGCCGTCGGCCATAAAGCCAGCACCCTGCTCATGACGCGGGGTGATGTGGTTGATCGTCGAACCGGCCAGCCCTCGATACAGCTCAACGGTATGCACTCCCGGAATGCCGAACACCTGTTCGACCCCGTACGCCTCCAGCAACTTGACCAATACTTCGCCGCACGTCGCCATGTGTCCTGTTCCTTTTTTGTTCTGGAAAAGACCATTGAAACGGCCGGCTGTGGTACGCACAACGCAAACGTGCTCATACTAGCCATGTCCTGGACTCATGGCTGACCATTGATGAAACGCCTTCCACCACTTCCTGCGCTGCATACGTTTTTGATCACGGCCCAGTGCTGCAACTTCACCCGTGCCGGCGAACAGTTGCATATCACCCAAGGGGCGGTGAGCCGACAAATTGCCGGGCTGGAAGAGCATCTGGGTTACCCGCTGTTCCACCGCCAGGCCCGTGGCCTGAGCCTGACCGAGCAGGGCCAGGCGCTGTACCCGCGTATCGAACAGGTATTCGACCTGATTGGCGAGGCCGTGGAGTACGCCAGCATTCGCCGTACCCCGCTGCAGATCAAGGCACCCACCTGCATGCTGCGCTGGTTGCTACCCAAATTGCTGCATTGGCAAACATTGCGCCCGGATGTGCCGGTGGAACTGACCAGTAGTGTGCAGCACGGGGTGGATTTTCGCCGTGAGGCGTTTGATGCGGCAGTGGTGTACAGCCCGCAGCCAGGGCCCAAGCGACAGGGCAGGCACCTGTTTGACGAACAACTGACCCCGGTGTGTGCCCCGCAGCTGCTGGAGGGTCGCGATGCCATCAACCAGCTGGGCGATCTGACGCAGCACACCCTGCTACATCCCAGCCGAGACCAGCAGGACTGGACCCAGTGGCTGAATGCGGCGGGGGGCGAGGTGTCGGCGATCCGCAAGAGCCAGTACTTCGACACCCTGGACCTGGCCATGACCGTTGCCGCCCAGGGCAACGGTGTTGCGATAGGCGACTGGTCATTGATTGGCGACGACCTCAAGGCAGGCCGACTGGCCATGCCTTTCGATTTCAAAGTGCGTACCGGCGCCGCCTACCTGCTGGTGTGCTCACCACGCCACGAGGCGTCGGCGCCGTTGCGCGAGTTGCTGGACTGGCTGGTGGAGCAGACGCGCTGCACGGATTAACCCTGTATCGATACAGCCCATTTCTCCTGGTGCGTAAAAAATCGCTGTAACAGTTTAAAGGGGGTATTTCTTGAGTAAATGGGGTAAAAACAGTCAATAAAGCCCCATTTAATCCTTTGGATTACCCTATTTGAGGACGTTTATGCACTCGCTCACCGTCGAACATCTAACCCAACTTCGCTTTGACGGCCTGCAGCTTTCAACCCTGAGGGCGCTGGGCGAGTACAGGGGCAAGCAAAAGCTGTTTGTCGCCCAATCGGCAGAAGCGCTCGCAGATCTCAAGCAGCAGGCAGTAATTGAGTCCGCAGAATCATCCAGCCGTCTGGAAGGCGTAATCGTTTCGCCCAGCCGCCTGAAATCCTTGATGATCAAAAATGCCCAGCCTAAAAGTCGCTCCGAGCAGGAAGTTGCCGGCTATCGGGATGCGCTGTCGCTGATACACGAAGCCTGCGATGCCATGCCTTTCTCGGAAGGCACGGTACGCCAGTTACATACGATTCTTTATCGATACTTGCCACAAGAGGGAGGCAGCTGGAAATCAACCAACAACGACATCATCGAGCGTCATCCTGATGGTAGTCTCAGGGTGAGATTCACACCCACTCCCGCTCATCTGACGCCGATGGCCATGAGTGATCTGCTAAGCCGCTATTACAGCGCAAATCAGCAAAAACTTGCCGATCCACTGGTTTTGGTTCCGTTGTGTGTTTTGGACTTTTTGTGTATCCACCCCTTTGCAGACGGCAACGGTCGCGTTGCACGCCTGCTGACTCTCTTGCTGCTCTATCAGTTTGATTACGTCGTAGGCCGTTTCATCAGCCTTGAGCGGATTTTTGAAGACAGCAAGGAGAGCTATTACGAAACCCTGGAGGCCAGCTCTGTTAATTGGCATTCAGGCACTCACGATGCAGGGCCTTGGCTCAATTACTTTTGGGGCGCGCTGATCAAAGCCTATAAAGAGTTTGAAGCGCGGGTTGGAACCATCGAGAAAAAGTACGGTAACAAGAGCAGCCGCGTTCGCATAGCCGTACTGAACCGTTCACTGCCCTTTTCAATCAGCGAGATTGAGCAGGCATGCCCCGGTACGAGCCGAGACACGGTGCGCCTGGTGTTACGCGCTTTGAAATCCGAAGGTTTGATTGAGTCCACCGGCAAGGGGCGAAGCGCGAAATGGCGCAATCGCCCCGTACCCTGAAACTTAATACCCCACCGTAAAGCGCTGGCGGGAATGCTTGGGCTGTTCGACCTCATCGAGCATGGCGATGGCAAAGTCGGCGAAGCTGATCCAGCTTTTGCCTTCGCTGTTGATCAGCAGGCGGTCGGTGCCCAGACGGAACTTGCCCGTGCGTTCGCCTTCGACAAATTCGGCCGAGGGTGACAGGAAGCTCCAGTCCAGGTCTTTTTCGCCGCGCAAGGTGTCGAGGTAGACGCCGCCCGCCGTGGCTTCAGGCCGGTATTCGTCGGGGAAGCCCGGGCTGTCGATGACTTTGGTGTCACCCGGCAGCATCAGTGAGCCTGCACCGCCCACAAACAGCAGGCGTTTGACCCCGGCTTTTTTTACCGGCTCGATAATGGCCGAGGCCGGCAGGGTCGAGAAATGCGCGGCGCTGAGCACCACATCATGGCCAGCAACGGCGTCCTGCAGGGCCTGGGCGTTGTTGACATCGACATCCTTGACCACCACCCCCGCACGCTCACCCAGTTTTTTCGAGGCATTGCGGGCAATGGCCGTGACGCTGTGACCACGACGCAGGGCTTCTTCCAGCAGTTGGCTGCCGGCACGACCGGTAGCCCCGATGATTGCGATTTTGCTCATGATATTCTCCAGTGAGTAGGTAGTAGCGTTCACCACTGCATTTCGCCTTTGGCCACCTTGGCACTCAGTTCCAGCGAAGATTCTTCGCCCAGGTCCGGGTAGCGTTTTTTCATGGCCGCTATCAATTCGCCCGAGTTGCGGGCCTTGAGCGCCTCTTCGTCAAACGCCTTGATGTAGTCGCGGGTGAAGTACACCGCTTTCAACGAGCGGTCGCTGTCACCCAGGTAATGGCCCGGTACCACGATTTTCGGTTGCAGGCTGTCGATACGTTTAAGGGTGGCCAGCCATTGCTTGTGCGATTGCGGTGTCTGGGTGTCGGCCATCCATACGTGCAGGTTGTCGGCCACTACCACTCCGCCCACCACCGCCTTGATGGAAGGGATCCATACAAAGGTGCGGTCCGGTTGACGTCCGCTCAGGCCGACGATATCCAGTTCACGCCCTTCAAGGTCCAGGGTGTTGCCCTTGAGCACCTGCGGCACGATCAACTGTTGCGGCATATCGGCCCCCATCTGCGGGCCCCAGAACGCCAGCTTGGCGTCTTTGGTCTGGTTGATATGCTCAACCACCGGCCCCGGGGCCACCACCTTGGCGTCCGGGAACGCCTGGGTCAGGGTCTCCAGGCCGAAGTAGTAGTCCGGGTCGCCGTGGCTGATATAGATGGTGGTCAGGTGTTTGCCGCTGGCGCGAATCTTGTCGACCACCTGGCGGGCCTGGGCCTTGCCAAACTGGGCATCGACCAGGATGGCGTCCTTGTCACCACTGATCAGCACCGAAGAAACCGGGAAAATCGCCGCTGCACCGGGGTTGTACACGTCAAGGGTCAAAGGCGCCGGGGCCGCCGCCGCATGGGCTGCAAAACCCAGCATTGCAGCGCTGAGGGCAAAACGGCGAAGGGTGGAAAATCCGCTCATGGGTGATTCCTGAATCAGTGGCCAGGGTTGGCGATGGACAGAGCTTAGTTGCCCGATCGCGAACTAAAAATGCGATGCTTGAACATAGTTTGTTTCAGATATCGGGCAGATCATGGATCGTCTTATTGCAATGCGGGTGTTTGTCACCGTCGTCGACCTCGGTAGCCAGTCTGCGGCAGCCGACCACCTGGATCTGTCGCGCCCCGTGGTGTCGCGTTACCTGGCCGAACTTGAAGAGTGGGTGGGCGCACGCCTGATGCACCGCACCACGCGCAAGCTGAGTCTGACGGCAGCGGGCAATGAAACCCTGCCGCGCTGCCGGCAGTTGCTGGAACTGGCCGACGACATGCAGGCCGCGGTGGATGTGCCCAGTGATGCGCCGCGGGGGCTGTTGCGGATCAGCGTCAGCACCTCGTTCGGCCAGGCGCAATTGGCGGCGGCAGTCACCGACTACGTACGGCTTTACCCCCAGGTCAGCATCGACCTGCAGATGCTCGATCGTACCGTGAACCTGGTGGATGAACGCATCGACCTGGCAATTCGTACCAGCAATGACCTGGATCCGAGCCTGATTGCCCGCAAGCTGACCGTTTGTCGCTCGGTGCTGTGCGCATCCCCGGCCTATTTACGCCAACACTCGGCGCCGCAGCAGGTCGATGACCTTAGTGGGCACAACTGCCTGACCCATTCCTACTACGGCAAGAGCATGTGGCATTTCACCTGCGAGGGTGAGGAGGTGTCGGTACCGGTGCAGGGCAATATCAGCGCCAATGAAGCCAGCACCCTGTTGAGTGCCACACTGGCTGGCGCGGGAATTTCGCTGCTGCCCAGCTATCAGGCCGGGGTGTTTGTACAGCGCGGTGAGCTGGTGCGCCTGTTGCCCGAAGCAGAACCGCGCCTGATGAACATCTACGCGGTGTACGCCTCACGTAAACATATGCCGGCCACGCTGCGCAGCATGCTCGACTTCCTCGCCGAGCGCTTTACCGACGAACCGGTGTGGGATAAATATCTATAGATACGCTGTTGCAGATCAAGCCCTATTGTGGGAACGAGCCTGCTCGCTCCCACAAGTGCAGTTTTCCCTCGCTGCAGCGGCTACAGGAATTACATGTCTAGTCCATTTGAAGGATGAAATCGGGCACGACCACTCGTACAACTGGCATGGCAAGAACCTGTGTCTGAACTAGCCTCAAAGCTGTGACGTCAAGGGAGCCAATGCCATGACTACCAAAACAAAAACAACATGTATGACTGTTTTTATCGTTTTCGCTGCCGCTGTCCTGTTTGCAAGCGCTTGCTACCGCGCCGAGCAAACCCGCCAGGCAGCCGGATTGATCGCCAGTTGCAATGGCGCGCACTGCAATGCCATGTTCAGCGCTCTGAGGTAGGATGCCCCGGAGTGTCAGGGCGGGCTGATTATGTCAGTCCGCCCGGTTCGAAAAGTACTGGGTGATGTCCCACTCAGGCGTCGGAAAAACCGCGCAAAGTACGCCGGATCTGCAAAACCCAGGCTATCAGCCACTTCGCTGATGGTCATCGGTGTATAAATCAAATGACGCTTGGCCTCCAATAACAACCGCTGGTGAATGATCTGCAACGCCGACTGTCCCGCCAGCTCGCGGCAGATGCTGTTCAAGTGCGCCACTGAAATGCCCACCTGATGTGCCAACTGCTCAACACTGGGCTGCTGGCGAAACTGCGCCTCGACCCGTTGATTGAACAGGCCCAGATACTCGTGCCCCCGTGGTAGCAACTGTCGCGCCTCACGCCGCTGGAGCACCTGGCGTGCCACCCACACCAACAGCACGCTGACCAGCGACTGCAGCAGCATTTCGCGGGCAGGGCGTACGCTGTCGTATTCGCTTTGCAGCTCACTGAACAGGTTGTTGAGGTAATCACTGTCTTTGCCTGCGGGGTAACTGGCGACCCGCTGCAACAGGCTGATGTTGTCGCCCAGCTGGGCTTGCAACTGCGCCACCAACGGCGCGGCCAGGGTCAGGACAAAGCCTTCTACGTTGGGCGAAAACTCAAACCCGTGCACGCACAAAGGCGGGATAACCTGAACCGCCGATTGCTCCAGGATATGGCGCTGCCCCTCGACCTCAACCTGCGCCCGACCCTGGTGGACATAGAGCAACTGGCACAGGTCGGCGTGCCTGTGCGGGCGGATCTCCCAATCGTGGACGCGGCTGCGCAGCGATATGGTTTCGCAGTGCAGCAGATCGGGGCCGAGCCGGTCTTGCTGCTCGCCATAAAGCTTGAACACCGGGACTGAAGGAATCATTGGCGTCGTACCTGTTGTCGTATCGTCGGCCGATAATCGCACTGATTGGCGAAAAGTACCGGTAATCCCAGGGTTATCACCTTCAATTGCTGCTCTCGCAAGCGAAAAATACAGGCACTAACCTATAAGAATCTACTCACCCCTTGGGGTCGGGTCTGCGAGAGACAACAATAATGAGAACTCAAGTCGCTATTATCGGTGCCGGTCCTTCAGGGCTGCTGCTTGGCCAACTGCTGCACAACGCCGGGATTGATAACGTCATCATCGAGCGCCAGACCGGCGAATATGTCCTCGGGCGGATTCGCGCCGGGGTGCTGGAGCAGGGCATGGTCGACCTGTTGCGCCAGGCCGGTGTCAGCCAGCGCATGGACGCCGAAGGGTTGGTGCATGCGGGCTTTGAGCTGGCGCTGGATGATCGCCAGGTGCATATCGACCTCAAGGGCCTGACCGGCGGCAAGACCGTGATGGTCTATGGCCAGACTGAAGTCACCCGCGACCTGATGGACGCTCGCGAGGCCGTCGGCGCACAAACCCTTTACAGCGCCAGCAACGTCCAGCCCCACGATATGAAAACCGATACGCCTTATGTCACCTTCGATAAAGAGGGCGAAAGCTGGCGCCTGGACTGCGATTACATTGCGGGCTGCGATGGTTTTCACGGGGTGGCGCGCCAGTCGATTCCGAGTGATGTACTGAAAATTTTCGAACGGGTGTATCCCTTCGGCTGGCTCGGTGTATTGGCCGACACTCCACCGGTCAATGACGAACTGGTGTATGCCCGCCACGAGCGCGGTTTTGCCCTGTGCAGTCAGCGCTCGGCCAGCCGTAGCCGTTATTACCTGCAGGTTCCTGCTGGGGAGAAGGTCGAGGACTGGTCCGACCAGCGCTTCTGGGACGAGCTGAAAACCCGCCTGCCCACGGCCCTGGCCGAACGCCTGGTGACCGGGCCTTCCCTCGAGAAAAGTATCGCGCCGCTACGCAGTTTTGTCGTTGAGCCGATGCAGTACGGGCGCCTGTTTCTGCTGGGGGATGCCGCTCATATCGTGCCGCCGACCGGGGCCAAGGGTTTGAACCTGGCAGCCAGCGATGTCAGCACCCTGTTCACTATGTTGTGCAAGGTCTACACCGAGGGCCGCACCGACTTGCTGGAGCGCTATTCCGAGGTGTGCCTGCGGCGCATCTGGAAGGCCGAGCGCTTCTCGTGGTGGATGACCTCGATGTTGCACCGTTTTCCGGACAGCGACGGCTTCAGCCAGCGCATTACCGACAGCGAGCTGGCGTATTTCGTCGACTCCGAGGCAGGCCGCACCAGCATTGCAGAAAATTACGTCGGGCTCCCTTACGAAGCTATCGAATAGGATCCTATCGAGTACACTGAGGGCCATCCGATACAAGCTTCGCCTACAGGTGTTCACGTGACCAGTCTGAACCAGCCTCCCCAGGCCAAACCGGCCATTCGCAGCATTTTGATTGCCCTGATGCTGGCGATTTTTCTGGGGGCGCTGGATCAGACCATCGTCGCCGTCTCCATGCCCGCCATTTCCGCCCAGTTCAAGGATGTCAGCCAGCTGGCGTGGGTGATTTCCGGCTATATGGTGGCCATGACCGTGGCGGTGCCGATCTACGGCAAGCTCGGTGACCTGTACGGGCGCCGCCGCCTGATGCTGTTCGGCATGGGCCTGTTTACCCTGGCTTCGCTGTTTTGCGGGCTTGCACAGAACATGGAGCAGTTGGTGCTGGCGCGGATCATTCAGGGCATTGGCGCTGGCGGGATGATTTCGGTCAGCCAGGCGATCATCGGCGATATCGTCCCGCCCCGTGAACGCGGCCGCTACCAGGGGTACTTCAGCAGCATGTATGCCCTGGCCAGCGTTGCCGGGCCGGTGCTGGGCGGTTATATGACCGAGTACCTGTCATGGCGCTGGGTATTCCTGATCAACCTGCCGCTGGGGCTGGCGGCCTGGTGGATCTCCCACCGTACCCTGGTCGGCCTGCCGGTGCCGCAGCGCAAACCAGTGATTGACTACCTGGGCACTATGTTGATGATCCTGGGTCTGACCTCACTGCTGCTGAGCATCACCTTTATCGGTCAGGGCCAAAGCTGGCGTGACCAGCAGGTGGCAGGCTTTCTGGGGGTGGCGCTGATCGCCCTGGCGCTGTTTGTCTGGCATGAACGGCGCACGCCAGAGCCGCTGCTGCCCATGCACCTGTTTGCCAACCGCAATGCAGTGCTGTGCTGGTGCACGGTATTTTTCACCAGTTTTCAGGCTATTTCGCTGATTGTGCTGATGCCGCTGCGCTATCAGAGCATCACTGGCGCCGGTGCCGACAGCGCGGCCCTGCACCTGTTGCCGCTGGCCATCGGGTTGCCGATGGGGGCTTATTTTGCCGGTCGCATGACTTCGGTAACCGGGCGCTACAAACCGATGATCTTGAGCGGGGCGGCGCTGATGCCCCTGTCCATTTTGGGCATGGCATTCAGCCCGCCAGGCGCCGAGTTGTTGAGCGGGGTGTTTATGCTGTTCAGCGGGATAGCTTCCGGCATGCAGTTCCCGACGTCACTGGTGGGCGCGCAGAACTCGGTGCAACAGCATGATATTGGCGTGGCGACCAGCACCACCAACCTGTTTCGTGCCCTGGGCGGGGCGATGGGGGTGGCCTTGATGTCGGCCCTGCTGCTGGCATTGCTGCATGACTCGTTACCGGTACCGGTCATGGGCCAGCCGCTGATTGGCGAAGGCAGCTCGGGCAATGTACTGCTCGACAGTCTGAGCGCGGTTCAGGGGCCGGCGCTGCAAAGCCTGAGAGCAGAGCTGCTGCTGACCTTCCGTCATCTGTTGAGCATCAGTGCGGCAGTGTCATTGCTGGGGCTGGCGGCGGCGCTGGCGATGCCCGACCAGGTACTGCGCGGGCGTGAGGACAAGGCGCGCTAGGGCTGAACAAAAGCCCCGCGGCCCTCTCCCGAAAGGCCAGGGGGGTGGTTTATTCGGCACTTAAAAATGCTTCACGCGCCAACCCGTGGCGTTGCATTTTCTCATTCAGGGTACGTCGCGGCAGCTGCAGCTCATTGAGCACTGCCTTGATATCACCTTTATGCCGGGTCAGCGCCGCGCGCAGGCACTGCGCCTCGAAGGCTTCCTGTTGCGCCACCAGTGATTGCCCCGCGTCGGTGTCGGGCAATTGCGGCTCGCCCAAACCCAGCACATCCCGCTCGGCTACGTTGGCCAGCTCGCGCACATTGCCTGGCCAGGCATGGCTGAGCAGACGCGACAGCTGCGGGCCGCTCAGCACTTGTGCGCTGCGCCCCAGGCGTTCAGCGGCATTGCGTGAAAAGGCGTCGTACAATAAGGGAATATCCTCGCGCCGCTCACGCAGCGGCGCCAGGCGTAATTCGGCCACGGTCAGGCGATAGGCCAGGTCTTCACGAAAGCGTCCGGCGCGGGCTTCGTCGAGCAGGTCGGGTTTGGTGGCGGCAACCACCCGCAAGTTCACGTTGATGCTCTGGTTGGAGCCCAGACGCTCGAGTTTTTGCTCCTGCAGCACTCGCAGCAGTTTGGCTTGCTGGGCCAGTGGCATGCTTTCGATTTCATCCAGAAACAAGGTGCCACCATCGGCGTACTCCAGCTTGCCGATACGCTTGCCCTGGGCGCCGGTAAAGGCGCCGCTTTCATGGCCGAACAATTCGGCTTCAAACAGTTGCTCGGGGATTGCCGAGCAGTTGAGGGCCACAAAGGGCTTGTCGGCACGTGGGCCAAAATCATGCAGGCAGCGGGCGACCAGCTCCTTGCCGCTGCCGGTCTCGCCGCGAATCAACACATTGACGGGCAGAGGCGCCAGTTCCAGGACCTGACGGCGCAAGGTCTGCAAGCTGCGCGATACCCCAAGCAGGCGCCCGTCGATCTGTTCACGCAGGTCTGCCTGCTCATGCAAGCGGCGGTTTTCCAGTACCAGTTGGCGCTTTTCCAGCGCGCGGCGCAGGCTGCTGAGCAGGGCTTCGGGGCTGAAGGGCTTTTCCAGAAAGTCGTAGGCACCATCACGCATGGCCTCCACGGCCATGGGTACATCGCCATGGCCGGTCAGCAAGATCACCGGCAAATCCGCGTCCAGTTGCTGCAACCGGGTCAGCAGGGCCAGGCCGCCCATGCCCGGCATGCGCACATCGCTGACAATCACTCCGGCAAAATGCGCAGGCAACCGGTGCAGACAGTCTTCGGCGTTGTTGAAAAGCTGCACGTCAAAGCCGCTCAAGCTCAGCCACTGTTCGACGGCATTGCGAATACTGGCCTCATCATCGACCACGATCACCGAGTTGAGCATGTCTCAAGATTCCTGTGCGATGGGCAGTGTCAGCGTGAATTGCGCGCCATCAAGGTGATTGCAAGCAGTCAGGCGACCACCGATTTCATGAACAATGGCGTATGACACCGCCAGGCCCAAGCCTAATCCATCGCCCACGGGTTTGGTGGTGAAGAACGGGTCGAAAATTTTACCCAAATATTCATCGGCAATTCCGCCGCCGCTGTCAGTGACGGTCAGGCGCCACAGTTGCTGGTCGGCTTCGATACGGATCTCAAGGTGTTTACGCGGTTTGTCGCCCATGGCGTCCAGGGCATTGCGCAGCAGGTTGATCAGTACCTGCTCCAGGCGAATTGCGTCGCCACGCACCCAGGCCGGACGCTGCAGATTGACGCGCAAGTCGATCTGTTCGTCCTTCAGGCGCGGCTCCAGCAGTTGCAGGGACTGATCCACCACATTAGCCAGATCCAGTTTTTCACGCAGGCCGCTGGGGCTTTGCCTGGCGTAGGTTTTCAGGTGGCCGGTGAGGGCGGCCATACGTGTGAGCATCTGCTCCAGGGGTTCCAGGGCTTTGTAGGCGTCATCGATACGACCGTGATCGAGCAACAGGCGCAAGGTCGCCAGCTGCATGCGCTGGGCGGTGAGGGGCTGGTTGATTTCATGGGCCAGCGCCGCTGACATTTGCCCCAGCGCCGCCAGTTTGGCGGATTGCACCAGGCCATCCTGGGCGGTGCGCAAATCCCGGGTACGGGCCTCGACCAGTTGTTCAAGTTCTGCCCGATTGCGCTGGCGCAAACGGGCGAGCCGCCAGCGCTGGAGTAAAAACAGCCCCAGAAATACTAGCGTCAGCCACAGGCCGATTGCCGCCAGGGCGGCATTGCGGCTGTCTTCGGCCGGTATTGCCGGGCGACGCAGCAAGTGCAGCGTCCAGCCCTCGATGTTCAGGGGTTGCGAGCCCCACAGGTAGTCAGCCTGGCCCTGCGGGCCATTGACGCGGCTCAGGTAGCTGTTTTCACCAAAACTGTGCAAGGTCTGCGAGGTCATCAGCGTTAGCGGCTGCTTGTCGTATTGTCGCGTCACGCTGATGGCGCTGCGGTCGCGGTCGTTCAGCTCGCGCAGGTGGCGATAGCGCCAGCCGGGCTGATTGGCAATAAATACAATGCCCCGGTTGTCACTGACCAGCAGCGTGTCGCTGCCGTGGCTCCACTCGCGCTCCAGTTCCGGAAACTCCAGTTTGACCACCATGGCGCCCAGAAACCGGCCGTCAGCACCCTGTACCGCGCTGGACATAAAGTAACCCGGTATGCCGCTGGTTACGCCCACGGCATAAAAGCTGCCGGTACCCTGGCTGCGTGTCTGGCTGAAATACGGGCGGAACGCGTAGTTGTGACCGACGTAACTATTGGACGTGTTCCAGTTGCTGGCGGCTACTGCCAGGCCGGTGCTGTCGAGCAACTCCAGTGTCGAAGATTGTGCTGCACCGTTGATACGTTCCAGCTTGCGGTTGAGCAGCGCCTGCACCTGCGGCGTCATGGGGTGCGCCAGTGCGTCCGACAACTCCGGGTCCAGTGCCAGTACGGCTGGCAGGGCGCGATAGCGTTCGATCACCGTGTACAGCGAATTGGCATACAGGCTCAATTGTTCAGGCCCGCGCCTGGCGCTCTCTTCCAGTGCGTGCTGTTTGGCCTGACGCATCGCCCAGCCGCCAGCCAGAATGGCTCCGGCCAGGATCAACAGGCAATACAGCGCCAGACGCAGGGCGCGAGACGTCACAGGCATGGTGGCAAACCGTTCGAACAGGGGCGCGCACGATAGCATGGCGGGCGTATCCCGCGGCCACAGGGCAACGGGGTCAGGCTTTTATCGCCACCACGCTGAGCAGTTGCCCGTCCAGCAGGCAAAACTGCGCATCCAGCTCACTGCCATGTTGCCACTCAGGTGACAAGTCGGTGAGCAGGCGCAGGCGTACATGCCCTTGGGGGGTCCAGTTCAACACTTCGGCGTGTTCAAAGTAGAAGCGTTTTTGCACCAGCGGGTATAGCGCCTTGAACAGGCTTTCCTTGACCGAAAACGTCAAGGTGACCAGCAGCGCAATCTGATCTGCAGGCCCGGCGGCCATACGCACAAGCTCATCGGGAGTAAGGATTTCCTTGGCCAGGCGCCTGGCGCGTTCGAGACTGAGCAGGGTTTCCAGGTCGATGCCCAGGGCCTGCCAGTCACGTTTAAAGGCTACCAGTGCCCCGGCGCGGCCGTTACTGTGGGTGATGGCGCCGCTGATATGGTCTGGCCACACGGGCGCGCGGTCTTCACCCAGGCCGGGAGCCACGCAAGTGCCATCCAGTTGCCGCAGCGCTGCGCGGGCGCACAGGCGCCCGGCCAGAAATTCGGCTTGGCGTTTGGCCACTGAGCGTTGAATACTCGCAGGCATATCGATTGCACTGCGGGCAAAGTCGTCGTCTTCAAGCTGTGCCGGGATAAAGTCTGTGCTCAGCCACACACTGGCGGGCAGGACCTCTGGCAAGGGCCAGTCGTCACGCAATGGCGTGCAGCAGGCAGGCAGGGCGGGGAGTCGGTTCATGCCGGGCATTGTGCCGGGGCTTGGCCCGGCTGTGCAATTGTTCAGAGTATGTTCAGGGCACACAACTTACTGTGTGGCTAGGCTGTATGGGACACACGTCCTTCGAGACGCGGATTGGCTTGGGAGAGCGCGATGAAATTGCTGGTGGTTGAAGATGAGGCGTTGCTGCGCCATCACTTGCAAACCCGTCTGACAGAAAGTGGCCATGTGGTCGAAGCGGTGGCTAATGCCGAAGAGGCGCTGTACCAGACCGAACAGTTCAATCATGACCTGGCGATGATTGACCTGGGTTTGCCGGGGCTCGGTGGCCTGGAACTGATTCGCCAGTTGCGTGCCCGGGGCAAGACGTTTCCGATCCTGATTCTCACCGCCCGTGGCAATTGGCAGGACAAGGTCGAAGGGCTGGCAACGGGCGCTGACGACTATGTGGTCAAGCCCTTTCAGTTCGAAGAGCTGGATGCGCGGCTCAATGCCTTGCTGCGCCGCTCCAGTGGCTTTACCCAGCCGACGATAGTGGCGGGGGCGCTGGTGCTGGACATCAACCGCAAGCAGGCGGTGCTCGACGGCGAGCCGCTGGCGCTGACCGCTTATGAATACCGGATTCTTGAATACCTGATGCGCCATCACCAGCAAGTGGTGGCCAAGGACCGACTGATGGAACAGCTGTACCCGGATGACGAGGAGCGTGATCCGAATGTGATCGAGGTGCTGGTCGGGCGCCTGCGACGCAAGCTGGAGGGGGCAAACGGCTTTAAGCCAATCGATACGGTGCGCGGCCTGGGGTACTTGTTTACTGAGCGCTGCCGATGATTCGTTCGCTTCGCGTTCGATTGATGCTGGCGGCAACCCTGTTGGCCGTGTTGTTTATGCTGGCGCTGTTGCCGGCGATGCAGGGAGCGTTCAGTCTGGCGCTCAAGGACGCCATAGAGCAGCGCCTGGCGTCAGATGTCACCACGCTGATTTCAGCGGCAAAGATGGAAAAGAACCGCCTCAAGATGCCGGCGTTGCTGCCCGATGAGCAGTTCGATCTGCCGGACAGCCGTGTGCTGGGTTATATCTATGACCGCGACGGGCACCTGGTGTGGCGCTCGCGGGCCACTCAGGAAGAAACCATCAATTACCGGCCGCGCTACGACGGGCGCGGCAACGAGTTTGCGAGCATTCGCGAAGACAACGGCGAAGAGTTTTTTGTCTATGACGTCGAGGTCAAACTGCTCGGTGGCAAAAGTGCGGCCTTCAGCTTTGTCGCCCTGCAGCCGATGCGCGAGTACAACCTGACGCTCGAAGGGTTGCGGGAAAATCTTTATCTGGGGTTCGGCGCAGCTTTGATTGTGCTGCTGGCATTGCTATGGATTGGTCTGACGTGGGGGTTACGTGCCTTGCGACGTTTGAGTCAGGAACTGGATGAAATCGAAACCGGCGAGCGCGACAGCCTCAGCGAGCAGCACCCGCGTGAGCTGCTGCGCCTGACCGGCTCGTTGAACCGCTTGCTGCAAAGCGAGCGCGAACAGCGCTCACGTTATCGCGATTCTCTTGATGACCTGGCCCACAGCCTGAAAACCCCGCTGGCGGTATTGCAGGGTGTGAGCGAAAGCATGGCCCAGCGCCCGGCTGACCGTGAACAGGCCTGGGTCCTGCAAAGCCAGATCGAGCGCATGAACCAGCAAATCGGCTATCAGTTGCAGCGTGCCAGCTTGCGCAAGAGTGGCCTGGTACGTCACCAGGTCGAACTGCTGCCGGTGGTACAGAGCTTGTGCAATACGCTGGACAAGGTCTATCGCGACAAGGGGGTCAAGGTCAGCTATGACATCCCTGAGCTGAGCCATGTGCCGATCGAGCAGAATGCCTTGTTGGAATTACTGGGCAACTTGCTGGAAAACGCCTACAGGCTGTGCTTGAGCCAGGTACGTATCAGCCTGCACCGTAACGTTCACGGCATTGAGGTCTGCGTCGAAGATGACGGTCCTGGAGTGCCGCCGGATCAGCGTGCGCGCATCCTGCAGCGCGGCGAACGGCTTGACCGCCAGCATCCGGGGCAGGGCATTGGCCTGGCAGTGGTCAAGGACATCATTGAAAGCTATGACGCCACCTTGACCCTGGAAGATTCATCGTTGGGCGGCGCGGCGTTCAGGATTTATTTCCCGGCGGGCTAATCGACGAACCCTGGTAGCTGCTACGGGAGTACGTGGGGTTCAGGCGGATATCCGCCACCTTCTGCGTTTCAACACGCCCAATGGGCGGAATCCCGCCAAACCCTGACCTGCAAAATATATAAGAATTTTCCTTCAAACTCAGGCGCCATGGGCTATTGCGCGGCATTTGCGCAATGTGGCCCACGGCTTGCAATAAGTGCGAGAGGGCTGCCGTAAGAGCAGCCCCAAAAACAAATCCCTCCAAGTACAGGAGGGTTCGCGCTTTAGGTGTCACCAGTCTCAGACGGAATGATGATTGAGTGATGCACTTGAGGAACTTTGCAATGACGACTCGTCAGCCACTGTACAAATCCCTGTATGTGCAAGTAATCGTAGCGATCGCTATCGGTATCTTGTTGGGCCATTACTACCCGGAAACCGGTGTTGCCCTCAAGCCGTTGGGTGATGGCTTTATCAAACTGATCAAGATGGTCATCGCGCCCATTATTTTCTGTACGGTGGTGAGCGGTATTGCCGGCATGCAGAGCATGAAATCGGTCGGCAAAACCGGCGGCTATGCCTTGCTCTACTTCGAAGTCGTGTCGACTATCGCGCTGTTGATCGGCCTGGTCGTGGTTAACGTGGTTCAGCCTGGCGCAGGCATGCATATTGACGTGTCGACCCTGGATGCCAGCAAAATTGCCGGTTACGTGTCGGCAGGTGCAGACCAGAGCATCGTAGGCTTTATCCTCAACGTGATCCCGTCGACCATTGTTGGCGCCTTCGCCAATGGCGATATCCTGCAAGTGCTGATGTTCTCGGTGATTTTCGGTTTCGCCCTGCATCGCCTGGGTGCCTACGGCAAGCCGGTACTGGACTTTATCGATCGCTTCGCTCACGTGATGTTCAATATCATCAACATGATCATGAAGCTGGCGCCCCTCGGTGCGCTGGGCGCAATGGCCTTCACCATCGGCGCTTACGGCGTAGGCTCGCTGGTTCAGCTGGGTCAGTTGATGATCTGCTTCTACATCACTTGCGTGCTGTTCGTGCTGATCGTGCTGGGCGGTATTGCCCGCGCTCACGGTTTCAGCGTTTTGAAGCTGATCCGCTACATCCGTGAAGAGCTGCTGATCGTACTGGGTACGTCCTCGTCGGAATCGGCCCTGCCACGCATGCTGGTGAAAATGGAGCGCCTGGGCGCGAAGAAATCGGTAGTGGGTCTGGTGATCCCGACCGGTTACTCATTCAACCTCGACGGTACTTCGATCTACCTGACCATGGCGGCCGTGTTTATCGCCCAGGCGACTGACACCCATATGGATATCACGCATCAGATCACTCTGTTGCTGGTGCTGTTGCTGTCGTCCAAAGGTGCTGCTGGCGTCACCGGTAGTGGTTTTATCGTACTGGCGGCAACCCTGTCGGCTGTAGGGCACTTGCCGGTAGCCGGTCTGGCGCTGATCCTGGGTATCGACCGCTTCATGTCCGAAGCCCGCGCCCTGACCAACCTGATCGGTAACGCGGTAGCAACCCTGGTGGTGGCCAAGTGGGTCAAGGAACTGGACACCGACACCCTGCAAACCGAGCTGAACTCTGGCGGCCGTCCGCTGGAGGATACCCGTCCGCAAGATGATCTGGGTGTGGCTGAAGGCCCGGCCCCGGTGTTGCTCAAGTAAGTTTGAGTGGATAAAAAAACCCGTCTTCGGACGGGTTTTTTTATGCCTGCTCATTCGACCCGGGTCAGGCCGCTGAACACCAGGGGGTTGCGGCAGCGTCGACACAGGTAGCCGCGGCCTTGTTTGACCAAAGCGTGACGCTGGGCCGAGAACGGGAAGTCGCTGTCAGGGCAGGGGCAACGGTAGATATAGCGGGTGGCGCTGCGACGCTTGATGGCGTAGGTATGACAGCGATTGGGCGGCAGTTCGTACACCCCGCGCATGATCAGTTGCCATTCTTCGCCGTGGGGCGAGATGCGCTCGCCAAACAGTTGATGGGCAACCAGGTGCGCCACTTCATGGGGGACGGTCTGCTTGAGGAAGTCTTCGCTGTTTTCACGGTACAGCTGCGGGTTGAAGCGCAGCAGGTTTTCATGCAAATGGGCGACCCCGGCTTTTTGCCCGCGCAGTTTGAAACTGACGACGGGGCGTTTGAAGGGGCGTTTGAAAAACACTTCGGCCTGTTGGAAACAGTCTTCGACGCGGGTATTGAGCAGCTCGGGCATGCGGTTCGGTTCTCCAGAGCCGGCGATTATGCCGCAAGCGCTGGGGTTGCGAACCTGTTGGCGCCCAATGGTCTTCATGAGCCCGTGGAAGCGAGCCTGATCGCGAACAGCAATCACGAGCAGGTTCGCTTCCACGGGTTGTGGCCTAGTTGGTGTAGATCGGCCCGACGCCCAGGCCCCAGACGATCACGGTGAAGGCCATGATCGCCACCAGCACCACCAGGCCCACCGCCAGCACCGAGCTGGAAAACAGGAAGCCTTCGTCCGGGTCGATGCTCATAAAGGTAGGCAGGCCCACGTACAGCAGGTACACCGTGTAGCAAATGGCAGCGGTGCCTACCATCATGCCCAGCCACATATGCGGATACAGCGCCGCCAGCCCGCCGATAAACAGCGGGGTGGCCGTGTAGGTGGCAAAGGCCACGCATCGCGGCAGGCTGGGTTGTGCATCGTAGGTACGGGCCATCCAGTGAATGAATGCGCCCATCACGGCCACGCCCACCAGCATGGCGGCGTAGGACAGCAGGGTCATCCACAGGGCGCTGTCCAGTGTCAGCATCACCGGCGCGCGGTTACCGATTACCCAGCCCACCTGGGTAGTGCCAATAAATGCAGAAATGGCCGGAATCGCTGCCAGAATTAACGTGTGCGTGAAATACATATGGCCGATGCTTTCTTCGGCATCACCACGGATTTCGCGCCACTCTTTATCGGGGTGGGTGAAAAGGCCCACAACGTGATGGATCATGGCTGTCGCTCCTGTATAAGACGCATCGCCCCCAGTGGGACGCGTGCCGGTCGCGCAGCCAGAACGTATTGAGAAGCAGACAGGCGTGCGGCCTTGATGACAAGTATAGGAAACCTGCCGCCCCATAACCTCGGCTCCTTAGAGCTTATTGTGCTGTCAGAGGCGGTCTTATCGCATTGGCGTCTTTAGGCAGGCAAGGGGTTCGTTGACCGGGTATTTTTCGGTAAAATCCCCGGCTTTTGGTCTTAACTCGCGGAATTGAAGCGCTATGGGCACTCACTCGGTCTCTCAAATCAAACTCCAGAAACGCCTGCGTCGATTGACCGGTGAGGCAATTGCCGATTTCAACATGATCGAGCATGGCGACAAGGTGATGGTCTGCCTGTCGGGCGGCAAGGACAGCTACACCCTGCTTGATGTGTTGCTGCACCTGCAGAAAGTCGCGCCGATCCAGTTCGAGATCGTGGCCGTGAACATGGACCAGAAGCAGCCGGGTTTCCCCGAGGACGTGCTGCCGGCTTATCTAAAGTCGCTGGGTGTGGAATACCACATCGTTGAAAAAGACACTTACTCGGTGGTCAAGGAGCTGATCCCCGAAGGCAAGACCACCTGCTCGCTGTGTTCGCGCCTGCGTCGCGGCACCCTGTACACCTTTGCCGATGAAATCGGTGCGACCAAGATGGCACTTGGGCATCATCGCGATGATATCGTCGAAACCTTCTTCCTCAACATGTTCTTCAATGGCAGCCTCAAGGCGATGCCGCCCAAGCTGCGCTCCGATGACGGGCGCAATGTGGTGATTCGTCCGCTGGCGTACTGCAACGAGAAGGATATCCAGGCCTATTCCGACTGGCAGCAGTTCCCGATCATCCCGTGCAACCTCTGTGGCTCCCAGGAGAACCTGCAGCGCCAGGTGGTCAAGGACATGCTCCAGGAGTGGGACCGCAAGACGCCGGGCCGCACCGAGAGTATCTTTCGCAGCCTGCAGAACGTGATCCCGTCTCAGTTGGCGGACCGTAACCTGTTTGATTTCGCGAGCCTGAAGATCGACGAAAGCGCAACGCCGCGTTTCGTCAACCTGCTCAATCTGTAAATTGCCGAGAGGAGAGGGCATGCGCGACTACAAATGGCTGCACGAATACTGTCTGAACCGCTTTGGTTCGTCAGCCGCACTTGAAGCCCAATTGCCTGTCCCGAGAACTGCGGAGCAGTTGCGCCATATCAGCGATGATCGCTACCTGTCGACCCTGGCCCTGCGGGTGTTCCGTGCCGGGCTCAAACACAGTGTGGTTGATGCCAAGTGGCCGGTATTTGAAGAGGTTTTTTTCGGTTTCGACCCGGAGAAAGTCGTGCTGATGGGCGCCGAGCATCTGGAGCGGTTGATGCAGGATGCGCGGATCATTCGCCATCTGGGCAAGCTTAAAAGCGTGCCACGCAATGCCCAGATGGTGCTCGACATTGCCCACGAGTACGGCAGTTTTGGCGCGTTTATCGCCCAGTGGCCAGTGACTGATATCGTCGGTTTGTGGAAGTACCTGGCCAAGCATGGGCATCAGTTGGGTGGTTTGTCGGCTCCACGCTTTTTACGCATGGTTGGCAAGGACACCTTTGTGCCAAGTTATGACGTGGTGGCCGCGCTGAACGCGCAGAAGCTGGTGGACAAGGCACCCACCAGCCTGCGTGACCTGGCGATTGTGCAGAACGCCTTCAACCAGTGGCACGCCGAAAGTGGCCGGCCGATGTGCCAGCTGTCACAGATGCTGGCGTTTACGGTGAATCACTAAGCCGCCGAGCAACTTCAATTGTGGGAGCGAGCCTGCTCGCGAAGGCCGTTCGCGAGCAAGCCCGCTCCCACAACAGCTGCATCACTCGCCGCTCAGGCGTCGATCCAGCTGGTAGCGCCAGCGCACAAACAGCAATGCACTGACAAATACCGCCACGCTGGCGGCGATCTCCAGCAGGCCGAACACCTGGCGGTTCGGGTCGAATGCCGCCAGCGCGCCCTTGATCAGGTACAGGTTGACCACATAGCAGGTGAACGAGTGCCCACGGGGGCTGCCCATCAGCATACCGGGTACCACAAACATCAAGGGCACCAGCTCGATCAGCAGGATCACCCACGGGCGCGCGCCGTGCAGGTTGGCAAACATCAGGTAATAAACACACAGCAGGGCGATCAGGCCAAAGAAGCACGCCAGGCTCACTACCCGCATCAGCCTTACCCGCGGCTGCAGCCACTCGATGGGCGGCAGCACTTTTGGCTTTTTAGCCACGGTTGCTCTCCAGTTTGCGGGCAATGGTGGCCAAACGCTGACCCAAGGCCCGGCACAGGGCGATTTCGTTCTCGTCCAGCCCGCGTTTGCCGTCGGCACCTGCGTGATGGCTCGGGCCATAGGGCGTTCCGCCTGCCGTGGTGTGCAGCAGGGCCGATTCGCTGTAGGGCAGGCCGGTGACCAGCATGCCGTGGTGCATCAGTGGCAGCAGCATCGACAGCAAGGTACTTTCCTGGCCGCCATGCAGGCTGGCAGTGGAGGTGAACACACCGGCCGGCTTGCCCACCAGCGCGCCGGTCAGCCACAGGTTGCTGGTGCCATCCAGGAAGTACTTGAGCGGTGCGGCCATGTTGCCGAAACGCGTCGGGCTGCCCAGGGCCAGCCCCGAGCAGTTTTTCAGGTCGTCGAGGCTGGCGTACATCGCGCCTTCGTCCGGAATGGCAGGGGCCACGGCTTCACATTCGGCAGAAATGGCCGGCACTGTGCGCAGGCGCGCCTCGAGGCCGCCCTGTTCGATGCCACGGGCAATTTGCCGGGCCATTTCGCTGGTCGAACCGTTGCGGCTGTAGAACAGAACCAGAATATAAGGCGCACTCACGACAGGATCTCCAGGACTTTTTCCGGTGGGCGACCAATCACGGCTTTGTCGCCTGCGACCAGGATCGGCCGCTCGATCAACTTGGGATGTGCAGCCATGGCGTCGATCAGTTGCGCGTCAGTGAGACCGCTGTCTGCCAGGTTGAGGGCCTTGTACTCGTCTTCGCCGCTGCGCAGCAATTGCCGTGCGCTGATGTTCAGCTTGGCCAGCAGGTCGCGCAGTTGGGCGGCGCTCAGCGGCGTTTCGAGGTAGCGCACCACGGTAGGGGTCAGGCCGCGGGCTTCGAGGAGTTCGAGCGCACCGCGGGATTTCGAGCAGCGCGGGTTGTGATAAAGCGTCAGATCGGTCATGTGCGGGTCGCATCTTGCGTAAGGTGGCGGCTATTCTACCTGCCTGACGGGCGCGCCTGAACCGTATGCGGTAAATGGCCGCTCGCTGATGTATTTTTGTATGTATTTACCGGGAAGGATCAACGCATGTTTAAGCGACTCATGGCAGCAGTTACCGTCTGCGCCACATTATTGCTGGCCGGCTGCGGAAATGATTATGGGGTCGATCAGCACGGACAGAAGATCGCCTCGGAGCGTCTGGACAAGCAATGGAAGGTCATCAACTACTGGGCCGAGTGGTGTGGCCCGTGTCGTATCGAGATTCCTGAACTCAACTCGCTGGAAAAACAGCTGCAGGGGCAGTCGGTGGGAGTGTTCGGGGTCAACTACGATGGTTTGCAGGGCAAGGAGCTGAGCGACGCGAGTACCGCGCTGGGCATCACCTTTACCGTGCTGGCGCAGGATCCGGCGGAGGTGTTCGATTTGCCACGCAGCGAAGCCTTGCCGGTGACTTATATCCTGGATGAGAAAGGCAAGGTGCGGGCAACGTTGATGGGCGAGCAGACCGCGGCCGGTGTGTTGGCGAAGATCAAGGAATTGAGAGGGGCCTGAGTCGAAGCCATCGCGAACAAACCCGCTCCCACAGGCTGGCACCAGTCTGTGGGAGCGGGCTTGCTCGTGATTCAAGCGCCGCGGTATCAGCCTTCTTCAGGCCAAAGCCGCAGCGGCTTGCCCTGTTCAGGCCAGAATCGCACCTGCTCGATCGGCGATATGTCCCAGCGCTGTACGGTCTGCAAGGCCTCGAAGAATCGCTGCTCCTGCTCCATCAACGCCGGCGCACAGGCCTTGCGGGTGCTGCCTACGCCACCAAAGGTCAGCTTGTCGCCGTCGAGGGTGTAAGGTGCGAACCAATGGTTGCAACCGCCACTGCCATAGGCCCGACCAGCATCGTCCAGGGTGACGGTCAGGTGGCTGTTGTCGATCAGCGGTCGTTCGCCGATCCACTCCAGCACGTAGGTGTGGTTTTGCTGCAACTTCACCGGATCACCCGCACACCCCGTCAGGCTTGCGCCCAGCACGGCCAGCAGGATCAAGCGTTTCATTGCGCGGCCTTTTGGCATTGCGGGCACAGGTGCTTGCTGCCTTCAGTGCTCCAGCCCAGCTCGGCAATCCGCGCCGTGGCTGCGGGCTTTTGCGCCTTGGTGCCGAGTTTGGCGTCGACTGCGAACTCGAACTTCAGCTCTTTGGCGCAAGCATCGCAGTTGACCTGCCATTCATGAATCGCCAATTCGCCGAACACCGGCCCTTTGGTGACGGCAACCCACTGGCCACGCGGGTTGATCAGGTGGCGCACCTTGTCGACGCTCAAACGCATGGACAAGGTCTTGCTGCCCTTGAGGGACACAATCAGCACATCACCGGCTTGAATCGAGCCGCCGTTGCCGGTGACTTGATACAGGCCCGGCGCCAGAGCGCGGCATTCAATCAGGGTGTGCTGCGGGTTAAGCAGGCTGTAGCGGAAATCGTGTTCGACCATGGGTCCTCCAAGTAAGTCGCTATGCTAGCACGCAGGCATCAAAGTCCAGACTCAACCTTCGATCAGGTTTTGCGCCGTACCGTTTCTCCAGGCTGCGATATTGCTCAAGGTCGTGCTGGCAATTGCATTCAGCGCCTCGCGGGTCAGAAACGCCTGATGGGCCGTGATGATCACATTGGGGAAGGTCAGCAGCCGGGCCAGCACGTCATCCTGCAAGGGCAGGTCGGAGCGGTCCTCGAAGAACAGTTGGGCCTCTTCTTCGTACACATCCAGCCCAAGATATCCCAATTGGCCACTTTTCAGCGCCTCAATCAGCGCCGGCGTGTCGACCAGCGCCCCCCGTCCGGTGTTGATCAGCATGGCACCGTGCATGAGGGTGGCCAGGCTGGTGGCGTTGATCAGGTGCTTGTTGTCTGCGGTCAACGGGCAGTGCAGGGAAATGATATGCGAACCGGCCAGCAGTTCGGGCAGGCTGACGTAGCGAGCGCCCAGCGCCAGCAGTTCGGCGTTTGGATAAGGGTCGAAGCACAGCAGCTTGCAGCCAAAACCGGCCATGATCTTGCCGAACGTGGCGCCGATCTGGCCGGTGCCCACCACGCCCACGGTCTTGCCCACCAGATCGAAACCGGTCAGCCCGTGCAGAGTGAAGTCGCCTTCGCGGGTGCGGTTGTAGGCGCGGTGCAAGCGGCGGTTGAGCGCCAGGATAAGGGCCACGGCATGTTCGGCGACGGCGTGGGGGGAGTACGCGGGTACGCGCACCACACTCAGGCCCAGGCGTTTGGCGGCGGGCAGATCCACATGGTTGTAGCCGGCCGAGCGCAGGGCGATCAGGCGGGTGCGGCCAGCAGCCAGTTGCTCCAGTACCGGGGCGCTGAGGTCGTCGTTGATAAACGGACAGATCACTTCGTAGTCATGAGCCAGTGCTACGGTGTCCAGGGTCAGGCGCGCGGGCTGGAAATGCAGCTCGTTACCGTCGTCTTGTGCGGCCGCGATGAAACTGTCGCGGTCGTAGGTCTGGCTGCTGAAAAGAATCGTGCGCATGGGGTCTTCCTTGGTCTGTAACTACAAATCGGCTTTTGTGGGAGCGGGCTTGCTCGCGATGGCATCACGGCGGTTTACCTGACATACCGCGCCGCCCGAATCGCGAGCAAGCCCGCTCCCACACCATGATTTTTCTATGCAGTACTGCGTGCTTCTTTGGCCAGGCGTGTGATGGCCTGATCTAGCTCGTCGAGGGCGGCGACGGCGTTGGGGCTTGCCTGCTTGAGCAGGGTCTCGCTGCGCTGGCAGGCCGCACGCAATTGCGGTACGCCGCAGTAACGGGTTGCGCCGTGCAAGCGGTGGACGCGCTCGATCAATGCGTTGTTGTCTCTGGCCTCACGGGCCTGGCGGATAGCGTCGCGGTCGGCTTCCAGCGAAGCCAGCAGCATGGCCAGCATGTCGATGGCCAGGTCCGCCTTGCCTGCCGCCAGTCGCAGCCCCTCATCGTGGTCGAGGACGAGCAGTTGCGTGGTGTGACGGGCCGGTTCGTGCGAGTTGTCGCTGGCCTGATTGCGCAAGGCCAAGCCCGTCCACTTCAACACCACTTGGGCCAACTGCCGTTCGCTGATCGGTTTGGTCAGGTAGTCGTCCATGCCGCTTTGCAGCAAGGCGCGTTTTTCGTTGGCCATGGCGTGGGCTGTGAGTGCAACGATCGGCAGCGGCGTACAGTGGCGCTCGCTTTCCCACTGGCGCAGGACTTCGGTGGTCTCGCGCCCGTCCATGCCGGGCATTTGCACATCCATCAGCACCAGATCGAAATCGTGTGCCTTGACCGCATCAATGGCGGCATAACCGCTGTCCGCTGCAGTCACCTTGGCGCCCATGCCTTCAAGCAGGGTTTGCACCAGCAGCAGATTGGCCGGGTTGTCATCCACACACAGAATGCGCGGCGCGCGGCTGGCCAGCGGTTCGCCGGGTTCGCTGCGGGTTTGTCGCGGGCTGACCAGATCGGCCAGGGCCCGACGCAGTTTGCGGGTGCAGGCGGGTTTGGCCTGGAGCTGGCTGTGGGGGTTGTCCACCACCGCGTTGAACAGGCCCTGCTCGGTGGTCGGGCACAGAACCAGTACCTTGCAACCCAGGTGCTCGAGATCCCAGATGTGCTGGTTGAGACGCTCTGGCGGGGTGTCATTGGCCGTTACGCCCAGAACTGCCAGATCAATAGCCTGGGCGGTCTGGTGAGCGCCGGTCACACAATTGGTGAGGTTTTCCAGAGTAGTGCAGGGCGTGACTTCCAGGCCGCAGTCTTCCAGTTGATGGTGCAGGGCCTGGCGGGCCAGGTCGTGTTTTTCCAGGATGGCTACGCGCCGGCCCAGCAGCGGCGCGCCGGGCAAGTCTTCGACATCATCGCGAGCCTTGGGCAGCCTGACGCTGATCCAGAATACCGAGCCTTCGCCAGGGGTGCTTTCAACGCCGATTTCGCCGCCCATCTGTTCGACCAGTCGCTTGGAAATCACCAGCCCCAACCCGGTGCCGCCGGGCTGGCGAGACAGTGAGTTGTCAGCCTGGCTGAAAGCCTGGAACAGGGCGCGGATATCCTGGGCGGTCAGGCCGATGCCGGTGTCCTGCACGCTGATGCGCAGTTGCACACTGCCGTCGGTTTCATTTTCGTCCTGGTCTTCAAGCATGGCCCGCACCGCGATGGTGCCCTCGCGGGTGAACTTGATGGCGTTGTTGATCAGGTTGGTGAGGATTTGCTTGAGCCGCAGCGGGTCGCCGATCAGCGACAGCGGGGTGTCGCGATACACCAGGCTGACCAGTTCCAGGCCCTTGTCGTGGGCCGAAGGGGCGAGGATGGTCAGGGTGTCCTGCAGCAGGTCGCGCAAATTGAACGGAATGCTGTCGAGCACCAGCTTGCCGGCTTCGATTTTCGAAAAATCGAGAATCTCGTTGATGATGCCCAGCAGGTTGTCGGCCGATTTTTCGATGGTGTTCAGGTAGTCGAACTGGCGCGGGGTCAACTCGCTTTTTTGCAGCAGGTGGGTAAAACCGAGGATACCGTTGAGCGGGGTGCGGATTTCGTGGCTCATGTTGGCCAGAAACTCGGACTTTATACGGCTGGCCTCCAGGGCTTCCTTGCGGGCCAGATCGAGTTCAAGGTTCTGGATTTCGATGGTTTCGAGATTCTGGCGCACGTCTTCGGTGGCCTGGTCGACGCTGTGCTGCAGTTCTTCCTGGGCATTGTGCAGGGTTTCGGCCATGCGGTTGATGCCCGAGGCCAGTTCGTCAAGTTCGTGGCTGCCCAGTGGCGGCAGGCGGGTTTCCAGATGCCCGTCCTTGAGCTGGGCCACGGCTTGTTTGATTTGCCCCAGCGGTGCGTTGATGGTGCGGCTCATGCGCAAGGCCAGCAGGGTGGTCAGCACCAGCCCGGTGACGATCAGCAACAGGCTGGCAAACAGGTTGCGATAGCTGCGCAGCAGCATGCCGTTATGGGACAGCTCCAATTCGACCCAGCCCAGCAGGCGATGGGCTTCGTTAGGGATCACATCCCCGGCCAGGTTGCGATGGCGGCCAAATACGGGCAATAAATAGCGCGTGGCATCGTTGTCGGTGCGCTGTTGCAGATGGGTACTGCTGCCCAGTGGAGCCTGATTGAGCATGATCGGCCCGGCATGGGCCAGCGGTTCGTGGTTGGCGTTGAGGAACGCCACGGCGCGCACATCCTGTTGTTCCAGAGATTCGGTGGCGATACGGGCCAGCAATGCGGTGTCGTGGCGCCCCATGGCGGGGGCGACCAGGGGGGCGAGTTGTTCGGCGATCATTTCCCCGCGCTGCAACAGTTGCGATTGCAGTTCGGACTGTTGCAGCCAGGTGAAATAGCCGCCGAGCACGCTTGCCATCAAACTGACGGGCAATAGCGTTAACAGCAATACGCGGCCTTTGATACCGAGGTTTTTAAGCACACAACTCTCCAGCCCTGCATTCTTTTAAGAGTGATCCGGGCTTCCCGCCCGGATCAGGTGGCAGTGTAGCCATATGGTGCCCGGCAAATCTTTGAAAATTTGCCATCAATTTCGGTTTATCAGACGGGGTAAAGCCCGTGCCGGTTGCCCGCAGGGGCTCAATCTTGAATAATCGCCGATTGAGAATTACTTGCAGACGCTAATGAATCCCGTAGCTGTTAGCCCCTCGCGCCTACTGACCATTGAAGACGACCCCGTTCTGGGCGCCTATCTGCACGAGCAGCTGGGGCGTTGCGGGTTTGACGTTATCTGGTGCCAGAATGGCCTGGAAGGTCTGGCCCGTGCCCGCCAGGAGCACTTTGACGTGGTGCTGATGGATATCCTGCTGCCCGGCATGAATGGCTTGCAGGTGCTGACGCAACTGCGTCAGACCCACGCCTTGCCGGTGATCCTGATGTCGGCGCTGGGTGCCGAGGCCGACCGTATCAGCGGTTTCCAGCTGGGCGCCGATGATTATTTGCCCAAGCCGTTCAGCATGGCCGAGCTGCGGGTGCGCATTCAGGCCATCCTGCGTCGAGTGGCCCTGGATCGCATGCCTGGCGCCCCAACGGTGCAGGAACTGCCACCGGCCGAGAGCGGTTTGCTGTTCGACGACGAGGCGTGCGATGTGCGCCGGGGCGAGCAATGGGCCGGGTTGACCCGCAGCGAGTTCCGTCTGCTCGATACCCTGCAGCGCAATGCCGACGAAGTGTTGAGCAAGGCCTTTCTCTATCAGCAGGTCTTGCAGCGCGGATATGCAGCCCATGACCGCAGCCTGGACATGCATATCAGCCAGATCCGGCGAAAGCTCAAAACTATCGGCTATTACCAGCATGAAGTACGCACGGTGTGGGGCAAGGGCTATGTCCTTAGTGCCAGCGATGCCCCGTAAGGTGCCCGGCAAGAATTCGGTGTTCTGGAAGCTGGCGTGTTTGCTGGTGGTTTTCTGCTTGCTGATGATCTGGCTCAGTTGGTCCTGGGGTCGCTATATGGACAAGCGCACCGGCTTTTTGTCCGAGCAGGCCCACGGCACCCTGGTGCGCTATGCCGGTGAGGCCGAGCGCGCCTGGGAGAGCGCTCAGCAAGCCGGCGTCGACCAGTGGTTGCAGGGTATGGGGCACAGGGAGCCGGGCTGGGTCGGGGTGATTGGTCAGGACCTGCAGTCGCTGAGCAGCTACCCGCTGAGTGATCGAGAAAGTGAGCGGCTGACCTTTTTGCGCGGCCTGGACTGGCCCATCAGCCATATCAAGACGGCGCGGCCATGGATAAAGGTGCCCTTTCCCCGCGACCCGTCGGCGGGCAGCCTGGTGATCGAGTTGCCGCAACGCTTTATGCCCGGGCGCTCCCAGGTGATCTGGCGGATTGTCACCAACGGCGTAATTCCTGGCTTGTTGACCCTGTTGCTGTGCGTGGGCCTGTACCGCGTGCTGATCGTGCCGCTTAACCATCTTCGCGAACAGGCCAATGCCTGGCGGGCTGATCAACTGGGGGCGCGGCTATCGAGCCAGATCACCAGCCGCCAGGACGAACTTGGTGAGCTGGCGCGGGCGTTCGATCAGATGTCCGAGCGCTTGCAGAGTACGGTCTCGCAACAGCAGCAATTGCTCCGCGACTTGTCCCATGAGCTGCGCACGCCCTTGAGCCGTTTGCGGGTAGCCTGTGACAGCGAGCAGGGGGGCGAGGCCTTGCGTGAGCGCCTGGGCCGTGAAGTCGACGGCATGCAACGGCTGGTCGAAGACACCTTGCAACTGGCCTGGCTGGATGCCGAGCGCGGGCCGCTGCCGGTGGAAGACATTCAGGTGCAGGCGCTGTGGGAGATGCTCACCGAAAACGCCCGCTTTGAAAGTGGCTGGCCGCAATCGCGACTGCCTTGTCTGGTGGATGAGCATTGCTGGGTGCGCGGGCATCTCAACAGCCTGGCTCAAGCCATGGAAAATATCCTGCGCAATGCCATTCGCCATTCACCACCCGAGGGTATCGTCAGCCTTGATGGCCGGCGCGAAGGCAATATGTGGCACCTGTGGCTCGATGACCAGGGCGCAGGTGTGGCACCTGAAGAACTGGAGCGGATCTTTGCGCCTTTTACCCGCCTTGATGGCTCGCGTCCCGGCGATGGCGGCTTTGGTCTGGGCCTGAGTATTGCGCGCAATGCCCTGCGGCTGCAGGGTGGCAGTTTGTGGGCAGAGAACCACGGCGGCGGGTTGCGGGTGCATGTTCGTTTGCTTGCCGGACATGCCGCTTAAACGCTCAGGCCGCGGCTGTATAGACATCCCTGTGGGAGCGGGCTTGCCCGCGATGGTATCAGTCCGTTTTACCTGACAGATCGCGGCGTCAGAATCGCGGGCAAGCCCGGCTCCCACAGGAATTATTGTGATGGGCTTGCGGCGCTTATAGCCTTTAACCATAAGCACCGTACTTTGCGTGATATGGGCTGTCGGCGTTTGTCGGTATGATGTGCGACCCCGCGGTCTGGATTGCGAATACGCCATGACATTGCAGTACCCAACTATCGCCGATTGCGTCGGCAACACTCCACTGGTGCGCTTGCAGCGCCTGGCTGGAAACACTACCAACACCTTGTTGCTCAAGCTCGAAGGGAACAACCCTGCAGGCTCGGTCAAGGACCGTCCGGCTCTGTCGATGATTGCCCGCGCCGAAGCGCGCGGCCAGATCCAGGCTGGCGATACCCTGATTGAAGCCACCTCGGGCAATACCGGGATTGCCCTGGCCATGGCCGCGGCGATCAAGGGCTACAAGATGATCCTGATCATGCCCGACAATTCCAGCGCCGAGCGCAAGGCTGCCATGACCGCCTACGGTGCCGAGCTGATCCTGGTCAGTCAGGAAGAGGGCATGGAAGGCGCCCGCGACCTGGCCGACAAGATGCAGGCCCAGGGCCTGGGCAAGGTGCTCGACCAGTTTGCCAACGGTGACAACCCCGAGGCTCACTACACCGGTACGGGCCCGGAAATCTGGCGTCAGACCAACGGTACCATCACCCACTTCATCAGTTCGATGGGTACTACCGGTACCATCATGGGCGTGTCGCGCTACCTCAAGGAGCAAAACCCGGGCGTGCAGATCGTCGGTTTGCAGCCGATGGAAGGCGCTGCCATTCCGGGCATCCGCCGCTGGCCGACCGAGTACTTGCCCAAGATCTACCAGGCCGACCGCGTAGACCGCATCGTCGACATGGCCCAGCGCGAAGCCGAAGACGTCACCCGCCGACTGGCCCGTGAAGAAGGCATTTTCTGTGGTGTGTCCTCGGGCGGGGCGGTGGCAGCGATGCTGCGCCTGAACCAGGAAGTCGAAAACGCGGTGATGGTCGCGATCATTTGTGACCGAGGCGACCGTTATCTGTCGACCGGCATTTACGATGCGCCCAACTGATGGCCAAGCAAGAGAGAGGCCTGCGCTTCCAGCCTGCTGGCGGCACCAAGGCTGCGCAAGTGCCTGCGGGCAAGAAACAGCGTTTGAATATCGAGCGCCTGGCCAACGACGGCCGCGGTATTGCCTTTATTGAAGGGCGTACCTGGTTTGTTTCGGGGGCTCTGGCCGGTGAAGAAGTCGAAGCCCGGGTGCTGGGTGCCCATGGCAAGATCGTTGAAGCCCGTACCGAGCGTGTTTTCAAGGCCAGCGAGATCCGTCGCCAGGCACCCTGTGCCCATGCGGGCAAGTGCGGCGGCTGCAGCGTGCAGCATTTGCCCCATGAAGAGCAGCTTGCACTGAAACAGCGCATGCTCGCCGAGCAACTGTCCCGCGTGGCCGGTGTCGAACCTCAAGAGTGGGCAGCGCCGCTGACCGGTCCCGAGTTTGGCTACCGCCGCCGGGCACGTATCGCCGTGCGCTGGGACGCGCGGGCCAAGCACCTGGACGTGGGTTTCCGTGCTGCTGGCAGCCAGGACATCGTCGCCATCGATCACTGTTTGGTTCTGGTACAGGCTTTGCAACCTATCATGACCGGGCTGCCCGCCATGTTGGGTCAACTGGGCAACCCCAAGGCACTGGGCCACGTGGAGTTGTTCAGTGGTTCGGCGATTGCGGTTTTGCTGCGCCATATGGCGCCGCTGAGTGCTGCCGACATGCAGGTTCTTGAGGCATTTTGCATTACCCATAACGCCCAATTGTGGCTGCATGGCGAAGGCGAGCCACAGCCGGTCGATTTGACCCGGGCCTTGGGCTATCGTCTGGAAACATGGGATTTGCAGCTGGCGTATCGCCCCGGGGATTTTGTCCAGGTCAATGCCGGCGTCAACGAAGCCATGGTGGCTCAAGCCATAAAGTGGCTTGCGCCACAAGCTGACGAACGGATTCTTGACTTGTTCTGTGGGCTGGGTAACTTCGCATTACCACTGGCACAAAAAGCGCGTGAAGTCGTGGCTGTTGAAGGTGTTGCGACCATGGTCGAACGCGCCGCGCAAAACGCGGTCAGTAACAGCCTGCATAATGCAGTGTTTTTTCAGGCCGACCTGTCACAGCCGCTGGTGGATGCAACCTGGGCCAAAGCCGGCTTCAGTGCCGTACTGCTTGATCCGCCTCGCGACGGCGCTTATGAAGTGGTACGAAAGTTGTCTGGCCTGGGTGCCAAACGTTTGGTGTATGTGTCGTGCAACCCGGCAACTCTGGCGCGCGACACGGTTGAACTGATTAAACAGGGTTACCGGTTAAAACGTGCCGCAATCCTCGACATGTTCCCGCAAACAGCGCATGTCGAGGCGATGGCGTTATTTGAAGCAGACTAGGATGTCTGTCTATTTCAACGGGCCCGCAACCCGCGACGCTATGCCCTGTAGCGCGCGGTTGGGATCAGGGCCTGTGATTTCGGCGCATTGAACCTGCGCTGTAGGGAAGGTAAGCAAGATGGTACAGGTCAGAGCACACCAGCCGATCAACACCGACGGCAGTCTCAACCTCGAGGCATGGCTGGATCATGCGGTGAGTGTCGATGTGGCGCTGGACCGTGAAGCCTTGAAAGAAGCGTGTGAGTTTGCACGCGAGGCCGAGCAGCAAGCCAATGCGGCGAAAAACCTGTGGGCCGAGGGCACCTCAAGCTTTCGTACCGGGTTGGAAATCGCCGAGATATTGGCCGATCTGAAACTGGATCAGGATTCCCTGGTTGCCGCGATTCTCTATCGTTGCGTGCGCGAAGGGCAGGTGCTGTTGCCTGCCGTCAGCCAGCGCTTCGGTCCGGTGGTGGCCAAACTGATTGATGGTGTACTGCGCATGGCGGCCATCAGTGCCAGCCTCAGCCCCCGTCAATCGATGGTGCTGGGCACCCAGGGCCAGGTCGAAAACCTGCGCAAGATGCTGGTTGCCATGGTTGATGACGTGCGCGTGGCACTGATCAAGCTGGCTGAACGTACCTGCGCGATTCGCGCAGTCAAAAACGCCCCGGACGAGAAGCGCAACCGCGTCGCTCGCGAGGTGTTCGATATTTATGCGCCATTGGCGCACCGCCTGGGCATCGGCCACATCAAGTGGGAGCTGGAGGACCTGTCCTTCCGCTATCTGGAGCCCGAGCAGTACAAACAGATCGCCACCTTGCTGCATGAGCGTCGCCTCGACCGTGAGCGTTTTATCAGCGATGTGATGAACCAGCTGCGTACCGAGCTGGAAGCCACCGGGGTGACTGATGCCGACATCAGCGGCCGGGCCAAGCATATCTACTCGATCTGGCGCAAAATGCAGCGCAAGGGCCTGGCCTTCAGCCAGATCTATGACGTGCGTGCCGTACGGGTACTGGTGCCGGAAATGCGCGACTGCTACACCGCGCTGGGCATCGTCCATACCCTGTGGCGGCATATCCCGAAGGAATTCGACGACTATATCGCCAACCCCAAGGAGAACGGCTACCGCTCGCTGCACACCGCCGTGATCGGGCCTGAAGGCAAGGTCCTGGAAGTGCAGATTCGCACCCATGCCATGCACGAAGAGGCCGAGCTGGGGGTTTGCGCGCACTGGCGCTACAAGGGCACTGACGTCAAGGCCGGGTCCAACCAGTACGAAGAGAAAATCTCGTGGCTGCGCCAGGTGCTGGAGTGGCACGAAGAACTGGGCGATATCGGTGGCCTGGCCGATCAGCTGCGCGTCGATATCGAGCCAGACCGGGTGTATATCTTCACCCCCGACGGTCACGCCATCGATCTGCCCAAAGGCGCGACGCCGCTGGACTTTGCCTACCGGGTTCACACCGAGATCGGCCACAACTGCCGTGGTGCCAAGATCAACGGGCGCATCGTGCCGCTCAACTACAGCCTGCAGACCGGTGAGCAGGTCGAGATCATCACCAGCAAGCATGGCACACCGAGCCGCGACTGGCTGAACCCGAACCTGGGCTATGTCACCACCTCGCGGGCGCGGGCGAAAATCGTCCACTGGTTCAAGTTGCAGGCGCGTGATCAGAACGTCGCTGCCGGCAAAACCATGCTCGAGCGCGAACTCGGCCGTTTGGGCCTGCCTGCGGTGGATTACGAGAAGCTCGCCGACAAGGCCAACATGCGAACCGCCGAGGACATGTACGCGGCGCTCGGGGCTGGCGACTTGCGCCTGGCGCAGTTGATCAACCTGGCCCAGCAACAGGTCGAGCCTGAGCGCGGCAGCGAGCAGATGGAGCTGATCCCGCGCAAGGCCACGGGCTACAAGCCGGGCAAGCGTGGAGACATCCAGATCGAAGGCGTCGGCAACCTGCTGACCCAGATGGCCGGGTGCTGTCAGCCGCTGCCGGGGGATGCGATTGTCGGTTACATCACCCAGGGCCGTGGCGTCAGCATTCACCGCCAGGACTGCGCCTCGGTGCTGCAACTGGGCAGTCGTGAGCCGGAGCGGATGATTCAGGTCAACTGGGGGCCGATCCCGGTCTCGACCTATCCGGTGGATATCGAAATCCGCGCCTACGATCGTTCGGGCTTGTTGCGTGATGTGTCGCAGGTGTTGCTCAACGAACGGATCAACGTGCTAGCGGTCAACACCCGCTCGAACAAGGAAAACAACACCGCGTTGATGACCTTGACCATCGAGATCCCGGGGCTGGATGCGCTGGGGCGTTTACTGGGGCGGATCTCGCAACTGCCGAACATCATCGAAACCCGCCGGATCGGGCGTAGTGAGCCGCGCTGATCCTTTGTGGTAGCGGGCTTGCTTGCGATTGCATCACCTCGGTGAGTCAGCTGTACCGGGGTGTTCATATCGCGAGCAAGCCGCTCCCACAGGGTGTGGTTAGCGTGTGCCAAAGGATTACAGATGTACAACCTCGACGACCTGCTGCACCTCATGGCCCGCCTGCGTGACCCGCAGTACGGCTGCCCGTGGGATATCAAGCAAACGTACGCCACTATCGTGCCTTATACCCTCGAAGAGGCCTACGAGGTCGCTGACGCCATTGAGCAGGGTGACTTCGAGCACCTGCAGGGCGAACTCGGCGATTTGCTGTTTCAAGTGGTGTATTACAGCCAGCTGGCTCGGGAAGAAGGCCGTTTCGAGTTTGCCGGGGTGATCGACAGCATTACCCGCAAGCTGATCCGCCGTCACCCCCATGTCTTTCCCACCGGTGACCTGTATGCGCCGCTGGATGTGCCGCGCTTGAGCGAAGAACAGGTCAAGGTACGCTGGGATGAGATCAAGGCCGAGGAGCGCGCAGAAAAGTCTACCGCCCCCGAGCAGTTGTCCTTGCTTGACGATGTGCCCGTCGCCTTGCCTGCCCTGTCCCGCGCCGCCAAGCTGCAAAAGCGCGCCGCCCAGGTCGGTTTTGACTGGCCAGCGGCATTGCCGGTGCTGGACAAGGTGCGTGAAGAGCTGGATGAAGTGCTGGAGGCCATGGCCGACAACGATTCGGCGGCCATTCATGACGAAATCGGCGACCTGCTGTTTTCCGTGGTCAACCTGGCCCGTCATCTTAAAGTGGACCCGGAAACCGCCTTGCGTGGTGCCAATGCAAAATTTGATCGACGTTTCCGGTTTATCGAGCAGGCATTGCGCGATACCCTGCGTCCCATTGAAAGTTGCACCCTTGAAGACCTGGACGCCCTGTGGGGTGAAGCCAAGCGCCAGGAAAAGAATTTGCCCAGCTGCGGCTGAGTTTGCCTAAGTGAGTAAGTAGATGAGCATTTCCCTACGCGACCAGTTGCTCAAAGCCGGACTGGTCAACGAGAAGCAGGCCAAGCAGGCCGGCAAAGAAAAACAGAAACAACAGCGTCTGGCCCACAAAGGCCAGATCGAACTGGACGACACCCAGCAGCGTCTGGCTGCCGAAGCCAAGGCCGAGAAGGTCAAGCGCGACCAGGAACTGAACCGCCAGCAGCAGGAGAAGGTCGAGCAAAAAGCCCGTGCTGCGCAGATCAAGCAATTGATCGAAGTATCACGTCTGCCCAAGCTGACCACTGAGGACTACTACAACTTCGTTGATGACAAAAAGGTCAAGCGCCTGTCGGTCAACACCCTGATGCGCAACAAGCTGGCCAATGGCTCGCTGGCGATCGTGCAGCACCAGGGCGGCTACGAAGTCATCCCCCGTGAAGCTGCACTGAAGATCCAGGAGCGCGATCCGCGCCGGATCGTGCAGCTGAATATCCTGGTTGAGCCGAAAACCCCGGAAGAAGACGATCCGTACGCGGCCTATCAGATCCCTGATGACCTGATGTGGTAGTGCTGGCATAACCTGTGGGAGCGAGCCTGCTCGCGAAAGCGTTCGCTGCTCTTCGCGAGCAGGCTCGCTCCCACAGAGTGTTGCGTTGGCGCATAACAAAACAAACCCCGCTTCGGCGGGGTTTGTGTTTTTCAAGACAGTAGTTTCTTCTGCTCAGGCCTGGCGTTTCTGCGCTTCCAGCTTTTCCAGCTCAGCCTTGTAGCTGTGAGCGTCGCTTTCGCGGTGGAACATGCCTACCAGTATGTCTTCTTGATGCACATCCCATAGGTGTACACCGTGGGCTACCAGTTGGTGGAACATACGTGAATCGTCGCGCTCAGTTACTTTGATAGTCATCTGCTTGCTCCAAATTCTGATGAGGGCCTGCGGCAAGGCGTCGCAGGACTTCTTTATAGAATCTGTTAGCTTCCTAAGTAAATAGCTGATTGTCGCGCTGTCATCTTGCAGAAAATCCTTAAACCCTGCAGCCCTTTAAGCACGGGGTGTTTACGGATTTGTTTAATAGTTTTATGAAAAATGTTTCATGTTTTTGGTGTGTTACAGATCAAAAAAACCTCGCCGAAGCGAGGTTTTTTTGAGGCTTGCAGCTAAAGGCTTGTCGCTTAGTTGCCCTTGACCGTTTTGCCATCCACCGTGCCGTCCAGCAGCATGATGTTGTATTCCTTGCCGTCTTTTTCGACCTGGCGCAGTTTGACCAGCAGCGAACCCCAGTTCTTGGCGAACCACATTTCAGTGATGCGCTTGTTCTGTGTCGGGTCGCGTACGCGCTCAACCTTGATTGCGTCGACCTTGCCAGCCTTGGTTTCAACCACTTCAGGGCCGATCACGCGAAAGTCATAGGTGTCGACGTCATTGCCATCTACCACCTGGTAGCTCATGGACTTTTTGCCGGCTTCTACGTCACGCTGCAGTGCCAGCTGGTAGGTGGACTTGTCGAGCATGCCGCTGAGCAAGGGTACTTTGACAGCGTCGCCCTGATCGGTGCCGGTGACCATCTTGGCCGCCCAGTCGAAATCCAGATCGATCTTCTTGGCTTTTCCCAGGCCGCCACGTTCAAAGTGGTAGGTCAGCGGAATCAGCGTGCTTTTCTCGATTTTGAGGGTGCTTTCTTCGTTCAGGCTGGCTACCAGCATTGAAGCCTTGAAGTTCAAGGTCCAGATACCGTTGTCACCCTTGGTCAGGCTGCGCTCGGCAGAACCGCTCATGGGCAGCTGTTTCCAGTCTGCGGTGTAGCTGGCCTTGAAAGGCTGAAGATCGGCCGCTTGGACTGCTGGAATAGCCAGCAGGCTAAGGGCGAGAAGCAGGGCACGACGCATAAGTTCTCCTAGGTTCGTATCAAGTGGCCGCTGGCCGCAAGTAATTGACCGTCCAATAATGCGCCTCGCTCGTCAAGTGACAAGCGACCTTCGGCAAACCAGCGCACTGCAAGCGGATAAATCCGGTGTTCCTGGGCGTGAACCCGTTGCGCCAGGCTATGTGGCGAGTCATCGGACTCTACCGGTATCACTGCCTGTACGACCAGAGGTCCGCCGTCGAGTTCCTCGGTCACAAAGTGCACGCTGCAGCCGTGCTCACCGTCTCCTGCTTCCAGCGCCCGCTGGTGCGTGTGCAAACCCTTGTATTTGGGCAGCAGGGAAGGGTGGATATTCAGCAGGCGACCCTGATAGTGACGCACGAATTCTGCGCTGAGAATGCGCATGAACCCGGCCAGAACCACCAGTTTCGGTTTGAATTCGTCGATGACTTTGATCAATGCAGCATCGAAGGCCTCGCGGCCCTCGAATGCCTTGTGATCCAGTACGCGGGTATCGATACCCGCGTCTTTGGCGCGTTGCAGGCCGTAGGCATCTGCGCGGTTGGAGATCACCGCGCGGATTGTTGCCGGGCTGGCCTTGACGTCATCGCTGTCGATCAAGGCCTGCAAGTTGCTGCCGGTGCCGGAAAGCAGCACCACTACATCACAGGTATCAGGCATTAGTGCGCCTTGATGTTTTGCAGCTCAACTTGCGCAGCGCCTTCAGCGGCGGTTGCGATCTGACCGATGACCCAAGGCTGCTCGCCCGCTTCACGCAGTACGTTCAGCGCAGTTTCAACGTCAGCCTGAGCTACGCAGATGACCATGCCAACGCCGCAGTTCAGCACGCGGTGCATTTCGTGCTCGTCCACGTTGCCTTTTTCCTGCAGCCAGTCGAAGACGGCAGGGCGCTGCCAGCTGGCAACGTCAACCACCGCTTGTGCACCTTTTGGCAGTACGCGCGGGATGTTGTCGAGCAGGCCGCCACCGGTGATGTGGGCCATGGCCTTGACCACGCCGGTTTCCTTGATCAGTTTGAGCAGCGGCTTGACGTAGATGCGGGTCGGCGCCATCAGCAGGTCGGTCAGTGGCTTGCCGTCGAGCTGGATGTTTTCGATGTCGGCACCCGACACTTCGATGATCTTGCGGATCAGCGAGTAGCCGTTGGAGTGCGGGCCCGAGGACGGCAAGGCGAGCAGGGCGTCGCCGGCAGCAACCTTGGAACCGTCGATGATCTCGGATTTTTCTACAACGCCAACGCAGAAGCCGGCCAGGTCGTAGTCTTCGCCTTCGTACATGCCTGGCATTTCAGCGGTTTCGCCGCCAACCAGCGAGCAACCGGACAGTTCGCAGCCAGCGCCGATACCGGTCACCACCTGGGTCGCGGTTTCAACGTTGAGCTTGCCGGTGGCGTAGTAGTCAAGGAAGAACAGAGGCTCGGCGCCGCATACGATCAGGTCGTTGACGCACATGGCAACCAGGTCGATACCGATGCTGTCGTGCTTGTTCAGGTTCAGGGCCAGGCGCAGCTTGGTGCCGACGCCGTCAGTGCCGGAAACCAGAACAGGCTGCTTGTAGCCAGCCGGAATTTCGCAGAGGGCGCCAAAACCGCCGAGGCCGCCCATCACTTCCGGGCGTGCAGTGCGCTTGGCCACGCTCTTGATGCGTTCGACCAATGCTTCACCGGCGTCGATGTCTACACCGGCGTCTTTGTAGCTCAGGGATGGTTGCTTGCTCATAATCCAGGCCTTTAGGGGGGATTCGGGGGTATCGACCGAGTTCAGGGGGCAGGCTTGCAAGTGCTCAAGGATTGCACCAGAGCATTTGCAGGGTGCCCGGCTGTTGGCGGTCTGCGAAGGCGCGCGATTTTATCAGGCTTGAAGGGCAGCGGCCATCCTCGGGCCGACAGGCAGGGTTATATCTGGCGAAAAAAACCTTTTTTAGTCGTACTTGGGTCTGCGCACAGGCCTGTATAAGGTATAGAGAGGTTGTGTGACCGCGTGAAAACGCGAAACGGGCGTGAATGATTTGGCCGTGGCCGTGTCAGAAGTCTGTTCGAGTGTTTTTATGGCGTCCTTAATAGGCTGCTTTTTGTCATCGGGAATCTTTCATGCGTTTTAGCCAATTTTTAGCCGTGGGCTGTCTGTCTTTTTTCAGCCTGGCCAGTCATGCCGAAATCCTCACCGGTCTTTATCAGGTGCTCGAGCCAGTCACCACCCAGTCACCTGATGAGCGCACCCAGGCTACGCAAAAGGCCCTGGAAACCCTGGTGTTGCGTCTGACCGGAGATGCCGCGGCGATTAAGAGTCCGGCGCTGGAGGCGATTCGCAAAGATCCGCAGCAAATCATCAGTCGCTACGGCTATGACGCCGGCCCGCCGCAAAGCCTGCAAGTGGACTTCGATCCGGTGAGTACCGATCGTGCGTTGCATCAGGCCGGGCTGTCGCTGTGGGGCAGTAATCGCCCTGCGCTGCTGGGCTGGTGGCTGAATGACTCGGTCGAAGGTTCGAGCCTGGTGGGGGACGGTCAGTCAGTGGCCGAGCCGTTGCGTCGTGCCGCGCAGCATCGGGGTTTGCCATTGCGCTTGCCGTTGGCGGATTTGAGTGAACAGCTTGTGGGTACGGCTGAAAATCTTGAGGGCAGCAATCCTGCGCCTTTAAAAGACGCTTCCGAGCGTTATGGTGCGGACGCATTGCTGGCGGTGCATGCTCGTGAAGATGACGGGCAGTGGAGCGCCAAATGGCGTTTGTGGGTAGGTGATCAGCAGGAGCAGGGCAGCGCTCAGGCTCCTGATCAGGCAGCGCTGGCCGATGCCGTGATGCTTGCGGTCAGCCAGCGTCTGGCGCCGCGCTATGCGGTCAAGCCCGGGGTTTCTTCCGAGCAGTTGCTCGAAGTGCAGGGCATGACGTTGCAGCGTTATGCGCAGCTGGGGCATTTGCTTGAGCCTTTTGGTGCGCAACTCAAGAGCGTTGACGGTGATCGTGTTGTGTACCTGGTAAACGGCAGCGCCGAGCAGTTGCGTTCGCAATTGGGGCTGGCGCAGTTGCAGGAAGTACCGGCGGGGCAAGTGCCTGTTGCGGCTGATGGGGGGCAGGCGTCAAGTGTTGCCTCAGGCCCTGCGGCGCAGTTGCGGTTTCGCTGGTAGGTTGATGTCTTCTTTATATAAGGATGGGGTGGCTCATGGCTGATTCGCGACGGTGGGTGTGGTGGGGCGTGGCGTTGGGATTCGCCCTGTTCGTGTATTTCCTGCATCCGATACTCACGCCTTTTCTGGTCGCCATCGTCCTGGCCTATATGTTCGACCCTGTGGTCGATCGACTGGAAAGGTTCGGGCTTTCAAGAACCTGGGGTGTGGTTGCGGTCTTTACCGTGTTCACTGTCATTTTGATGACATTGCTGCTGGTACTGGTGCCGCTGCTGGCCAAGCAACTGTTGAAGCTCTATCAGTTGGCACCGCAGATCCTCGACTGGCTGCAGCACACGGCAATGCCGTGGGTGCAAGCCAAGTTCGGCTTGAGTGACAGTTTCTGGAAGTTCGACAAGATCAAGGCGGCGATCACCGAGCATATGGGGCAGGCGACTGACATTGTCGGAATCGTCCTGTCCAAGGCCACGGCTTCCAGTCTGGCGCTGATCGGCTTTTTGGCCAATCTGGTGTTGATTCCGGTGGTGGCGTTCTACCTGTTGCGTGATTGGAACATCATGATGGCCAAGATTCGCGGTCTGTTGCCGCGGGCTCGGGCAGATCAGATCGTGTCACTGGCCAAAGAGTGCCACGACGTGCTCGGCGCGTTTGTGCGCGGTCAGTTGCTGGTGATGCTGGCGCTGGGGGTGATCTACTCGGCGGGCCTGATGCTGGTCGGCCTCGAGCTGGGGTTGTTGATCGGCTTGATGGCGGGTATAGCGGCCATCGTGCCGTATATGGGCTTTATTGTCGGCATCGGTGCGGCGTTGGTTGCCGGGTTATTCCAGTTTGGCGGGGATCTGTACCCGATGCTCGGCATCGTGGCGGTGTTTATGATCGGCCAAGCCCTGGAGGGCACCGTGCTTACCCCGCTGCTGGTGGGTGACAAAATCGGTATGCACCCGGTGGCGGTGATCTTTGCGATTCTGGCTGGCGGTGAGCTGTTCGGTTTTACCGGTGTATTGCTGGCCTTGCCGGTAGCGGCCGTGATCATGGTGCTGGTGCGCCATGTGCAGGATTTGTATAAGGATTCCCAGGTCTATAAAGGCAGTGAGGATCCGCAGTTGTAGAGGGTGGGTTGTGAAGCGGCGGGGTTGTCGCGAGGCGGCCCGGCCTTCTTTGTGCGTTCGAGGCGGCTCGCAGGCGCCAGAAAAAGCCCAATCAATCCAAGACCTTAACGCAAACCTTTGATTTTGCTCGTGGTCTGTTACATTGTGTGCCCGGCGACACGGGTATAAACTTTTCAAACCTTACACAGAGGCCACTAACGGTTCGCTTGAACTGTTCAGTCAGCATGAAACCGATTCAGCTGCCCCTAGGTGTGCGTCTGCGTGATGACGCTACCTTCATAAACTACTATCCAGGCGCCAATGCCGCTGCACTCGGCTATGTCGAACGTCTGTGCGAAGCCGACGCCGGCTGGACAGAAAGCCTGATTTACCTGTGGGGCAAACATGGCGTAGGGCGTACGCACCTGCTGCAGGCCGCTTGCCTGCGCTTTGAGCAGATGGGCGAACCGGCGGTTTACCTGCCGCTGGCCGAGTTGCTGGATCGCGGCATAGAAATCCTCGATAACCTTGAGCAGTACGAGCTGGTTTGTCTGGATGACCTGCAGGCGGTGGCCGGGCGTGCTGATTGGGAAGAGGCGCTGTTCCATCTGTTCAACCGGCTGCGTGACAGCGGCCGGCGCCTGTTGATTGCAGCCTCAACCTCGCCTCGAGAATTGCCGATCAAACTGGCAGACCTCAAGTCCCGCCTGACCATGGCGCTGGTTTTCCAGATGCGCCCCCTGTCCGATGAGGACAAGCTGCGGGCTTTGCAGTTGCGTGCTTCACGCCGTGGCCTGCACCTGACTGACGAAGTCGGGCATTTCATTCTCACGCGCGGTACCCGCAGCATGAGTGCCTTGTTTGATTTGCTCGAGCGGCTCGATCAAGCGTCCTTGCAGGCGCAGCGCAAGCTGACCATTCCCTTCCTGAAAGAAACCCTTGGCTGGTAGCTCAGCCCTTCAAAAATAAGGGTTGTAGCCGGTTTTGACAGTTTCCAGGCGCCAAAAATCCTGCGCGGCCAAAGGGCTGTGGGCGCAAAATCTGTCGTCAGGGGTGTAAAGCCTTAGATGTCACGACAAAACCATCAAGTCACATTTAGATCGATTGAATTTGCAAATGAGGATCATAGAAGGCATAGTCGCGGCTACTTTTTCTAATAAGCCACGGTCGTGCCCATGCTAAAGCGCTTCGCACCCCTCGTGCCCCTCGCACTCGTTACCCTGTTGTTTGGTTGTGCTGCTCACACGCCAGTGTCGCAGCAAGTCGTCCAGGCTCAGGTTCAAAAGTCATCTTCGGTCTCGCAAACTTCCGCTCTTTATCAGGAAGAACTGGCAACCGAAAAAGAACTGGCTGAGTTTTCTGCCAACAGCAAGCCTTATGAATTGCCAGCTCTGGCTGACAGCATTCTAGAGCGCGGCATGTCCTTGATCGGTACCCGTTACCGTTTTGGTGGCACCTCCGAGGCAGGCTTCGATTGCAGCGGCTTTATCGGTTATCTGTTCAAGGAAGAGGCGGGCATGCAATTGCCGCGCTCAACCCGCGAAATGATCAACGTAAAAGCACCGCTGGTCGCACGGAATAATTTGAAACCGGGTGATTTGCTGTTCTTCAGCACCAATGGTCGTGGCCGTGTGAGCCATGCCGGGATTTACCTGGGTGATGACCAGTTTATTCACTCCAGCAGCCGCCGCAGCGGTGGTGTACGGATTGATAACCTGGGTGACAGCTACTGGAGCAAGACCTTTATTGAGGCCAAGCGCGCCCTGGCGATGGCCCCTGCGAGCGTCGTAGCCCGCAAGTAAAGTTAATGTGTTACTTGAAGTTCTGCAGCTAAGAGCTAGAATTAAGTCGCAATGTTAAATTTCTGAAGCCGCGAAGGTGCCCCCTCTCGCGGCTTTGGGGTTCGCGGCCTGAGTTGCCGTATCCAGAATCAGGAACATTCTGTTTATGTCGATCATGGCCCGCGTTGCTCTCCTCACTTTAGCAGCACTGCTCAGTGCCTGCGCCAGCCGCACCCCGCCAGCCCCCGTGGCACAAAAGCCGGTTGTGTTTATCACTCACCCCGAAGAAACCTCGCCGGTTGCCGCAGACGTGCTTTTTCGCGCCCTTGGCCTGGTAGGCACGCCTTATCGCTGGGGCGGCAATACCCCGGATTCGGGGTTTGATTGCAGTGGCCTGATCAAGTACGTATACAACGACGCCGCGGGTATTTCGTTGCCGCGCACCACGCGCGAGATGATCGTGATGCGTGCGCAGAGCATCGGCCAGGACAAGCTGCAAACCGGTGACCTGCTGTTCTTTGCAACCAATGGTGGCTCCCAGGTCAGTCACGCCGGGATCTACGTAGGCGAAGGGCGCTTTGTCCATGCGCCGGCCACGGGCGGTACGGTCAAGCTGGACAGCCTGAACAAGGCCTACTGGCAGAAGGCTTATCTGAATGCCAAGCGCGTGTTGCCGACCGAGCAGCATTTGGCACGTTTGCCCTAAAGCCCCTCACCCCAACCCTCTCCCGAAGGGAGAGGGAGCTTGACCGAGTTGAATCTGGATTCAGCGCAAGGTTTCCAGGCTGCCAAATATCTGAAGCAAACCCCATTCAGTCCCCTCTCCCTCCGGGGGAGGGCTAGGGTGAGGGCGGCTCTTGATTAGAAAGCCTATTTTCCCGACACCCGCCAAACCTTGTTGCCTACATCATCGGCCACCAACAAGTCACCTTGCTTGTCGATCACCACGCCCACTGGCCGGCCCATGGCTTTTTCGTCGGCGTTAAGAAAGCCGGTCAGCACATCGATCGGCATGCCCTCCGGTTTGCCGCCGGCAAAAGGCACGAAAATCACTTTGTAACCACTGTGGGGTTTGCGGTTCCAGGAGCCGTGCTGGCCGATAAAGGCACCTTGGGTAAAGCCGGGTAAATGGCTGCCTTCGGCAAACGTCAGCCCCAAAGACGCCGTGTGTGGCCCAACGGCGTAATCCGGGGCAATGGCCTTGGCCACCAGTTCAGGGTTTTGCGGGTTGACCCGCACATCCACATGCTGGCCGTAGTAGCTGTAGGGCCAGCCATAGAAGCCGCCATCCTGGACTGATGTGATGTAGTCAGGCACCAGGTCACTGCCGATTTCGTCACGCTCATTAACTGCTGTCCAGAGCTTGCCGGAGGTGGGTTCCCAGTCCATGCCATTAGGGTTGCGCAGGCCCGACGCAAAAATGCGGTGGCTGCCGGTGGCCGGGTCGACTTCCCAGATCGCGGCGCGACCTTGCTCCTTGTCCATGCCATTTTCGCCCACATTGCTGTTGGATCCGACGGTCACATATAACTTGGTGCCGTCCTTGCTGGCGATCACGTTTTTGGTCCAATGGTGGTTCAGAGGCCCGCCGGGTAAGTCCACCACCTTGACCGGTTTGGCGCTGATGCTGTTTTCACCGGCTTGATAGGGGAAGCGCAACAGCTTGTCGGCATCTGCCACATACAGATCGTTACCCACCAGCGTCATGCCAAAGGGAGAGTTCAGGTTCTCGATAAACACGGTGCGGGTTTCGGCGACGCCATCGTGGTCCGCGTCGCGCAACAGGGTAATCCGGTTTGCACTTGGCACTCCGGCCCCGGCGCGGGACATGACCTTGTCTGCGATCCAGCCCTTGATGCCCTTGCTGTCATCCGGCTTGGGCGGCGAATTGGATTCGGCCACCAGCACGTCGCCGTTGGGCAGTACATAGAGCCAGCGCGGGTGGTCGAGGTTCTGGGCGAAAGCGGCGACGTGCAAGCCGTGGGCAGCCACTGGGGTGGCATTATCGGGCCAGCCGATGGCGGGGGCGATATTGACCGTTGGAATCAGGGTTTTATTGGGTTCGGGAAGCTTGGGTGATGGGCCGGTACCCTCACTGACTTGCAGGGTCGAGCTTTCGCCGCAAGCGACCAATCCTGCGGCAAGAACAATAACAACGGCGTGCTGGCGCTTGAGCATGTGGTTCTCCATAAGATCTTGTCTGGTAGTAGAGAAGCGTAGCTGTTTAAAGGTTCAGCCCGGGCGCCGGATAAAGCCTTTAGGCGCCGGCTTTAATTGACGCTCCACCCCCAACCCTCTAACCTTCGCGGCTTGTTTCAGGTGCTCTGTGGCCATGGGTCGACAGAGTGAAACAGGGAAGCCGGTGAGGGCGTGTTGGACCTACACAACCGCCACGATCCCGGCGCTGCCCCCGCAACGGTAAACGAGTCAAAGCCACGCTCAGTGCCACTGTGTTTTTTGCACGGGAAGGCGCGTGGACAAGGGTGCACCCTACAGGTGCCGCCCGCTTGTGAGCCCGGAGACCGGCCTGATCCATCCACCACTCTCGCGGCGGGCGATGCAGTGTGTTTTTTTAATTTCCCCCGCCTCCCGTTTGCATCATCGAACCCAACGGAGAGTTGCCATGAATGAATCCCCCGAACGCGACGAACGCCATCAGGCGCGCATGCTGCGCAAAAAAGCGGTTATGGACGAGCGCATTGCCAGCTCGCCCAATGAATGCGGACTGCTGCTGGTATTGACCGGCAATGGCAAAGGCAAGAGCAGTTCTGCGTTTGGCATGCTGGCCCGGGCCATGGGCCACGGCATGCAGTGCGGCGTGGTGCAGTTCATCAAGGGTCGCAACAGCACCGGTGAGGAGATTTTCTTCCGCCGTTTTCCCGAGCAGGTGCGCTACCACGTGATGGGTGAAGGCTTTACCTGGGAAACTCAGGACCGCCAGCGCGATATCGCCGCCGCCGAAGCCGCGTGGGAAGTGTCCCGCGAGATGCTGCGCGATCCGTCCATTGGACTGGTGGTGCTCGATGAGCTGAATATCGCGCTCAAGCACGGCTACCTCGATCTGGAACAGGTGCTCGCCGACCTGCAAGCCCGTCCGCCCATGCAGCATGTGCTGGTCACCGGCCGTGGCGCCAAACCTGAATTGATTGATCTGGCTGATACCGTGACTGAGATGGCGGTGGTCAAACACGCTTTCCAGGCCGGGATCAAAGCCCAGAAAGGCATCGAATTGTGAGTGTTGAAGTATGAGAGCGTCACGTCATTGCCCGGCGGTGCTGATCGCCGCGCCGGCTTCCGGTCAGGGCAAGACCACGGTTACAGCGGCTTTGGCCCGGTTGCATCGCAATCAGGGGCGCAAGGTGCGGGTGTTCAAGTGTGGCCCGGACTTTCTCGACCCCATGATCCTGGAGCGCGCCAGCGGTGCGCCGGTGTATCAGGTGGATTTGTGGATGGTGGGCGCCGAGGAAAGCCGTCGCCTGCTGTGGGACGCCGCCGGTGAGGCGGACCTGATTTTGATTGAAGGTGTGATGGGGCTGTTTGACGGCACGCCTTCCAGCGCCGATCTGGCACGACATTTTGGCGTGCCGGTGTTGGGGGTGATTGATGGCACTGCCATGGCCCAAACCTTTGGTGCGCTGGCCCTTGGTTTGGCGCGCTATCAACCGGATCTGCCGTTTGCCGGGGTGCTGGCCAATCGAGTTGGCACTGTACGCCATGCACAGTTGCTCGAAGGCAGCCTGACCGAAGGCTTGCGCTGGTACGGCGCGCTGTCCCGCGAAACCGGCATCGAACTGCCAAGCCGTCATCTGGGACTGGTGCAGGCCAGCGAGCTGAATGATCTGGATGCGCGCCTGGATGCGGCGGCCAATGCCCTGGCCAGCACCTGTGAGGTAGCGCTGCCACCGCCGGTTGAATTCGCTGCGCCTGAGCCGGTGGCCGTCGAGCCGCTGCTGGCAGGTGTGCGAATTGCCGTGGCTCGCGACGAAGCTTTTGCCTTCACTTATGGCGCCAGCCTCGCGTTATTACGTGATATGGGCGCCGAGCTGGTGTTTTTCTCACCGATCCGTGACAGTCAGCTGCCTGAAGCAGACAGCCTGTATTTGCCCGGTGGTTACCCTGAACTGCATCACCTTGAGCTGTCGCGCAACGTGCCGATGCTCACGGCGATTCGCGCACACCACAGGGCCGGTAAACCGCTGCTGGCCGAGTGCGGTGGCATGCTTTACCTGCTCGATGCCCTGACCGATGTCGAGGGCCAGCGCGCCGAACTGGTTGGCTTGCTGGCAGGGGAGGCGACGATGCAAAAGCGCCTGGCTGCCCTGGCGCTGCAAGCTGTGGACATGCCTGAAGGGCTGTTGCGCGGCCACACCTACCACCACTCGCTGACCAGTACCGAACTTGAGCCTGTTGCTCGCGGCCTGAGCCCCAATGGCGGGCGCGGCGCCGAAGCGGTGTATCGCGAAGGGCGAATGACCGCTTCTTATGTACACTTTTACTTCCCGTCCAATCCTCAGGCCATTGCCGCGTTGTTTGCGCCATGTGCCGTGAAGGTGCCATGAGCGATAACGCATTCAGCCCGCAAGAACGCGCCGCCGTGTACCGCGCCATCGCCGAGCGTCGTGATATGCGCCACTTCAGTGGTGGCACTGTGGCACCCGAGTTGTTGTCGCGTTTGCTGGAAGCGGCGCATCAAGCCCCGAGCGTGGGCTTGATGCAGCCGTGGCGGTTTATCCGCATCACTGACCGCGAGCTGCGCGGCAAGATCCAGGGTCTGGTGGAAGAAGAGCGGGTACGCACCGCGGATGCCCTGGGCCAGCGCTCCGATGAATTCATGACGCTCAAGGTCGAAGGTATCAACGATTGCGCTGAGGTGCTGGTGGCTGCGTTGATGGATGACCGCGAAAAGCACATTTTTGGTCGACGTACGCTGCCGGAAATGGACATGGCGTCCTTGTCCTGTGCCATTCAAAACCTGTGGCTGGCGGCCCGGGTCGAAGGGCTGGGCATGGGCTGGGTGTCATTGTTCGAACCGCAGGCACTGGCTGATCTGCTGGGGTTGCCTGCCGGGGCCAAGCCGCTCGCTGTACTGTGCCTGGGCCCGGTCGAGGCGTTTTATCCGGCGCCGATGCTGGTCCTGGAAGGGTGGGCGCAAGCGCGTCCGCTCAGTGAACTGGTGTACGAGAATTATTGGGGAGTGAGTCCATGAGTGTGGCGTTGCTGTGCGTTGCCGGGGTGGCGCTGGATGCGTTGCTCGGCGAGCCCAAACGCTGGCATCCGCTGGTTGCCTTTGGCCGTATGGCCGAGCGTATTGAGCAGCGTTTCAATTCCGGCGGCCGTGGCTGGCGCAGTCATGGTGTCACGGCCTGGGTACTGGCAGTGCTGCCGCTGACAATCCTGGCCACGGCCCTGTCCTGGCTGCCTTATATTGGCTGGCTGGTGGACATTGCGGCGCTGTATTGCGCACTGGGCATGCGCAGCCTCGGTGAGCACGTACAACCAGTAGCCGAGGCATTGCGCGCCAATAACCTGGATGAGGCGCGCACGCGGGTGGGTTATCTGGTCAGCCGTCAGACCAGTGAGCTGGATTCTACCGAAGTGGCCCGCGCCGCCACCGAGTCGGTGCTGGAAAACGGCAGCGATGCGGTATTTGCCGCGATTTTCTGGTTTGTGGTCGCGGGTGCGCCAGGGGTGGTGCTCTATCGTTTGAGTAATACCCTGGATGCCATGTGGGGCTATCGCAACGAACGCTTTGAGCGTTTTGGCTGGGCTGCGGCGCGGATCGACGATGTTCTTAACTATATTCCTGCAAGGTTGGTTGCGTTGACCTATGCCGCTTTGGGTAAAACCCGACTGGCCCTGAAGAGCTGGCGCAAGCAGGCACCGCTGTGGGACAGCCCCAATGCCGGCCCGGTCATGGCTGCTGGTGCCGGAGCGCTGGGTGTTGAGTTGGGTGGCCCGGCGATTTATCACGGCGAACTGCATGAGCGCCCGCAATTGGGCGAAGGTGCACCGGCGGACGCCGAGTCGATCGGCCGTGGCTGGCAACTGGTGCAGCGTGGCGTATGGCTGTGGCTGCTGATCCTGTGTGTCTGGAGTGAATTCTATGCTTGAGCACGGTGGGCGTTTGCGCAAGGCGGCGTTGCACTACGGCATTGCCGAAGCGGACTGGCTGGACCTGTCCACCGGCCTGGCGCCCTGGCCCTTTGCTATCCCCCAGGTGCCCGAACGTGCCTGGGCGCGCTTGCCTGAGGCCGATGACGGCCTTGAGCAAGCGGCCTGCGCCTATTACGGCGCGCCGCATGTGCTGGCGGTACCGGGTTCACAGTGTGCCATTCAGTTGCTGCCGCGTTTGCGCCGTAGCGGCAAGGTTGGCGTGCTGTCGCCGTGTTACGCCGAGCATGCCCATGCGTGGCGGCGCAGCGGGCATATCGTGCGGGAAATCATGGAGCAGGAAATCGACTTCTACATCGACACACTGGATGTGCTGGTGGTGGTCAACCCCAACAATCCCACGGGCTTGAGTCTGACCCCGGAACGCCTGCTGGAGTGGCATGCGCGGCTGATGCAGCGCGGCGGCTGGCTGGTGGTGGACGAAGCCTTTATGGACAACACGCCGCAACTGAGCCTGGCCGCGCATACCCAGCGTACCGGGTTGATCGTATTGCGCTCTTTCGGCAAGTTTTTTGGCCTGGCGGGCGTTCGGCTGGGTTTTGTGCTGGCTGAACTCAAGTTACTCAAGTTGCTGGCCGAGCAAGTCGGTCCCTGGGCGGTCAGCGGCCCGACGCGGATTGTCGGCCAGGCCTGTCTGCTCGACTCCGAGGCCCAAGCTCGTCAGCGCGAACGCAGCGAACTGGCCAGCGGGCGTCTGGAACGTCTGTTGGGCTTGCATGATCTGCCGCCGCAAGGGGGCTGTGCGCTGTTCCAGTGGTTGATCACCTCCCATGCCGATAGCCTTTACGAGTTTATGGCGCACCGCGGCATTTTGCTGCGCCTGTTTACCCACAACAGCAGCGTGCGTTTTGGCCTGCCAGCCGAAGAAGCTGACTGGCTGCGCCTGGAGCAGGCTCTGGCGGCGTACACCAAGGAATCCTTATGAGCACGTTGATGGTGCAGGGCACCACGTCCGATGCCGGTAAAAGCACCCTGGTGACGGCGCTGTGCCGCTGGCTGACCCGTCAGGGCGTGGCGGTGGTACCGTTCAAACCACAAAATATGGCGCTCAACAGTGCTGTGACGGCCGAAGGCGGTGAAATCGGTCGCGCCCAGGCAGTACAGGCACAGGCAGCCGGGCTGGCACCGCACACGGACATGAATCCGGTGCTGCTCAAGCCCAATAGCGACACAGGAGCCCAGGTAATCATTCATGGTCGTGCTGTCACCAGCATGAATGCCGTGGCGTATCACGATTACAAGGCCATCGCCATGCAGGCCGTTCTGGCCTCGCACCAGCGTTTGAGTGCGGCGTACCCGGTGGTGATGGTAGAAGGCGCCGGTTCGCCGGCCGAGATCAATCTGCGAGCCGGTGATATCGCCAACATGGGCTTTGCCGAAGCGGTGGACTGCCCGGTGGTGCTGATCGCCGATATCAATCGTGGTGGCGTGTTTGCTCATCTGGTCGGTACTCTGGAATTGCTCTCGGACACCGAGCAGGCGCGGGTCAAGGGCTTTATCATCAACCGCTTTCGCGGCGATATTGCGCTGCTCCAGCCCGGCCTCGACTGGCTGGAACAGCGCACCGGCAAACCGGTGATCGGTGTGCTGCCCTATGTGATGGACTTGCACCTTGAGGCCGAGGACGGCATCGACCAGCGCCAGACCGACAAGGCCGACCAGGTGCTCAAGGTGGTGGTGCCGGTGCTGCCGCGCATCAGCAACCACACCGACTTCGACCCGCTGCGCCTGCACCCGCAAGTGGACTTGCAGTTTGTCGGGCCGGGGCAGCCCATCCCGCCTGCCGACCTGATCATCCTGCCCGGTTCCAAAAGCGTGCGCAGTGATCTGGCCTATTTACGCGCCAATGGCTGGGACACGGTCATCAGCCGTCACTTGCGCTATGGCGGCAAGCTGCTGGGCATTTGCGGCGGTTTGCAGATGCTTGGTGAGCAGGTGCACGACCCGCTGGGCCTTGAAGGCACTGCGGGCAGCAGTGCCGGGCTGGGCTTGCTGGCATTCAGTACCGAACTGGCTGCCGAAAAACAGTTACGCAATGTGCGCGGGCACCTGGCCCTGGAAAACGCCGAGGTCATGGGTTACGAAATTCACGCGGGCGTGACGACGGGGGCTGCTCTGGAGCAGGCAGCAGTGCATCTGGATGACGGACGCCGTGAGGGTGCACAAAGCGCGGACGGGCAGATTCTCGGTACTTACCTGCATGGCCTGTTCGAATCCCCTGCCGCTTGCAGCGCGTTGCTGCGCTGGGCCGGTTTGCAGGATGTGCAGGCCGTGGACTACCACGCCCTGCGCGAGCGGGATATCGAGCGGCTGGCGGATCTGGTGGAAAACCACCTGGATACGGCGTACTTGCGCGAACTGTGCGGAATTTGAATCGTGTGGGAGCGAGCCTGCTCACGAACAATGCCACTTCGCGAGCAGGCTCTCTGCCACAGTGGACTTGCCGCATTTCCAGAGGTTAATTGACATGCTGCAACTGATTTTGGGTGGCGCCCGTTCGGGCAAGAGCCGTCTGGCTGAAAAGCTCGCGGCCGAGTCTGGATGTGCTGTTACCTATATCGCCACCAGCCAGCCGCTGGACGGCGAGATGAATGAGCGCGTGCGCCATCATCGCGAACGCCGCCCTGAACATTGGGCGCTGATTGAAGAACCGGTCGAATTGGCCCGCGTACTGCGCGACAACGCGCGCGCCGATGCTTGCCTGCTGGTTGATTGCCTGACGCTATGGCTGACCAATCTGCTGATGCTTGAAGACCTTCAGCGCCTGAACGCCGAGCGTGATGCGCTGCTGGAATGCCTGGCTGAGCTGCCGGGCGAAATCCTGTTTGTCAGCAACGAAACCGGAATGGGTGTCGTACCGCTGGGCGAATTGACTCGCCGCTATGTCGATGAAGCCGGTTGGTTGCATCAAGCCCTGGCCGAGCGCTGTCAGCGAGTCGTGTTGACAGTGGCTGGCCTGCCCCTGACGTTGAAAGGAACTGCACTATGAGCACCCCCTGGTGGCTGAAGCCCTGCAAACCCGTTGATCGTGACATGCAAGCTGCTGCGGGCGAGCATCAGCAACAACTGACCAAACCCGCGGGCTCGCTAGGTCAACTTGAGGCGCTGGCAGTGCAACTGGCCGGGTTGCAAGGGCGGCTCAAGCCCCGTGTCGATCAACTTTGGATCGGCATTTTCGCCGGCGATCACGGCGTGGTTGCCGAGGGTGTCTCGGCTTATCCGCAGGCGGTGACCGGGCAAATGCTGCATAACTTTGTCAGCGGCGGCGCGGCGATCAGCGTGTTGGCCCGTCAGTTGGGTGCGCAACTGGATGTCGTGGACCTGGGTACGGTCACGCCGATGCTGGAGCTGGCCGGGGTGCGGCACCTGCAGTTGGGTGCGGGTACGGCCAATTTCGTCCAGGCCCCGGCGATGTCTGACAGCCAGGGTTTGAGAGCCCTGCAGGCCGGGCGCGACAGCGTGCTGCGGGCGCAGGCGGCAGGCAGTGAAGTGTTTATTGGCGGTGAAATGGGCATCGGCAACACGGCGTCCGCGAGTGCGGTGGCCAGTGCGTTGCTCGCTTGTCCGGCTTCGCTGTTGACCGGGCCGGGCACTGGCCTGGATGCGGCGGGAGTGAGCCACAAGGCACGGGTGATTGAGCGGGCGCTGGCGTTTCACGAGGGGCATCTCGATGATCCGCTGCAGACCCTGTTTCGTCTGGGTGGCTTTGAAATTGCAGCCCTGGTCGGTGCTTATGTGGCCTGCGCTCAGGAGGGGATTGTAGCGGTGGTCGATGGCTTTATCTGCACCGTTGCGGCCATGGTCGCCGTGCGCCTGAATCCACAGTGTCGTGAGTGGCTGGTGTTCAGCCATCGCGGGGCAGAGCAGGGCCATCGTCATGTGCTCGAGAGCCTGCAGGCCGAGCCACTGCTTGATCTGGGATTGCGCCTGGGCGAGGGCAGCGGTGCTGCGCTGGCGGTGCCGTTGATGCGCCTGGCCTGCGACCTGCACGGGCAGATGGCGACGTTTGCCCAAGCCGCAGTGGCAGATCGCCCGGCATGACCGTACAGCTGGATTTGCTGCGTCATGGCGAAACCGAGCTGGGAGGCGGTTTGCGCGGCAGCCTGGACGACGCCTTGACGGCTCTGGGCTGGACGCAAATGCGTGATGCGGTCCAGGGCAAAGGGCCGTGGGATCGTATCGTCAGCTCGCCGTTGCAGCGTTGTGCATTGTTTGCCCGGGAGTTGAGCGTGCAGCTCGATATTCCCGTGTCTTTCGACAAAGATCTGCAAGAGCTGCATTTTGGTGCGTGGGAAGGGCGCAGTGCAGCGGCGCTGATGGAAACCGACGAGCAGGCCCTGGGCTTGTTCTGGGCTGACCCCTATGCTTTTACTCCGCCCGAGGGTGAGCCAGTGCTGGCGTTTTCGGCGCGGGTGTTGGCTGCCGTCAGCCGTTTGCAGCAACAGTTCGCCGGTGAGCGTTTGCTGGTGGTTTGCCATGGTGGGGTAATGAAACTGTTGCTGGCCCGGGCTCGTGGCTTGCCCCGTGAGCATCTGTTGCAAGTGTCTGTGGGCCACGGCGCGCTCATTGGTTTGCGGGTCGGTGCGGATGATCAGTTGCTCGAGGTTGGCGAGTGATGTTGCCGTTCTGGATTGCCCTGCAGTTTTTAAGCAGCTTGCCGATTCGCTTGCCCGGGATGCCCCAGCCTCAAGAACTGGGGCGCTCTTTGTTGTTTTACCCGCTGGTGGGATTGTTGTTCGGCCTGCTGCTGTACGGCGTTAGCGGGCTGTTGTCCGATGCGCCGTTGATGTTGCACGCCGCCTTGTTGCTGACCCTTTGGGTGTTGCTCAGTGGCGGTTTGCATCTGGACGGCCTGGCTGATAGTGCAGATGCCTGGTTAGGCGGTTTTGGTGATCGTGAGCGTACGCTGACCATCATGAAAGATCCGCGCAGCGGGCCGATTGCGGTGGTTGTGTTGATTCTGGTGCTGTTGCTCAAGTTTTGCGCGCTGCTGGCGTTGCTTGAGCAGGGCAACGGTACTGCCTTGCTGATTGTCCCTTTGATCGGGCGCAGTGCTTTGCTGGCAGTATTCCTGACTACGCCCTATGTGCGCGCGGGTGGCTTGGGGCAGGCGCTGGCTGATCATCTGCCACGCAAGGCAGGCTGGTGGGTGCTGGGGCTTAGTGCCCTGGTTTGTGTACTGTTGGTCGGTTATTCGGGGTGGTGGGCGCTTGGCCTGGCAGCGCTGGGGTTCGTTTGGTTGCGCAGGGTGATGATCCGTCGTTTGGGCGGCACTACCGGTGATACCGCCGGGGCGCTGCTGGAACTGCTCGAAGTGCTGGTGCTGGTAGGATTGGCGCTGATCTGACGGTGCACGTGCCCGCTCCCACAAAAAACCGGGCGGGTGGCGTTACATAAATCTTGATTGTCTTTTATTGCGGGTATATACATACAAAATGTTACCAACCCAGTGTTTATGTACCAATCTGCGACGTGCTGCACGTGGCGTGAGCAGGCACTACGACGGCGCTCTCGATGGCTTCGGGATCAACGTCGCCCAGTATTCCTTGCTGTGCAATCTCAAGCGGCTCGATCAACCGAGCATTTCCACCCTGGCAGAAGCCATGGGGCTGGATCGCAGTACCTTGGGGCGTAATGTGCGGGTGCTTGAGGGCGCCGGGTTGCTGAAGATGACTGAGGGCGCAGACCAGCGTAACCGGCTGGTGTGCCTGACTCGGGCAGGTGAGGACTGCCTTGCGGCTGCCTTGCCGGCCTGGGAGGCCGCCCAGCAGCGCTTGATGGACCGTTTGGGCGAAACCAGGCGTGCGCAGCTGTTGCAACTGTTGGATGAGCTGGCGGGTAAAGACTGAAACTCAGTCGTTTGACTTTAAATGGGTATATACCCGCTTCCGGAGAATAATAATGACAACGGTGTGGCGCAACAGCGCTTGGGTTCTTCTTGGCAGTGCGCTCATTCTGGCATTGTCGTTGGGTGTCAGGCATGGCTTCGGGTTGTTTCTGCCGCCCATGAGCGCGCAGTTTGGCTGGGGGCGCGAGGTGTTTGCATTTGCCATCGCCCTGCAAAATCTGATCTGGGGCTTGGCACAGCCCTTTACCGGGGCGTTGGCTGATCGCTTTGGCGCGGCGAAAGTGGTGATCGTTGGCGGCGTGCTGTATGCCGTAGGGCTGTTGCTGATGGGGTTGGCAGACTCACCGCTGTCGCTGTCGTTGAGTGCGGGGTTGCTGATTGGTATCGGCCTGTCGGGCACATCGTTCTCGGTAATTCTGGGGGTGGTTGGCCGTGCCCTGCCTGCAGAAAAACGCAGCATGGGCATGGGCATCGCCAGTGCCGCAGGGTCTTTCGGTCAATTTGCCATGTTGCCCGGCACCCTGGGCCTTATTGGCTGGCTCGGCTGGTCGACGGCGCTTTTGGTGTTGGGCGTGCTGGTGGCGATGATTGTGCCATTAGTGGGCATGCTCAAGGATCGTCCGCTGCCAAGCCTGGGCGGTGAGCAAACCCTCAGGGAGGCCCTGCGTGAGGCCTGCTCGCATTCGGGCTTCTGGCTGCTGGCGTTGGGTTTTTTTGTTTGCGGCTTTCAGGTGGTGTTTATCGGTGTCCACCTGCCAGCCTATCTGGTGGATCAGCATTTGCCGGCGACAGTTGGCACCACGGTGCTGGCGCTGATCGGTCTGTTTAATATCTTCGGTACTTACACGGCTGGCTGGCTCGGCGGGCGCATGTCCAAGCCGCGCTTGCTGACGGCCTTGTACCTGGCGCGGGCGGTGGTGATCGTATTGTTTTTGTGGGCGCCGATCACACAACTCAGCGCTTACCTGTTTGGCATGGCCATGGGCTTTTTGTGGTTGTCGACGGTACCGCTGACCAATGGCACGGTGGCGACCCTGTTTGGCGTGCGTAACCTGTCGATGCTGGGCGGGATCGTGTTTCTCTTTCATCAGCTGGGGGCTTTTCTGGGCGGCTGGCTGGGTGGCGTGGTCTATGATCAGACCGGAAGCTATGATCTGATCTGGCAAGTCTCGATTTTGTTGAGCCTGTTGGCGGCTGCCTTGAACTGGCCCGTGCGCGAGCGCCCGGTGGCCCGTTTGCAGGCGCAAGGGAGTTTAGGATGAGTGCAAGCTGGATCTGGTTGGGTGCAGTCAGTGCCGGTGCCTTGTTGCTGGCTCTTGTCTGGTGGGGCTGGCATCAGGGTGGGCTGGCCTTGATGCAGTTGGGTATGGGTGCTTGCTAGTGTAGCGGCGGATGAGTAAGTTCTGAGCTTGCCTCTTTCTCAAGGACACCGATGATGCTTAAGCGCTGGATTGCGATGCCTGTATTGCTGTTGGCCTGCGCCGGTTCGGTCTGGGCGGCGGATTGCCCGCCTTTACTGGAGGGCTCGTTGCCCAAGTTGCGGGCCAAGGAATCGATTGATCTGTGCCAGCGCTTTGCCGGTAAACCGCTGTTGATCGTCAATACCGCGAGTTTTTGCGGATTTGCTCCGCAGTTCAAGGGGCTTGAGGCGTTGAACCAGCGCTACAAGGGCCAGGGGCTGGAGCTGATCGGCGTGCCTTCAGACGACTTCAAGCAAGAGGCCAAGGATGGTGAGGAGACGGCCAAGGTCTGCTACGTCAATTACGGCGTGACCTTTACCATGATCGATCCTCAGCATGTGCGCGGGCCTGATGCCGCGCACCTGTTCAAGGTACTGGCCGAGCAGAGTAACGCGCCGAAGTGGAACTTCTACAAGTATGTGGTGGATCGCCAGGGCAATGTGATTGCCAGCTTCTCCAGTTTAACCAAGCCCGACAGTCCTGAATTGATCGAGGCCATCGACAAGGCCATTGCTTCAAGGCCTTGAATCGAAGCCATTAAAAATCCCCGCCTCGGTAACGAGAGCGGGGATTTTTTTGATTCAGCTGGCGAGGGGATTAGCCTCGCGGAGAATCAGAACTTGTAGGTTGCACCTACAGCAAAACCGTTAGCACTGTTTTCATATTTGGAGCTGTAGTAACTACCGATCTGAGGTTTGGCGTCATCAACCTTGACGGACTCTTCCTTGAGGTAGGAATAAGCCACGTCAATGTTCAGGTTGTCATTGACGGCATAACCGGCACCCAAGCTGAAAATTGTACGGTCGCCGGTAGGGATACGTGGCGAGCGATTTTCATTGTTGGTAGGCGACTGGTCCCAGGTCAGACCGGTACGCAGTACCCACTGCTTGTTCAACTGGTACGAAGTACCGATGGCGTATGCCCAGGTATCGTGCCAGTTCTGCTCTTCCTTGATGGTGCTGAACAGTGCGGGCGATGCGGCGCCGCCGGCAGCGGCAGTTACGCCTTCGTTCTCTACGGTGATGTCTTTCAGGCGGCTCCAGCGAGTCCAGGTAGTACCTGCATAAACCTTCCACGCGTCATTGATTTCTTGTGTAACCGACAGGTCCCAGGATTCAGGGGTGTCGATTTTCAGCGAGGCGTCATAACGGTTGCTTTTCAGGCGGGCAGCCGTGAACGGGTCGCTGCTGGCCGTGACGTTAGTGTGGCCTTCGAGCTTGTATTTAACCTTGGAGTGGTAAGTCAAACCAACGCGAGTGGTATCGGTAGCCTGTACCAATACACCAACGTTAAAGCCCAGAGCGGTATCGTCGCCCTTGATTTTTACATTGCTGTCGCCTGCCCCGGCCAGTGGGTTCGGGGTCAGTCTGACTTCGGACTCGAGTGTACCGGCGATGCGGTTAATGGTCGGGCCAAAGCCGATCGATACCTTGTCGTTGAATGCATAGCTGACGGTAGGTTGCAGGGTTACAACTTTTACTTCGCTTTTGCTGCCGAAGCCGCGGCCCTGGAAGCTGCTTTCGTAGTCGGTCACAAGGCCGAACGGAGCATAAACACCGAAGCCTACGGCCCACTCGTCATTGAGCTTGTTGGTGTAAAAGCCCATAGGGACGGCAGTAAATGGAACCATGTCGCCTTTATTGGTACCCGAGATGCTGCCACGGGCATCCTTGATATCGGTCGAAGCATCAATAACAGCGATACCGCCTGTTACTTGCTGGCCGCTGAGGCGGGACATACCGGCAGGGTTACCGAAAACGGTACTTGCATCGTCGGCAGAAGATGAACGACCTGCGAAGCCGGTCCCCATACCGCTGACGCTTTGTTCGTTGAGTGCGAAGCCGCTAGCGAAAATCTGGCTGGAAGCCAAAGTGACGGCGAGGCCAAGTGTGGTCTTGAGCATTACTTTTTTCATTATTAGAACTCCTTATGATCACCGGACGAAAACTACCAACATTTTTGTGGTTGCGCTATAGGCTAAATCGAAGAAGATAGCGATGTTTTGTAGGACAATCCGACCGGTTTTAAATCATTTACACGTTGTTATAGTAGGTGGGAATCTCAAGCAATCTGGTTGAGAGGTGAGACGCAGCTGTGCCAGGCGTGGGCAAAATCGCGCAAACGTCCATGTGGTTCAAAGGCTTGGCGCCAGATCCTTGCCATGCCCAATAAATCGTCAGCCGCGGGGACAACGACTTTGTGTTGCTCTATCAACAGCCAGGCAATGGCGGTGGCGTAGCGCAAATTAACCGTGAGCTCGATATGAGGGCTGCACAAAAACGCATGCTGACTGGCCAGCCCGCGAACCAGGCTCGCCAGATCCGGGTCGTGGGCCAGGTATTGGTCCCACAGATCCGCATGGCGTATCTCACGTATGCAATAAAGGCCGTGACCGTGGCGATCGTGCAGGGCCGAGCCCAGGTGCGACTGGCTGGCCGCAATACCTAGCAACAAAGCTTCTGCATCCGGGTTGTCTTGCCCCAGATACAGAAGCGTTGGCCGGATCACGTAATGGCTCAACTCTCTGGCAGCGATACCCATAAAGTCCTCGAGGCCTGAAAATGACCAGCGAGGCCCATGCGCTTGGCAGCAGTGGATCGGAAGGGGTCGCTGGAAGCGGATCATGCCGCTTGAGTTGAAGTGTAGTGTCAGATTCTCGCTGTAAAGTTATGTTTTTAAAACATTTAAAGCTTCGGTCAGCGGGCTATATATCCGCAAGTAATTAAACAATGCCGGATATTTCTTAAAGTGCAGGCAATAAAAAGCCCTGCTAATCAGGCAGGGCTTGATGTGTAGCGCTCAAGCTGTCAGGCAATCAGGGCCTGACGGGTACGCTCGATCACAGCTTGCAGAGGTTCTGCGCTGGAATACTGGTCGGGGTACAGGCGTTCGCTGTGACGGGCAATACCGTGTTCGTTGACCAGGGTGAAACTGAAGCATCCTTTGCGAGCGGCCATAATCAGGCAGTTCATTGGGGCAAAGGCGTTGGTTAGGGTGCGAATGGCATCCTGAGTATGGATTTGAGTAGACATAGTTATTAGGTGTTCCTACAAATGACACGGAATCTGATCCGTGCTGCGTTAAAACGTTCCAGTGACGTCGAGCCATTCTTTGGCTGGACGAAGAACCTGACTGGAACAAAGCCGCCAGTTGGAGCGCATTAAGTATGTGGCGCTTGGGCTGGCAGGTAGGTACTTAGGAGGGCAGGCAGTCACAACAGGAGCTAAGGTTCCGTGCTCCGGGTGAAGATCCTGATCAATTTGCAGGTTGGTTCGGTCAGAGTAAAAGAACTTCGCGATACCCTGTGCGTTTGTGCAGAGGCCGTATCGTCGCAAGATTTACCTGGAAACCATCGAGGGGGTCGATCCCGTTTGTTCAGCTTACGTTCGCTTTTTGCGAGGTGCTGGAGGGATTTGTTCGGCCCGAATTGACTTTCAGCTTGGTACTAACGCTGCGGATACTAACGGGTTGAATTTTTAAACGCAAGTATGCTAGCAAAAATACTTTATGTGGCCATGCCGCAACCTCAGGTTGGCGTGTGGCGCTGACTAGTACATTTCAGCGGTTTCGCCAGTAGCGCCGTGTGTGTGTTCTGTCGGCAACAAGCCCCTTGAATGAAGCGCCGCAGCGGTGCGTCAGCGTGCAAGCCGTGCCCGGTAAAGGCCCGGTTTTTTGCTCTGAATGTGAGCTTGTGCACATTAACAGTGCTGGTGGCAAAATCAGCGCAGATACCCGTGTTTTGCTCTTGCTAGCCTGCCTTGTAAATTTAAGTCAATGAAAAACATCGTTTTTTTTAATTGGTGAAAAAATCGACAGTTTGACCTGAGGCCGCGCGGGGTGGGCGTTTGCGGGGGTTAAAGCAAGGTTGTCCACTGACTTATCCACAGGATCTGTGGATTGTCCAAAGCGCTTGCTCTAGATCAAGGGTATCGACTTTTTTGGGCTTTACCCGGACGAAAAAAGGAGTAGAGTGGCGCGCCTTCTGTTCTGCCCTACAGTGTCGTATGAAGTTCCGCACCGCTACTTCCTCTGTTGCTCGTCCCAATACATCCACTGAAGCACCCAAACGCTTTTCTTTGCGGGTCGCGATCTGGCTGCTGGATAACCCGCGCCTGAGCGCCAGCCCCAGCGTCAAACACGTGGCCGGTCATTTGCTCAAGCAACCTGCCCGCCAGGGTGTGGTGCTGGCGCAAAGCCGTTTGGGCCAGTTGATGTGCCGTGAATGCGGCAGCGCCCGCGATCAGCGCATTGGCCACGAACTGTTGCGTCAGGCCGCTCGCGCCGGTGATCGTCTGGCCCAGCAGGAATTGAACAAGACCCAAGACTGAGCTGTCTTCGGCGCGGCCTGTTGGTTAACCTTGTTCTTTTACCTCGTGCGGAGGGTTTATGGCCCTGGATCTAAGCAGCCTGTTGCTTGGCCTGGCAGTAGCGGGCGTGCCGTTGCTGGCGTTAATCTGGCAGTTGCAACGCAAACTCGGCAGCCATCCCGCTGAGCTGGCGTTGCTCAACGAGCGTTTGAATACGGCGCAGTTGGCCCAGGAAGGTCTGGGCGCCCAGCTGGATGCCTGTCGCGACGAGGTCAGTGACCTGGGTCAGGCCAATGCCGCCAAGCAGGCCGAGCTGGCAGCATTGAGCCGCGAAGTAGAGCTCTTGCAGGTGGAGCGCGACAATGGGCGCGACGCCGCCCATGCCTGGAACCTGGAGCGCAACCAGAAAGAAGTCGAACTGCGGCGCCTGGATGCCCATGCGTCTGGGCTGGCTGCAGAGTTGCGTGAACAGCAAGACAGCCATCAGCAACGACTGAACGACCTGCAGGGTTCCCGGGACGAGCTGCGGGCCCAGTTTGCCGAGCTGGCGGGCAAGATCTTTGATGAGCGCGAGCAGCGTTTCGCCGAAACCAGCAATGAGCGCCTCGGGCAGTTGCTCGATCCGCTTAAAGAACGCATTCAGTCGTTTGAAAAACGCGTCGAAGAAAGCTATCAGCAGGAATCGCGGGAGCGCTTTTCCCTCGGCAAAGAACTGGAGCGCCTGCAGCAGTTGAATTTGCGCCTGAGCGATGAGGCGACCAACCTGACTCGCGCCCTCAAAGGCCAGAAGACCCAGGGTAACTGGGGTGAGTTGATTCTGGAGCGGGTGCTGGAGCACGCGGGGCTTGAGAAGGGCCGTGAGTACCAGACTCAGGTCAGCCTCAAGGGGCCGGACGGAGAGCGTTTCCAGCCAGACGTATTGATAATGTTGCCCGGTGACAAGCAGGTGGTGGTCGACTCCAAGGTCAGCCTGACGGCTTATCAGCAATATGTGGGGGCTGACGACGACGTGATCGGGCAGGCGGCGCTAAAGCAGCATGTGCTATCGCTGCGCAATCATGTGAAAGGGTTGGCCAGCAAGGACTACAAGCGTCTGGAGGGGTTGCACAGCCTGGATTTCGTGTTGTTGTTCGTGCCCATCGAAGCGGCTTTTTCGGCGGCGTTGCAGGCCGAGCCCAACTTGTTTCAGGAAGCATTTGATCGTCATATCGTGATCGTCAGCCCAACCACGCTGCTGGCCACCTTGCGGGTAATCGACAGCCTCTGGAAACAGGAGCGCCAAGGCCAGAACGCCCGCGAAATTGCCGAGCGTGCCGGTTGGCTGTACGACAAGTTTGTTTTGTTTATTCAGGATCTGGATGAAGTGGGCAATCGCCTGCAGCAGCTGGACAAGGCCTACAGCTCAGCTCGTAATAAGCTGACGGAAGGCCGCGGCAATCTGGTCAGCCGCAGCGAACAGCTCAAGCTGCTGGGAGCCCGGGCCAGCAAGAGCCTGCCAGCCGACCTGCTGGAGCGGGCCATGACCGACGAAGAGGGTGTGGCCCACCCGGCGGAATAAGCGGTGTGCAAGGCTTTGTGGGGGCGGGCTTGCTGCGATGGCATCAACCAGGCTCTGCAAGTAAACCGAGTTGGCACTATCGCGAGCAAGCCCGCTCCCACAAGGGCGCTCAGCTAGAGCGGCACATGCCTGCTCAGCAGCGCCCGCAGCACGGCGGGCTTGACCGGCTTGGGCAGATACTCAAGACCGGCCGCATGCACCTCGGCGATCATCTCGGGGCGGCCATCGGCGCTGATGACCACGCCCGGTACAGGCTCGCCCAACTGGGCTCTTAGCCAGCGCATCAGCTCTGTCCCGACCTCGCCATCATCCAGATGGTAATCAACCAGTACCAACTGCGGCCGCACGCCTTCATTGAGCAACGCCGCGCATTCTTCGCGGTTGCGCGCTGTCCAGACCTGGCAGCCCCAGCGTGTCAGCAGGCTTTGCATGCCGATCAGGATGCTGTCTTCATTGTCGATACACAGCACTCGGGCGCCTGTTAGCGGTTGGCCATTCTGCTCGGCGACCACCGGCTGCGGTGCGGCCTGGCTCTTTGCCATCGGCACGCGCACGCTGAATACGCTGCCAAAGCCGGGCCATGAGCGCACTTGCAGGCTGTGCCCAAGTACGTGGCACAAGCCGTCGGCGATGGCCAGGCCCAGGCCCAGGCCTTTTTCGGCGCGGGTCTGGTGGCTGTCGAGGCGTTTGAATTCTTCAAAAATGACCTGCAGTTTGTCTTCCGGGATGCCCGGGCCACGGTCCCACACCTCAAGGCATAGCTCACTGCCGCGTCGGCGTACGCCCAGCAATACCGGGCCCTTGGCGTAGCGGAAGGCATTGGTGAGGAAATTTTGCAGGATCCGGCGCAGCAGTTTGATATCACTGTTGACCCGCACGCGGCTACCGTGAACCCGGAAGCTCAGGCCCTGTTCCTGGGCCTGTGCAGTGAACTCATTGCCCAGGGTTTCGAACAGGTCATTTATGGCAAAAGGCTTGATGTCGGGCGTGATCTTGCCGTTTTCCAGGCGGGAAATATCCAGCAGGTCGCTGATCAGGTCTTCAGCCGAACGCAGTGAGCTGTCCAGATGCTGCACCAGCTTGCGGGCTTCGGCGCTCAAGCCTTCCTCTTGATGAGAAAGAGCAGACGAGAACAGGCGTGCCGCGTTCATGGGCTGCATCAGGTCATGGCTGACTGCTGCCAGAAAACGGGTTTTCGACTGGCTGGCTGTTTCAGCCACGCCTTTGGCTTCGGTTAACGCCTGATTCAACTGCGACAGTTCAAAGGTGCGCTCGGCAACACGTTGCTCCAGGCCTTCATTGGCTTCGGTCAGGGCCTGTTCAGCTTCGCGGAACGCGGTGATGTCGGTGAAGCTCATGACGAAACCGCCGCCGGGCATCGGATTGCCGATCAGCTCGATGACGCGGCCATTGGGGAACAGGCGCTCGGAGGTATGCGCCCGACCCTGGCGCATCCAGTGCAGGCGCCGGGCCACATGCACTTCGGCTTCGCCGGGGCCGCACAGGCCGCGTTCAGCGTTGTGGCGGATAATGTCAGCAATCGGGCGCCCCACGCTGATCAACCCCTCCGGGTAGTCGAACAATTCCAGATAACGTCGGTTCCAGGCCACCAGCTTAAGTGACTGGTCGACCACGCTGATGCCCTGGGTGATGTTTTCAATGGCGCCCTGGAGCAAGGCGCGGTTGAACTGCAGTACTTCGGACGCTTCGTCGGCAATCCGCACCACGTCTTCCAGCTGCATTTCCCGGCCTTCAATCGCCGCTTTTACTACCGCACGGGTAGAGGACGCGCCGAGCACACCGGCCAGTAGCCGTTCGGTGTGGGCGATCCATTCGCCATTGGCGTTCTGGTTAGGGTTAAAGCCCTTGCCCTGACGGTAGGCGAAGCGAATAAAGCTCTGGTGCGCGCGTTCTTCGCCGACAAAGCGTGCGGCGAGGGCCAGCAGGTCATTGATCTGTACCGACAGCATCGAACGACCGCTGGGGTGGCTGCTCAGCTCCTGGCCGATAAAACGTCCGGCCTGCCAGTGTTCTGACACGCGGGTTCGCGACAGCACCGAAACCCAGGCAAACAGGGTGAAGTTGCCTGCCAGTGACAGCACTACACCCTGTGTCAGCGGGGTGATCGAAAGGCCCAGCGGGTTACTGTGCAGCCACGCCAGCCCAGGGAAGTGGCTCAGGTGCCAGCCAAAGCTGTGGGCGATGATCGGCAGTACCAGGGTGTAAAACCAGATAAAGGTGCCTGTCGCCAGTCCGGCGAAAACCCCCCGGCGGTTGGCCTGCTTCCAGTACAGGGCGCCGAGCATGGCCGGCGCCAGTTGGGTGACGGCAGCGAAGGCAATCTGGCCAATGGTGGCCAGGCTGGCGGTCGAGCCCAGCAGGCGGTAGCTGACATAGGCCAGCAGCAGAATCACCACAATCGACACGCGCCGCACCGAAAGCATCCAGTGGCGGAACACCTCGAACGGGCGCTCGGCGTTTTTGTGGCGCAACAGCCATGGCAGCAGCATGTCGTTGGAAACCATGGTCGACAGCGCCACGCTGGCCACGATGACCATGCCGGTGGCCGCCGATGCACCGCCGATAAAAGCCAGCAAGGCCAGCGCCGGGTGGGCCTGGGCCAGGGGCAGGCTGATCACGAATGAATCCGGTAATACCGAGCTTGGCAGCAACATTTGCCCGGCCAGGGCGATAGGCACTACAAACAGCCCGGCCAGAATCAGATAGGCCGGGAACACCCATTTGGCCAGTTGCAAGTCCTGGGGTTCGATGTTTTCCACCACGGTAACGTGGAACTGACGGGGCAGGCAGATAATCGCCATCATGGCCACGCCAGTCTGGACGATCATCGAGGGCCAATTGACGGTTTCTTTCCAGTACTCCTCAAGCCGCGGTGCGAGCATGGCTTGATTGAACAGATCGTCGAAGCCGTCATACAGCCCATAGGTTACGAAAGCGCCGACGGCGAGAAAGGCGAACAGCTTGACCAGCGACTCAAAGGCAATCGCCAGCACCATGCCGCGGTGGTGCTCGGTGGCATCGAGGTTGCGGGTGCCGAAGAGGATGGTGAACAGCGCCAGCACCAGGGTCACGATCAGCGCCGTGTCCTCGACCCTCGAGCCGGTTGCATCGGCGCCGGCGCCGATCAGCAGGTTGACCCCCAGCACAATGCCTTTGAGCTGCAGGGCGATATAGGGCAGTACGCCCACCAAGCAGATCAATGCCACCACAATGGCCAATGACTGGGACTTGCCGTAGCGGGCGGCAATAAAGTCGGCAATCGAGGTGATGTTCTCCTGTTTGCTGATCATCACCATCTTTTGCAGCACCCAGGGCGCGCATACCAGCAGCAGTACCGGCCCCAGGTAAATCGGCAGGAATGCCCAGAGTTGTTCGGCGGCCTGACCAACGGCGCCGAAGAACGTCCAACTGGTGCAGTACACCGCCAGCGACAGGCTATACACCCACGCGCGAACCCGCGGCGGCAGTGGTTTGCTGCGCCGGTCACCATAAAAGGCAATGGCAAACATAATGGCCATATAGGCCAGGGCAACGGCGGCAATCAGCCCGCTGGACAACGACATGGACGCTCCTGAAGGTATAAGGCCGCAAGCAATCCCGCTTGAGACAGCTAGTCTCGCATGATGTTCGGAGCGCGTCAGTGTCGACCATGGTCTGAGCGCGGCCTGGTGTCGCAGGGTTTGAAGTTGGTCGATATGATCTTATATAGGTGTAGTAGATAACAGTTAGAGAAATTACCCGTTATATAGATATTCGATTTGGTTCTACTCTAATTGCACCTCAAACGAGGCTCAGGAGGAACCCATGACTTGCCCAAACAAAGCCAAAGCCGCTTTTCGGCCATTTAGCCACTTGCAGCACCCCCGCGAAGTGATCCGCCAGTTCACCCCGAACTGGTTTGCCGCGACCATGGGTACGGGGGTTTTGGCCTTGGCACTGGCTCAATTACCGGTGCATATTCCCGGTGTACATGCCTTTGCCGAAGGGTTGTGGTTGTTCAATATCGGTCTGTTTATTCTATTCAGCGTGCTTTATGGCGCGCGCTGGATGTTGTATTTCGACGAGGCGCAGCGCATTTTCGGGCACTCCACGGTGTCGATGTTTTTTGGCACCATTCCCATGGGCCTGGCGACCATCATCAACGGCTTTCTGGTGTTCGGCGTGCCGCGCTGGGGCGAAGGCATGGTGCAGGTGGCCGAAGTGCTGTGGTGGATCGATGTGGCCATGGCGCTGGGCTGTGGCGTGCTGATCCCCTACCTGATGTTTACCCGTCAGGATCACAGCATCGACCAAATGACTGCTGTCTGGCTGCTGCCGGTGGTGGCCGCTGAGGTTGCGGCAGCCAGTGGCGGTCTCTTGGCACCGTATCTGAGCGATACCGTCACGCAGTTTCATGTGCTGATTACCAGCTATGTACTGTGGGCGTTTTCGGTGCCTGTGGCATTCAGCATCCTGACCATTTTGATCCTGCGCATGGCGCTGCATAAACTGCCCCACGAGAGCATGGCTGCATCCAGCTGGCTGGCGTTAGGCCCTATCGGTACGGGTGCACTGGGCCTGCTGTTGCTGGGTGCCGATGCCCCGGAAATTTTTGCGGCCAATGGTCTGGCACGAATCGGTGAGATTGTCGAAGGCCTGGGCCTGATCAGCGGGGTGATTCTGTGGGGTGTGGGCTTGTGGTGGATTGTGATGGCGGCATTGATCACTATTCGCTACTTCCGCTCGGGCATCCCGTTCAACCTGGGCTGGTGGGGCTTCACCTTCCCGCTGGGGGTGTACTCGCTGGCCACCCTGCGCCTGGGCAGCATGCTGCACCTGAGCTTCTTTGATGTAGCCGGTTGCATCCTGGTGCTGGCACTGGCGCTGATGTGGCTGTTGGTCGGCAAGCGCACCGTGCAAGGGGCATATCGCGGCGAGTTGTTTGTCTCGCCCTGCATTGCCGGGTTGAAGAAGTAAAACGTACCCTCGGGTTCTGTGCGCCTTTGCACAGAACCCGAGCAAGGTTGTGCCCTGAGTGTTACAACGGCCCTCCAAAGAGAAAGCCCTTCAGCGCAACGTGAGTACATGGATGATGAGTCACCCCTCGCAATTCAGCTTGCTAGGCAAGCGCCGCTTCCTGCCTTTTTTCGTGACCCAGGCCCTGGGCGCGCTCAATGACAACCTGTTCAAGCAATCGCTGATTCTGGCCATCCTTTATAAGCTCAATATCGAAGGTGACCGGGGTATCTGGGTCAATCTGTGCGCGTTGCTGTTTATCGTGCCTTTTTTCCTGTTCTCGGCCCTGGCCGGTCAGTTTGGTGAAAAGTACGCCAAGGACCGTCTGATTCGTCTGATTAAGCTGGGCGAAATCGCCATCATGGTGGTTGCAGCCATTGGCTTTGCATTCGACCACCTGGCATTGATGCTGGTCGCATTGTTCGCGATGGGCACCCATTCGGCGCTGTTCGGCCCGGTCAAGTACTCGATACTGCCGCAGACCCTGCGACCTGAAGAGCTGGTGGGGGGTAATGGCCTGGTGGAAATGGGCACTTTTCTGGCGATTCTGGCGGGCACCATTGGCGCCGGGATCATGCTGTCCTCCGGCAATTATACGGTTATCGTTTCGCTGGTGATTATCGCGGGCGCAGTGCTGGGGTACCTGGCCAGTCGCGCCATTCCGTCTGCGCCGGCAGATACGCCGCAGTTGCGGCTGAACTGGAATATTTTCAGCGAATCCTGGGCCACTCTGCGCCTGGGTCTGAATCAGACGCCTGCGGTATCCCGTTCCGTGGTGGGCAATTCGTGGTTCTGGTTTGTTGGTGCGATCTACCTGACGCAAATCCCGGCCTACGCCAAGGACTGGCTGTCTGGCGACGAGACCGTTGTGACGTTGATCCTTACAGTGTTCTCAGTGGGTATCGCACTGGGGTCGTTGTTGTGCGAGAAACTGTCGGGGCGCAAGGTCGAAATTGGGCTGGTGCCCTTTGGTTCGTTTGGCCTGACCGTATTTGGCCTGTTGCTGTGGTGGCATTCGGGGCAGATGCCGCAAAACATCCAGGCCAACGACTGGCTGGGCGTGCTGGGTTTCAGCCAGGCCTGGTGGGTGCTGCTGGATATTCTTGGGCTCGGCGTGTTTGGCGGCTTCTATATAGTGCCGTTGTATGCGCTCATCCAGTCGCGCACCTCGGAGAGCGAGCGGGCGCGGGTGATCGCGGCCAACAATATCCTAAATGCGCTGTTTATGGTGGTGTCGGCACTGGTCACCATCCTGTTGCTCAGCGTGGCCGGGCTGACGATCCCCGAGTTGTTTCTGGTGGTGTCGTTGATGAATATTGCGGTCAACGCCTACATCTTCAAAATCGTGCCTGAATTCAGCATGCGCTTCTTGATCTGGCTGCTTGGCCATTCCATGTACCGCGTGCAGCACAAGCACCTGGAGCTGATCCCGGATGAGGGTGCGGCGTTGCTGGTGTGTAACCATGTGTCGTATGTCGATGCGCTGTTGATAGGCGGAGCAGTGCGTCGTCCGATTCGCTTTGTCATGTATTACAAAATTTACAATTTGCCGGTTCTGAACTTTATCTTTCGTACTGCGGGGACTATTCCCATTGCCGGTCGCGGGGAAGATGAAGCAATCCATGATCAGGCATTCGACAGGATTGCCCGCTATCTGGCTGACGGCGAACTGGTGTGCATCTTCCCTGAGGGCAAGCTCACCACGGACGGACAGATCGACGAGTTCAAGGCGGGGGTGATGCGGATTCTGGAGCGCACGCCGGTGCCGGTGATTCCGATGGCGTTGCAGGGGCTGTGGGGCAGTTTTTTCAGTCGCGATCCGCACAAGGGCTTTTTCCATCGCCTATGGTCGCGGGTGACGCTGGTTGCCGGTGCGCCGATAGCGGCCGGGGAGGCCACGCAAAAGCTGTTGCGTGAGCGGGTGATGGCGTTGCGCGGGGCTGTGCAGTAAATCAAAAACACTGTGGGAGCGAGCCTGCTCGCGAAGGGGGACTTGAATACCAGGTCGGCCCAATCGCGAGCAAGCCCGCTCCCACAGTTTTTCGTGCTATGTGCTGACTTTAAGGCCCACCAGGCCGGCAATGATCAGTGCAACACTGGCCAGCCGGAACAACGCCATGGATTCACCAAACAGGATGATCCCGGCAATCACAGTGCCCACCGCGCCAACGCCCGTCCAGATTGCGTAGGCAGTGCCCAGCGGCAGTTCTTTCATGGCCAGGCCCAGCAAGCCAAGGCTGATGATCATGGCGCCTACAGTCAGGGCCGTCGGCAACGGGCGGCTGAAACCGTCGGTGTACTTAAGGCCTACAGCCCAGCCAACTTCAAACAGGCCGGCGAAAAACAGAATGATCCAGGACATGGTCTTCTCCATCAACTGATGGGGTCGTCCCCGGAATAATCACTCGATGAGTCGCGAGGTCGTCCTCGCAGTGCGCAGTATATTGCACATGATTATTCCCACAGGCAACCCCGATTTTTCACTCAATAGCAGCCTTGGCTGCTGCCAGGCGATCTTCTTTTTCGCTCATGCGCCGGAAATAGGTCGACAGCAGCGCCCCCGAAATATTGTGCCAAACGCTGAACAGCGCACTGGGCACGGCCGCCAACGGCGAGAAGTGGGCGCTGGCCAGAGCCGCGCCCAGCCCCGAGTTCTGCATGCCGACTTCCAGGGCCAGGGATTTACGCTGGGCCAGGGGCAATTTGAACAGACGGCCGGTAAAGTAGCCGAGCAAATAGCCGAAACTATTGTGCAGTATCACCACGGCCATAATCAGCAAGCCGGACTTGGCGATTTGCGCCTGACTGGCCGCCACCACGGCGGCGACGATAATCACGATGCTGACCACTGACACCAGCGGCAGCACATCGACGGCAAAGCGCACCCGTGCGCCAAGCAGGCGCTGGGCCAGTACGCCGAGCACAATCGGTAGCAGCACAACCTGCAGGATCGACCAGAACAGCTCCATAAACGAAACCGGCAGCCAGGCCGACGCCAGCAGCCAGATCAGGGCCGGGGTCAACAAGGGGGCGAGGAGGGTGGTCACGGCGGCAATCGCCACCGACAGCGCCAGATCGCCCCGGGCCAGCCAGGTCATGACATTGGACGAGGTGCCGCTTGGGCAGCAACCGACCAGGATCACCCCAACGGCGATTTCCGGTGGCAGGTGGAACACCTGGCAAAGCAACCACGCCACGCCGGGCATGATCACGAAATGTGCAACCACACCCAGCGCCACACGCCAGGGGTGACGGGCGACTTCGGCGAAGTCATCGAGTTTGAGGGTCAGGCCCATGCCGAACATCACCACGCCAAGCAGCGGCACGATGTAGCCTTTAAGGCCAACAAACCAGGCTGGCTCAAGAAACGCCAGCACGGCAAAAATCAGAACCCAGTAAGCAAAGGTATTACCGACAAAGCGGCTTAAGGCAGCAAGTGCGCGCATGGTGGTCCTTATTGTGGTTGTTCTGGTGGATATGATTGTGGGAGCGAGCCTGCTCGCGAAGATCTCGTGAGCGCCGTGGCGCTACTTTCGCGAGCAGGCTCGCTCCCACAAAAAAACGATTGCAGCGGGTGTTTAAATGCCCTGTGGGATCTCTTCGCCGCCCAGTGCTTCAAACAGCTGTGGCAAGAACTCGCCGAAGGTCAGCATCATCAGGGTGAAGCTGGCGTCCTGCTGGCCCAGATCGTCATCACCGCCGTCCTGTTCGGCCTGGTCTTGCAGCAGGTCTTCGAATTTCAGGCGTTTGACCACCAGTTTGTCGTCCAGTACGAACGACAGTTTGTCCTGCCAGGCCAGCGACAGCTGGGTTACGACTTTGCCAGTGCTCAAGTGCAGCTGGATTTCGTCGCTGGTCAGGTCCTGGCGCTTGCAGCGGATGATGCCGCCATCTTCATGGGTGTCGCGCAGCTCGCATTCGTCGAGGACAAAGAAGTTGTCGGCGGCTTTCTGGGTCTTGACCCATTCCGTCATCACCGCGCTTGGTGCAACCTTGACTGCCAGTGGGCGAACCGGCAGCGAGCCGATCACTTCACGCAGGGTGGACAGTAAATCCTCGGCGCGTTTCGGGCTGGAGGCGTTGACCAGGATCAGGCCCTGTTTTGGCGCGATGGCGGCAAAGGTGGCGGAGCGGCGGATAAAGGCGCGGGGCAGGAAGGCCTGGATGATTTCATCCTTGAGCTGATCGCGTTCCTTTTTGTAGACCTTGCGCATTTGCTCGGCCTCGATCTCTTCGACCTTCTCCTTTAATGCATCACGCACCACGCTGCTCGGCAGGATGCGCTCTTCTTTGCGGGCGGCAATCAGCAGGAAGTCCTGGCTGACGTGAACCAGCGGGGCGTCTTCGCCTTTGCCGAACGGGGCAACGAAACCGTAGGTGGCTACTTCCTGGCTTGAACACGGGCGGGCCAGTTTGGTGGCCAGTGCAGTTTCCAGCACCTGTGCATCAAATGGCAGATCTTGGGTCAGGCGATAGATAAGCAGGTTTTTGAACCACATGGGGTGAATCACTCCTATATACAAAGACGCATTATTCGCTTGATAACCTTAATAGGCCAACCCTGCGCTAAGCCTTTGTAGTGCTTGGGAAAATTATTTTAAAAAGTACTTGCCAGACTATAAGTCGCTCCGTAGAATGCGCGCCACACCGAGAGTGAAAGGGTGATTAGCTCAGCTGGGAGAGCATCTGCCTTACAAGCAGAGGGTCGGCGGTTCGATCCCGTCATCACCCACCATTCGCTCACAGTGTTACGCGCAGCGGTAGTTCAGTCGGTTAGAATACCGGCCTGTCACGCCGGGGGTCGCGGGTTCGAGTCCCGTCCGCTGCGCCATTTTTGTTGCCATAAGCCCCTTGAACGCTTGTGGTTGGGATAAGCCTGATAAATGCAGGTTTGCCCGAAAGGCTTCGGTTTGGCAGTTCGCTGCGAAATCAAAGATGCAGGGCGATGGAAACGGATGTTTTTACAAGGTTTTGAAAAAAGCCAAATAAAAACAACCACTTACACAAATAGTGTGAGAGAATGCGCCCCGCAACGAAAGCGAAGTACAAGGGTGATTAGCTCAGCTGGGAGAGCATCTGCCTTACAAGCAGAGGGTCGGCGGTTCGATCCCGTCATCACCCACCACTTGCTTTCAATGTTACGCGCAGCGGTAGTTCAGTCGGTTAGAATACCGGCCTGTCACGCCGGGGGTCGCGGGTTCGAGTCCCGTCCGCTGCGCCATATTCTGAACACAAGCCCCTTGAACGCTTGTGATCAACAAAAAGCCTGCCTTGTGCAGGCTTTTTTGTGTATGCATGTTTTCTTTGATTGATAAAAAATTCAAATAAAACAACCACTTACACAAATAGTGTGAGAGAATGCGCCCCGCAACGAAAGTGAAGTACAAGGGTGATTAGCTCAGCTGGGAGAGCATCTGCCTTACAAGCAGAGGGTCGGCGGTTCGATCCCGTCATCACCCACCACTTGCTTTCAATGTTACGCGCAGCGGTAGTTCAGTCGGTTAGAATACCGGCCTGTCACGCCGGGGGTCGCGGGTTCGAGTCCCGTCCGCTGCGCCATATTCCGAACACAGGCCCCTTGAACGCTTGTGATCAACAAAAAAGCCTGCTTAGTGCAGGCTTTTTTGTGCGCGGGTGTTTTGTGGTGTGTGGGGTTTAGAAATCCCAGCGCGTGGTCACCATCACATTGCGAGGGTCACCGTAGTACGACGAGTTATAAAAACCGATATTGGTGTAATACGACTTGTCGAATGCGTTGTTCAGATTGACCGTGGCCGACAGGTTTTTCGAAATCTGATAGCGCGCCATCAGATCAACCAGCCAGTATGGATCCTGGGAGAATTTTTCCACGGTGCCGCCCTTGTTCCAGTTGGTCAGCATCTGCCAGCCGGTGCTCTGCCAGCGAACGCCGCCGCCCAGGGTCAGTTTGTCCAGATCGCCGGTCAGCTTGTAGCTGGTGTACAGGTTGATCTGGTCTTCCGGTTCCCAGGTCGAGACCTTTGTGCCGCCCTGGTCACGGCTGACCTTGTGGGTGTACCCCGCCTGCAATTGCCAGCCTGGCATCAGTTCACCGGAGATCTCTGCTTCGTAACCCTTGGTCGTGGCCTTGATACCCTTGTAGGCGTAGTCGATGTCCGGGTTGGTCGGATTGCCGTTGTAGGCCATGTCTGCTTCAGGACGGTTGTCCTGATGCACTTCAAAGTAGGCCAGGCTTGAATTCAGGCGGCCATCAAAGAACTCGCCTTTCAGCCCCAGCTCGTAGTTGGTGCCTTCATCCGGCTCAAGCATCTTGTTGTCGCGATCGCGGTAATACGACTGCGGCAGGAAAATCTCCGTGTAGCTGGTATAGGCCGAAATATTGTCATTGATGTCGTAGATCAGGGCTGCGTAGGGCAGCACTTTGCCCGTGTCCTTGGCCTGGCTGGTGCCGGTCAGGGTGTAATTGGCCACCCGGGTGCCCAGCATCAGTTTGAGGTCGTCGGTCAGGCTGAAGCGGCCGGTCACGTAGGTACCGGTCTGGCGTGTTGTTTCATCGTTGTATGAAGTGACATTGCCCCAGTCCGGCTCAAGGCTGTTGCCTTTCCAGTTGTAGTAGTCGTAGGCGTTGTTGACCATATTGGCATTGGTATAGTCCTTGCCAGTCCAGTGCGATTTGGACACCGAACCACCGACGACCAGTTCATGTTCGCGCCCCAGCAGGCTGAACGGACCGGTGGCAAACAGGTCACCGCTGTCGCTGACGTATTCGCCGGTGTATTTGCGGGCGAGCATTTTTGCCAGCCCGGTAGTGGCGTCCGGGTCAAGCAGGGCGCCCAGCGGGGCGTTATAGCCGTTGATCTGGTGGTTGTACTGGCCTTTGACTACCCAGCCGTTGGCAAAGTTGTGTTCCAGGGTTGAGAACACCGTGCGGGTGTATTGCTCCCAACTGCTCCATTTGGCGCCATTGTTGAATGAGCGCGGGGTGCTGATCCGGTCACCTTTGGAATTGAACAGTGATGCGCTGCCTGACCAGCTGGAACCCTTGGGGTTGTTGTCCTGATAATCGGCACCCAGGGTCAGCAGGGTGTCGGGGGTCAGATCCACTTCAAGAATGCCGTAGTAAACCTCGCTGTCACGCTTGTAGTGATCCATGAATGAGTGCTTGTCCTGGTAAGCCGCCACGGCCCGGCCACGCACATTGCCGCTCTCGGTTAATGGCCCGCTGACATCGATTTCGGAGCGGTAGTTTTCCCAGGAGCCTGCGCCCACATCGATATGGGCCTTGAATTCGCGGGTCGGTTTTTTGCGCACCATATTGATGGTACCGCCCGGTCCGCCAGCGCCGGTGAGCAGGCCGGTTGCGCCTTTCAGGATTTCGACCCGGTCATAGATGGCGGTGTCAGTCAGGGTGTGCCCGGCCGAGTACTGCGGGTCTTGCAAGATGGGGATGCCGTCGTACTGGAAGTTCTTGATCGCAAAACCACGGGAGTAATAGCTGGTGCGATCGCTGTCATAGGTGGCCACGGTGATGCCGGGGGTGTGGCGCATCACGTCATCGATGGAGTTCATGCCGAAATCGTCCATGGCCTGGCGGGTCACCACGGAAATGGACTGGGGGGTTTCCCTTGGCGTCAGTACCATGCGTGTTGCTGTCGCGATGGAGCCGGGGGTGTAGGAACCGGTGCCTTCGGTGATAGTCCCGAGCTGGTTGGCGCTGACCTGGGTGGCGCCCAACTCCAGTGCGCCGCCTGCCGCGGGCAGGGCGTCGAGCCTGTAGCCGTTGGCGCCTTTGACCATGGTATAGCCGCTGCCCCGCAACAAGGCTTCGAATCCGTCATGTTCGTTGTAGGCACCCTGCAGGCCCGGAGTCGACAGGCCTTCCAGGTTGCTCGACTGAAAAATGATCGCCACGCCGGCTTGTTGCGCGAAGCGGTTCAGTGCGTTGCTCAGCGGGCCTGCGGGTATGTCGTAGCTCTGTACGGCTGCAGTTTGTGCCTGGGCAGTGGCGGCGTATGCCACGCCAGCCGCCGACGCAACGATCAAGTGAATCGCCAGCGCAAGGGGTTTGTAGGTGGTCAGCATGGAAGACGTAGTCCTTTATGAGTCGTTGTTACCTACCTTGACGGCTGACTCGACAAAAGCGGAACGAATGGGAATTATTATTTTTCAGGGGTGTGCAACTGGCTGATCACAACCAGCCAGGGTGTGTAGGTTTTGATCTGCAGGGGCAAGGTGTCGGCGATCAGTTGCAACGCCCGGTCGGTATCGTCCAGAGGCAGTACAGCCGAGACGCGCAGGCCGGCCAGGGTGTTGCGATCAAACTGCAGGTGCCCGCGTCGATGGCGGGAAATTTCATCAAGCACCTGTGGCAGCGGCTGATCTTCAACCACCAGTTGATGGCGCTCCCAAGCCTGATCGATGCTGGCCGGGGAGATGCTGCCAGCCAGTTCGACCGAGCCCTGGCGAATCAGCGCCCGGGAGCCTGCACTCACCTCCAGGGTTTGCTGCTCGTTCGCGCTTTGCGCGGCGACGCGAGACTGCAACATGCTCAATACGGTGGTGTCACCCTGGCGCTTGACTACAAAGCGGGTGCCCAGGGCGCGCATGCTGCCTTGGGCTGTTTCCACGAAAAATGGCCGGGCGCTGTCATGGGCGACGTCGACCAGTACTTCACCTTGCAGTAGTTCAATGCGCCGCGCCTGGCCGTCAAAATGTACATTGAGCGCGCTGGTGCCGCTGAGGGTAATGCTCGAGTTGTCGGCCAGGCGCTGTGTTTTCCAGTCATTGGGGCCGGTGCTGATATCGGCCAGCCATTGCTCGGGATAATGGCTTTGCACCAGCAGGGTGGCCGGCAGGGCCAGGCAGCCGGCAATCAGCAGGGCGCGCAAGGCATGTTTGCGTCGGGTGACTGCCTTGCGCCCGGCAAATGCGGCATTGAGCGCTGCCTTGGCTGGCGTCGACTGCTGGCGCAACGCCTGTAGGCGGTTGATGACATCTTGCATGCGCCGGGCTGCGGCGGCGTGTTGCGGGCTTTGCTGTTTCCAGCGCTCGAATTCCAGGCGCAAGCCCTCGCTGAAGCCTTCCTCGTGCAGGCGAAGGATCCATTCGGCGGCTTGTTCGTCTATTGAATCGGGCTGTTCGGGCATGCGGGCTCAGGTGTTCAGGCTGTGGCTGCAATGCAGCAGGGCCTGGATAAGGTACTTGCGCACGGTGCGGTCAGACAGGCCCAGTTGCCGGGCGATTTGGCACTGGGTCAGGCCGTCCAGGTAATACAGCACAAAGGCCTGGCGGGCTTTGTCCTGCATGCCTTCGAGAATAAAGGCGATCTGCTCCAGGGCTTCCAGGGTGGTAAGAATTTGCTCGGGTGATTGATAGCCTTCGAGTGCCTCGGCGGTCAGCGCAAGTTCTTGCAAGTAGGCGTTTTCTATCTGTTTGCGGCGCACCTGATCGATGATCAGGCGGCGTGCCGTGGTGCTCAAAAAGGCCCGGGGCTCGCGCAGGGTGGCTACCGACTCGCGGGCATTGAGAATTCGGGCGAAGGTGTCCTGGGCCAGATCGGCGGCATTTTGCGCGCAACCGAGCTTTCTGCGTAGCCAGCCAAACAGCCAGCCGTGATGCTCGCAGTACAGTTCGGTAATAGCGCTCTGGTAGGACGGTTCACCCGAAGACATAGGACGCTGCCTAAATGTTATTGAGAATAATTACCAATTCTCAACGAAAGTCCGGGGTAAACGCAAGGCGGGCGATGAAATGTAACGGTCACTTGCAACTGTGGGAGCGGGCTTGCTCGCGATGGGATCGCCTCGGTGTGGCAGGTACACCGCGTTGTATCCATCGCGAGCAAGCCCGCTCCCACAGAGTGTGGAGGCGGGTGTTTTAGTTCTTCGCGATCAAATTGCCGGCATGCAGCCCGCATTCTTTTTGCGTGGCTTCTTCCCACCACCAGCGGCCTTCGCGCTCGTGCTGGTTGGGCAGTACCGGACGGGTGCAGGGCTCGCAGCCGATGCTGATAAAGCCGCGTTCATGCAGGCTGTTGTAAGGCAGCTCCAGCATGCGGATATAGCCCCAGACTTCCTCGCTGGTCATTTGTGCCAGCGGGTTGAACTTGTACAGTGTGCGCTCGGGTGTGGAGAACGCGCCGTCAATTTCCAGGGCGGCAACCTGGCTGCGGGTGCCGGGGCTCTGGTCGCGGCGCTGGCCGGTGGCCCAGGCCTTGACTGTCGACAGCTTGCGTCGCAGCGGCTCGATCTTGCGTATGCCGCAGCATTCGCCATGGCCGTCTTTATAGAAGCTGAACAGGCCTTTCTCTTTGACGAAGGGTTCGAGCTTGCTTTGATCCGGCGAGATCAGCTCGATCTGGATCTTGTAATGTTCACGTACCTGTTCGATAAACCGGTAGGTCTCGGGGTGCAGGCGGCCGGTGTCGAGGCTGAACACCTTGACGTTCTTGTTGAGCTTCCAGGCCATGTCCACCAGCACCACGTCTTCGGCGCCGCTGAAGGAGATCCAGAGTTCGTCGCCAAAATGTTCAAAGGCGAGTTTGAGAATATCTTGCGGGGACTTGCTGGCGTATGTCGCGGCGAGTTCGGCGACGTCAAACGGATGGCTCATCAGGCGGCTTCCTGCAGTGAATGGCGCTGGGCGCTCTCTAGTCTCGTGATCTTATCAAAAAGCGCGGGCTACAGGGTTTGCAGCGTATCGAGCAGTACCTTCACTTTGGTGATGGATTCCTGGTATTCATCCTGCCAGTCGGAGTCGGCCACAATGCCGCCGCCGCCCCAGCAACTGATGCGCCCGTCCTTGACCAGCAGGCTGCGGATGGCGATGGAGCTGTCCATTTCGCCACGCACGTCGAGGTACAGCAGAGAGCCGCAGTAAATGCTGCGTCGGGTGGGTTCCAGCTCGTCGATGATCTGCATGGCGCGGATTTTCGGGGCGCCGGTAATCGAGCCGCCCGGGAAGCTGTCGCCAATCAGGTCCAGGGCGTCTTTGCCATCGGCCAGTTCGCCGATCACGCTGCTCACCAGATGATGGACGTTGGGATAGCTTTCGAGTGTAAACAACTGCGGCACGCTCACCGAACCGGTGCGGCAGGTGCGCCCCAGGTCGTTGCGCAGCAAATCGACGATCATCAGGTTTTCTGCGCGATCCTTGGGGCTGGCCAGCAGTTCGGCGGCGTTGGCTGCATCTTCGCGGCTGTCTTTGCCCCTTGGGCGGGTGCCTTTGATCGGTCGGGTTTCCACTTGATTCTGACTTATCCGTACAAAGCGTTCAGGAGAGAGGCTCAGGATCGCGTTGTCGCCCGCCAGGCTCATAAAGCCGGAAAAAGGTGTGGGGCAGGCCGCGCGCAATGCGCCATAGGCACTCCAGGCATCGCCCTCGCACTGGCCGCTGAAGCGCTGGGTGTAATTGACCTGATAGCAGTCGCCCGCCTGGATATACCGATGGATCTGTTCCAGAGCCTGCTGGTACTGGCTGGCGCTGATATCCGGTTGCATCGGTTGCTTGAGATTGAATGGCTTGTTGTGCGACGGGGCAGGCTGGCTGAACAACTGGATCAGGCGCTGGCGCTCTGCTGTTTCGAGGCTTGGGTGAAATACAAGCTGGCTGGTGGCTGCATAATGGTCACTGATCAGCGCCCAGGCATACAGGCCCAATTGCGCTTCGGGCAGGTGCAGGTCATCCCGGGCGTTGGCGGGCAGCTGTTCGAGTTGTCGGCCAAAGTCGTAACTCAGGTAACCGATCAGACCGCCAGCAAACGGCAGCTCGTATTCGTCCGGGAGGCTGGCAGCGCCCAGTTGCTTGAGGCCTTCACGCAGGCGTTGCAGAAAGTCGCGCCCCGACTCGTGTGGCTGCAGGGTCAGTTCTGCCTCAGGCCATGCGCTCATCAGGTCAAAGCGACCACGGTCTGCAGTGGGGCGGCCACTGTCGAGCAGCACGGCGCCGGGTGCATTGCGAATGGCCGAAAAATAGTCGGCAGGGTTGGCGAGGTAAGGCAGCGGGTGTACGGAGCAGGTCAACATGCGCAGCAAATCAGCCATCGGAGCGGGGGGGCTGATTGTAGTCCTGTGCAGGGTTGCAAATCTATGCGGCTTGTGGGAACTGCGAGAACTGTGGGAGCGGGCTTGCTCGCGATAGAAGCGACGCGGTTTAGCAGGTAAAACGCGTTGATAGCATCGCGAGCAAGCCCGCTCCCACAGGTGTGAAAACGCTTATTCGGGCGGGTGAATATGGCCGAACAGTTCCTGGGCAAAGCGCACGCGCTCTTCCGGTGTTTCCTTGATGCCTTTGGCGGCCAGTTCTTCGAGGTGGGCCTCGACTGCGTGGGTGCGCAGGGTCAGGCCGCAATCGTTAGCAATCTGGATATTCAGGCCCGGACGGGCGTTGAGTTCCAGAATCAGCGGGCCTTTATCCTGATCGAGAACCATGTCCACGCCGATGTAGCCCAGGCCGCACAGCTCGTAGCAACCGGCTGCCAGCTTCATGAAACCGTCCCAGTTGGGCAGTTGCACGCCGTCCACCGCGTTGGTGGTGTCGGGGTGCTTGCTGATGATGTTGTTCAGCCAGGTGCCGCGCAAGGTCAGGCCGGTGGCCAGGTCGACGCCAACACCGATGGCGCCCTGGTGCAGGTTGGCCTTGCCGCCCGATTGCCGGGTAGGCAGGCGCAGCATGGCCATTACCGGGTAACCCATCAGCACGATGATGCGGATATCCGGCACGCCTTCGTAGCTGATGCTTTTGAAGATCTGGTCCGGGGTTACCCGGTATTCGATCAATGCCCGGTCCCGGTGACCACCCAGGGAGTACAGGCCGGTGAGGATGCTGGAAATCTGATGTTCGATCTCTTCATGGCTGATGATCTTGCCCGAGACGGTACGGAAGCGATCTTCGAAGCGGTCCGCGATCACCAGAATGCCGTCACCGCCCGCGCCTTGTGCGGGCTTGATCACGAAGTCGTTGCGGTCACCGATGATGTCATCCAGCTTTTCGATTTCTTTCTCGGTGGAAATCACGCCGTACATCTCAGGTACGTGAATGCCCGCTTTGATTGCACGTTCCTTGGTGATGATCTTGTCATCCACAATCGGATACAGGCTGCGTTTGTTGTACTTGAGTACGTAGTCCGCATTGCGCCGATTAATGCCCATGATGCCCCGGGCTTCCAGGGCCTTCCAGGTCTTCCAGAAGCCGAACATCAGGAGTCAGCCTTCAAGAATGCTTTGAAACGCACCAGTTCGGTCAGGCGGTAGCCACGATAGCGACCCATTGCCAGCATGAAGCCCACCATGATCAGCAGGATCGCCGGGAAGGTGAACACGAAGTACACCAGTTCCGGCACGCTCATGACCAGATACGCCAGGGTGGCTGCGAACAGGGTGCCGATCGCGACCTTCATGGCATGCCCGCCACCGCGCTCTTCCCAGGTGATCGACAGGCGCTCGATGGTCATCGTCAGAATCACCATCGGGAACAAGGCGACTGAAAGCCCGCGCTCCAGACCCAGCTTGTGGCTGAACAGGCTGATGGCCGCGATCAGGATAACGACAAAGGTCAGTACTACAGACAGGCGTGGCAACATCTGCAGCTTCAAGTGTTCAAGGTAGGAACGTAGCGTCAGCCCAAGTGCGGTGATCACCGTAAAGAGGATGATGCCGAAGCCCAGTTGGGTCTCACGGAAGGCCAGGGCAATCAGTACCGGGGTGAATGTGCCCAGGGTTTGCAGGCCGATCAGGTTGCGCAGAATCAGGATCACCAGTACCCCGATCGGGATCATGACCATGATCATGAAGGTTTGCTGGGTCTGCAGCGGCAAGCCGTACAGTGAGTATTCGAGGAAGTTGGCGTCGGTGTTTTCGTCGGTCAGCTTGGCCAGGCGAATGGCGTTCATTTCGCTGTTGTTCAGGCTGAAAGTAACGTTGGCTTTTTTGCCGCCATCGACGGTTACCATCGGTTCGTCGCCGATCCACCACAGCAGGCGGTCGGATGGCAGGCCCTGTTCGCCGGTTTCCGGGTTGAAGTACAGCCAGTCGTTGCCGTTAAAGCTGCGCAGCCACAGTTCCGGAGTTTGCGGCTGGTCGGCCACCAGGCGGATGGTGTGGACTTTTTCCATTGGAACGTGGGCAATCGACAGCAGCAGCTCGATGATTTGTGCCTTGTGCGCAGTCGAAGGATCACCCGCCAGCAGCAGTTTCACGTTGTCATCATTGGCATTGCTGACGCGCTTGATAGTTTCGCTGATAAAGGTTTCGACATCGGCCGAGTGCTGGCGGATAGGTGCAAGCAAGGCTTCGGCGGCGATTTTTTCCGGGCCTTCCACGGCGATGCTGTCGCGGAACACCGGGCCTTTGACCTTGGTCTTGTCGCCCGAGTAGCGCTTGGTCAACACCAGGCGGTAGTACAGGGTTTGCTTGCCACTGACCCGGCGTGCCGACCAGGTGACCTTGCGGTTGCCGTCAACCCGGTTGACGCTCACCCCGTAGTTGTTGGAGATAAAGCTCTCGTTGAGGCTGACGTAGTCGCGGTTAAGCGGCGGCACGAACATCTGGATCTTGACCGGGTCTTTGGAGCTGGCGACGAACTCGACCTTGGCGTCGATATTCCACAAGTCGTCCGTGGCGTCTTCGGTCACAGGAATGCCGAGGACGAAAATCTGATAGGCCGTAATCGAAATGCCCAGCACCACAAGGATGGTGATCAAGATTTTCAGGTGAAGGGTAAGAGCGCGCATTTCAATTACTCTGCGGTTTGAGCGTTGGCGACGCAGGCAGGTTTGCCAGCAGCGTATTTAAGGCTTGGGTCGACCAGCGCATCAAAGCGTTTGAGCGCTTCGGAGCCAATCAACAGCGGGTATTGGAACGCACTTCTATCGGTCAAGTTCACTTCGATGGTGCGTAAAGCCTTGCCCATGCAGATTTCCAGGGAAATAACCGGGCGCGAGGTGTAGTTCTTGTCGGACTCAGGATCGTAATCACCCGAGCGTCGCTTGATCTTGCTGACACGGGCCAGCGGACGTTCGATGGGGTGCGAGTGGGCATCATCGATGGCCAGGTAAAAGCGTACCCAGCTCTCGCCATCACGCTTGAAGCGCTTGATATCTCGGGCGCTGAGCGAGGCGGTCTTGGCGCCGGTGTCGAGTTTGGCCGCCACCTGCAGGTCGATACCTGCCAGTTCAGCGTATTCGTTGAGGCCGTACACGGTTTTTTCGCCAGCCAGGCTCAGGCCGGGTATGCACATCAGGAAGGCGAGGATATAGAGGGGAAGCAATTTCATAAATCGAAGCACGTCTCTTGCAATCTTCAGTTCAAGGCGACTGGCAGGAGCGCAAGTTTCCTCGTGCGGCTGCCCTATGGATGAGGGCAGGGCGGATGCGGTCGGCATTCTAACATGATGGTTTTATGGCGCCAGCGCCGAGGCGCTTGCAAGCGGCGATCAACCCTGTCGATACAACCAAGGTCGTATTCTTGGATTGTCGACAATGTCGATTTATTCTTTGACTATCAGGGCTGAAATAGCTAATTTCAGCACTATTGATTTTCAAGGTGTCGACAATATGCTGCAAGCACTGGAACCTGCCACGATCGCCCAGGACGACTCGGAAACCCTTTCCGAGAACGTTTTTCGGCGCATTCAGGCGGCTATTGTCAAAGGCGAAATCGCCCCGGGAAGCAAGATCTCCGAGCCCGAACTGGCGCGCACCTACGGCATCAGCCGCGGGCCATTGCGCGAAGCCATCCATCGCCTTGAAGGCCAGCGTTTGTTGGTGCGCGTCCCCCATGTCGGGGCGCGGGTCGTGTCGCTGAGCCATGCCGAGCTGATCGAACTCTACGAAATTCGCGAGTCCCTTGAAGGCATGGCCTGCCGCCTGGCCGCCGAACGCATGAGTGACGAAGACATCGCCGAGCTACGCCAGGTGCTCGAAACCCATGAGCGCGATGAGGCGTTTCAGGCGGGCGTCGGTTACTACCAGCAAGAAGGCGACTTCGATTTTCATTACAAAATTATTCAGGGCAGTGGCAATCGCACCCTGACGCAAATGCTCTGTGGCGAGTTGTACCAGTTGGTGCGCATGTACCGCATCCAGTTTTCCGCCACGCCCAACCGTCCACATCAGGCGTTTGCCGAGCATCACCGGATTCTCGATGCCATTGCCGATCGCGACGGCGAACTGGCCGAATTGTTGATGCGCCGACATATCGGCGCATCGAAACGCAATATTGCCCGTCATTACCAAGACGGTGCCCAGCAGACAGCCACTCCACGAGGTGAGTCATGAGCAATAAGAACAGTCCAGGCCAGCGTTTCCGTGATGCAGTTGCAAGCGAACATCCTTTGCAAGTGGTGGGTGCGATCAACGCCAATCATGCGCTGCTGGCCAAGCGTGCGGGTTTCAAGGCCATCTATCTATCGGGTGGAGGCGTCGCAGCCGGGTCGCTGGGCGTACCTGATCTGGGTATTACGGGTCTGGACGATGTACTGACTGATGTACGACGCATTACCGATGTATGTGATCTGCCATTGCTGGTGGACGTGGATACCGGCTTCGGCTCTTCGTTTTTCAACGTGTCCCGCACGGTCAAGTCGATGATCAAGTTCGGCGCTGCGGCGATTCACATTGAAGACCAGGTAGGCGCCAAGCGTTGCGGTCATCGCCCGAACAAGGAAATCGTTTCGCTGCAGGAAATGGTCGACCGTATCAAGGCCGCCGTCGATGCGCGTACCGATGACAGCTTCGTGATCATGGCGCGAACCGATGCGCTGGCGGTGGAAGGGCTTGAGTCAGCCCTGGAACGTGCCGCGGCCTGTGTTGAAGCGGGGGCTGACATGGTGTTCCCGGAAGCCATTACCGAGCTTGAGATGTACAAACTGTTTGCCAACCGGGTCAAAGCCCCGATCCTGGCCAATATCACCGAATTCGGTGCCACGCCGCTGTACACCACCGAGCAACTGGCCGGTGCTGACGTATCGCTGGTGCTGTATCCGCTGTCGGCATTCCGGGCCATGAACAAGGCGGCCGAAAACGTCTACACCGCGATCCGCCGCGACGGCACCCAGCAAAACGTGATCGACACCATGCAAACCCGCATGGAACTTTACGATGCCATCAACTACCACGAGTTCGAGCAGAAACTCGATGCGTTGTTTGCCGCGAAGAAGTAACAGAACACTGTGACTCTGTGGGCGCGGGCTTGCTCGCGATAGGGTCACCGCAGTGATTCAGGCAAACCGTGTTGCCTGAATCGCGAGCAGGCTCGCTCCCACACAGGTATGTATTGAACCCAGTAGTTGCCGAATCCCTAACAAATTCAAGATTGGAGAAGCGCAATGGCCGAAGCAAAAGTATTGAGTGGTGCCGGACTACGCGGCCAGGTGGCCGGGCAAACGGCCCTGTCCACCGTAGGCCAGGAAGGCGCAGGCCTCACTTATCGTGGTTATGACGTACGTGAACTGGCGGCCGAAGCACGCTTTGAAGAAGTGGCTTACCTGCTGTTATATGGCGAACTGCCGACCAAGACCCAACTGGCTGCCTACACGGCCAAGCTGCAAAAGCTGCGCGATCTGCCCCAGGCATTGAAAGAAGTGCTGGAGCGCATTCCCGCCGACGCCCACCCGATGGACGTGATGCGCACCGGTTGCTCGTTCCTGGGCAATATCGAGCCGGAGAAAGACTTCGCCGAGCAACAGGACAAGACCGACCGCCTGCTGGCCGCCTTCCCGGCGATCATGTGCTACTGGTATCGCTTCAGCCATGACGGCAAGCGCATTCACTGCGTAACCGACGAAGAGTCGATCGGCGGCCACTTCCTGCACTTGCTGCACGACAAAAAACCGAGCGAGTTGCACGTCAAGGTGATGAACGTGTCACTGATCCTTTACGCCGAGCACGAGTTCAACGCTTCGACCTTTACTGCCCGTGTTTGTGCCTCGACCTTGTCCGACCTGTATTCATGCATCACTGCAGCGATCGGCTCGCTGCGCGGCCCGCTGCACGGCGGCGCCAACGAGGCGGCGATGGAAATGATCGAACGTTTCGGTTCAGCAGAAGAGGCGGTGCAGGGCACCCTCGGCATGCTGGCGCGCAAGGACAAGATCATGGGCTTCGGCCATGCGATCTATAAAGACAGCGACCCGCGTAACGAAGTGATCAAGGGCTGGTCGAAAAAACTTGCCGACGAAGTGGGCGACACCGTGTTGTTCCCGGTCTCCGAAGCGATCGACAAAACCATGTGGGAACAAAAGAAGCTGTTCCCCAACGCCGATTTCTACCATGCCTCGGCGTATCACTTCATGGGTATCCCGACCAAGCTGTTTACCCCGATCTTTGTCTGCTCACGCCTGACCGGCTGGGCGGCGCATGTGTTCGAACAGCGTGCCAACAACCGCATTATCCGTCCGAGCGCCGAATACATCGGCGTAGAACAGCGCAAGTTCGTGCCAATCGAACGTCGCTGAGTGAGGCCACTGGCTCCCGCTGAAGGTGGGAGCCGGTTCCCTCTTTTGTAACTACCGTGATCGAGTCCTGCGCCAATGAATACTGAATTTCGCAAAACATTACCGGGCACCCGGCTGGATTATTTCGACACCCGTGCGGCCGTCGATGCGATCAAGCCCGGTGCGTACGACACATTGCCTTACACCTCCCGCGTACTGGCCGAAAACCTGGTACGTCGCTGTGATCCTGCCACCCTGAATGCATCGCTGAGCCAGTTGATCGATCGCAAGCGCGATCTCGACTTTCCGTGGTTCCCGGCGCGTGTGGTGTGCCACGACATTCTCGGTCAGACCGCGCTGGTCGACCTCGCCGGCCTGCGTGACGCCATCGCCCAGCAGGGTGGGGACCCGGCCCAGGTCAATCCGGTAGTGCCGACCCAGCTGATCGTCGACCACTCGCTGGCGGTGGAATGCGGCGGCTACGACCCCGAGGCGTTCGAAAAGAACCGCGCCATCGAGGACCGTCGCAACGAAGACCGCTTCCACTTTATCGAGTGGACCAAAAAAGCCTTTAAAAACGTTGATGTGATCCCGCCGGGCAACGGCATCATGCACCAGATCAACCTGGAGAAAATGTCTCCGGTGATCCAGGTGCGCGACGGTGTGGCCTTCCCGGATACCTGCGTAGGCACTGACAGCCACACCCCTCACGTGGATTCGCTGGGCGTGATCGCTATTGGTGTCGGTGGCCTTGAGGCCGAAAGCGTGATGCTTGGCCGTGCCTCGTGGATGCGCCTGCCGGAAATCGTCGGCGTCGAACTGACCGGCAAGCTGCAACCGGGCATTACTGCCACCGATATGGTGCTGGCGCTCACCGAGTTCCTGCGCAAGCAGAAAGTGGTCGGTGCCTGGTTGGAGTTCTTCGGTGAAGGTGCCGCAGCGCTGACCCTGGGCGACCGTGCCACCATTTCCAACATGGCTCCGGAATACGGCGCCACGGCTGCGATGTTCTACATCGACCAGCAAACCATCGACTACCTCAAGCTGACCGGTCGTGAAGACCAGCAAGTGCAACTGGTGGAGAACTACGCCAGGGTCAGCGGCCTGTGGGCCGACAGCCTGAAGGGTGCGCAGTACGAGCGCAGCCTGAGCTTTGACCTGTCGTCGGTAGTGCGCAACATGGCCGGACCGAGCAACCCGCACGCCCGTGTGGCCACCACTGACCTGGCGGCCAAAGGCATCGCCGGTCAATGGGACGAAGTGCCGGGGCAAATGCCCGACGGCGCGGTCATCATCGCGGCGATCACCAGCTGCACCAATACCAGCAACCCGCGCAACGTGATCGCTGCGGGCTTGATGGCGCGCAATGCCAACCAGCTTGGCCTGAGCCGCAAACCGTGGGTCAAAACCTCGCTGGCGCCGGGCTCCAAAACCGTGGCCCTGTATCTGGACGAAGCCGGTTTGACCCATGAACTGGAAAAACTGGGGTTTGGCGTGGTGGCATTTGCCTGCACCACCTGCAACGGTATGTCCGGTGCCCTGGACCCGGCCATCCAGCAGGAAATCATCGACCGCGACCTGTACGCCACGGCTGTACTGTCGGGCAACCGCAACTTTGACGGGCGTATTCACCCTTACGCCAAACAGGCGTTTCTCGCCTCGCCGCCGCTGGTGGTGGCCTACGCGATTGCCGGCACTATCCGCTTCGATATCGAGAAAGATGTATTGGGCCTGGACGCCAATGGCAAGGAAATCCGCCTGAAAGACATCTGGCCGAGCGATGAAGAAATCGACGCCGTGGTCAAGGCCGCCGTGAAGCCGGAGCAGTTCCGCCAGGTGTATATCCCGATGTTCGCCATTCATGAAGATACCGGCCCGAAAGTCGAGCCGCTGTATGACTGGCGCCCGCAGAGCACGTACATCCGCCGTCCGCCGTACTGGGAAGGTGCGTTGGCCGGGGCTCGTCCGCTCAAGGGTATGCGCCCGCTGGCGGTACTGCCGGACAACATCACCACAGACCACTTGTCGCCCTCCAACGCCATCATGCTCGACAGCGCCGCAGGCGAATATCTGGCGAAAATGGGCTTGCCGGAAGTCGACTTCAACTCATACGCAACGCACCGCGGCGACCACCTGACGGCCCAGCGCGCGACCTTCGCCAATCCGAAACTATTCAACGAAATGGTGATCGAGGACGGCAAGGTCAAACAGGGCTCCCTGACTCGCCTTGAGCCCGAAGGGCAGGTGATGCGCATGTGGGAAGCCATCGAAACCTACATGGAACGCAAGCAGCCGTTGATCATTATCGCGGGTGCCGATTACGGTCAGGGTTCGTCCCGTGACTGGGCGGCCAAAGGGGTGCGCCTGGCAGGGGTCGAGGCCATTGCAGCCGAGGGCTTTGAGCGTATTCACCGTACCAACCTGGTGGGCATGGGCGTGTTGCCACTGGAATTTTTGCCGGGCACCAACCGCAAAACCCTGCAAATCGACGGCAGTGAAACCTACGACGTGATCGGCGAACGCACCCCGCGTGCCACGCTGACCCTGGTGATCACCCGCAAAAATGGTGAGCGCCTGGAAGTGCCGGTGACCTGCCGCCTGGATACTGCGGAAGAAGTCTCGATCTACGAAGCAGGCGGCGTGTTGCAGCGTTTTGCCCAGGACTTCCTGGAATCGGCGACAGCCTAACCCCAGCGCCGGGGCCACGAGCCCCGGCTACTACAGGACTCAGTGATATGGCCTACGCAGCGCAAATCAGAATTCCCGCGACCTATATGCGTGGCGGCACCAGTAAAGGCGTGTTCTTCAGTCTGCTGGACCTTCCCGCCGTGGCTCAGGTACCGGGTGCCGCCCGTGATGCCTTGTTGTTGCGCGTGATCGGTAGCCCAGACCCTTACGAAAAACAGATCGACGGCATGGGCGCGGCCACTTCCAGCACCAGCAAAACCGTGATCGTCAGCAAAAGCCTGCGTGCGGATCATGATGTCGATTACCTGTTCGGTCAGGTCGCGATCGACAAGCCCTTTTTGGACTGGAGCGGCAACTGCGGCAACCTGTCTGCGGCGGTCGGGTCGTTCGCGGTCAGCAGCGGCCTGGTGGATACCGCTCGTATCCCCCGCAATGGTACGGCGGTGATACGTATCTGGCAGGCCAATATTGGCAAGACCATCATTGCCCATGTGCCGATCACCGACGGTGCGGTACAGGAAACCGGCGATTTTGAACTCGACGGCGTGACCTTCCCGGCCGCAGAGGTGCAGTTGGAATTTATCAGCCCGGCAGCGGATGAAGAGGGGGCAGGCGGTTCGATGTTTCCAACTGGTAACCTGGTGGACGACCTTGAAGTACCGGGTGTCGGCACCTTGAATGTGACCATGATCAATGCCGGGATTCCGACGATTTTCGTCAATGCGCGGGATATCGGTTACAGCGGTGCAGAGCTGCAGAACGACATCAACAGCGACCCGAAAGCCCTGGCCATGTTCGAAACTATCCGTGCTCACGGTGCGTTGCGCATGGGCCTGATAGACAAGCTTGAAGACGCGGCCAAGCGTCAGCACACGCCCAAGGTCGCCTTTGTTGCCGGGCCTGCGGACTACGTGTCATCCAGCGGCAAGCCGGTCAGTGCCCAGAGTGTGGATTTGCTGGTGCGGGCCTTGTCGATGGGCAAGTTGCACCACGCCATGATGGGCACCGCTGCGGTGGCCATCGGTACGGCTGCGGCGATCCCGGGCACGCTGGTCAACCTGGCGGCCGGTGGTGAACAGCGCGATGCCGTGCGCTTTGGCCATCCCTCGGGCACCTTGCGCGTGGGTGCCGAAGCCCGGCAGGTTGACGGCGAATGGACCGTGACCAAAGCCATCATGAGCCGCAGTGCGCGGGTACTGATGGAAGGCTGGGTGCGGGTGCCGGGTGATTCTTTTTGATCGGGTGAACCCTTTGCCCTCACCCCAACCCTCTCCCTCGGGGAGAGGGTTGGGGTGAGGGGCTTTTGATTCTGATACATCAAACGGGCATTTAGACCCGCAAAATCACGATGAACCTGAGGATGGACACGACCCTTACCCACTCTTTGGAGACTGCCCCATGAGCGCCAACGTCGACCTCAACAACCGCCCCGATTACGACAAGGTTTTGCAGGACATTGCCGATTATGTCCTGTCCTACACCATCACCTCCCCCGAAGCCCTCGATACTGCCCGCAACTGCCTGATGGATACCTTGGGCTGCGGCCTGCTGGCGCTGCGTTTTCCGGAGTGCACCAAGCACCTGGGGCCTTTCGTCGAGGGCACGGTTGTGCCTTTTGGCGCGAGGGTCCCAGGTACTTCGTTTCGCCTGGACCCGGTCAAGGCGGCATGGGACATCGGCTGTATCGTGCGCTGGCTGGACTACAACGACACCTGGCTGGCGGCGGAGTGGGGCCATCCTTCGGATAATCTGGGCGGTATTCTGGCGGTAGCCGACCACCTCTCGCAAAAACGTGTAGCCAATGGCGAAGCGCCGATGACGATGCGGGCGGTGCTCGAAGCAATGATCATGGCCCATGAAATTCAGGGCGTGATTGCCCTGGAAAACTCTTTCAATCGTGTTGGCCTGGACCATGTTCTGCTGGTCAAGGTCGCCTCGACGGCGGTGTGCGCCAAACTGATGGGCGCCACTCGCGAGCAGTTGCTGTCGGCGCTGTCCCATGCTTTTGTGGATGGGCAGGCGTTGCGCACCTATCGTCATGCGCCGAACGCCGGATCGCGTAAATCCTGGGCCGCCGGGGATGCGTCGAGTCGCGGGGTGCGTCTGGCTGACATTGCGTTACGCGGTGAAATGGGCATCCCCGGGGTGCTGACGGCGCCGCAATGGGGCTTCTACGATGTGCTGTTCAGCCATACCAACAAGGATCTGGCGCTCAAGCCCGAGGATCAGCGCCAGTTCAGCCTGAGCCAGCCCTATGGCACCTATGTAATGGAAAACGTGCTGTTCAAGATCAGCTTCCCGGCCGAATTCCATGCGCAGACTGCGTGCGAAGCAGCGGTGACCTTGCATCCCCAGGTCAAGGACCGCTTGCACGATATCGAGAAAATCGTGATTACAACCCACGAATCGGCGATTCGGATCATTTCCAAGCAAGGCAAATTGGCCAACGCGGCGGACCGTGATCACTGTATTCAATACATGACCGCGGTACCGCTGGCGTTTGGCAATCTGATAGCAGAACACTACGAAGATGATTTTCACGCGGCCCACCCGATCATCGACCAATTGCGGGAAAAAATGGTAGTGGTCGAAAATCCGCGCTACACACGCGAGTACCTGGAGGCAGACAAACGCTCAATTGCCAATGCCATCGAGGTTTTTTTCAGCGATGGCACCAGCACCGGGCAGGTGGAAGTGGAATACCCCATTGGCCATCGTCGGCGTCGTGATGCGGGGATTCCATTGCTGGAGGACAAGTTCAGGGCCAACCTGGCCACCCGTTTTGTGAGCCAGCGGTGTGCGCAGATTTTTACCCTGTGCAAGGATCAGCAGGCGCTGGAGGCCACGGCGGTTAACCGGTTTGTGGACCTGTTGGTGATTTGAGCCAGAAGTGGGAGCGAGCCTGCTCGCGAAAGGGCTTTACCGGCTTCGCGAGCAGGCTCGCTCCCACAGGTTTCATGTGTTCAGGGCTGTTATTTGAACCGCCGCTCCACGCCTTTTTCGACCAGGATCTTGGCCGATATTTCTTCCACCGAGAAATGCGTGGAGTTGATATGCGGAATGTTTTCGCGCTGAAACAGGCGTTCAACTTCGCGCACTTCAAATTCGCACTGGGCAAAGCTTGAGTAGCGGCTGTTGGGCTTGCGTTCGTTGCGGATGGCCGTCAGGCGGTCCGGGTCGATGGTCAGGCCGAAGAGCTTGTGTTTGTGTTCACGCAGGGCAGCCGGCAGCTTGAGGCTTTCCATGTCGTCATCGGTCAGCGGGTAGTTGGCAGCGCGGATGCCGAATTGCATCGCCATATAAAGGCAGGTCGGGGTTTTGCCGCAACGGGACACGCCAACCAGGATCAGGTCGGCCTTGTCGTACTTGTGTGTGCGGGCGCCGTCATCATTGTCGAGGGCAAAGTTCACCGCCTCGATGCGCTCCATATAGTTGGAGTTGTGGCCAATGGAGTGGGACTTGCCAACCGAATACGAGGAATGTTCACCCAGCGCCTGCTCCAGTGGAGCAAGGAAACTGGAGAAGATGTCGATCATGAAACCATTGGACGTGGCGAGGATTTCGCGAATGTCCTGATTGACGATAGTGTCGAAAATTATCGGGCTGAATCCGTCTTTTTCGGCGGCGTTATCGATTTGTTGTACCATTGCCCGCGCTTTTTCCACGCTGTCTATGTAGGGGCGCGTGAACTTGCTGAAGGTCACATTTTCGAATTGTGCCAGCAAACTCTGGCCCAGGGTTTCGGCAGTAATACCGGTGCCATCGGATATAAAGAAAGCAGATCGTTTCATTTGCGCCTTGGGCCTTAAGCTGGTGACGATTCTTGGATATGATAGGCGCGCTTTTGTCGCGCTACATGACAGGCAGTGTCACTTATTTTCCAGGTCCAGGCCACAATCGCTGTGATGCCTCATGATGAGGGTCCAGCGCCCTGAGCTTTTCCCAACACCGTTAGTGGAGAGATCACCTTGGTAGAGTACGTAGTTTCCCTCGATAAGCTCGGCGCCCATGACGTGGAGCATGTGGGGGGCAAGAACGCATCCCTCGGCGAGATGATCAGTAATCTTGCAGGCGCTGGTGTTTCAGTTCCCGGTGGCTTCGCCACGACTTCTCAGGCATATCGTGATTTTCTCGAACTGAGTGGTTTGAACGACCAGATCCACGCTGCGCTGGATGCGCTCGATGTAGATGACGTCAATGCCCTGGCCAAAACCGGTGCCCAGATCCGTCAATGGATCATGGAAGCCGAGTTTCCGGAGAAGCTTAACGCCGAAATTCGTACCGCCTTTGCCGCTTTGTCCCAGGGCAACCCGGACATGGCCGTTGCCGTGCGCTCCTCGGCCACCGCCGAAGACTTGCCGGACGCCTCCTTTGCCGGTCAGCAGGAAACCTTCCTGAATATCCGTGGCGTTGAAAACGTCATTCGTGCGGCCAAGGAGGTATTTGCCTCCCTGTTCAACGACCGTGCGATTTCTTACCGCGTGCACCAGGGCTTTGACCACAAACTGGTCGCCCTGTCCGCAGGCGTACAGCGCATGGTGCGCTCAGAAACGGGCACTGCGGGTGTGATGTTTACCCTGGACACTGAGTCGGGTTTCCGTGATGTAGTGTTTATCACCGGCGCCTACGGCCTGGGTGAGACCGTCGTGCAAGGTGCGGTAAACCCGGACGAATTCTACGTTCACAAACAAACCCTGGAAGCGGGTCGCCCTGCGATTCTGCGTCGCAACCTGGGCAGCAAAGCCATCAAGATGATCTACGGCGACGAAGCCAAGGCCGGCAAGTCGGTCAAGGTGATCGACGTTGAAAAAGCCGACCGTGCACGCTTCTGCCTGACCGATGCTGAAGTCAGCGAGCTGGCCAAGCAGGCGATGATCATCGAAAAGCACTACAAGTGCCCGATGGACATCGAGTGGGCCAAAGACGGTGATGACGGCAAGCTGTACATCGTTCAGGCGCGCCCTGAAACCGTGAAAAGCCGCAGCGCCGGCAATGTCATGGAACGCTACCTGCTCAAGGAAACCGGTACGGTACTGGCTGAAGGCCGTGCCATTGGCCAGCGCATCGGCGCAGGCAAGGTACGCATCATCAAGGACGTGTCGGAAATGGACAAAGTCCAGCCAGGCGACGTTCTGGTCTCGGACATGACCGACCCCGACTGGGAGCCGGTGATGAAGCGCGCCAGCGCCATCGTCACCAACCGCGGCGGTCGTACCTGTCATGCGGCGATCATCGCTCGCGAGCTGGGTATCCCGGCCGTGGTGGGTTGTGGCAACGCCACCCAGCTGTTGAAAGACGGCCAGGGCGTTACCGTTTCGTGCGCTGAAGGCGATACCGGGTTTATCTTTGAAGGCGAACTGGGCTTCGATATCAAGAAGAACTCCGTGGACGCCATGCCGGACCTGCCGTTCAAGATCATGATGAACGTCGGCAACCCGGACCGTGCCTTTGACTTCGCGCAATTGCCGAACGCCGGTGTGGGCCTGGCCCGTCTGGAGTTCATTATCAACCGCATGATCGGTGTACACCCCAAAGCCCTGCTGAACTACGATGGCCTGCCACAGGAAATCAAGGACAGCGTCGACAAACGCATCGCCGGCTACAACGATCCGGTGGGCTTCTACGTCGAAAAACTGGTTGAAGGCATCAGCACCCTGGCCGCCGCTTTTGCACCGAAAAAAGTCATCGTGCGCCTGTCGGACTTCAAGTCCAACGAATACGCCAACCTGATCGGCGGCAAGCTGTACGAGCCTGAAGAAGAGAACCCGATGCTGGGCTTCCGCGGTGCTTCGCGTTACATCAGTGAAAACTTTCGCGACTGCTTCGAGCTTGAATGCCGTGCGCTCAAGCGTGTGCGTAACGAAATGGGCTTTACCAACGTTGAAATCATGGTGCCGTTCGTCCGTACCCTGGGTGAAGCGAGCCAGGTGATAGATCTGCTGGCGGAAAACGGCCTCAAGCGTGGTGAAAACGGTCTGCGCGTGATCATGATGTGCGAACTGCCTTCCAACGCGATCCTGGCTGAAGAGTTCCTGGAGTTCTTCGACGGGTTCTCCATCGGCTCCAACGACCTGACTCAGCTGACCCTGGGTCTGGACCGCGACTCCGGTGTCATTGCGCACCTGTTTGATGAGCGCAACCCGGCGGTTAAAAAGCTGCTGTCCAACGCCATTCAGGCGTGCAACAAGGCTGGCAAGTACATCGGTATTTGCGGCCAGGGCCCGTCCGATCACCCGGATCTGGCGCTATGGCTGATGGAGCAGGGCATCGAAAGTGTTTCCCTGAACCCGGACACCGTTCTGGAAACCTGGTTCTTCCTTGCAGAGGGTCAGGCGCAGGCTTGAGTCGTTGAGCGTGGAGCAGGGCAGCCAAAGGGCTGCCCTGCTCTTTATAGGCAATGGTAGGGCGAGTTCCTGTGTGAAATCGCCCTTTTTTGTGCAAGAGCATTATGCAAAGCAGCAGTCTCCTTTTTCCCGTTGCCCTGATCAGCGCTGAGCGTCGGGGCGATCTGAGCGAAGACGTTTATCGCTTGAAACCGGCCAACAGCCCGGATATTTCCGTTGAGCTGGTGGTGACCCGCCTGGGGATGGCCGACGACAGCCAGGTACGCGGCGTGCCGGTCATCCTGTTGCATGGCAGTTTTTCCAATCGGCGCTTTTGGTACTCGCCCAAGGGGGCAGGGCTAGGGGCGTTTTTGGCGCGTGCCGGGTTTGATGTGTGGCTGCCCGAAATGCGTGGCCATGGTCTTTCGTCACGAAATATTAGCTGGGCTAAAAATCGCGTGGCGGACTATGCCCGCTACGACTTGCCAGCCATAGCGGCATTTGTTCGCGAGCAAAGCGGGCAAGTTCCGCACTGGCTCGGCCATTCTCAGGGTGCCATCAGTTTGGCCGCGGCCTTGGGGGGCAAGTATCTGAGTGAACCGGATGTGGCGTCGGCGGCGTTTTTTGGCTGCCAGATCAATCGCCGTTACTGGTCACTGAAAATTCCTCCGATTGAGTGGGGTGCCTATCTGTTGTTGAAGCGCTTCAAGCAACTGTCGGGGACGCGACTCAAGCGTGGCCCGGAAGACGAGCCGGTCAGCATCGCCCTGGAAACCCTGCGCTGGAATGGTTTTATGGGGCGTTTCAAGGACGCCGAGCGCGACTGGTGGGCCGGTTTGGCCGAGGTTCAGGCCCCGGCACTGGTGGTGGCAGCGGTGGGTGATCGGCAAACGCCGGAGTGGGCGTGTCGCAAGCTGTTCGACCAGTTGGGCTCAGAACAGCGCAAGTTCGTGTCCCTTGGCCGTGAGCATGGCTTCAGCTCTGATTACAGTCACGTTGAAATGCTGGTCAGCCAGGCTGCGCAGCAGGAAGTGTGGCCATTGGTGCGTGATTGGCTGCTAAAAGGCACGACGAAATCGTTGTAGATACTCTGTTGCAGGTCAAGCCCTCTATTGTGGGAGCGAGCCTGCTCGCGAACGATCTTCGCGAGCAGGCTCGCTCCCACAGTTGCAGTGTTTCTGCAGCTGCCTCGTTCATACGGCAGCTGCTGCGGATGGCGTGTGACCCGATACCGCAAGGTGGTCATAACGTGTTCTTTTATGTGATATTGGTTGCCGCTCGAGGCTTGGACGACTTTTAAAGCCGGGCTTGTCCAAAGCGTCTATAACCCATAGTGCTATCGTTGTTTTCACTGTTGTGCCCACCCTGAACAGGAGCTTTCCCGTGAATCACTACATCACCCCCGATCTGTGCGATGCCTACCCTGAGCTGGTGCAGGTACTTGAGCCCATGTTCAGCAATTTCGGCGGGCGCGACTCCTTTGGCGGCGAGATCGTGACCATCAAGTGCTTCGAGGACAACTCCCGGGTCAAGGAACAGGCTGAACTTAGCGGTGAAGGCAAAGTGCTGGTGGTCGATGGGGGCGGTTCCCTGCGTCATGCCTTGCTGGGCGACATGATTGCAGACAGGGCGGCAAAAAATGGCTGGGAAGGTATTGTTATTTACGGCTGCATTCGCGACGTCGATGTGCTCGCGCAAACCGATCTCGGCGTGCAGGCTTTGGCCAGTCATCCGCTCAAGAGCAACCGTCGCGGTGTGGGCGATGTCAACGTGCCCGTGACGTTTGCGGGTGTCACGTTCCGCCCCGGTGAATTCATTTATGCCGACAATAATGGCGTTATCATTTCGCCAACCGCTCTGAAAATGCCGGGCTAAACGCATTACCACTAAGGATCACGGATGTTCGAGGAAGAAAACGCTCAATGGGGGCTGGTGCATGCGCTGGTGCTGGATGGTGAAGGCGGCGCACGTTCGATTGCGCGCACCGAGCTGAACGACCTTCAGTTGCAGGCCCACGAAAGCCTCTGGCTGCATTGGGATCGCAGTCATCCGCAAACCCAGAGCTGGCTGCGTGATTCCAGTGGCTTGAGTGATTTCAACTGTGATCTGCTGCTTGAAGAAAATACCCGTCCGCGCCTGGTGCCTGCCCCCAACAATGAGCTGCTGCTGTTTATGCGCGGGGTCAACCTGAACCCCGGCGCAGAGCCTGAAGACATGGTTTCACTGCGTATTTTCGGCAGTGCGCAGCGCTTGATCTCATTGCGCATGCGACCATTGCGGGCCACCGATGAGTTGCTCAGTGAGTTTTCCCAGGGTGAAGGCCCGAAAAATCCCTCTGAATTGATCCTGTACCTGGCCCAGCACCTGACATTGAAGGTGCAGGACTTGATCGGCGAACTGTCAGAAATCGTCGATGACGAAGAAGATAAAATAGATGCCGACGAACGGTATACACCTGATCACAACAGCCTCTTGCAGGTTCGTCGAAGGGCAGCCGCCTTGCGTCGATTCCTGGCACCTCAGCGGGATATTTTCGGTCAGCTTACGCGTATCAAATTACCCTGGTTCAGTGCCGATGATGCCGACTACTGGAACGAACTGAACAACAGCCTGACCCGCTATCTGGAGGAGCTCGAACTGACCCGCGAGCGCGTGGGGCTGGTGCTCGAGTCTGAAGACCGGCGTTTGAACGTGCGTATGAGCCGCATCATGTATCGCTTTGGCGTGCTGACGGGGATCTTTCTGCCGATCACCTTTATTACCGGTTTGCTGGGCATCAATGTGGGGGGCGTACCGTTCTCCGATGACTCTTATGGCTTTGCCATAACCTGCGGCGTGATGCTGGTTATCGGGGCGGGGCAATGGTGGTTTTACCGTCGTTTGCAGTGGCTGTGACCGGGTGAATGTGACCCCGGCAAATGTCCCTTCGTCATTTACTGACTTACCGAGAGGTGCTTATGCACGATCCGTTTGAACAGTCCTTACGTGAAATGCTCAAGGCCGAGCCGTCCAACCGGGATGACGATGCGTGCCTGGGTCGCGTGCTGAAAACCGCCAACCGACAGGTCGGTGCGGGAGACCTTTTCAGCCTGCTGGGCCGCTGGATGCAAGCACTGATGATTGCTTTGAATAGCGGTTCGGCTCATATTGCGCCCGTTTCGCGACGCAAATCTGCTGCTCGCCCTGTTGATAAGGCTGATTGAACATGGAATTGAATGTCTGGACCCAAAGCCTGGTCGCGGCAATGACTGCCTTGTGGACCAAGATTGCCAACTTTATTCCCAACCTCTTCGGCGCGTTGGTGGTAGTACTGCTCGGCTTCGTGGTTGCCAAACTGCTCGACGCCTTGCTGTCCAAACTGCTTGCCAAGTTGGGCCTTGATCGCCTGATGGGCGGTACGGGCTTGACCAAGATTCTGGCCCGGGTCGGAATTCAGGTGCCCATTTCGACGCTGATTGGCAAAATCGTCTACTGGTTTGTGCTGCTGGTATTCCTGGTTTCTGCGGCGCAGTCTCTGGGCCTGGATCGTGTGTCATCCGCGCTGGATCTGTTGACGGTGTATCTGCCCAAGGTCTTTGGTGCGCTGCTGGTTCTGCTGGCAGGCGTGTTGCTGGCCCAGGTGCTCAACGGCCTGGTGCGTGGCGCTGCCGAGAGCGTGGGCTTCGATTATGCCGGCGGGCTGGGCAGGGTGACCCAGGGGCTGGTCATCATCATCAGCATCTCCGTGGCTATCAGCCAGCTGGAGGTCAAGACCGACCTGCTAAACCATGTGATTGTTATTGTGTTGATTACCGTTGGTCTGGCTATTGCACTGGCAATGGGGCTGGGCAGCCGGGATATCGCCGGGCAAATACTGGCCGGGATCTATGTGCGTGAGCTGTATCAGGTTGGTCAGGAAGTGCGGATTGGCGAGGTTGAAGGGCAGATCGAAGAAATTGGCACGGTTAAAACCACGTTGCTGACCGATGAGGGTGAGCTAGTCTCCATCTCGAACCGGATCTTGCTGGAGCAGCACGTAACCAGCCGCTAACACGGCAAACCCTGCTAATGTACGCCGCCGCAAAAAAGCCAAGATTGACTGGTTGCGGCGGACATTGACCTGACTGTTGGCACAACTCGTTTTGAATAAAGCACAATCGCTATCCATGCGCTATGACCCCCGCGAGCTCTCTGATGAGGAGCTGGTGGCGCGCTCGCATGATGAGTTGTTTCACGTGACACGTGCCTATGAAGAGCTGATGCGGCGCTATCAGCGTACTTTGTTCAACGTTTGTTCAAGGTATTTAGGGAACGATAGGGACGCTGATGATGTCTGTCAGGAAGTCATGCTGAAAGTGCTGTACGGTTTGAAAAATTTTGAAGGCAAGTCGAAATTCAAGACATGGCTGTATAGCATCACCTACAACGAGTGCATTACACAGTATCGAAAGGAACGGCGAAAGCGTCGCTTGATGGACGCATTAAGTATTGACCCCCTCGAGGAAGCGTCCGAAGAAAAGGCGCCGAAACCTGAGGAAAAGGGCGGACTTGATCGCTGGCTGGTGCATGTAAATCCGATTGATCGTGAGATTCTTGTGCTGCGTTTTGTCGCAGAACTGGAATTTCAGGAAATCGCGGACATAATGCATATGGGTTTGAGTGCGACAAAGATGCGTTACAAGCGTGCTCTAGATAAATTGCGTGAGAAATTTGCAGGCATTGCTGAAACTTAGTTCAGCGCAAATGGCTCTACGTGTAGGCAAGGTCTGATAGACTTGCTGCCGAGTTGTCCCCCGGTATGAGGGACTGCTTTACAATCACCAGATGGGGATTTAACGGATGAAACTGAAAAACACCTTGGGCATTGCCATTGGTTCCTTTGTAGCCGCAACTTCGTTCGGTGCCCTGGCACAAGGCCAAGGCGCGGTCGAGGGTGAACTGTTCTACAAAAAACAGTACAACGACAGCGTCAAGCACGTAGAAGACGGTTACAACCCAGGCGCATCGATCGGTTACTTCCTGACCGACGACGTTTCGTTGAACCTGACCTACGACAAAACCAACCACACCCGTTCGAATGACGGCACTGGCCACCAGAAAATCAAAGGCGACAACTTTGGTCTGAACGCTCAGTACCACTTCGGCACCGTAGGCGACGCTCTGCGTCCATACGTTTCCGGCGGTGTTGCTCACAAGAGCATGACCAACGTTGAGGCTGACGGCCACAGCGGTCGCGACAAGTCGACTTTCCTGACTGCAGGCGCTGGTGTTAAGTGGTACATCACTGACAACCTGTTCGCCCGTGCTGGCGTTGAAGCTGACTACAAACTGGACAACGGCAAGTGGGACTACGCTCCTACCGTTGGTCTGGGTGTGAACTTCGGCGGTAACGGCGGTAAAGTCGCTCCTGCTCCAGTTCCAGCTCCAGCACCAGTTGAGCCAGAGCCAGAAGCTCCGATCGCTGAAGTTGTTCGCGTTGAACTTGACGTGAAATTCGACTTCGACAAGTCGGTTGTTAAATCGCAGTACATGCCTGACATCAACAACGTTGCTGATTTCATGAAGCAGTACCCTGCGACCACCACTACTGTTGCTGGTTACACTGACAGCATCGGTCCAGACGCCTACAACCAGAAACTGTCGCAGCGTCGTGCTGACGCTGTTCGTGCAGCCCTGGTTAACCAAGGTGTTGCAGCCAACCGCGTAGACGCAGTTGGCCACGGCGAAGCCAACCCAGTTGCAAGCAACGCAACTGAAGAAGGCCGTGCCCTGAACCGTCGCGTAGAAGCTACCGTTCAAGCAGAAGCTAAGTAATTTTTAGCTAGGCTGTTCAGAAAAACCCGGCTCAGGCCGGGTTTTTCTTTGCCTGTGATTTAGTGAAGCGCGCAGCTATAATCGCGCTCTCTTCAAGCAACCCTTTGAGTCCTATCAGCCCATGTATAACCTGGCCCGCCAGTTGCTCTTCAAACTCTCCCCTGAAACCTCCCACGACCTGTCCTTGGACTTGATCGGTGCAGGTGGCCGTCTAGGGCTTAATGGTTTGTTGTGCAAGGCGCCGGCAAGGCTGCCAGTGACGGTGATGGGGCTGGACTTCCCTAACCCGGTCGGCCTGGCCGCAGGTCTGGACAAAAATGGTGCGGCCATTGATGGCTTTGCACAACTGGGTTTTGGCTTCGTTGAGATCGGCACCGTGACGCCGCGACCTCAGCCGGGCAATCCCAAACCCCGTATTTTCCGACTGCCTGAAGCGCAAGCGATCATCAATCGCATGGGGTTCAACAACCTTGGCGTCGATCACCTGCTTGCACGGGTTCAGGCAGCCAGGTACAGCGGTATCCTGGGTATCAACATTGGCAAGAACTTCGACACGCCGGTTGAGCGAGCGGTCGATGATTACCTGATTTGCCTGGACAAGGTGTATGAGCACGCCAGCTACGTGACTGTAAACGTCAGCTCGCCTAACACGCCGGGTTTACGCAGCCTGCAATTCGGTGATTCGCTCAAGCAATTGCTCGAGGCCCTGCAGCTGCGTCAGAACGAGCTGACTCAGCGCCACGGCAAGCGCGTACCGCTGGCGATCAAGATCGCCCCTGACATGACAGACGAAGAAACCGTGCTTGTGGCTCAGGCGCTGCTTGAGACAGGTATGGACGCAGTGATTGCCACCAACACCACGCTGAGTCGTACAGGTGTTGAAGGTATGGAGCATGGCGACGAGGCGGGTGGCCTGTCTGGAGCGCCGGTTCGTGAGAAAAGTACTCACACGGTGTCAGTACTGGCCGGTGAGCTGGCAGGTCGTATGCCGATCATCGCTGCGGGCGGGATTACCGAGGGCAAACACGCAGCTGAAAAAATCACTGCGGGTGCGAGCCTGGTGCAGATTTATTCGGGCTTTATCTACAAGGGTCCGGCCTTGATTCGCGAGTCGGTTGACGCCATATCGGCCTTGGCGCGCTGATTGGCAGGCAATAAAAAGGGCTCCCCTAAGGAGCCCTTGGGCCGTAGCCCGCCGCCTGGAAAGGGCGGCAAGGTTGAGTCAGTACAGCTTCGAGGTGATGTCGGATTTTGCCCGGAGTTAGCCGACGGCGTGAAGTTCGTTGAGTCTGTGGATGCCCGCAGTGCCTGTCATACCGTCCCAGTTGTCGCCGCGTCCTTCACGCCAGCCGTTAATCCAGGCTTGGCGTACCGACGGTAGAGTAAAAGGGCAAAGCTCGCGGGATTTTCCGTTAACACCGTATTGATATCCGCGAAGGAACGCTTTTTCCAACGGATCACGCTTAAGTCTTCTCATAGGGTATTGCCCTCACTTGTTGACTGTTTATTTAGCGTCGGCCTTCCAGAGGCCGGGGCAGAGTGTTCTGCCGTTGGTGTGCTCGCTGCCGGCGTGGCGAGCATTTTGTCAGGGCCTGTGCGGCCGTAACCTGAGTTGAGTTCTAACCAATGCGCCAAGGCGTGTGAATGATCGTTTTGTCATAAGGACGTAACGATAATGGTGTTAAGGCCATAAGTAAGGTCGCTTTTTGACCACTGAATACGACCAAAGCCTGATAGGCCGAGTGTTTGCAAAGAGGATGCGTTTCATTCCCCGTCGCGAATACCCGCCTCTTTTGCTGGGGGACTATTCGACGAAGGGTCTGTATATGACCTGTTGTTTCCAGATGAATGACCTGCCTCGGCGTCTAAACTGTTCATGCCTGCGGGCATGAGTGATCGCCTCGGTGGAACGGCACAGTTTCGTGCCACGCGAGCGCTCTTCAAGAAAAGCGCTTGATTGAAAACGGAGCGGGCGATGCGTCGCCTTCTCGCTGATAGCTAATAGCCCAGGAATCCCATGTCGGATCGTTACGAACTCTTCCTTACCTGTCCCAAAGGCCTTGAAGGCCTGCTTCTCGAAGAGGCCACCGGCCTTGGTCTTGAGGAAGCCCGCGAGCACACCTCGGCCATTCGAGGCATGGCTACCATGGAGACGGCCTACCGCCTGTGCCTGTGGTCGCGCCTTGCCAACCGTGTGTTGCTGGTACTCAAGCGCTTCCCGATGAAGGACGCCGAAGACCTGTACCACGGTGTGCTGGACGTTGACTGGCAAGACCATATGGTGCCGGATGGCACCCTGGCCGTTGAGTTCAGCGGTCACGGCTCGGGTATCGACAACACCCACTTTGGTGCGTTGAAGGTAAAAGACGCCATCGTCGACAAGCTGCGCACGCCAAGCGGTGAGCGTCCTTCCATCGACAAGATCAGCCCCGACATGCGCATTCACCTGCGCCTGGACCGTGGCGAAGCCATTCTGTCGCTGGATCTGTCAGGCAGCAGCCTGCACCAGCGCGGCTACCGCCTGCAGCAGGGTGCTGCTCCGCTGAAGGAAAACCTCGCGGCGGCCATCCTGATCCGTGCGGGCTGGCCACGTATGGCCGCCGAAGGTGCTGCTCTGGCTGACCCGATGTGTGGTGTAGGTACGTTCCTTGTCGAAGGCGCGATGATCGCCGCCGATATGGCGCCAAACCTCAATCGTATTCACTGGGGTTTCGATGCCTGGCTGGGTCATATACCGGCCATCTGGAAAAAACTTCACGACGAAGCCACCGAGCGTGCCGAAATCGGCATGGCCAAGCCACCGCTGTGGATTCGTGGCTATGAAGCCGATCCGCGCCTGATCCAGCCAGCGCGCAATAACATCGAGCGCGCGGGCCTGAGCCACTGGATCAAGATCTACCAGGGCGAAGTGGCGACCTTCGAGCCGCGCCCGGACCAGAACCAGAAAGGCCTGGTAATCTGCAACCCGCCGTACGGCGAGCGTCTGGGTGATGAGGCGAGCTTGCTTTATCTCTACCAGAACCTCGGCGAGCGTCTGCGCCAGGCCTGCTTGAACTGGGAGGCCGCGGTGTTTACCGGTGCTCCGGATCTGGGCAAGCGTATGGGCATCCGTAGCCACAAGCAGTATTCGTTCTGGAACGGCGCCTTGCCGTGCAAGCTGTTGTTGATCAAGGTGGTGCCGGATCAGTTCGTTACCGGCGAGCGCCGTACCCCCGAGCAGCGTCAGGCTGAGCGCGAACAGGCTGAGTCCGATCTGCCTTCCAACATCGAAGCGCCAACCAAGTACGAGAAGTTCAACAAGAACGGTAACCCGATCAAACCGGCTCCGGTGGTGATCGAGCAGCCACGCTTGAGCGAAGGCGGGCAGATGTTTGCCAACCGACTGCAAAAGAACCTCAAGGCGCTGGGCAAGTGGGTCAAGCGCGAAGGTATCGACTGCTACCGTGTCTACGACGCCGACATGCCGGAATATGCGATGGCGATCGATCTGTACCACGACTGGGTTCACGTCCAGGAATACGTGGCACCGAAATCCATTGATCCGGTAAAAGCCTCGGAACGCATGTTCGATGCATTGGCGGCCATCCCGCAGGCGTTGAACATCGACAAGAGCCGGGTAATCGTCAAGCGTCGCGAGCGCCAGAGCGGTACCAAGCAGTACGAGCGTCAAAGTGCCCAGGGCAAGTTCACCGAGGTCAGCGAAGGCGGTGTGAAGCTGCTGGTCAACCTTACGGACTACCTGGATACCGGTCTGTTCCTGGACCATCGCCCGATGCGCATGCGTATCCAGAAAGAGGCTGCCGGCAAACGTTTCCTCAATCTGTACTGCTACACCGCAACTGCCAGCGTACACGCAGCCAAGGGCGGCGCGCGCAGCACCACCAGCGTTGATCTGTCGAAAACCTATCTGGACTGGGCGCGTCGCAACCTGTCCCTGAACGGTTTTTCGGACAAGAACCGTCTGGAGCAGAGCGATGTGATGGTGTGGCTGGATGCCTGTCGTGAAGAGTACGACCTGATCTTTATCGATCCGCCGACCTTCTCCAACTCCAAGCGCATGGAAGGCATCTTCGATGTGCAGCGCGACCACGTGCAATTGCTGGATCTGGCCATGGCCCGTCTGGCGCCGGGTGGCGTGCTGTATTTCTCCAACAACTTCCGCAAATTCATCCTCGATGAAAATCTGGAAGCGCGTTACGCGGTCGAAGAAATCACTGCCAGCACCATCGATCCGGACTTTGCCCGCAACAGCAAAATCCACCGTGCCTGGAAAATCATGGCCCGGTAATAGCGGCTGAGTACTGGCCTGCCTGCTTCTTGCAGGGGTGGGCCTGTAGTGGGAGCGAGCCTGCTCGCGATGGCATCACCGCAGTTTTGCGCCTGAGCGGGTCGCCTGCTTCGCGAGCAGGCTCGCTCCCACAATGAAAAACGCCCCTGATCGCACGATCAGGGGCGTTTTTTATTGCCCGGGCAACGCCTTACTGCGCGATGGATACCGCGCTATTCGGGATTTGCGGCTGGCGATACAGGTCGAGCAGAACCTGATCCAGAATCGCCGAAGCGCCCCACGGACGAGGGTCGTTAAGAATGGCCACCACTGCCCAGGTATTGCCGTTGCTGTCGCGACTAAAGCCGGAAATGGCCCGCACGGTGTTCAGGGTGCCGGTCTTGATATGGGCCTGGCCGTTCATGGCCGTGGTTTTCAGGCGCTTGCGCATGGTGCCGTCTTTGCCGGCAATGGGCATGGAACTGATGAACTCGGCAGCGTAGGGGCTTTTCCAGGCAGCCTGTAGCATTTGCGCCATTTCCCGCGCGCTGACGCGCTCTGCACGGGACAGGCCGGAACCGTTCTCCATGATCAAATGGGGTGCGGTAATGCCTTTTTTCGCCAGCCATTGGCGTACTACGCGCTGTGCGGCCTTGGCGTCGTCACCGTCAGCATCGTTGCGGAACTGCGCGCCCAGGCTCAGGAACAGTTGCTGGGCCATGGTGTTGTTGCTGTATTTGTTGATGTCACGAATGATTTCGGCCAGGTCGGGCGAGAACGCGCGTGCCAGCAGCTTGGCATTTTTGGGTACGCTGGCCTGGCGGTCCTGGCCTTGAATGCTGCCACCCAGCTCTTTCCAGATAGCGCGTACGGCGCCAGCAGTGTAGGTCGCGTGGTCCAGCAGGGACAGATAGGTCTGCGAGTTGCAGCCATCGGCCAGTTGCCCGCTGACGGTGACCAGTACCGAGCCGTCGGCTTGCGGTACCGGGTTGTAGCGCACGTCGCCGGTGCATTGTTTGGTGTTGACGGCCTTGACCTGGTTGTCGATCTTGATGCTGGCAATTGGTGGTTCGACCGAAATCAGAACCTTGCCCCCATCATTGCGCGCCACGAAACGCAGGGCCTTGAGGTTGACCATCAGCGAGTCGGGCTTGACCAGGAACGGTTTGTTCTTGTCATTGCCGTCGTCGTTGAATACCGGCAGTTGCGGCTGATTGAAGAAGTTGCGATCGAGTACCAGGTCGCCGGTGATCTGTTGCACACCATTGGCGCGCAGATCGCGCATCAACAGCCAGAGTTTTTCCATGTTGAGCTTGGGGTCGCCGCCGCCCTTGAGGTACAGGTTGCCTTGCAAAATGCCATTGTTCAGCGTGCCATCAGTGTAGAACTCGGTTTTCCATTGATGGGTCGGGCCAAGCATTTCCAGGGCGGCGTAGGTGGTCACCAGTTTCATGGTGGAGGCCGGGTTCATGGATACATCGGCGTTGTAGACAGTGGGAATGCCAGGGCCGCTAAGCGGCAGCAGAACCAGGGACAGGGCGTCGTCGCCCAGTTTGTTGGTCTTGAGCGCTTGCTGAACTTTTGGTGTGAGGGTGGTATTGACAGGGGCGGCGTTGGCGCCGAAGGCCAGTGGCAGAAAAAAGCTGGCGAGAAACAGTGGCCGTAAAGATTTGATCATATTAAGTAAAACCCTGCAGGCGAGGGGGGGAAATACGAGGGCATGATGAAAAGTTCCCTCAATGGTCATAAAAGTATTGGCATTATGCCCCAAGGTTGTCGGGGTTGTGCATCCACCTGTTACAGGGTTTCACGGATAAAGTATAGAAAACGATGAACCGTTCACACGGAACCGGGCGCCGGGCGGCCGAAGCTGCTAAAGTGCCGCCCGTTATTACTTAAGAGGATTGTTCAATGGCTACTAATCGTTCCCAGCGTCTGCGCAAAAAACTGTGCGTTGATGAATTTCAGGAGTTGGGTTTTGAGCTGAACCTGGATTTCAAAGAAGACCTGTCGGAAGAGGCTATCGATGCATTCCTGGCAGCTTTCCTGGCAGAAGCCATGGAAGCTAACGGCTTGGGTTATGTTGGCGGCGACGACTACGGTCTGGTTTGCCTGCAGAAGCGCGGTTCGGTCAGCGAAGAGCAGCGTGCTGCTGTTGAAGCCTGGCTCAAAGCGCGTCCAGAGCTGACCACCGTTGAAGTTAGCCCGCTGTTGGACGTGTGGTACCCGGAAAAGCCAATCAATCCGGTAGCCTGACGTCAAATATAAAGGCAGCCCAAGGGCTGCCTTTATATGTTTTACCCCCTCTGGCCCGTCCTGGGCTTTACATCGCATTCCCTGGTTTCTCCGACAGCTGCACAGGTGGCATGTGTCTGTCAGTCGTAAATCGACTTCTTCTTCCAGTCGGCATCGGCCTCGTCTGTCTTCAAACCTTCAGTCAGCTCGTTGACTTCACCCGTGGTCGGCTCAAGTGCGCTCTGCACTTGTGCGTTGGCGCGTGCCAGTTGTGCTTCGAAATCCTTGATCTGGGCGTTGTACATGGCGGGTACCGGCTGTTTGCGCAAGTACTGCACGGCACGTTCGAAAGCCAGGCGCGCCTGTGCGGGCTGATTTTTCTGCAGGGCCAGCTTGCCCAGATTGTTGAAGAACTCGATATGCAACACCACCAGCAAGTGGCGAATTTCCGTGAGCCACTGCTTGGCTTCGTTGGTCGGCAAAAAACCGTCCTTGGCCGCACGGGTGATTTGCCCGTGGAGTGTTTCAAGCAAAAAACGTACGTCCTTGGCTTTGGCTTCGGTCAGCACCGGGTTGGGCGGGTTGTTGACAGGAATTGACTCGCCCTTGGCAATCAGGCCGCCGAGCTCGGTCACTTGTGCCTTTAATGCCGCGCTGGATTTATCCAGGAGCAATAGGCGCTGTGTCGCATTGAGCTCAAGGCGGGTAAGCAGCAGTTTGAGGGCGGGAGACATCAACTGGCCGGGGAAGGTCTCGTTGACCTCGCTGCAACGACGGATGCGGTCGTTAAGCTCGACCTTGAGGCGTGCTTTCTCCAGTTTGTTGTTTTCCACTATATGGTTGATGTAGACGATGGCAATCAACAGTGCGATCCCGACGACGACAAGCAGGGCGATCATGGTGGGCGTCAACGTTAAAACCTCTTGTGGGTGTAGATGCGCTGTCTCGGTGAAGTCGCAGTGCCTGGCTAGGACGGGGGTGAGGATCGACTGGGCAGCAAACTGCCATCACTGAGGTCCGGCAATCATAACTCCTTGTAGGGTGCCGGAATATAGGCGCCAAGAGCTTGCCTCGAGACTCTGTAGGAAAACGCCTTAATAGGGGGGAAGTCATTGATTTCAATATATTTTCATATTGGGGTTGACGACCTTCCAATCCATCCCTAGAATGCGCGCCAATTGCAGCGTAAAGCGAACAGCCAAACGCATGTAACCAGTGAAGTTGTAGTGTGTCCCCTTCGTCTAGTGGCCTAGGACACCGCCCTTTCACGGCGGTAACAGGGGTTCGAGTCCCCTAGGGGACGCCATTGCGGGAATAGCTCAGTTGGTAGAGCACGACCTTGCCAAGGTCGGGGTCGCGAGTTCGAGTCTCGTTTCCCGCTCCATTTTTAAGCAACTTTGCTTTCGGGCGAAGTTGAGTGAAAGCCAAGAGACTAACGTTTGTTAGTGATCTGGCACTGAAATGTACGTGTACATTTCGGGCAACGTCCCCTTCGTCTAGTGGCCTAGGACACCGCCCTTTCACGGCGGTAACAGGGGTTCGAGTCCCCTAGGGGACGCCATTATTGCGGGAATAGCTCAGTTGGTAGAGCACGACCTTGCCAAGGTCGGGGTCGCGAGTTCGAGTCTCGTTTCCCGCTCCAAATTTTGTTTTTTGGAGCAACGCAGTTTCAAAAAACACACAGAAAGCAGCCTTCGGGCTGCTTTTTGCGTTTCCGGGGTTTGCTTTTCGACCCGTACGCAAACACCTCTAAGCTCATAACCAATCGATCTGCAAGAAAACTGCGACTGGCGCAACAAGGATTCAAACCTGTTTTGAGTTCATCAGATGTCGCATTATTTCGATAGCGCCCAACAACGGGACATCCAGGCCTTGTCCCGTACCTTCACCGGTCGAACCCAGTGGCCTACCTGGTTATTGCTGCTTGCCGTTCCCACCGCCTGGTTTGCGTTGCTGCTGGGCAGCCCGGTGCTTGGCGCTGGCTGGACGATTGTGCTGCTGATCCCGGTGGTGGTGCTGTGGATGTCGGTGCAGCACGAACTGCTGCACGGCCACCCCACAGGTTCCAGCAACCTTAACAAGGTGCTGGGCTACGCACCTTTTGCGCTGTGGTACCCCTATACCCTCTATCGCGACAGCCATTTGCAGCATCACCGCGATCATGACCTGACCTTGCCCGGCATTGACCCCGAAAGCCGCTATTTAAGCCAGGCTCACTGGCAGGGCAGTTCCAGTCTGCTGCGTGGTTTGCTCTGGCTGAACAAAACGGTGCCCGGACGCCTGCTGCTGGGCCCGCCCCTGGCATTGTTCGGCATGGCCAGGGAGGAGTTGCATCGCCTGCGCAGCGGCGAGCGGAAAGCCTGGTGCATGTGGCTGACCCACGGTTTTTTCACGATGCTGATGTTTGCCTTTATCGCGTACTGCAGCGAACTGGCTGTTTGGCAGTATGTATTTCTGGTTACCGTGCCGGTTTTGTCAGTGGGCATGGTTCGTTCCTTTTATGAGCACCGTCCCGCAGCCCGGCCGGAACAGCGAACGGTACTCAATGAAGCCGGTTGGCCCTGGACCTGGCTGTTCCTGAACCTCAACTTGCATCTGGTGCACCATGATTTACCGGGTTTGCCGTGGTTTTACATGCCCAGGGTCTACCGTGCGCGACGAGAGCAGTGGCAGCAGCGCAGCGGCGGTTTTCTGGTGCAAGGCTACGGTGAACTGATTCGCCGTCACGCGGTGCAGGCGATTGATAGCCCGCAGCATCCGTTCAGTTAATTTCACAAGGTGCCTTCCATGTCTGGCCGTTATGCCGAATTGGCAATGTATGTAGCCCCCCAGCAGGTCAGCGAAGCCAATGAACGCTGGTTGACCCGTGTTCTCGAGCTTTTGCAGCATACCCGTGGCGATGCCCGGGGCCTTGGCCTGCTGGAGTTGTTCAGGGCCCCCGAGTTGTTGCTGAGCCAGACCTGCGGTTATCCGCTGTTGACCCAGTTGCGCGGTCAGGTGCAATTGGTCGGTCGCCCGCATTACGAATGGCCCGACAGCCATGGGGGGGAGCATTGCAGTGTGATTGTCAGCCGTGATGCAGATCCGCGCCGCGATCTGGGCGCTTTCGCGGGCAGCCGCGGGGTGATCAATGATCAGCACTCCAACAGCGGCATGAATCTATTGCGCCATCGCCTTGCGCCCCTGCAGCGCGGTGGGCGCTTTTTTGCCTCCGTGGCCGTCAGCGGCGCGCACCGGCAAAGCCTGCGCTGGGTGCGCGAAGGTTGGGCCGACCTTGCCGCCATCGACAGCGTGACCTATGCCTACCTGGCCCGCTATGCGCCGGCAGAAGTTGCCGGGCTGCGGATTGTGGCGCGTACGGCCTCCAGCCCGACCTTGCCTTACATCACTGCGCTCAGTGCCGGACGTGACGGCGCAGGGCAGATTCGCCAGGCAATGAATACGGCCTTGGAGCAATTACCCGAAGTAGCTCTAACCTTGGGGCTGCGGGAAGTTTTACCAGCCAGTGAAGCGGATTATCAGATGGTTCTCGATTATCGGCAGGAAGCGGCTGAGTTCGGGTATGACGTGTTGCAGTAGTGGAGCCATACTTAATAGCTGAAACGAATAAACAAATGTTTTTTTAGTATTTAAATTGCATAAAACCATTTGCTAGGATCGCCGCACCGGATCACCGGACATACCGTTCTGTTTAATTCCTGGAGCCCCTATGTCCGGCGCCGACATCGCTCACCGCGACCATGTGAGCCAGCTTTATCGCACCCACTATTTGTGGCTGCATGCACGTTTGTGCCGTTACCTCGATTCCAGCAGCTACGCTGAAGACATCGCGGCCGATACGTTTGCCCAGCTTTTAAGCGCACCGCAGGGGCAGGTCATCCGCGAGCCGCGTGCGTTGTTGACGACTATCGCCCGGCGTCTGATCTTTCAACTGTGGCGTCGCCGGGATGTGGAACGGGCCTATCTGATGAGCGTGCAACAGCAAGAACCCCTTCATTTCCCCTCGCCAGAGACCCTGGCCCAGGCAATTCAAGCCTTGCAGATGATTGATGCCCGGCTCGATGGTTTGCCCGACAAGGTAAGGGAAACCTTCGTTCTATCACGGGTCAATGGCCTGACGTATCCCGAAATCGCACAACAGCTGGGCATATCCCGGCGCAGCGTGAGTGACTACATGGTTCGCGCCCTCAAGCGTTGCGCCGTGCACGCCACCGCGCAACCCACCTACCGCCCCTCCATAACAAGAGAATCCGCATGAATAACTTGAAAAAATGGCTCGGTGGTCCGCTGCTGGCCTGTGCATTGATCACCCAACCGGTGCTGGCCGAGCAGAAGGCACCGGTTCACTTTGGTGATATCACCTGGGAAAGCGGCAGCCTGATTACCGAAGTGCTGCGCCTGATTACAGAGAAAGGCTACGACGTGGCGACGGACACATTGCCCGGCAGCACAGTCAGTCTGGAAGCAGCACTGGCCAAAAACGATATTCAAGTGATTGGTGAAGAGTGGGCAGGGCGCAGCCCGGTGTGGATCAAGGCCGAAGCCGAGGGCAAGGTGCTGGGGCTGGGCGATATCGTCAAGAACGCCAGCGAGGGCTGGTGGGTGCCGGAGTATGTGATCAAGGGCGACCCTGAAAAAGGCATCAAGGCACTGGCCCCGGACTTGAAATCGGTCAACGATCTGGCACGCTACAAAGATGTTTTCCGCGATCAGGAAGACCCTTCTCGCGGTCGCTTTCTAAATAGCCCTACCGGCTGGACCTCTGAAATCGTTAACAGCCAAAAGCTCAAGGCCTACGGGCTGGACAAGGACTTCGTGAACTTTCGGACAGGCTCCGGCGCGGCGCTGGATGCCGAGGTCAGCTCATCGATCAAGCGTGGCAAACCGGTGTTGTTTTACTACTGGTCTCCAACCCCGCTGATTGGCCGCTACAAACTGATAAAACTCGAAGAGCCTGCCTTCGATGCCGAAGCCTGGAAAACCCTGGCCGACGCCAACAATCCCAACCCCAAGGGCACCCGCTCCTTGCCGGCGAAACTGGCGATCGGCGTGTCGACCCCGTTCAGCAAGCAATACCCGCAACTGGTCGAGTTCTACCAGAAGGTCGATTTCCCGATCGATCTGCTGAACACAACCCTGGCGCAAATGAGCGAAAAACGCACCGAACCGCGTAAGGCGGCGCAGGCCTTTTTGCGCGAGCAACCGCAGATCTGGCATGCCTGGGTTACTCCTGAAGCGGCGGCCAAGGTCGATGCGGCGCTTAAAGCGAATTAATTCCTTGAACAAGAGCACCGCATGTTTCCTGAAAATCTGACGTTTTCCATCGCAGGATGGGTCAATGATGGCGTTGATGCGCTGGTGAGCAACTACGGCGATGTGTTTCGGCACATCTCCGACACGCTGCTGTGGGCCATCATCCACCTCGAAAACCTGCTGCGCCTGACCCCGTGGTGGCTGATGCTGATCATCGTCGGCGCCATTGCCTGGCATGCCACGCGCAAAATTTTCAGCACCTTGCTGATTGTCGGCCTGTTGTTCCTGGTAGGTGCTGTTGGCCTGTGGGACAAGCTGATGCAGACCCTGGCGCTGATGCTGGTGGCCACGGTGATTGCTGTGCTGCTGGGCATCCCGCTGGGGATTCTGGCCGCCCGCAGCAACCGTCTGCGTTCGGTGCTGATGCCGCTGCTGGATATCATGCAAACCATGCCCAGCTTCGTGTACCTGATCCCGGTGCTGATGCTGTTTGGCCTGGGCAAGGTGCCAGCGATTTTTGCCACTGTGATTTATGCCGTACCACCGCTGATCCGTCTGACCGATCTGGGCCTGCGCCAGGTCGACCGCGAGGTGATGGAGGCGATCAATGCCTTTGGTGCCACGCCGATGCAGCAGTTGTTCGGTGTGCAATTGCCGCTGGCCATGCCCAGCATCATGGCCGGTATCAACCAGACCACCATGATGGCCCTGTCGATGGTGGTGATTGCCTCGATGATCGGTGCACGCGGTCTTGGCGAAGACGTGCTGGTAGGCATTCAGACCCTCAACGTCGGTAAAGGGCTGGAAGCCGGGCTGGCTATCGTGATTCTGGCGGTGGTCATCGACCGCATTACCCAGGCCTATGGCCGACCTCGGCATGGGGATCAGAAATGACCGTCAACAAAATTGAAGTACGCAACGTTTACAAGGTGTTCGGCAATCGGGAAAAGGCCGTGCTGGCGATGATCCGCGCTGGCAAGAGTAAAGACCAAGTGCTGGCCGAAACAGGCTGCGTGGTGGGCATCAATGACATTTCGCTATCGATCAGGGCGGGAGAGGTTTTCGTCATCATGGGCTTGTCCGGGTCAGGCAAGTCCACGCTGGTGCGTCATCTCAATCGGCTGATCGACCCCAGCAGTGGTCAGATCCTGGTCGACGGAGAAGACATTCTGGATTACGACATGCCTGCCTTGCGCCATTTTCGTCGGCACAAGATCAGCATGGTGTTTCAGAATTTTGGCCTGCTGCCTCACCGCAACGTACTGGATAACGTCGCCTATGGCCTGAAAGTGCGGGGCGAGAGCGTCGCGCAATGCCAGCAGCGGGCCCTCCACTGGATTTCCGTGGTCGGCCTGCAAGGTTACGAACAGGTGTTCATTCATCAGCTTTCGGGCGGCATGCGTCAGCGCGTCGGCCTGGCACGGGCATTGGCCACCGACACCGACATCATCCTGATGGACGAAGCTTTCAGTGCCCTGGATCCTTTGATCCGTGCAGAGATGCAAGATCAGTTGCTGGAATTGCAGCGCACTTTGCAAAAAACCATCGTGTTTATCACCCATGACCTGGACGAAGCGTTGCGCATTGGCAATCGTATTGCCGTACTCAAGGACGGGCAGTTGATCCAGGTCGGCAGCCCGCAAGAGATTCTGCAGGCTCCGGCAGATGACTACGTCGGTCGTTTCGTCCAGCGCCGGCGCACCAGTGCCTGATCCTGTACATATCCAGATACCGCCTGTAATGCGGATTCATTGCGTTTAATCAGCCGATCCGGTTCTGCCTCTCGCGGGCGTAACCCTCGTCTAATTCAACGCGATGAACTGTCATGAAAACACTTTCGACCACCCCTGATGCCATGATCCGCTACTCGGCCCTGAGTAGCTTTGCGGGTCACAGTTTTGCCCTGCGCCCGACGTTTCAAGGTGTCGTTGCCAGCTGGTTCAAGCAAGCGCTACAGGATAAATACCCGGCGCTGAACGTGGATTTTACGCAGCTCGCTATCGCTGAGCCATTGAGCCATGAGAACTCACCGGGCATGCCCAGGCGTTATCGTTTCATGGCCGTTGCGGATGTGATGATTCAGTGCTTTATCGACTCAACGCCGGTGGTGCTTATCCAGGGGTTTCACCGCCTGAGCGTCGATAATAACGAACTGTCTGCGCATCCATTGGCGGTAAACATGGCGGAGCTGCAAAGCATCATCAACGATCATTCGGGGTTATTGATTGCGGCCTATCAACAGGCGCTGGCCGAATTCTGGAGTGACAGGCAAAACGGCTCATTGGCCCCGCTTCAATGGTTGAGCGAAGTGTTACGGATGGCCCTGGGGGGTGCCGCCCTGATGCCAAACCGCGTGCCTGCCTTGCCTGCCGATCAGGCAGTCGTGCTGGCGGTGGTTGCATCCTTCCCTGACAGGGACAATCGGGCCAGAGGAACCCTCGAAACCCCGGTGCACGCCTATCTGGTCAATATCGACGGTACAGAGAACAACGTTCGGCGGCGCTTTCAACTGCCGGGTGTGGTGCTGATCACCCGGCAAATGCCCGATCACCTGATTGTGCTCGGTTATTCACTGGAGCACGGGGTTGAGTCCTTCAGCTCGGTACAGGCGTTCGCTACCTGCATGCTGACTCGTGTGTTGCAGGTTGCCCCCGTTCGGTTGTTGAGCTGGAGTCTGCATGAGCCCGAGGGGGACTTTATCACCGGCCTGGCCCGCACCTTGCTCGACCAGCAGTTGCGCAACATGGTGCGTGTGGGGCAAGCCGCTCAGGCTGGCAAGTGGAGCGTCGGGCGACTGGAGCAGGTGCTGGACGAAGCGGCTGCGATGTTCCCGTTTTTCAGCGAACAGGAACGCCCGCACCTGGAGAATGTGATCTGCGTATTGCCCGAGTGGCTCAAGCAGGCCAGCTCCGTGGATCAATTGGACTACAGCAGGTTGATGAGCGCAGAAGTGATCTGGCAGCGCCAGACCCGGGGCCGCACCTTTCTGGACGGTATTGATGCATTGCCGGTGTACGCCGAGAAAATGATCAGGCAACGCATCGAGCGCGATCATCCGCGGTCAGGCCTCGATATCTCGCACATTGAGATACATGACGTGGGGGTCGAAAACTTGCAGCTGCCTGTTTTCAGCGACGATGTGCTGTCTTTTGTCGAGTTTGTCCTTGGCTACAGAGGCGGCTGGCCAGTCGGCCTGATCGCGGTCAAGGATCGCACAGGCGCCCCAGTACCTGACTGGTTGACCAGTGGCTACGTGAAAAGCCTTGTGGATGAGCTGGATGTGGGAGTGGGCTATATCGCGCTACTCAAGGGTTACCTGGTGGACGACGACAAGCAAGTCATGCAGCGCGAGGCGTTATATGCGGCCCAACTGAGAATTCAATTGCCGCTGTTGGCCCTGGAGAAAAAAATCAGGGGGCAAGCCGGTTTTACCCCGCAGGGCTTGCATGTGGTCACCCAGGTCATGCGCCACGACGCGCAACGGTCGGTCAGCCATGACTATGTGTGCGTGCGGCCCCTGGGCTTTTACGCCTATGAGGGGGCCAGAGTTGATACGGCGGCGAACATGTTTGTCTTCGGCTCGCTGAATATCCAGACAGGGCCCTTTATCCTGTACCGGCCTTTTGCCCCTGAACCCTTGTTGGAGTATGCCAGCTGGCCCGCATTGTTTGACGCCATCAAGCATCCGGGTGAGCTGCAAGAAAGCATATTGACCTGGCTGGACGATGACGCCCGTGGTTATTACGCCGACGGCGGTTTTGCGCGACCGCATCTGGAGAATGTACTGCTGGAGGGTTTTTTGGCCCTGTTGCCACGTCGCCCGGCGACCTTGAGTACGCGTAGCCTGGTGGGCAACTACTACGGGGCGATGTTTGACGCCAACGTCAGTGCGTTGATGAGCATGGCGGACAACCAGACGGTGTCGACCTCTGAGCGTCGCTGGATGCTGCTCAAGCACTATGGCTGGAGCCTGTTTAACGGGTTGACGTTTTTACTCAGTGGGCCCTTGCAGAAAGCCGCCTGGCTTTTTCAGACCCTGTTGAGCCTTGATAGCGGTTTGCAGGCGCGAATTGATGGCGATAAAGAGGCGGGGCAACAAACGGTTATCGATCTTTTATTCAATATCAGCCTGGCACTTCTGCACGAAGGTCTGAGATTCAAGGCAAAAGCCAATGCCCGGTTACGCTTGAGTGCCCCTGTCGATGAACCGTTGTTTACGATCTACAAACCTGAGGCCCTCCCGGCGGTTGAGCCAGTCTCCGCTAGCGTTATCGCGCAAAAGAAACAGCCCGATATTGAACCCCGTGCTGCCAGCCAATATTCGTCCCTGGACTTCTCATGGTTCAGTGCTCAGCCCCGTTTGACAGAGCTGCAGCAGGCAAGCCTGGACACTTTTGTGCTGGATCTGGACTTGAGCCAGGGCACGCGCATCGAAGTAGGCCCCTTAAAAGGTGTTATCAACCATGAGGGCAAGTCATATGTGCAGATCGGTGCCAAAACCTATCGCGTTGGCCGTGACGCGGATGGGCTGGTGATCCAGGACGACAGGCAGCCTGAAAGATTTGGCCCGCGCCTGAGAAGGGATGAGGCCGGGCAGTGGCAACTCGATCTGCGTTTGGGATTGCGCGGCGGCGGTCCCAAAAAAACCATTCAGGCATTGCGCGAGAAAAAGACCCAGAAAGTGGCTGCGTTGCAGCAAGAGGCCGAACGCCTGGACGAAGAGCTTCTGAGGCGCGACCGAGTGCTGAAACTGACTGAAGAGTTGCTGACTAAATTTCCCGATCGGCGAGCGACGTTTGTTGATCGCTACGAAGCTGAGCTGGAAGCGTGGCGCGCGGGTGTGCTGGACATGATCAACGTCAAAACCAGGTCGAACCAAATTATCCCCCTTGAGGGCTTTGAGGCCAGAACACAGGAGACTTGGGTACAGCTGACCTTGAGGCTGTTCAAATTACAGAACTACCTGGAAGAAGCGCTGCGTGAACTGCCGGTATCCAACTCCGGGGTCTCTTATACCGCTTCGCTGCTGGAGGTTCTGGCAGAGATAAACAATGGCTCGAGTGCTCCCTATGAGCGCTGGATTACCAACTTGAAACAGGCCGAACGGCTAGAGGCGCGGTTATATAAAAACTCGCTGCGCGAGTGCGATGCCCTTGATGAGGTAAGAACCAGGCCGTTGCCCAGATACAGCGCACTGGAAGAGATAATCAATCAACCCAATCGGGATTATTTCGACCGCCACTGGTCCGCCGCCTACCTGGAAACCCTGTGCGAACTGGTGATCCGCCGTGATGCGGTCAACCTCATACCTGAAGAGCAATATGCATTTGATCTGTTCGGGCAAGGAACATTGATTGATACCGCCTGGTCGCAATTAAGCTTGCGCCGTGAAGAGACGAAGTATCCCGGAGAACATCTCGACTTCTTCGATAAGACCATCGAAAAATACGACGCAGCGGAAGGCGTTTGCCAGAACCTTGTCAGTCTTGGCTCCGAGCATTTCCGTAATGAATATCTGCCCGACATTATTGAGGTTCTAAGCAGCCTGAGAACGTTTGCAGAAGCCCAGATGCAGAATGTTATCCGTGAGTCCGAAAGCTCCTCTTCTGAAGCAGAAGAGCCCCGGCCAGGCCCCAGTCGCCTGATCAATGAGCCAGGAGCCGGGGCAGGATCGTCCCGCGGGACTCAGCAAGTAATCAAGACCACAAAAAATCTGACGCTGGTAGGGCAGCGTCGTCCTCCGTCCTCGGGGTCTGAAGATGAAATCGTCGATGTGACTGAGGGCATCGATCAAATGAATATCCGCTCCTATCGCAAAACAGAGGCGGGAGAATGGGAAGAAATCGGTAGCAGCAGACCACCCACTCTTCAGGCTTCACAAGCCAAGTCGTTATCCCGACTCCAGGCTGACGCCCGCACGTTGCTGGAGCGGATTTCGGGAGTCATTGCACAGAACAGGGCAAGCGCTGCAACATCCAGAATACCGATCGAAATAGAAGAAATTCTGAGCTTCAAAGCCAGCTCACTCGACGAGGTGGCGCAGAAGATGGAGCGGATTGTGCTCACATCCAGCCCTGAGGTTGAGCCCCTGACTCAAGAGCGCAGAGCTGGCGCTTTGGCATTAATTACCGACCTGAAGGCGGCGGCCGGCAGGTTGCGCGCCGAGGGCCGAAGCCTGCGCATCAGCATTATCAAGCGGCTGCCGCCAACGGGTGCCAACGTCGAGTATTTAAAGGCCCAGGGCGAGGTAAGCATTGCCCGCGTGGGGAGGCGGCGGTTTTTGTCCAAAGGCCAGCGCAAGGATTATCTTGAGGAATACGCCATTAGCACTTTGGAGGGTAATGAGTTGTGGTTTGCACATTTTCATTACAAGGCAATGGACACACTCGCCGCCGACTTTGACGTGGCCCACTTGAAAACGGCCCAACAGCGCACCCTGAGTGAACAGGCGTTGTACGCCCGGGCACAGAGTTCCCATGACTATATCGCGGTGTATCGCGCCAAACTGGATCGGGCCATGGCGCAGCGGCTATTTTTATCCCTTCCTTGATTGCGTCAGTCCAGAGCGTAGCGTACTGAGAGCACGCCCTTTTTCTGACTTACGGACAACACGTTGACGGTGCCCAGTTCAGCCAGGGATTGCACATGGGTGCCGCCACATGGATAGCCCGGCAGCTCGCCAAAACGGATGACGCGCTGCTCCGAGTCCAGGCAGGTATGCCTTTGCAGGTCGGCAGCGATCCATTGTGCCAGGGTGTGCTGTACGGCCTCGGCCTCAAGGGGTTGCGGATTGTCGCCGGCTACAAAGCTTACCCGGCATTCGCCTGGCCAGTGATGGGCTTTGGTGGGTACCCAGCCCAGTTGCTCGCCGCAAACACCAATCAAATGCCCGGCCGAATGCAGGCGGGCATGCAACCGACGGCGGGTTTCGTCGACCTGAGCCCGTGCCCGGCCTGTCGGTACGGGCACGCTGACGTGGTGCACGATAGCATCCTGTCCCTGCACAACCTTGATGACCTGGCTGTCGCCGATCCAGCCCGTGTCGCTGGGTTGCCCGCCGCCCTGGGGATGAAAGGGGGTGGCGCAGAGGATGACGGCAAACCCGTCTTCTTGGGGCGCGCAGTGGATGACTTCGACCTCGCAGCTCACGGCGTCGTCATTGAAAAACAGGCGTTGGGTCATGGAGGTGTTCCTGAGCGGGTTTCGTTTTTAGTATAGGGGGGAGCCAGGAGTGTGATAATCCATCAAATTTTCAATGGACCTGTGCGCTGTGAGCATAAATCTCCCGTTGTCATTACTGGCTGAAATGGTCGTGTTTGTGAAAGTGGTCGAGGCAGGCAGCTTCTCTGAAGCCGCTCGTCAGCTTGGCACATCGCCTTCGGCGGTCAGTCGCAGTGTTGCCCGACTGGAAAAAGCCCTGGCCATTCGCTTGCTGCAACGCACAACCCGCAAGCTCGGCCTGACCGATGCAGGTGAAGAGGTTTTCAAACGTTGCGATGAAATGGCCTGTTCGGCTCAGGCGGTGATGGACCTGAGCGGGCGTTTTACCCGGGAGGCCGAGGGGCTCATTCGCCTGAGCGTGCCCAAGGCCGTGGGGCGGTACGTGATACATCCCCATATGCCCGAGTTTCTGCGCCGTTACCCCAAGGTTGATGTGCAATTGATCCTCGAGGATCGTTATGTCGATTTGATCGATGACAACATTGACTTGAGCATTCGCATTACCGACCAGCCGCCACCGGGGCTGGTGGGGCGCCAACTGTTTCCGATCGAGCATTTACTCTGTGCCACGCCGCAGTATCTGGCCGGGCACGGGGTACCGCAGCAGCCTGAGGACTTGCGTGACCATAGTTGCATTTACCTGGGGGAAACCCCGGCTGATGCGCGCTGGAAATTCAGGCAGGGTGGCAGGTCGGTAACGGTGGGGGTGCGCGGACGTTATGCGGCCAATCATACGGGCGTGCGCCTGGATGCGGTGTTGCAGCATATCGGGATCGGCAGCTTGCCGTACTTTACGGCACGCCAGGCGCTGGAGGAGGGGGTGGTGGTGCAGGTGCTGCCCGAGTGGAATTTTATTGCTTCCTACCACGGCGGCGTGTGGTTGCTACAAACGCCCACCCGGTATTTGCCGCCCAAGCTGCGAGTGTTTATCGACTTTCTGGTGGAGCGGATGGCGCAGGAACCGACGCTGGAGATGTGGCGTAATCCGTAGCAGCTGCCGAGGGCTGCGCCGCCGAACGCAGCTGTTGGAACGGCTACAGAGCTTTTGCTTCTTCAAAAAAAGCCCGCCAGGCAAAACCGGGCGGGCTTTTGGGTCGGACTGCGATCAGTGCTGCGGGCTGTCTTGTGTCGTGGGCAGCGCCATCAGTTGTTTTTCCTGATTCCAGTCAAACGGCTCATCGTTCAGTTCGGCTTCGTGGCGGCGCTCTTCCAGGGCCTGATACATGTCCAGCTCTTCATCCGACAGGAAGTTGAAGCAGGCGCCGCCGAAGTACCACAGCAGGTCGCGCGGGACCAGGTGGGCGATCTGCGGATAGCGCTCGATTACCTGGCACATGATGTCCTGGCCCAGGTACTGGCTGTTGATCGGGTCAACCGGCAACGAGCTGCGCATGTCGTCAAAACGCTCCAGGAACAGCGCGTGGCTTTCCTCGGGGATCTGCTCAGCGTCACCGACAGCAACCAGGATGCTGCGCAGAATGTCGAGCAGGACAAGGTTGTGGTTCAGATCGTTGGTGGCCATTGCGGGTGTCCTCTAGGGTAAAACGGGCGCGAGAGTATAAAGCTCATCGCGCTCGCTGTCCTGTTATCGAATCTTTCCTTCTGTGTGGCTGAGTTCTTCCTTGCTGAAGTCATCCACGTCGATGACCTTGCGTCGTGCGGCTTCGGCGGTGCGCAAGGTTTCAGCTTCGGCCGGTTGCAGTACCCCGGCTTGCAGCGCGGCATCGATGGACGGTTCTCCAGCTGCGGGTTTTACCTGACCACTTTTCAGCGCTTCGTGGAGTTTTTTGTGCAGGGGGCGCGCTTCGCTCAGCAGGTTGCTGGCATGTTGCAGGGCGCCCACAGCGTCATCCGGCGATTGCGGGCGGTAGCAGCCAGCGAGCACGGCTTCAAGTGCCGGATCCCCTTTGGCGCGGCCCAATACTGCAGCGACCTCGGCATCCAGTGCGTCCGACGGACCGGTATGCCGGCGCCCAAACGGAAATACCACGCCGCGCAACAAAAAGCCCAGCGTTCGGCTCGGGAAGTTTTTCAACAGTTCATCCAGTGCGCGCTCGGCGTGGCCCAGGCTTTCTTCCATAGCCCATTTGAACAGCGGATCAAGGTATTGCGGCGAGTCGAGGTCGTGATAACGCTTGAGGGCGGCCGACGCCAGATACAAATGGCTCAGCACATCGCCCAGGCGCGCAGACAAGCGCTCGCGGCGTTTGAGCTCACCGCCCAGCAGCATCATGCTCAGGTCCGCGAGCAGGGCAAACGCCGCCGCCTGACGGTTGAGCGCGCGGAAGTAACCCTGGCTCAACGGGTTGCCGGGCGCAGCTTCGAAACGGCCAATGCCCAGGTTCAACACCAGCGTGCTGGAAGCGTTGCTGATGGCAAAACCAATGTGTTTGAGCAGCAGGGCGTCAAACTCCAGCATGGCTTGATCTTTATCTTCCCGCCCGGCCAAGGCCATTTCCTTCAGCACAAAGGGATGGCAACGGATGGCGCCCTGACCAAAGATCATCAGGTTGCGCGAGAGGATATTGGCGCCCTCTACAGTGATGAAGATCGGAGCCCCTTGCCAGTTACGCCCCAGGTAGTTGTTGGGGCCCATGATGATGCCTTTGCCACCGTGCACGTCCATCGCATGGCTGATGCACTCGCGGCCGCGTTCGGTAAGGTGGTACTTGAGAATGGCCGAAAGAACCGAGGGTTTTTCCCCCAGATCCACCGCGTTGGCGGTCAGCATGCGGGCGCTGTCCATCAGCCAGGCATTGCCGCCGATACGCGCCAGCGCCTCCTGAATGCCCTCGAAGGCGGCCAGTGGCACATTGAACTGTTCGCGTACCTGAGCATATTGGCCGGTCACCAGGCTGGTGAACTTGGCCGCGCCGGTGCCCACTGCCGGCAACGAAATCGACCGTCCCACCGACAGGCAATTCATCAGCATCATCCAGCCTTTGCCGAGCATTTCCTGGCCGCCGATCAGGTAGTCGAGCGGGATAAACACATCTTTGCCCGAGTTCGGGCCGTTCATAAAGGCTGCGCCCAGGGGGAGATGGCGACGGCCGATCTCGACGCCGGGGGTGTCGGTAGGGATCAATGCCAGGCTGATGCCCAGGTCCTCTTTGTCGCCCAACAGATGGTCCGGGTCATGGGCCTTGAACGCCAGGCCCAGCAGTGTGGCGACGGGGCCGAGAGTGATATAGCGTTTTTCCCAGTTCAGGCGCAGGCCGATAACTTCCTCACCTTGCCATTGGCCTTTGCAAATGATCCCGGTGTCGGGCATTGCCCCGGCATCTGAGCCTGCCAGTGGCCCGGTCAGGGCAAAGCAGGGGATGTCATCACCACGGGCCAGGCGTGGCAGATAGTGGTCGCGTTGTTCATCGGTACCGTAATGCAGCAGCAGTTCAGCGGGGCCCAGGGAATTGGGCACCATTACGGTGGAAGCCAGATCGCCACTGCGGGTGGCCAGTTTCATGGCGACCTGGGAATGGGCGTAGGCCGAGAACCCTTTACCGCCGTAGGCTTTGGGGATGATCAGGGCGAAGAAGCCATGCTCCTTGATGTGCGCCCAGGCCTGGGGTGGCAAGTCCATGGCCTGGCCGATTTCCCAGTCGCTGACCATTGCGCACAACTCTTCGGTGGGGCCGTCAATAAATGCCTGTTCTTCTTCCGTCAGCCGGGCCTTGGGGTAGGCCAGCAGCTGGTTCCAGTCGGGGCGGCCGCTAAACAACTGGCCGTCCCACCACACGGTGCCGGCATCGATGGCATCGCGTTCGGTTTGCGACATCGGCGGCAGGGTCTTCTGGAACCAGTTGAACAGGGGGGCGGTAAAGATTTTGCGACGAAGTTCGGGCAATAGCAGCAGGGCCGTGGGCGCGGCCAGCAGCAGCCAGAGGATTGCCAGCAACCCGCCAGGTACATGGCCGATAACCCCCATGGCCAGTAAATATACCGCGACCACGGCAATGATCGTCAGGGGGGCGATGCGGCGATGGGCCATATAGGCGATGCCAACAATCAGAACCAGTATCCACAACAACAGCATATTCAATCCTCCATGAAATCAGGGGCGTGCACCCTTGTGAGCTTAGTCGCAACTTTCGATCAGGGTTGTAGGGATAGTGACCTCGCGCTGGAGACGGAGTTCGTCATCCCGGCGTAGACTCCTTCGGCGTCTATCAATCAGGAGCCAGATCATGCTGAAAGTGTGGGGTCGCAAGAATTCGTCAAACGTGCGCAAGGCGTTGTGGTGTGTTGAAGAGCTGGCGTTGCCGTATAGCCGGGTAGAGGCGGGCGGCGCCTTTGGGGTGGTCAACAGCCCTGAGTACCGGGCGTTGAACCCTAATGGCCAGGTGCCTGTGATTGAAGAGGACGACGGCTTCGTGCTGTGGGAGTCAAACACCATCGTGCGTTACCTCTCTGCCAGATATGGCTCGGATACGTCATGGTACCCAACCGATGCACGTGTGCGGGCGCAGGCGGACAAGTGGATGGACTGGACCAGCACTTCCTTTGCCGGGGTGTTTCGCACGGTGTTCTGGGGTGTCTTGCGTACGCCTGCCGAGCAGCAGGACTGGGTGGCAATCAACGCCGCAATCAAGGCCAGCGGCGAATTGCTTGCCGTGGCCGATCGGGCCCTGGCTGAAAAACCCTACTTGTCCGGTGATGAAATCGGCATGGGTGATATCCCGCTGGGTAGCTTCATTTACGCCTGGTTTGAAATGCCCATCGAACGCCCGCCCCTACCGCACCTGAGTGCCTGGTATGAGCGCTTGAAGCAGCGTCCGGCCTATCGAAATGCCGTCATGACCGCGTTGACTTAATAGCCACTATTAATACGGGCGACTGTACTTGTGCGGCGAGGCCAAGCACCATAGGGTCTTGTCGGACTTGTCCTACAGGCTGTTCGCCCTTATTTACAATTCCCCTTTCCCCCATCTTGGTGCGTAATCCGATATGAGTTCCGCTCTGTCCATACGGCAGCTAACCAAAACCTACGGCAACGGTTTCCAGGCCCTGAGTGGTATCGATCTGGATGTCGCCGAAGGTGACTTTTTTGCCTTGCTGGGCCCTAACGGTGCCGGCAAATCCACCACCATCGGCATTCTCTCGACCCTGGTCAACAAGACCGGCGGCACGGTGAATATCTTTGGCCATGATCTTGATCGCAATCCCGCAGCCCTCAAGCGTTCGATTGGTGTGGTTCCGCAGGAATTCAACTTCAACCAGTTTGAAAAGACCTTCGATATCGTCGTGACCCAGGCGGGGTACTACGGTATTCCGGCGAAAATCGCCAAGGAACGAGCCGAAAAATACCTGACGCAGTTAGGGCTCTGGGACAAGCGCGACACGCCATCGCGTTCGTTGTCCGGTGGCATGAAGCGCCGCCTGATGATTGCCCGGGCTTTGGTGCATGAGCCGCGTCTGTTGATCCTCGATGAGCCTACAGCCGGTGTCGACATTGAACTGCGCCGCTCGATGTGGTCCTTCCTCACCGGGCTGAACGAGCAGGGCACCACCATCATCCTCACCACCCACTATCTGGAAGAGGCTGAGCAGCTGTGCCGCAATATCGGGATCATCGATCACGGCACCATTGTCGAAAACACCAGCATGCGCCAACTGCTTGGGCAGTTGCATGTCGAGACCTTTTTGCTCGACTTGAAGCAACCGCTGCAGGCTGCCCCTCAGTTGATCGGCTACCCGAGCCAGTTGCTCGATGCCGCGACCCTGGAGGTCCAGGTCGACAAGGTTGTGGGCATTACCGGTCTGTTCACTCAATTGGCCGCGCAAAATATTGAAGTGGTGAGCTTGCGCAACAAAACCAATCGCCTTGAGGAGTTGTTTGTGTCGTTGGTCGAGAAAAACCTGGCAAAGGTGGCGGTATGAGCTCGGAGCTGCGTCCCAACCTGATTGCGTTGAACACCATTATTTACCGTGAGGTCCGCCGCTTTATGCGGATCTGGCCGCAAACCCTGCTGCCACCTGCGATCACGATGGTTTTGTACTTTGTGATCTTCGGTAACCTGATTGGTCGGCAAATCGGCGATATGGGTGGCTTCACCTATATGGAGTACATTGTGCCGGGTCTGATCATGATGTCGGTGATCACCAACTCCTACGGTAACGTGGTGTCGAGCTTCTTTGGCGCCAAGTTCCAGCGGTCGATTGAAGAGCTGATGGTCTCGCCGGTGTCGCCCCACACGATCCTGATCGGTTTTACCGTGGGCGGGATCTTGCGTGGCCTGATCGTGGGCCTGATCGTGACCCTGCTGTCGCTGTTCTTTACCCATCTGCAGGTGCATCACCTGGGCCTGACCATTGTGGTGGTGGTGCTGACCGCTACGATTTTCTCGTTGCTGGGGTTTATCAACGCCGTTTTTGCACGCAATTTCGACGATATTTCGATTATTCCGACCTTCGTACTGACGCCGCTGACGTATCTGGGCGGGGTTTTCTACTCCATCACCCTGCTGCCGCCGTTCTGGCAGAGCGTGTCGCTGGCCAACCCGGTGCTGCATATGGTCAACGCCTTTCGCTACGGCATCCTGGGCGTTTCGGACATCAAGATCAGTGTCGCGCTGACCTTTATGGTGGTGGCGACCATCGTGCTCTACTTCGGCTGCGCCAGGCTGCTGGTCAGCGGGCGCGGGATGCGTCAGTAGTTGTTGTGACATGCGGATAAAAAAGGCCCCTGTTCGGGGCCTTTTTTATGGGTGCCTGTTTTTGCGGGCTTTCCATTTATGGCTGACCCACCAGCGCCAATAGAGCATGGTCAGACAATAGGCCAATGCGCCGAGCACCACGCCGCAGACCACCGAGCCCAGCAAGAATGGCTGCCACACAGTAGAGAGCTGGCCGCTGATCCATTCCCAGGTCAGTTCGTCGGGCAGGGTGCGCGCCGGCACGTTCATCAGCCAGGCGCCCAGCTGGTAGGTGCAATAAAACACCGGGGGCATGGTGATGGGGTTGGTCAGCCATACCAGGCCCACGGAGATCGGCATATTGCTGCGAACCCTTATTGCCAGAAAGGCCGCCAGAAGCATCTGGAACGGCATGGGTATAAAGGCCGCGAAAATGCCCACCGCCATTGCCCGGGCCACGGAGTGACGGTTGAGGTGCCAGAGGTTGGGATCATGGAGCAAGGTGCCCAAAAATCGTAAGGACTTGTGTTCCCTGATCAGGGCCGGATCTGGCATGAAACGTTTGATCAAACGCCGTGGCATGGGCCTCTCCCTAGGTCAAGGGGGCAGTATGCCCAAATTCGACAGGATGCCTATTTAGACTTTGTGACAATTTCTTAAGCGCGGCCCCGGGATTCCAGCTAATCCGAGTCAAAGGGATAAGTTGAGTATAGGCATGTACACAGGGATGTTTGCGCTGGCAGCGGGCCTGATCACGCTGCGGTTTTTACCTGGTTTACCGTCTGCCGGGTGGTTGCTGCTGATGGTGACGGCGGGGGTGTTGCTCTTGGCCTGCAGGGGCTGGCCGGTGGGGCTTTATGTGCTTGGGCTGTGCTGGGCCTGCTTTCAGGGGCAAAGGGCACTGGATAACCGTCTGGCTGACTCATTCGACGGGCGTACGCTCTGGGTCGAAGGGCGTGTGATCGGCTTGCCGCAGCAGTCTGGAACATCCGTCCGCTTTGAATTGCAGGGGGCAAAGTCGCGCCACGGTGCTTTGCCCGCGACTATCAGGCTGAGCTGGTATGGCGGCCCTGCGGTGAACAGCGGCGAGCGCTGGCGGCTGGCGGTCAAACTCAAGAAACCCAAAGGCTTGCTCAATCCTCAGGGGTTTGATTTTGAGGCCTGGTTACTGGCGCAGCGCATCGGTGCGACCGGTACGGTCAAGCAGGGGCATTTACAGGAGGCTGCCAGTCACGCCTGGCGTGACGGCTTGCGTCAGCGTCTGCTGCGCATTGATGCCCAGGGCCGGGCTTCGTGGTTGGCGGCGCTGGTACTGGGTGATGGATCGGGTCTGAGTCGCGATGACTGGACGTTGTTGCAAGCGACCGGCACGGTGCATCTGCTGGTGATCTCGGGCCAGCATATTGGCCTGTTTGCCGGCTTGATCTATGGATTTATCGCCTTGCTGGCGCGTTATGGACTGTGGCCACGTCGTTTGCCGTGGTTACCCTGGGCTTGTGCCCTGGCGTTTATTGGCGCCACAGGTTACGGCGTGCTGGCGGGCTTTGAAGTGCCGGTGCAGCGCGCGTGCATGATGCTCGGACTGGTGCTGGCATGGCGTTTGTGGTTTCGGCAACTGGGCGTGTGGCTGCCTTTTTTGCTGGCGCTCAATGCCGTGCTGATCGTCGAGCCGCTGGCGAGTTTGCGGGCGGGGTTCTGGTTGTCATTCAGCGCCGTGGCGGTGCTTCTCTTTACCTTCAGTGGCCGCTTGGGGGCATGGGGGTGGCGGGCCATGTGGTTGCGCCCTCACGGCCTGATCGCCCTGGGCTTGTTCCCGATGCTGTGGATACTCGATCTGCCCATCAGCCTGACCGGGCCGCTGGCCAATCTGATAGCCGTCCCCTGGATCAGCCTGGCAGTGCTGCCAACAGCTTTGCTGGGGACCTTGCTGTTGCCTGTGCCCTGGCTGGGGGAAAACCTGCTGTGGCTGTCAGGTGGCCTGATCGATGGGTTGGTCCAGGGCTTGAGCCTGCTGGCCGATGTGTTTACGCCGTGGTTGCCCGTATCCGTGCCGATTTACATTTGGCTGTTGAGTGCGGCCGGAGTGCTGATCCTGTTGTTGCCTGCGGGGATGGTCTTGCGGCCGCTGGGTTGGCCGCTGGTGCTGCTGGCGCTGTTTGCGCCCCGTGAACAGATCCCCCGCGGTCAGGTCGAGGTGCTGCAGCTGGATGTCGGTCAGGGTCTGGCGATTGCCTTGCGTACCCGCAATCACACTCTGTTGTACGACGCAGGCCCCAAGTCAGGGAATCTGGATCAGGGCGAGCGGGTGGTGGTGCCGGTTTTGCGTTCATTGGGGGTGGCCGAGCTGGATTTGATGCTGCTCAGTCACGCCGGTTCGGATCATGCCGGTGGGGCGCTGGCGGTGCAGCGGGGCGTCAGCGTGAAACGGGTGATTGGCGGCGATGTGCCGGGGCTGGCGGAGCCGTTGCGGGCGCAACCCTGTGTCAGTGGGGAAACTTGGGAATGGGATGGTGTGAGTTTTTCACTCTGGCAGTGGGCGGGGGCCAGCGACAGTAATCAAAAGTCCTGCGTGTTGCAGGTGCAGGCCGGTGATGAGCGGTTGCTGCTGACCGGGGATATCGATGCCAGGGCCGAGCGTGCCTTGCTGCAAAGCCCGCTGGGCGTGCCTACCCGCTGGTTGCAGGCTCCTCATCACGGCAGCAAGACCTCGTCGTCGATGGTGTTTCTCAAGGCCCTGGCGCCTGAAATCGTGCTGATCTCCCGGGGGCATGGCAACAGCTTCGGTCATCCCCATCCACAGGTGATGGCCCGGTATCAGGCGCTGGGGGTGCAGGTACTGGACAGCGCCGAGCAGGGTGCGGTGAAGTTTCGCCTGGGGGCGTCGGGCAAGGCTGAAAGCATGCGCGACCAACGCCGGTTCTGGCGCGATTGACGCTGCCCCTGTGGTAGAGTGGCACACTTTTTCGAGGGGATTGTCACTGTGTGGGAACTGGTCAAATCCGGCGGCTGGATGATGTTGCCGATCATTCTGAGCTCTGTTGCCGCGCTGGGCATTATTGTCGAGCGTCTGTGGACCCTGCGTGCCAGTCGCGTGACCCCGGAGCATCTGCTCGGTCAGGTCTGGGTCTGGATCAAAGACAAGCAAATGGACAAGGAAAAACTCAAGCAATTGCGTGCCGACTCGCCTCTGGGTGAGATTCTTGCCGCGGGCCTGGCCAACTCCCGTCATGGTCGCGAAATCATGAAAGAGTGCATTGAAGAGGCCGCCGCGCGCGTCATTCATGAGCTTGAGCGCTACCTCAATACCCTGGGCACCATTGCCGCAATGGCGCCCTTGCTGGGGCTGCTGGGTACGGTGCTGGGCATGATCGATATTTTCAGCTCGTTCATGGGCTCGGGAATGACCTCCAATGCTGCGGTGCTGGCGGGTGGTATTTCCAAGGCGCTGATCACCACGGCCGCAGGCCTGATGGTGGGTATCCCGGCCGTATTCTTCCATCGTTTCCTGCAGCGTCGTGTTGACGACCTGGTGGTTGGCATGGAGCAGGAGGCAATCAAGCTGGTTGAAGTGGTTCAGGGCGACCGTGAAGTCGATATGGTCGGGAGCAAAGCGTGAAATTTCGCCGCAAGCCACGGGAAACAGTTGATATCAACCTCGCGTCATTGATTGACGTGGTGTTTATCCTGTTGCTGTTTTTTGTCGTGACCACCACCTTCACCCGCGAAACCCAGTTGCGCGTCGATCTGCCGGAGGCTGTCAGCGGTTCACCCAGCGATGAGCAGAATGGCAAGCAACTGGATATCGCCATCAGCGCAGACGGGGTTTTCTCGGTGAATAACCAGTTGTTGCCCAAGAATGATCTGGCCAGCCTGATGGAGGCCCTGCAGAAAGAGTCCGGTGGCGATACCCGTTTGCCGCTGTCGATCAGCGCCGATGGCAAAACGCAACATCAGGCGGTCATCACCGCGATGGACGCGGCCGGCAAGCTCGGCTTTAGCCATTTGCGCATGACCACGGTTGAGGCGCAGACGACTCCCTGATGGCCATGTCCGATCGTTTACTGCGTGCCTGGTATGCCGGGCATCCGCTGCTGACCCTGTTGCGACCACTCGAATGCCTCTACCGACGGGTGGTTGAGCGCAAGCGGGCACGTTTTGTCGCCGGTGAGGGCGAGATCTATCGCCCGCCGGTGCCGTTGATCGTGGTGGGGAACATCACGGTCGGCGGCACCGGCAAAACGCCATTAATCCTGTGGCTGATAGAGCACTGTCAGCGCCAGGGGCTGCGCGTTGGCGTGGTCAGTCGCGGCTATGGCGCGACCCCGCCACAATTGCCGTGGCGTGTACGCGCCGAGCAAAGTGCCGTGCAGGCGGGGGATGAACCTTTGCTGATCGTGCAGCGCACCGGTGTGCCCCTGATGATCGATCCCGACCGCAGTCGGGCGATCAAGGCGCTACTGGCCAGCGAGCCGCTGGACCTGATCCTGTCGGATGACGGGTTGCAGCACTACCGTATGGCGCGGGATCTGGAGCTGGTGTTGATCGACAATGCCAGAGGCCTGGGTAATGGCCGTTGCCTGCCTGCCGGGCCGCTGCGCGAACCGATCGAGCGCCTGCAGAGCGTTGACGCGGTGCTCTATAACGGCGCTGCCAGCGACCCGCAGGGCGGTTTTGCCTTTGCGTTGCAACCCACCGCACTGGTGAATCTGGTGAGTGGGGAGCGCAAGGCGCTGGACTTTTTTCCTGCGCAGCAGGCTCTGCATGCGGTCGCCGGTATCGGCAACCCGCAGCGTTTCTTCACCACCCTTGAAACGCTACACTGGCGGCCAATTGCTCATGCGTTTGCTGATCACGCGCCTTATAGCGCCGAAATATTGAATTTCTCGCCATCATTACCCGTGGTCATGACCGAAAAGGACGCGGTGAAGTGCCGTGACTTCGCGTCATCCGACTGGTGGTATCTGGCTGTTGACGCAGTGCCTTCCGAGGCCTTTGTGTTGTGGTTTGACCAACAATTGCTGCGTCTTTTACCTGATCGTCTTTTACCCTAACTCATCTCAAGGGGAACATTTATGGACACCAAGCTGCTCGATATCCTCGCCTGCCCTGTTTGCAAAGGCCCGCTCAAGCTCGGCGCCGACAAGACCGAGCTGATCAGCAAGGGCGCAGGCCTGGCTTACCCGATCCGTGATGGCATTCCGGTAATGCTCGAAACCGAAGCCCGCACCCTCACTGCCGAAGAGCGTCTGGATAAATGATCCCGGTTTTTACCGTCGTTATCCCGTCGCGCTATGCCTCGACCCGTTTACCGGGCAAGCCGCTGCAAATGATCGCCGGCAAGCCGATGGTCCAGCATGTCTGGGAGCAGGCCTGTAAAAGCAGCGCGCAACGTGTGGTCGTTGCCACTGACGATATGCGTATTGTCGAGGCCTGCAAGGCGTTCGGCGCCGAGGTGCTGCTGACCCGTGCCGACCATGAATCCGGCACTGATCGCCTGGCCGAAGTGGCTACGCAACTGGGTCTGGCCAGCGATGCCATCGTGGTTAACGTGCAGGGCGATGAGCCGATGATCCCGCCACAGGTGATCGATCAGGTTGCGCTCAACCTGGCGGCCCATGGCGAGGCGAGCATGGCGACCCTGGCCGAGCCTATCGATGATGTCGAGACGCTGTTCAATCCCAATGTGGTCAAGGTGGTCAGTGATATCAACGGGCTGGCGCTGACCTTCAGCCGGGCCACGTTGCCCTGGGCGCGGGATGACTTTGCTCTGCACCCGGACGCACTGCCAGCAGGCGTGCCTTACCGTCGACATATCGGCATCTACGCCTATCGAGCGGGCTTCCTGCATGACTTCGTCAGCTGGGGGCCTTGCTGGCTCGAAAACACCGAGCGCCTCGAGCAACTGCGGGCGCTGTGGCATGGTGTGCGTATTCACGTGGCCGATGTGCTTGAAGCTCCGCCTGCCGGGGTAGATACCGTGGAAGATCTTGAGCGCGTTCGGCGTTTGCTGGAGTCATGAGTTTGGACATGCAGGTCAATGCGTCGCTCAAGCCCTTCAATAGCTTTGGTGTTGATGTGAAGGCCAGCCTGTTTGCCCAGGCGCACAACGATGATGATGTGCGCCAGGCCTTGCTGTGTGCGGCTGAGCACAAGTTGCCGTTGCTGGTGATTGGCGGCGGCAGCAACCTGCTGTTGACCGGCGATGTGCCAGCGCTGGTTTTGCGCATGGCCAGTCGCGGTATCCGCTTGCTGGAAGATGATGGCGAGCGGGTAGTGGTGGAGGCTGAAGCGGGGGAGGTCTGGCATGCCTTCGTGCTGTGGACCCTTGAGCAGGGCTTGTCGGGCCTGGAAAACCTCAGCCTGATCCCTGGCACCGTGGGTGCCGCGCCGATGCAGAATATCGGCGCCTATGGGGTCGAGATCAAGGATGTATTCGCAGGCCTTACAGCGCTCGACCGACAAACCGGCGAGTTGCGTGAGTTCAGTCTGGCCGAATGCAACTTTGCCTATCGTGACAGTCTGTTCAAGCAGCAGGCCGGGCGCTGGTTGATTTTGCGTGTGCGCTTTGCCCTGAGCAGGGCCATGCATCTGCATCTGGAGTACGGCCCTGTGCGTCAGCGCCTGGCCGAGCAGGGCATTGAGCAGCCGACGGCCTGTGATGTAAGTCGGGCTATCTGCAGTATCCGCAGCGAAAAACTGCCTGACCCTGCGGTGTTGGGCAATGCCGGCAGCTTCTTCAAGAATCCGCTGGTATCGGCAAGCCTGGCGGCGGAATTGAAATTGGCCCACCCCGGCCTGATTGGTTACCCACAAGCCGATGGCCAGGTAAAGCTGGCGGCGGGCTGGCTGATCGAAACTGCAGGCTGGAAGGGCTTTCGTGAGGCGGATGCCGGAGTGCATCGCCTGCAGTCGTTGGTGCTGGTCAACTATGGGTCGGCTACCGGTTTGCAGTTGCTGGCCCTTGCGCAGCGTATTCAGGCAGATATCGAGCAGCGCTTTGCGGTGCAGCTGGAGATGGAGCCCAACCTGTATTAACGGTCTGGACTATCAATGAAGCACATACCGGCAGGGGTGCTGGCGTTGGCACTGGTGACGTTGACCGGTTGTGTCACTGCTCCGCCCAAAGATCAAAACAACCTGTGCAGTATCTATAGGCAGTATCCGGCCTGGTACAAAGACTCGGTAGCGATGCAGGAGCGCTGGGGCACGCCTGTGCATGTTGCGATGGCAATCATGAAGCAGGAAAGCAGCTTCGTTGCCGATGCGCTTCCGCCTCGTGCTTACCTTTTGTGGGTCATCCCGTGGGGCCGGGTCAGCCCGTCCTACGGCTATGCACAGGCTCAGCCTCCGGCATGGCGTGACTTTGAAAACAGCATGGGCAGTTCCGGGTCGCGCGACAATTTCGCTGACGCCATCATGTTTATCGGTTGGTACACCGCGGGTACCCAGCGGCAATTGGGGATCTCCAAGTGGGATACCTGTAACCAGTACCTGGCGTATCACGAGGGCAGGGGGGGTTACAGTCGCAATACCTATCGCGCCAAACCCTGGTTGATGCAGGTGGCGCGTAAAGTCGAGCAGCAGTCCAAAACCTATGGTGCACAGCTTGGCCAATGTCGCGGTGAGCTGGAGAAAGGTCGTCGCTCGTTCTGGCCTTTTTGATTTAATTCGAAGGCATAAAAAAAGCCCCGCCAGTTCAGAACTGGCGGGGCTTTTTAATGGCCTTTGGAATTAGGCGAGGGGTTTATCCTCGTGTGCCTTTTCCTGGGCTACGCCTTCATGCGCAGTTGCCTGAGCGGCCGCTGCAGCAGCTGCCTCTTCACGCTTGCGGCGACGTACTTCACGCGGGTCGTTAGGTGCGCGACCGTTGCTTGGGGCGCTGACAACCGGAGTTGCTGCAACCACTACCTCAACCACTTCAGTTGTCACAACAGTCTCAACGGGGGCCGGCTCTACGGCTACTATCGTTTCGACCGCGGCTTCAACGGTTACCACTTCAGGTGCGGCAACAGGCTCTGCTACGGCTTCAGTAACGGCAGGCTCTGCTACTGGCGCGCGCACAACGCGGGCTTCGCGGGCATGCGGTGCTTTTTCGATAACCGGAGTTTCGACCGCTGGTGCTTCCACCACGGCTTCAACCACTGGCTCTGGAGTCGCTGCAACCGGCTGGGCAACGGCCTGGACTTCAGGCTGTGCTTCTTGAGCTGGTGCAACTTCAACTTCAGGCGCCTTGACGGCTTCGATCGGCGTCACTGCTTCTACTGTTGGCGCTTCTACTACCGGTGCTTCTACTACTGGAGTTTCAACAACAGGCGTTTCAGTGGTCGGTGCCTGGGCAGCGACTGCTTCTACTTTGGTTGCTGCTTCGCCAGCGGTTTCAACAGCTGGGGCCTGGGCCGCAGGTGTTTCGACAGCCACAATTTCCTTGTCAGCTTCAACGACGGCCACGGTTTCAACCGGGGCCGATTCCTGGGCCACTTCTGTTGCGCGTTCTGCCTGCTGGTGCGCCTGGGCTTCAGCAGGAGCGCTGACGACCTGGCTGGCAACGGTTTCAGTCACGGCCACGACGGCTGCTTCAGAGGTGGTTGCAGGAGCATTCTGGCTGTTGCCTTCTTCGCTGTTCTCTTCCGAGCCTTCAATCACGTTGCCGTTGGCGTCACGCTGACGCTCGCGGCGGTTGCTGCGACGACGCTGGCCACGGGAGCGACGACGTGGACGATCGCCTTCGGCGTTGTCCTGGGTCTCGTCCTGGGACTGCTCTTCACCGTTCAGCACTTCTTCGTCTTCAGCGGCAGCTACAACCTGCTCTTCGCGTGGCGCACGTTCTTCGCGAGGTGCGCGCGGCTGGCGCTCTTCACGCGGCTGACGGGCTGGGCGCTCTTCAGCTACAGCAGTGGTAGCGGCCACAGCGGCTACGGCTGGTGCTGCATCCAGAGGCTCGCGCAGTTCACGTACGCGCTCTTCGCGTTCGCCACGCGGCTTGCGGTCTTCACGTGGTGCACGCGGCGCACGTTCTTCGCGCGGTGGACGCGGTGCGCGCTCTTCGCGAGGGGCTTGAGCCACAACCGGAGTTTCTTCGCGAGGGCTGCGCTCTTCGCGAGGGCTGCGCTCTTCGCGTGGTTCGCGAGCGGCACGCTCTTCACGTGGAGCACGCTCTTCGCGCGGTTTACGTTCTTCGTCACGACGACCGTTGCGGTTACGGCTCTGCTGGCGACCGTTGCGACGTTCTTCGTTGCGTGCAGGGCGCTCAGGGGTTGCCGGCTTCTCGACTACGGTCGGTGCTGCAGGCTCTTCCTTGGAGGCAAACAGGCTTACCAGCGACTTGACCAGGCCCTTGAACAGGCTTGGCTCGGCGATGGTGGCCGCCGGTGCAGGAGCAGGTGCGGCAGCAGCAGCGGCTTCGGTCGGAACCGGTGCCGAGGTGCGTGGCGGTGCTGTTTTAACGGCGGCTTCCTGGCGAACCAGGGTGCGGGTGGCGGCAGCCGGTTGAACTTCTTCCACTTCAGCGGCAGCGGCAGCGATTTCATAGCTGGACTGGTTGGTGTGGGCTTCCGGGCTGTCATCACGCAGGCGCTGAACTTCGAAGTGCGGCGTTTCGAGGTGGTCGTTCGGCAGAATGACGATGCGGGCACGGGTACGCAGTTCGATCTTGGTGATCGAGTTGCGTTTTTCGTTGAGCAGGAACGCTGCAACCGGGATTGGCACCTGGGCGCGGACTTCGGCAGTGCGGTCCTTCAGGGCTTCTTCTTCGATCAGGCGCAGGATCGCCAGCGACAGCGATTCAACATCACGGATGATGCCGGTGCCGTTGCAGCGCGGGCAAACGATGCCGCTGCTTTCACCCAGGGATGGGCGCAGACGCTGACGGGACATTTCCAGCAGGCCGAAGCGCGAGATACGACCCACTTGTACGCGGGCGCGGTCGGCTTCCAGGCATTCGCGGACTTTTTCTTCCACTGCGCGCTGGTTTTTGGCCGGGGTCATGTCGATGAAGTCGATGACGATCAGGCCGCCGATGTCGCGCAGGCGCAACTGACGGGCGATTTCTTCCGCCGCTTCAAGGTTGGTTTGCAGTGCGGTTTCTTCGATATCGCTGCCTTTGGTGGCGCGGGCCGAGTTGATGTCGATGGACACCAGGGCTTCGGTCGGGTCGATAACGATGGAGCCGCCGGAAGGCAGTTCAACGACGCGCTGGAAAGCGGTCTCGATCTGGCTTTCGATCTGGAAACGGTTGAACAGCGGAACGCTGTCTTCGTAGAGTTTGATTTTGCTGGCGTACTGCGGCATCACCTGGCGGATAAAGGTCAGGGCTTCGTCCTGGGCTTCAACGCTGTCGATCAGGACTTCGCCGATGTCCTGGCGCAGGTAGTCGCGGATGGCGCGGATGATCACGTTGCTTTCCTGGTAGATCAGGAAGGGTGCGGCGCGATCCAGCGAGGCTTCTTTGATGGCGGTCCACAGTTGCAGCAGGTAATCGAGGTCCCACTGCATTTCTTCACTGCTGCGGCCAAGGCCGGCAGTGCGAACGATCAGGCCCATGTCGGCAGGAGCGATCAGGCCGTTCAGCGCTTCACGCAGTTCGTTGCGCTCTTCACCTTCGATGCGGCGGGAGATACCGCCTGCACGCGGGTTGTTTGGCATCAGGACCAGGTAGCGGCCGGCGAGGCTGATAAACGTGGTCAGGGCTGCGCCCTTGTTGCCGCGCTCTTCTTTTTCGACCTGCACGATGACTTCCTGGCCTTCGCTCAGGACGTCCTTGATGTTGACGCGGCCTTCAGGGGCTTTCTTGAAGTACTCGCGGGAGATTTCTTTGAGGGGCAGGAAGCCGTGGCGCTCGGAGCCGAAATCGACAAAGGCAGCCTCAAGGCTTGGTTCGATGCGAGTAATACGGCCTTTATAGATGTTGGCTTTCTTCTGCTCGCGAGCACCCGACTCGATGTCCAGGTCGTAGAGGCGTTGGCCATCTACCAGTGCAACGCGCAACTCTTCAGGTTGAGTTGCGTTAATCAGCATTCTTTTCATGTTGTACCGTCGGTTTCCGGGCTACCGGAAACGGCGTTCGGCACACACGACTTCTCATGGTCGGTGTCAGGTGCGTCAGGAGTTGTTGGCCACTCCTGTGTACAGCGAGGTTCGACCCTTGGGGGCGAAGTCGCGACTTACGCTTCCTGCTTGCTGTGGTGCTAATGCACCTCTTAAGCAAAAGTCTGGTCAGGAGGAGGAATCAACCGGCGGCTGTGGACGAGATGAAGCGTCTTGATAAAGCCTATTGCTACACAGTCCGGCGGTTGTGCATCTCCACCCTACACGTATCCCTGATAATTCGGGTGCTGCCGCGCGCAGAATCCGCAGCGGGTTGGCATTTACCGTGTTCTCCAAAGGGGAGTTCACGCATCATGGCTAATAAAGGCGTTGTTTCCGAAGCATTCGCTCGAAATTCCCGAGGCTGACTGCACTTTGTGAACTGGCCGTGAATATCGGCGTAAAAGGCGAGTTTGCACTCTGCTTTCCAGGCTCGCTTCAGGCCTCATGTCACCTGCGCTTGTTACAACTCCAGGTCTTGCGTATCCAGCAAAAGCCCCGTAGGACGGCCTCGCGTCCTGATCAAGAGCGTTGGTCAGGGCCGGTTGTTCACCGTTAATCCTCTGTCCAGGCCGCTTTTGGCGGCGTTCGCGACTATAGCAGCAATGATTAAGTGCTTCAATTCCATAAAAAATTGTTATCATTCACGGCATGACGACGACTACCCCCCCGACCCCCAGCGTCCAGCTGCTTGAGGTCTCGCCGGAATATGCCGGCCAACGCATCGACAACTTCCTTCTTGCTCGGCTCAAGGGTGTTCCCAAGACCTTGATTTACCGCATTTTGCGTAAAGGCGAAGTGCGTGTGAACAAGGGCCGGATCAAGCCCGAGTACAAGCTGCAGGCCGGCGATATCGTGCGCGTGCCGCCGGTTCGCGTGCCTGAGCGCGACGAGCCGGTGCCTGTGGCCCAGGGTTTGTTGCTGCGCCTTGAGGCGGCCATTGTCTATGAAGACAAGGCCCTGATTATATTGAACAAGCCAGCAGGCATCGCCGTGCACGGCGGCAGCGGCCTGACCTTTGGCGTGATTGAAGCCTTTCGTCAGATGCGCCCGGACGTCAAGGAGCTGGAGCTGGTGCATCGCCTGGACCGTGACACGTCCGGCCTGCTGATGATTGCCAAAAAACGCAGCATGCTGCGTCACCTGCACGAAGCCCTGCGCGGCGATGGTATCGACAAGCGTTATATGGCTCTGGTGCGTGGCAACTGGGCGGCGTCCATCAAGCAGGTGCGTGCGCCGCTGATGAAGAGCAACTTGCGTTCGGGTGAGCGCATGGTTGAAGTCAACGAAGACGAAGGCAAAGAGTCGGTCACTGTGTTCAAGGTGCTGCGCCGCTTTGGTGATTTTGCAACCATGGTCGAAGCGCGACCGATTACCGGGCGTACTCACCAGATCCGTGTGCATACCCTGCATGCCGGGCATTGCATTGCCGGCGACAGCAAGTACGGTGATGAGGGGTTCTCCAAGGAAATCCGCGACCTGGGCGGCAAGCGCCTGTTTCTGCATGCCTACATGCTGACCGTGCCGATGCCCGATGGGACTGAAATGAAATTCCAGGCCCCGGTCGATGAAATGTGGGCCAAAACCGTGGAGCGTCTGAGTGCCCCTTACTGAGTACAAGCTGCTCATTTTTGACTGGGATGGCACGCTGGCTGATTCCATTGGTCGGATTGTCACGGCGATGCAGGGTGCGGCGCAACGTGCGGGGCTTCCGGTGCGTGATGCGCAGGCGGTCAAGGGGATTATCGGCCTGGGGTTGCCTGAGGCGATCCTGACCCTTTACCCCGACATGCCCCCGGAGCAGGTGATTGCCTTCCGCCAGCACTATGCCGATATTTATATCGCCATGGATGCCGAGCCTTCGCCGTTGTTTGCGGGAGTCCGGGAATCGCTGGAAGCATTCCGTGCTCAGGGCTATCGTCTGGCGGTGGCCACGGGCAAGGCTCGTCGTGGTCTTGATCGCGTGCTCAAGGCTCACGGCTGGGAGGATTTCTTCGATATCACACGTGCTGCAGACGAGACCGCCAGCAAGCCTGATCCGTTGATGCTCAATCAGATCCTGGCTCATTGCGATGTGTGTCCGCAGCAGGCGTTGATGGTGGGTGATGCGTCCTTTGATTTGCTGATGGCGCGCAATGCGGGTATCGACTCGGTTGCGGTAGGCTATGGTGCTCAATCGATGGAGCGCTTGCTGACGTTCGAGCCCCGGTTGGCAATTGACAGTTTTCCCGAGTTGCGTGCCTGGCTTGATCGCCAGGCTAATTAAGATCTTTGCTGGGGTAGTGCATGGTCGATCAATGGAAGGCGCCCTCTGCGGCTGAAAACACTGTCGGTGGTGACAAAAGCTGGCAGTTGCTGGAAAAAACCCTGTTGGCGGGCATTCAGGAGCAGCGCCGCTCGCGGCGCTGGGGCATTTTCTTCAAGGTGTTGATGTTCTGCTACCTGATTGCGGTGTTGTTGCTGTTTACCCCGTTGGTGAGTATGGAGCGCAGCGCTGTCGGCGGTTCCAGCTACACCGCGCTGATCGATGTGCGTGGTCCGATTGCCGATAAGGAGCCGGCCAGTGCCGACAATCTGGTCACCAGCCTGCAGGCTGCGTTTGACGATCCGCGGGTCAAGGGGGTGGTGCTGCGCATCAACAGCCCGGGCGGCAGTCCTGTGCAGTCGGGTTATGTCTACGATGAAATCCGTCGCCTGCGTGGGCTGCATCCCGATACCAAGGTGTATGCGGTGATTTCCGATCTGGGGGCATCCGGGGCTTATTACATTGCCAGTGCTGCTGATGAGATCTACGCCGACAAGGCCAGTCTCGTCGGGTCGATTGGCGTGACGGCGGCAGGCTTCGGTTTCGTCGGTGCGATGGACAAGCTGGGTATTCAGCGTCGTGCTTACACGTCGGGCGACCACAAGGCGTTCCTGGATCCGTTTGAGCCGGAAAAGCCGGACGAGACCAAGTTCTGGCAGGGTGTGTTGAATGTGACGCACCAGCAGTTCATTGACAGCGTCAAGCAGGGGCGTGGCGATCGCCTGAAAGACAAGGAGCACCCGGAGCTGTTCTCGGGCCTGGTCTGGACGGGGCAGCAGGCGCTGCCGCTGGGGTTGATTGACGGGCTGGGCAATACCAGTTCGGTTGCCCGTGACGTGATCGGCGCCAAGGAGCTGGTGGACTTCACGGTGCAGGAATCGGCTTTCGACCGCTTCTCGAAAAAGCTCGGTGCCAGCGTGGCTGAGCAATTGGCCATGTGGATGGGCTTTCAGGGGCCGACGCTGCGCTGATTGTTGAGTGTTTCAAACAAGCCGGCCTGAAAGAGGGCCGGTTTTTTTATGGCTGGCAAAAAGTTTAGAGGCTCTATGTCGCGTAGCAGCTGCCGAACGCAGCCTTCGTTCCTCGGCAGCTGCTACAGATTGCCAGGCTTATTCATGGCAGGTGTACGCCCTCGGCAAGCAGCATGTCCACCAGTCGGATCAGTGGCAGGCCGACCAGGCTGGTGGCGTCATCGCCTTCGGTGCGCTGAAACAGGCTCACGCCAAGCCCTTCGGCTTTAAAGCTGCCTGCGCAGTCGTAGGGCTGCTCGGCGCGCAGATAGCGTTCGATCTGCTCTGCGCTCAGGCTGCGCATATGTACGGTAAACGGCACGCAATCGGTCTGATAATGGCCGGTCTGGCTGTTGAGCAGAGTCAGGCCGGTCAGGAAGCTGACGCTGGCACCGCTTGCCGTGGTCAATTGCTGGTGCGCTTTTTCGTAAGTGTGGGGTTTGCCGATGATCCGTCCGTCGAGTACGGCAACCTGGTCCGAGCCGATAATCAGATGATTCGGATGGCTGGCAGCCAGCGCGCGGGCTTTTTCCAGCGACAGGCGCTTGACCAGTTCGATGGCGGTCTCGCCTTGATGATGGCCTTCGTCGATATCCGGCGAGCTGCACGTGAAGGGCAGACGCAGGCGAGACAATAAATCGCGGCGATAAACCGAGCTTGAAGCGAGTAATAAAGGTAGCATGCGCGACTCCTGTAGGCAGTTGACGATTCTAATGCTCGTACGCAATGTCGCACAGACACAATTTCCTTTGACACGTGAAGGGGTCCTCCCTAGAATGCTGCGCCTATGTTGAATGACCCGATTCCACCTCACGTTGACCCGCGCAAATTGGCTGATCGTGGCACTACCCTTCAAGGTGAAGTGTTGCTGGCTGATTTGGAGAGACTCTGCGATCCGCTTTCCGACGATGTCGGTACGGTCCAGGCTAAATTTGTTTTTGAGCGCGACGAACGTAGATCTGTGGTAATACACAGCTCCATCGACGTCGAGGTCAAGATGGTTTGCCAGCGTTGTCTTGAGCTGGTCACCCTGCCGATCCACAGCGAATGCAGTTACGCCGTGGTGAAAGAGGGTGCGAATACCCAGTCGTTACCGAAAGGTTATGACGTGCTGGAACTGGGCGAAGATCCATTGGATCTGCATGCACTGATCGAGGAGGAGCTTTTGCTCGCCTTGCCCATTGTGCCTGCTCATCATCCGGAAGAATGCCAGCAGCCGGCGGGTCTCGATGAGCCCGAACCAGGCGAGGACGAGGTAACGCGGTCCAACCCGTTCAGTGTATTGGCGCAGTTAAAGCGTGACCCAAACGTTTAGGAGTTAATCAATTATGGCTGTTCAGCAGAACAAAAAATCCCGCTCTGCCCGTGACATGCGTCGTTCGCACGATGCTCTTTCGGCTAGCACTCTGTCTGTAGAAAAAACCACCGGTGAAATTCACCTGCGTCACCACGTATCGCCAGAAGGCGTATACCGTGGTCGTAAAGTGATCGACAAGGGCGCTGACGAGTAATCACTTGTCCGCTCAGGTCATCGCGATCGACGCAATGGGCGGGGACTTCGGTCCCCGCAGCATTGTTCAGGCCTGTATTGCCTGCCTGTCTGCTACTCCCTCGCTGCATCTGACCCTCGTTGGTCAACCTTCCCTACTTGAATCCCTGATCGCTGGCCATTCGGCTGTGGATCGCTCGCGCCTGTCGATTGTCCCGGCTTCAGAAGTCATTGCCATGAATGAGCGGCCTTCCCATGCCCTGCGCAGCAAGCCGGACTCGTCCATGCGCGTTGCTCTGGAGTTGCTCCGTGATGGCAAGGTGCAAGCTTGTGTCAGTTCCGGTAACACGGGGGCGCTGATGGCCTTGTCCCGGCATGTGCTCAAGACCTTGCCGGGCATCGACCGTCCAGCGATGGTGGCGGCAGTTCCGACCCAGACCGGCTACTGTCAGTTGCTGGATCTGGGGGCGAATGTCGATTGCACGGCCAGTCAGTTGTTCCAGTTTGCGGTGATGGGCTCGGTGGCGGCGCAGGCGCTTGGTGTGCCTCGTCCGCGGGTCGCCTTGCTCAATATCGGTACCGAGGACGTCAAGGGCAATCAGCAGGTCAAGGAGGCGGCGGCATTGTTGCAGGCGGCGCCGGGGTTGCATTACATCGGTTTTGTCGAAGGCGACGGGGTGTATCGGGGCGAAGCTGATGTGGTGGTGTGTGACGGGTTTGTCGGCAACATCATGCTCAAGTCCAGCGAAGGCCTGGCAACGATGATTTCGAGCCGGCTTGAGGCGGTGTTCAGGCGCAACCTGTTCAGTCGCTTCGTGGGCGTGCTGGCATTGCCGTTGATGCGGCGCTTGCAGGCGGATCTGGCGCCGGCGCGGCATAATGGTGCGAGCTTTCTCGGCTTGCAGGGCATTGTGGTCAAGAGTCACGGTTCGGCAGGTGCTCAGGGCTTTCAAAGTGCAATTGAACGTGCGCTGATTGAAATCCATGAAGACCTGCCAAAGCGTTTGTATGGGCGCCTTGAAGGGTTGTTGCCGTAGGCGTTTTAGCGGTCGGGCGCTTAAATGTGACCGCCCGGTCCAATCAGCCATCCAACTGTCAGTTTCTTGCGTCCGCCACGGCAGGACGTCAATTCTCCGACGACAAGATCATTAGGGGCTTGTTACATGTCTACATCCCTCGCATTCGTCTTTCCAGGGCAGGGTTCGCAGTCCCTCGGCATGTTGGCCGAGCTGGGCGCGGCACATCCGCTGGTCCTGGAAACATTTAAAGAAGCGTCTGACGCCCTGGGTTACGACCTGTGGGCGCTGACCCAGGAAGGTCCTGCCGAGAAGCTGAACCAGACTGATATCACCCAGCCTGCCATCCTTGCGGCCTCGATTGCCCTTTGGCGTCTGTGGCTGGCTGAAGGCGGCAAGCGTCCTGACTTCGTTGCCGGCCACAGCCTGGGCGAGTACAGCGCGCTGGTGGCCGCCGAATGCCTGACCCTGGCCGAGGCGGTCAAGCTGGTCGAGCGTCGTGGTCAGTTGATGCAAGAGGCCGTACCGGCCGGGCAGGGCGCCATGGCGGCGATCCTGGGTCTGGAAGATGCCGATGTACTGGCTGCCTGTGCTGAAGCTGCGCAAGGCGAAGTGGTCAGCGCGGTCAACTTCAACTCGCCGGGTCAGGTCGTGATTGCCGGGGCCAAGGCCGCTGTCGAGCGCGCCATGGAACTGTGCAAGGCCAAGGGCGCCAAGCGTGCCTTGCCGTTGCCGGTAAGCGTACCGTCGCACTGCGAACTGATGCGTCCAGCTGCCGAGCGTTTTGCCGAGTCCATTGAAGCGATCGACTGGAAAATGCCGGCCATTGCCCTGGTGCAGAATGTCAGCGCCGCGGTGGCAGCCGATTTGCCAACCCTCAAGCGCGATTTGCTTGAGCAGCTGTACAAGCCTGTGCGCTGGGTTGAATCGGTTCAGGCCCTGGCGGCCAATGGTCCGGTTGACCTGGTCGAGTGCGGTCCGGGCAAGGTCCTGGTGGGCATCAGCAAGCGCTGTGCCGAAGGCGTTACCACTCACAATTTGAATACCCCGGATGCCTTCGCCGCTGCGCGCTTGGCTCTGGTCTGAATCAGGAGAAGCCTGCATGAGCTTGCAAGGTAAAGTTGCACTGGTAACAGGCGCAAGCCGTGGCATTGGCCAGGCTATCGCGTTGGAGTTGGGTCGTCAGGGCGCCATTGTCATTGGTACGGCGACTTCCGCTTCCGGTGCCGAGCGCATCGCTGCCACCCTGAAAGAAAACGGTGTTCAGGGCACTGGCATGGAACTCAACGTGACCAGCAATGAATCGGTTGCTGCGGTACTGGCGAGCATTCAGGAGCAGTTCGGCGCGCCGGCGATCCTGGTCAATAATGCCGGTATCACCCGTGATAACCTGATGATGCGCATGAAAGATGACGAATGGCATGATGTCATCGACACCAACCTGAACAGTCTGTATCGCCTGTCCAAAGGTGTTTTGCGCGGCATGACCAAGGCCCGTTGGGGACGAATTATCAATATTGGCTCTGTTGTGGGTGCCATGGGCAACGCTGGCCAAGTAAACTACGCCGCCGCCAAGGCAGGCCTTGAAGGTTTCGGTCGTGCTCTGGCACGTGAAGTGGGCTCTCGCTCGATCACTGTCAACTCGGTCGCTCCAGGTTTTATCGACACCGATATGACCCGTGAGCTGCCAGAAGCACAGCGCGAAGCCTTGCAGACGCAGATTCCGCTGGGCCGTCTGGGCCAGGCTCAAGAGATCGCAAACGTGGTCGCTTTCCTGGCATCCGACGGTGCAGCCTACGTGACCGGGGCTACAATTCCGGTCAACGGCGGGATGTACATGAGTTAAATGTGACGGATTGCTTCAAAAAAATGTCATACGAGCTGTCTAAAATCCGTTATAAAGCTGCAATCTTTTTATAGGTGGCCGGTTGTTGCGGGGTGAGTGCAAAGCTTTCAGTTGAAAAACCGAAAAGGCTTTCGATACACTTGCCCACTGGCCAGCTGCCTGAATTTGTCCATTAGGAGTGAAAACAAGGTATGAGCACCATCGAAGAGCGCGTCAAGAAAATCGTTGCCGAGCAACTGGGCGTTAAAGAAGAAGAAGTGACCAATGCCGCTTCCTTCGTTGAAGACCTGGGTGCCGACTCCCTTGACACCGTTGAGCTTGTGATGGCTCTGGAAGAGGAATTCGAGACTGAGATTCCTGACGAAGAAGCTGAAAAGATCACTACTGTACAAGCAGCAATCGACTACGTTACTAGCCACCAGGCGTAATAGTTTGTAATCGTTGCTCGCTGTCATGGAAAAACCGCACTGCCGCTCTGGCGTGCGGTTTTTTCTTTAGGTGTGATGCAAAGTGTCGTCAATAGAATAAAGGAGAGTGCTGTGTCGCGTAGACGCGTCGTAGTCACCGGTATGGGGATGTTGTCGCCACTGGGTGCGGATGTTCCGAGCACCTGGCAAGGCATTCTGGCAGGCCGTAGTGGCATTGGTCTGATCGAACACACGGATCTTTCTGCCTATTCCACCCGTTTTGGCGGCTCGGTACAGGGCTTTAACGTTGAGGACTACCTCTCCGTCAAAGAAGCCCGAAAACTTGACCTGTTTATTCAATACGGTCTGGCAGCCGGGTTTCAGGCTGTGCGCAATTCCGGCCTGGAAGTTACCGACGCCAATCGTGAGCGCATCGGTGTGGCAATGGGGTCGGGTATTGGCGGTCTGACCAATATCGAAGAAACCAGCCGTACCCTGCACGAGCAAGGCCCGCGACGGATTTCTCCGTTTTTTGTGCCGGGCTCGATCATCAACATGATTTCCGGCTTTCTGTCTATCCACCTGGGTACACAGGGGCCTAACTACGCCATCGCCACAGCCTGTACCACCGGTACGCACTGTATTGGCATGGCGGCGCGCAACATTGCCTACGGCGAAGCCGATGTGATGATTGCAGGTGGCGCAGAAATGGCTGCTTGCGGTCTGGGCATGGGCGGCTTTGGTGCTTCCCGTGCGCTGTCGACCCGCAACGACGACCCGACCCGGGCCAGCCGTCCGTGGGACAAGGGCCGTGACGGTTTTGTGCTGTCCGACGGTGCCGGCGCGCTGGTGCTCGAAGAGCTCGAGCATGCCAAGGCGCGTGGCGCGACCATCTACGCCGAGCTGATCGGTTTTGGTATGAGCGGTGACGCTTTCCACATGACCTCGCCTCCGGCTGACGGTGCGGGTGCGGCACGCTGCATCACCAATGCCTTGCGTGATGCCCGGGTCAACCCTGATCAGGTGCAGTACATCAACGCCCACGGCACCTCGACGCCTGCCGGTGACCTGGCAGAAGTTTCGGCGATCAAGTCGGTGTTCGGCGATCACGCCTACAACCTGGCCGTGAGTTCGACCAAGTCCATGACCGGTCACCTGTTGGGTGCCGCCGGTGCAGTCGAGGCAATCTTCAGCGTACTGGCCATCAACAGCCAGATTGCGCCGCCGACCATCAACCTCGATGAGCCTGATGAGGGCTGCGACCTGGATTTCGTGGCGCACACGCCGCGCGAAATGCCGATCGATGTGGTGCTGTCCAACTCGTTCGGTTTTGGTGGCACCAACGGCTCGCTGGTGTTTCGCCGGTACGCCGAGTAATGCAAAGCTGGGTCGACGGTCAACCGGCGAGCGCCCTGGCGTCGCTTAAAGACCGTGGGCTGGCCTATGGCGATGGACTGTTCGAGACCATCGCCGTCAAGGCAGGCACGCCGTTGCTGCTGGAGCTGCACCTGCAGCGCCTGGCGCAAGGGTGTTCCCGGCTGGCGATTGTTGCGGATCAAGCACTGATCCGCAGCGAATTGCTGGCTTACGCCCACGCGATGGGCGAGGGCGTCCTCAAGCTCATCCTGACCCGCGGCGACAGCCAGCGCGGTTATGGTATATCCCCCGGGGCCATGCCTCGAAGAATTCTGCAAGCCAGCCCGGCGGCTGCCTGGCCTGAAGCCAATGCGCTGCACGGTATCACCCTGTTCGACTGTGCCACCCGTCTGGCCGAGCAACCGCTATTGGCCGGGCTCAAACACCTCAATCGACTTGAACAGGTCATTGCGCGCTCCGAATGGCAAGACCCGGCCTGTGCCGAGGGCTTGATGCGCGATACCTCGGGGCGGGTGATTGAAGGTGTGTTCAGCAATCTGTTTATTGTGCGTGACGGCGTTTTGCTGACTGCCGACCTGCGCCGCTGCGGTGTGGCTGGCGTGATGCGGGCTGCACTGCTGGCCGAGGCCGGGCGCCTGGGCATCCCTTGCCATGTTACCGATATCAGCCTTGCGCAGTTGCAACAGGCCGATGAACTCTTTCTCTGCAACAGCGTATATGGCATTTGGCCGGTGCGCGCTTTTGCAGACCTTAGCTGGCCGGTGGGGCCGCTGACCCGTAAACTGCAAGGTATTGCTCGCACCTTACTGGATGTCTGATTCGTGAAACGTAAAATCTTGGTGCTGCTGGAGACAGGTCTGGTGCTGGCGGGCTTGCTGCTGGGCGTCAGTGCCTGGAAGCTCAACTCGGCGCTCGACCAGCCGCTGAACCTGACGCAAGAGCAATTGCTCGATGTCCCGGCCGGCGCCACGCCGACTGGCACGTTCAATCGACTGGAAGCTGACGGTACCCTGCAAGACGCATTCTGGCTGCGTCTTTACTGGCGCTTTAACCTTGAAGGCCAGCCTTTGCACAGCGGCGAATATCGCATGACTCCGGGCATGACCGCCCAGGAGTTGATCGGTGTGTGGCAGCGTGGTGAGGTGGTGCAATACAGCCTGACTCTGGTTGAAGGCTGGAACTTTCGCCAGGTGCGTAGCGCCCTGGCCAAACACGAAAAAATCGAACAGACCCTCGACGGCCTGAGCGACAGCGAAGTCATGGCCAAACTCGGGCACGAAGGGGTATTCCCGGAAGGGCGGTTTTTCCCTGATACCTACCGTTTTGTGCGTGGGATGACCGATGCCCAGTTGCTGGAAAAGGCCTACGATCGTCTGGATAAAGTGCTGGCCCAGGAATGGGAGCAGCGTGACCCGGGCGTACCCTATACAACGCCATACCAGGCGCTGATCATGGCTTCCCTGGTGGAAAAAGAAACCGGCGTGCCACAAGAGCGTGGGCAAATTGCCGGAGTATTTGTGCGTCGGATGAAAATCGGCATGCCACTGCAAACCGATCCTACGGTGATCTACGGTCTGGGTGAGCGATACAACGGCAAACTGACCCGCGCCCATTTGCGCGAGCCTACGCCGTACAACACCTACACCATTCCCGGTCTGCCGCCGACACCGATTGCCATGGTCGGGCGTGAGGCCATTTATGCCGCACTGCACCCGGCGGATGGCACCAGCCTGTACTTTGTGGCCAAGGGCGATGGCAGCCACACGTTTTCCGATGACCTGGATGCGCACAACTCTGCTGTGCGTGAATTCCAGATCAAACGTCGGGCCGATTATCGTTCGAGCCCTGCGCCGACCCCCGCTGCTGAACCGGCAAGCGCCCCGGTCGAGCCGCAAAGTCCGAAAGACACTGATTAAGGATTGCCGCTTGTGACTGGCTTGTTTATTACCTTGGAAGGCCCCGAAGGCGCGGGCAAAAGTACCAATCGCGAGTACCTGGCAGAGCGTTTGCGCGCCGCAGGCATCGACGTGGTGCTGACCCGCGAACCTGGCGGCACGCCGCTGGCCGAGCGCATCCGCGAGCTGCTGCTCACGCCCAGCGACGACGCTATGTGTGCCGATACCGAGCTGTTACTGGTGTTCGCTGCCCGCGCCCAGCATCTGGCCGAAGTCATTCGCCCGGCGCTGGCCCGTGGTGCAGTAGTGCTGTGTGATCGCTTTACCGACGCCACCTATGCCTATCAGGGCGGTGGCCGGGGCTTGCCCCGTGAGCGCATCGCCACCCTGGAGACCTTTGTTCAGGGAGCTCTGCGCCCGGATCTGACCCTGGTGTTCGATCTGCCAATCGAAGTCGGCATGGCCCGTGCCAGTGCCCGCGGTCGCCTCGACCGCTTTGAGCAGGAAGGCCGCACCTTCTTTGACGCCGTGCGCAGTACCTACCTTGAACGTGCCAGGCTTGAGCCCGGGCGCTACCGCCTGATCGATGCCGCACAAACCCTGGAGCAGGTGCAGGGCCAGCTCGACGCCCTGTTACCGCAATTGCTGGGCATGCACCGTGGCTGAGGCTTATCCGTGGCAAGACGGCCTGTGGCAGCAGATGGCCGGGCGCGCGCAGCACGCTCATGCCTACCTGCTGCACGGCCCGGCGGGCATCGGCAAGCGGGCGCTGGCCGAGCGGCTGATGGCCAGCCTGCTGTGCAAGCAGCCGGTCGGGCTTGAGGCTTGCGGTACGTGCAAGTCCTGTTCGTTGCTGGCGGCGGGCAGTCACCCCGACAACTACATTCTTGAGCCTGAAGAGGCTGACAAGGCGATCAAGGTTGACCAGGTGCGTGATCTGGTCAGTTTTGTGGTGCAGACCGCCCAGTTGGGCGGGCGCAAGGTGGTGCTGGTCGAGCCGGTGGAGGCGATGAACATCAACGCCGCCAACGCCTTGCTCAAAAGCCTTGAAGAACCCTCGGGCAACACTGTCTTGCTGTTGGTCAGTCATCAGTCCAGCCGGTTGCTGCCGACCATTCGCAGCCGCTGTGTGCAGCAGGCCTGCCCGTTGCCAAGTGAAGCGCTGAGCCTTGAATGGCTGGCCCATGCGCTGCCCGATACCCCTGAGGCCGAGCGGGTCGAATTACTGACTCTGGCAGCCGGTTCCCCCCTGGTGGCCGTCAAGCTGCAGGCTCAGGGTGTGCGCGAGCAGCGTGCGGCGGTGGTTGAGGGGGTTAAAAAACTGCTCAAGCGCGAGTTGTCGGCCAGTCAGTTGGCTGAAAGCTGGAAAGCCATCCCGCTGCTGTTGCTGTTTGACTGGTTTTGCGACTGGTCGAACCTGATCCTGCGCTATCAACTGACTCAGGACGAAGCCGGTCTCGGGCTGGAGGACATGCGCAAAGTGCTGCAGTACCTGGCGCAGAAGACTGCGCAGGACAAAGTCCTGACTATTCAGGACTGGATTCTTGCCCAGCGCCAGAAGGTCTTGAGCAAGGCCAACCTCAACCGTGATCTGTTGCTTGAAGCGTTGCTGGTGCAGTGGGCAGGCCTGCCCGGCCAGCGCTGATCTGACTGAATTGATAAACAGGTAATTTTTTGTATGCTGGTTGACTCCCATTGCCATCTCGATCGTCTTGATCTGAGCGCCCATGACGGCTCGCTGGATGCCGCCCTTGAGGCTGCGCGCCAACGTGGTGTCGGGCATTTTCTATGCATTGGCGTAAGCGCCGACAACGCGGCCGATGTCAAAGCCCTGACTGAGCGCTATGCCGATGTGGACTGCTCGGTGGGCGTCCACCCGCTGGACGTACAACCCGGTGCCGCACCGGCGCTTGACTGGCTGTTGGGCGAGTTGAATCACCCACGGGTGGTGGCCATTGGTGAAACTGGCCTGGACTACCACTACGAGCCTGAAGCAGCCGATTTGCAGCAACTGTCGTTCAGGGTTCACCTGGAGGCGGCACAACAGACCGGCAAGCCGGTGGTGATCCACACCCGCGGTGCCCGCGCCGATACCCTGGACATGTTGCGTGAGGCAGCGTTGCCGCAGGCCGGTGTGCTGCATTGCTTTACCGAAGACTGGGACATGGCCAGGGCGGCGCTGGACATGGGTTACTACATCTCGTTGTCGGGGATTGTGACCTTTCGCAATGCTGATGCCCTGCGCGATGTGGCCCGTCAGGTGCCTGCCGACCGGCTGCTGGTGGAGACCGACTCGCCTTACCTCGCCCCGATCCCCCATCGTGGCAAGCCAAACCTGCCGCAATACGTGCGTGAAGTGGCTGAGTTTTTGGCGATGTTGCGCGGTGAGTCCTACGAACGCTTTGCAGAGCAAACCACCGAAAACTTCAAGCGCCTGTTCCCGCTGGCACGGGTCAGATGATTGCGTGGCTTTGAGGGGGCGGGCTTGCTCGCGATGGGATCGCTGCGGTGTGTCTGCTAAACCGAGTGCCTGTATCGCGAGCAAGCCGGTTCCTACAGGTTTGGCGTTTAACTGAACAGCAGGCAAAAAAAACCCGGGCTCTGGGGAATCCGGGTTAAGACCATTAGGAGTAAAACAAAGGCACACATTCCATTGCGGCCAATATCGGCGCAGCACTTTGGGGGGGATGTCACGCCGACATGATAAGTATTGGTCAGCTTTGTCGAACGTCCAGCCGCAGCTGATCGTTTTTTAAACAGATTTGGAATACCCCAGCTTCGCTTGAGTGCTCATCTAATCGTGGGTAAATCGTTTGAACCCATCGATATGCAGGATGATCCGTGCAATTTAGCGTGACTAATGCATAATACTCCGCTTCGATTTTGACCCGAACAGACCTTTTCTTATGCACAAAGAACCCCGTAAGGTCCGTGAGTTTCGTCGCCGTGAGCAAGAAATTCTCGATACCGCGCTCAAGCTGTTCCTCGACCTGGGTGAAGACAGTGTCACCGTCGAGATGATCGCTGATGCCGTGGGTATCGGCAAAGGCACGATCTACAAGCACTTCAAGTCCAAGGCCGAAATCTACCTGCGCCTGATGCTCGATTACGAGCGCGATTTGAACGAGCTGCTGCATTCCGCCGATGTGGATAAAGACAAGGAGGCGCTGTCCCGTGCCTACTTTGAGTTCCGCATGCGCGACCCGCAGCGCTACCGATTGTTTGATCGCCTTGAAGAGAAGGTGGTCAAGGGCAATCAGGTGCCTGAACTGGTCGAAGAGCTGCACAAGATCCGCGCTTCCAACTTTGAGCGCCTGACCCTGCTGATCAAGGGCCGCATCAGCGAAGGCAAGCTCGAAGACGTGCCGCCTTACTTCCATTATTGCGCGGCCTGGGCCCTGGTGCATGGTGCGGTGGCGCTGTATCACTCGCCGTTCTGGAGCAATGTGCTGGAAGATCAGGAGGGCTTTTTCCAGTTCCTGATGGACATCGGCGTGCGCATGGGCAACAAGCGCAAGCGTGACACCGACACCCCGGCAGTCGAGTAACCACAGCCTGTATTTGCCTTCATGGCTTATGGCCTTGAGGCTTATACTCAGGCTTGGGTCTTGCCAAAACCTGATTTATGAGTCAGGTTTTGCAGCGACCCATTTCCCCCGCGCCGGAGTCATTCATGATCGTTGATCGCCAGGGCAGACGTTTTCGCAATTTGCGGATCAGCCTGACTTCAGCCTGCAACTACGCCTGCACTTACTGCGTACCCAACGGTAAACGGCTGGTGGCGGCACAGGATGAGCTGTCGGCCGAAGCCATGGTGCGCGGCGTGGCCTATCTGATCGAAGCTGCAGGCATCGAGCGCTTGCGCATCACCGGCGGTGAGCCGCTGATCAGCCCCAAGCTCGACACCTTTATGCGTGATGTCGGCCGGCTCGGTCTGGGTGATATCAGCCTGACTACAAATGGCCAATTGCTTGCGCGCAAACTGCCGTTGCTGCTGGACGCGGGCATCGCTCGCATCAACGTCTCCCTCGATACCCTTGACCCAGAAGCATTCCGCCGCATTGCCCGGGGCGGAGACCTGGCAACGGTGCTCGATGGCATGCAACAGGCGCGTGCGGCCGGGATCAAAATCAAGGTCAATATGGTGCCGCTGCGCGGGCAGAACCTGGATCAGGTCATGCCGCTGCTGGAGTACTGCCTTGAGCGTGGTTACGAGCTGCGTTTTATCGAGCTTATGCGCATGGGGCACCTGGCCAGTGATGGCAATGCTTTCCTGCAGCAGTTCGTCAGCCTGCAGCAGTTGTTGGCGCTGATTGGCGAGCATCATGAATACCTGCAGGCTGATGCGCCCATCGACGCCACAGCGGTGCGTTACCAGATTCCCGGGCACGGGTATTTCGGCGTGATTGCCAACGAAAGCGTGCCGTTTTGCCGGACCTGCTCGCGGTTGCGGTTGTCGTCCACGGGGTGGCTGCATGGTTGCCTGTCATCGAGCAATCGCCACTATGTGGGTGATCTGCTGAACAAGCCGCGCCACGAGGCATTGCCAGCGCTGCAAGGTTTATTGATGAAAGCCCTGGGCGACAAACAGGACGTGGCTTTCTCGGGCGGCGCTACGGTGATGAAAATCATCGGCGGCTAACAATCTGTGTGGGAGCGGGCTTGCCTGCGGTGCTGGCAACCCGGTCTTGCTGATCCACCGAGTTGATGCCATCGCGGGCAAACCCGCTCCCACAGGGGAGGAGGGTGTTGGCGCGTAATCTGCATCTCGGGGCTATTCGCCGGTTTTTTGTCATCGGCTTTCGGGAGAGCGGGATGCGTGGTCTGATTGTGTTGCTGGCTTTTTTGGCGCTGGGCGGCTGCATGAGCGTCAGTGATCTGGGCGAGGGCGCGCGCTATCAAATGAGCGACGCCGGTTTGCTCGATCACAGCAATACACGTCGCAGCAATTCGCTGCGCATTCAGCCTGATTCCTTTATTTATATCGCCCAGGGGCCTTTTGCACCGATCGGCGATCCGTATGTGCGGCCCAATATCGTTGCCGAAGAAGCTTTCAACGGTTTTGTCGAATACTTCCCCATGGTGCGCCGGGCCAAGGAGCCGGTGGGGCTCGATCAGGCGATGACCGAAGCGCGTAATTTTGGCGCCCACTACCTGTTGTACACCCGCTTTGCCCGGGCCGATGACCGCATCGGCAACAGCGACGAATGGCTCGATCAGGAGGAAATCAGCCGCCTGGGCATCGACAGTGGGGTGATCCAGCTGATGTTGATCGAAACCAGCACTCAGTACCTGATCGACACCGCCACCATTCGCAGCCGTGGCGGTTTGCTGACGTTCCATGACAACAAGCCCGCCGACCTGATCGGCCCGCCGCTCGCCAAGTACGCCCGCAGCTTGATAGGCTTGAGCGATCAATAAGTCGAGGAGAGCACCATGAGCGAGCCGGTAGACGTCAGCAATTTGCTGGCGCAAATCCCCAGGGCCGACAAGGGGCTGCCGCCCGTTCATTTGTGGGATACCGCCTTTTGCGGGGACATCGATATGCGTATCGCCCGTGATGGCACCTGGTATTACATGGGTACGCCGATCGGTCGCAAGCCAATGGTCAAATTGTTCTCGACCATCATTCGTCGCGATGGTGATGAATATTTTCTGATCACACCGGTCGAAAAGGTCGGCATCAAAGTGGATGACGCGCCTTTTGTAGCGGTCGCTCTGGACGTGGAAGGGGTGGGGGAGCAGCAAGTGCTGCGCTTTACCACCAATGTCGATGAGTCGGTCAGCGCTGGCAGCGAGCACCCGCTGCGCTTCGTCATTAACCCCGAGACCCAGGAGCCTGCGCCTTACCTGCATGTACGGCGTAACCTTGAAGCGCTGATCCACCGCAATGTGTTTTATCAGTTGATAGAACTGGCGGTGGTTGCTGAAATCGATGGGCAAAACTGGCTGGGCGTGTGGAGCGCTGGCGAGTTTTTCCCGATAGGGCTTGAGCCCTAGGCCCAGTGATTGTGGGAGCGGGAAACCCGCTCCCACAAAGACGCATTTAGGCCTTCAGCGTTTTCATATCGATCACAAAGCGGTATTTCACATCGCCTTTCACCACGCGCTCAAAGGCTTCGTTGATGTTTTTGATGTCGAGCATTTCGATATCGCAGGTAATACCGTGTTCGGCGCTGAAATCGAGCATTTCCTGGGTTTCGGCAATGCCGCCGATCAGCGAGCCGGCCAGTACGCGACGCTTGAACACCAGGTTGAAGGCGTTCAGTGCCGGCTCGACCGGCTCGATCAGGCCCACCAGAATGTGTACGCCGTCAAAGGTCAGGGTTTCGAGGTACGGGTTCAGGTCGTGCGGCACCGGAATGGTGTCCAGCAGGAAGTCGAAGTGCCCGGCAGCGGCTTTCATCTGCTCGGCATCGGTGGACACGATCACATGGTCGGCGCCCTGGCGACGCGCTTCTTCAGCCTTGGCTTCGGAGCGGGTGAACAGGGTCACTTCAGCGCCCAGAGCCTTGGCGAACTTGATGCCCATGTGGCCCAGGCCGCCCATACCCAGAATACCGACCTTGTCGCCCGCTTCCACGCCGTAGTGAACCAGAGGCGAGTAGGTGGTGATGCCGGCGCACAGCAGGGGTGCGGCGCTGGCCGGGTCGAGATTTTTCGGAATGCTCAGTACGAAGTGTTCGCTGACAACCATCTTGTCCGAGTAACCGCCCATGGTCAGGGTGCCGTCGATGCGGTCCGGGCTGGCGTAGGTTTGGGTCATGCCTTCCAGGCAGTATTGCTCCAGGTCTTCCTGGCAGGCCGAGCAGGTGCGGCACGAATCAACCATGCAGCCCACGCCGACCAGATCGCCGACCTTGTGTTTGGTAACTTTGTCGCCAACGGCGGTGACCTTGCCGATGATTTCATGGCCCGGCATCAGCGGGTAAGTCGCGAAGCCCCAGTCATTGCGCGCCTGGTGGATGTCGGAGTGACAGACACCGCAATACAGCACTTCGATCGAGACGTCGTCCGGTCGCGGTGCGCGACGGTTGAACGGCATGGGCGCCAGTGGGGCCTTGGCATTCTGGGCGGCATAACCGATAGCGTTATAAGTAACAGTGGACATGAGAACCTCGCGAAACGTTGACTGTGAACAGGGCGCAATTTTGCGCTTACATGTCTTTCAGGACTATGACGATTCCTCCGTCTGTCATGCCTAATACTCCGGATTGACGGGGTGGCTGCCATTTTATTGACCAATTCTGCGAAGATGCGGCTGTCTATTCCTCCTGCGAACCTTTCTCCATGCTTTTGACCCGTCACCGTGACGAGAACGCCACTCTGGTGTCTCTGATCGAACCTCTGGCGACACAAACCGGTTTTGTGTCGACCTTGTTGCCCGAAGTCCGGGTGGTTTCTGCCTGTCGGGTAGTAGCCCGAATGCCGCAGATTTATGAGCCTAGCCTAATGGTGATTGCTCAAGGCAGTAAGTTGGCCTATCTGGGCCAGCGCACCCTGGAATACGGTGCCGGACATTATCTGGTGCAGGCGCTGGCGGTGCCTTTTGAGTGTGAAACCTTCGCTTCGGAAGAAATGCCATTGCTGGGTGTTGCTATCAGCATCGACCGAGCGGTACTGGGCGAGTTGGTACTGGCCATGGGCCTGGCCCCTGACCGCAGTGCAGTTGCACAAACTCCGGAGTCGATGACCTCGGCGGTGCTGGATGACGATATGCGCCAGGCGGTCGAGCGCCTGTTGCGTTGCCTGCACGACCCTCTGGAGTGCCGGATCATGGGGCAGGCGAGGTTGCGCGAGGTGCTGTTCGCGGCCTTGCGGGGGCCGCAGGCGGGTGTGTTGCGGGCTTTGGTTGAGCAGCAAGGGCAGTTTGCCCGGGTGGCGGCGTCATTGAGCTACTTGCATGAACACTTCGCACAGCCGCTGAATGTCGAGATATTGGCCCGTTGCGCGAATATGAGCGCGTCGACCTTTCATGAGCATTTCAAGCGCAGCACCTTGTTGTCGCCGGTGCAGTATCTCAAGCGGTTGCGGCTGTTGCGGGCGCAGCAGTTGCTATTGAGTGAGGGGCTGGGGGTGGCGCAGGTGGCGGAGCGGGTGGGCTATCAGAGTACGTCGCAGTTCAGTCGCGAGTACAAGCGCTACTTCGAACGCAGTCCCGGTCATGAAGGGGTGGGGTGCTAGCCAGCCGGTGTGACGGGCGTGGTGTGGGAGCGGGCTTGCTCGCGATGCGCACAGCGCAGTCTGTCAGGCAAACCTGGGCGATCCCATCGCGAGCAAGCCCGCTCCCACAAATCCGGGGGCAATAAAAAAGGCCCCCGAAGGAGCCTTTTTTAGACTTACATGTTCGGGTAAGTCGGCCCGCCGCCACCTTCCGGGGTTACCCAGGTGATGTTCTGTGACGGGTCCTTGATGTCACAGGTTTTGCAGTGCACGCAGTTTTGCGAGTTGATCTGGAAGCGCTTCTCGCCGCTTTCCTGGGTGATCACTTCGTACACACCCGCCGGGCAATAACGCTGAGCAGGCTCGTCGTAGAGCGGCAGGTTGACGCTGATCGGGATGCTCGCGTCGCGCAGCTTGAGGTGGCAAGGCTGCTCTTCTTCGTGGTTGGTGCTGGAGATGAATACCGAGCTGAGCTTGTCGAAGCTGAGTTTGCCGTCCGGCTTCGGGTAGTCGATCTTTTTGCAGTCCTTGGCCTGTTTGAGGCAGGCGTAGTCAGGCTTGGTGTCGTGCAGGGTGAACGGCAGTTTGCCGCCGAAGATGTTCTGATCAAGCCAGTTGAAACCACCGCCCACGATAGGGCCGAACTTGTGCAGTGCCGGACCGAAGTTGCGGCTGGCGAACAGTTCGTCGAACAGCCAGCTGGCCTTGAAGGCCTCAACGTAGGTGTTCAGTGCATCACCGCCTTCGGAGTCGGCGAGCAACGAGTCAGCCACGGCCTCAGCTGCGAGCATGCCGGACTTCATCGCGGTGTGGCTGCCTTTGATCTTGGAGAAGTTCAGGGTGCCCAGATCGCAACCGATCAATGCGCCGCCGTTGAAGATCATTTTCGGCAGCGAGTTCAGGCCGCCTTTGCAGATGGCGCGAGCGCCATAGCTGATACGTTTGCCGCCTTCCAGGTACTGCTTGAGCACCGGGTGATGCTTGAGGCGCTGGAATTCGTCGAATGGCGACAGGAAGGTGTTGCTGTAGGACAGATCAACGATCAGGCCGACAACTACCTGGTTGTTCTCCAGGTGATACAGGAAAGAACCGCCGGTGTTTTCGCTGCTGATAATGTCCAGCGGCCAGCCGGCAGTGTGCACCACCAGGCCTGGCTGGTGTTTGGCCGGGTCGATTTCCCAGATTTCTTTCAGGCCGATACCGTAGTGTTGGGCATCTGCGTCGCTGTCGAGCTTGAAGCGCTCGATCAGTTGCTTGCCCAGGTGACCGCGGCAGCCTTCGGCGAACAGGGTGTACTTGCCACGCAGTTCCATGCCCGGGGTGTACAGGCCTTCCTTGGGGTTGCCTTCGCGGTCAACGCCCAGGTCGCCGGTGATGATCCCGCGAACCACATTGTTTTCGTCGAATAGCACTTCTTGAGCAGCGAAGCCCGGGTAGATTTCTACACCCAGGTTTTCGGCCTGCTGTGCCAGCCAGCGGCACAGGTTGCCCAGGGAGATGATGTAGTTGCCTTCGTTGTGCATGGTTTTCGGCACAAACAGGTCTGGCACCTTGGTCGCGGTGCTGTCGCTGCGCAGTACATAAATATCGTCGCGGGTAACGGGAGTGTTGAGCGGAGCGCCGAGCTCTTTCCAGTCCGGGAACAACTCGTTCAGGGCGCGAGGTTCAAAGACCGCACCGGACAGGATATGAGCACCGACTTCGGAGCCTTTTTCAACCACGCAGACGCTGATTTCTTTACCGGCTTCGGCGGCCTTCTGCTTCAGGCGGCAGGCGGCGGACAAACCGGCAGGGCCGGCGCCGACGATGACCACGTCGAATTCCATGTATTCGCGTTCCACAGGTTCTCTCCTACTCAAGGCTCAACGGTATTTTTCTAATTGGAGGTTTGGCGTTTCATCCATTATTCCCTCGACGCAGGCCAAGGACGCAATGGATGAGGCGCCGCTCTCTCTATGAGGTCGGGCATTATATCTACACCACTGGCAGGGTCCAATACAAACGTTTGTTTGAATTCACTGCAACCCAGACAAATCAAAGACGCGCGGCTTAAAACTGGCCCATTTGCTGTATTGACCGCAAATGGTGTTCCGGTCAAGATACGGTCGGTTTTGCGCTCGCCGTAGGCTGATTGTCGGTTTCAAGAGCACCTCTAAAGACAGGGCACAGGCATGAGCCAGTGGGAGCCTGCCATTTTTGCAGCGGAGTTTACACGTCCTTTTGGTGGATGACTTGTTAGTCACATCGGACAGACGGTCGCAGGGGCAGTCGCTGGTACCCGTCTATTAATAAGGCAACGATCTTTGGAGGTGCCCTTGTGCTGACGAGCATCAACCGCCAGGTTCGCCTAGGCGACTTTCTTTTCACCGGAGAGTAACGAGGAATCCATGAAGGTTCTTGTAGCTGTCAAACGAGTGGTCGATTACAACGTTAAAGTGCGCGTCAAAGCGGACAACTCCGGCGTTGACCTCGCCAACGTCAAGATGTCGATGAACCCCTTCTGCGAAATCGCCGTGGAAGAAGCCGTACGCCTGAAAGAGAAAGGCGTTGCGACTGAAATCGTCGTCGTCTCCATCGGCCCGACCACCGCTCAGGAACAGCTGCGTACCGCGCTGGCGCTGGGTGCTGATCGCGCCATTCTGGTCGAGTCCGCCGAAGACCTGACCTCGCTGGCCGTGGCCAAGCTGCTCAAGGCCGTTGTCGACAAGGAACAGCCACAGCTGGTGATCCTGGGCAAACAGGCCATCGACAGCGACAACAACCAGACTGGCCAGATGCTGGCTGCGTTGACCGGTTTCGGTCAGGGCACGTTCGCGTCCAAGGTTGAAGTGGCAGGTGACAAGGTTGCCGTGACCCGTGAAGTAGACGGCGGCGCGCAAACTGTTTCGCTGAAATTGCCGGCGATCATCACCACCGACCTGCGTTTGAACGAGCCGCGTTATGCGTCCCTGCCAAACATCATGAAAGCCAAGAAAAAGCCGCTTGAAGTACTGACGCCAGACGCGTTGGGTGTTTCGACTGCTTCGACCAACAAGACCCTGAAAGTGGAAGCCCCGGCTGCACGCAGCGCGGGTATCAAGGTCAAGTCGGTGGCTGAACTGGTCGAGAAACTGAAAAACGAAGCGAAGGTAATCTAATCATGACTATCTTGGTAATCGCAGAACACGACGGCAAGGCACTGGCTCCGGCCACGCTGAACACCGTAGCCGCTGCCGCCAAAATCGGTGGCGACATCCACGTTCTGGTTGCAGGCCAGGGCATTGGCGCTGTAGCCGAAGCAGCTGCGCAGATCGCTGGTGTGGCCAAAGTTCTGGTTGCTGATAACGCGGCCTACGCCCATCAGTTGCCTGAAAACGTTGCGCCATTGGTTGCAGAGCTGGGCGCTGGCTACAGCCATATCCTGGCTGCAGCTACTTCCAACGGCAAAAACATCCTGCCGCGCGTTGCTGCGCAACTGGACGTTGATCAGATCTCCGAGATCATTTCGGTGGTTAGCGCCGACACCTTCACTCGTCCGATTTACGCCGGTAACGCCATTGCCACCGTACAGTCCACTGCGCCGGTCAAAGTGATCACCGTACGCGCCACCGGTTTCGACCCGGTTGCTGCGCAAGGTGGTTCGGCAGCGGTTGAAGCGGTTGCAGCGGTTCACGATGCAGGCACTTCGTCGTTTGTTGGCGAAGAGCTGGCCAAGTCGGACCGTCCTGAGCTGACCGCAGCCAAGGTTGTGGTTTCTGGCGGCCGTGGCATGCAGAACGGTGACAACTTCAAGCTGCTGTACACCCTGGCTGACAAGTTGGGCGCTGCTGTTGGCGCATCCCGCGCCGCTGTGGACGCAGGCTTTGTACCCAACGACATGCAGGTTGGCCAGACCGGCAAAATCGTTGCGCCACAGCTGTACATTGCGGTCGGTATTTCCGGCGCGATCCAGCATCTGGCCGGGATGAAAGATTCCAAGGTGATCGTTGCGATCAACAAGGACGAAGAAGCACCGATCTTCCAGGTGGCCGATTACGGCCTGGTAGCGGACTTGTTCGAAGCTGTGCCTGAGCTGGAGAAACTGGTTTAATCCAGTTGCTTCACTTATAAAGGGCCCGGTTACCGGGGCGTGGGGAAGGGTAGGGCACTCAGTGTCCTGCCTGTTTTCACAGCCCGGGTAGCCGGGCTTTTTAATGCCTGTCAATTGTGTGGAGGGAGTGTAGGGTATGGATATGCGTCAGATCAGCAGGCTGCTGGCAGGGTTGGTATTTTTGCCATTGCTGTCCGAGGCGGCGGGCAAATGCGAACGCCTGATCGTCACCGGCAGCCCCGATGCCCCGCCTTACCTGTGGCGTGATCCGGCCGACCCTGCCCATTTGATCGGCGCCAGTGCCGACCTGATCCAGCAGGCTGGCCACGAGCTGGGGATCAAGGTTGAAGTGCTCTATGGCGGCAAGCGTGCCCAGGCCCATGACGAGGTTCGTACCGGGCGCATGGACTTGCTGCTCGATGCTCCGCTGACCGTGGCCGGGCTTTCTTCCTTCGATTACATCCACCCGCCGCTGGTGCGCAACGATTATCTGGTGTGGACGCGCAAAGATTCTCCCCTGATCTACGAAACGCCCGCAGACTTGCATGGGCACAAGGGCGCGGTCTCGGAAAAGGCCCGTTTAAGCGAAACCTTCAATGAGTTTGCCCGTCATCAACTGACCCTGGAGCCCCAGCCCGGGTTGACCCAGGCTTTTCAGAAGCTGCTGCTGGGGCAGGCCGAGTATGTACTGGCCGGTCGTTATGCCGGTATGGTCACTGCGCAAACCCTGGGCATCGCCGATGATTTGCTGGCACATCCGCAACCTGTCGATCAGCCAGGGCTGTTTTTGGCTGTTTCCCATGACTCAGCCTGTAATGAGCCGTGGTTGCGCGGACAGCTCGCCAAAAAGATGACAGAATTGCCCGCCTCCGGCCTGACCGAGGCGGTAGTGCAACGCAATCTGGAGCGGTGGAAAACCCAGCTGCAACAACCGCTCAGCGCCCCAAAACAGTAGGAATCCCTAGTGACAATTCGACCTCTTTTCGCTGCCCTGGCCGTTGTGGCTCTGGCGGGGTGTGCAGCCGATCCTGCGCCGAATGAACAATTGCGTTTGACCGAGCAGGCCCTGGAGCAAGCCAAGGCGGTGGGTGCAAAAGCCGATGACCTGGCCGAGCTTAAACAAGCCGAAGACAAGTTGGCCCAAGCGCTGGCCGATATGGCAGATGAATCTTACAAGGACGCGCGCATGCAGGCCGAACAGGCGGAGCTTGACGCCCGCTTGGCTGAAGCTCGTGTGCTGACGCAAAAAAGCCAGGAACAATTGAACGTGCTCAATACCCGTATCGCGCGCTTGCGCAAACAACTGGCGGAGGCGCAATGAGCCTCAAGTCCGCAGCTTACATGGGGGCGCTGGCTATCGGCCTGAGCGGTTGCACCGGCCATCACAACAGCCAGCAGGCCTTGCAGCAGGCCGGTACGGACTTCCAGGCCGTCAAGGAAGATACCAATGTATTGCGCATCGCTCCCAAGGACGTGATCCGCTCCGGTGAGTCCCTGGCGCGTGCTGACCGGTTGTCCAGCTATTGGGGCAGCGGTGATGACGTTGCGCATTACGCCTACTTGAGCCAGCGTTACAGCGAAATCGCCCGTGAGCACACCCAGCAGGTGCTGAATGAAGAGCGCGCGGCCAAGCTCGAGCTGGAGCGTCAGCGACTGCAACTGGCCTTGCGGGAGGCCAAGCTGTTAAGCGTTCAGCAGCAGGGCCAATGGCTGGAAGAGCAAATCGTCAGCCTGGCCACGACCCAGACCGATCGTGGCCTGGTCATGACCCTGGGTGACGTGTTGTTTGATACAGGCGAAGCCGATTTGAAAAATTCGGCCAACCGCACGGTGCTCAAACTGGTGCAGTTTCTGCAACTCAACCCCAAGCGCATTGTGCGGATTGAGGGTTACACCGACAGCACGGGCGGCACGGAGGATAACCTCAAGTTGTCCATGGCCCGTGCCCAGGCAGTGGCGGATGTGCTGATCGACCTGGGTATCGACGAGAAACGCATCCAGGTGGAAGGTTATGGCGACCAGTACCCGGTGGATGTGAACGCCAGTGAGCGCGGCCGGGCCCAGAACCGTCGTGTTGAAATCGTCTTCTCGGACGAAAAAGGCCAGTTGGGCGCCGCTCGCTAAAACCGGGATTTGCCTGGACTGTGGGAGCGGGCTTGCTCGCGATTGGAGCGGCTCGGTGTGCCAGGCGTACCGCGGTGCTGCCATCGCGGGCAAATCTCGCTCCCACAGCTGCATTGTCCGCACCCATACAGTTACCCCCGCACTCGCGCTGTACGGCTTAGATAAGTGACAACTGTGCCCGTACACTTCTAAACTGTTCCGGTATTGTTCCCCATAAAAACAAAGCCTGAACATCGAGTGCAGCGCCATGACCAACCTTTTGCTTTACCAACGTATCGCTCAGCAGCTGGCTGAAGATATCCGGCGTGGCGTTTATCAGCCGGGCGAGCGTGTGCCTTCGGTGCGCAAGATGAGCTCGCAGCTCAACGTCAGTCATGCCACGGTGTTGCAGGCCTACGCCAATCTTGAAGACCAGGGGTTGATCCGGGCACGGCCGCAGTCCGGATATTATGTGCACCAGACCCCGGCACTTACCGCACCCACTCCGGACATCGCCCGTGTCGAGCGTCCGGGGCTGGTCACCCGCAGCAGCATTATCCAGCAAGTCCTGGTCGAGTCTCGCCGCGAAGGTGTGTTCCCGCTGGGAGCGGCGGTGCCCAGTGTCGATTACCTGCCTGTACGCGCTTTGCACCAGCAACTGGCCAAGGTCACCCGCTTTCACAGCCCGCGGGCGTTCAGCTATATGTTCAGCCCCGGCTTCGAACCCCTGCGCCGCCAGGTGGCAATACGCATGCGCGATGCTGGCGTGGTGGTCGATCCGTCTGAAGTGATCATCACCCACGGCTGTGTCGATGCCCTGCAAATGTCATTACGGGTGCTGACCCGCCCCGGAGACCTGATCGCGGCGGAGTCGCCAACGTACTACGGCTTGTTGCAACTGGCTGACCTGCTGGGTTTGAAAGTCATTGAAATCCCCAGTGACCCGGCCACCGGCATGAGCCTTGAAGCCCTGCAACTGGCCGCCAACCAATGGTCGATCAAGGCATTGGTGCTGACCACGCGCCTGAGCAACCCCCTGGGTGGGACCATGCCTGAAGAGCGGCAAAAGCAGCTGCTACGCCTGGCCTCGGACTTTGATATCCAGATTGTGGAAGATGATATCTATGGCGAACTGATGTTCGAGGTCGGGCGCACCAAGGCCTTGAAGGCCTTTGATCGCCTGGATCGGGTGATCTACTGTTCGAGCTTTTCCAAAACCCTGTCACCCGGTGTGCGAATCGGCTGGATGATTGCGGGCAAGTTTCAGCAGGAAATCCAGCGCCTGCAAACCTTTACCACCCATTCGGCCTGCAGCGTGACCCAAATGGGGGTGGCGGCTTACCTTGAAAATGGCGGTTACGATCGCCATTTACGCTATATCCGCCAGGAATACAGAAAAAACCTCAGTGCTTTTCAGCTGGCGGTGCAACAGCATTTCCCGGAAGGGACGCAGATGTCCCGCCCAAGCGGTGGTTTTATCCTGTGGGTCAGTTTGCCGGGCCGGGTCAATACCCAGGAGCTCCATGTGCGGGCGCTGCAACAAGGCATCAGTATTGCGCCGGGGCTGATTTTCAGTAACACCGAGCAGTTCAATCATTGCATCCGGTTAAACTGCGGCACGCCCTGGAATCGGGAAGCCGAGCGGGCCCTGATGACGCTTGGCATGCTTGCCAACCAGCTCTGCCAGGAAACTGCAGGTCTATATGGTGGCTCGGCAATAGCCGGTATGGCATTTTGACTATAATTACCTTGTTCCCCTGTGCGTAAAGCGCGAGCATACGCACCTGAACCGTTAAAGCTGTGGGAGTTATGAAAGCGACATATTGTGCGAGTCTTGTGTTGATGGGTGTTTTGAGTGCGCTCAATGCAGTCGTTGCAACAGCAGATCCGGTGCTCCCCGCATCCACTTCTGCGCAGACGCAATCTGTCCATTCATCGGCAAAACCTGCCGCCAGCGAGAAAAAAGCGCCGGTCAAAAAGCGTAAGCCAATCGCCACAAAATCCCGGTCGGCCCATGAAATCGCCAAAAAGCCCTTGCCTGCTGCCAAGCTCGACCTGCGCCTGCCGCCCGAGATGGTCAAGCAACTGCGGCCCTTGGGCACGGTAGCCATGCCTGCGCACAAACCGTTACTGCCCAATATGTTTGGCGAAAAGTCTGTCGAAGAAAGTCCTTTTCAGCTCAATGGGCGTTTGCTCAGTAATGAAATGGACCTGCAATTGCGCAATGAATATCGACACAATGAAATCGAAGGTGCGGCACTGGATTTCGAGTTCAAACAATAAGTGTCGAGCGCTGTAAAACAGCCTTCTAAACTGACTGATCAGTCACCGTCATTTATCGGCACATTCTGCTGAACGGTCAATTTCAAACACCTGTTCCAGCGAGTACTATCCCTTGTCATCAACACACTTTGCCCCGAACGAGGAGCTGACGTCATGAATTGCCGTGAAGGCTGTGGCGCATGCTGCATAGCCCCTTCCATCAGTACACCGCTACCCGGTATGCCCAATGGCAAGCCTGCCGGGGAACGCTGCCTGCATCTTTCTGTCGACTACTTGTGCGGTTTGTTCGGCCAGCCGCAACGCCCTGCGGTGTGTGGTGATTTCAAGGCAGATATCGAGGTGTGCGGCAGCAATCGGGAAGAAGCCATCAACCTGATTGGCTGGTGGGAGCAGGTGACCGCTGCATAGTGTGTTCGTGTCCAGTGAACAAACCTTCAACAATAAGGAACAAGACAATGGGTTCGTTGCATAAAGTGGCATTGATCTGTGGTTTGAGCGCTCTGCTGGCGGGTGTGGCTCAGGCTGAAGACTGGAAGGTTGCCAAGGATCAGGACGGCATCAAGGTGTCGCTGAGTGAGGTGGCCGGCTCCCAGTACAAGGCGTACCAGGGCGTGACGACCATCAAGGCGCCTCTGGCCAAAATCAGCAAGTTGCAGGAAGACGTGGCCAGCGCTTGTGCCTGGATCCATGAGTGCCAGTCGCAAAAGCTGCTCAAGCATGAGGGCGACCAGAGCTGGACTTACACCCAGTTCAAAACACCGTGGCCGGTTACCCCGAGAGATTCGGTGCTGCTGGTAACGTCTACCCAAGGCGCAGATGGCAGCCTGACCCGCACGCTCAAAGGCCTGCCGACCTATATCCCGGAAGAAAAGGGCTTTGTACGGGTTGCCCAGGTCAACGGCTTCTGGAAGCTGGTGCCCAAAGGTGACAACCTGACCGAAGTGACCTATCAGGTACACACCGAGCCGGGCGGCAGCGTGCCTTCCTGGTTGGCCAACAAGTTTGTGGTCGATGCGCCTTTCAATACCCTCAAAGGGCTGAAAGAGCGCGCTGAAAAGCCGTAACTCACAGCAGCGCAAGCCGGGTCCTGGACAGCGCATCTGTCCGGGTACCGGGCGCGGTTTTTTCCGACAAACGAAAAAACCTGTTGAAATTCATGGCTTGCCCCCTTGGCAGATCCCGCACCCTGGAGCTACTCTGCAACCAGACCAGCGAAGTAATCGACTGGCTCTGATCTTGTTTGCTACATGCTTATTTCTTCCCTTGTCACGGCCCGACTGTTGCCGAAGGGGAGCGCTGAATGTCTATCCATTGCGAGGAGGACGTTTCATGAGCACAGCCCATCAAGAAGACCTCAGCAGCTATGTGCTGCGCCGCATGAAAGAAGGCGGTTTTGATTTTTCACGTATCCATCCCATCGAGTTTTACGCGATCTTCCCGGACGAGGAGCGGGCGCGCAGAGCTGCACAAAAATTTTGTGGTGAGTCCCTGAATGCGCAGATCAATGTGCGAGATGACGGTGCATGGCATCTGGAGTTGAGTAAGGTGATGTATGCCACCTATGGGGGCATCGGCGATTTCGAGCAGGACTTTGAAGCAGTAGTCGTGCCGCTGGGAGGAATTATCGAAGGTTGGGGCGTGAAGCAGGAGGTGCGTGGCCTGCTCAATTGAAAGGTGTTTGATCGTTTCTCGGCTGGCCTCAGGGCCGGCCGTTCTGTTTTATAGCCAGCAACTTTAGCCCGCGAAGACGCGCAGGGGCGCACGTCTTCGGCATATTGGCATGTCTAACCGATAACCTTTGTCAGGTTCGGCAAGATCAGCAGCAAGGTGGTAGCAAAGAGGATAAGACCGGCTTGACGTACTTTCGTATGTTTGAACATGGCTATCTGCCTTTTTTTGTTTTTCCTGAACGACAATGCCTGCGCCAAGAGATTAATGCCTCGAAAAGAAAGCGGCCCTGGCAACAGGGTTAACCTTAGAGCCCCCATAAGACATGGCTTAGAACCCTTTAACATCATCCAAGTGCAGTAAGTTTCTAAAACGCTATTAAGTCTTTTACCCCTGACCTGCCGACCCGTATCTAGACGCAACGGGCCCGTTTGGTGTCCATATTCTTAGCCCCCTACCGTTCGTCAGGGAGTGCAGTGCAGCCCTGTTTTGTCCTACAAAAGGCCCCCGTTTTCAGGGGTTGCAGGGCGATTACTACGTTCAGTACTTGCCATCAAATACCCTTTCAGGGCAGGCTCGGATCTGTTGTCATCATTACTTTCGCCTTTATCGTGCCAGGTACTTTTATGTCGCTACGCATCTGCATTCTGGAAACCGACATTCTGCGTCCAGAGTTTGTTGACCAATATCAGGGCTACGGGCAAATGTTTGTGCGCCTGTTCTCCACGCAGCCAATCGCGGCACAGTTCACTGTTTTCAATGTCATGCATGGCGAATATCCGTCTGATGACCAGACGTTCGATGCTTACCTGGTTACCGGCAGCAAGGCGGACTCATTTGGCACCGATCCGTGGATTCAAACCCTCAAAACCTACTTGTTGACACGCTACGAGCGCGGTGACAAGTTGCTGGGCGTTTGCTTTGGCCATCAATTACTGGCGCTGCTGCTGGGTGGCAAGAGCGAGCGCGCCACTCAAGGCTGGGGCGTGGGCACCCACCAGTACAAACTGGCTGCCAAGGCACCGTGGATGAACCCGGTGGTCGAGGACTTGACGCTGTTGATCAGCCATCAGGACCAGGTTACGGCCTTGCCGGAGAACGCCACGGTCATTGCTTCCAGTGATTTCTGCCCGTTTGCCGCCTACCACATCAATGATCAGGTGCTGTGCTTCCAGGGCCACCCCGAGTTTATCCACGACTATTCGCGGGCCTTGCTTGACCTGCGCCAGGAACATCTGGGCGAGCAGGTCTACAGCAGCGGTATCGCCAGCCTGGGCCAGGAACATCATGGCCGCACCGTTGCCGAGTGGATGATGCGTTTTGTGTCGCACAAGCCGCAGATCGCCTGATATCCGGCTCGATATAGGTGGGAGCGGGCTTGCTCGCGATTGGAGCGATGCGGTTTGGCTGAACAATCGCGCTGTCTGAATCGCGAGCAAGCCCGCTCCCACAGGGTGAGAGGGTTAGAGCCAGCCAGACCGTTTGAAGCTGGTCCACAGGCCGGTGACGCCCACCGCAATAAACCCCAGCACACCGAAATAGCCGTAGTGCCAGGTCAATTCCGGCATGTTCTGGAAGTTCATCCCGTAAATCCCCGCCACGGCAGTGGGGAACGCCAGGATGGCCGCCCAGGCGGCGAACTTGCGCTGTACATTGCTCTGGCGTGAAGACTCCAGTAGCACAACGATCTCAATGGTCTGGGTAGCGGCATCGCGCAGGTTGGTGAGGTCTTCCATCTGCCGCGTGACGTGAATCTGCACATCACGAAAATACGGACGCATGTTCTTGTCGATAAAGGGGAAGGTCAGGCGCTGCAGTTCTTCGCTGATCTCCACCATGGGCGCCACATAGCGGCGCAGACGCAGTACATCGCGGCGCAGGCCATGCAGGTGGACGATGTCGGCCTCATTCAGGGCATTGCCCATGATGCTTTGTTCGAGCTGCTCGATTTCGGCATGGATGGCTTCGCTGACAGGCTGATAACTCTCGGTAACGAAGTCGAGCAGGGCATACAGCACAAAGTCTTCACCATGCTCCAGCAGCAGCGGCCGTGCTTCGCAACGCTGGCGCACGGATTTGTAAGAGGCTGAATGGCCATTGCGGCTGGTGATGATATAGCCGTTGCCGGCAAAGATATGGGTTTCGACAAACTCCAGTTTGCCTTCATGGCGAACCGGCGAATAGATCACGATAAACAGCGCATCGCCAAAGGTCTCGAGCTTGGGACGGCTGTGTTGCTCAAGGGCGTCTTCGATGGCCAGTTCATGCAGGTTGAACTGGCGTTGCAAGTTGGCCAGCTCTTGCGCGTCGGGTTGCTCCAGACCAATCCAGACGAAGTGACCAGGCTTTTTCGCCCACTCAATGCCTTCGTCCAGCGTGATATTGGTGACTTTCTTGCCTGCGTTATAAACCGCAGCAGCAACAACTCTCCCCATAGTTCTAATCGCTTCTTCTTCAAAGGGTTATGGCACGAAGATGCAGCTTAGCGTGCTATTGGCCACTTTGAGACGACAAAGGTTCAGTGGTTCGGGTTGGATACTGTCGAGTTGCCCTTGGGCAGGGGTGGCAAGTGAATGTTTTTCTGGCTCAGCAGTTCCCGGTCCATGGCTTCAATGCATTCACGCATCTGCTCGTGGCACTGTTCCATCAACTGCGGGATGTCATTCAGGGTCAGGCCGGCGGTCGGGATGGCAGGCAGTGAACGGATCTGGATATCGGCACTGTGCCAGCGGTTGAGCTGCAGGTGCTGGCTATAAGTGCTAACGCACACCGGTACGATCGGCACCCCGGCAGTGATTGCCATCTGGAATGCGCCCTTCTTGAAAGGCAGCAGGGTTTTGCCGAAATTGCGCGTGCCTTCCGGGAATACCCAGATGGACGTGTCTTTCTCTTGCAGGGTGCGGGTAGTCGTCAGCATCGACTTGCGGGCTTTCTGGGCATTGCCCCGATCGATCAGCACGTTGCCCGCCAACCAGAACAGCTGGCCGAACAGAGGCACCCACTTAAGGCTTTTTTTGCCGATGCACACAGTGCGGCGCGGTACCACGTTGCCGAATATAAACAGGTCGTAGTTGGACTGATGATTGGCAATCACCACACAGCTTTGCGGCTTGTCCATCAGCGGTCCGACCTCGGCCTTGAGTCTGTAGCCCAGGATCCAGCGGGACGGCCAGGCATACAGGCGCGCGCACAGGCGGCTGTTGTCCGGATTGAAGGGACGGCACATGCCCAGTATTACACCCAGTACGCCTGCAAGCATAAAATGCAGACACATCAACAACATACGCATCGAAAGTAGCATTTACAGGCTCGCCAAAACAAAAGTCGGCGCAGTGTACGGATGTGCACTGTCTTCAGCAATTACCCCGATACAAGTAGGAGATAGCTGAAGTTTTAGCATTTGTTTCAACGAGCTTTGTAAGAGGCGGGCCAGAGCAGTTTGAGAATGATTGCAGGGGGACGTCAGGCAGGCACAATCCCGACCGCAGGTTGCGGTCGGGACCGGTATTTCAGGGGGGGAGGGTCAGAGCGGGGGGTGTTGGTCTTCTTCAATTGCCTTGTCCAGCGTTTCCAGCAGCTCCTTGCGCACCTTGAGCTTGGTGTTCCTGTGGGCCCTCATATTGATCTTCTTCAACTGGCGGGCGGCTTCCAGGGCTGCGGCTTGCAGCTCATCAGGCTTGACCACCTTGTCGAGGAAGCCTGCGTCAACTGCGGTGAGCGGGGTGAACATCTCACCGTTGATAACCGAGCGGTGGAATGCCGATTTGCGCAGCCGGTCGCGGGCTAGCTCAATACCGGCATGGTGCATGGTCATGCCTATCTGCACTTCGTTCAGGCCGATGCTGAACGGGCCTTCCACGCCGATACGGTAATCCACCGACAACAGCAGAAATGCGCCCTTGGCCACCGCGTGGCCGGAACAGGCAATCACCACCGGGAACGGATGCGCCAACAGGCGACGAGCGAGGGTCGAGCCCTGCCTGACCAGCTCAATGGCTTGCTCGGGGCTGGCGGTCATCACCTTCAAGTCATAGCCGCCAGAGAGAATGCCTGGTTGCCCGGTAATGATGACTACAGCGCGATCCTGCTCGGCCTGGTCCAGGGCGGCATTAAACGCGGTGATCACATCCGGGGAGATGGCATTGACCTTGCCATTGCTCAAGGTCAGCGTGGCGATACCGTCTTCCAGGTGATAGGCAATCAAGTCACTCATGGCGCAAATCCTTGTTATGAAGTGGGGCAGACGTTACCCAGCCCCGTGGCCCAGGTAAAGGGCCATGACTGACCGGTGAGTCATGCAATTGGCCTGCACCTTCTATATAGAGGGCAGCGGAGCAGGGTTTTTGCCTGAACGGGCAAAGCTGCGGTGCCGGAATTTGGCAGAAACGCCCCCCCGTGGCATACCGCCAAAAGGACTATTTTCGTAAGCACATGAAAATTCTGAAAAAAACATTTGTCATATCGAAAGCTTTCGACTACATTAGCGCGCCTCGACAGACAGAACTTGTTTGAAGAGATACGGTGAAGTGTCCGAGTGGCTTAAGGAGCACGCCTGGAAAGTGTGTATACAAGAAATTGTATCGAGAGTTCGAATCTCTCCTTCACCGCCACATTAAGTAAACACAAACCCCTGATTTTCCTAGAGAAAGTCGGGGGTTTGTGGTTTCTGGCGTCTGGAAAATGGTGGTATTGGAATAATATGAGAATACGTAGGGCTTTTTCTGGCTGGGCCCCCCCGTCCTTTGGGGTAGCTCCCTTCATCCCCGTGTGTACGGATCGGACATAAGGTTGACGGGTGTGCGGGGACATGGTGGACACTTTTCGGGGAGCCAACTTCGCCGGAAAACCATCATGCCCTGGGACACGAGAGATGCCATGAGCCTGAAAGAAGAGTTCGTTGCCTTAGCACGGCAACCCGGTAGCAATAAACGAGAACTGTGTCGACGGTTTGGCATCAGCCCGCAAACGGCCTGCAAGTGGCTTAACCGTTACGAGGCGCACGGTCAGTCGGGACTGCAAGAGAAGTCCCACAAACCGGCTTCCAGCCCCAAGTTGACCTCTGCTGTTTTGGAGGCGCAAGTCTTAGCCCTCAGGTGTAAACATGGACGGTAGCATTCAGCATACTTTACTTAGTCCATTGGCTGGACTAGGCTAACCTCATCAACCAACCCTTGGGAGGTAGCCATATGCAGATCCACAACATCCATGCAGCGAAAACACACTTCTCGCAGCTTGTTGATGCGGCAGCGGGCGGGGAGACCATCATCATCGCCAAGGCAGGCGTGCCAGTGGCCAAGCTGGTTCCTATTACACCCCCCAAGCGCCGCGGGATGCTCGCGGGTGTGACATTCAACGCCGATGCTTCGGACGCTCTGGATGCTGAAATAGCAGATCTGTTTGAGGGAAAGGCATGAGGTTATTGCTCGACACGCATATCCTGATCTGGGCAGCTATTGGCGACGACAAACTGCCCAAGGCTGCCGCCCAGCTTATCGACGATGAGGCCAACACCCTTTATTTCAGCGCAGCCAGCATCTGGGAGCTGACCATCAAAGGCGCCGAGCGCACCGGCGTTATTCCTGCTGTACTACGCAAAGTGCTGATAGATGCAGGCTACCTCGAATTGCCGATCACTTCTGATCACGGGCTGACTGTAGGCAATCTGCCGAACCATCACCGCGATCCATTTGACCGCATCATGGTTGCCCAAGCGCTTGTAGAAGGTATCAGCCTGGTGACTCACGATAGTGCCATGCACGGATACCCTCACACGATCATCGTTTGACCTGTGCGTTATCGTATGACCAAGCCGCCCATCGAGGCGGTTTTTTACGGCTCGTAACAAATAGAACTGTAAACACACCTTGTGAGGCTGCCAGTGAGAGCGCACAGCGCTTCTCGTCAAAGTGTTGATAGAAGGTGGTCAAGCTTTGGCGCCACTCATAAAGGCAACAGGGCTCTCAGGTGAAGGCCATCGGATAGCAATTTTGACGGGCAGGGTAGTGGCATGCTTCATACCCTGGCGCGCGCTGTCGTCCCCCCACCTCGCCTGCGGGCTAAGCAGGTCTTTTTTTCCGCAGTTCTGCGCCTGGTTGACAGCGGACAGGGCCGCGGGCTGGGCGGAGAGTTTTGGAAGACGAGAGCCCTGCGGATTCCTGCAAAGGTAGGACTTTTTGATGCAAAGGAGTGAATTCACATCAACGTGGCACTTGTTCATTTCGGATTCAAAAGCATATTAGCTTTGGTTTCTTCGTCGATGATATTGCGAAGCGCCTCGAATAGAGGGGCGGCATCTGTGTATTTTTTGCCATAGGCAAGATTGAATTCGTAATCGAAGTCCGGTGGGTTCTTGCCCTGGTTGTGCTGAAGCATTGTTTCCAACTTATCTAGCGCCTTGACGGCTACCGCCTCTGGTGACAAAGCATTTTCGTAGTCGTCCCAAAGTGCCAATATCTCGGCTTTTAATGATTCATCCAGAGTATTGGTCAAGAGAATGAGGTCGCTCCTCTCTTGCTCGCTCTTGTTGGGAAACGAATCTTTATTGACGGCGGGAATGTCACCGCTGATGGCCTCTCCCAAGTCGTGAATGACACACATCTTGAGCATTTTTAACCTGTCGAGACCGGTCAGATAATCTCCAAAGACGACGGCCATCAGGCATAAGCGCCAGCTGTGCTCTGCCGTGCTTTCGGTTCGCCCGGAAGAGGTGTGCGCGCTTCTAAGTACATCCTTGAGCTTTTCCGCCTCACGTAGAAATTCGAGGCGCCCTTTGATTTTTTCGATGTCCATGAACACCTCTGACTCTGTGGGCCGGACAGAATGTCCGCTCACCTGGTTCAGCCAGACTAGATCTCAAGATCATTAGCGTCTACGCATAAAATATGCAGGGTGCAGTCAGAGCGACTCAACCAGGCGTGTTGTTGCTCCGTCCGAAAGGGGGATTCGTGTCCAGCGACATAAGCTTTGGCTGATCGGAACAATGGACGAATGATTGTCGCCCGTTAGAAATTCCAGCGCTGGTGGTGCGAAGGCTTCCCGCCAACCCAGTCTATCCAGGTCAGCCTCCATGCTAATAATAGTTGGCGTAGCGAAGCGCCATAAAGAACTACCCAGCAGCTCGCTGACAGGAGTCGCGAATTGGGCTGCTCGCGAAGATGAACAAGCAAGCAAACGGTGCGTCAAATCACAAATGAGATGAACGGGGCGCGAGCTTTCACGAACCATTCGGCCCAGCGCTTGATCAGCGGCTGTAGTGAGGCGAGCAGCCAGCAACTTCTCAAGCTTTTCGTGTGCGAGGGAATCCAAATCCAGTACGCCACTTTCCCAGCGAGAGATAGTCGATTGGGTAACGCTAAACAACTCTGCGGCATGGGATTGTTTGACTTGGTGCAAGAGACGCCATCGCCGGAGCATGACTCCAGGTAACGAAGGTTTTAGCAACATATCAGGCATATTGAGTTACAGAAAAAGTGGGAGTCTTGGCGAGTTTGATCTGTGCGAGCCCTGCATGCAAATTGCCTGGATAGTTGGACGCTGGATCGACGTGCCAGCAGACAATGTCTTTTGCGGAGCTGCTCTAAATGACGGCCATATCATCTGCCATTTCCTATGTGATTCCGGGGCATAACAACAGTTCATGGATAGGCATAGCCTCATTAGCTACAGAGGTAAATAGCCGCAAGAAAGGATATGGCCTAAGCTGCCTGTCAATGCTGCTAGAAGGCTATGAGAAACAACAAGCAACTACAGGTTTTATGCTTTTTCAAGACGTACAAACCAACATCTACAGATCAGCTGGTTTTGTTGCAGCAGAATCAATAGGCTATACAGGAGCTCACCCGAGCTTGCTGCTCAGAATAAATGAACGGAATAATCAGGAAGCTGAGTATTTTTTAAAAAAACCGCCGAGCTATTTTTAATTGTTCATGAGCAAGGTGCTTACTGTTCTTGCCTTTTTTCGAGGGCTAAACGCAAAGAATACACATGCCCTATCAGGCAGCAGATCCACAAGTTGACACACAACCCCATGGGGCTGCCATGGGGCCGCTTGTTAGTCAGCAGATCCTCTGCAGTCGTTATAAGCCGGGGGCCGTGATTTGAAAAAAACGGGTATGGACGGTTTCGAACCCCTCCTTAACCGCCACATTAAGTAAACACAGCCCCCTGATTTCCTACAGGATGTGCGGTTGATAAAGGCTTAGCCAGTTCTGAAGGTCACTGGCCAGGGTGATATTTATAGGGCGAGATCAAACAAATAGAAGCGGGTTGATAGCTTAAGCTTCCGGTTGCGTAAAGCTGTAACGGTTTGAGCGCTTATAGGTGCCGAAGTCATTAAACCTGACACCGGCGTCCGCTAAAACTTTATGGGCGAAGGGCGCGGTCATTTGGCGCAGGTAGAACGGGTCCTTGACCACAAAGTGATGAATGCAATGGGTGCTCCCGAAGTTGAAGCAAAACAACTGGAATGGCCACAGCCACCACCGGTTCATGACCTGGGTTTGCTGCAAGGGATTGCGTGGCATGACGTCGCCGAAATAGTGAATGTTGGAGCTGATAAAAAACAGGCAGAACTGACGGATGATATTGGGCGCGACGATAATCACCACTGCAGCATTGACCACCTGTATCAGCAGTGATGCGGCAGCAGAGAGCTCAACGGTGTGGCCCATCAGCGAGTTCACCCATGTGTAGAGGTGGTAACCCAGGAATATATACCAGCAGCCCCAGTACAGAAGCCCCATGGGCGCATTCAACCGAAGCACCTTGACGGTCAACCTGATTTTTTCTTGCCAGGTCGGTGCGAACAGGGCATTGACAATGCCAAAGACAAAACCGTCGATGAGTTTTAAAAAGCGCTTGGCCCCCCACTTGCTGCCGCTGGTGGTAATCCAGGCTTCAACATCGGTGTGGGTGCCGGATTCTTTATGATGATGAAAGTGCAGTTCACGCCGTAACCAGGGGCTGGGCATGCCGGGGCGGGCTATCCAGCACAGCAGCATCATCAGGTTGTGCGCCACGGGGTGTTTTCTGAAATACAGGCGATGAATCAAGTCGTGTTCAAGTTCATGAATAAATGACGTCAACAACGCATTGATTACAATACAAAGCCAGCCGGGAATAAGCCCTTTTATATACAGTGTGCCCGTTATTATCATGCCAGTTACAGAAACAGCCATCACGCTGGCGCCTATGGCATTCTGGAAACCCAGTACGCGATAGCGTTTACGTAGCTCATTACTGTGCTGTGTGATTTTTTGAGTAACGTCGTTAATTAAATCCTGCTCGGTTTTTGGCAAAGTCGTACTGGGTGCTCGAGAGTCAGTGTTCATCACTTCATCCTTTGAAGACGATGGGTTGGGATCGCTTCACTAGAAAAGCACATTTATTTTATTGGGCAAGTTTTAATGTTTTTATGGCGGTTTGGTCGGACGAGCGGATATATATCGTTATATTGTCGGACAATAACTTTGTGGCGCGGGGTTAACTTTTGCGTCGGGTTAAATATCGGCCTGAAAACTAACGGTTGATATTATGTAACTGGCCTGAACCGAATTGTTGCGAATGCTCGGTCGTGTGGCGCCGGGATTGAAGGATTACTACCCGGTAGTGCCATTGAGCGCTCCCATTCGAGCTCAAATGGATTTAGACGATGATAAGGCTGCTCCCCCTTTGGCGTGCTGTTGCTGAATGCGGGCTGCGCGCAGGCCCGGCAGTACACGCCACCTGCCGGTGCCCCCGGGCGCAGCGCTACCCGGTCACGGCCCAAGACTTGATTCAGGAAGGCGGACTGTTCAGGTCCAGTTCTCTGGAAATTGCTTGTTCCGCTTTCACGAATGCTGGGGTTTTGCCGGCATCGGCATAAATCTCTTCACCTTCTTCAATCCTGATGACCTCAGAGCCCTTCACATAGGGCATGGCCTGCTCTGCTTGCTCAAGCGCGCAATGAATCAGGCTTTGGGTAATGGTGGCTTCATCCAGGCCGTAGGCTTGGGCGAAAGCCTTGATTTTGACCAAATCACGCTTGTGCAGTGAAAGGCTGTATTCAACCCGCTCACTGGACTCCTGAGATCTGGACTCCCAGTTGTCGAGCATGGCCCTGAAGGCGTCCATATGGCTTCTCCTGTTTGACGGAAAGTGCTGCTGGACAGTATGGCTCAGGGTTCGCTGAAGTGCCTTCAGTTGCCATCCGTCAGAAAAAACAGCTTTGATTTAAACCTTTGCCATCACGTGCCTTCAGATTCTGTGCAGGGAATAAACCTGCCTTTTTCTGGAGGACGTTATGAAACACCTGATTGGCCCCAAACGCTTTGTGGCAGGTTGTGCCCTGGTCTGCTCCCTGATCGTGGCGGCCACAGCAGTCGCAGCCAGTCCGGCAGACTTTGTTGATGAGGCTCATGCAGCAGGGATTGCGGAGATCGAGACCAGCCGTATGGCGATCAGTAAAACCTCTTCGACGGACATAGAAAGCTATGCCGTGGAAGCCATCAAGGACCATACCAATGCCAATCGGGATTTGAAGGATCTTGCCAGCCGACTGGGCCTGCAGGTGTCCAGCGACGAGCAGATACTCGACAAGGCGAAAAAGCTGATGCTGCAAGTGCAGGAGGGCGATTCGTTCGACGCGGCCTATGCGGCCAATCAGGTCAAGGCCCATGAACTGGCCATCGAGTTGTACAAGGAGCAGGCGCAAAACCCCGAGTCACCGGAGTTGCAGGCGTTTGCCGAAAAGTACCTGCCCAAGCTGGAAATGCATCTGCTGATGGCGCAAAAACTGGTGGATGCCCACCACAAGTCCTGACCCTTTAAGTGCAAAAACGCCCGGTGAGTGATCGACCGGGCGTTTTATGCAACGTGGCGTGGCTCAGACCGCGATTTCGTTGAACCCGCAGTACTCTTCCCAGCTCATGTCCAGGGCTTCGGCGACTTCCTGATGCACTTCAAGGCGCATGCTCTTGAGTTCTTCGGGGGAGCGGGCGATCAGTTCCAGGGCCAATTCCCAGGCTTCCAGGCCGCGGCTTTCGGCTTCGTCCTCAAAGGCCCACAAAATCTGTTGCTGGCGGTCCTCGGCGCTCAGCTCTTTCATTTCTTCGATCAGTTCAGGGTGCGCCTTGATAAAAGTATCCAGGGCCAGTTCGTTACGGGATTCTTTAGGGATCATATGGCGTCTCGGATGGTCAGGGCATTTTTCGCATGCTAGCGAGTTCGCATTACGATGAAAAGTGCCATATAGCTGCTTAGCCCACCGGTTGCAGCTTGCTTTCGCGCTGCAGGCTGTAGCCCCATACCGCCAATGCCAGTGTCGCGACCACGGCGCCGACCACGACAATACCGTCCCAGCCATAGGCCGGGTAGGTCTGCGCACCTACCAGTGAACCCAGTGCGCCGCCAATGAAATAACAGGTGATGTAGCCAGCATTCAGGCGGTTGCGGGCTGCCGGGCGGACTTTGAACACCGCGTTCTGGTTGCTCACATGGACCAGTTGCACGGCAAAATCCAGGGCCAGCACACCGATCAGCAAAGCCACCAATGAATGCCCGGCAAATGCCATGGGCAGCCAGCAGGCCAGTAGCACCAGCAGGCCAGCGGTGGTGGCCTGTTGCCCCTTGCCGCGATCAGCCATGCGTCCGGCCCAGTTGGCCGCTACCGCACCGACGGCGCCGGCCAGGCCGAACAGACCGATCACCGCGTCCGAGTAGCTGTAGGGCGGTACCGCCAGCAAAAAGGCCAGGGGGGTCCAGAACAGGGCGAACAGCGAGAAGGTCAGCAGGCCCAGCAGGGCGCGCAGGCGCAGTACGGGTTCTTCGATAAACAGAGTGAACACCGACTTCAGCAGTTTTGGGTAGCTCAGCCCGGCGCTTTGATGGTGGTTGGGCAGGGCGCAATACAGCGAGATGGCACTGATCAGCATCAAGGCGGCAGCCACCAGGTAAATGGTGCGCCAGTCACCTGCCGATGACAGCGCGCCCGCTACGGTGCGGGCCAGCAAAATGCCCAGCAACAGGCCACTCATCAGTGTCCCAACGACCCGACCACGGCTTTGCGGGTCGGTCAGGCTGGCCGCCATGGGCACCAGCACCTGGGCCGATACCGAAAACAGTCCGGTCAGTGCCGTGCCGATCAACAGCCACGTCAACGAAGGGGCAAATGCGCTTAGCAGAAGGCCCAGGGCGCTGAGCACGGTCATGGTGACGATCAGTCGGCGTTGTTCGAACAGATCACCCAGCGGCACCAGCAGTAACAGGCCAGCGCCATAGCTGAGCTGGGCAGTGATAACCACGGTACCGGCGCTGCCCATGCTCAAGCCCAGTTGCTGGGCGATGGTGTGCAGCAGGGGTTGGGCGTAATAGTTGCTGGCAACAGCCAGGCCGGTGGCGGTGGCCATAAGCAGAATCAGGGCGGTGCTAAGAGGTTTTGTTGCAGCAGTAGACGTGGACATTGACTGTCTCGTTGGCATGGGGAATGCGACGAAGTATCAGAATGTCAGCGGAGAATGTCACTGAATATGTCGGCGGTTTTAAATTTTAAACCGCACAGCCCCAGGCAATAAACACCAGGGGCTGTGCAGGCAACAGTGGCAGCCGATGCTAGTTGCGACGCCCCAGCAGCAGGCCAACGACCAGACCGAAACCGGCCGAGATGGCCACGGTCTGCCATGGATGGCCACCGATATAGCTTTCCGTGGCGTCGACCACAGGCTTGGTGCGCTCGCGCACGTTGGTCACTGAATCCAGTGCCTGCTTGAGCTTGAGGCTCACCTGGGCACGCAGGGTTTCGCCTTCTTCACCGACCAGGGACACGCTGTCCTTGAGCAGCTTTTCAGATTCGGCAATCAGGTCTTGCAGTTCGCTGAACGCTTGATCCTTGATTTGATCTTCAGCTTGTACGGCATTTTTTCGAGCCATTGCGGTACTCCTTGCAGGTTAAAGGGGTGATATGTAATGGAGTCAACCCAATGCTAAAAAGTTGCATCTGATTTGCGCCTGAGCTGACAGCGTAGTCAAAAACCAGACTGAGACACTTCTTTGTAGGGTGTAAGATGTCACCTAATTAACACCGCAGGAAATTCACATGAGCTTCAACCTCGCCAACAAGCCTCTCGCAGAGCGTGCAGCGCTTGAAGATGAAAAATCCCGTTTGTACGACCTTTGGCAGAGCAACCTGGGCAAGGCCAAAGGGGATGCGGCGCGTTTGTTTGGTGAACGTGCCAAGCGCAAGGGCAAGTGGGCTGAATGGGTGCGCTCGGAACTGGACGCCATGTCACCGCCGGAATACGCCAACATGGTGCGCAGTGAGTTGAACCGCATGGTGGCTGCTGCCAAGTAAGGCATGCGTCAAACTTTGGTAGGAGCGGGCTTGCTCGCGATTCAGGTGCCGCGGTTTATCTGCGTGACCGGGGCGATACTATCGCGAGCAAGCCCGCTCCCACAGTTGTCTAGAGCGTTTCGCAAACGCTAAACACCTGTACCGCACCGCCTACATTGATCTGCACTTCATCATCAAGCTGTTTGCCCTGCAAGGCGGCCCCCAGGGGTGAGCGCGGGGTGATGACGGTGACCGTCTGCCCGCTGTGGTCGAGCTTGAGCCCGGCGGCATCGGGGGCGAGGAACAGCCACTGTTCGCTGCCATTTTCGGCTTCCAGCCTGACCAGAGCTCCGATCTGAATGCCCTGCGCCGGGTTGTACGGCGCAAGGGTCATGGCCCGGCAGTTTTTCAACGCCTGGCGAATTTCCTCAACCCGGCGTGCCTGTCCTGTGGCCAGATATGACGCTTCCAGGCCGAGGGTGTCGTATTTGTTCTCGGCGATGTTTTCCGCATGGGTGGCCGCTTCATAGGCGGTTTGCGCCGCGCGCTGGAGGACATCGAGGTCGATTTCGAGTTTCTCCAGCATCAGCAGGTGCACAGCAGTCTTGTTCATGGTCGCAGCTTGATAGTGACGAACGTCGATTGTCGCACGAGTGCCGCGCAGATTAATCCGCCTCAAGACTTCTGTACGCAGCCAATTATGCGGACAATCCCCCCTTTTGAATGTTGGAGCCCGGTATGAAAGCCTCCTGGGATATTTTTTGCAGCGTGGTCGATAATTACGGCGACATCGGGGTGACCTGGCGTCTGGCCCGGCAGTTGGTGGCCGAGCATCAGCAGGGCGTGCGGTTGTGGGTCGATGACTTGCGTGCGTTTGTGCCGTTGTGCCCCGAGGCGGATGTCGGCGCTGCGCAGCAATGGCAGCAGGGGGTTGAGGTTTGCCAGTGGCCGGCGCAGTGGCCGGCGACGGAGGTTGCCGACGTGGTGGTCGAGGCCTTTGCCTGCAAACTGCCTGAAGGCTATCTGCAGGCGATGAAGGCTCGCGAAAAACCGGCGTTGTGGATCAATCTCGAGTACTTGAGTGCCGAAGACTGGGTCAGCGGCTGCCACGGCCTGCCATCGATGCGGCCTGACGGTTTGAAACGGATGTTTTTCTTTCCGGGGTTTGATGCCGGTACTGGCGGGCTGTTGCGTGAGGCAGACTTGTTGCAGCGCCGCCACGCCTTTGAGCAGGACCCGCAGGCCAAGCAGGTATTTTTGCAGGGGCTGGGGGTTTGCCCGGCGCACAATGCGCGGCTGATTTCATTATTTGCCTATGAAAACACCGGGCTGGCCAGCTGGCTGGATGCAATGGCGGCGGGGGCCGGGCCGACCCACCTGCTGGTGCCACAAGGACGGATCATGGGTGATCTGCTGCAGTGGCTGGGTATTGAGCAGTTACCCCTGGGTGCGGTCGAACAGCGCGGGGCGTTGACCGTTCAGGCGTTGCCGTTCGTCAGGCAAGAGGATTACGACCACCTGTTATGGAGCTGTGATTTCAACGCAGTGCGCGGTGAAGACTCGTTTGTGCGGGCGCAATGGGCGGGGCGCCCGCTGCTGTGGCATATCTATGAGCAGGAAGAAGACGCGCACTGGGTCAAGCTCAACGCATTCCTCGACCTCTACGTCAAAGGCCTTTCACCACAGGCAGCCCGGGCGGTTACCGGGCTTTGGCATGCCTGGAATGCTGGCGCCGAGATGGGCGAAAGCTGGAATGGGGTGCTCCAATGCTGGCCTGAAATCGCTGCACACGCTGAACAGTGGTGTCTGGAACAGTCATTACAGGCTGATCTTGCGCAAGCGCTAGTACTGTTTTATAGAAATTGGATATGATACGCGACCTAGATTTTTGTAAATCTCAATCCAAATTCGGATATTCGTAATGAAAACTGGTAAAGAGCTTAAACCCGGTACAGTCATCAAGCTCGAAAACGACCCTTGGTTGGTTCAGAAAGCTGAATTCACCAAGTCCGGTCGTAACAGCGCGATCATGAAGACCAAGCTGAAAAACCTGCTGACTGGCTACAAGACCGAAATCGTATACAGCGCTGACGACAAGCTGGAAGACGTGATCCTGGATCGCAAAGAAGCGACCCTGTCCTTCATCAGCGGCGACACCTACACGTTCATGGACACCACTGACTACACCATGTACGAGCTGAACGCTGAAGACATCGAAGCCGTTCTGCCATTCGTTGAAGAAGGCATGACCGACGTTTGCGAAGCGATCTTCTTCGAAGACCGTCTGGTATCCGTAGAGCTGCCGACCACTATCGTGCGTCAGGTTGACTACACCGAAGGTTCCGCTCGCGGCGACACTTCGGGCAAGGTGATGAAGCCTGCCAAACTGAAAAACGGTACCGAGCTGAGCGTTGCTGATTTCGTTGAAATCGGTGACTGGATCGAAATCGATACCCGTGACGGTGGTTCCTACAAGGGCCGCGCCAAGGTTTAAACCTTGCGTTAACCGCACGATGAAAAAGCCCGGCCTTGATGCCGGGCTTTTTTTTGCTCGATGAAAAAGCCCCGGTTCTGCGCTTTGCCCGGCGCCGGGGACTGGTTAGCATGGGTGCTCACAACGAGGGGTGGTAATGCTGATCGATTTTGTAATGTATGCAGCCTTGGGTATCGCCATGGGGGCGCTGGGCGGGTTGTTCGGAATTGGAGGCGGTCTGATCGCGATCCCGGTATTGGGGTTGTGGTTCGGTCTGGACCAGCAATTGGCGCAAGGCACGGCCCTGGCCATGTCGGTGCCCAATGTGTTCTTGGCGTTGTACCGCTATCAGCAACGCAACAGGATCAATTTGCGTCAGGCATTGCCGCTGGTGCTGATGAGTTTTTGCTTCGCCTGGTTGGGCGCGATGCTCGCCGTTGGCGTGGATGCGCGGATCATTCGCTGGGGCTTTATCGTCTTTTTGCTGGCGATCACCCTCTATAACCTGATCAAAATGTACACCTCGCCAGCCCCGCCTGTGGCCGGTTCACGCTATGGCTGGCCGTGGTTCGGGGTGCTGGGTGCCGTGGCAGGCACGACCGGAGGGCTGTTTGGTGTCGGTGGCGCCGTGGTGGCGGCGCCCGTGCTGACCAGTGTGTTCGGCACCACTCAAGTTGTGGCCCAGGGCCTGTCACTGGCCCTGGCTGCGCCAAGTACGGCGGTGACTTTGCTGACGTATGCAGTGCATGACGAGGTCAACTGGGCCATGGGCGTACCGATGGCCATTGGTGGGCTGTTAAGCATCAGTTGGGGTGTCAGGCTGGCTCACGCTTTGCCGGAGCGCCTGTTGCGCGGCCTGTATTGTGCTTTCTTGCTGCTGTGCGCGGGGTTGCTGGCGCTCAAAGCTTGAAGCCTTCGACGATGTATTCGGCAAAGCACTCAATGATCGGTGACGACGCGCTGTTGGCTTTGCGTAACAGCACAATACTGGCTGAGGGAAGCTCCGGCAGGTTCTCGGCCGCGCCGATGATGCGCAGGTCGGGCGTCAGCAGGCTTTGTAGCTGAGCGGTGACGGCGAGCCCGGTGCTGACCACGGCGTTGATCGCCGCGAGGCTGGCACTGGTGTAGGCAACCCGGTATTCACGTTGTTGAATATCCAGGGCATTACAGGCCCAGGTCCGGCAAAAACAGTCGGTATTGAACATTGCCAGGGGCAGGGGTGTTTGTTCATGGGGCGAAAAGCCTTGGGCCACCATCCAGACAAAGCGTTCCTGGCGCAGGATCTGGCCCATTTCGGTACCGGGTTTGCGGGTCACGATCGTCAGGTCCAGATCATTACGCTGCAACAGCTGGGATGACGGCTCGCAATGTACCTCGACGTTGATCAGCGGGTAGTCCTGGGCAAAGCGCGACAATACGCCGGGCAAAAAACGCATCACGTAATCATCCGGCGAACCTATCTTCACCGTGCCCACCATCTGTGGTTGGCGCAGGGTGTTGAACACTTCGCTGTGCAGCTTGAGGATGCGCCGGGCATAGCCGAGCAGCACCACGCCTTCCTGGGTCAGGCTGACAGTGCGCCCTTCGCGCTGGAACAGCGCGCATTGCAGCACGTCTTCTTCCAGGCGCTTCATCTGCATGCTGACCGCCGACTGGGTGCGATTGATCGCTTCGGCGGCGCGGGTGAAGCCGCCGTGATCGGCGATGGCGGCAAAGGTGCGCAGCAGGTCGGTGTCGATGCTGGGAAATTCAGCCATTGATCAATCTCGCAGATGTATCGCATAAGAAACATTCGTTGGATTGATCTTATGCCCACGCAGACACTTGAGCCATACCACAGGAGGGCTCAAGTGATGAAAGGTCAAATAGGCGTGGCGTGGATTGCCCGGATTTCGCGCTGGTATCAACTGTCGCGGGAGCGGGCGTGCTTGCGGCAGATCAGTGATGCGGCGCTCAAGGACCTTGGGTTGAGCAGGGCGGATATCGAGGCCGAAAGCCATCGGGTTTTTTGGGATGATCCGTTTAACAGGTGAGGGCGGGGTGTTTGCTGCCCCTCACCCCAGCCCTATCCCTGAGGGAGAGGGAGCTGATTGTCGGTGTTCTTGAAACCGCGTGCGGTCAGTCCCCTCTCCCTCCGGGAGAGGGTTAGGGTGCTCTTCAGCGTTTGACCTGCTTCAGCGTCTCGGCAATCAAAAACGCCAGTTCCAGTGACTGATCGGCATTCATCCGCGGGTCGCAGTGGGTGTGGTAGCGATCCGACAGGCTGTCTTCGGTAATCGGATTGGCACCGCCGATGCATTCGGTCACGTTCTGGCCGGTCATTTCGATATGAATGCCACCTGCGTAACTGCCTTCGGCATCGTGAACCTGGAAGAACTGTTTCACTTCACCCAGTATTTGCGCGAAATCACGGGTCTTGTAGCCGCTGCTGGCCTTGATGGTGTTGGCGTGCATCGGGTCGCAACTCCACAGCACCTGCTTGCCTTCGCCTTCTACCGCGCGGATCAGCTGCGGCAGGTGATCGCCCACTTTGTCGGCACCCATGCGCACGATCAGGTTGAGGCGGCCCGGATCGTTATCCGGGTTGAGGATATCGATCAGGCGGATCAGGTCTTCGTTGTTCATGCTCGGGCCGACCTTGACCCCGATCGGGTTGTTGACCCCGCGCAGGAACTCGACATGGGCGCCGTCCAGCTGGCGTGTGCGGTCGCCGATCCAGAGCATGTGTGCCGAGCAATCGTAGTAATCGTTGGTCAGGCTGTCGCGGCGTACGAAGGCTTCTTCGTAATTCAGCAGCAACGCTTCGTGGGCAGTAAAGAAGCTGGTTTCGCGCAGTTGCGGCGAGCTGTCCATGCCGCAGGCACGCATAAAGGCGAGGGTTTCATCGATACGGTCGGCCAGCTGGCTGTATTTCTCTGCCAGGGCCGAGTTGGCGATGAAGTCCAGGTTCCACTTGTGCACCTGGTGCAGGTCGGCAAAGCCGCCCTGGGCAAAGGCGCGCAGCAGGTTCAGGGTGGCGGTGGACTGGTGATAGGACTGCAGCAGGCGTTCAGGGTCTGGCACGCGGCTTTTTTCATCAAAGCCGATGCCGTTGACGATATCGCCTCGATAGGCAGGCAAGGTCACGCCGTTGATGGTTTCGTCATTGGCCGAGCGCGGCTTGGCGAATTGCCCGGCCATGCGCCCGACCTTGACCACCGGGCACCCTGCCGCGAAGGTCATGACAATGGCCATTTGCAGCAGGACCTTGAACGTGTCACGAATCTTGGCTGCCGAAAACTCCGCAAAACTCTCGGCACAATCACCGCCCTGAAGCAGAAACGCCCTGCCTTGAGTGACCTCGGCAAACTGTCGGCGCAGTTCCCGGGCTTCGCCGGCAAATACCAGTGGCGGGTAACTGGCCAGGCTTTGCTCGACGCGCAGCAGGTGCGCCGCGTCAGGGTAGTGGGGTTGTTGCTGGATCGGCAGGGCGCGCCAGCTGTCAGGGGTCCAGATTGGGCTCATCGCAGACTCTAGTATTTGTTGGAGATGGCCCATGTTAGCAGCAATTAGTGCGTGACCTGTTGCGCCGCAATGGCCGACAATCGCGCCTTTGCGCTCGATATCGAGTGGCTGTTTTTTCAGCGCCGCGGGTAGTACCGGGGCGCGGCAAGGAGAGGAAATGTCTGAGGAGCGCGTAGAGCGTCTGCTCGCCGAAGTTCATGATGACTTCGGCATGATTCGAGTGCTGGAAGTGGCTGACTACCGTTTCCTCGAATTCGGCGATGCGATCGAGCAAAGCTGCGTGTTCACTGCTGACCCCAGCTGGCTGGAATACGACTACACCCGCGCCATGCTGATTGGTGCGTTGTGCCATGACGCTCCGGAAAGCGCACTGTTTCTGGGGTTGGGTGCCGGAACCCTGACCCAGGCCTGTCTCAAGTTTTTGCCCCTGGAAGATGTCGAAGCCATCGAGCTGCGCCCGGATGTGCCGCGTCTGGCCATCGAATACCTAGGCCTGGATGATGATCCGCGTTTGTATATTCGTATCGGTGATGCCCTGGAGCTGCTGGACAGCGCCGAGCCCGCGGACCTGATTTTTGTCGATCTGTACAACGATCTTGGACCGGCAGCGGGTCACCTGGCCTGGACATTCCTTGAAAACTGCCAAAAGAAGCTGGCCCCCAATGGCTGGCTGATCATCAACCAGTGGGCCACCGACGATGGCAAGCCGCTGGGGGCTGCGTTGCTGCGCGGCCTGTATCACCGCCATTATTGGGAGCTGCCGGTCAAGGAGGGTAATGTCATCCTGATGGTGCCTGCTGATCTGGAACAGGCACTCGATATCGACGCGCTGACAGTCCGGGCACAAGGCCTGGCTCCGCGTCTGGGTTATTCGCTGGAGTCCCTGATCAAGGCAATTCGCCCGGCGACTTGATGCCAAGCGGTGAAACGTTTTAGCGTTTCACCCAGAGTGGCCCGGCACGAAAAGCTTTTTCAAGGACGAAAAAAAACGTTAAAGCCCGGTCCACAGAGGGATACAGACGATTTTGTGGCAAAAAACCCCTTCTTTTTTTTGATAAATCCGGTATAGTGCGCGCCGGCCTTTAGCCGGGCCACGTTTAGGTGTCGCATTTCCCGAAGCACGCTTCGGCTGCTCGTCCGTTTCGCGGACAACCCTGAACGCTCCATTCATTTAAACGTTTTCGCAAATCCCCGCCGACAAAGCAGCCAGGGCGACTCTTGAGTCTTACACGGCATGCGCAGCTTTGGAGCATGGGTCTTTGCGGATGCACTTAGAGGCAGACCCATGACCCAGGAAACCGGCGGCTTCGCCGCTTTTAATCTTAATCCGAACATTCTTTCTGCTGTCATCGCGACTGGCTACGAAGAACCTTCGGCTATTCAGCAGCAATCGATCCCGATCATCATGGCCGGTCACGACATGATTGGTCAGGCGCAAACCGGTACGGGTAAAACCGCCGCGTTCGCCCTGCCGATCCTGCACCGCATCGATCCTGCTAAGCGCGAGCCGCAAGCCCTGATCCTGGCGCCAACCCGTGAGTTGGCGCTGCAAGTAGCAACCGCTTTCGAAACCTACGCCAAGCAAATGCCGGGCGTTACCGTTGTGGCCGTTTACGGCGGCGCCCCTATGGGTCCACAACTGAAAGCAATCCGTAATGGCGCACAGATCGTTGTCGCCACTCCGGGCCGTCTGTGCGACCACCTGCGTCGTGACGAAAAAGTGCTGTCGACCGTGAACCACCTGGTTCTGGACGAAGCTGACGAAATGTTGAAACTGGGTTTCATGGACGATCTTGAAGTTATCTTCAAGGCACTTCCGCCAACCCGTCAGACCGTATTGTTCTCGGCAACCTTGCCGCAGTCGATCCGTGCCATTGCCGAACGCCATCTGCGCGATCCGCAACACGTGAAGATCCAGACCAAGACTCAGACCGTTACCGCGATCGAACAGGCTCACCTGTTGGTTCACGCTGACCAGAAGACCTCGGCTGTATTGAGCCTGCTGGAAGTTGAAGATTTCGACGCCCTGATCATGTTCGTTCGCACCAAGCAAGCGACCCTGGATCTGGCCAGCGCCCTTGAAGCCAAAGGCTACAAAGCTGCTGCGCTGAACGGTGACATTGCCCAGAACCAGCGTGAGCGCGTTATCGACTCGCTCAAGGATGGCCGTCTGGACATCGTTGTGGCAACCGACGTAGCGGCACGTGGTCTTGATGTTCCACGTATCACTCACGTGTTCAACGTTGACATGCCTTACGATCCAGAGTCCTACGTTCACCGTATCGGCCGTACTGGCCGTGCCGGTCGCGAAGGTCGCGCACTGCTGCTGGTGACTCCTCGTGAGCGCCGCATGCTGCAAGTGATCGAGCGTGTAACCGGTCAGAAAGTTGCGGAAGTCCGTCTGCCGGATGCCCAGGCTGTTCTTGATGCCCGCATCAAGAAGTTGACCAACAGCCTGACGCCGCTGGTCGCTGACGCTGAATCGACTCACGGTGATCTGCTGGATCGCCTGATTGCCGATATCGGTTGCAGCCCGCGTGCCCTGGCCGCTGCTCTGCTGCGCAAGGCAACCAACGGTCAGGCCCTGACCCTGGCAGCCATCGAGCGTGAACGTCCACTGGTGCCTAACAGTGCACCGCGTGAGCGTTCCGAGCGTTCGGGTGACCGTCCTGATCGTGGTGATCGCGAGCGTCGTGCTCCGGTTCCATTGGCTGAAGGCCGTGCACGTTGCCGTACCGCGCTGGGTGCGCGTGACGGTATCGCTGCCAAGAACCTGCTGGGCGCTATCCTCAACGAGGGTGGCCTGGCTCGTGAAGCTATCGGTCGCATCCAGGTGCGTGACAGCTTCAGCCTGGTAGAACTGCCGGAAGCCGGTCTGGAAGGTTTGCTGGCCAAACTGAAAGACACCCGCGTTGCTGGCAAGCAGTTGAAACTGCGTCGCTACCGCGAAGATTAATCACTCTTGCAGTGATTGATCGCTAAAAAAATCCCCGCCTGGTGCGGGGATTTTTTTTGTCCGGGATTTGTATTTGCTGGCCTTTGTGGGAGCGGGGCGCTAGCCAAACCGGTAGATATCCATCCCCAACGCACCCAGTGTCCAGCCCTGGTGGGCAATGCTGAACTGGCCGCCCGCGGCACGGGCAAAATACAACGGCAGCAGGTGCTCGTCGCTGGGGTGGTTTTTAGCGGCGAAAGGCGCCTGTGTGCGGTAGGCATGCAGCGCCGTTTCGTCATCAGCCGCCAGTTTGTCGATCATCCAGTCACGAAACGCCTTGGCCCAGGGTTCAATGCTCTCAGGGCCTGCGTGCCAGTCCAGTTCGCGCAGGTTGTGGGTGATGCTGCCCGAGCCGATGACCAGAATCCCCTCGCTGCGCAAGACCGCCAGTGCATGGCCTACCCTGGTCTGGCCCGCCGGGCCCAACTGGCTGGGCAACGAGACCTGCACCACCGGGATATCCGCATCCGGGTACATCAAGGACAGTGGCACCCAGGCGCCATGGTCAAAAGGGCGCCTGGCGTCCAGTCGCGCCGGCAAGCCGTTGTCTGCCAGCAATTCCACAATGTTCGCGGCCAACTTCGGGTCGCCGGGCGCAGGGTATTGCACGGCAAACAGTGCGGGCGGGAAGCCGCCAAAGTCATGCCAGGTTTCCGGTGACGGGTGGCTGGCGACCCGCAGGTCGGGGCTTTCCCAGTGCGCAGACACCAGCACTATGGCCTTGGGGCGCGGCAGTTCGGCCGCCAGGCGTTTGAGCGCCGGGCCACTGGCGCCCGGTTCCAGTGCTAGCATGGGGGAGCCGTGGGAGATAAACAGGCTGGGGAGCATGACAGAGGTCCTCGAAGTTGAGATGCGTCATCTTCATCCTGATCATTGATCTAAATCCAATATAAGTTTTAGTGCTTATCTATCGAATTTAAAGGTGAATCATGCAGCCCGAATTTTGGCACGACCGCTGGGATCGCAATCAGATTGGCTTTCACCTGTCGCAGGTCAACCCTTACCTTCAGCGCCTTTGGCCGGCACTGGGGGTGGAGGAGGGCGGTCGTGTGCTGGTGCCGCTATGCGGCAAAAGCCTGGATATGAGTTGGCTGGCGGCCAACGGTCATGAAGTGCTGGGCGTGGAGCTGACGCAGACGGCCGTGGAGCAGTTTTTCAGTGAACAACAGGTCGAGCCACAGGTTCGTCAGCAGGGCGCCTTCAAGGTGTACGAGGCGGGTCCTGTGAAGATCCTCTGCGGTGATGTGTTTGCCCTGACTGAAGCTGACGTGGCCTCCTGTGTGGGGTTGTATGACCGCGCTGCAACCATCGCATTCCCTCCCGAGATGCGTGCGGCCTATGCTCGGCACCTGAGCCGGATTCTGCCGCCAGGCTGTCGGGGGCTGTTGATTACCCTGGATTACGATCAGTCGCAAATGAACGGCCCGCCGTTCTCGGTGCCGGACGCCGAGGTACAAAGCCTGCTGTCGCCTGCCTGGGCGCTGGAAGTACTCGAGCAGCCGGATGTACTCGATCAGGAGTGGAAGTTCCTCAAGGGCGGCGTGACGCGACTGGTGGAGCGGGTGTATCGCCTGAGCAAAATCGCCTGAAGCAAAACCCGGGCACAAAAAAGGGCGACCTGGGTCGCCCTTTTTATGTTTGCCGTGGGATTAGCCGCGGCGACGCAGTGCGTCGATACGTTCTTCCAGTGGCGGGTGGCTCATGAACATCCGCGCCAGGCCTTGTTTGAGGCCGCCGTTGATGCCGAAAGCCGCCATGGTGTCCGGCATGTGAACCGGCAGACCCTGCTCGGAGCGCAAGCGCTGCAGGGCGCTGATCATTGCCGAGGTGCCGGCGAGCTGTGCACCGGCTTCGTCAGCCCGGAATTCACGTTTACGCGAGAACCACATCACAATGGCGCTGGCGAGGAAACCCAGGACCAGTTCGGCGAAGATGGTCGCAACGTAGTAGGCAATGCCGCGGCCCTCGTCGTTCTTGAACACCACCTTGTCGACAAAGTTGCCGATGATCCGGGCAAAGAACATGACAAAGGTGTTCACCACGCCCTGCACCAGCGCCAGGGTGACCATGTCGCCGTTGGCAACGTGGCCGATTTCGTGGGCCAGTACCGCTTTTACTTCGTCGGGCGAAAAACGCTCCAGCAAGCCCTGGCTGACTGCGACCAGTGCATCGTTTTTATTCCAGCCCGTGGCAAAGGCGTTAGCCTCGTATGCCGGGAAAATCCCCACTTCAGGCATCTTGATCCCGGCTTCGCGGGACAGTTGTTCAACGGTTTGCATCAACCATTGTTCATGACGAGTACGAGGTTGTGTAATCACCTGGGTGCTGGTGCTCATCTTCGCCATCCATTTGGATATGAATAGCGAGAACAGAGACCCTGCAAAACCAAAGACCGCACAGAACACCAACAGCTGACTGAGGTTCAGATCAACCCCGTTGGCCGCCATGAACCCGTCAAAGCCGAACAGGCTCAGGGTGATGCTGGCAATCAGCACGACCGCCAGGTTAGTGGCCAAAAACAGCAGAATGCGCATCATGGTTGTATGAATCTCCTCGTCTTAAGGGTGTTGCCGTATGCGGGGTATATAAGGTGCTGCCACAGGCTATTCAACCAGGTGACTATTTCAAACTGTGTCCTGCAGCCTGATTTTAGTAGTTTGCTGGGAATTTCCTAATATGAAGGAGCGTTTTTTTTGGCCAGAAGTTCCACTGAGCGCCAGTAAATAAAGGGCTTTATGGTTTTCATGAGGCTATTGAAGGCGGGGGAGGTCCGTAAAGACGCAGAATGAAGAATGTTTCATCAGACACATGTTGTGCGACTTTTGATTGGTCGCACAACATGTTCAGAAACTACTGACGATAAGTCTTCAGAAAGTTACCGATCCGGCCAATGGCCATGTCCAGCTCGTCGACACGAGGCAGGGTCACGACGCGGAAGTGATCCGGCCACGGCCAGTTGAAGGCGGTGCCTTGTACCACCAGCAGTTTTTCCGAGAGCAGGAGGTCCAGCACGAATTTCTCGTCGTTGAGGATCGGGCACACTTTCGGGTCGATACGCGGGAACGCATACAACGCCCCCATCGGTTTCACGCAACTGACACCGGGGATCGCGTTGAGCAGTTCCCAGGTGCGGTTCCGTTGCTCAAGGAGGCGTCCGTTGGGCAGTACCAGATCATTGATGCTCTGGTAGCCGCCCAATGCGGTTTGAATGGCGTGCTGGCTGGGCACGTTGGCGCACAGGCGCATGTTGGCCAGCATGTCGATGCCTTCGATATAGCCCTGAGCGTTTTGCTTGGGCCCGGAGATGGCAATCCAGCCCGAGCGGAAACCCGCAACCCGGTACGACTTGGACAGGCCGTTGAAGGTCAGGCACAACACGTCAGGGGCCAGTGAAGCGGTGCAGATATGCACCGCGTCGTCGTAGAGGATCTTGTCGTAGATCTCGTCCGAGAACACCACCAGATTGTGCTGGCGGGCAATCTCGAGCATGCCCAGCAGGACTTCCTTGGAGTACACCGCACCCGTCGGGTTGTTCGGGTTGATGATGACCATGGCTTTGGTGTTTGGAGTGATCCTGGCTTTTATGTCCTCAAGATCAGGCCACCAGTTGGCTTGCTCGTCGCACAGGTAGTGCACCGGATGGCCGCCAGCCAGCGTCACGGCAGCGGTCCACAGCGGGTAGTCCGGTGCTGGTACGAGAACTTCGTCGCCATTGTTGAGCAGCGCCTGCAGCGACATCACGATCAGCTCGGACACGCCGTTGCCCAGGTAGATGTCTTCGATGCCGACACCTTCCACCTGCTTTTGCTGGTAGTACTGCATGACTGCCTTGCGGGCGCTGAACAGGCCTTTGGAGTCGCTGTAGCCCTGGGCTGTCGGCAGGTTGCGGATCACGTCCTGGAGGATTTCGTCCGGCGCTTCAAAACCAAAAGGTGCCGGGTTGCCGATGTTCAGCTTGAGGATGCGATGGCCTTCCTCCTCCAGTCGTTTGGCGTGCTTGAGCACCGGGCCGCGAATGTCATAACAGACGTTGGCGAGCTTGTTTGATTTGCTGACCTGCATGGCGATGTGATCCCGAAAATGAACGATCCAGGCGATGTGATGACCACTGCTCTGGGAAATTCTGTGTTTGCACACAGTGGCTAACACCGCTTTGCTTCAAGAATCCGTTTGAATGCAGCTAGGGCGGGTGCCAGACTGGTGATTAACGAGGCGCAATCATACGTGCCACCCGATCCCTGGAAAAGCCACCGGTCGGGGTTTTTCAGTGACAGAGGCAGAACCATGGAAAAGTTGAACAAAACCCTGGACGAATGGAAGGCCATGCTCGACCCGGAGCAATACAACGTGTGCCGCCTCAAAGGCACCGAACGGCCGTTTTCGGGGAAATACAACGCCACCAAAACTGACGGTGTCTATCACTGTATCTGCTGCAACGCGCCGCTGTTTGACTCCAGCGCCAAGTTTGACTCTGGCTGCGGCTGGCCGAGCTTTTCCCGGCCCATTGGCGACAGTGCGATGGTCGAGATCCGTGACGTCAGCCACGGCATGGTGCGTACCGAAGTGGTCTGCGCCAAATGTGATGCGCATCTGGGCCATGTGTTCCCTGACGGTCCGCCCCCGACCGGGCTGCGCTACTGTATCAACTCGGTGTGCCTGGACCTGGTCCCTCGCGTCTGACTTCTTGAGGTGTTGCCATGAACGATAACCTGCTCGATATTGCCTGTACCACGCTGGTCGGTGAGCAAAAGGCCCTTGGCGATTTCGGCGGCAAGGCGCTGCTGGTGGTCAATACGGCCAGCAAGTGCGGCTTTACCCCGCAGTACAAAGGGCTGGAGGCGTTGTGGCAGCAGTACAGGGATCAGGGGCTGGTGATTCTGGGCTTCCCCTGTAACCAGTTTGGCAAGCAGGAGCCGGGCGACGAAGCGGCCATTTCCGGGTTTTGCGAGCTGAATTTTGGTGTGAGCTTCCCGCTGTTCAAGAAGGTCGAGGTCAATGGCCCCCAGGCTCATCCGTTGTTTGTCCAGCTCAAGAGGCGTGCGCCGGGGCTGTTGGGCTCGCAGGCAATCAAATGGAACTTCACCAAATTCCTGGTCAGTGGCGATGGCAAAAGCGTAAAGCGCTATGCCCCGACCACCAAGCCTGAGGCGCTCAAGGCCGATATCGAAGCGTTACTGGGTTAAAATCGCTCTATCTGTAGCCGCTGACGAGTGGAACGAGGCTGCGATCGGCGGCGCAGCCGTCGCAAATCCTGCAAACCGTGCCTGTCTGGTGCACCCTGGTGCATGATTTTGCGACCGCTTCGTCGCAGTGGCGCACCATCTCGATCGCGGCCTCGTTCTACTCGTCGGCGGCAACACGGTTAGTGTCTCTGTCTCGCCTTTGCGGCACCCATACCTCAATCAACGCCGCCAGCTCTTCGCGCCGAAACGGTTTGGCCAGATAATCGTTCATCCCCGCCGAACGGCAGCGCTCACGCTCTTCGGGCATGGCATTGGCGGTCAGGGCGACGATGGGCAACTTGGGCCAGCGCCCGCGATGGCGGATTTGCCGTGTGGCTTCGTAGCCATCCATGACTGGCATGTTGCAGTCCATCAACACCAGGTCAAAGGTCTTCTGCTCCAGCCGACTCAGCGCCTCGCCGCCGTGGCTCGCAACCACCACTTCACAGCCCAGCTTGCTCAACATGCCCTTGGCCACCAGCTGGTTGACCGGATTGTCTTCGACCAGCAGGATTCGCGCGCGGTGGACCGCAGGAGTATTCACGGTTTGAGTGCCCTGTACCTCGCCGTCGTCCTTGAGCAGCAAATGTTGCAAGGTCTTGTACAGTGCCTGACGCGAGAGGGGCCGGGCTTTTTGTTGCAGGGGTGCCAGCGCATTGACCTGGTCACCGGGCATAAAGTTGCCATACGCGGTCACCAGCAGGATCGGCGCACTGATGGCCGGGCGCAGGCCAAACAGGCACTCGGCACAGTCGGTAATCAGTAACTGTGGATGGGTGTCGGTCAGTGAGTCGTCCTGGGAGTAGCGTGTGTAGTCCAGCCCCCACAGGGGCAAAAAACTGCCAAGCATTTCGCTCAGCCCGCTGCTCGCTGCACTCACCACAATAACCCGGCCGGACAACGGCTTTGGCTGGATGGCGGGGGTATGGCAGGGCAGGGGGAGTTCGGCGCAGAACTGGCTGCCAAAACCGACTTCCGAGCTGATGGTCAGGCGTCCGTGCATGACTGCGCACAGACTGTTGGTCAGGGTCAGACCAAGCCCGGTGCCACCATACTGGCGGGTGATGCCGGCCTCTGCCTGAGTGAAGGGGCTGAAAATTCTGGCCTGGGCCTCCTGGGCGATGCCGATGCCGGTGTCGCAAACCTCGATACGTACCTGATCGCCTTGCGCGCTGAGCCGTACATCCACCCGCCCGAATCGGGTGAATTTCAGCGCGTTGGACAACAAATTGCTGACGATCTGTCGGACCCGGGTCGGGTCCCCCATGACCAGTGCCGGAAACTGCGGATCGATCAGGCAGGTCAGTTCCACGCTGGGTGCGGCGTTCTGTGACAGCAGGTTGGCGGTATCTTCGATCAGCGTGCCCAGGTCGAAGGCAATATGTTCAAGCTCCAGTTGGCCCGCGTCGAATTTCGACAGGTCGAGAATGTCATTGAGCAGCTCGACCAGAACCTTGCCGGAGTCATGGGCAATCGACAATTGCTGGTGTTGCTCGGCATTCAGCGGGCTGTCCAGGCACAGCGCCAGCATCCCGAGCAACCCATTGAGCGGGGTGCGTATTTCATGGCTCATATTGGCCAGAAACGCTGAGCGTGCCTGGGCCATTTCCAGGGCAGTAGTGCGCGCAGCCTCAAGCTCTTCATTGGAGTGGCGCAGTTGTTCGTTGCTGGCCTCCAGTTCCTGGGTGCGCACAGAAACAATGGTTTCCAGCTGTGCCAGGTACTCGGTCAGGGTGTTTTCGGCGCGGCGCCGGTATTCCATTTCACGGGCCATGGCCTCGAACTGCTGATTGGCAGCGTTCACCAGTACGCCAATTTCATCGTTTTCGTGACCGCTGGGGCAGTGCACTTTCGACTGCCCCGGATCTGCGGGCTTGCCATCGCTGATCTCACGAATCACTCGCACCAGCGGCTTGGTCAGCATGACGTAAAACAGGCCCAGAAGAATAAAGGTGAGCACGATGCTGCGAATAAAACCGCTGAGCAGTGTGACTTCCGCCCGCTGCAAAAACCGCTTGCCGAAGGGGTAGGTATCCACCTCAAGGTGCAAGACCCCCATGCTTTGTTCGGGGAGGTGATTGAAGTACAGTCGCTGGTCAAATGAGCGGTTGGCACCGAACAGAGAGTCGCTCAGCGCCCGATAACGGCCGGTTTCAGGCAGATCCTGCACCGCCGAGAGCACCAGATAGTCGTTGTCGAGCAGTTGTGCGGCGGTGATCGCCGGTGAGCGCACCAGCCCTTGCAAAAGCTCTTGGGCAAGCTCCGAATCAAGGTTGTAGGCAATGCGTGATGCCGGGTTGTGACTGATCTCCAGCAGCGACTGGATTTCGCGATCGATGGCGGCGTTTTCACTGGCATAATCGATGCCGATTTGCAGCAGGCTAAGCAGGGTCCCCAATATCAGACCGACCAGCACAGTCAGTTTGGCTTGCTTGAAAGACAGGCGGTGGGTGAGTTTTATGTCCATTGGGGGTGTTGCACCTGTTTCCATTTCCTTGCGGCGTGCAAGAGTAGTCGATTCGTGGGTCAACCGGCAGGCATTACTGCGGTATTTGCGACCTGGCGATGTGAGTCGTAGTGTGGTTTGAGCTGAATGTAGGTCATATCAATATGCCATCATTGTGTATCAGTCTGAGGAAATGTTGTGAATTCTAATCTGGATGCCTTTCTGCAACGGGCCGAAGCGGTCCTCGCACGTCTTGAACCCTTGCTGCCTGCTCAGCGTGAGCCGATCGAATGGCATCAATGCCTGGCGGCCCGTTGGCAGCGGGAGGGGCGTTCGGGTTACCTGATGCCATTGCAAGTCAGCCTTGATATGCGCCTTTCGGACCTGATCGGCGTCGATAACCAGCGGGATCAGCTGGGTCGCAATACCAAACAGTTCCTTGATGGTTTGCCGGCCAACCACGCTCTGCTTTGGGGTTCGCGCGGTACTGGCAAGTCTTCGATCATCCGCGCACTGCTTGCCGAGTATGGCAATGCGGGCCTGCGCCTGATCGAGATCGAGCGTGACCATCTGGCCGACCTGCCGCGGGTGGTCGAGCAATTGCAAGGTTTGCCCCAGCGCTTTGTGCTGTTTTGCGATGACTTGTCATTTGAGGCGGGTGAAAGCGATTACCGGGTGCTCAAAAGCGTGCTCGATGGTTCCCTTGAGCAAGCGCCGGATAACGTCCTGCTTTACGCCACGTCGAACCGCCGTCATCTGGTGCCCGAAAAGGAAAGCGATAACGAGAACTGGAAGAATGTCGACGGTGAGTTGCATCCCAATGAAGCTGTGGAAGACAAGATCGCCTTGTCTGATCGCTTCGGCCTGTGGCTGTCGTTTTATCCGTTCACCCAGGACCATTTCCTGAGCGTGGTTGAGCACTGGATCGATGTATTGGCCACCAAAGCCGGTTTGCAGTGGCAGCGCGACGAGGCACTGGATATTCTGGCGGTGCGCTGGGCAACCGGGCGTGGCAACCGCAACGGCCGTTGTGCCTATCAGTTCGCGCGTTATTGGGTGGGTTTGAAATTGTTGGAGCAAGTGAATGATTGATTTGAACGCCACAGGTGCAGGCCTGAACGGCTATGGCCTGTTGCAGGCTCAGTTGGAGTCGTTGTTGGCAGATGAGCGTGACTTTATTGCCAACGCTGCACAGTTCTCGGCGTTTTTGTATCACCAGCTCGATGATCTGAACTGGGCCGGGTTTTACCTCAATCGTAATGAGGAGCTGGTACTGGGCCCGTTTCAGGGGCAAATTGCCTGTGTTCGTATCCCGTTTGGGCGTGGCGTCTGCGGGGCTGCAGCGGCGAGCCGGCAAACGCAGCGAGTTGAAGACGTGCATGCATTTGCCGGGCACATCGCTTGCGACAGCGCCTCTAACAGTGAGTTGGTCGTGCCGTTGATCAAGGATGGTCGCCTGATCGGCGTGCTGGATCTGGACAGCCCGAGCATCGGGCGCTTCAGCGAGCAGGATCAGTTGGGCATTGAAGCGCTGGCCGCCATCTTTTTGCGCTTGAGCGAGTGCTGATCCGCATCAGTTTTTCAGCCCGGCCTTGAGCATCAGCGCATCGATATCGACCGTATCGATTTGTTGAGGGTCAAGAAACTGCCGGGCGTATTGCAGGTAAATCTGTTCGTGCATGAACAGCGCGAACAGTTGCGGATCAATATGGGCGTCATGGCACATGGCGGCCATGATGTTCAGCGCCTCACTCAAGGTTTTGCTGCGTTTATAGGGGCGATCCGACGCGGTCAATGCCTCGAAAATATCGGCAATTGCCATCATCCGTGCCTCCAGGCTCATTTCCTCGCGTTTCAGGCGTTTTGGATAACCGCTGCCATCCATTTTTTCGTGATGCCCCCCGGCAATTTCGGCAATGTTGCTCAGGTAGGCAGGTAGCGGCAGGCTGCTGAGCATCAGGATGGTTTGCACGATGTGGTTATTGATGATGTAGCGCTCTTCGCGGGTCAAGGTGCCGCGCCGGGTACTGAGGTTGTACAGCTCGCCACGGTTGAATTTGTAGGGTGGTACTTCGAGTTTAAAGCCCCAGGGGTTTTCGGGGTCAATCAGGTCGGCCTCGGGGCGAGTGAACAGGTGCTCGGGCTTGTCGGCCAGCAGCGACTCGGTCACCGGCAAGGCTTGCTCCTGGCGGGTGGACTGGCGTTTGTTTTCTTCCCAGGAAACGCCCAGGCGATCATCCAGCGTGCGGGTCCAGGTGCGGCGCGCAATGGCGTTCAAACGCTGCAGGTCTGCCTCCATCATGGCTTCCCCGCCCAGATTGCACTGGGCGACAAAAGCGAAGTCATCATCCAGCTCAAGCAGGCAGGCATCTCGCAGGTGCGCCAGCTGTTGATCGTCGCCACCCAGGGCCCGTGCCTGCCAGTAATTGACCCAGGCATCGCGCTTGAGCACTTCAAAGCGGGTGCGGATTTCGTGAATGCGGTCGTACAGGGTTTCAAGCTTGGTGGCCTTGTCGACCACATATTCCGGTGTTGTGACTTTGCCGCAGTCGTGCAGCCAGGCGGCGATACGCAGCGCCTCCCATTGCTCATCCGTGGGAGCGTACTGCTCAAAGGGTGGCTGCCGGCTCGCAGCTGCCGCCTGTGCCAGCATCAATGTCAGGATTGGAACCCGTTGGCAATGGCTGGCGGTGTACGGGCTTTTGGCGTCGATAGCCCCCGCCAGCAATTGGATCAATGCATCCAGCAATTGTTTCTGCCGAGCCTGCAGGCGCTGGCTTTCAATAGCAACGGCAGCCGTACCGGACACCGCCTGGATAAAGGCAATCCGGTCGGCCCGCAAGTGATCCTGATCGTCAGTCGAACCACTGTCGTTCAATACCAGCACAAGAATACCCACCGTTTCGCCCTGGCGGTTGTGCAGACGAATGCCGATCAGGTGGACACTCTGGCTGCCCAGTTCATCCATCACAGACTGCAAGTCACCCGCCTGTTCAAGGGTGAGTGAGCGGGCGACACTGTCATGACCTTCGAAAAGCGCCCGCAACCACTCGGGGCTCTGGCTGTCGTCAGGGTTCAGCACGGGCGCGGGCTGGGTTGCCAGATCCTGGGGCTGGCCGTTGATGATCAGGCCTTTTAACTCCAGTTGAGTACTGTCGTTCTTTGCAAGGTAGATCAGCCCGGCCTCTGCCTGAGCAATCTTGAGAGTCTCGAACAGTACGGACTGCAGCAAGGGTTCAAATCGGGTATGGGCCGAGAGGCTGGAGGTGATTTCAAAAAAGCTGGCGAGGGTTTCTTTCATGCGGCCCATGGATGCCTGCATCTGATCGATTTCGAGCACGGGCGATTGTCGTGTGAATGGATAGTTGAAATCGAACCGTCGAACCGCATCGGCTTCACGCACCAATTCGCGCAAGGGCCTCACCAGCAACCTGGAGGTCACCCACCCCATGGGCAGGCACAGCACCAGGGCGCCCAATGTCACCAGGGCCCCTTGCCAGCGCAACTGATAGGCATCGGCCAACAGCTCGTCTTGCGGGACCATCATTGCCAATTGCAAGCCATTGGCACTGCCATCGTCCACCTTGAACCGCGAAACGATCCATTGGCGCTGGCCGTCGTCCAGGCGCTGCTGAGCATCTGCCCCTTGATTGATCAGCAGTCCAAGGGCCGGATTCAGCTCCGAGACTTTGGGCAGTTTGGTGGGGTCCATGGCGTTCAATAATTTGTTGAAGTCCGGGTAAGCGATGGCCCGGCCATCATCGCCGAACAGAACAATCTGTGTACCAGGCGTTGTTTGATGGTCGGCCAGGGTGGCGGACAGTTGAGACAGCGTTACATCGGCACCCATCACCGTATTGGCAGTACTGCGTTTGGCGAGTGTAGTACCAACTTCGTGGGTGGTAAAAAACAGGTAGGGGCTGGTGGTGGTCTGATTTTTGTCGGCATCCTGCGCAATAAACCAGCTGCGCAGCCGGGGGTCATAGAGCTCATTGGGGATGTTGCGCTGTTCGAGCTGTTTCAGATTTGCATCCAGATACAGTTTTTTTGAATCAACCGTGCCTTGCCGGGCTGCACGTGTTATCGACCATACTTCGAAGCTAGCTTGGGGTGGGGCTTTTAACTGGCGCCGGATCTCTTGATTGCGTAAAGGCCGGACCAGGAAAAAGTTGCCGTTGTCATCGCCCAGGTATAGAGCTGACAGTGTGTGGTTGTCTTCGAGTGCTTGTACAAAGGGCTGCAGCAGGCCTGTTCGAAGCTCGACCTGGTCGGTTGTGGCCGCAGAATCAAGAATTAGCAGGTTGAGCGCATGCCGTATGGGTTGATAGGCATCCAGCAGGTCATCCTGAACATCCTGTTCTATGTAGCTGAACAACTTTTGGCTGCTGTCGAGAATGATGCGGGTGGTTTGCTGGTAATTGAATACGCCCAGTACAACGCCCAGCAATAGCAACAAAAATGTAAACATCGCACTTATGTGAGCATGCAGCGGGTACTGGCGCCGATGGGAGAGCGCACTGTTGCGCATGGGCTGATTCTCCGCTGATGTAGGCGTGCTGGTATCTATCAGCATAGTAAAACCGCGCCAACCTGCCTTTGATTGGCGCTCAGGTGTGCTTCGTCAACGATTCAAGTTGCAGGGCCAGCGCCTGTCCCAGTGCACGCATGGAGACCTGCACTTGCTCGCGGGCCTGCACGAGGTTAGCGGGCGTGGCTTGCTCCAGTGCCTCGCAGTTGTTGATCAGGCTTTGGGCGCCCACGATGCGGGCAGCGCCTTTTATCCTGTGGGCAATTTCGACAAACGCCTGCAATTCGCCGTTGTCAGGTAACTCAAGCAGCGTCTTGAGATCCTGGCAGTTGCTGCGGAGCAGTTCTTCCAGCAAGAGTCTTGTTCGTTGCTTGTCGCCTCCTGTAAGCGGGCTGAGAGCGTCGGCGTTGAAGACTTCCGGGCAGTGGAATAGCGGCTCAAGCATGGCCAGTCGTTGACTCAACAGGGTCAGGCTGATGGGTTTGAACAGGCAGTCGTCCATTCCTGCCTGCTTGCAGCGTTGCCGCTCTTCCGGTTGGGCATTTGCAGTAAACCCCAGCACGGTACATGGCCGTTGGCTGGAGGCCAGCTCATGCTTGCGTATGGCTCGAGTCAGCTCATAGCCATTCAGGACAGGCATGTTGCAGTCTGCAATGACCAGGTCGAATTTTCCTGTCTTCCAGGTTTTCAAACCTGCGGCGCCGTCGTGCTCGGTGGTAAACCTGTGCCCTAAAAATCCAAGTTGCTGGCACATCAGCAAGCGGTTGGCCGGGTGATCATCCACCACCAGTACGTTAAGCGGATGAGCGGCAGGGTTGATTGAGGGTTCTTGTGCGGGGGGGCACTGGGACGGCGTCAGGGTTGGCACTTCAAGTTTTATCTGAACCTGGGTACCTGCACTTTCCTGGCTGCTCAGTACCAGGGTGCCGCCCATCATTTCGCACAGGCTACGGCAGATGACAAGGCCAAGACCGGCACCATTGAGCGCCAGTTGCCCGCTGTTCTGTGCCTGGGCGAAGGGCTCAAACAGGCGTGCCTGATCACGCTCGCTGATGCCGATGCCAGTGTCTTTGACGCTCAAGTGCAGTTCAGTCCGCTCAGGGGTGCCGGCTGGCAGCAAGTTGATTTCAAGCGTCACCCGGCCTTGTTGGGTGAACTTGATCGCATTGCTGATCAGGTTGGTCAGGATTTGCTTGAGACGAAGCGGATCGATCAGTACGTCGGGTAGATCGTCTGTTGCATCGAAACGCAGGTCGAGCGTGAGGTTTTTTTGCCGCGCCAGGCCATCAAAAATCCGCATCACGGAGTGTGCCAGTTGGTGCAGATTGACGCGTTCCGGGGACAGGTTCAGGCGGCCGGACTCTATACGGGCAATATCAAGAATATCGCCTATCAGCTCCAGCAGGTCTTTGGCCGAGTTATAAGCAACTTCAATGGACGGGCGGTCGAGATGCCCATGGTCGGCGCGCTTGAGCGTCAGTTCAAGCAAACCGATCACTGCGTTCATCGGTGTACGGATTTCATGGCTCATGGTTGCCAGGAAGGTGCTTTTGGCCCGGTTGGCATCATCTGCCAGCTCCTTGGCCGTACGCAGCTCATCCAGTAGCTGATGACGTTCACTGATATCAATCCAGCCACCGATGATGCCCTGTACTTCGCCCAGGGAGTCCCGATAGGGAAGAATCCAGTGATAGATAGTGAGCGTTTTTTCGCCGATTCTCAGCGGGCGATCAGTCACCAGCGGAGTACCTTCACGCATGACACGCAGGTAGTCGGCCTGATAGTCACGGGCTTCACATTCGTTGCTCAGGAGGTCGCAGGTTTGCATCACGGTCTTGCCGATGACTTCTTCGCGCCTGGCTGAAAAGGCATTCAAGTAGCTGTCATTGCAGGTTTTCAGAACACCTTCGCGATCACGCACATAAATAGGATGAGGCGTACCGTTGACGAGCGCACGCATGAACTCGAACTGATCGCTGAGTGCACGTTCGGCCGATTTTCGTTGCCGGATCTGGCGCCGCATATAGGCATTCCAGATCAGGGACAGCAACAGTAAAAGGCTGGTGCCAATGATGAACTGGTAGAACAGGCGATGGTAATTGTGCCAGTAACTGTCAGATGCCGGCACATAGCCCCGCCAGCGGCTGTTGATAATGCCCAGCTCATCAGGCGCGATACTCAACAACGCCTTGTTGAAGATTGAGGACAACTCGCTGGCATCCCGGGCAGTGGCGAGGGAAAACATGGCGGGTTGGGTGCCGATGGTGGCACTGATTTGTAACCGGTCCTGAAACAACCCCGAGGCCAGCAGGTAGTTGGCGATGACCAGCGTACTGACTGCACCTTGCACTTTCTCTTCGGCCAGCAGTTCTGTGGCGCGATAGATATCCCCGGTTTCTACCAGTGTTATCTGCGGGTATTGACTGCGCAGGTAATCGGTCAGGGGATTGCCTCGGGTCAAGGCCAGTTTTTTACCCGCAAGTTGTTCAAGGCTCGCAGGTTGCCCATCACCTTTTGCCGTAAGCAGGACAAAGGAGTTCACCAGATAGGGACGGGTGAAACTGAGGGCGCTTTCTCGTGAGGCTGAAGGATTGATGGCCGAGATAATGTCGGTTTCGTGCCGACTGATCATTCGGGTCATGGTGTCGAGGCTGTTCGCGCGTTGTATTTCGAAGCGCAGCCCCGTGCGCAGACGGATCATCTCCAGCAGGTCGGCAGTAATGCCTCGGAAATCCCCGCTGGCATCAAAAAATGTCAGGGGTGCCATGGTTTCGTTGACCACTACGTTGACCACAGGATGCTTGAGCAGCCAACGGGCTTCTCGCTGAGTAAGCTGCAGCTTCTGATCGGACAGTAGAATGTCACTGCCAGCGCTCCAGCGTTTGGCAATGCTTTCTTGTTCACTGTTGGGTACGGCCTTGAGTGTGGCGTTGATGATGCCTAGCAGGGGCGAGTTGTCCCGACGCACTGCAAAGCTGAATCCATGGGCTTCGTGTTTGCCAAAATTGGCCATCTTGATGTTTTTCAGGTACCCCTTGTTGATCATGTAATGGGTCGACACAGTGTCCCCCAGAAAAATATCCGCCTGATCGAAAGCCACGGCATTAATGGCATTTTGATAGGACGGATAAGACTGGATGATTGCCTGGGGATAAAGCGCCTTTACTTCCTCCTGGGGCAGATAGTGGTACACCATACTCAAGCGCAAACCGGCGAGGCCTTGGGAGAGTGAGCGTGTTTCTCCCTCTCGGGTCACCAGTACGGGTTGGTCGATGGCATAGGGAATGGAAAGTACAACGTGCTGGTTCGCGGCCTCAAAGCCGTTGGAAGTACCCAGCAGGTCAATCTGGCCGTCCTCGAGTGCCTTGATGGCTGCTTCTCTGGAGGCAAAGCGCTGGATCCTGATCGACAGCTTGAGGGCTTTGCGCAGAAGGCCGGCGTAATCTGCGGTGAGGCCTTCGTAGTCCCGACCGCTATCGGTCATGTCGAACGGTGGATAGTCGGCAGCAGAGGTGCCGATCACGAGTTCGCGCTTATTTTGCAGCCAGTATCGTTGAGTGTTGTCCAGGGGGACTTCAATGTGGCCGGAACTCGAGCGGCTGAGCAACGTAAGGGTTTCACTGCGGACCGGGGCGGCCAGCACGGGCACGCACAGAACTAACCCCGCAAAAAGTGACAGGTACTTGATTAATCGTGCGGGCATCCTGTTTTTCATACAAGACCATTACGTTTTGCCAGCTCGATAAGTTCCACCAGCGAATGGGCTTTCAGTTTTTGCATGAGGCGCTTTTTGTAAGTGCTCACGGTTTTGTTGCTTAAAAACATGCCGGCTGCAATGTCCTTGTTTGTTTTGCCTTGTGCGAACAGCTTCAGAACCATAAGTTCCCTGTCGTTGACAAGTTTGAATAACTCGATTTCAGATGAGTTGTTGTGATCGTTTGTTTCAGAAGTCAATGCCTGGCTTGGAAAATAGTTGTAGCCAGAAAATACCGCTTTTATTGCACTGGTAAGCTCACTCAGCTCTTCTTGTTTGCACACATACCCGGCTGCACCGGATTGCATGCAGCGCATGGCGAAAAGTGTCGGTGACTGCGATGTGAGAACCAGCGTCTTGAGGGCTGGGCTTATTGAGCTGAAGCGTGACAGCACTTCCAGGCCATCGAGTTTGGGGATGCTGATATCAAGAATTACCAGATCAGGAGTGCACTCGCGGATCATCTGCATGGCGTCTACTCCATTGTCGGTTTCTCCGACTATTTCATAACCTTCATGTTCTAACAACATGCGAATTGCGAGCCGGATTACAGGATGGTCGTCGACAATAAATACGGTGTTCATATTGATTCCCCATAAGGTGCTGAATAGAAAGCGCGACCTTAGCTCAGATGTAAGAGCTGGGGCAGGAACCGGGGAGCCTACAAACGTAGTATGGGAATTATCCTACGCAAAATAAGGCGATGGCTCACTAATTACACAAGGGGAGAGGCGTATTTAAATGTGCGTTTAAAGATTTTTTGAGTTTAAAGCTGGGCGCGCGAGTATATTTCTTTCTTGTATATGGAAAAGTCTTACTTGCTACTTCATGTGGTAAACATAGTGTTTGATCAAGTGGAGCTGCGTGCCCTCCCTGTTTGGCAGGGGAGGGCAGCGGTTGTCAGGCGGGGGGTGGAGTGACCTGTCATTGCTCTGGCCATTTCAGTGGCATAACTGTCGGTCATGCCGGCAATAAAGTCGTTGATGCGCATAAACGATCGATGTAATGGCCACTGTGGGTCGGGAGCATTGTTGCCCAGCAAATCGAGGATTCGACGGTTTTTGAACGATGGGGTACGACCGCAATGCTGCGAAAGCGCGGCGCCACAGAATGCATTGAGGAGGATTTCCAGGGACGTATAGGCATCCATTTCATGCAAGGTTTTGCATTTGTCCTGGAAGATTTTTTTGCGTGCCATGTCTTTGTTGTCCAGCACGCAACGTGGCCGTGCCGTGCATATGCTCGACCAGATCCCCTGGTGCCAGCAGTGCTTGCTGTTGTTCGACAAAAGCCCGGGCAGCGGCGTTGGTCAGATGTTCGATGGCCTTGCCGCGCAGTATTGCCCGTTTTCGCCGTCGTGAGTCGTTGGGGCCAAGCAGGCGAAAAGTTTCAGGCAAATCATCGCCCACCAGGTTCAGCAGCAGGGACTCGACACATGGAGAAGCTGCGTTTGCGTTTGGGAACCTCTCTTGGTGATAAATGGACAAGGCTAGTTACATCATTGCAGTTTTGGATATTTTGAAGAGGCCATGATCTGCCGTTGAGGGTCTTCAGGTTTAGAGTATATATGTGTTTGGTGGGTTGGTTTATGTAAGGTTTTCCTTAAGTAATAAGTGTTTTTTATGTGCGGTGAACTCTATTTACTTCCTGTTGACTGGCTATAGGCGGCAAAATACCCAGTTCCTTTTGTTTAGTCAGGTTGGGCTGTTAGGGGGGTGTTTATAAGTCGTGATTTTTCTCTACCTATTGTAGCTTGTCGAGTGAGTTGGGGTGTTTGTAATCTGCACTTTTACTCAGGGTTGATGCTAACAGTAAGGGGTTGTTAAATTTTCTGTTGCTGGTTGTCTGTCAGGTATAGCAGTAGATAAGTTATTAACAGGTTGTGATTTTATCTATGTGCAGGGGGTAGTGGCATTTTACAATCAATCATTTTGTGATAGGATTTGTCCGTTCTAGCGTTGATTGGTTTATGCAATCTATTAAATGGAAAAGGAAAAAATGGATAAAATTATAAGTGTTGTATTTGCGTCGTTGATTGCGGTTTCGTCGTTTGCAGCATCAGCAGAAACCTTTGAGCGAGTAGAACTTGATAAAGATAGAACCAGTGTTCAGTACGCTGGCCCTATTAAGTCAGTCACTAAATCGCTTGAAGGTTATAAGTGGCTTGGTCAATCAGATGACATGAATGGTGGCGTGGTTTTTGAGCCGTATGCAAACCCTGATTTCGGTAAAAATGACACTGAAACGGGGGGTGCAATCATGGTGACCGCTACATTCTATCTTTATGATAAGCCAGTTAAAGAGGCTCTGATGATTGCTCGTCAAAGCGAGATTCCGGGTTTTGTTGAGTTTTACGGGTACGAATCAAGAGAGCTACAGTTGCACGTGAGGATGGCTGATGATAATGCATTCCAAGCTTTTTCAAGTGCAGACGAATATCGTAGGCCGGAAAAGTTGATGGCATATAAAAAGGTTGAACAATTTAATAAGAGTAACTATGAGAGCACGTTGAAGTCTGCACTTGATGATGGAACTTTTTTTTAGTAACGGCGTCTAGAGAAAAGGCTGCCTTGGTGGTCTTTTTTATTTTTATGGTTTGGGGTTTTTTGAAGTAGGGGGCTTGATCCAGGTTGGGGGATTGAATTGATCAGTTTAAAGTGTGTTTTGAACCGTGGTATAAATCAACTGTCTTAGGTGTTTATCAATTACTGGGGAGCACGCATGGAAAGCATGAGTTGGGACAAGTTGCTGAATAATACCCGTCTTGGCGGTCGTCCTCCTAAATCTGAGCTAGGCCGTTCACCTTTCCACTCAGACCACGACAAGGTTATTTTCTCCGGAGCTTTCAGACGCCTTGCCAGAAAGACTCAGGTTCATCCTCTTGCCACTAATGACCACGTTCATAACCGTCTCACACATAGCTTGGAAGTGGCTTGTGTAGGCCGTACCCTGGGGGTGAGAGTAGGCCAAGAACTTCTGAATGAAAGACTTATTCCTGAGCAACATTCAGCTTCTGATATTGGTGATATTGTCCAGACTGCTTGTCTCGCTCATGACATTGGCAACCCTCCCTTTGGGCATACAGGTGAAGAAGCTATTCGTCACTGGTTCACCAATGATGTTGGGGCGAAGATAATAGAACAATTGCCTTTTAATGAAGCTACTGATTTACGTAGATTTGAAGGCAATGCACAAGGGTTTAGGGTTTTAACGACCTCGGAATATCATCCCTATGAAGGGGGGATGCGTCTTACTTATGCGTCGCTTGGCGCTTTCATTAAGTATCCTTGGCTTGCTGGTGATGCTGTCAATGGGCAAAGACCTATTCAGAACAAATATGGTATTTACTGTTCTGAATTGGGTTTGTTCAATGAAGTGGCGGACGCTACTGGCTTGTTAAAGCTGGGTGATGGTTGGCGGTGTCGCCATCCACTGGCTAACTTGATGGAAGTGTCTGATGATTTTTGCTACGCCATTCTTGATTTAGAGGATGGTGTAGAGATGGGTATCCTTGAGTGGGATAAGGTCTTTGAAATACTGTGCCTTGTCCTTGATGATCACCAGAAGAATCAGTTAGTCAAAGAAATTCAAGGCATGAAGGTTGGCCGTAGGCTCTCTATGATTCGTGGGAAAGTTATTTCAGCTTTTGTAGATGCTGGAGCGACTGCTTTCATGAATAACCATAATGAAATCATGACTGGCAAGGTTCTAGGTATTTTAGAACTTTGTGATAAGAATGTCCGTGAGTGTGTAGCCGCCGCCAAAGGTCTTGCTCGTGATGAAATCTTCCAGCATCCCAGGAAGGTTGAGTTAGAAATAGGGGCTTATAGCACTATATCTACGCTGCTAAACGTTAGCTGCTCTGCTGCTTTGGAATATGTCAGAAAGGGCGGTGTAGCTGATTCGAAGACGAGAAGGGTGGTAGAGCTTCTTGGGCTGGACTTGAATAATTTAGACGCCAGTGGGGGTGTTTCCAAGGAGTACGGTGCAATGATGCAGGTTCTGGATTACGTGAGTGGCATGACCGATAACTATGCCATGCACTTGGCTCGACAGTTTAATGGTATGGGCGGGGAGCGTTGAGCCTGCGTGTACATAATAGCCAGCTGTTTTATTATGTGATTGCAAATGTGCTTCTCATTGAAAAGGCCACCTAAGTGGCCTTTTGTATCACAATTCAGCTTTTAATTTGTCGAATTCATTTTTTATTTCACGAAGCATTAACTTGCGTCCCTCATTTGCTTTGGAGTTTCCAATAATGGCAGAGATGGAAAATCCAACGGCAGTAAGGGCTGTTCCTACTACATAGCCAAACCATCCTTTGGCAATGTATACGCTAAGGGCAGTCACTGCGAGTCCGGCGGCGACAACAATTTTGTTGCCGTTATAGGTTTTGAATTCCCCGTGCTCGTAATACGTTTGCGTAACTGCAAGTGAGGCCAGGCTAAAAAAGGTGCCTACGCCCGGCAATGCAAACATTATAAAGTCTTGAAAAGTAAAAGTTTCTCTTTCGCTAATATACCCGAGTGTGTAAATCTCTCCATTCGGGGTCACTTGATAGGCGACTGGTTCACCACTTTTAAAAGCCATTAGAATTTTTTTGCCAACAGGAGCATGTAAACTCTCGTCAATGAGGATCGCTGGCAGCAAGTCACCGTTCTGAAACTCAAGCAATGCCTCAAGCTTGACATGAGTTCCTATATTGTTACTGACTGAAACGTTGTTGCCTTGCTTAGTGGTTGTAACTGAGCCGCTTGTGTGGGAGGTGACTGTTTTGTCCCTTAAAATGACTGCTGCACAATCGAACGCGGGCCTTCTACTCATGGCTATTCCTTAGCTTGCTAACAATAAAAAACGACTAACTCAAAAAATTAAGCGGGAGGCTGGCATAATGCCATTATTTGATGAGGGCCAGGAACTTATCAAATTTCCAAAGCCTGATCAAGCGGCTGTAGAGGCTTCATTCTTTTATGCGTTCGTTAGAGGCTAACAGGATAGGGTTTCGCTGCTGCGCCAGAGGCGTAGAGCAGGTGACTTATAGGCAGGCGATGGCTAGTGTCTTTGTTTTGCTGGTGATGCAAACAACCGTAAATCCCTAGTCAGTTCGAACGGGCTGTTCGAAGAGTGGTGTATTGGCTCTATAATTGTCCTGACAAAAACTGAGGTTATTCCTAAGTGGTACAATTTCGTCTTCTTGTTCTTATATATTCTTATTTGTAACTAGTTGGCTGTTGACACTGTAATAAGGTCGTTTTTGGCTGCGGAGCCTAAATACAGTTCGCTCGGTAGCAGCCGAACCGGTGCTTCTTGTCACCCAGGGAGCGGCCGACGCAACTGACTTCGAGGGAGTGGGTGAGGCGGGTGTGGATATGGTCGTTGCTGTTGACTGGATGGACCTGTGTTTTGCGCCCCAGCAGCTTCTCGTTTCAGAACGGATGACGCAAGTGGAGGCATGATCAGGAGCGCCATCTGTGGTAGCAGGCTTGCTCACGATGCAGGCAGCGCGGTGTTTCAGTCAAACCGCGTAGATGCCATCGCGAGCAAGCCCGCTCCCACAGAAGGAGGGGGGAGGCTTTCTGTTCAGGGCTTGCGCGAGGCCTGGATCACCATCTTGATCAGTGGTATCAAGCCAGTGGTCAAGCTGATCCAGCGTGACGTGCCCCCGGTGTTTTTGCTTTTGGCGCCTCTGCCGGTCAGGAACCCGAGCAGGGTGACAATCCCCACACCCCACAAGGGTGCATGCTTGATCCCCAGGGTTTCCTGCCAGTTGCTGGTCATCCCGCGCATTTTTTGCAGGGGTTGCAGCAGTTGTTGCGACTCATGACGAATCTCCTGCCGGTGCATTTCCATGCGCAGGCGGATCAAGGTTTTGCGCAACTCCTGGCGTGAAGCATTTTTCGGCAATTCAGGCAGGCTCATGGCAACAAACGCTCGCGGTCTTTGGCCAGCTCTTCAAGCGTGGCATTGAAAGGAGAGGATTCATCGAATATCGCGGCGTTGAGGCGCAGCCCGCAGAACACCGCGGCCAGCGTATAAAACACACAAAGCCCGATAATGCCGGGGATGCGGTAGCTGTCCCAGAGCAGGATCATCACCAGCGCCGACAGTCCGATCAGCAGCAACAGCGCGAACACCAGTGCCAGCCCGGCAAACAACAACAGGCTGACGGTGCGTGCCTTCTGCTCTTGCAGTTCGATGCCCAGCAATTCGACATGGCTGTGCAACAGACCCAGGAATGCGGCACCCAAGCGCCGCGGTGAGGAACGGGGGGAACCGGATTCGTCTGTCATATCAGCGCCGGGTTGCCAGCAGGCCCAGAACAAAGCCGATACCGGCCGCGATGCCCACAGACTGCCAAGGGTTAGCCTGCACATAATCTTCGGTGGCCACCACAGCCGCCTGACTGCGGTCTTTCAACGATTCCTTGGTTTCTTCCAGGGTTGCGCGGGCCTTCAACAGGCTGTCTTTTATCTGGGCGCGCAGTTCTTCAGCCTGGTCACCGGCCAGGGACGCGGTGTGTTCCAGCAGCTTTTCGGCATCGAGTACCAGCGTCTGGAAATCGGCCATCAGGATTTCTTGAGCATTCTTTGCTGTTTTACGGGCCATGATTCACTCCATTAGTGGCTTGATAATCGTTCGAGTGTAGGCCTTCGGTGAAGGTTCACTCGTTTCCTTGGCATTGCTTACGCGGTTGGATGGGCAATGCCAGAGATGTCTTTTGTGTACAGAGGCAAAACCTTACCTTAAATCAGTCGTTTTCGCGGGGGATTGCAGCTTCCCGCGCGTCTTCGCTTTCAAAACAGCCTTCGAGCAGGTGATAGCGGTCATGGCGTACCTGGTCGACCCGGCGTTGCACGATTTTTTCTGACAGGCCCAGCAAAATCAAGGCATGGGAGGCGAGCATCAGGCTCGATTCGAGCAATTCCGGTACCACTTCAGTTGCCCCGGCGGCCTTCAGCTCGGTGAGCTGGCTGTCATCGCGGGTCCTGACCAGGATAGGCACTTCGAGGGTAATCAGCCGGGCTTCCTTGAGTACGCTCATGGCCACCTCGGTGTTGTCCACGGCAATCACCAGCAGTCGCGCACGATCCAGGCCTACAGCGCGCAGCAGATCACCCCGGCGGGCGTCACCGTAGTGCACGCAGCTGTCCGCTTTAGCTGCTTCCTCAATGCGATCGGGGTCGTAGTCCAGCGCGACAAAGTCCTTGTGTTCGCTGCGCAGGAAACGGCCAATGGACTGGCCCACGCGGCCATAGCCGCACATCACCACGTGCCCGTGCAGTTCGGCGTTTTGGCTGGCGATTTCTTCCAGCTCCGCCTCTTCATAGGATTGCCGGTGCAGGCTGGCTGCGATAAGTGGCGCGGCGCGCAGCAGCAGGGGTGTCAGCAGCATCGAGCAGAACGTGGCGGCCAGCAGATAGGCAGCCATATCCGCCGGGATCAGCGAGTTGCTCTGCATCTGCGCCATCAGGGCAAAGCAGAACTCACCGCCCTGGGCCAGGGCCAGGCCACTGCGCCAGGCGGTTTCTCCGTCGCTGCCACGCAACTTGACCAGAATCGCGACCACGGCACCCTTGATCAGCATCAGGACCAGGGTCAGGCCTAAAATCAGGAAACCGTGGTGAATGAAAAGCTGCAGGTCGATCAGCATGCCGATGCTGACGAAAAACAGACCCAGCAGAATGTCCCGGAAAGGTCGGATATCGGCTTCAATCTGATGTCGATAGTGGCTTTCACCCAGTAGCATGCCGGCCAGGAAGGCGCCGAGCGCAGGGGACAGGCCCAGCAGGTGGGTGAGCCAGGCGGTGAGCAGCACGATCACCAGCGCCAGCAACACAAACAGCTCTGCCGAGCGCGACGCGGCCACCTCGTGGAACAGGCGCGGCAGCAGGAAGCGACTGGCAAACAGCAGCCCCAGAAACAGGATCACAGTCTTGCCCAAGGTAACCGGCAAGGCCCAATACCAGGCCTGGTCGCTGCTGCCGGCGAACACCGGCACCAGGGTCAGCAACAGTACCGCAACCACGTCCTGAAACAGCAGTACGCCAATGGCATTCTGCCCGTGACGGCTGAAGATTTCCCCCAGGCTAGTCAGCTCTTTACTTACGATCGCCGTGGATGACAGGGCGAGTCCGGCACCGAGCAGGAACGCGCCGTTAAGGCTCATGCCAAAGGCATACAGCAGGCCGCCCAGCGCCACTGCCGAACACAGCACTTGCAGGCTGCCCAGGCCAAATACCACCCGACGCAGCTTGAGCATCTTGGGCAGCGAGAACTCCAGCCCCAGGGAAAACAGCAAAAACACCACTCCAAGCTCTGCCAGGTCAGGCAGGTCGGGGCTGTCATTGATCCAGTCGAGGGCGGTGGGACCTACAAACAGGCCGACACACAGGTAACCCAGCACCGGCGGCAGCTTCAGGCGCCGGAACAGGGCAATGACCACCAGTGACGAGGCAAGGATGATTAACAGATTGGCAAACACGAAAGGCTTCCTTGGCAGGTCGGGAAAAAGGTCGCGAGCATCCGGCAAATACGAAGGTCTGTCGCTGATGTGGGTCAAGCGTAGTCGCAAGCAGGGGAATAGAGCGATTGTATTGGCAAATCAGGCATACGGCTGCGGGTATCTGCTACGGGTCGACGTCACCGGGCCAGGCTCTTAAGATAAACACTTTATTTCTAAGGTCGTTATTTATGCCTCCCGAATGCCAATTGTTCGGCACCCTGGGTTGTCACCTGTGTGAACTGGCCGAAGCGGTTTTAATGCCCTTGGTCGAGCATGGGTTGATGGTCGAGCTGGTCGATATTGCTGACAGCGACTCGTTGTTTGAAAGCTACGGCTTGCGTATTCCGGTATTGCGCCGGGTCGATACGGGCCAGGAGTTGGGCTGGCCGTTTGATACTGCGCAGGTGGTCAATTTTCTTGGATAAACCTGCATAATCACCGGCTGCATTTTCCGCTCGAGACCCTTTATGTCGTCCCAGCCTTTCATCGCCGCCGAGCATCAAGCCAGTACCTTGCACCTGCCGCCAGGCAGATGGTTGACGGTGCTCGACTGCCTGAGTGAACACTTCAGTGCCATCAGCCGCGAACAGTGGCTTGACCGTATCGCCCGTGGCCGGGTGCTGGATGCCGACGGTGCGCCTATCAGCCCGCAGCTGGCGTACCGGGAAGGCCTGCGCATTCATTACTTTCGCGAAGTGCCCAACGAAACGCCCATTCCGGTGCAGGAAACCATCCTGTATGCCGATGAGCATCTGGTGGTGGCGGACAAGCCGCACTTCCTGCCGGTGACCCCGGGCGGTGAGTATGTCGAGCAAACACTGCTGCGGCGCTTGATCCGCACCCTGGGCAACCCCCATCTGGTGCCCCTGCACCGTATCGACCGGCACACGGCGGGCCTCGTGCTGTTTTCTGCCAATCCGGACACTCGTTCGGCGTATCAGTCGTTGTTTCCCACGCGCAAGATCGACAAACGCTATGAGGCCATTGCTCGCGCATTGCCTGAACTTGAGCTGCCGCTGGTGCATAAAAGCCGCCTGGTGGAGGGAGAGCCTTTTTTCCGCATGAAAGAAGGGCCGGGCGTCAGCAATACCGAGACCCTGGTCGACGTTTGTGAGAAAAACGGTGAGTTGTGGCGTTATGCGTTGTACCCCGTCACCGGGAAAAAGCATCAGTTGCGGGTGCATATGGCGGCGCTGGGGGCAGGGATATGCAATGACCCGTTCTACCCGGAAGTGATCAGGGACGCTGTCGATGACTACGCCGAGCCGCTGAAACTGCTGGCCCAGAGTTTGCGCTTTGTTGATCCGCTCACGGGAGAAGCACGCTTTTTCGAGAGCAGGATTCATCTGGACTGGTAAAACAAAACCCGCACAAGGCGGGTTTTGTTTTAAGACCAGAGAGCGGTATTACAGCTCTTTAACGGTACGAATCTGGTCTTTGTTGATGCGGGTTTCTTTACCGTCCAGTTGCTTGAACTGGTAGAAGCCTGAGTCGTCATCGTATTTTGGCGCGTCGACAGTCTGGATTTCGCGACCGTCGTTCAGGGTGATCACCGAAGGCGAGGAGCAGCCGGCAAGGGCGGCCATGCCAGCAGCGAGCATCAGGGCGGCGAGAGTCCGGTGAGTCATTGTGTATCTCCAACAAGTGAATGTGCTGTTAATGATTACTGTCCTTGAGACGTATACATCGTCTGCAAGTTCCATTGCTAGCCCCAGGCAGACACTGGCGCGGATTATTTCAGCCAGTCCGGGGTATTGAAATTGGCCAGCCGCGGGTCATTTTCGGCGCATTGCCAGGCCCGTGCATTGAGCTGGAGCATGATTTTGCGCGGGCTGCGTTCACCTGCCTGCCAGGCTGCCTCGAATGCATCTTTCAGGGCTGTGGGGATCACGCACAACAGCGGTTCCCAGTGCTCCCCGTGGCGCACCATCAGCGGCTGATCGGGATGTTGAGCGGCTGCGTCCAGCAGGGCATCGAGCAACCCGCGGTCGATTTTCGGTACATCGCAGGGCAACACCAGCAAGTGTGAGTGGCGGGCCACGGCCAGCCCGGCGCGGATCCCCGCCAACGGCCCGGCAAAGTCATCATTGCCATCACTGACCAGTTGATCGGCCAGGCGGGTGTACTGTTCGTGGTTGCGATTGCACGAAATGATCAGGTCATCGGTCAGCGGGCGGGTGACGCGCTGGGCATACGCGATCAGCGGCTGACCCTGCCATCTCACCAGCCCCTTGTCCTGACCGCCCATGCGCTGGCCACGGCCACCTGCCAGCAGCAAGATGGAGCATTGAAACCGGTTCATATGGAACTCCGCGCAACCAGGCAAAAGAAGCGCTGTGATATAACACCGGGCTGTTTCTCCTACAACTGGACCTCGTCTATGAAAGCCAAGGTTGATGCACCTTTCGTACCTTTGAATATCGCCGTTCTTACCGTCAGTGACACTCGAACCCTGGAAACGGACACTTCGGGTCAGGTTTTTGTCGATCGCCTGCGTGATGCCGGGCACAACCTGGCGGCACGGGTGTTGCTCAAGGATGACCTGTATAAAATCCGCGCCCAGGTCGCCACCTGGATCGCCGACGATGGGGTGCAGGTGGTGCTGATTACCGGCGGCACAGGTTTTACTGCACGCGACAGCACGCCAGAAGCCGTCAGTTGTCTGCTGGACAAGCAAGTAGATGGCTTTGGTGAACTGTTCCGCCAGATCTCCGTGGCCGATATCGGCACTTCGACCGTGCAGTCCCGTGCTCTTGCCGGCTTGGCCAACGGTACGCTGGTGTGCTGCCTGCCGGGTTCGACCAACGCTGTACGCACCGGTTGGGACGGGATATTGGCCGAGCAACTGGATTCCCGTCATCGCCCCTGCAACTTCGTCGCCCACTTGAAGCAGGCGCCGGCCTGTGAAACCCGTGGATAAGCCGGGTCGAACCGGCGCGCTGATGCCCGTCGAGGTGGCACTTGAGCGTTTGCTGGCACTGGCTGAGTCGGCGCCGATCCTTGACACCGAATCGGTTCCGGTGGGCGCAGGTGATGGCCGCGTACTGGCCCACGACTTGATTGCAAGCCTTGATCTTCCACCTTGGCCCAACAGTGCAATGGACGGTTATGCGTTGAACCTGGGCGACTGGTCCGGGGAACCGCTAACCGTTAGCCAGCGAATTTTTGCCGGTACTGCCCCGGAGCCACTGGCGCCAGGCACCTGTGCAAGAATTTTTACTGGTGCCCCGGTACCTGCGGGCGCGGACTGCGTCGAAATGCAGGAAAATACTGTGGTGCAGGCCGACGGACGAGTGGTATTTACTCATGCCTTGCGTGCAGGTCAGAACATTCGTCCTAAAGGGCAGGAAACCACCATTGGTGAGGTAGTCCTTACTGCGGGGACGCGCTTGGGGCCGATCGAGCAGGGGCTGGCAGCATCCCTGGGCTGCGCCGAGCTGCGAGTCATGCGACGGGTCAAGGTGGCGGTGTTATCCACTGGCGATGAACTGATCGAGCCCGGGCAGCCGTTGGGCCCGGGGCAAATCTACAACAGCAACCGCATAGTGCTGTGCAGCTGGTTAGCGCGCATGGGCTGTGAAGTGGTCGATGGGGGGATTCTGCCTGATGACTTGCCCGCCACCCGCCAGCGGTTGGGTGAGTTGGGAACGGTTGACCTGATTTTATCCACCGGCGGAGTGTCGGTCGGTGAGGCAGACTTTTTGGGCATTGCGTTGCGCGAAGAGGGCGAGCTGGCGCTGTGGAAGTTGGCAATCAAGCCGGGCAAACCCCTGACCTGCGGGCATTTTCGCGGTGTGCCGGTGATCGGCCTGCCAGGTAACCCTGCCTCGACTCTGGTGACGTTCGCGTTGCTGGCACGGCCTTATCTGCTGCGCCTGCAAGGCGTGCAGGCTGTCGAACCGCTGAAGTTCCAGGTGCCTGCAGGATTTGTCTGGCCCAAGCCGGGCAATCGTCGCGAGTACCTGCGCGGGCGTTTGGAGCAAGGGCGTGCGGTGATTTACAAAAACCAGAGTTCAGGCGTGTTGCGCAGCGCGGCATGGGCTGAAGGGCTGGTGGAAGTCCTTGAGGATTGCACCCTGGCCGAAGGCGACCGGGTGGGGTTTATCCCGTTGAGTGAAGTGCTGGGCTAGCACTGTTGCGTCACCCGTGGGAGCGGGCTTGCTCGCGATTGCGGGTGATCGCCATCGCGAGCAAGCCCGCTCCCACAATGATCTCAGACAGGCGCGCGCCCATAGATATCAGTCAGGCGCACGATGTCGTCTTCGCCCACATACTCGCCGCTTTGCACTTCGATCATGACCAGTTCAGCCTCCCCGGTGTTGCCCAGCCGGTGTGGGCTGCCGGGTTTGATAAAGGTGGACTCGTTGGTTTCGAGGGTGAAGTCCAGGCCATCATTGTTCACATCGGCCCTGCCACTGACCACAATCCAGTGTTCGCTGCGCCGTTGGTGCACCTGCAGGGACAGCGCGGCTCCGGGCTTGACCACGATGCGTTTGATCTTGAACCCCGGACCTTCCTCCAGCACGGTGTAGGTGCCCCACGGGCGGGTGACAGTGCGGTGCAGGCGATAGGCGTCGTGGCCCTGGAGTCTGAGTGTTCGGGCGATGTGCCTGACGTCCTGGCTGCGTCGGGCGTCGGCCACGAGCAGAGCATCCGGCGTATCGATAATGATCAGGTCGTTTAGTCCGACCCCGCCCACCATCCGTTTCGGCGAGTCGATGTAGCAGTTGTGTACATCGTGCAGTACGTTTTCGCCAGTACACTGGTTGCCATTGGCGTCGGCCGGGGTCAGCTCGCGCACCGCCTGCCATGAGCCTATGTCACTCCAGCCCAGCTGGCAGGGCACCACGGCAACTTTTTGCGAGCGCTCCATCACGGCGTAGTCTATGGAGATATCGGGCACCAGGGCGAAACTCGGGCTGTCCAGTTCGAGGTGGCGTTGTTGTTTGCCCTCAAACATCTGGCTGTGATCGAGGCAGTGGGTCACGGCATCCAGTACCAGAGGCGCATGGGCCCTGAATTCTTGCAGTACGCTGTCGGCGCGCATGCAGAACATGCCGCTGTTCCACAGATGCAGGCCGCCGTCGAGGTAGCCCTGGGCCGTTTTGGTGTCCGGTTTTTCAACAAACTGCGCCACTTCAAAGCCATCCTGGTTCAGCTTCTGGCCTTTTTCTATATAACCAAAGCCGATTTCGGCCCGGGTTGGCAGTATGCCAAAGGTCACCAGCCAGCCCTCGTCGGCCAGTTTGCGGGCGTTGTCGACGGCCCGGCCGAAGGCGGCAATATCGGTGATCAGATGGTCGGCGGGGAGCACCAGCAACTGCGTATCACCGCCGTAGCGCTGCGCAATCTGCAAGGCGGCTGCGGCAATCGCCGGGGCAGTATTGCGGCCAAATGGCTCGAGGATAAAGTCCAGCTCGATGTCGTCCATGTTCTGTGCGCGGTAATCATCAAGGGTGCGAAAAAACACCTCCCTGTTGGTTACGGTCAGCAACGGGCCAACGTCACGCAGGCCGGATGCGCGGGCAAAGGTCTTTTGCAGCAGGCTCTGACCATCGGGCAGGCACATAAAGGGCTTGGGCATGGCCTCGCGCGACACTGGCCATAGCCGGGTGCCAGCGCCACCGGCGATGATGCAGGGAACCAGTGTGCTCATACAGAACGCCTCTAGAATCATTGGACAACTTACAGGGGTTGAAGTCTGACCGGTTCTGCGCTTTTGATCGAGCCGTGAAGGTTAAATCACGGGTGCATGGGCCTTTTCGGTCTGGCTGTTGTCCAAGCAATCAGACCGTTATGTCGAGGGATGGAATATGAGTGCAGGTAAGGCTTTTTTGATTTTGCACGGCAAGCAGGCGCTCAACGAAGACGTGCGCGCTGCCGTTGAGCAGCAGCGGGCGGCGGGGTGGGAACTGGCGGTGCGGCTGACCTGGGAGGCCGGGGATGCGCAGCGTCTGGTACGCGAGGCGCTGGAGGGCGGCTACACCCGGCTGATTGCCGGTGGCGGCGATGGCACTTTGCGTGATATTTGCGAGGCGATGGCACTGGCCGATACCGAGGCCAGTCTGGTGCTGTTGCCGTTGGGCACCGCCAATGACTTTGCCCGGGCGGCCGGTGTGTCCCTGGAGCCCGCTCAAGCCCTGGCCTTGCTCGATGTGCCAGCCTGTCCCATCGATCTGGGTGAAGTCGACGGCCAGTTGTTTTTGAACATGGCCACCGGTGGCTTTGGTAGCCAGGTCACGGCCAATACCTCCGAAGACCTGAAAAAGGTACTGGGCGGCGCGGCCTATCTGTTTACCGGGCTGTCGCGCTTTACTGAGCTGCACGCGGCCTATGCCGAGCTACAGGGGCCGGACTTTCACTGGCAAGGCGAGTTGCTGGCGCTGGGCATCGGCAACGGTCGTCAGGCCGGGGGCGGGCAAGTCCTGTGCCCTGAGGCGCTGGTCGATGATGGCTTGCTGGATATCAGCATTTTGCCAGCACCCACGGAAATCGTCGGTACGCTCAAGAGCCTGATGACCGAAGGCTGGGGGCTGGATAACCTGTTTGTCCGCGCGCGTTTGCCCTGGGTCGAGATCAAGGCCGCCGAAGGGCTGGCGATCAACCTCGATGGTGAGCCGCTTGCGGGCGATGCGATGCGCTTTGCCGTGCGCAAGGGTGCTTTGAAGGTCCACTTGCCCCAGGGGTCGCCTTTGCTGGGCCAGTCAGAACTGCGGGTTAGTTGATAGCTAAACGATATCAAGGTCCTGGGAATCCGGCCGATAAGGTCAGGCATCAAGTACCTACCCCAGGAGTTACTCATGGCCGGCATTCTCGACACGGTAGACCAGCGCACTCAACTGGTCGGTGAAAACCGACTGGAACTTCTCATGTTTCGTCTGGCCGGCAGGCAGTTGTTCGCGATCAACGTGTTCAAGGTGCAAGAAGTCCTGCAATTGCCAAAACTGACCTTGATGCCGCACCGCCATCCCCATGTGTGCGGCGTGGTCAACCTGCGCGGTAAAACCCTGCCGGTGATCGACCTGTCCCAGGCCATCGGCATGCGTGCGCTGGTGCCGGGCCCGGACAGCACCATTATCGTCACCGAGTACAACCGCTCGGTGCAGGCCTTCCTGGTGGGCGGGGTTGACCGTATCGTCAATATGAACTGGGAGGCCATCCTGCCTCCGCCCGCCAGTGCCGGGCGCAGTCATTACCTGACGGCCATCAGTAAGGTCGAGGAGCAATTGGTCGAGATCATCGACGTGGAAAAAGTTCTTGCCGAAATCGTGCCGTACAACGCCAAAGTCTCGCGCGAGAAGCTTGCCGATCCGATCTTCGAGCAAGTGCGCGGGCGTGAAGTGCTGCTGGTCGACGATTCCAGTGTTGCGCTGGCGCAACTGCGTGAAACGCTTTCGCAACTGGGGGTCAAGATGCATATTGCCAGCGATGGTTTGAAGGCGCTGAACATGCTCAAGGGCTGGGCCGATACCGGGCAGGTAATGACCGACAAGTTGCTGATGATCTTCACCGATGCCGAAATGCCGGAAATGGACGGTTACCGGTTGACCACTGAAATCCGTAATGACCCGCGTTTGCGCGCGCTGTATGTGGTGTTACATACCTCGTTGTCCGGCAGCTTTAACGAGTCGATGGTGAAAAAGGTCGGGTGCGACAATTTTCTGTCCAAATTCCAGCCGGACAAGCTGGTGGATGTCGTACGCCAGCGCCTGATACTGGACCAACAACCTGCTTGAAGTCCCGCACCTTTGCATCAGTGATCGGCTCGTATACTGTGGCTTTTTTAACCCCGCAGGGAGCTGAGTCATGCTGCGTCTAAGCGCGCTTTATCGTTTTCCACTTAAATCCGGCAAAGGTGAAAGCTTGCCTCTGGCCACGCTGGACAAGCTGGGGCTGGTGGGCGATCGACGCTGGATGTTGGTGGATGAAGCCAGCGGGCGGTTTCTGACCCAGCGTGCCGACCCCAAAATGAGTCAGCTGTCTGCGCTGTGGAATGTCGCCGGTGGCTTGACCTTGAATGCCGAAGGGTTCGAGGCACTGGAGGTCACAGTGCCGGATGCCGACACCGACCTGCGTGGCGTGACCATATGGCGCGACACCTTGCGTGTACCGGATGCAGGGGATGCTGCTGCTGACTGGCTAAGCCGCTTTGTAGAAAAGCCGGTGCGGCTGGTGCATGTGCCACTGCAAAGGGCGCGCACCACGGAGTCGGGCTACGGCCGGGATGATGACCAGGTTGCGTTCGCCGATGGTTATCCGCTTTTGCTGATTGGCCAGGCATCGTTGGATGATATTTCGCACAAGATCGGCCGGCCGATGGACATGCTGCGTTTTCGCCCCAACCTGGTGATCGAAGGCAGCGAAGCCTTTGCCGAAGACGGCTGGAAGCGTATCCGCATCGGCGATGTCGAGTTCCGCGTGGTCAAGTCCTGCTCGCGCTGCATCCTCACTACTGTTGATCCGCATACAGGGGTGCGTGATGAACAGCGCGAACCGCTGGCGACCCTGATGACCTACCGCAAGCAGGAAAACGGCACCATGTTCGGTCAGAACCTGGTTAACGAGGGTAATGGCGTTCTGGAAGTCGGCATGCCGGTAACAATCCTGGAGTAGCCAAGCCCTGTAGCAGCTGCCTCGTTCCTTCGGCAGCTGCTACAGGCTACCTGTCACTGATCATCAAAATAGCGCTCATGCCAGTCCACTACAGGCTGTGGCGCATTGAGCTTTTGCCCGTAGATCACCGAATAAGACAACACGTTCTGCACGTACTGGCGGGTTTCGTCGAACGGGATGCTCTCGATCCACACGTCGAAGCCCAGGTGGTTGGCACCCTTGAGCCACTGGCGCACACGTCCCGGCCCGGCGTTGTAAGCCGCTGAAGCCAGCACCCGGTTGCCGTTGAACTGGCCATGCACCTGGCTCAGGTAAGCAGCACCCAGCTGGATGTTCTTGTCGGGGTTAAGCACTTGCTGCGGCGAGGCCAGCGGGATGCTGAATTTTCGTGCGGTCTCTTTGGCGGTGGCGGGCATCAACTGCATCAGGCCGCTGGCGCCAACGCCGGAGCGGGCGTCATCCATAAAGGCACTTTCCTGACGGGTGATGGCGAATACCCAGCTGGAGTGCAAGCCGCGGAGTTTGGCTTCGCGCACCAGAGTATCGCGGTGGGCCATCGGGAAGCGAATGTCCAGGTCATCCCAGTACTGGGCCTGGCTGATGGTGCGGATAGCCGGGAAATACCACTTGAGGTCGTAAGCCAGCTTGGCCTGGGCGACCATTTCGTCACGGCTGAACAGGCGACTGACGTAATACCACTCACGACGACCATCGACCACCTGGCCGCGGTCATGGAATTCAAGTGCGCGCTGCACGCCTGGCGTATTGCGCACTTTTTTGATCAGTTGCGGGCTGAGCACCAGCGGCCGGTTGTTGAGTTGATAAGGGGTTTGCGCCCGGTCAGCGGCCAGGAACCCGTAGAAATCACGTTCGTTGGCGACTTTTTTGAACAGGACCTGAGCTTGCGGGTTTTTGGGTTCGGCCAGTTCAAGGCTGCGGGCCTGCCAGTAGCGCCAGCGGCTGGTGGTTGCCAAGTCTTGTGGGAGTTTGCGGGTGAGCTGGTAGGCATCTTCCCAGCGGCCCAGACGCAGCAGCAGACGCAGGCGCCACTCGGTGACGGTATTGTCCCGCAGTTCGGGGTCGTACTGGGTCATGATGTCCAGGCCGCGGCTGTCGTAGCGGCGGGCGAACGTCAGGCCGATTTCCCGGGCGATGGCGACTTTTTCATCGCGGGAAAAATGCATGTTGGTGGCGTAGGTGTCGAGCAGGGACGCCGCTTTTTCCGGGTCCTGACGTGCCAGGCGGCGCAGGCCCAGGCCTACGGCGTCAGACATGGCCTCGCTGGCCGGGGCAAAACGTGACGGCTGGCTGAGCATGTCGGGTTTTTGCGCCACGTCAATCATCAGCCGGGCTTGTGGGCCAAGCGTATTGAGGCCGTTGGCGAGTTGCGTGGCCAGGGCGTAATTACGTGCTTCAGCGGCCAGTTTGACCCGCTGCCAGCGTTTTTGCTCGGTCAGCTGGCCTGCCGCGGCCCATTGGCTGAACAGGGCATCGCAGGCGGCCGGTTGCGCCTTGCCGACCATCCAGAGTTTTTCTGCGCTGGCATAACCCTCGGCCTTGCGGTTGTGTTGCAACTCATATTGGCCGTTGAGGCAGTCCAGCTCGGTGAAGTTGAGCTTGGGGTCGTAGTACTTTGCGAAAGTGGCCCAGTCGCCACGGTCTGCCAGCCAGCGCAGCCAGCGCAGTTTCATCCAGTTGGCTTGCGGCAGGTCGCCATGTGCGGCGAGAAACTGTTCGATTTCTGTGTTGCTTGCGGACTTCAGGCGTGCGGTCAACTCGTCATAGGCCAGATACGGCGTAAGCGGGTAGCTGCGCAAGGCTGCGGAATTTTGAAAGTAAGGGCCGGAATCGCCTTTGGCCAAGGCGCGCTTGGCCTGGTCGTAGAGCTGGCGTTGTTGGGTCAGGTCTGCGCCATGGGCGGCTTGCACGGCGCAGCTGGTGAGAAGCAGGCAGGATAAAAAGTTGAAGAGACGACTGCGCATGAGGCTTCCGTACTGATAAAAAACGTGACGAGCGCAGGCCGAACCTGCACTGATTATTTCGTAGCTTAGCCTTTTGCCAGCGACGCGTGAACGTCTTGGCGGCCAACCATAGCAACTTGGCACTAAATGAAGGCAAGACGGCACCGTACAAGAAATACCCGGCCGCCCGGGGGTTCAAATCAGGTAGAATGCGCGCCCAGTTTTTGGAGAAGCTCATGACCCTGCTCAAATTCAGCGATGTGTCCCTTGCTTTCGGCTCTATGCCGTTGTTGGACAAGGTGTCCTGGCAGATCGCCCGTGGAGAGCGGGTGTGCATCATCGGCCGCAACGGTACCGGCAAGTCCAGCATGATGAAGCTGGTTATAGGTGATCAAAAACCCGATGACGGCTCTGTTTGGCGCGCGCCCGGCCTCAAGATTGGCGAATTGCCGCAAGAGTTGCCGGTTGCCGACGAGCGGACTGTATTCGACGTTGTGGCCGAAGGCCTGGACGGTGTTGGCGAGTTACTGGCCCAGTACCATCACTTGAGCCAGAACATCGTCACCGATGCTGACCTGGACAAGCTGATGCACGTCCAGCAAGACCTCGAAGCCCGTGATGGCTGGCGCTTGCAGCAATTGGTGGACAGCACCCTGAGCCGCCTGCAATTGCCTGCCGACAAAACCCTGGCCGAATTGTCCGGCGGCTGGCGTCGTCGCGTCCTGCTTGCACAGGCTCTGGTTTCCGAACCGGATCTGCTGCTGCTCGACGAACCGACCAACCACCTGGATATCGGCGCAATCGCGTGGCTGGAAGAGGCCCTCAAGGACTTCCAGGGCGCGGTTCTGTTTATTACTCATGACCGTTCATTCCTGCAGAACCTGGCCACCCGGATTCTGGAGCTGGACCGTGGCGGCCTGATCGACTGGAATGGCGACTACGCCAGTTTCCTGGTGCACAAGGAAGCCACCCTGGCCGCGGAAGAAACCGCCAATGCGCTGTTCGACAAGCGTCTGGCTCAGGAAGAAGTCTGGATCCGCCAGGGCATCAAGGCCCGCCGCACCCGTAACGAAGGCCGCGTGCGCGCCCTGAAAGAACTGCGCGTAGAGCGCAGCGAACGTCGCGAGCGTACCGGCAAGGCGAATATCCAGCTGGACACGGCAGACAAGTCCGGCAAGCAAGTGATGGTGCTGGAAAACGTCAGCTTTGCTCACCCGGGTGGTCCGTTCCTGCTCAAGGACTTCTCGATGGTGCTGCAGCGCGGCGACCGTATCGGTCTGCTGGGTGCCAACGGTACCGGTAAAACCACGCTGCTCAAGCTGATGCTGGGCGGCCTGGTGCCAACTGAAGGTACGGTTGAAGAGGGCACGCGTATCGACGTGGCTTACTTCGATCAGCTGCGCCATCAGCTGGATCTGGAAAAAACCGTGATCGACAACGTGGCCGAAGGCCGCGACTTTATCGATATCGACGGCCAGAGCCGTCACGTGCTCAGCTACCTGGGTGACTTCTTGTTCAGCCCTCAGCGTGCCCGCACGCCGGTCAAGGCGCTGTCGGGTGGTGAGCGTGCGCGTCTGTTGCTGGCCAAGCTGTTCAGCAAGCCGGCCAACCTGCTGGTGCTCGATGAGCCGACCAACGACCTCGACGTTGAAACCCTGGAGCTGCTTGAGGAGGTGCTGCTGACCTTCAAGGGCACTGTGCTGATGGTCAGTCACGACCGGGCATTCCTCGATAACGTGGTGACCAGTACCCTGGTTTTCCAGGGCGAAGGCAAGGTTCGCGAGTACGTGGGCGGTTATCAGGACTGGCTGCGTCAGGGCGGTTCACCGCGCCTGCTGGGCGTGACCGAGAGCAAGTCGGGCAAAGCCGACCTCAACTCGGCCGTGGTCGAGGCTGCACCGGCACCTGTGGCTGCTCAGCCTGCTCCTGCGGCGAAAAAGAAACTCAGCTACAAGCTGCAGCGTGAGCTGGAAGCCCTGCCGGCCGATATCGACGCCAAGGAACAGGCCATTGCTGCGGTTGAAGCAGAAATGGCTGACGCTGGTTTCTATCAACTGCCTGCGGCCAAAACCGCGGAAGTGATTGCCAAGCTTGAAACATTGCAAGCCGAGCTTGAGCAGCTGGTTGAGCGCTGGGCCGAGCTGGATGCCTGATTGACCCCGTGCTGAACTGAAAAAGCCCGGCCCTTTTATAAGGGGCCGGGCTTTTTTGTGGTTGCTGCAGATAAACTCAGTCAGGTTTTTTCAGGCTGACCGCCAGCACGTCGCACGGTGCACCATGCAGTACGTCGTTGGCGGTCGAGCCCAGCAGCAGGGCGAGGCCGTGGCGGCCGTGGCTGCCAACCACGATCAGGTCGCAGTTTTGCGCTTTGGCCAGGGCATGGATTTCCTGGCGCGGCTGGCCGTAGTTCAGGTGGCAGTAGTCCTTGTGCAGCTGCGGGTATTTGGCGATCAGGCGTTCAAGGCGTTCCTTGGCCTGGTCGAATTGTTGCTGCTGCAGTTGCGAGAGATCCATTGGCACATCGCCGCCGAACGCCATCGCCATCGGTTCGACGATATGGATCAGTGACAATTTGGCGCCGTTGGCCTTGGCGCTTTCACTGGCGCGGTTGATCACGGGGTCACATTCGTCGGTCAGGTCGACGGCGACCAGGATATGTTCGTAGGGCATGTGGGGTGCTCCTGTAGATGGCGATTAATTATGAGTATGGCCCTTTTCCAGAGCCTTGGTTCAAGTCTGGGTCATGCGTTTATCAAGCAGTGAGAGTACAGATATGACGGTATGGATAGTGGTGTCAATCCTGGCACTGGTTCTGAGTCCCCTGGCGTGGTTGCGCCCGTCCCGGGGGCAAAGTGGTCGGATGGACCTGCGCATGGAGGCGCGGCGCATGGGGTTGTCCATGCAGCTGGCGCCTCAGGAGTGGCCGCACTGGCTTGAGCCGCAACCGCCCGGTTCCTGCGCGCAGTACCACCGTCCGCGCCGCAGTACTAAACCTGATGTTTGGTGCTATTGGCAATCGGCACCGGGAAAATGGCTCAATCGCTGGCAGGAAGAATGCGAGGACGAGCGCCTGCTGGCGCAGTTTCGCAAGCTGCCAGCCAATGTCTACAAGGTTGAGGCCGATAAACAAATGATTGTGCTGGTCTGGGGCGAGAAGGGCGAGGCCCAGGTGCTCAAGGCCATTGACGAGGTGCTCAAGGCGCTGGCATGACCCTTGTGGGGGCGGGCTTGCCCGCGATGGAGTCGGCGGGGTGTGGCAGACAAACCGCGGCGTCTGAATCCCGAGCAAGCCCGCTCCCACGCTTTTCACCTGCAAGGCGCCTTAATGGTTTCGGGCGCTCATAGCGCAGGTGTCTAAACTGACTGCCGGGTCGTTTTGTCATCATTGTTTTGGACAATTGACAATCGATCGCTTTTCCGTGAAGGTGTCGACACCCAAATCAAACGGGCGTATGAATTGAGTGTTTGTCGTGTCGGACGATGCTTGTTCAATCCCGATTATCGCGTTGGCGGGTGTGCCTGGCGGATTGGCAACAGCATTGACGCAAAGGTCAGTGACAGCCAGACGCTAGCTTCTGACGTGTACTGTTCAGCTTCCATATCCTGGAGATCAGTTGATGATTTACGAAGGTAAAGCCATCACGGTTACGGCTCTTGAAAGTGGCATCGTCGAACTCAAGTTCGACCTCAAGGGTGAGTCCGTCAACAAGTTCAACCGTCTAACCCTGAACGAATTGCGTCAGGCAGTAGATGCGATCAAGGCAGATGCTTCGGTCAAGGGTGTCATCGTTTCCAGCGGTAAAGACGTGTTTATCGTCGGCGCCGACATCACCGAATTCGTTGAAAACTTCAAATTGCCGGATGCCGAGCTGATTGCCGGCAACCTGGAAGCCAACAGAATCTTCAGCGATTTTGAAGACCTCAACGTACCGACCGTCGCTGCCATCAATGGCATCGCGTTGGGCGGCGGTCTGGAAATGTGCCTGGCAGCCGACTTCCGGGTCATGGCTGACAGCGCCAAGATCGGCCTGCCGGAAGTCAAGCTGGGTATCTATCCGGGCTTTGGCGGCACCGTGCGTCTGCCACGCCTGATCGGCGTTGATAACGCGGTTGAATGGATTGCCTCCGGCAAGGAAAACCGCGCAGAAGACGCTCTGAAAGTAGGTGCCGTTGATGCTGTGGTCACCGCTGACAAGCTGGGCGCAGCTGCCCTGGACCTGATCAAGCGCGCCATCAGTGGTGAGCTGGACTACAAGGCCAAGCGTCAGCCGAAGCTGGAAAAGCTCAAGCTCAACGCAATCGAACAAATGATGGCGTTCGAAACCGCCAAAGGTTTCGTGGCTGGCCAGGCCGGCCCGAACTACCCGGCCCCGGTTGAAGCGATCAAGACCATCCAGAAAGCCGCGAACTTCGGTCGTGACAAGGCGCTGGAAGTGGAAGCTGCAGGTTTTGCCAAACTGGCCAAGACCTCCGCTTCAAACTGTCTGATCGGCCTGTTCCTGAACGATCAGGAACTGAAGAAAAAAGCCAAGATCTACGACAAAATCGCCAAAGACGTGAAGCAGGCCGCCGTTCTGGGTGCAGGCATCATGGGTGGCGGTATTGCCTATCAGTCGGCCTCCAAAGGCACGCCGATCCTGATGAAGGACATCAACGAACACGGCATCGAGCAAGGGCTGGCTGAAGCCGCCAAGTTGCTGGTGGGTCGCGTTGATAAAGGTCGCATGACTCCGGCGAAAATGGCCGAAGTACTGAACGGTATTCGTCCTACTCTGTCCTACGGCGATTTCGGCAACGTCGACCTGGTGGTCGAAGCGGTAGTCGAGAACCCGAAGGTCAAGCAAGCGGTACTGGCGGAAGTGGAAAACCATGTTCGCGAAGACGCCATCCTGGCTTCCAACACTTCGACCATTTCCATCAGCCTGCTGGCCAAGGCCCTCAAGCGTCCGGAAAATTTCGTCGGCATGCACTTCTTCAACCCGGTGCACATGATGCCGCTGGTTGAAGTGATTCGTGGCGAGAAGTCCAGCGACCTGGCTGTTGCCACCACCGTTGCCTACGCCAAGAAAATGGGCAAGAACCCGATCGTGGTCAACGACTGCCCGGGCTTTTTGGTCAACCGCGTATTATTCCCGTACTTCGGCGGTTTTGCCCGTCTGGTCAGTGCCGGTGTCGACTTTGTGCGCATCGACAAAGCAATGGAAAAATTCGGCTGGCCAATGGGCCCGGCGTACCTGATGGACGTGGTCGGCATCGACACCGGCCACCACGGTCGCGACGTGATGGCTGAAGGCTTCCCGGATCGCATGAAAGACGACCGCCGCTCGGCGATCGACGCTCTGTACGAGGCCAAGCGCCTGGGTCAGAAAAACGGCAAAGGCTTCTATGCCTACGAGGCTGACAAAAAGGGCAAGCAGAAGAAAGTCGTTGATTCCAGCGTACTTGAAGTGCTCAAGCCAATTGTTTACGAGCAGCGCGACGTGACCGACGAGGACATCATCAACTGGATGATGATTCCGTTGTGTCTGGAAACCGTACGCTGCCTGGAAGACGGCATCGTTGAAACCGCAGCCGAGGCCGATATGGGTCTGGTCTACGGTATTGGCTTCCCGCTGTTCCGTGGCGGCGCACTGCGCTACATCGATTCGATCGGTGTTGCAGAGTTCGTGGCCCTGGCCGATCAGTACGCTGAACTGGGCGCGCTGTACCACCCGACTGCGAAGCTGCGTGAGATGGCCAAGAACGGCCAGAGCTTCTTCGGTTAAGCGCCCCATTAGAGTGAGAGTGAAATTATGAGCTTGAATCCTAGAGACGTGGTGATTGTAGACTTCGGTCGCACCCCGATGGGCCGCTCCAAGGGTGGCATGCACCGCAACACCCGTGCTGAAGACATGTCTGCGCACCTGATCAGCAAAGTGCTGGAGCGCAACAACAAGGTTGACCCGAGCGAAGTGGAAGACGTGATCTGGGGCTGTGTGAACCAGACCCTGGAGCAGGGCTGGAACATCGCGCGCATGGCGTCGCTGATGACCCAGATCCCGCACACCAGCGCTGCACAGACCGTAAGCCGCCTGTGCGGCTCGTCCATGAGTGCCCTGCACACGGCTGCGCAAGCGATCATGACCGGCAACGGTGACGTTTTCGTGGTTGGCGGCGTCGAGCATATGGGCCACGTGAGCATGATGCACGGCGTTGACCCTAACCCGCACATGTCGCTGTACGCGGCGAAAGCCTCGGGCATGATGGGTTTGACCGCTGAAATGCTGGGCAAGATGCACGGCATCACCCGCGAACAGCAGGACGCATTTGCAGTGCGCTCGCACCAGTTGGCGCACAAGGCGACGATTGAAGGCAAGTTCAAAGACGAAATCATCCCGATGCAGGGATATGACGAAAACGGCTTCCTGAAGATTTTCGACTACGATGAAACTATTCGTCCAGATACCACCCTGGAAAGCCTGGCGGCGTTGAAACCTGCTTTCAACCCTAAAGGCGGTACAGTGACTGCGGGCACGTCGTCGCAGATCACCGATGGTGCTTCGTGCATGATCGTGATGTCGGCTCAGCGTGCAAAAGACCTGGGCCTGGAGCCTTTGGCCGTTATCCGCTCCATGGCCGTTGCCGGTGTGGATCCTGCGATCATGGGCTATGGTCCAGTACCGGCTACGCAAAAAGCGTTGAAGCGTGCGGGCTTGAATATGGCTGATATCGACTTCATCGAGCTTAACGAAGCTTTCGCTGCACAGGCCCTGCCAGTGCTGAAAGATTTGAAAGTGCTCGACAAGATGAATGAGAAGGTTAACCTGCACGGCGGTGCCATCGCTCTGGGTCACCCGTTTGGATGTTCGGGCGCTCGTATCTCTGGCACTTTGCTCAATGTAATGAAGCAAAATGGCGGCACCTTCGGGTTGTCCACCATGTGCATTGGTCTTGGCCAGGGCATTTCCACCGTCTTCGAACGCGTCTAAGCGTTGCGATGATGGAAGCCGGGGCCTTGTGCCCCGGTTTTTGTTTTTAAGCGTTTTTATTTTTTTATTTTGCAGAGGGGCCGCAACATGCCGCTACAACCCGGGCTCTATCAACATTACAAAGGCCCTCAATATCGGGTATTCAGTGTGGCTCGCCACTCCGAAACCGAAGAGGATGTAGTGTTCTACCAAGCCCTGTATGGCGATTACGGCTTTTGGGTGCGCCCGCTGAGCATGTTCCTGGAGTCAGTCATTGTCGAGGGCGAACAGGTCCCGCGCTTTGCCCTGATTCAGGCCGAACCCAGCGTTTTTTCCCGGCCATAAGGCATGGTCGCGCAGAACCCTGTGCTTGACCTCACCTTGTAGCCACTATATATAGCGGTGCCGCGTCAGGCGCGAACCGCCTTTCACTTCTAGAATTCAGGAATTTTCTGATCCATGGGCAAATCGCTGGTCATTGTGGAATCCCCGGCTAAGGCCAAGACCATCAACAAGTACTTGGGTAACGAGTACGTGGTGAAGTCGAGTATCGGCCATATCCGAGACCTGCCCACCAGCGGTTCGGCTAGCGCCAGCAAAGAACCTGCTGCCAAGCGTGGTAAGGCTGCGGCCGGCGAGGCGCCGGCCCTGTCGCCAAAAGAGAAAGCTCAAAAGCAGCTGATCTCGCGCATGGGCGTCGATCCGGAACATGGCTGGAAAGCCAAGTACGAGATCCTCCCGGGCAAGGAAAAGGTCATCGAAGAGCTGCGCCGGCTCGCCAAGGATGCTGACACCATCTATCTCGCAACCGACTTGGATCGCGAGGGGGAAGCCATTGCCTGGCACCTGCGCGAAGCCATCGGGGGTGATGACAGCCGCTACAAGCGCGTGGTGTTCAACGAAATCACCAAAAAGGCGATTCAGGAAGCTTTTTCCAAGCCGGGTGAACTGGATATCAACCGGGTCAACGCTCAGCAGGCACGCCGTTTTCTCGACCGTGTAGTGGGTTACATGGTTTCGCCGCTGCTGTGGGCCAAGGTTGCCCGTGGCCTGTCGGCAGGCCGTGTGCAATCGGTGGCGGTGAAGCTGGTGGTGGAGCGTGAGCGCGAAATTCGTGCGTTCAACCCCGAAGAATACTGGGAAATTCACGCCGACCTTGGCACCGCCAAGGGTGCCAAGGTGCGCTTCGACGTTGCCCGCGAAAAAGGCGAGGCGTTCAAGCCGCTGAACGAAACCCAGGCCATGGCTGCCCTGGAGAAGCTCAAGGCTTCCAGCTACAGCATCGTCAAGCGTGAAGACAAACCGACCAGCAGCAAGCCGTCGGCGCCGTTTATCACGTCCACCCTGCAGCAGGCAGCGAGCAATCGCCTGGGCTACGGGGTGAAGAAAACCATGATGATGGCCCAGCGCTTGTATGAAGCGGGCTACATCACGTACATGCGTACCGACTCCACCAACCTGTCGGCCGATGCGGTCGAAATGGCACGCACCTACATTGAAGGCGAGTTCGGCGCGGACTACCTGCCGCCGGCAGCCAACGTGTACAGCAGCAAGGAAGGCGCACAGGAGGCTCACGAAGCGATCCGTCCTTCCGACGTCAACATGCACCCGAGCAAGCTGACGGGCATGGAGCGCGACGCTGAGCGCCTTTACGAGCTGATCTGGCGCCAATTCGTGGCATGCCAGATGCTGCCGGCCAAATACCTGTCGACCACCGTCACTGTGGCGGCCGGTGATTTTGAGCTGCGTGCTAAAGGTCGCATCCTCAAATTCGACGGTTACACCCGTGTGATGCCGCAAATTGCCAAGCCGGGCGACGACGATGTGCTGCCGGACATGGCCCAGGGCGATAAGCTCAAGTTGATCGAGCTTGATCCGAGCCAGCACTTCACCAAGCCACCTGCGCGTTACTCCGAGGCCAGCCTGGTAAAAGAGATGGAAAAGCGTGGCATCGGTCGTCCTTCGACCTATGCAGCGATCATCTCGACCATTCAGGATCGGGGGTACGTGGCGTTGCACAACCGCCGTTTCTACTCCGAAAAAATGGGCGATATCGTTACCGAGCGCCTGTCTGAAAGCTTCTCCGACCTGATGGACTACGGTTTTACCGCCGGCATGGAAGAGAACCTCGATGACGTTGCGCAAGGTGAGCGCGACTGGAAAAACGTGCTGGACGAGTTCTACGGCGACTTCAAGAAGAAGCTTGAAGTTGCTGCTGCGCCGGAAGGTGGCATGCGCGCCAACCAGCCAGTCATGACAGATATTCCGTGCAAGGAATGTGGTCGTCCGATGCAGATTCGTACGGCATCGACCGGCGTATTCCTGGGTTGCTCGGGCTACAGTCTGCCGCCGAAAGAACGCTGCAAGGCCACGGTCAACCTGGTGCCGGGCGATGAAATTGCCGCCGACGACGAAGGTGAATCCGAGTCGCTGGTACTGCTGGGCAAGCACCGTTGCCCGATTTGCAGCACGGCCATGGACGCTTACCTGCTGGACGAGAAGCACAAACTGCATATCTGCGGTAACAACCCGGATTGCGTTGGCTACGAGATCGAGGAAGGCAACTACCGGATCAAGGGCTACGAAGGGCCGAGCCTTGAATGCGACAAGTGCGGCAGCGAGATGCAGCTCAAAACCGGTCGTTTCGGCAAGTTCTTCGGCTGTACCAATGCCGAATGCAAAAACACCCGCAAACTGCTGAAAAGCGGTGAAGCGGCGCCGCCGAAAATGGATCCGGTGAAGATGCCGGAGCTCAAGTGCGAGAAGGTCAACGACACGTATATCCTGCGTGACGGCGCTTCGGGGTTGTTCCTGGCGGCCAGCCAGTTCCCCAAGAACCGCGAGACCCGAGCGCCGCTGGTGATTGAAATCATTCCGCACAAGGACGAGATCGATCCCAAGTACCATTTCCTGTGTGAAGCACCGAAGAAAGACCCGGATGGTCGCCCGGCGGTGATTCGCTACAGTCGCAAAACCAAAGAGCAGTACGTACAGACCGAAGTGGATGGCAAGCCGACTGGCTGGCGTGCGTTCTACGATGGCAAGAGCTGGAAGGTTGAAGACAAGCGTAAAGACAAAGACGCCTGATCCGAGCTGATAGCTGAATAAAAAACCGCGCAAGGGCTGCATGCCTTGCGCGGTTTTTTTTTGCCGGTTCCGGGCGTGGTTGTCGCCGCTGGAGCACTTTTTGTGGGAGCGGGCTTGCTCGCGATGGCATCGACACGGTATGACTGGAACACCTCAGCGCCTGCATCGCGAGCAAGCCCGCTCCCACACGTGACGTTAGGGAGCGTGGGCCTTGCGCCAGCACGCCCTGATCCCTGAGACTGCACGACCTGCCTTTACCCATCCGCTGTGGAGCGCCCGCATGGCTCACGAACTCTATACCCGCACCAATCAGAAGATCTATTTCGCCGGTCTGGCCCTGGAGGCCATGAACAAGGCGAGCGAAGGTCGGGCCATGAATGCCCAGGCGCTGGTTCAGGCCGAGCGCGAGGCGGCGGTATTCCATTTATATGGTGCCTTGCTAGGCCTGTGTCATGAAATTGCAGGCTTTTATCGCCTGTCACAAGCCAGCGCACCACGGGTTGAGTTGTTGCTCACCCGGCAGGTGCTGGACGAGAAAGCCATCCCTGAACTGGCAGAGCTGGTCGAGCTGGCTTGCGCGCCGCAAACCTGGCTGGCGCAGCTGATGGCCACCCATGCAGCGCTGTATCAGCCGCTGCAGGCGCCGAAAAAGGTCAAGGCAGATGTATTCCAGCCTTTGATCGATACGGTCAGCCTGGAGGACGAGGCGCCACATGAGCTAAGCCGCGAAACCATGGAAGAGTGGCGCCAGAATCTCAAGGCGCTGGCCATTCGGTTCCGTGATGGACTCAATGAGTGCTGAGGGTCATAAGCGAAACGGTACAGTCATTCATCAGTCTGTAGTACAAAGCGCACAGATCCTGGGAATTTCCCATAGGATGGCTGATATACTCCCACGCTTTCGTGGAGAACAAATTTATATGCCAACGTCCTTTCTAGAAATTGTCGAGTTGCCAGACGGCCGCATCGAGTTGCGCCGTGCTGAGGACGAAGGGTCTTTGGTCACGCTGAATTTTTCTGAAGATGCCAAGGCTTTTCTTCAGGGTCAGCACGTAGAGGTGGCCAAGGCCATGCTCAGCGTCGGAGTGCAAATGGCGGGTCGGCTGGCAGAAGGCGAGCTGGAAAAAGACGACGGGCCGCGCATTCTTCATTAATCGCCCCGCAACCCTGTGCCGCAGCCAGGCAAGTGCATTCTGCACTGGCCCTGTGGCAGCGTTGGTTGTTTAGCCCAGGCGAATATTCAGGCTTTGCCCGTGACCGGTGCGGGCTGCGCTGATCAACTGTTGGCGTGCAGCGCTGTTCAGCGGGTTGATCCAGCTGACAACGGTGTGGCTGCGGCCCAGGCGTAGCGCTTCGCAGGTGAGCTGCAAGGCGCTTTTATTGCCGTTGGGCTGTAGCAGCAAAATACGCTCGCGGTTCAAGCCTGCATCGCGCAGCCAGCTTTGGGTCAGGCTGGCCGGTGGAGCGATCAGGGTCAGCCAGCGGGCGTTTTGTTGCTCGCTCAGCTCGCGCAGCATGGGGGCAAGCAGGTTCAGGCAGTTTCCGGCAGCACCGCGTAGCGACAGCTCACTGAAGACTTCAGGTTCGGCGCTCCAGGGTGAATCGAGCACGTCCTTGATCGCAGGGGTCATGGGTTGTGCCATGAACGCCTCGAACAGGGTCAGTTGTGCGGGCAGCGGTGTGTGGGGGAACTGCATGACGCCTCCTATTAGCGGCGAATAACGCCGACGCTCAGGCCTTCAATAACCAGTTCCTGCTCCTTGAGATTGACTTCAATAGGGGCAAAATCCGGATTTTCAGCGATAAGCCAGACTTTGCTGCCTTCACGCTTGAAGCGTTTTACGGTCACTTCGTCGTCGATGCGGGCTACCACGATCTGGCCGTTACGCGCTTCGCGGCAGGTATGCACAGCCAGCAGGTCGCCATCGAAGATGCCGACGTCCTTCATGCTCATGCCCTGTACGCGCAGCAAGTAATCAGCTCGCGGATGGAAGAAGGTCGGGTTGATGTTGCAGGACTCTTCAACGTGTTCCTGCGCCAGGATCGGCGCACCGGCAGCAACCCGGCCAATGATGGGCAGGGTGGATTCGTCAGCCTTGGCTTCGAAGCCGGGAATGCGAATGCCTCGTGAAGCGCCAGGGGTCATCTCGATGGCACCCTTGCGGGCCAGGGCCTTGAGGTGCTCTTCGGCAGCGTTGGGTGACTTGAAGCCCAGTTCCTGTGCGATCTCGGCACGGGTGGGCGGGTATCCGTTGTCATCCAGGCATCGCTTGATGAAAGCCAGGATCTCAGCTTGGCGTGGCGTCAGTTTTAACATGATGATCGCTCTGTCTTTTTATACAGTGACTGGGATTATATACAGTGAAGGCGTATTGGCAATCATCCATTTCCGGCAGTCCGCTGGACGGTCGTCGATAAGCGTTGTGGCCCGTACCTTATCAGTTGGGGCCGGGCTGGCCGAGGCTGTGGTTAAATGCGAAACCGACCGGTCGCAAAACGAATAGGTCATCTTGACTTTTGACTGGCTGAAACGTATGTTTCAAACAAGTGTTTAAATGTTTGTCAGGCGGAGTAGTCATGGCCCAGTCGGAAACCGTTGAACGTATCCTTGATGCTGCCGAGCAGCTGTTCGCGGAAAAAGGGTTTGCTGAAACTTCATTGCGGCTGATTACCAGCAAGGCCGGGGTCAATCTGGCGGCGGTCAATTACCATTTTGGTTCAAAGAAAGCGCTGATCCAGGCGGTGTTCTCACGCTTCCTGGGGCCTTTCTGCGCCAACCTGGACCGTGAGCTGGAGCGCCGTCAGGGCAAGCCGGAGAATCGCCCGACTCTTGAGGAGTTGCTGGAGATGCTGGTCGAGCAGGCGCTGGTGATTCAGCCACGCAGTGGCAACGACCTGTCGATCTTCATGCGTTTGCTGGGTCTGGCCTTCAGCCAGAGCCAGGGCCACTTGCGCCGCTATCTTGAAGACATGTACGGCAAGGTGTTCCGCCGCTATATGCTGCTGGTCAATGAAGCGGCTCCGCAGATCCCGCCCATCGAGCTGTTCTGGCGCGTGCATTTCATGCTCGGCGCGGCGGCCTTCAGCATGTCGGGGATCAAGGCGCTGCGTGCCATTGCCGAGACCGATTTTGGCGTTAACACCTCGATCGAGCAGGTGATGCGCCTGATGGTGCCGTTTCTCGCCGCCGGCATGCGTGCCCAGAGCGGCGTCAGCGATCCGGCCATGGCCAGTGCGCAGATGCGTCCTCGCAGTAAAACTGCACCGGTCAGCGTCAAGGTTTGACCCGCTGCGGGTGGGCGCGGCAGCTTTGATCCGCTAAGCTAGCTGTCATGCCCAGCCCTGTCTTGTTCCCGTCTGCCAATTCGCCGCCGCCTCTCTGGAGTGCGGTGCGCAGGCCCGTGCCTGCGTATCCGGACCGGTTAACAAGCGCTCTCTCTTTCTAAAGGATTTCCCATGAGTTCTGCCTTGCAAGGCTCCTTGATGGTGGACGTCGCCGGTACCTGGCTGACGGCTGAAGACCGGCAATTGCTGCGCCAGCCTGAAGTGGGCGGATTGATCATATTTGCACGCAATATCGAGCACCCGCGCCAGGTGCGTGAGTTGAGTGCTTCTATTCGGGCCATACGACCGGACCTGCTGCTGGCGGTCGATCAGGAAGGCGGCCGCGTGCAGCGCCTGCGTCAGGGCTTTGTGCGCCTGCCTGCCATGCGCGCCATTGCCGACAACCCCAATGCCGAGTACCTGGCCGAGCAATGTGGCTGGATCATGGCCACTGAAGTGCTGGCGGTGGGGCTGGACTTGAGCTTTGCCCCGGTTCTGGACCTGGACTATCAGCGCAGTGCTGTGGTCGGCAGCCGCTCGTTCGAGGGTGACCCCGAGCGCGCCGCTGTATTGGCCGGGGCATTCATTCGCGGGATGAACGACGCGGGCATGGCTGCCACCGGTAAGCACTTTCCGGGGCACGGGTGGGCTGAAGCTGACTCTCATGTAGCCATCCCTACGGATGAGCGCAGCCTGGAGCAGATCCGTGCCCATGACCTGGTGCCGTTTGCCCGTTTGAGCAAGCAACTGGCGGCGGTCATGCCGGCCCATGTGATCTATCCGCAAGTCGACAGCCAACCCGCAGGTTTTTCCCGGCGCTGGCTGCAGGACATCCTGCGCGGTGAACTGCAATTTGATGGTGTTATTTTCAGTGACGACCTGTCGATGGCTGGTGCTCATGTGGTGGGTGATGCCGCCAGTCGTATCGAGGCCGCCTTGTCGGCCGGTTGCGACATGGGCCTGGTATGCAACGACCGCGCCGCGGCAGAGCTGGCACTCAGTGCTGCGCAGCGCTTGAAAGTTACGCCATCGCCACGGATTGCGCGCATGCGTGGCCAGGCCTGGGCCAGTACCGATTATCGCCAGAGCCCGCGCTGGCTGGTGGCGATGGGCGCACTCAAAGATGCTCAATTAATTGATTAAGGGATCTGCCTCAATGACGGTTTACGCAATTATCGGCGGTACGGGCCTTACCCAGCTGGAAGGGCTGACCATCAGCCGCGCGCTGGCGCTGGACACGCCCTACGGGCCGACCTCGGCAGATATCCAGATCGGTGAGTTTGGCGGCCGCGAAGTGTTGTTCCTGGCCCGTCACGGCCATCCGCACCGGGTGCCTCCGCATCAGGTCAACTACCGCGCCAACCTGTGGGCGCTGAAGCAGGCCGGGGCCGAAGCGATTCTCGCGGTAAATGCCGTGGGCGGGATTCATATGGCGATGGGCACCGGGCATTTTTGTGTGCCTCATCAGTTGATCGACTACACCAGTGGCCGCGAGCATACTTTTTTTGCCGGTGATCTGGAGCAGGTGACCCATATCGACTTCAGCTATCCCTACACCGAATCGTTGCGCGAGCAATTGATTGGCGCATTGGCGGCCGAGGGCTGCTCCTACAGCAGTCATGGTGTTTATGCCGCTACTCAGGGCCCGCGTCTTGAGACAGTGGCAGAAATCGCCCGTCTTGAACGTGACGGTTGCGACATCGTGGGCATGACCGGCATGCCGGAAGCGGCACTGGCCCGCGAGCTGGAACTGGATTACGCGTGCCTGGCGCTGGTGGTCAACCCGGCAGCGGGCAAGTCGACAGCGATTATCACCATGGCCGAAATCGAGCAGGCGCTGCATGAGGGTATGGGCAAGGTAAAAGCGACGTTGGCGCGGGTGCTGGCGGGCTAATCAAGTCCGTAGCAGCCGCCGAACGCAGCCTCGCGGAGCTCGGCAGCTGCTACAGAATCAAGCCGCAAGTTGCGTCAATTTTCAGCGCTTTTCAGTTTTAGGCGGCAACGGCGCAAACAATGCGTCGATGTCGTCATCCTGCAGTTTCCAGTCCCCTGCGACGCGTCCGTCCAGTACGCCTGCCGCCAAATCTGACTTTTCCTGCTGCAAATGCTGGATTTTTTCTTCCACAGTGCCGCGGGCAATCATTTTGTACACAAACACCGGTTTTTCCTGGCCTATACGATAGGCGCGGTCAGTGGCCTGGTTTTCTGCCGCCGGGTTCCACCAAGGGTCGTAGTGAATCACCGTGTCGGCCTCGGTAAGGTTCAGGCCTACACCACCCGCCTTGAGGCTAATCAGAAAAATCTGCAGCTTGCCGCTCTGGAAGTCCTTGACCGGTGTACGTCGGTCCCGGGTTTGCCCGGTGAGGATGGCGTAGGGCACCTTGCGCTTTTTCAGCTCGGCCTCGATCAGCCCCAGCATCGAAGTGAACTGCGAAAACAGCAGGATGCGTCGGCCTTCGGCAAACAGCTCTTCGAGCATCAGCATCAGGCTGTCGAGCTTGCCCGAGGTGCTGCCTTTTTTCGGCGGGGTGTCGCTGACCAAGCGCAGGTCGCAACATACCTGGCGCAGTTTGAGCAGCGCTTCGAGGATAATTATCTGGCTGCGTCCCACGCCCTTGCGGGTGATTTCGTCGCGGACTTTTTTGTCCATCGCCAGGCGCATGGTTTCGTACACGTCGCGCTGGGCTTCGTTGAGGTCCACCCAGTGGATGATTTCGGTCTTGGGCGGCAGTTCGGTAGCGACCTGCTCCTTGGTGCGGCGCAGCAGAAACGGTTTGATTCGCGCATTGAGATGCTGCAGGCGCTCGTTGCTGCCCTGGCGTTCAATGGGCACCCGGTAGTCGCGATTGAAAGTCTTGACGTCGCCCAGCCAGCCGGGCAGCAGGAAGTGGAACAGTGACCACAGCTCACCCAGGTGGTTCTCCAGCGGGGTACCACTCAGGCACAGCCGCTGGCGGGCAACCAGCTCGCAGGCGGCCTGGGTGGCCTTGCTGCCGGGGTTCTTGATGTACTGTGCTTCGTCCAGCACCAGCAGGTGCAGCGGCAGTTTTGCCAGATGCTCGATGTCCTTGGGCAGCAAGGCGTAGGTGGTCAGGATCACGTCGTAGTCGTTGAGGTGCGCGAAATATTTCTTGCGCGTGGCACCATACAGCGCCAGCACCTTGAGCTGCGGCGTAAAGTGCGCCGCTTCGTCGAGCCAGTTGGGGATCAGGCTGGTGGGCATCACAATCATGGCTGGGCGATCAAGGCGGCCGGCATTTTTTTCGCACAAGATATGCGCCAGGGTCTGCAGGGTTTTGCCCAGGCCCATGTCATCGGCCAGCACGCCGCCCACTTCCAGCTGACGCAATGACTGCATCCAGCTCAGGCCTTCGAGCTGATAGGGGCGCAGGTTGGCATTGAGCCCTTCGGGGGCTTCGACGCTGAAGTTCTTGATATCTCGCAGGCGCTGGGCGAAGCCGCGAATCTGCTCGCCACCTTCCCAGCGCAGGGGGAGTGCATCCAAGGCGTTGAGCCGCGGCGCGTCAGCACTTTTGATCCGCAGAGAAGTGGCGTCCGGCTCGCCCAGATAAAACTCGTCCAGAGTGGCCAGTACCGGTTTCAGCCGCCCGTACGGCAGCGCAACCTGCAGCGGACCATGGCCGCTGGCAGGGTTGGCCGGAATATTCACCAGGATCAGTTCGTCGTCCCTGCGCCGGGCGAGTTTTTCCGGGTTGAGGATGTCGCTGTGGGAGCGCATCAGGTTGAGCAGTATCGGCAGCAGGCTCAGGTGCTGGCCGTTGACGATAATCCCCAGCTCCAGGTCAAACCAGTCGCGCTCCGGGGCTTCGTCGACAGTGGCATACCAGTCTTCTACCGGGGTCAGGTCAAAGCCGAAACCTTCATCGATCTGCAACTCCCAGCCCTTTTCGGCCAGGCCTTGCAACTGGTTGAGGGTGAAATTCAGCCAGGCACTGTCATTGACCAGCTCAAACAGCTCGCCGGCGCTTTCCGGTAGTGCCTTGCTCTGGCGCGTGGCAATTTTAAAGCCCAGGCTGCGCAGTTGCTCGCGGTAAAGGTTTTCGACCTCGGGCTTGCGCTTGATGCGCAGGGTTTGCTGTTCCTGGCGCAGCAGGATGTCAGCGTTTTTTTGCCCGCTCACGTACTGGTCCAGGTAGTTGAACGACAGGGCGGCGCGGTGCTGGATATAGCGTTGCATTTTGCCGTTGCGCGGCTCGAAAGCGCTGAATTCGGCACTGGCCAGCCACAGTCGCGGTACTGGCTGGACGTCCTCGACCAGCTGTTCTGGCAGATTGTTGGGGCGACGTGAGTCGAGTACGGCCTGGAGTTTTTCCAGAAGCTCGGCATCCTGAGCAGCGGCGGGGTAGTTCAAGGTTTCTTCAATCTTCAGTAAGACGGCTGCGGTGTGCTTGCAATTAACCCGCACCGGGCAGGTACAGTGGGCGCTGACCAGCAGCAAGGTGCTTTTGGCCGAGTCGCGCAACTGAATGGTCTGTCGGTAGATGTTTTCGCCAGAGCCCTGACAGCTGGCAGTTATCAGCTTGTCGCCGATCTGGGCGATCCTGACCCGATTTTCCTTGGCGTAGCGGCGGCCACGCTCAAGGCTTTGTTCCTTGAAGCGACTGACCCAGCTTGGTGCCAGCGGCTGGGTCAGTCGGTCGGTGGGGTTCAGGGGCATGGGTTTTTCATTCAGGAAGACTTCGGCGTCAGGCGCTCGAACAGCGCTTCAATGGTATTGAAGCGTTCTTCCGGGCGCTCCATGGGTACCATGAATTTGAACAGGGTCGCGCCTTCGAATTTGTAGCGGTTGGGTTGGCCCTGGATCAATTTGATCAGCGCCATCGGGTCAACCGGGGTGTCGGCGGCAAACTCGATGCGCCCGCCCTGCGGGCCGGCGTCGACTTTTTTGATGCCTAGTTGCTCGGCCTGCAATTTGAGCAGGGTGATGCGTACCAGGTTCTTGGTCGGCTCGGGGAGCAGGCCGAAGCGGTCGATCATCTCGACCTGCAAGTCCTTGAGGCCCTCTTCATCGGTTGCCGAGGCAATACGTTTGTAGAGGATCAGTCGCGCATGCACATCCGGCAGATACGACTCGGGAATCAGCGCAGGTACCCGCAGGTTGATTTCCGGGCCGCCACCCAGCGGCTGGTCGAGGTTGGGTTGCTCGCCCTTGCGGATCGACTTGACCGCACGTTCGAGCATTTCCATGTACAGGGTAAAACCAACCGCCTGAATCTGGCCGCTTTGACCATCCCCCAGTAACTCGCCCGCGCCACGGATTTCAAGGTCGTTGGTGGCCAGGACAAAGCCGGCACCCAGGTCCTGGGTGTTGGCGATGGCTTCCAGGCGTTTTTGCGCGTCCCCGGTAATCTGCTGGCGCGGTGGCGTCAGCAGATAGGCATAGGCCTGGTGATGGCTGCGTCCGACGCGGCCGCGCAACTGGTGCAACTGTGCCAGGCCGAACTTGTCGGCGCGCTCGATGATGATGGTGTTGGCGCTCGGCACGTCGATCCCGGTCTCGATGATGGTCGAGGCGATCAGCACGTTGAAGCGCTTGTGATAGAAGTCACTCATCACCTGTTCGAGTTCGCGTTCGCGCATTTGCCCGTGGCCGATACCGATCCGTGCTTCAGGCACCAGCTCGGCCAGTTCGGCCGCACATTTCTCGATGGTTTTAACGTCGTTGTGCAGGTAGTAGACCTGCCCGCCGCGCAGCAACTCACGCAGCAACGCCTCTTTGACGGTGCTTTTGTTCTGTTCCATGACGAAGGTGCGCACCGACAGCCGGCGCGCCGGCGGCGTGGCGATGATCGACAGGTCGCGCATGCCTGACACGGCCATGTTCAGCGTACGCGGGATCGGCGTGGCGGTGAGGGTCAGGATGTCGACTTCACTGCGCAAGGCCTTGAGCTGTTCTTTCTGGCGCACGCCGAAGCGGTGTTCTTCATCGATGATCACCAGGCCCAGGTTTTTGATTTTGACATCGTCCTGCAGCAGCTTGTGGGTGCCGATGACAATATCGATCTTGCCTTCGGCCAGGTCGGCGACTGCCTGGTTGATCTCTTTGGCCGACTTGAAGCGGCTCATCACCTCGACCGTTACCGGCCAGTCGGCAAAACGGTCGCGGAAGCTGTTGTAGTGCTGCTGGGCGAGCAGGGTGGTGGGTACCAAAATGGCCACCTGACGGCCGCCATGCACCGCAATAAAGGCCGCGCGCATGGCCACTTCGGTCTTGCCGAAGCCCACGTCGCCACACACCAGACGATCCATGGGCTTGGGCGACAGCATGTCGGCGCGTACGGCTTCGATGGTGGTTTGCTGGTCCGGGGTTTCTTCAAACGGGAAGCCGGCACTGAAGGTTGCGTAATCCGCTTTCGGATCGGCAAATGCATAGCCTTCGCGGGCTGCTCGGCGGGCGTAGATGTCGAGCAGCTCGGCAGCCACGTCACGCACTTGTTCGGCGGCCTTGCGCTTGGCCTTTTGCCAGGTTTCCGAGCCCAGGCGGTGCAGCGGCGCCAGTTCATCATCGCTGCCGGTATAGCGGGCGATCAGGTGCAGGTTGGCCACCGGCACATAGAGCTTGGCGCCTTCGGCGTATTCCAGGGTCAGGAACTCGGCCACCTGATTATCGACTTCAAGTGTGGCCAGGCCCTGATAGCGACCTACGCCGTGGTCGATATGCACAACGGGTGCGCCTTCGCGCAACTCGGTGAGGTTCTTGATCACCGCATCGTTGTTGGCATCGGCGCGTTTTTCCCGGCGCCGGCGCTGCATCACGCGCTGGCCGAACAACGGGCTTTCGGCGATCAGCGCCAGCGCCGGATCCTCCAGCAGCAGGCCTTCATCCAGCGGGGCGATAGTAATCGCCAGGCGGTGCTTGCTGGCGACGAAGTCCGGCCAGCTGTCGACTGTTTTGGGTCGCAGCTTCAAGCGTTCCAGCAGTTCGAGCAGCACTTCGCGGCGCCCGGCCGATTCGGCGGTAAACAGCACGCGGCCATCAAACTGCTCAAGGAAACCGGACAAAGCCGCCAATGGCTGGTTGGCCTTGGCTTCGATGGCCAGGTTGGGCAGCGGTTGCGCCGGGAAGCGCTCACGGCTGCTGCCGGTGTCGATGTCATCCTGGCTGGCGACCACCCGCGGCCAGTTTTTCAGGCGGGCGAAGCAGTCTTCAACCGGCAGGAACAGCTCGGCAGGCGGTAACAGTGGTCGCGACGGATCGATACGGCGCTCTTCGTAGCGGTTGCGTACGTCAGACCAGAAATTCTCGGCGGCCTGCTCGATGCCTGGCAGCGAGAACACTTGCGTGTCAGCCGGCAAATAGTCGAACAGGGTCGAGGTTTCATCGAAAAACAGCGGCAGGTAGTACTCGATACCCGCAGGGGTGATGCCGCTGCTCAAGTCCTGAAAGATCGGGCAGCGACGGAAGTCGACATCAAAACGCTCGCGAAAGCGCGCCTTGAACCGGGTCACCGCGTCTTTTTGCAGCGGGAACTCACGTGCCGGCAGCAGGCGCACCGATTCAACCTTGTCGATCGAGCGCTGGGTCTCGGGGTCGAAGGTGCGCAGGGTCTCGATTTCGTCGTCGAACAGGTCGATCCGGTAAGGCAGTTTGCTGCCCATCGGGAACAGGTCGATCAACGCGCCGCGCACGGCGAACTCGCCATGCTCATACACCGTATCGACGCAGCGATAGCCACTGGCCTCAAGCCGGGTACGCATTTGCTCCACATCCAGCTTCTGGCCGATGTCCAGCACCAGGCTGCTGCCGAGCAGGAACTTGGTCGGGGCCAGGCGATGTAGGGCGGTGGTCACCGGCACTACCAAAACACCATGACTCAGTTCCGGCAGCCGGTACAGGCTGGCGATACGCTGGGAGATGATGTCCTGGTGCGGCGAGAACAGATCGTAAGGCAGGGTTTCCCAGTCGGGAAAATGCAGCACCGGCAAGTCGGGGGCAAAGAATCTCAGTTCCTGCTCAAGACGCTCGGCGCTTTGGCTGTCAGCGGTCAGGAGCAGGGTGAAGCGCCTGGCGGCGCTGGCAGCCTCGGCAATCGCGAGGCTCAGGGCGGCACCGGGCAGATTGCTCCAGTGCTGTTTACCTGCCGTGGCAGGGAGTTTCGGTAGACGCAGGACGGGCACGGAAGGTTGAGCTCCAAGCGTTGCGACAAAGTTGGCGATTGTAACGGGCCAAGGGGCTGGCTGTCAGTTGCAGCCTTTAACAGCGGCGCAAATCAGCGCATAACACTGACATGGGGGTGCCAAAGGGGCTGTGCAAGGGCAGCAGACTGATGAAATGGCAGTTGTTATAAAATTTTTCGCCTATATTTGTTGATGCTTAATCGTTTCAGTAACGGCGTATGACAGGCGTGCATTGCCCCTGCATGGGCGCAGCGGCATAATGTAGCCCCTTTTTTCAGCCCCTACATGTGGAAGGTTCCCGTGACTCAGAAGCCCGACCAGTGTCTTGGTGAATGGATCGACCGTGAAGCACTCGCAGAAGCGATGATTCCGCTTATCGGTCAGCTTTACCGCAATAACAATGTGGTTAGCTCGATCTATGGCCGCAGCCTGATCAACCGTTCAGTCATTGCGATTCTCAAGGCTCACCGCTTTGCTCGCCATCGTCAGTCCGATGACATCGAATTGTCCGTGCACGAAACTTTCCCGTTGCTCAAGGCAATGAGCGAGCTCAAGCTCGGCGCTGCTTCGGTAGACCTGGGCAAGCTGGCCGTGAAGTTCAAGGCCGAAGGCAATGGCCGCACGGCTGAGCAGTTTGTGCGCGAAGAACTGGCCGATGTTGTGGGTCAGCAAAACGCTTCTGCACGTAAAGGTACTGACGTTGTGCTGTACGGCTTCGGTCGTATCGGCCGTCTGCTGGCGCGCATCCTGATTGAAAAAACCGGTGGTGGCGACGGTCTGCGTCTGCGTGCCATCGTTGTGCGCAAAGGCGCCGACAACGATCTGGTCAAGCGTGCCAGCCTGCTGCGTCGTGACTCGGTGCATGGCCCGTTCGATGGCACCATCGTGGTCGATGAAGCCAACAACACCATCACCGCCAACGGCAACCTGATTCAGGTTATCTACGCGAAAAACCCTACCGAAGTGGACTACACCCAGTACGGTATCCAGAACGCCCTGCTGGTGGACAACACCGGTGTATGGCGTGATGCCGATGGCCTGGGCCAGCACTTGCAGTGCCCTGGTATCGATCGCGTGGTCCTGACCGCTCCGGGCAAGGGCAAGCTGAAGAACATCGTTCACGGCATCAACCACGGCGAAATCACCGCAGACGACAAGATCGTTTCGGCGGCATCCTGCACCACCAACGCCATCGTGCCGGTGCTCAAGGCTGTCAACGACAAGTTCGGCATCGTCAATGGTCACGTTGAAACGGTTCACTCGTACACCAACGACCAGAACCTGATCGACAACTTCCACAAGGGCGACCGCCGTGGTCGTAGCGCCGCGCTGAACATGGTTATCACCGAGACCGGTGCTGCTACCGCTGCTGCCAAGGCATTGCCTGAGCTGGCCGGCAAGCTGACCGGTAACGCGATCCGTGTGCCGACGCCGAACGTGTCGATGGCCATCCTCAACCTGAACCTTGAGAAGCCGGCTACCCGTGAAGAAATGAACGAGTACCTGCGTCACATGGCGCTGCACTCCGATCTGCACAAGCAAATCGACTTCGTCAGCTCCCAGGAAGTGGTGTCCACTGACTTCGTGGGTTCGCGTCACGCCGGTGTGGTGGATGCTGAAGCGACGATCTGCAATGACAACCGCGTTGTGCTGTACGTGTGGTACGACAACGAATTCGGTTACAGCTGCCAGGTAGTACGCGTGATGGAAGACATGGCCGGGGTCAACCCGCCAGCGTTCCCGCGCTAAGCAACCGCCGCAACTGAAAACGCCCCGACTTGTCGGGGCGTTTTTGTTTGTGCGGGAAACCTGTGGGAGCGGGCTTGCTCGCGATGGGATCAGCGCGGCTGTTCAGTCAGACCGCGTTGCTGGCATCGCGGGCAAGCCCGCTCCCACAGGGGTCAGGCATTACCCGCCACCGCCGATTGTGCCGTACGCAATTGATGCTGATTGCCACGGAACAACACCACGGTCGCAATCAGGCCCAGTATCGCCGCCCCGGTCAGCCACAGACCGGGGGCGGCCTTGTTGTCCAGGGCATGAATCAGGTAAGTGCAAGCCGCCGGAGTAAAGCCACCGAAAGTGGCGGTCGCCAGGCTGTAGGCCAGGGAAAAACCGGTGGTGCGCACTTCAACTGGCATGATTTCGGTCAGGGCAACCACCATCGCGCCGTTGTACGAGCCATACAGGAACGACAGCCACAGTTCGACAATCAGCAGATGACTGAAGCTCGGGTTGGCCACCAGCCAGGACAACGCCGGGTAGGCGGTCAGGATCGCCAGGATGGTCGCACCCAGCAGCAGCGGTTTACGCCCGATCTTGTCCGACAGCGAGCCCATGACCGGCAGCCAGAAAAAGTTCGACAGGCCAATGCACACTGTGACCAGCAAGGCATCGAAGTCCGACAGATGTAGCTCGGCCTTGCCGAAGGTCGGGGTATAGGCAGTGATCAGATAGAACGACACGGTAGTCATCACCACCAGGGCCATGCCACCCAGCACCAAGCCAAAGTTCTGACCGACTGAGCGAAGGATTTCACGCAGGGTAGGGTGATGTTTGCGGGCTTCGAACTCAGGAGTTTCTTCCATCGAGCGGCGGATCACAAAGATCACCGGCACAATCATGCAACCCAGCAGAAACGGAATCCGCCAGCCCCATTCACCCATTTCTTCAGGGCTTAGCCAATGGTTGAGACCAACCCCCAGCAAGCCTGCGAACACCACGGCAGCCTGCTGGCTAGCCGACTGCCAGCTGACGAAGAAACCCTTGCGGCCCGGTGTGGCGATTTCTGCCAGGTACACCGACACCCCGCCCAGTTCCACGCCAGCCGAAAAACCTTGCAGCAAGCGCCCGAGCAACACCAGCAGGGGTGCGGCAACACCCAGGGTGGCGTAGCCCGGCACGCAGGCGATGAGTACGGTACCCATGGCCATCAGGGCCAGGGTAATGATCAGGCCCTTGCGACGGCCGTGGCGGTCAATATAGGCACCGAGAAAAATCGCACCCAGCGGGCGCGCGAGAAAACCGGCACCGAAGGTGGCCAGGGCGAGCATCAGTGAGGCAAAAGCGCTATCGGTTGGGAAGAAGGTTTTGGCAATGGCCGTGGCGTAAAAGCCAAAGACCATAAAGTCGAACATCTCTAGGAAGTTACCGCTGACAACGCGAAAAATCGCCTTGCCTTTGCCCGTACTGGAGGCCATCAGAAATCACCCGCTCTTATCTGTTTTTATGCGTTATCCGTGTTTTTACTCGTCCACACTGCCAGGCAATGACCTGCGCCATTGCGCAAAACAGTTTTGTAACCATATGTGTAACAAAGTGTGTAGGCAACATTTGTTGGCGCTACACGGCCGGGCTAGGGCCTTTGCGCAAGCAGGCTCAGGCGCAGAGGGTCGGGCAGACCTTCGGGTGCGAGCCAGATGCCCAGGTAGATTTTGGCCAGTTGATGATTCTGGCTGGTGAAAATGACCTGACCATTGCGCTCCAGCTTCAGCCCGCGTTGCGGGTTGTAGTCCAGGGCGTAGCGATCGCCGCGTTTGATATCGCCAAAACTGGCCTGAAGTTGTTTTAGCGGGGCGTCGAGGCGAGCCAGGGTGGCTGCCGGTTGCTGGCGCTTGAGGATGGTGGCCGAGGCCCGGGTGATATCGCTGTGCTCCAGATCGCGCAGATAGAACAGCTCAAGGCGCAGCTCGCGCTGTTCGTCAAAGGCCTGTTGCGGTTGGATGCCTGGCTGGGTGAAAAGGGCTGCGGCATAGATATCGGCCCAGAGGTAGGTCAGCACGATCTGGCCTTTGCGTTCCATGAGTTGCGTGCCATCGCGCCATTGGGCGGGAAAGTTGGCTTCTTTTAGCCGAGCTGACTCATCGGCCAGGCTGGTGGTGGAGTAAAGCAGCAACAATACGATCAACAACTGGCGCATGGTGGATGGCTCTGATCGATGGGTTGTTAGAGGTTATGCCAGTTTTGCTAAGTGTGCGGCAGCTGCTAGGCAGGCTCGCGCGCGCGATGGGATGTAGTGAACACAAAAATAGCCAACGACCAGACCAAGGGTTAATGTTCGCGGCGTTCAGGCTTCTATAGACTGTGCCCCACGTTTTGATCCTTCATGGCGCTGGCCGCGACATGATTTAGCCGTAGGTGCCCAAAGCGGTGCCACGGCCTGTTCTGAGGAGTACGCATGGCTGTCTACAACTACGACGTAGTGGTACTGGGTTCCGGCCCGGCAGGAGAAGGTGCGGCAATGAACGCCGCAAAAGCAGGGCGCAAGGTGGCAATGGTGGATAGCCGGCGTCAGGTTGGCGGCAACTGCACGCACTTGGGCACGATCCCGTCCAAAGCCTTGCGTCACTCGGTTCGCCAGATCATGCAGTTCAACACCAATCCGATGTTTCGGGCCATTGGTGAGCCGCGCTGGTTCTCGTTCCCGGACGTACTGAAAAGTGCCGAGAAGGTTATTTCCAAGCAAGTGGCTTCGCGCACCGGTTACTACGCACGTAATCGCGTCGACCTGTTCTTCGGCACCGGCAGCTTCACCGACGAGCAAACCATCGAAGTGGTGTGCACCAACGGCGTTGTCGAAACCCTGATGGCCAAGCAAATCATTATCGCCACCGGCTCGCGCCCGTATCGCCCGGCTGATATCGATTTCACTCACTCGCGTATCTACGATAGCGACACCATCCTCAGTCTGGGCCACACCCCGCGTAAGCTGATTGTTTACGGGGCAGGCGTGATCGGCTGCGAATACGCGTCGATCTTCAGTGGTCTGGGGGTGTTGATTGAGCTGGTGGATAACCGCGAGCAACTGTTGAGCTTCCTCGATTCCGAGATCTCGCAAGCGCTGAGCTACCACTTCAGCAACAACAACATCACCGTACGCCACAACGAAGAGTACGAGCGGGTAGAAGGCGTCGAAAACGGCGTGATCCTGCATCTCAAGTCCGGCAAGAAGATCAAGGCCGACGCCTTGCTCTGGTGCAATGGCCGTACCGGCAACACCGATCTGCTGGGTCTGGAAAACATCGGCATCAAGGCCAATGGCCGTGGCCAGATCACGGTTGATGAAAACTACCGCACCACCGTGCCGAACATTTTTGCCGCAGGTGATGTAATCGGCTGGCCAAGCCTGGCCAGTGCCGCCCACGACCAGGGGCGTTCGGCAGCGGGCAGCATCGTTGATAACGGCAGCTGGCGCTTCGTCAATGACGTGCCGACCGGCATCTACACCATTCCGGAGATCAGCTCGATCGGCAAGAACGAGCAGGAGTTGACCCAGGCCAAGGTGCCGTACGAAGTGGGCAAGGCGTTTTTCAAGAGCATGGCGCGTGCACAGATTGCCGGCGAGCCGCAGGGCATGCTGAAAATCCTGTTCCACCGTGAAACCCTTGAAGTGCTGGGCGTTCACTGCTTCGGTTATCAGGCATCAGAGATCGTGCACATCGGCCAGGCGATCATGAACCAGCCGGGCGAGCTCAATACCCTGAAGTACTTCGTGAACACGACGTTCAACTACCCGACCATGGCCGAAGCCTATCGGGTAGCCGCCTACGATGGCCTCAACCGGCTTTTTTGAGCGGCTCCGGCCGGTGGCCTGAGCCGGCCGGGGAGACCGATTTCAGCTATTCCCGAGGGTGGCAGTGGCCAAACCGGGAAAGTCTGTAATCAGGCTATCTACGCCGAAGTCGGCGAGCCTGCGCATCAGCGCAGGTTCGTTGACTGTCCATACCGACACATGCAAACCCTGACGCTGGGCCTTCTCCAGGCGTTCAGGCGTGCACAGTGTCCAGTTCAATGCCAGCATCTCGCAGCCATAACTCTGGGCGACCTTGATCGGGTCGAGCCAGGCGTATTCGGCCACCAGGCCGCGGGACAGGTCTGGCGTCAACTCCAGCGCAGCCTTGAGCACCTCACGCGAGCTTGACGTGACCGTGACCTTGTCCATCAGCCCGTGACGTACCGCCATTTCGCGGATTGCCAGCACGGTGGTTGCTGCGCGGGTGCGCGAGGCGCTCTTGACCTCCAGTTGCCAGTGCTCGAAGTCGCACTTTTCAAACAGCTCCTCAAGGCGCGGGATCGGGCACGGCTGCATCCAGCCCGGGCCACCCTTGCGCGCGTCATAGGTCACCAGGTCGGCAGCCGTGTGCTCGATAACCTTGCCGCGCCGGTCCGTGGTGCGCTTGAGGGTCGGGTCGTGGATGACCATCAGCTCACCGTCCTTCGACAGGTGCAGGTCGAGCTCACAGCGCCGTACGCCATGCTTGAGGCATTGCTCAAAGCTGGCAAGGGTGTTTTCCGGTGCTTCGCCTTTGGCGCCGCGATGGCCATAAATCAGGGTCACATTTGCTCCTTGTACAGAGTGATCACGGCCCGGTGCTTACTCGGGCGCGGATGTTTGTTGTTCGCGGGCCAGGCGGCGCGCCTGTGCCTGTTTTTGCAAAATGTAGCGCGCCAGCAACTGGCGCTGCGTATCGGTGAGGGATTCAAATTCGGTATTGACGCGGTAACCGGCATCCTGTGCCTGGCAATCGATGACGCGGGCGCGTAACAACAAGCCCAGGGCCTGGGGCATCAATACCAGCTTGACTGAAAGGTGGCTGCCCGCCGGGCAGGGGTGCGGGTGATGGAACTCGATACCGCCTTCGGACAGCATGACCGGCTGCAGTTCACCGATCTGGCCCAGCACCGTTTGCGCAACGATCTGGCTCAGCAGTTCGACACGTTTGTTCAGGGTTTTAAGGTAGCTGGAAAGGGTGCGGTCGCGTTCGCTGATCTGGCGCAGCAAATGCTGGGACTCGAATTCGCTCAGGTGCAATTCGCTGAGCAAATTGAACAGCGGTGACTCATCCTGCAACACTTCACTGCTCGCGGCTTCGAGGGCCGACAGCGGGGTTATTTCCAGTGCGATCATATCCTCGATACGGTAGTATTCGCGGCGATCTGCTTCATCTAATGTCGACATGGCGAACCCATGATGGCGGCTGTGGTCTGAGTGTAAAGCTGCTTATCAGGCCCCGCCACAAGGACGTCTTCTTTTCCCTCGAACAAGCCCCGACATGTTCAGACCTCTCTCTTTATTTATCGGCACGCGTTATACCCGTGCAAAGCGTCGCAATCATTTTGTGTCGTTTATTTCCCTGACCTCGATGATCGGGCTCGCCCTTGGCGTGGTCGTGATGATTGTCGTGTTATCGGTGATGAACGGCTTCGATCATGAGATGCGCACCCGCGTGCTGGGCATGGTGCCCCACGCGACCATCGTCGGCGACCAGCCGATCAGTGACTGGCAAAGCCTGGCGGCCAAGGTCAAGCAGAACCCGAAGGTGGAGGCGGTTGCGCCGTTTACCCAGATGCAGGGCTTGCTGACCAATGATGGCAACGTGCAGAAAGTCCTGCTCAATGCCATTGACCCGGCGCAGGAACGCAATGTCTCGATCATTGACCGGTTTATGCAGCAGGGCCAGCTCGACTCGCTGACCCCGGGCAGCTTCGGCATCATCATTGGCGACAAGGCCGCGAAAAAGCTGGGTGTGAGCGTCGGCGACAAGCTGACCTTCGTTGCGCCGGAAGTCACGGTGACACCGGCCGGCATGTTCCCGCGCATGAAGCGTTTTACCGTGCAGGGCATTTTTCATGTCGGTGCCGGTGAGATCGACGGCTACCTGGGCATCACCAACCTGCAGGACCTGGCGCGTTTGCAGCGCTGGAAACCTGACCAGGTACAGGGCCTGCGGCTGAAGTTCGATGACCTGTTCGAGGCGCCGCGCACTGCTTGGGAAATCGCCCAGCAGCTGGGCGAGAGCCAGTATTACGCCCGTGACTGGACCCGTACCCACGGCAACCTGTACCAGGCCATCCGCATGGAAAAAGCCATGATTGGCCTGCTGTTGCTGCTGATTGTGGCCGTGGCCGCGTTCAACATCATTTCCACGCTGGTGATGGTGGTCAATGACAAGAAAGGCGACATCGCCATCCTGCGTACTCTGGGGGCGACGCCGGGCACCATCATGGCCACCTTTATGGTTCAGGGCACCGTTATCGGTGTGGTGGGTACTGCCATCGGCGCGGTGGTCGGGATGCTTGCTGCGCTCAATGTCAGCGCTGCGATCTCAGCCCTGGAAGGCCTGATCGGGCACAAGTTTCTCAATGCCGATGTGTATTTCATCGACTACCTGCCGTCGCAATTGCAGGCGCAGGATGTGTTGATGGTATGCGGTGCGGCATTGGTTCTGAGTTTCCTCGCGACCTTGTACCCGGCCTGGCGTGCTGCGCGCACCCAGCCTGCGCAGGCGCTTCGTTATGAGTGAGTTGGGCATGAAAGAACAAGCAGTGTTGAGTTGCCGCGACCTGGGCAAGTCCTACGAGGAAGGCCCGGAATCCGTGGTGGTGCTGTCGGGACTGCAGCTTGAGCTGCACCCCGGTGAGCGGGTGGCGATCGTCGGGACTTCGGGTTCGGGCAAAAGTACCTTGCTCAATATGCTCGGCGGCCTCGATACCCCGACCACCGGCAGTGTCTGGCTGGCCGGTGAAGAACTGTCTGCGCTGGGTGAAAAGGCCCGCGGCCTATTGCGCAACCGCTCATTGGGTTTCGTCTACCAGTTTCACCATCTGTTGCCCGAGTTCACCGCCCTGGAGAACGTCTGCATGCCGCTGTTGATCGGCAAGACGGCGATTCCCGAGGCGCGTGAGCGGGCCACGGCGCTGCTGACGCGGGTGGGTCTGGGCCATCGCCTGGAGCATAAGCCGGCCGAACTGTCGGGCGGCGAGCGCCAGCGTGTGGCGATTGCCCGGGCGCTGGTCAACAAGCCGGGGCTGGTGATGCTCGATGAGCCAACCGGCAACCTCGACTCGCACACGGCCCAGGGCATTCAGGACCTGATGCTGGAACTCAGCACGTCAATGCGCACTGCGTTCCTGGTGGTAACCCACGACATGAACCTGGCCCGCCAGATGGATCGCGTGTTGCACCTTCAGGAAGGTCGCCTGACCACGATCTGACTGGCCAGCATCTGACGCCTGCAAGCGGGCGTCAGGTCTTCAATTTTTATACGGTGCCCGCGAATGTTCAGACCGTTATCGATTTTTATCGGCACGCGCTATACCCGCGCCAAGCGCCGCAATCGTTTTGTTTCGTTTATTTCCATGACCTCGATGATCGGCCTCGCCCTCGGCGTGCTGGCGATGATCGTGGTGTTGTCGGTGATGAACGGCTTCCAGCGTGAAATGAGTAACCGCATCCTCGGCATGGTGCCCCACGCGACCATCGTGGGCGTCAAGCCCATCGATGACTGGCGCCCGGTGGCCGAGGCCGCGATGAAAAACCCTGAGGTGACGGCAGCCGTGCCGTTTACCGAGCTGGACGGCATGCTGTCCTATAAAGGCTCGATGCAGCCGATCCAGATCAGCGGCATCGATCCGGAGCAGGAAGGCAAGGTCTCGATCGTGACCCAGCACATCATGCAGGGCAGCCTCCAGGACTTGAAACCCGACGAATACGGTGTGGTGCTGGGCGATATTGTTGCGCGGCGCTTCCGTTTGGGCGTGGGTGACAAGATCACCCTGATCGTCCCCGAGGCCAGCACCGCGCCTGGTGGCATTACTCCGCGCCTGCAGCGGTTGAATGTGGTGGGTATCTTCAAGGTCGGCGCTGAACTGGATGGCACCATGGGCCTGATCCATATGGCCGATGCTGCAGCCATTCAACACTGGGAGCCGAATCAGGTGCAAAGCGTGCGCCTGGCGGTCAAGGATCTGTACGCGGCACCGCAGGTTTCACAGCAAGTGGCGGCCGGCCTGGGGGATGGTTACAAGGCTGACGACTGGACTCACACCCAGGGCAGCCTGTTCAGCGCCATGAAAATGGAAAAAACCATGATCGGTCTGTTGTTGCTGATGATCGTGGCCGTGGCGGCGTTCAACATCATCGCCACGCTGATCATGGTGGTGAACGACAAGGGCGCCGACATCGCGATCTTGCGCACCATTGGTGCCACGCCGCGGCAGATCATGGCCATCTTTATGGTGCAGGGCACGGTGATCGGTATTGTCGGCACCTTGATCGGTGGCGTGCTGGGGGTGATTGCGGCGTTGAATGTCAGTGAGCTGGTGGGCTGGATGGAGCGGGTGACCGGGCAGCATATCTTCAGTTCCGACGTGTATTTTGTCAGCAACCTGCCATCCGAGCTGCAGGGCGGCGATGTGGCGCTGATCTGCGGTGCGGGCTTTGTACTGAGCTTTCTGGCTACGCTGTATCCGGCGTATCGGGCAGCGAAGATTCAACCGGCCCATGCGTTGCGGTATTCCTGATAGTTGAAGAGCAAAAGCCCCTCACCCTAACCCTCTCCCGGAGGGAGAGGGGACTAAAGGCAAAAGCAGTTCTGCGCAGCGCCACAAATCAGCTCCCTCTCCCTCCGGGAGAGGGCTGGGGTGAGGGCAGCTTTGCTGGCAGCTCCACGACAAACCGCGTTACCCCCTCTTTCGACTCACAGCAGATCTGCCCGCCATGGGCACGAATGATCGACTGGGTGATCGCCAGCCCCAGCCCCGCATGCTCACTGCTGCCTTCACGGCGTGCCGGATCTGCCCGGTAAAACCGGTCAAACAGGCGTGGCAGCAGTTCTGCAGGGATTCCCGTGCCCGTGTTCTCGATGCTGATGCGCGCAGTGCCCGGCAAAGCCTCAATCAGCACTTTGATCGCGCCACCCGCCGGCGTATAGCGCAAGGCGTTATCCAGCAGGTTGGAAAGGGCGCGGCGCAGCATGCTGCGGTCGCCTGCAAGAAGTGCATTGCCTTCGCGGGTCAGTTCAATGTGCGAGTCTTCGGCCAGCAGCGCATAAAACTCCAGTAATGCCTCCACTTCCTGACCCAGATCCAGGGCTTCGCGCCGAGGCGTAAGCAAGCCGTGATCGGCCTTGGCCAAATAGAGCATGTCGTTGACCAGTTGCGCCATCCATTGCAGCTCTTCAAGGTTGCTATGCAGTGCCTCGCGGTATTCTTCAATGCCCCGGGGGCGGGTCAGGGTGACCTGGGTGTGGGTCAGCAGGTTGGACAATGGCGTACGCAGTTCATGTGCGATGTCGGCGGAGAATGCCGACAATCGCTGGAATGAATCGTCCAGTCGCGCAAGCATGGCGTTAAAAGCCGTGGCCAGCTCTGCCAGTTCAGCGGGCATTTGTTCCTGGGGCAGGCGGGCGTTAAGCGAGTCGGCCGAAACGCTGGCTGCGATCGCGCTCATGCGGCGCAGAGGGCGCAAGCCGCTGCGGGCTGCCCACGCACCAAGAATCGCCGTGGCCAGTGCCGACAGGCCTACAGTCATCCAGATCAACCTCTGCATGCGCTGCAGGAAGTGCTGGTGGTGAGTGATATCCAGCAACAGGGTCAGATGCGGCGCATCGGGGCTGTCGGTCTGCGGGACCAGAACACGGTAATCGGTGCCGTTTATTTGCAGGCTGCCCAAGCCCGGGCGGGTCTCAAGCGCCAGTGGCAGGCGCGGTGAGCTGTCAAACCATAGATGCCCGTCCGGGCCGCGCACCCGTATCGCCAGGTCCGGCTGGTGGGCCAGATCCTGCATCAGGGCGGGCAGGCGCAGGGTGAAGCGTTCAAGGGTGTCAGCCCCTTGCAGCGTACTGCGTAGTACGGCGAGGCGACTTTCCATCAGTTGCTGGTCGAGCTCGACAAAATGCACCTCGCTGGCGCGTCCGAACAGCACCCCGGCAAACAGCGATACCACGGCGGTACAACCGGCAAACAGCAGCGCCAGGCGGCTGCTCAACGACAGGCGGCGCATCAACTGCTGCGCTCTTCAAGCACATAACCCATGCCGCGCACGGTGTGGATCAGCTTCTGCTCATGGTTGTCGTCGATTTTCAGGCGCAGGCGGCGAATCGCCACTTCGATGACGTTGGTGTCGCTGTCAAAGTTCATGTCCCATACCTGTGAAGCAATCAAGGACTTGGGCAGCACTTCTCCCTGACGGCGTAGCAGCAGCTCCAGCAGGGCGAATTCCTTGGCGGTAAGGTCGATGCGCTGGCCGTTGCGCTCAACACGGCGGCGGATCAGATCCAGGCGCAGGTCGGCCAGTTGCAGGCTGGTCTCCTGGGGAGTGTTGCTACCGCGGCGCAACAGGCTGCGAACCCGTGCCAGCAGCTCGGAAAAGGCGAACGGCTTGACCAGATAATCATCGGCCCCCAGCTCCAGGCCGTGGACGCGGTCAGCGACCGCATCCCGTGCGGTCAAAAACAGCACCGGCATGCTCAGTCCGGCACTACGCACCGCTTGCAGGATTTGCCAGCCATCACGGCCAGGCAGCATGACGTCGAGAATCAGCAGCGAGTAATCCCCGGTCAGGGCCAGGTGTTGCCCGGTAATACCGTCGGCCGCCAGTTCGGTGGTGAACCCGGCCTCGCTCAGGCCCTGGCGCAAGTACTGTCCGGTTTTGACCTGGTCTTCGACTATCAGCAGTTTCATGGTCGACTCATCATAAAAATTATCCTCAGCCTTATACCTTGGTGCAGGTTATGCAGGGTCAAGCTGACAAAGTTGTAATCTTGCAGTCAGTTGAATGCCAGTGCTGAGACTTTAAAGTAGCGCCAAGCCTGACATTTTTGTTTCTGGGAGTAAGTATGACCGCACGTATCCGTTTGTCGCTTGCTGGCTGTTTTTTGGCCTTGAGCCTGCCGGTAATGGCATCGCCTGCCGGGCATTTTGATTTTGGTCAGCCCGCACCTGCCGCCAGCGCCACGCGCACGGTTGAAATCGACATGACTGATATTGCCTTCACCCCAAAGTCGCTGGATGTGAAAGCCGGTGAAACGGTGCGTTTTGTCCTGGTCAACAAAGGGCAGTTATTGCACGAGTTCAACCTGGGCAATGCCGCGATGCACGCGGCACATCAGAAAGAAATGCTCGAAATGCAGCAAAGCGGCATGCTTACCCCGACCGGTATGGGGCATGACGGCATGGATCACTCGGCAATGGGCCACGGCGCCATGAATATGCCGGGCATGAAGCACGATGACCCCAACAGCGTGCTGGTCGAGCCGGGTAAAACCGCGGAGTTGACCTGGACCTTCACCCGCGCCGACAACCTGGAATTTGCCTGTAATGTGCCGGGTCACTATCAGGCTGGCATGGTCGGCAAGGTGAAAGTTGCGCCTTAAAACGTCCTGATTGTCGGTGAACGCTGAAAGCCTGGCTTAAACCCGATAGAATTACCGGGTTTTTCTAGCCAGGTTTTTGTCATGCATCCCGCCGCCGAACATTCCCCGCTGGGCAAGTCCAGTGAATACATCAGCACTTATACCCCGTCCTTGCTGTTCCCGATCCCGCGCGCGGCGAAATGGGCCGAGCTGGGGCTGAGCGCCGAAACGCTGCCTTATGTCGGCGTGGATTTCTGGACCTGCTTCGAGCTGTCCTGGTTGTTGCCATCGGGCAAGCCGGTGGTGGCCATTGGCGAGTTTTGCTTTGCCGCCGATTCGCCGAATATCGTCGAGTCCAAGTCGTTCAAGCTGTATCTCAACTCGCTGAACCAGACGGTATTTGCTGATACCCCGAGCCTTGAGGCTACATTGCGTGCAGATTTGTCGGCTGCATCCGGCAAGCCTGTCAGCGTGCGCGTACGCAGTCTGGATGAAGTTCAGGCTGATGGCGTAGCCGTATTGCCGGGTGTGTGCATTGATGACCTGGATATCACGGTCAGTGATTACGCGCAGCCGCGTCCTGAATTGCTCAAGTGCGACGATTCCCAGGTGGTTGAAGAAAGCGTCTACAGCCATTTGCTCAAATCCAACTGCCCGGTCACCAGTCAGCCGGACTGGGGCACGGTGGTGGTCGAGTACCGTGGGGCGGCGCTGGATCACGCCAGTTTGCTGGCGTACCTGGTGAGCTTTCGCCAGCATTCGGACTTTCATGAGCAGTGTGTGGAGCGGATCTTTCTCGACCTGCAGCGTTTGCTCAAGCCCGAGAAGTTGACCGTGTATGCGCGCTATGTGCGCCGTGGCGGGCTGGATATCAACCCGTACCGCAGCACCGAAGCGGTCGAGTTCCAGAATGTGCGGTTGGTGCGTCAGTAATACGCTGTGACTCATGTGGGAGCGGGCTTGCTCGCGATAGGTCTATGCGGTTTGCCTGACAAACCGCGTCGCCTGAATCGCGAGCAAGCCCGCTCCCACAGAGTTTTGCTTAGCCGTTATTCAACGCCTTGGCCTGCTCCAGCACTGCCTCGACATGCCCTGGCACTTTCACGCCGCGCCATTGGTGACGCAACACGCCGTCCTTGTCGATCAGGAAGGTGCTGCGATCCACGCCGAGGTACTCCTTGCCGTACAGCTTTTTCAGCTTGATCACGTCAAACAGCTGGCACAGGGCTTCGTCCTTGTCGCTCAGCAACTCAAACGGAAAACCCTGCTTGGCCTTGAAGTTCTCATGGGACTTGAGGCTGTCGCGGGACACACCAAACACTTCGGTATTGGCCGCCTGGAACTCGGCGTAATGGTCGCGAAAACCCTGGCCCTCAGTGGTGCAGCCCGGCGTGCTGTCCTTGGGATAGAAGTAGATCACTACCTGCTTGCCCTTGAGCTGCGACAGGCTGACGGTTTTTTCACTCGTCGCCGGGATCTGGAAATCGTCTACGGGTTGGTCAATTGCAACAGCCATTGAATCGGTTTCCTTACATCGGGTTCTGTGGGCGCCAAGGTTCGATCAGTGCGTCCAGGTTCAGCGCGTCGGCGAAGTCGAGGAACTGATCACGCAGCCAGCTGATTTGCACGCCGGCCGGCAAGGTCACAGTGAAGGTGGCGTTGAGCATGGTGCCGCCGGTTTGTGGCGCCTGATAGGTATCGCACGTCAGGTTTTCCAGCTCGACGTTATGGTCCATGAAGAACTGGCACAGCTCGTTGATGATGTCCGAGCGGTAGGCCGAGCTGACATAGGCCACGTACGGCAGCGCCTGCGGGCGGGTTTCAAGGGCCGCACTGCGTACTACATTGACGCTGAACGCGTGCTTTTTGGCCAGCGCAGGCAAGCCAGCTTCAAGGCGTGCCAGGGCGTCCCAGCTACCGGTAACTTCCAGGACCAGGGCACTGCATTCGCCGTGGCGAGTCAGGCGCGAGGTCACGACAGCGCAGCGATTTTCATGGCTGGCGCGGCACAGCACGTTAGTCAGCTCCATTGGGTTGGCGCCAAGGGCACTGATGACAAGGAATTGTTCGCGAACTGTGGGGGTGGACATTCAACCTTCCTAAAACGATGAGCGGTCAGTACGGTCGATGGCAGGCAAGTTGAGTATCAGGTAACACTTGAGCGTCAGAAGCCCGTCAATACTGCGTTCCAGGCGGTTTGCAGGCTCTGCAAAACGTGCTCGGTGGCGTTTGGGCGGGGCTTTTGGCGCTTGCTGAGGGCCTGTGAAACAGACTTGCGCACACATCAGTACCAATCAAAGGCTGAAGGGTAGCGAAAAGCAACGCGAAGGGGAATGCTCATCGGGCGCGCTGTTGCTTGTGCAAGGGTCATGGCGCCAGTACCATTACGGCTCTCTTTTTCCGGCAGGAGCGGTTGCATGATTGCGGGCAGTATGGTGGCACTGGTCACACCTATGGATGCACAAGGTCGTCTTGATTGGGACGCTCTGAGCAAACTGGTGGACTTTCACCTGCAAGAGGGCACCAACGCCATTGTTGCCGTTGGCACTACAGGTGAATCGGCAACTCTGGATGTGAACGAACACATTGAAGTGATTCGTCATGTCGTCAAGCAGGTTGCAGGGCGCATTCCGGTGATTGCCGGCACGGGCGCCAACTCGACGCGTGAAGCGATCGAACTCACCACCAATGCAAAGGCCGCTGGCGCCGATGCATGTCTGCTGGTGACACCGTATTACAACAAGCCGACCCAGGAAGGCCTGTACCAGCACTTCAAGGCGATCGCCGAAGCGGTCGATATCCCGCAGATCCTGTACAACGTTCCGGGCCGTACCGCCTGCGACATGCTGCCGGCTACCGTCATTCGTCTTTCCACCGTGCCGAACATCATCGGCATCAAGGAAGCCACCGGCGACCTGACGCGCGTACCGGCCATTCTGGCAGGGGTGAGCAGCGACTTCCTGGTGTACTCCGGCGACGACGCCACCGCAGTCGAGCTGATCCTGCTCGGCGGCAAGGGCAATATCTCGGTAACCGCCAACGTTGCTCCGCGTGACATGAGCGACCTGTGCGCTGCTGCGATGCGTGGCGATGCCGACACTGCCCGTGCACTGCACGAAAAGCTGATGCCGCTCAATAAAACCCTGTTTATCGAATCCAACCCTATCCCCGTGAAATGGGCGCTGCATGAGATGGGCATGATGTCGGACGGTATCCGTCTGCCACTCACCTGGCTCAGCGAGCCTTGCCACGAACCACTGCGTCAGGCAATGCGCCAGTCCGGTGTCTTGGTTTAATTGAGGAAGCACTACGCATGAAGCGATTGGCCGGACTTTCCGCACTAGCCGTGATTATTTCCAGCACCAGCGGCTGCGGTTGGCTGTGGGGTCAAGAGGGTTACTTCCGCGACCGTGGCAGCGACTACCTGGAGGCGCGTCAAACCGCTCCAATGCAGTTGCCGCCAGGTGTCCAGACTGACAAGCGCCTTGTGCCGCTGTTGCCGATCCCCAGCAATGTGCCCGACGACAACGTCAAGGGCGAGTTTGAAGTACCGCGTCCACAGCCGTTGGCTGTAGCCGCCAGTGCCAGCGATTTCAGCCTGCAGAAAAGTGGCGACAGCCGCTGGGTCATGGCGCAGCGTTCGCCGTCAGAAGTCTGGCCGGTAGCGATGCAGTTCTTCCAGGACAATGGCTTCCGCATCGACGAACAGCGCCCGCAAACCGGCGAGTTCACCACGAGCTGGCAGCGTGCTGACGAGCTTTCCGCTCCGATCGCCCGCCATGTGGGCAGCAGCGGCCTGGCCTCCGACAGCGAAACCCGCCTGCGGGTACGCATCGAGCCGGGTGTGCAGCGCAATACCAGCGAAATCTACGTGGTCAGTGCCAACCGCCCGGCCGGTAGCAGTGCCAACGTCGACTTTGGCAACCGCTCGGTCAACACCGGTCTGGATGCAGCCCTGGTTGATGAAATGCTGATCAGCATGAGCCGCAACGCCGAGAAGGGCGGTTCGGTTTCGCTGCTGGCTGCCCGTGATTTCGACACCCCTGCACGTGTGAGCCTGAACGAAGACGGCAGCGGCAACCCGGTGCTGACCCTGACCGAAGACCTCGACCGTGCCTGGTCCAGCGTAGGTCGTGCACTTGAACAGGGCGAATGGCGCGTTGAAGACATCAACCGCACGTTGGGCCTGTACTACATCAACCTCGCCGAAAAAGCCGAGAAGAAGGACGAGAAACCTGGTTTCTTCTCCGGTCTCTTTGGCAGCAAGCCGGACAAGGAAGAAGTTGAAGCCCGTGCCCAGCGCTATCAGGTTCGCCTGAGCAAGGTGGGTGAAAACGTGCAAGTGACCGTCGAAGAAAACATCAACACCGTTGCCTCGCCAGAAGTGGCGCGCAAGGTGCTGGGCGTTATCCAAGACAACCTGGGCTGATTGTATGCGTTTTGCCGTTCTCGGCAGTGGTAGCCAAGGGAATGGCACGCTGATAGCCAGCGACAGCACCTATGTACTGGTCGATTGCGGTTTCTCGTTGCGAGAAACCGAGCGTCGTCTCGCCAGGCTCGGTATCAGCGCTCACCAGCTGAGCGCGATTCTGGTCACCCACGAACATGCCGACCATGTGCATGGCGTGGGTTTGCTGTCGCGTCGCTACAATTTGCCGGTGTACATGAGTCGTGGTACCCAGCGCGGGATGCGCAAACCTCTGGAGGCCGCCGGTTACGTGGCGGGTGGTCAGACGCTGCAAATCGGAGCCTTGAATATCAGTGTGACCCTGGTCGCCCATGATGCCCAGGAGCCCACCCAGTATGTATTCAGTGACGGCAAGCGGCGGTTCGGCTTGCTGACTGACCTGGGTTCGTATTGTGCTGGCGTGCTGGACAGCTATCGCGACTTGGATGCGCTGATGATTGAAGCCAACCACTGTCGGGACCTGCTTGCCCGTGGTCACTACCCTGCGTTTCTCAAGCGCCGGGTAGGGGGCCAGGAAGGACATTTGAACAACCACCAGGCCGCAAGCCTGGTGGCCGAGTTGGGCTGGCAAGACCTGCAACACCTGGTACTGGCCCACCTCAGCAGCAAGAACAACCTGCCGCAGCTGGCCCGGCAATGTTTTGTCGACACCCTTGGGTGCGACCCGGACTGGCTGCAACTGGCCGATCAAGATTCAGGGCTCGACTGGCGCACAATCGCCTAGCCCACCTACTTAGCATGCGGAGCCCATCATGGAAAAACGTGAAGAACTCTATCGCGGTAAAGCGAAATCGGTTTACAAGACCGACGACGAAAACCGCTTGATCCTGCTGTTTCGCAACGACACTTCGGCGTTCGACGGCAAGCGTATCGAACAACTTGATCGCAAGGGCATGGTGAACAACAAGTTCAACGCCTTCATCATGCAGAAACTCGAAGAAGCCGGCGTGCCGACCCAATTCGACAAACTGCTGGGTGACAACGAGTGCCTGGTGAAGAAACTCGACATGATCCCGGTCGAGTGCGTTGTGCGTAACTACGCAGCGGGCAGCCTGGTCAAGCGTCTGGGTGTGGAAGAGGGCATGAAGCTCAACCCGTACACCTTCGAACTGTTCCTCAAGGACGACGCCAAGGGCGACCCGTTCATCAACGAATCTCACGTCGTGGCTTTCGGTTGGGGCACGGCCGAGCAACTGGTTCGCATGAAAGAACTGTCGCTCAAGGTCAACGACGTACTGAACAAGCTGTTCGATGACGCTGGCTTGCTGCTGGTCGACTTCAAACTTGAGTTCGGCGTATTCCACGACGGCTCCATCGTCCTGGGTGACGAATTCAGCCCGGACGGCTGCCGTCTGTGGGACAAGGCTACCGGCAAGAAAATGGACAAGGACCGCTTCCGTCAGGGTCTGGGCGACGTAATCGAAGCCTACGAAGAAGTTGCAAACCGCCTCGGCGTCCCGCTTTAAGCAGTAAAGGCGCGCAAGCACCTGATACAGCGCGGTTTTTTTGAAAAAAGGCTTTGCCATAATCAAAAACCGCGCTATTATTCGCGCCGTTGGAGAGATGCCAGAGTGGCCGAATGGGACGGATTCGAAATCCGTTGTACTGGCGACAGTACCTAGGGTTCGAATCCCTATCTCTCCGCCATTATTACGAAAGCCCCGCAGATCAAGGTCTGCGGGGCTTTTTCGTTTTCCGATTGTACGTAGTCTTTGTACGTAATTTTTTGTGTTTTCCCCTTCCCATAGTCCTTAAATCCGATAGCTATCAATGTCCCCGGCAAGATGGGCTATGCAGGATCTGCACCCGTGCAGTGTGTCGAACGATGATCGACGGCATGGTGGTGAGATTTTCAAGGGCGTTATTTATTTTTTACATATCGTTTATTTTTATGATCGCCCCATAAGAGCTTTGTATTTCGGGGCGGTCCCTCTCATTTACTACGATGAGCACGGTCGACTATTAAGCGTGAATATAATCTGTGTGAATGTCCGTCCTGATCTGTTGCTTACAAGCTCTCCTGTGGAGCTCTGTTGGCTTTACTGCTTAATCTTTGGGGGTGGTAGGGGTTGGTGGGAATGATGGCTTGTGCAGGGCCTCAGGTGCTTTCTGCGTGAAAGAGTTAAATGAAGAAAAAGTTGAAATTATTTTAAGTTTTTGAATCCGACCGGCATAAATACATATATGTCCATGAACATATAGATCGATATTTTCAAGCAATGTTTAGTTTGGTATCGCTCCAGCTTTATAATGGACGCAAAGGTCGAAACCATAATCGACCAAAAATTCGAACGGCTTCAATTTCTAAAAGACGTCAAGAACGTTGGGTGTAGATGGCCGTGCGATAATGTTGCGCAAAATAGGTTTTTCCGGGAAGTCATAATCGGGGAAGTCTGCAACCGCTGTCGCCAAACTAGAACAAAGAATTATGGACCATGACAGGATGATGGCTCTGCAGAAAAAGATGCAACCATTGGTTCGACTGAATTTCGCCATACTGGACTCAGTCGGATACCGTAGCTGCTGCGAAGCGAAAACAGACATTAATCGTGCATCGGGTTACCCGCGCGAGCTAAATTTCAAGTGAAAACTTGTTGTATGCAAGTCTAGTATGGGCCGTGCCGGGGACGTTCTTCAGACTCCTTTGGGTGGATTTTTCCTGGATAGGGAAAATCCGTCCGGAACTTTCTTCAGTACGGGTATATGAAACTAAAATAAAATATACTAGATCGCCGTAGGCGATGCCCGTAGGGCTAATCTAGAGCATTAGATTTGTATTCTTTGTTAATGGATGATTGATTTGATGCTTTGTTGGGGTGTAATTTATTTGATTGTTGTTAATTGATACGCTTTATAGTGTTAAATCTTCTGGTGTAAGTTTCATCTTGAATGACCGGTATCGGTCAATATCCAATGGTTTCATTTCCTGCATTTCAGTCAGTCTACCAATGTTTTTGACTGCTGCAACTACTGATGTGTCAAATGGCTCATCACCACTGGTCTTGGTTACGCTGACTGATTTAACTGTGCCGTCTGGTGTCATGCTAATTTCCAGTTCAACTACCATTTCCTTCCTTGCTGATGGTGGTCTTGCCCAGCCTTCAGCGGATCGGACCTTGATCAGTTCATCAATTGTTCCAGCTAAATTATATTCCGACTTGGTCGGGCTAGGAACTGGCAGTTTAACTAGCTGCTTTACAGTTTTTTTGTGGGTAGATAATCTTTCAAGAACCATGGTTCCATACATGTCCGTGCCAATAATTCGGACAAGCTGTCCTTGAAGTTTTCTACCGTTGAAATCACTTTTCTCCTGCTCCATCGCGAGCATCAATGATCCGGTATTTTCCCGAATGTAACAAAGTCCGTCGCCGCACATCCTGATTGTAAAATCGTTATCCAGCTCAAATGCTTTATTTTTGAACCAATTCAACCCTTGGTCGTGATCGTTTGAAAATGCACTCGAAAGTCCACCTGAAAACTTCACGCTGTAAGCGTCTTCCAGATCTTTCAGGCTGGACTCACTAAAGTTATGACCAAATGTGATTGAAGGCAAAAAGGCCAAAGCTAAAATAGTGTTTCGCATAATATTTCCATCGATCAAATACTTGACGGATTAGATTGACCATCAACAGGGGATGACCTCAAACATGTCGACCCTGCTGACAACCACATCTAAAGGTACGTGCTGCAGAATGGACGTTGGGGTTGGATTGTTAAATACACATTAGATATATCATTTCTGATGCATTAGCCATGCAAGCCCCATCACGATTGCTACCCATACAACGGCTATCAATGACCATTTCAAAGCTGATAGAAAATCCGAACCGCTTGCAGCACCGAACCTGAAACCTATCCCCCAACGCCACCACTTATTACCGGCATAAGCTGCTGGTGGGGCCGCTAGAAGGAATGCCCATAGCATCTGATCAGATGAGCCGCTACCCGTTTGTGCGGCTGATACGGCGTTTGAAGCGGTTGCACTGGTCGTCAGCGCCAGCCAACGCAGCTGTCTAAACATGTTCATGTAGCTCATCCTTGAAAATCAGTTGCTGGCGCTGGTCTGGACCCGTAGACGCTGCAAGGTTGATGGTATGCCACATAAAAACAGGGTCAACGCCAACAAAAGTAACACCAAGCTCACGACGACGCCGACTCCGATGGCTTGCCGTATATTCCAGACATAGCCTAGCTCCATGGCAAAGATGCCCGCCAGACTGGCTAGGGGCATGCTTAAAACGGCCAAAAAAATCCCAAAGTACAATTTCATACAGGTTTCCTTGTCGTCTTTGAATTAGTGATTGCAGTGACGGGCGTAAAATATCTGAAAATCAGATATCTGGAAAGCGGATATAGCTTGTGGGGCTGTCATTTGTGGATAGCTACCATGCCCAAAGCAATATATCGGCCCGAACACGACATATTTTTAGCCATTTTGAAGGCTCGCAGAATTGATTCAGGGATGACTCAAGCTGACTGTTCTCATGCGTTGGGTCGCCCCCAATCGTTCATGAGTGATGTCGAGAGGGGTGTAAGGCGGTTGGATATAATTCAGATTCGTGACTTGTGTGAAGTCTTGGGTTGTGCGCTTATTGATTTAATTCAAGAGTTTGAAAGTAGCCTGAATAAAGCAGGCTATTGACCTTGTCAAAATTTTGATAAAATCAAATGTGGATCTTTGCTAGTTCCACATGATACCCCATCGCCACTAATCGCTGCGAATATTGCCGAAAGTTAACCTTTGAGAAAAATGGCATGTGCAAGGCTCCTTGACTACCCTGCATAATGGCAAATATTATGTGGTTATGTCTGGGTAAGATACTTGGATTGAATTCAAATATATGTGCGCCTTGCAAGGCAAGATAAGCATTAACTTGTTCGATTATTTCCGGGGCGTGTATAAGCGACTCTGCTGAAACATAAGCCTGGGAAAAAAGGTGGCTCAACACACTAGATGAGGAGTATTTTTTGACGTGTACAATATGGTTGTTCGATGTAAGCAGGTCACAAAATTCGATGACACTAGAAGCTCCATTGACGCGTACATTGTGTTGATCTAGTAGGTGAAATGCTATGCCATCTGCAATCCTACGCAGATAATCTCCTTCGTGTGCGCCATTGTATCCTGGAAAAATAATATTTGATCGTGGAAAAACTTCAAAATAATGATTAACTTGGTTTGCGTAATCAGTATCAATGCAGTACCAGTCCCCTTCACTTAATAGATAGTTTTCACCGCCTAGTTCTACTTCTCCACTAAGGCATTCGTATAGAGTCCAAGTGTCAATTTTGTTATAGTCGGAACCATATAGGTGGATTTTTGTAGATTTTGCAGCTTCCACGGAAAGATTTCCAACTAGTCCTTTTTCGATTAGGCAGCGTTGCAAGTCTAACTCGAATCCCAAGACTGGCCCGTTTCCGTTTCGCCCGCGTTGTGATGTGTATGAAAACCCTGAAAATCCCTCATACTCTATAACCCTTGGTGCTGCTATCCATATTTCGTCATAACAACCTTGGTTCACTGCGCTTATTAATAAATCATCCAGCTCTGACGAAACCGTGCTATCCCGTACTGGTACGATGTGGTCCATCCAAGGGTATTTTTCTTTACCTCTCTCATCTTCGTATGCTGTTATCAAACGCTCTGCAATTGCCGGAAGTTGTGAAAGTTTTACGTCTGTGTGTAAGGAGAGCGAGTCCGATCCGCTTACAACTTCGTGCTCATCACTTTCAATTGATTCAACAATACCAGTAAGAGATTTAAGTATTTCCGAATCAAATTTGAACTCAAACTCTGAAATTGAAAGGTTTTTTGAAGACTGCGAGCGAGAACGCAGCGGAACCTTATCGATATTTGATTTATCGATTGACTTAATAAGCTGCGGATCGGTCATGCTCAAAGCCGTTCTTAACCCAAAATATCTTTCAATTGAAGATTTTTCGAGTAAGTGTCGAGCGTGACCAAACGTAAAGCAGAAGACACGGTCGTTCACGGCAAAAACCAGCACACCCTGTAATGATCTTCCTCGCATTTGGGCTGTATTTATTTGTTCAATACCGCTGAATAAGTCAACCCACTTTGGTTTTGAAGGGTTGGTTTGGTAGTAAAACAAGCAGCTTGTATTTTCAATTTGAAACTGCTGTGGTTGAATTTCGTGCTCATCAGATAACGCATCATAGATAGTCCGACCGGACTTCAAAAGAAATACATTAATCGTAAGCTTCATTGATCAGTCCCTGATTAAATGCAGGCCAACAGAAGGTGTGGTGGAGTGTAGCTATTTTTGTACGTATGGTTGGATTTGGCGATTTGACCCCCAATCAAGAAACTCCAACCGCTGATGCGTAACGGGATCATCAAACGACCATTTTATGATGCCTAGATTATCGGCTTCAGAAAGCATCAAAAATATAGCCTTCTCTAATTTTTGATACCCTGCTACAGTGATACCACGTTTAACGATACGTGAGTGCTTACCATGTCCCGCACATTTCTTTATTGCCGCGTTTCCACATCTAGCCAGTTCACAGCAAACCAGGTGCAGGAAGTGAAAGCCGCAGGTTTCGACGTACAAATGGGGCGGGTAATCGAAGAGGTCATATCTGGGAGCATCGCCGCTAGTGAACGTGCGGGGTTTCAAAAATTGTTAGATCGCATGGAAGCAGGTGATGTGCTGATCGTGACCAAGTTGGACCGTTTGGGCCGAAATGCAATGGACGTACGACAGACTGTCGAACACCTTGCTGGAATTGGTATTCGCGTACATTGTCTTGCATTAGGCGGGGTAGACCTGACGAGTCCCGCAGGTAAGATGACAATGCAGGTTTTGAGTGCTGTCGCCGAGTTTGAACGTGATCTGCTTATAGAGCGTACCCAGCAAGGATTAATGCGTGCAAAGGCAGAAGGAAAGAAGCTTGGTCGTCCTATCGCAGTCAAGACTACGATCAACGTACAGAGACTAAAAAACCAAGGACTGATCCAAACTGAAGTTGCAAGCGAACTGGGTATTGGAATCGCCACCGTGAAACGTCATTGGAGCACCCCTGCCACCCTGGTGGGGGGGTAGAAAACTTACCACCCTACTTCAAGGGTAAAGGGTGTATGGGGCCCGTGCCGGGCCTAGAGATGGCGTAGTCATTCCCAGATTGAATAGGAATAACTGGCGTTAAGTTGATTTGGCATAGTGTTCAGTTGACGACAAAAATAGCCATTGTAAAGCATGGTAAATCTTAATTAATAGGACCTTGGACATGGATGCGTTCTTCAGTTGGAATGGCTGGCCGCTAGCAAGTGACTTTCTAAAGCTAGTGCCGGGGCTTGTGTTGTTCCCGCTCACTTTGATGCTGGCGTGGAAGAAAATCGGAAGCAAAGCACTGATCACCTATTCGATGTCATACGGCCGTTATACTGCGTCTAGTCTAAGCGACATCGTATTAACCAACTGCAAAGACAAGCCGCTGATCGTTCATGCAATCTACACCGTTGTAGACCGGCACATATTGGTGCCACTCAAGGAGTTCAGCCCGCCGCTGGTAGTAAAAGGACTAGAAAGTGCTTCTATCGCCTGCGATCCGGCAAGCTCTTATCGTGTAGGTGATGATCCTTTTGAATTTGACTTTAATTCTACCGCTGAAATTTATATCACCACCACAGGCGGACGCTTAAAGTGCAAGTTTGACCAAACGCCTTCGGTACTTTCGATAATGCAAAGTGAGCGATACGAGTTAGCCGTAAGGTCCACCCAGCGCTTCAATGGACATGTGTACGATCATCGTGTGTGCTACGCATTGGTGTTCTCTTATCAAGGAAAGCAGCACACTGCGTTTGTAGACGTCGGAGGAATAATCGGATTGGAATGGCCTTTCAGGGTTAACTGCCTTCGTCCGGAGCACATAGCCAATGCGACTTCAGTCAAGGTTGTTCTTGAGGAACTATACGGTCAATACATCGATGATACGTTGCTTGTGGAGGTTCTCAACCCTCTAGTACCGGAACCGGCAAGTTCTCAACATCCTGTATGATTTCGGTAAGTTTTGCCAAATGCATTCAGCATAACTTTATGAAATATAGTGCCTTGCACGTTCGCCCTGACATACGGGTCGACCCAAATCCTTTGGCGATCTTCACCTGCCAAATGCCTTCACTATAGTGTTGGATCGGATGTCACACCTAATTGGCATACGCCTAGGAAGATACCGGCCTACTTCACAGGTAAAGGGTCTGTGGGCCCCATGAAACGTTTACAGAGCGGTTATGTCGCACGTTAAAGTTCAAATAATAGGGGCGCTGATTGGGTTGTAGCGATCAAACTATTAAGCATGGAAATACCTGTTAAGGCCTGACTCTTGTAGAAGCTTGGAAAATCCTAAAGCAAATGTTATCAACTAACCCTACTATTTTGTAGGGTCGGTGTCGGTAGGCTGCATCGCTATCGATGATAGTTTTTGTCGTGACTGCTTAAGCTTAAATAGCGTCTTTTGCCAAACTATCATAATATCGTTTGGTGAGTTCGGACTGAAGAAAGTCATCATTCAACAATTTTAAAAATAACGCCTGTGATTTTTTCGTTTTCAAGCTGAATTTTTCACCGTCGTCTGTGAACTTGAATCGGCCTTGTAGTGCGGGATGAGTGCTTGCGAAATTAATAACTTCCGCATTAGGTATCAGATTCAGGACTGGCGAAGAGCTCGCCGCCCTTACCAGCTTTCTAGAAAAAGAAATATCATCTAGCCGATCAGAAAATACTTGTACGTTTTCAACCAAGTTAGCTTGTCTGATGTTTTCAATGCCTTGGGTGGCAATATTCTTGATGGCATCATGAAATCCAAAGAACCGCTCCAAAGCTTTCAAGTCAAGAATGTAGTACTGGCCATTAATTTTAAAGAATTCAAATTTTGCATTAATTTTCAATACGTCTTCATCAAGCTTTTTGAATCTATTTGTGCCGCGCGAACGCATTAAATTAAATCCCGTATCCTTACGTAACAAGGAAATTGGGTATTGGTATTTGTACAGAGCTATCTGATGCTCTGCATTGCCTAGAAGAATTAATATGCCTTCTAGATTGTTTAGGTTGTCATTTTTAAATGAAAATTCTTCAAAGTCTTCTGATGTAATGATGCTTCGTAAGTGTTGTAGTTCAGCTGGGATATCTGGCAAGTCATAATGGTATATGGTTTCCCGGCGATCATCGGCACTAGATAGTTCGATTAGGGAAAGCTCATCATTAAGTAGTATTTTTTTAGTTATGCTCTCCACAAATGCTCGGGTTAATTCATTTTGTGGTGCTTCATCGATATCAGCCTTTTTTATTTGCATCCCGTTATCGGAATCTAAAAGAAAAAATATTTCAGACCCGCAACCATCCGCAACAGCAGCAGATATTTTTGCCTTTAACTCATCAATTGTCACGATGCTTTCCTTACGAAGTACACCTTATCGTCCAGGCCTAGTCGATTTATTTGGTCGCCTTCAGCCAATCTTTCTTTCGAGATAACTACCAATCCTTCTTTTAATCCAGTTCGAGTTTGCAGGTTCACTTTGTAAACTCTAAATCCTAGTACGGCTAATGTTGGGTTGGCATAAAACTTATCGGTCTTTACGTATATAACACCAATTATGAATAGCAGTAATCCAAGTGCAAGTAGATATCTGGCGCTTGTCAAATTAAAACAGATCAGAGGGATGATGTAGGTTGTAAGAAATGTTAGATGTTCATAGTTGACATCTTCAATTTTTACCACCTTTGCAGCAATGCTCCTGCTTCCAGCTATACGGTAATTAAAGCGAAAATAAAATACAGTGCCGAAAATTAGAAAAATAAATGCAATGATAGAAACAATGTTTTTCTGGGCTAGTGGTAGAAAACCAATGAATTCGCAGTTGTCGCCATAACAGAATGGTATGTCGATTGTTACAACTATAATCAACAAGAAAAGGAACCAAAGTGAGAGTATGTATAACTCGAATTTCTCACTGTTTTCGTTTGTTCGCATTGATTCACGATTCCTTTCGTTTTCCGTGGCCACTATAAAGCCATCTATCTTACCGTATTCCATTCCTTGATAGATGTCCATAGGGCTCTGAAACACAACCAGTCATAGATCACCACTGGCTGTGCGTAGGTTTAGCGGGGTAGCCAAAATCCCACCTAAACCCTGCAGAGTCCTAATATGGGTTTATCAGCGCTTATGCACCCTCAACCGCTCGTTTGGCTTGTTTCAAGTCAGGTAGTTTTGCAACAGCTTCAAATTTTTGCAGGGCCGTAGCCCCTTGGCTGTACACATCAAAGGTAACCAATCCAGTTTCATGACCTACAAGCTCGGCAATCAAAGGACCTTGTACGTTTGCCCGAACAAGTTGGGTGATTACCGTTTTTCGGATGGAGTGAAATACGCGATCAGGTCCGAATCCGAGTGAGGTCTTGAGTCTGCCAAAGGCCTTCACCATCGGGTCAGAGCGAATGCCATATTTGCTACGACTGTTGGTAGGAATGAGATGTTCATCCATCGATTCGTCCATCAGTCGCTTCACAATGCCGATAATAGCCGGATGGATGGGGACGACCCGGATTCCAGCTTTGGTCTTGCTGTCGGTGATATCGAAGCTAGGGATGTCATCCACCACAATGACGTTGTTTTTTTTCAATTGGCACAGTTCCTCTATGCGGGCTCCTGTGTACGTCCCAAGTAGGATTAAGTCAGCGAGTGCGTATAGTCCTGTCGACGCTGCTGCTGAGTGAAGCTTTGAAAGTTCGTCCAGGGTGAAGTCTTTGCGTTGTGCGTCTACTCTGTCCCTGCCTCTTACTTTTGGTAGGTCGTGTTCTTCAAATGGGTTGGCTTTGTCTTTGTAGTCGACCCGCCACCGACTGTCGTGCTTCATTGCCCATTTCCAAAAAACATTCCCAGCCAGTAAATATTGCGTCAGGGTTTTGCTCGCCAAATTGATTGAGTCAAGCCAGGATGAAATCGCATCAAAGTCCAAGGCTTTACCTGTTTTGGTAAGGTACGCCGACAGTTTTTCCAGCTTGGACTGCTGCTGATCAATCGTTTTTGTTGCGATATTTCTGTTCTCTCGGAACGTTCGAAACTCTGCCAGCCTTGCTTTGGTAATGGGGGACTTAGGCGCGTATGACTTCGGGTTTTTGATCAGTTCTTCCAGCTCTTTGTGTTCGTCCAAGGACAGTCGATGCATCGAGGAAAACCCCCTTTGAATCGTCTTTTTGAAGGCTTGATGCAACGCTTCTTGGATGCGTAAATCGCCTTCAATACCGTTATCCCATTCTTGGTCGACAATCCATTCGAGTAGGGCAACAACCTCTGGATGATCTGTCTTGAACGCTTCGACTTCCGATTCACTGACGGGTAGGGGGGGGGTAGGTTCACCGATGATATTGAGTTTGCGATTTCGCTTCAGGGACTCCAACTCATGCAACCCTGATAGCAGGTTGTCCTGCCAGTCTTCAGGCAAAGGTTTACCTTCGCGTGCAATTTTGATTTGTGCTTTCCAGGTCGCGAGAATGGGAAGCCTGCGATCCAGTGCTTCTTGGTGTACACCTGTCATGAGTGTTTGAGAAAGCACACGGCGTCCGCCGAATGTTTGTTGTACGTCTGCTGGGATGGCTAGCCTTACGTGATAGGTGCCCCCTTGAAGCTCTAAGTTGTTTGCCATTTGGTATGCCTTTGATCGATTGTACGTATTTATTGTACGTAAAATCGCCTGTAAGGCCTTGTTATTCAATGGTTGCTGGTTTTTTTGCCATTGTATGGAGGGTCCCTATCTCTCCGCCATTATTACGAAAGCCCCGCAGATCAAGGTCTGCGGGGCTTTTTCGTATCTGGCATTTGACGACTCTAACCATCCCGAATTTTTTCCAGTTGGCTCTTTCCAATCAACTTGGGAATCAGGTGGCGGAGAATCCGTGTGATAAAAGACTTTTCGAACCACTACGTCATATTGAGCTGACTCTCCCTTCTCGAAATCGCCGAATCCAGCACCATCACTCAATGGCATCAACAAGGCGGATCAATACCCGCCGTTCCCTCTGCTGTGACCCTGAATGACTTGGGATAAGAACTTCGTTGGCGCATTTAAGGACAGTCGCGTCCGCGTAAAAAAAGCCGGGCAACATCGCCCTTAAATGTGGAGTTCGTAAGGTGTGTTGGCCGTTCCATTAGGGTCGGTTGCATAAAGTTGCAGTATTTAATTGCGGCTATGTGGCGAAGTGTATAGTGTCTCCTGCGTGAACTCTAATCAGAATCATTATCGTTTGCAGGGAGTGAGAATGTCGGAAGTACTTCAGCTTGGTGCAACCTTTGTTGGTGCTCAACCAACCAGCACAGGGTATTCCACCTCGGTTAATTTCTCCCCGAGGCCTCCTTTAAAACCAAATGAACAATTTATTTCAGGCGGTTTTATCCAAAAGCTGATTGCTAACGGGGTGAATGTTTTCACTGCTGCTAATGTCTTAGATATTGAAGGGGCCATGAATGCATCATTAATTGGTTTGAATGGGTTGGACAGTAAGCAGCTGAAAGCACAGCTGACGATGCAAGCTGCAATTCAGAAAAACTTACTCAACGATCGTGCGAGTCGGGGGGCACAAGAATCAGTAGCTATTACAGCGCAGGAGCGTACTGAGATAGTTTACGCGGGCGCAACTTGGGCCCACAACACGGCTACGGTAGACCACCGTTCGCATCCTGACTTCTTCGGTACACCTCTTATGTTTATGGCTGGACTTTACTATTGGCTGTATGGGAAGGGCAAAACTCGTTATGTGAATATTGGCTCTCTTAATTTGCAGATGGTGACGCGTGATATCCCACCAGTCAGGGACGCGGTAGCTGCCAATGGTCCTGGCACCTACCCAATTAACTCTCCGTTCACTTATAATACATTTGGACCGGGCTACTTGACCTCGTTTGCAGGTTTGCTTTTAGGCAGGGTCAGCGGGAATGTATCGGGAGTACTAACTATTGCTGCAAATGGAACCTATGTATTCACCGGTTCTTACACCCTCAATCCAGATGTATTCGATGCAGATCCTAGCCATCGCCCCCCAGTTCAAGAAGCGCTCACCACAATCCTCCGCTCTATCGGCGATCAGATTGGGCACGTCGATTTCACAACCGTGGTTTTGGGTTCGCAACCTCTCATATTGAAAGGGAGCAAATAAAATGGCTAGATCAGGGGTTAGCGCAATGGTAGGCGCTGCAGTTGCGATGATGGGGTTAGTTCTGCAAGGGTGTAATGGAGACTCTGACGTTTCCTGTTCCAAAGCAGATCGTGTTTTTTTTGAACATTCTATTCGAAGCCATTTACAGCGTAATCCAGGGGCAAATGGAGTTGTGGACTATTCTGCGGACGGTAGTGCGACATATGACAGCCATAATAATTGGTGGGCAGTACCTTTTGTCTCTAACGGAAAAAAAATGCTTGCTATCTTAAGTTGCGATGGGCGTGTTGAACTTTCAGAGCGTCTCTGATTTTTGCTCTCGTATTTGTATATGTTCACTCGGTATAAAGATAAAAAACTAAACGGGCAGCCGGCACTGGTGTGTTGCTGGATTTCAGAGAAGGGCAGGTGTGCCGCAGGTGAGTGCGGCACGGATGGTTAATTAACTAGCTGAAATTATTTAATATTTGAGGGGTTTTCGTGGGCGTCGATAAATGCGGTGCCAATTTCCCCTCAGGCAGACACCACCCGGTTGCGCCCGCTTTCCTTGGCGCGGTAAAGGCGTTCGTCGGCCAGTTTTAGTACTTGCTGCGGTGTCATTGGCGCGCCTGCCTTGCTGGCAACACCTATGGAGATTGTCAGGTTGCCGACTTGCGGTATGCGAGCGTCTGCGATGCTTTGGCGTATGCGTTCGGCGATGGCTCTGGCCGTTTCTTGCGTGGTATCCGGTAGCAGCAGCGAAAATTCCTCCCCACCGCTGCGACATGCCAGGTCGTTTGCCCGAGAGTTTTGCTTGAGGATTTCGGCAACCTGCTTGAGTGCAACGTCGCCAGCGTCATGCCCGAATGTGTCATTGACCCGCTTGAAATGATCAATATCCAGCGCCAGTACCGTGTAGGGCTGCTGGGTCTGCTCCAGCACGCTCAGTAGTTCTTCCATGGCCCGGCGATTGGCCAGGCCGGTGAGAGGGTCACTTTGCGCCTCGTGGCTGAGGCGGCCAAGCTTTTGCTGCAGCAGTTGCACGCCCGCCAGCATGGCCTGGCGGATGGCCGAAGCATCGTGGTACCAGGCGTTGATACGTTGCAGCAACTCCGTAGTCTGCGGCGCGGACAACTGTTGCGCCGCGGCAGACAGCAGGCGCAGGGGCCGGGCGATCAGCGTTGTGCCGACGAATACCAGTACCATCCCCAGAAGCCCGGCCGGAATCATGCCCATGATCATGTCGTGCATAAGCCGGCGCAAGGTCGCCTGACTATGCTCCCTGGGTTGTTGCACCACTACCGCCCAATTTGAGTCCGGGACCTGGCTGTAACCTGCCAGCATTTCGACGCCTTCGGAATTCCTTATTTCCATCGAACCGCGTTCGCCGCCCAGGGCCGCATCAACCGCAAGGTTTTCACCAAGCACTTCAGAGATACGCGCAGGATTGGGGTGGTAGAGCAGTCGACGATTGCTGTCGGCCACAAACGCAAAAGTGCCTTCGTGATGAAAGTGGCTGCTGATGACGGTGTGCAAGGCACTTTGATCAAGCAGGTAAATAGACCCGACCACGGCGCCGAGAAACACACCGGCCTTGCTGAAAACAGGTTCTGATACGAATACGATCAAGTTGCCCTGGCGGGATACATAGGTCGAGCTGACCAGTGCCCGGCGCTCTTGGAGTGCTTGCCTGATACCGCTGGCCGGGACGTTGGAACCGACAATCTGCGCCTGTGGCGGATTCGAGGCCAGGACTTTGCCGTTGGCATCGAGGATTTCGACGGAGTTGAAATACTGATCCTGTGCCTCCAGCCTCAAGGCTTCTTCATGCAGCACCTGGGGATCGTCCCAGTGCTTGCCGAGGATTTTGGCGCTGTAGTTCAGGTTGTTGTGGGCTGCGCGCAAGAACTCACCAATGCTGGAGGCAACTTTTGCCGCATAGGCAGCATTGGACTCCAGGGTCGAATGGATCAGGGCGTCGCGTTGTACGCGATAGGCCACCACAAGGCTGTTGCACAGGGTCGCCAGGACTGACGCCAGAACAATGCAGAGGATCAGGCCGCGCAGGTTTACGGGCAATGGGCGTGATGGTTTAAAGCTGTCGGTCATGGGCATGTTCGATAAGCGCAAAAAAACTTGAATAGAGGTTTGGACTCCAGAACCTGGCGGTGCGCAGGTCACTAGCAGAGTAGGTAGGGGTGAGCGCTCTGTCACACCCGTAAACAAGAATAATTGCTGAGCTGCGGCTATCGCCCACTTGCGGCCGACGGCGGGTGCCAATCACCAGTCGGTGGATTTATGCGTAATTGGTATAAGTGCTATCAATAAAGCCGCGTTTATCAATGAATTCCTACGCGCTAAGTTACTTCTGTATTGAATACGCGCACACCTCTGGTGGCCGTTTCCTACAGAAGTTTTAACTTGAAAGGGAGATTCCTGTGACGTTTACGGTGCTTAAAGCCACGTTTATGGCCGCAATGGTCGGCATGTCCGCCGCGGAGGCGGGGGACTACAAGACCAACCCGTTCACCCTGACCTACGCGGGTGCGATCACTCGCAACGAGCCAGGCAAAGTCAATATCCACCCGGTCACCTACAAGCTCAATGGCCTGGACATCGCCGCCAATGTGTACACCCCCGCCAATTACGATGCGGGCAAGAAATACCCCGCCATTGTCGTCGCGCACCCCAACGGCGGGGTCAAGGAACAGGTGGCGGGCCTGTATGCCCAGCGCCTGGCGGACAGGGGCTATATCACCATCACCGCCGACGCCGCCTACCAGGGCGCCAGCGGCGGTCAGCCGCGCAACGTGGACAAGCCTGCCAACCGTGTTGAAGACATCCACGGCATGGCCGATTTTATTGCCAGTTACCCCGGTGTTGACCCCCAACGTCTGGGCTTGCTGGGTATCTGCGGCGGCGGTGGCTATGCCTTGAAAGCCGGGCAGAGCGACAAGCGCTTCCAGTCGATTGCCACTGTGAGCATGTTCAATTCAGGGCTGGTACGCCGTAATGGCTTTATGGATTCGCAACTGGACACCCTCCAGGAGCGTCTGCAGCAGGCCTCCGCTGCCCGTGCCCAGGAAGCGGCAGGTGGCGAAGTAATCTACACCGGCGATGTCAAACTCATCGACGAGCAGATCGCCAAGCTGCCCTTTGATCTGTATCGCGAAGGTTTCGAGTATTACGGCAAAACCCACTCCCACCCCAACTCGACCTTCAAATACACCCTCAGCAGCCTGATGGACCTGATGAGTTTCGACGCCACCAACCAGCTCGAATTGCTCAACAAACCGTTGCTGATGATTGCCGGCAGCAAGGCCGACACCCTGTATATGACCGAGCAGGCGTTCGCCAGGGCCACGGGCACCCAGGACAAGACACTGTTCAAGATCGATGGTGCGACCCATATCCAGACCTACTGGGTGCCTGAATATGTGGACACTGCCATTAACCAGCTGGCTGATTTCTATGCCAGAACACTCTGATTCCGGGAGGTTTGCATGAAGCGGACACTGTGGACACTTGCCATGTGTGTTGCGGCCCCCCTGGCGGGTGCCGCCGGATCGTCAGCCGTTGACGACAAGGCCCGGGCGCAGCAGATCACCCGCAGCGCCGACCAGGCCTCGACAGCGGGTCCCGAGGACTACTTTACCGGGCAGGTACGGGTCGATCCGTTGTTTGCCGCCAGCGAGGAAATCAACGCTTCGGGCGCCTACGTCACCTTTGCGCCGGGCTCCCGCTCCGCCTGGCACACTCACCCGGCCGGGCAGCGGCTGGTGGTGGTGTCCGGCGTGGGACTGACCCAGGAGTGGGGCAAGCCGGTGCAGGAGATTCACCCCGGCGATGTGGTGGTTTGCCCACCGGGCGTCAAACACTGGCACGGCGCCGCAGCGGACGGTGCCATGACTCATCTGGCCGTCACCGGCAGCGTGGACGGTAAAAGCGTGACCTGGATGGAGAAAGTGACGGATGAGCAATACCAGGACCGTTAAGTTTCAGAGCCCCGCCATGCTGGCTGCGGGGTGGACGGGCAAAGCCGTGAGCTGGCACCTCCTCAGCCTGGGTAGCGCAAGGCTTCACGCAGCAGGGTGAAGGCCGGGGAGGACTGGCGTCGGCTCGGGTAGTAGAGGTGGTAGCCGGAGTAGGGTTCGCACCAGTCCTCCAGCACACGGATCAGGCGGCCCTGCTCGATATAGGGCCGTACCACGTCTTCCGGCATATAGGCCAGGCCCAGCCCCTGCAGGACTGACTCCAGGCGCATGGCAATGTTGTTGAACACCAGTTGGCCTTCGATCCGCACGTTGAGTGCCTGGCCGTTTTTTTCGAATTCCCACATAAACAGGCCGCCGTGGGTAGGCATGCGCAGGGTGATGCAGTTGTGCGCCATCAGATCGGCCGGGATCACCGGCTTGGGGTAGTGGCTGAAGTAAGCGGGGGAGCCGACCACCGCCATGCGCATATCGGGCCCGATGCGCATGGCAATCATGTCCTTGGCCACCTGTTCGCCCAGGCGCACGCCAGCATCGAAGCCCTCGGCGACGATATCGGTCAGGCCGTAGTCGACGATAATCTCGATGCTCAAGTCCGGGTGGTCGGGCAGCAGCCGCGCCAGCACCGGTTGCAGCACCGCAATTGCCGCATGCTCCCCTGCGGTGATGCGCAATTTGCCCGCTGGCCGGTCACGGAACTTGCTGAGCAGCGCCAGCTCGCTGTTGATCTCGTCGAAGCGTGGGGCGATCACCTGCAGCAGGTGCTCGCCCGCCTGGGTCGGGGCAACGCTGCGGGTAGTGCGCGCCAGCAGGCGCACCCCCAGGCGTTCCTCGAGCTGGCGCATGGCCCGGCTCAGGGCCGGTTGCGACATGCCCAGGCGGGCGGCGGCGCGGGTAAAGCTGCGCTCCTGGGCAACCACCGCGAAGATCGCCAGTTGGTCGTAGCTTTCAACAGTCATGGCGCCGTCCCTGTGCAGTGGCCCGTCAAACGATGGCGGGGTACTCGGCCAGGGTGTCCGGCCACGGGCTCAGCACCTCAAAGCCGTCGTCAGTCACGGCCACCATATGCTCCCACTGGGCCGACAGCGAGCCATCCCTGGTCACGACAGTCCAGTGGTCAGGCAGCGTCTTCACATGGCGCTTGCCAGCGTTAAGCATCGGTTCGATGGTGAAAATCATGCCGGTCTTGAGCTTCATGCCCTGGCCTGGATAACCGTAGTGCAGCACCTGCGGTTCGTCGTGATAGACCTTGCCGATGCCGTGGCCGCAATACTCGCGTACCACACTGAAGCCTTCTTTCTCGGCCAGGGTCTGGATGGCGTGGCCGATATCGCCCAGGGTTGCGCCCGGGCGGACCATGCGGATCCCGGCACACATGGCGTCGTAGGTGGTTTTCACCAGATGCCGGGCTGCGGGGCTTGGCTCGCCGACAAAGTACATGCGGCTGGTATCGCCGAACCAGCCATCCTTGACCACGGCGATATCGATATTGACGATATCGCCGTCGCGCAGCACGCGGTTGGACGGGATGCCGTGACATACCACTTCATTGACCGAAGCACATACGGTTTTGGGGAAACCGTGATAGCCCACGTTGCCGGGGATGGCCTTTTGCACGTTGACGATGTAATCGTGGCAGATCCGGTCGAGCTGGTCGGTGGTGACCCCGGCCTTGACGTGCTCGGCGATCATGGCCAGCACTTCGGCGGCCAGCTTGCCCGCGACCTTGGACTGGGCGATTTGCGCCGGGGTGTTGATAACGACGCTGGCCTTCATGAATGTGCTCCGGTTGCGAGGGGGGTGTCTTGCAGTGCCACATTCAAGTCCAGGCCGCCAGCCTGCTCGGCCCGCACCAGCAGGCGGCAGATCTGGTTGTGATCAAGGTTGGGGTGCAGTTCGGACAGCATGCCAATGCGCATCCAGTGCTCGGCTTGTGCATTGATCGAGCGGCTCAGCGCGTTGCTGGCGACCCGCAGGTTTTCGTGCATCTGCTCGGATATCTTGACGATGCCCATCAGCGTTCCAATATGAAATGTATATGGAACGTATATTAGGCGAGAGCTGCTCGTGATCGCAAGCTGTAGCGGTTTTCAATCGTGTAGAAACTCTGTTTCCGGTCAAGGTCTCCCTGTGGGAGCGGGCTTGCTCGCGATGCATGCGGCGCGGTCTGTCAGGTAAACCGCGTCAATTTCATCGCGAGCAAGCCCGCTCCCACAAAGTACTGTGGTTATTGGAGAGTTAATCAGCGCCACAAATTGACTTTGGCCAGGTCGATCAGCTCCCGGGCGCGGCCGTCCATCACGGTCTTGAGCATAAACAGGCTGAAGCCCTTGGCCTGTTCGAAGGTCTTGGTCGGCGGCATGACCAGCTCCTGACGGGCGCTGACCACATCCACCAGCACCGGGCCGTCATGGGCGAAGGCTTCGCGCAGCGCCGCTTCCAGTTCGGATGGATGCTCCACGCGAATCCCTTTAACCCCCATGGCCTGGGCCATTGCCGCAAAGTTCGGGTTTTTCAGGTCGCAGCCCACATCCGGGAAGCCCGCTGCCTTCATTTCCATTTCGACAAAACCCAGGGTGCCGTTGTTGAGCACGATGACCTTGACCGGCAAGCCCACCTGGCTGAGGGTGAGGAAGTCACCCATCATCATGGTGAAACCACCGTCGCCGGACATCGAGATAACCTGGCGATCCGGGTATGTTGCCTGTGCGCCGATGGCCTGCAGCATGGCATTGGCCATCGAGCCGTGGTTGAACGAGCCGATCAGGCGCCGTTTGCCGTTCATCTTCAAATAGCGGGCTGCCCACGCAGTGGGGGTGCCAACGTCGCAGGTGAAAATCGCATCCTCTGCCGCCAGCTCACTGACCAGCCGGTTGAGGTACTGGGGGTGGATGATAGAGCTGCCAGGGCCACTTTCCGCCAGGGCGTCGAGGTCTTCCCGGGCTTTTTTGTAATCGTCCAGCGCCTGGTCGAGGTGGTCGCGGTCGGGGTTTTGCATCACCTTGGGCAATACGGCCTCAAGCGTCAGCTTCACATCACCGAGCAGCCCCAGTTGCAGCGGGCAGCGATTGCCCAGGGCTTCGGGGCGCAGGTCGATTTGTGCGATATAACTGTGCTCGGGATAGAACTGGCGGTAAGGAAAGTTGGTGCCCAGCATCAGCAGGGTGTCGCAGTTCATCATCGCCTTGTAACCCGAGGCGAAGCCGATCAGGCCGGTCATGCCGACGTCATAGGGGTTGTCGTATTCGACATGTTCCTTGCCGCGCAGGGCATGCACGATGGGCGCGTTCAACCGCTCGGCCAGGGCCAGGATTTCGCTATGGGCACCAGCGCAGCCTGCGCCGCACAGCAGTGTGACTTTCTTGCCGTCATTGAGAAACGACGCCAGCCGGTCGATATCGGGCGGGGCGGGACAGACCAGCGGCTGGGCAGGCTTGAGCCATTGCGCCACCTTGGCCTCGGTCGCTTGCAGCGCCACATCCCCCGGAATCACTACCACCGCCACTCCGCGTTTGGCGATGGCTGTGCGCATGGCCCGATGCAAAATCTGCGGCAGCTGCTCAGGGCGGGACACCAGTTCAACGTAGTGGCTGCATTCCTTGAACAGGCTTTCGGGGTGGGTGGCCTGAAAATAGTCGATACCGATTTCGCTGCCGGGAATGTGAGCGGCCAGTGCCAGCACCGGTACTCCGCTGCGATGGGCGTCGAACAGGCCATTGATCAAGTGCAGGTTGCCGGGGCCACAGCTGCCGGCGCATACCGCCAGCTCGCCGGTCAAATGGGCTTCGGCCCCGGCGGCGAATGCGGCGGACTCCTCGTTGCGCATATGGATCCACTCAATCTGCTCCTGGCGACGCAAGGCGTCGGTAAAGCCATTGAGGGAATCACCCACCACGCCAAATACACGCTTTACGCCGGCTTGCTGCAGGGTTTCGGTGATGAAATCGGCAACCGTTCTGGTCATGGTGCGGGCTCCTCGAAGCAGTAGGGTGGATCAAGCAGGATAGACACTGCATGCGACCTTGCCGGGGATTGAAACGTTCACAGAGCCCGCTCCCACAGAGACTTGATTGTTTAGCGCCGATGTAACCAAAGGTATAAATCCCTGCATTTAAACAACCCACCCGGGCGTGTGAGGCTGGGTTCCCTTTTTGGCAACGGTTGCAGGTATGAGCAGCATTCAGTGCCCCTGGCAGGCCTTCTGGGCCCTGTTTCACTGCCGTCATGCCCGCCCGCCGGATCTTCATCGTGCCGTCAAATCCTGAATATGTGCGCCCCGGCGCCTGTCTGATACGAACCGATGAGTATTGCCATGAGTGCTGCAACCGCGTTTGCCCCGCTGCAACAAGCCCTGGATTTTCTGGAATTACATCCCCACATCGAGATGTTCGAACTGTTCATCATCGACAATAACGGCGTGCCTCGCGGCAAGTTGCTGCACCGCGACGAGTTGCTGGCGGTCTACGAGAGCGGTCGGCCGCTGCCGAGCACGATTCTGGGCTTGAGCATTAACGGCGATGATGTGGAAAACACCGGCCTGGTGTGGGATGTGGGCGATATCGACTGCCGTGCCTATCCCGTCAGCGGCAGTTTGCAGCCCATGCCGTGGCGCCTGATTCCCACGGCGGCAGTACAGGTCAGCATGCATCCCCAACAGGGCATGCCCGCCACAGTGGCCGACCCCCGGCACTTGCTGGCCAAGGTTATCGACGGCCTCAAGGCCGATGGCTATTACCCGGTGATGGCGGCGGAGCTGGAGTTTTATCTGCTCGATCAGCAGCGCGACAGCAACGGTCGCCCGCAACCGGCCCGTGATGCTGATGGCCAGCGCCCGCGGGCGACCCAGGTTTACGGCTTGCGCGAGCTGGAACAGATCGAGCCGTTTCTGGCCGACTTGTACAGCGCTTGCAAGCTCCAGGGGATACCTGCACGCACGGCGATTTCCGAATATGCGCCGGGGCAGGTGGAAATTACCCTGGAACATCGCAGTGACGCGCTGCAGGCAATGGACGAAGCGGTGCGCTACAAGCGCCTGGTCAAAGGCGTGGCGCACAAGCACGGGATGGTTGCCTGCTTTATGGCCAAGCCTTTCGATGATCTGGCCGGTACCGGCATGCACATGCATGTGAGCCTGGCCGACAAGGACGGCAACAACCTGTTTGCCAGCGAGGCTGCGGACGGTACGCCGTTGCTCAGGCAGGCGGTGGGCGGAATGCTCAGCACTTTGCTCGATTCACTGTTGATGTTTTGCCCCAATGCCAACTCCTACCGCCGATTCCAGAGCAACAGTTATGCGCCGCTGGCCGCTACCTGGGGCGTGGACAACCGTACGGTGAGCCTGCGGGTGCCCGGTGGTCCGGCGTTTTCACGGCATATCGAACACCGCATATGTGGTGCCGATGCCAATCCGTACCTGGCCGCGGCAGCTATTCTGGCAGGAATCCATCGTGGCATTCGCGAGCAACTCGACCCGGGTGCGCCGGTCGAAGGCAATGGCTATGCCCAGGCCAGCGAGCGGTTGCCGACCGACTGGCTGACCACCTTGCGGGCGTTGCAGGCTTCGGAGTGGGCAAAAGAAGCCTTCGGTCCGGAGTTTCTCAAGGTCTACCTGGCCGTGAAAAACGCGGAATACCGTCAATTCATGGGCGAAGTGGGCGAGCAGGACTGGCGCTGGTATTTGCAGCAGGCGTGACCCGCCTGTTTTCATGGTTTTGTGACAATTTTTTCACTGGTGCCCCGATAATCTCTGCGTTGATCATCATCAAACACAAGAGTTCGCGGGCCCATGTCATCGCAGCCACCTTCCACCCCTATAGAGCATGAGCTCGCCGAGCAGTTTGACCGCGAGCATGCGAAGGTTTGCCTGCAAGTACAGCCCCAAGGGCTTGCCCGCAGGTTCGTGTTGTGGCGCGAGCGGCGCTTGGTGCGCCGGGCGCTCAAGGTTGCGGGCGAGCCTGGACTGATCCTGGATCTGGCTTGCGGAGCCGGGCGTTTCTGGCCGATTTTGGCCGAGCATGGCAATCGGGTGATCCTGGCCTGCGACTCGTCGCAGGCCATGCTCGATCACGCACAAACCCACCATCCCGCCGGCCTGCTGGCGCGCATCAAGCTGTTTCAAAGCTCGGTGTTTTCCATCGATATTTCGGAAAACGCCGTGGACTGCATTTTTTGCATGCAGTTGTTCCACCATGTGCGCGACAGCGATCATCGCCAGGCCATTTTGCGCGAGCTGCACAGGGTCAGTCGTGACGGCCTGATCCTTTCTGTGCCCCTTGGTCGTACGGCGGAGCAGGGCTGTGACCCGCTCCGTATCGTGGTGAACAAGGACGAAATTGAAGGTCAATTTGAGCGGGCAGGCTTCAGTATCCTCAAACAGTACGAAGTGCTGCCCGGTTGTGGCATGGGCAGCATCTACATCTTGCGCAAGGACATTTAGTCCAGGGCCTTGAGCACCTCGTATGCCAACTTGACCCGTGCGTCGTTGGGGTAGTTCTTGTTGGCCAGAATGACGATCGATTTTTGCTCGGCAGGCACAAACACCGCGTAGGCACCAAAGCCGCCGGTTGAGCCGGTCTTGTTGACCCATACCGCCTGTTGTGGGGCCAGAGGCGGATTCAGGGCGATGGCGCCATTGTTTTCATAAGCCATCTTGTTTGAGTTGCCCGCCAGCAGCGACTTGAGCTCGACAGGGTAAGGGTACTGCTCCCAGATCAGATCCTGCGTCATGGGACCCACGCGGAAATAACCGGTGTGCGTGTCAGCCAGAGCCTTGCGAATCTGCGGGCTGGTTTCGCCCTGGCCCAGGTTGAGCTCGGTAAAGTGGATCAGGTCGCGGGCGCTGGTTTTCACGCCATAGGCTTCATTGCCGAGCACGCCGGAGTTAAGCCTGACCGGTGCATCCTGCTTGTCGTAGCCCTGGGCATACAACGTCATTTTGCTGGCGGGCACGGTGTAGTAGGTGTTGTGCAGCCCCAGTGCCGGGAACAGTTGTTGCTCCATTGCCTGGGTGAACGGCAGGTTCAGGCTTTTGGCGGCAATCACGCCGAGCATGCCGATGCTTGGATTGGCGTAGCTGCGCTGGGTGCCCATCGGGTAGGCGGGTTTCCAGCGTTTGAGGTAATCCATCAACTGGCGCTCGTCCTGCACGCTGTCCGGCAGCTGCAAAGGGAAGCCGCCTGCAGTATGGGTGGCCAGATGGGCCAGGGTTACCTTGCCAAAGGGTGTGCCTTCAAGTTCCGGCTCGTATTTGCCGACGGTATCGGACAGCGAAAGCTTGCCCTGGGCCTGAGCATAAGTGGCCAGGGTGGCGGTAAACAGTTTGCTGACCGAGCCAACCTCGAACAGTGTGTCGGGGGTCACTGGCTCTTTACTGGCCTTGGACGCGACACCGAAGCTGTAAAAGTGTTGCTTGCCGTTAGCGCTCACGGCGATGACCAGGCCGGGCACGGCGTATTCTTGCATTACGTGCCTGGCGCCGTTTTGCACCACTGCATCCAGGTCAGAACCCTTTGCCAGTGCACTACTGGCAAAAGAGCAAAGGCCTATCAGCGAAAGTGCCAGTGCTGACAGTTTGCAGGTCATTTTCATGGGGTATCCTCGGTTTTTAGTGCGCAAATCTACTCGTGCCCGCTCACAGTGGCCCGACTGGCTTGTCACATAATGTGTTGTAACAAATCTTCAATGGCGTTGAGCCAGGCAATTTATAGAGGAAATCACTCTATGGATGCGGGTTTTATATGGAAGTTTCGTAGGTTTTTTCGCGCACAACATGACGAGGCAATGTCCGGTAATCCCTGGCGGCGATATATACTGCGCGCCATTCTTCAAGGGAGAGCCGTGTGGCCATCGATATTCACTGGATTCGCGACAACGATAGCCTCGGCCAGCATTGCGCCGAATGGCAACAATTGCCGTTCGTAGCCCTCGACACCGAATTTATGCGGGTCGACACCTTTTACCCGATTGCCGGCCTGATCCAGATTGGCGACGGCACGCGGGCGTACCTGATCGACCCGTTGACCATCGACAACTGGCAGCCCCTGGCCGACCTGCTGGAAAACCAGGCGGTGGTCAAAGTGCTGCATGCCTGCAGTGAAGACCTTGAGGTTTTACTGCGCCTGACCGGCAGCCTGCCGGTGCCACTGTTCGACACCCAACTGGCAGCCGCCTATCTGAACCTGGGCTTCTCCATGGGCTATTCGCGCCTGGTCAAGGAAGTCCTGGATATCGATCTGCCCAAGGGCGAGACCCGCTCCGACTGGTTGCAGCGTCCGTTGTCGGAAACCCAGATCAGCTACGCCGCCGAAGATGCCGTGCACCTGGCTGAAGTCTACAAGTTGCTGCATCCGCGCCTGTCGGCGGAAAAGTACCGCTGGGTGCTGGAAGATGGCGCCGAACTGGTCGCCAACCTGCGCCGCGAAACAGATCCTTACGAGGTGTACCGCGAAGCCAAGCTGGCGTGGAAGCTGTCACGGGCCCAACTGGCGGTATTGCGTGAAATCTGCGCCTGGCGCGAGCACGAAGCCCGTGCCCGGGACCTGCCGCGCAACCGCGTGATACGCGAGCATGCATTGTGGCCTCTGGCCAAAACCCAGCCTGATAACCTGGTGGCACTGGCGCGCATTGAAGACATGCACCCGCGCACCGTGCGTCAGGACGGTGAGTTTTTGCTTGATCTGATCAAGCGTGCTGGCAGTCTGCCGCCGGAACAATGGCCGCCCGCCGTGCCCGAGCCGTTGCCGGTTGAAGCCGCGTTGCTGATCAAGCGTCTGCGTGCCATCGGCCAGGCTGAAGCTGAGCGCCTGAACATTGCGCCGGAACTGATGCTGCGTAAGAAAACCCTGGAAGCCCTGCTTAAAAGCGGCTTCCCCAATGGCCCTTATCAATTGCCGGAATCACTGCGCGGCTGGCGCCGTGAGTTGATGGGCCAGGCCTTGCTCGATTGCCTGGCCACCGCTGGAGAACTGTCTTGAAACGTATTTGCTCGATCTACCGCAGCACCAAACGCAACGAAATGTACCTGTATGTACTCAAGGCCGATGCCCTGGAGCGCGTGCCGGAACCGCTGATGCTGGCTTTTGGCAAGCCGATCCACGCCTTTGATCTGGTGCTGACGCCCGAGCGCAAGCTGTCGCGCGAAGACATCACCAAGGTTCTGGAAAACCTCGAGAGCCAGGGCTATCACCTGCAAATGCCGCCGGCCGAAGACGAATACATCGAGCACTTGCCTGAAGAGCTGTTGCGTCGCAACGACCCGATGTAAGTGCGGCGCCAGGTGCCCGGTTCCGGGCGCCTGTCTGAAACGGACTCATTTTGATTGGCGCTGGCCGAACGCGACGGGGCAAACCTCGGCGACGGGCGCTGGCAGTGTTTTGGAAAGGTTAGAAACATGCGCGTCCTGATTGCCGAGCACGATTACCCGCTGTACACCCAACTGCTGCAGCGCCTCGCCCCGGATCTGCAACTGCAGTCCAGCGGCGATTCCGAGGAACTGTCGCGCATGGCCGGTGAATGCCCGGTGTGGCTGGGCCAGCCGGACCTGCTGGCGACCCTGCTGCGCCAGGGCCACAAGCCTGCGTGGTTGCAGTCGACCTGGGCGGGCATCACGCCGTTGTTGGCCGAAGGCCTCAAGCGTGACTATCGACTGACCCGCGCCGTGGGTATTTTTGGTCAGGTGATGGCTGAATACGTTCTGACCTACATGCTCGGCCACGAGCGTGAAGTCATGGCCCGGCTGGTCAGCCAGGTCGAGCGCAAGTGGGATAACCGCATGGGCCAGAGCCTGGTCGGGCGTAAGGTGCTGATCGTCGGGGCCGGGGATATTGGCCAGACCGTGGCGCAGTTTCTGCTGCCTTTTGGCGTTGAGTTGCATGCCATCGCCACAACCGCCCGCGAGCTGGCACCGTTCAAGGAAGTGGGTGTGCTGAGCGACTTGCCGCGCCTGGTGGGGCAGGTGGATTACGTGATCAACCTGTTGCCCAACACCCCGGACACCCATGATGTGTACGATGCCGAGCTGTTTGCGCAGTTCAATCCCAATGCCGTATTCATCAATGCCGGGCGCGGTGTGTCCGTGGTTGATGCCGATCTGGTCGAGGCTTTGCGCGTGGGGCATCTGGCGGGCGCGGTGATTGACGTCTGTCGTCAGGAGCCGCTGCCGGCCAAGCATCCGTTCTGGACGGCCTGGGGCTTGCTGTTGACCGGGCACAGCTCGGCGCCGACCTCGCCACCGATGATGGCCCAGCTGTTTGTCGACAATTTGCGTGCGTATCAGGCGGGTGAGGCATTGCGTGGCGAAGTGGATTTCGACCGCGGTTACTGACCCTGTAGATACTCTGTTGCCGGTCAAACCACTCCTGTGGGAGCGAGCCTGCTCGCGAAGGCCATTCGCGAGCAGGCTCGCTCCCAAAGATGAAGTATTTCTGTAGCCGGGTTACAGGCTGAAATCGCCTTCAGCCACCAGCTTGCTCAGCGGTTCGCGCTGGCTTGGCACTTCCTTGGCTTGCAGGTAATCCACCAGGCTCGACTTGTCACCGATCTTGCCGATCGCAACCATTGCCTGGACCTGGTAGCCCTCAGGGATTTTCAGCTCCTGGCGCGCCCGTTCAAAATCCAGACCGCTCATGCCGTGGGTGTGCCAGCCGCTCAGGTGAGCCTGCAGGGCCAGGTGGCCCCAGGCGGCGCCAGTGTCGAAGGCGTGGGTCGGTGCGGGTTTTTCTTCGGTGGTGCCCGGTGCCGCGAAGGTGGTCTTGGACACAATCACCACCAGCGCGGCAGCATGCTTGGCCCAACCCTGGTTGAACTCCACCAGCAGGCTCAGGTAACGGTCGAACTCCGGGGTGCCGCGCAGGGCGAACAGAAAGCGCCAGGGTTGTGCGTTGTAGGCCGACGGTGCCCAGCGTGCCGCCTCAAAAAAGCTCAGCAGGGTGGCTTTGTCGATGGTCGCATCGGTAAAGGCGCGGGGCGACCAGCGCTGGGTAAATTGCTCGTGAATGCTGTGATCGGCTTTACGGCTGCTAGCAGGCATGGCGGTTTCCTGAGGTAAATGTAACGGCTCAATTCAGGGGCTAAAACTACTGGGATGCCGTCAAGCTGACAAGTCTGACGACAAGCCCTTGGCCCGCGGGGTCTTGGGCACTAGACTGGCGGCCTTTTCCACTCCCTGATGTTGATGTTTGAACCATGGCCGCAATCGTTGAACCGTTCTGGATCCGCAAAACCCTCGATCAACTTGATCAGGAGGAATGGGAGTCGCTGTGCGACGGCTGCGGATTGTGCTGCTTGCAAAAGCTCGAAGATGAAGACGACAACAGCGTCTACTACACGCGCATCGCCTGCAAACTGCTCGATCTGAAAACCTGCCAGTGCACCGACTACCCTAATCGTCGTGATTCAGTCCCTGACTGCATTCAGCTGTCGCCGGGCAAGGCCGAAGAGTTCAAGTGGCTGCCGCCGACTTGCGGCTACCGGCTGGTGAGCGAGCGCAAGGACTTGCCGCTGTGGCATCACCTGGTGTGTGGCGACCCGGACGCTGTCCACCATGAGCGCATTTCACAGTCCGGGCGCATGCTGGCCGAAGGCAGCGTGCCTGAAGATGACTGGGAAGATCATTTGATTTTCCGCGCCGGTTAAGTACCGGAGCGGTTTGCAAGGAGTGTGTATGCCGCTGCGTTATCGATTGCCTCTGGGTTTGCTGCTGTTGCTGGCGGCGGGCCCGCTGTGGGCTGGGCAAAAAGTGGCGCTCGATTACCACGTACAGTTGTTGCCCAAAAGCGATCAGGCCGAGGTGCGGATCACCCTGGCCGAGGGTTCTGCCGTGCGCAGCCTGGATTTCGACCTGGGCGCGCCGGGCAGTTACAGCGACTTCAAGGCCGACGGGCAATGGCAACTGAGCCCCGACCCGGTCCATAGCCGGGGCCTGTGGCATCCGCCAGCGGGCAGTGCCAGCCTGAGTTACCGCGTCCGCCTGAGCCAGCCGCGCAAGAACGGCACGTACGACACCCGGATCACGCCTGACTGGGCGTTGTTTCGCGGTGAACAACTGATCCCGCCTGCCAGCCTCGATCAGCAGGATGGGGTCGAGCTGGTGTCGCGGCTTGAATTCGAACTGCCCAAAGGCTGGAAAAGCGTTGAAACCGCCTGGCCGCGTATCGGTAAAAACCGCTTTCGTATCGATGATGTGTCGCGTCTGTTTGATCGCCCCACCGGCTGGATGCTCGCGGGTAACCTGGGCAGCCGCCGCACCACCCTGGGCGAAACCGAGGTCACGGTGAGCGCACCCAAGGGGCAGGGCATGCACCGCATGGATGTGCTGACCCTGTTGACCTTTGTGTGGCCGCAGGTGCAGGCGGTGTTCCCGCGCAACCCGCCCAAGCTGCTGATCGTCGGCGCGGGCAGCCCGATGTGGAAAGGCAGTGCAGCGGGGCGCAACTCGATCTACCTTTATAGCGGTTTGCCGCTGGTCAGCGAGAGCGGTTCCAGCCCGTTATTGCGAGAGGTGGTGCAGTTGTTCAGCGGCATCAACGATGAGCCGGGGCATGACTGGATCGGCGAGGGCCTTGGCGAGTACTACGCCATCGAACTGCTGCGCCGCGCCGGCGGCATGAGTGATGAGCGTTACCAAACCCTGCAGCACAAGCTCAACGCTGCCGGTAAAAACGTGACCCGCCTGCGCGGTGAACAGGCAAACGCGGCCATGGTTGCGCGGGCAGTCACGCTGTTGCAGGCACTGGACCGTGAAATCCGTTTGCAGACCCACAGCAAGCGTTCGCTGGATGATGTCAGCCAGGCGCTGATGCGCATGGACAAGGTCAACACCGCGAGCTTTATCCAGCTGAGCGAAAGCGTGCTGGGCGGCGCCTCCGAGGTACTGGACAGCCCGCTGTTGCGCTGATCCTAACCCACGTGTAGCAGCTGCCGAGGGACGAAGGCTGCGTCCGGCGGCGTAGCCGTCGTCAATTTGGCCAATGCGGTTTGTCAGTTACACCGCATCCAGATGATTTACGACCACTTCGCGCTCGAACGCAGCCGCGTTCCTTCGCCAGCTGCTACGGCAGGCATCCCTGCTTTTTTACACCTTCTTTACGCCCGCGCATCCCTCTCGATCTCGATCCTTTACGCCCTGATTCCCCACACTCTCTTCCTACGCGGCAGGTGCCGCCTGGGGAGAATTGTCATGGGCATTCTGGATGGGGGGTCGCTGCTGCTGGCAGTGGCGCTGTTCGTTTATCTGCTGGTTGCGCTGTTGCGCGCAGACCGGAACTAGGAGCGGGTATGCACAGTTATGACTATGGGCTGATGCTTGCCTTTTTTGCCCTGGTGCTGTTGCCCGCACCCTGGCTGGGGCGTTTTTACTACAAGGTGATGGAGGGCCGGCGCACCTGGCTGAGCCCGGTATTGGGGCCCGTCGAAAAGGTCTGCTACCGCATCGCCGGGGTTGACCCGGGCAGTGAGCAAAGCTGGCAGAAGTACACCCTGGCCCTGCTGGTTTTCAACCTGACAGGCTTTGTGTTGTTGTTCGCCATTTTGCTGTTTCAGTCGTACTTGCCACTCAACCCCCAGCAGTTGCCGGGGCAGGAGTGGACGCAAGCGTTCAATACTGCGGTGAGTTTTGTCACCAACACCAACTGGCAGAGCTACAGCGGTGAAGCCAGCCTGAGCTACTTCAGCCAGATGGCCGGGCTGACCGTGCAGAATTTTGTCAGCGCCGCCACCGGCCTGGCCGTGCTGGTCGCCTTGTGCCGTGGTATCAGCCGCCGCTCGGCGCACACGCTGGGCAACTTCTGGGTCGACATGACCCGCGCCACGCTCTATGGCCTGCTGCCGTTGTGCCTGGTGCTGGCGTTGCTGCTGGTGTGGCAGGGCGTGCCGCAAACCTTTGCCCATTACGTCAATGCCGTAACCCTGCAAGGTGCCGATCAAGTAATCCCGCTGGGTCCGGCTGCCAGCCAGATTGCGATCAAGCAACTGGGCACCAACGGCGGCGGCTTTTTCGGCGTGAACTCGGCGCACCCGTTCGAAAACCCGAGCGCCTGGAGCAACTTGTTCGAAATGGCCTCGATTATTCTGATCCCGGTGGCGTTGGTGTTCACCTTCGGCCATTACGTCAAGGACCTGCGTCAGAGCCGCGCAATCATCGCCTGCATGCTGGCCTTGTTCCTGATCGGCGGCGGCACCGCGCTGTATGCCGAGTACCAGCCGAACCCGGCGCTCAACAGCCCGCTGGTCGAGCAGAGCGCACCGCTGGAAGGCAAGGAAGTCCGCTTCGGCACCACCGGCAGTGTGCTGTGGACCGAAACCACGACCTCGGCCTCCAACGGCTCGGTCAACGCCATGCACGACAGCCTCAACCCGCTGACCGGGATGGTGGCGCTGCTCAACATGATGGTCGGCGAAGTGATCTTCGGTGGCGTCGGTGCCGGGCTCTACGGGATGTTGCTCAACGTGTTGATCGCGGTGTTCCTCGCCGGCCTGATGATCGGTCGCACCCCTGAATACCTCGGTAAAAAACTCCAGGCCAGGGAAGTCCAGCTGCTGGTGGTGACCTTGCTGGTGATGCCGGTGGGGGTGCTGGTGCTGGGCGCGATTGCCGCCGTACTGCCCAGTGCTGTGGCCTCGGTCAGCAACCCCGGGCCCCATGGTTTCAGCCAGATCCTGTATGCCTTCACCTCGGCCAGTGCCAACAACGGCTCAGCCTTTGCCGGGCTTAACGCCAACACGCCGTTCTACAACCTGATGCTGGGCCTGGGCATGTTGATCGGACGCTTCGGTTACATCCTGCCGGTGCTGGCATTGGCCGGCAGCCTCGCGATCAAGAAAAGCGCGCCGATTGGCCAGGACAGTTTTCCGACCCACGGTCCGCTGTTTGTCGCGCTGCTGACCGTGACCATCTTGCTGGTGGGCGGCCTGACCTTCCTGCCGACCTTGGCCCTTGGCCCCATCGCTGAACAACTGACCCAGGGCTTCTGAGGAGACGAAGATGACTATGCCTGCTCCTGTTTCAAAGTTGACGCCAACGCCTGAAGCCAGGGCCCCCGAGTCGCCGAAGACTTCGTTCGCCGATATCTGGCGTCCGGCGCTGTTGCAAGCATTCGTCAAACTCGACCCGCGCCAGCTGAAACGCTCGCCGGTGATGCTGGTGGTCGAGCTGACCGCGATTTTTACCACGGTGCTGTGTGTTATCCCCGAGCCTGCAGTGCCTACCGGGGTGGCGGTGCAAATCGCTCTGTGGCTGTGGTTTACCGTGCTGTTCGCCAACTTTGCCGAAGCCCTGGCCGAGGGGCGCGGCAAGGCTCGGGCCGATAGCCTCAAAGCTGGCAGTGTGGGCTTGAGTGCGCGTCGGCGCACTGCCACGGGCGGCTTTGAAATCGTCCCGGCCACCCGCCTGCGCAAAGGGGATGTGGTGCGCGTCGAAGCGGGGGAGATGATTCCCGGCGACGGCGAGGTGATTGAAGGGATTGCCGCGGTCAACGAAGCGGCGATTACTGGCGAATCGGCGCCGGTGATCCGTGAATCGGGCGGTGATCGCTCGGCGGTGACCGGCAATACGCGGCTGGTCAGTGACTGGTTGCTGGTGCAAATCAGCGCCAACCCCGGCGAGTCCACTCTGGACCGTATGATCGCACTGGTCGAAGGGGCAAAGCGGCAGAAAACCCCTAACGAGATTGCCCTGGATATTCTGCTGATCGGCCTGACCCTGATCTTTCTGATCGTGGTCGTGACCTTGCAGCCGTTCGCTTACTTTGCCGGTGGCAGCTTGCCCCTGGTGTTTCTGGTGGCCCTGCTGGTGACGCTGATTCCGACCACCATCGGCGGCTTGTTGTCGGCCATCGGTATTGCCGGCATGGACCGTCTGGTGCGCCTCAACGTGATTGCCAAGTCGGGGCGGGCGGTTGAAGCCGCGGGCGATGTGCATGTGCTGATGCTCGACAAAACCGGCACCATCACCTTCGGCAACCGCCGCTGCACGGCGCTGTATGCCTGCCCCGGCGTGACCGCCAAAGAGCTGGCAGAGGGCGCGTTGCGCGCTTCGCTGGCGGACGAGACGGCGGAGGGCAAGTCCATCGTCGAGTTTGTTCGGGGCCAGCACAGCCTGCCCGAGTTACCCGTGTCGGACTTCACGGCCGTACCCTTTACCGCTGAAACCCGCCTGTCGGGTATCGACCACAACGGTCGGGTGTACCGCAAAGGGGCCGTGGATTCAGTGCTGGCGTTTGTCGGCCTCAAACGCGGCGAGCTGTTGCCGGCCCTGTCCCGGGAAATCGACAAGATCGCCCAGAGCGGCGGTACCCCTTTGCTGGTCTGTGCCCAGGGCAAGCTGCTGGGCGCCATCCACCTCAAGGACGTGGTCAAGCCGGGTATTCGCGAGCGTTTTGCCGAGTTGCGCAAGTTGGGCATCCGCACCGTGATGGTGACGGGCGACAACCCGCTGACCGCCGCGGCCATTGCCGCTGAAGCCGGGGTGGATGACGTGCTGGCCGAGGCCACGCCGGAGAAAAAACTGGCGCGCATTCGTCATGAGCAAAATGACGGCCGCCTTGTGGCGATGTGCGGTGATGGTGCCAACGACGCCCCGGCCCTGGCCCAGGCCGATGTGGGCATGGCGATGAACGACGGCACCCAGGCGGCCCGCGAAGCCGCCAACATGGTCGATCTGGACAGCGATCCGACCAAGCTGCTGGATGTGGTGCAGATCGGCAAGGAGTTACTGGTGACCCGTGGCGCGCTGACCACGTTCTCGATCGCCAACGACGTGGCCAAGTACTTCGCGATCCTGCCGGCGCTGTTTGCTTCGATCTACCCGCAGTTGGGCGTGCTCAACGTGATGGGCCTGCAGAGCCCGCAAAGCGCGATTTTGTCAGCCATCGTATTCAACGCGCTGATCATCGTGGTGCTGATCCCGTTGGCATTGCGCGGTGTGCGGGTGCAGGCGGCCAGTGCGGCGCACCTGTTACGCCGCAACCTGCTGATCTATGGCGTGGGCGGGCTGGTGGTGCCGTTTGTGGGCATCAAGCTGATCGACATGCTGCTCACCGCGTTGCATCTGGTTTAAGCATTGGAGGGTTACACCATGAGCACTTGTTTACGTCCGGCCCTGAGCCTGATGCTGTTGATGACCGCCATTACCGGCGTGATCTACCCGCTGACCGTCACCGGCATTGCCCAGCTGGCGTTCCCCGAACAGGCCAATGGCAGCCTGGTCCGTGACAGTGCCGGCAAGGTGCTGGGGTCGGCATTGATTGCGCAGGATTTCAGCGGTGACAGCTGGTTTCACCCACGGCCATCGGCGGGAGCGTTTGCCACCGTGGCCAGTTCGGCCAGCAACCTGGCACCGAGCAATCCGGCGCTGGCGACACGGGTCAAGGACAGTGCCGCCCAGCTTGCCGTGCCGGGCCAGGGGCCGGTGCCCCTGGCGCTGCTGACCACCTCGGGCAGCGGGCTGGACCCGCACTTGCCACCAGAGGCAATACGCTATCAACTAGCCCGTGTCGCTGCTGCTCGCAGCTTGCCGGTACAGGCTGTTGAACAGCTGGTGGCGGAGCATATCGAGCGGCCGCTGGTGGGGCCGCCGGTGGTTAACGTGCTGCTGTTGAACAGCGCATTGGCGCAGTTGAAGAGCCCCTCACCCTGACCCTCTCCCGGAGGGAGAGGGGACTGACCGCACGCGGCTTCAAGAAAACCACATATCAGCTCCCTCTCCCTCCGGGAGAGGGCTGGGGTGAGGGTAAAGCTTTCAGTCACACAATTTATCAGGAACCCCCCATGACTCATTCCGCCCGCGCCGATGCGTTGCTAGCCGATCTACCGCGCGCAGGCCGTGGCCGGCTTAAAGTGTTTCTCGGCGCGGCACCGGGCGTGGGCAAAACCTACGCCATGCTGCAAGCGGCTCACACGCAACTGCGCCAGGGTGTCGAAGTACTGGCCGGGGTGGTCGAAACCCATGGCCGCGCCGAGACTGAGGCCTTGCTCAATGGCTTGCCCCAGCAGCCCATGCTGCGCTCGGATTATCGCGGCGTGCAGCTTGAGGAAATGGACCTCGACGGCCTGCTTGCCGCCAGACCCAAGCTGGTACTGGTCGATGAGCTGGCCCACAGCAATGCCCCCGGCAGCCGTCACACCAAGCGCTGGCAGGATGTGCAGGAATTGCTCGCGGCCGGGATCGATGTGTACACCACGGTCAACGTCCAGCATCTGGAAAGTCTCAACGATCAGGTGCGCGGCATCACCGGGGTCCAGGTGCGTGAGACCCTGCCGGACTGGGTTGTGCAGGAAGCCTACGAACTGCTGCTGATCGACCTGCCGCCCCGGGAACTGCTGGAGCGGCTGCGCGAGGGCAAGGTGTATGTACCTGAGCAGGCACGGGCAGCGATTGATGCGTTTTTCAGCCAGACCAATCTCAATGCTTTGCGCGAACTGGCAATGCAGACCGCTGCGGTGTATGTCGACGATGAACTGGACAAGGGCTATCGCCAACAGGGGCAATCGGCCCCGGCGCTGCGCGGGCGTTTGCTGGTGGGGATCGACGGCGATACCCATGCCGAGCGCCTGGTGCGGCATGCCAGCCGGGTCGCGGAGCGTCGGCATCTGCCCTGGAGCCTGGTGCATGTGGACAACGGCCGGGCAGGCGACGAGCATTCACGCCTGCGCCTGCAAAGCGCCCAGCAACTGGCTGAGCGCCTGGGTGGCGAGGTGGTGTTGCTGCGTGCCGGTGAAGTGGCCAAAACCCTGATCCAGCATGCCGGCGAACGCCGTGCCAGCTTGCTCCTGGTGGGCCAGTCGCGGTTGACCTGGCGCCGTCGCCTGTTTGGCGGCGGACTGGCGGCGCGCTTGTTGCGTGACGCCCATGGCCTGGAAATCAACGTGCTCGACAACGAGCAGTCCCCTGTACCTGTCACCAACCGCCCGGAACACTCACTGGTGTGGTTCGACTACGGCCTGGCGCTGATTGCCACGCTACTGGCCAGTGCCCTGGCCTGGGGAGTATCCAGCGTACTGGCGCTGCCCAATATCTCCCTGGTGTTTCTGGCTGCCGTGCTGCTGGTGGCCGTGCGCAGCAGCCTGGGGCCAGCATTGGCCTGTGCGGCGCTGTCATTTCTGGCCTATGACTTCCTCTTTATTCCGCCCAATTTCTCGTTCAGCATCCAGCGCGAAGAAGATGTGCTGACGTTGTTGTTCTTTCTGTTGATGGCGGCGCTCACTGGCAAACTGGCGGCTCGCCAGCGCCGGCAGTTGCAGGCCTTGCGCGACACTCAGCACGAAACCACCGAGCTTCTCGACCTGTCACGCAAGCTTACCGCCGCGACCGACCGCAAGGCTGTGGTCAATGCTGCCGGGCAGCATTTGAGCGGCTGGAAAGAGCTGGACATATGCCTGCTCAATCGCAATGGCAATGGCGGCTGGGACGTTGAAAGCGGCGGGCCGTTACAGTTCTGCGAAGCGGAGCGCGCCGCTGCTGACTGGGCCTGGGCCCACGACCAGCCTGCAGGCAAGGGTACGGGCACTTTGCCGATGGGCCGTTGGTGGTGGTGGCCGATCAGCGCCGAGGAGGGGCCATTGGCCTTGCTCGGCGTGTGCACCAGGCAGGACCATTCACTAACTGGCCAGCGTCGTCGGCTACTGATGGCTTTGAGCCAACCCCTGGCCCAGGCACTGGCGCGCGCGCGCTTGGCCCAGGACCTGGAAGCGGCCCGCCTGCACGGCGAAACCGAGCAGTTGCGCAGCGCACTGCTGGCATCGGTGTCCCATGATCTGCGCACACCGCTGACCAGCATGCGCGGCAGTATCGACACCTTGCTGGCCCTGGGCGAGGCGATCCCGTTGAGCGATCGCCGCGAGTTGCTCGAAGGCACCCGCGATGAGGCCGAGCGTCTGGACCGCTACATCCAGAACCTGCTGGACATGACCCGCCTGGGCCACGGTGCGCTCAAGCTGGCGCGCGACTGGGTGTCGCCTGCCGACATTGCCGGCAGCGCCTTGAACCGCTTGCGTGCGGTGCTGGCGCCCTTGCAGGTGCAGGTGGATGTTGCAGCGCAATTGCCGCTGTTGCACGTGCATGGCGCCCTGATCGAGCAGGCGCTGGTCAATGTGCTGGAAAACGCTGCGCGCTTTTCACCCCCCCATGGCCAGTTGCAATTAACGGCGGGAGCCGATGAAAGCGAATTGTGGTTTGCCGTCAGTGATCAGGGACCGGGGATCCCCGAGGAGGACAGGGTGAAGATTTTCGATATGTTTTATACCGCCGCACGGGGCGATCGCGGCGGGCAAGGCACGGGCCTGGGGCTCGCCATCTGCCAGGGCATGGTGGGGGCCCACGGCGGGCGGGTCAGCGTCGGCGAAGGCATCGGCGGGCAGGGTACGTGCATTACCCTGTATTTGCCGTTAAGCCTTCAACCGTGCGCCGAGAATGAAGGGCTGGAAAGTGAAGACTGATATTCTTTGGCTATCCCTCTATTGCGGTAACAAGTCATGAGCCAGAGCGCGACCATTTTGGTCATCGACGATGAACCGCAGATTCGCAAATTCCTGCGTATCAGCCTGGTGTCCCAGGGATACACCGTGCTGGAGGCCGCGACCGGGGCCGATGGCTTGAGCCAGGCAGCGCTCGGACGGCCCGATGTGCTGGTGCTCGACCTGGGCTTGCCGGACATGGATGGCCAACAGGTGCTGCGCGAGTTTCGCGAGTGGTCAAATGCGCCGGTACTGGTGCTCTCGGTGCGCGCCAGCGAAGCGCAAAAAGTCCAGGCACTGGACGGCGGGGCCAACGATTACGTGACCAAACCCTTCGGCATCCAGGAGTTTCTGGCGCGAATCAGGGCCTTGTTGCGCCAGGCACCTGCGGGCGAAACCCGGGAGTCGGCGCTTGAACTCGGCCCCTTGACCGTCGACCTGGCGTTCCGCCGTGTGCTGCTCGATGGCGTCGAAGTGGCGCTGACCCGCAAGGAATACGCGGTGCTGGCGCTCTTGGCACGTCATCCGGGGCGGGTCATTACCCAGCAGCAATTGCTCAAGGATATCTGGGGCCCGAGCCATGTCGAAAACAGCCATTACCTGAGAATTGTCGTTGGCCATTTGCGCCAGAAACTGGCGGATGATCCGACCCGGCCACGGTATATCGTGACCGAAGCCGGGGTCGGCTACCGGTTGTTGGACGCCTCGTCCTTTTCGTAACGGTCCAGGGTGTCTTTTGCAATCAGGCGACCCAGGGCGATCAGCTCCTGGGCTTTGTAGAACTCGAAAAACCGGCACACCCGCTTGGGCACGTTGATCAGGATATCGGGCGGGTAACCGGCGATCTTGTATTGCGCCAGTGAAGTCTGCATGACCTCGAAGCTCTGGTTGATCAAATCCAGCAGCGAGGCCGGGCCGACGTTGTCGATGATCACCGAGCCGGTGGCTGACTTGGGCGAGCCCTCTTCAGCGGCAGGGGGGGCGGTTTGCGGTGTGTCGAGCCAGGGATTGGGCTTTGCCTGGGCCAGCGGCTCGGCCTGGGGGTTGAGCAGTTCCTGTTCGAGGTTGAGCAAGTGCTCGGCCTGTTTGTTGCGAAACGGCATGCGCGAGCCCAGCGAACTCATCAGGTTGTCAAAACGCCCCTTGAAAGCCGCCGGGCGCTGGATCACCGGCAACTGGTAGTGGCTCTGGTGGGTGGAGTTGAGGTTGACGGCGACGATCAGGTCGCAGTGGCTGGACACCACCGGCACGATGGGCAGCGGGTTGAGCAGGCTGCCGTCCACCAGCATGCGGTTGCCCTGCATCACCGGGGTAAACAGGCTGGGGATCGCTGCCGAGGCGCGCATGGCCTGGTGCAGGCAGCCCTCCTGAAACCAGATTTCCTGCTGGTGGGTGAGGTCGGTGGCGACGGCGGTGTAGGGGATGCGCAGGTCCTCGATATTGATTTCACCGACCATATTGCGGATCTGGCCGAAGACCTTTTCACCGCGAATCGCTCCAAGCCGGAAGCTGACATCCACCAGGCGCAGCACATCGAGGTAGTCCAGGCTTTGAATCCAGTCCCGGTACATGTCCAGTTTGCCGGCGGCGTAAATCCCGCCCACCACCGCGCCCATCGAGCAACCGGCGATACAGGCGATTTCATAGCCGCGGCTTTCCAGCTCTTCAATCACGCCGATATGGGCATAGCCCCGGGCGCCCCCGGAGCCCAATACCAATGCAATACGTTTTTTCATGAACCCCACCTTCGCCTGACAGTCCCTCACAATGCCTTTTTGTGACCCTGAGTGACAGCTTTTGGCATGAACGCGTATCTACCAGCTAGGCTAGTGCCTTGTAGCAATGACGGGTAGGTGTTGCCGGTTTTTTTGATTTTTACGTTGTGGCACTTTTATGCAGGTTGTTCGTCTGAGATTGCACTGAACTTTAATTTCTGAGGAAAACAACATGAAAGCATGGATTTGTGTACCGCTGATCGCGCTGGCGTTGGCAGGTTGTGCGGGGACCAAGGCGTATCGCGACAGTTGTGCGACGAACCTGGATTCGGCCTGGCATGAACTGGACCTGGCCAAGGCGGAAGGCTTCGCCGGGACTGTCAGCTACTCCAAGGCCTTGTCCTTGTTGACGGCGGCCAAGACCCAGCAGCAATTTGAAGCCTTTGAGGGTTGCACCAAAAAAGCCGAGAAGGCGCGTTTCTATATTCGTGAATCCCGCGCCGGGCGTTGAAGCGCAGCGGTAAAGGGGGAGGGTGAGGATGTCTGAGCTGGTTGACCGGATAGTGGCAAACATCGTGCGTCTGGAGGTCAGGTTACTGGCCTGTCAGGCGCGTCTGGAAGCCGATACGGACCCGGAGGCCCTGCACGACCTGCGCACCACTGTGCGCCGCTTGCGCAGCCTGTTGCGGCCTTTGCGCGGGTTGCCGGGGGTTGTGCAACTTGAAATGTCTGCATCCCAGGTTGGCGTGTTGACCACCCCCCTGCGCGATCTTGAAGTGCTGGCGGCACATTTGCAGGCGCACGGCTACACGGCGCAGGCGCAACGCCGCACGCAACAGTTGGCCGGCAGTTATTCCAGGGTGGCCGACAGTGAGCAGTTGGCTCAACTGTTGATGATCCTCGAGGTGTTTCCGCGCTTTTTGCGTGCTGCCGAGCGAGAAGGCCTGCTGCGTGGTTTGCGCCAGCGGATCGCAAAGGTCCTGGAAAAACAGTGGCAAACCCTGGAAAACGCTCTCAATGACCCTGGCCATGACCGCCATCGCGTACGGTTGCTGATCAAGCGCGTACGCTATGCCGCTGAAGCCTACCCGGAGTTGAACCAGCTGCCGCCCTTGGTGCTGGCGCGCCTCAAGGGGGCACAGCAGGCGCTGGGCGAGTGGCACGATGCCTGGCAATGGTTGCTGCAGGCCGGGCAACACGCCGACTTGCAACCCTGTGTGGCGCAATGGCAGGCCACCCTTGAGCACGGCGAAAAACGCGCTGACAAGGCGTTGGTCAAATTGAGTGCGGCTTGCTTTCACTCCTGATCTTTGGCCGATACAGCACTGTGCAGAGTCAGATGGATGGGTAGTATCTCGTCATATTTATCTGTTTCGAGGTGCTTATGCAGTTTTGCGAATTGGTTGCGGCGGTGCGCAACACGCCTTTGGACGTGACCATTCCGGCCGATTGGGGCCAGGGCCGCGCCAGCTTTGGCGGCCTGTTGGTGGCTTTGCAGTACGAAGCCATGCGCGCCCATGTGCCTGTCGAGCGGGCGTTGCGCTCATTGGCAGTGAGTTTTGTCGGGCCGGTGGCCGCCGATGTACCGGTGCGTTTCGAGGTTGAGGTGCTGCGCGAAGGCAAGGCGGTCAGCCAGGTGCTGGGGCGGGTGGTGCAGGACGGTCAGGTCATGACCCTGGTACAAGGCAGCTTTGGCGCTGCGCGGGAGTCAGTGGCGAGCGTGGACGGCCTGCCTGCGCCTGAGATGAAGGCGCCCGAAGATTGCCCGCTGTTGCCCTATATCAAAGGCGTTACCCCGGAGTTTATGCGTCATTTGTCCATGGCCTGGGCCGTGGGCGCACTGCCGTTCACCGGTCGTGGAACGCGGGAAATGGGCGGCTGGGTACGTTTTGATGGCGGTGTTGAGGACGAACCTCTGACAGAAACCCATTTGCTGGCGCTGGTCGATACCTGGCCGCCTGCACTGCTGCCGTTGCTGAACAAGCCGACAGCAGGCAGCACGCTGACCTGGACCATCGAGTTCGTGCAGCCACTGCCTAAGGTCAGCACGTTGCAGTGGTGCAAGTACCTGGCCGTCATCGAACATGCGCGGGATGGCTACGGCCATGTAGCGGCCAACCTGTGGGGCCCAGGCGGCGAGCTGATTGCGCTCAGCCGCCAGACCGTAGCCGTGTTCGGTTGATCAGAAGGTCTGGCTGTTATCCGTTGCGCTGGTGGCCTTGTGGCCCTGGCGTTGCAGGATCAGGGCCGCAAACAGGGCAACCAGACCGATCACCGCGCTGGTGGCGTTTTCACTGAAGACGCCCGACACCAGCAACAGAAAAGCCACCACCATCATCGGCACTGCGATCAGGTTGATTGCCTGATACGCGGTGTTTTGCTGGCCGTGCGGGTTGGAGCGCCATTGCCAGGCCGGTAGATTTGGATGACGTTTGCCCATGATTGCTCTCCTTGTTCGAGGGTTCAGCCTGGGCTGAACCGGATAAACAAATCATAGATTTATGATCACCCTGCGGCGAATCAACAATGGCTATTGGCCTTATAGCTTTAGTTGACCAATCGCCCGATTCAACTCGCCTGCCAGGGTTGCCAGTTCATTGCTGGTAGTGGCCGAGTCGACGGTCTGTTGCACGGTGTTTTCGGTGACATCGCGGATGCTCACCACTGCCCGGTTCATCTCTTCCGCGACCTGGCTTTGCTGCTCGGCGGCCACGGCAATCTGGGTGTTGCTTTCGCGCATTTGCGCCACGGCGTGAGTGATCTCGGCCAATGCCGCGCCCGCTTCCTGGGCCTGCTGCACGCAGTCGTCGGCCTTGAACGAGCTTTCCTGCATAAAATCCACGGCGTCGCGGGTGCCCGCCTGCAAGGCCGAAACCATGGCGGTGATTTCGTCCGTGGATGTCTGCACGCGTTTGGCCAGGTGCCTCACTTCATCGGCGACCACGGCAAAGCCACGACCCATTTCACCTGCGCGAGCCGCTTCGATGGCCGCGTTCAACGCCAGCAGGTTGGTCTGTTCGGCGATGCTGTGAATCACACTGACCACGCCGTTGATCTTCTGGCTGTCCTGGGCCAGTTGCTGGATCATTTCTGCAGTGGTTTGCACCCCGGTGGACAGGCTGGCGATTGACTGTTGCACGCGGCTGACCACCTGCTGGCCACTCCCCGCCAGGTTGTCTGCGGTTTGCGACAGGTCGCGGGTAGCCCCAGCGTGTTGCGCAATATGGTAGACCGTGGCCGACATTTCATTGATTGCGGTGGCGGCCTGGTCGGTCTCGCTTTGCTGGCCGAGCATGCCGTGGCGCACCTCGTCCATGCTGCTGGCCAGGCGCGCGGCTCCGGCATCCAGTTGCGCGGCGGTTTGGGCCACGGTGTTCACCACCCGCTGGTAACCGGCCTGCATGGCATTGAAGGCGCTGGCCATCTGCCCGACCTCATCGGTACACGCCAGGGGCACCCGGGCGGACAGGTCACCGGTTTTCTCCACATGCAGCATCACGTCCTTGAGGGTGTTGAGCTGGCTCAGCAGGAAGCGGATCAGCAACTGCGAAGCGCAGAGCATGGCCAGCATCAGGATCAGCACGGCGGCAGCATAGTTGGGCAGCCGCTCGACAAACACCTGGGCCAGGCTAGGTGTATGGGCCAGCACGGCGATTTTTTGTCCGTCGTCGCGGGTCAGTACCTCGGCGCCCAGCAGCAGATTGTGGCCGAACAACGGCATGGGATTGATTGAGACCCAGCCGTTGGCGTTGCCCAGTTGCGGCAGGGCTTGATCGTTGACGCTGGCGATCTGGTCGGGCACCAGGGGCAGCAATTGGCTGGCCTCGGGCAAGGGCTGCCCGGCAGGCCAGGCACTGAGCAATTGCGCCTGGGCCCGGGCGTTGGCCTGGGCGGCGTTGCTGCGCGATTGCTGTTCCAGCTGCACGGCGTAGAGCACCAGCAGCAGTGTGGTGACAAAAGCCACCGCGTTGACAGCCCAGAATTTGTATTTGAGCGAGATGTTGCTAAGCCAGGTGCCCATGGGAGGTCTTCTCTGAATTGGCGCAAACAATATTGGCAAGGTGCCATCATTGTGCCGCTATTCAGTGACAATCTTGTTGATGTGGGTCAAAAGAGGCACTGCGTGGGAGCGGGCGTCAGTCTGTCAGTACCGGCAACCCGTAAAACGCCCGTGCACACGCGGTGGTGTGTTCGGCCAGGTCCTGCTCGCTTTCGCCACGGTGCACGGCCACTTCACGCAATACGTCGGTCAGGTAGGCCGGTTCGTTGCGACCATTTTTCGGTTTGGGCCGCAGGGTGCGGGGCAACAGGTACGGCGCATCACTTTCGAGCATCAGGCGACCGCGCGGGATATCACGTACCAGCGGGTGCAGGTGGGTACCGCGGCGCTCGTCGCAGATCCAGCCGGTAATGCCGATATGCAGGTCAAGGTCGAGGTAGCTGAACAGCGCCTTTTTCTCCCCGGTAAAGCAATGCACCACAGCAGCCGGCAAGCGGTCGCGAAAGTCGCGCAGGATTTCCAGCAAACGCTGGTTGGCATCACGCTCATGCAGAAAAACCGGCAGTTGCAGGTCAACAGCCAGCGCCAGATGTTCTTCCAGGACTTTCTCCTGCTGGGCGCGGGGCGAAAAGTCGCGGTTGAAGTCCAGCCCGCATTCACCCACCGCACACACGCCCGGTTCCTTGAGCAGGGCAAGCAACTGGCGGGCGCTGTCGCCGTTCCAGTCACTGGCCGAGTGCGGGTGAATGCCGGCCGTAGAGAACAGCCGCTGGCCGCTTTCGTCCAGCTCGCGGCACAGTTGCAAGGCCTGTTCGCTGCCTTCGACGCTGGTGCCGGTCAACACCAATTGGCACACCCCGGCCGCGTAGGCACGGTCCAGCACGGCCTGGTGTTTGCCGTCAAAGCTTGGGTTGGTCAGGTTGACGCCGATATCAATGAGTTGCATGGTTTTACCTCAGGCCACAGGCCTCGCAGCATATCAGAGCTGTAGATTTACAAGAAAAACCAAGAACTACAGACAGTTATGGTTGTCTTTGAATGCCGCAACAACGCAATGCCCGGTTGTTTAAAGGACGCATTGACTGTTTTGCGCGCTGATTCCAGCGCTTGAAAGCCTCACTTGAGGCAACCGGTTGTCGGGAAACCGACCGGGTGCTGGGCTGTATTCTTTCCGGAGAACGGATGACAAGACCGACGCTATTGATTGCGCTGTGCCTGCTGCTGTTGCCGCTACCGGCACTGGCGCGCCTGACCGGACCTTTACAGGTCGGGCAGCCAAGTCAGGTCCGCGATCTGGCGCAAATCCGCAGCAGTCAGGTGTTGCGGGTGCTGGTCAATCAAAGCCGCAACAGCTCGGGCGAGGTGCAGGGGCAGGCGATTGGCGTTGAATACCATCGTCTGCGTGCGTTTGAACGCTACCTCAACAGCCATGCCCGCGATGGCCAGGAAATAACCCTCAAGATCATCCCTAAAGCCAAGGATCAACTGCTGGGCGCATTGTCCCGGGGTGAAGGCGATGTAGTTGCCCCGGGTGAGTTGATCGATTTCAAGCCCAGCCGCGCCATCAGCGCCAGTGATCCGATCGTCGACGATGTGCCCTTGCTATTGGTGGGGGTCAAGGGCGAGCGGTGCTTTACCCGCCTTGAGCAACTGTCGGGCCGCACCGTGGCGTTGACCACCGGCAGTGCGGCGGGAGCCTCGGTCAATTTGATCAATCAAAAACTGGCCCTGCGCAAACTGCCCCCGGTGAAGATTGAGTGGGTAGATCCGACCCTGGCGGTGGAGGATGTGCTGGAGATGGTGCAGGCCGGGATTTTTCATTTGACCATCGTGGAGCGCCCGATTGCCGAGCGCTGGGCCACGCTGATGCCCAAGCTGCGTTTTGACCGCAAGGTGCTGGTCAGCGAGCCCGAGGCCATGCACTGGTATGTACGCCGTGATGCGTCGATGTTGCGGGCCAGCATCGACCGGTTTCTCGATGGCTACAAGGCCCCGGCCGATCAGAATGTGGCCTTTGAGCGGGTATACCGACGTTTGTACCGGGTGCATTACCCGTTGGCCCGGGCCGATCGCCAGCAGCTTGAAAAACTGCGCCCGGTGTTGCAAAAACATGCCCGGCAACAGGGCATGGACTGGTTGAACCTGGCAGCGCTGGCATTCAAGGAGTCAACCCTCAACCCTGAAGCCAAAGGCAGCGGCGGGGCGACAGGGCTACTCCAGATTACCCCCTCGGCCGCCCGGCGGGTGGGGGTCAACAATATTCAAAATGTCGATAGCAATGTGCAGGCCGGTGCCCGGTATCTGTCGCTGATCCGCCGCAAGTTCTTTGCCAGCCCCAAGCTCAACGAGCGTGAGCGCATGGCGTTTGTGCTGGCGGCTTACAACATGGGGCCGGAGCGGGTGCAGGGCATGCGGGCTGAAGCCAGGCGACGCGGCCTGAACCCCAATCAATGGTTCTTTCAGGTGGAACGTATTGCCATGGAGCAGGTGGGAATGGGGGCTGTCAGCTATGTTAATAGCGTGAATAAATACTATTTGGCCTTTGACCGGGAGCGGGATTCCCTGGAACCGGCAAAAGCTGAACTGGTCACACGCAAATAATCGAATAATTTGATTGTTTTGTCAGGTTTATTCGACTTTTAACATTATAAAAACTGATTAGTATGGCGAGCATTCCCCAACTGATGACCTAAAGGATTCCATCATGAGCAAATTGATCCATACCGTACTGGGCAGCCGCGCAGGTTATGGTTTGACGGTCTTGCGTATTTTCGTCGGTATTATCTTTGCCGCCCACGGTTCGCAAAAACTGTTCGGCTGGTTTGGCGGCGGGGGCCTGGCGGGCACGGCGCAATGGATGGAGAGCATTGGCCTGGCGCCGGGTATGTTGATGGCAGTGCTGGCGGGCGGTACCGAGTTTCTGGGCGGTCTGGCGCTGATTATCGGCTTGCTGGCGCGCCCTGCAGCCCTGGGCCTGTCGTTTACGTTGCTGGTGGCGATCTTCTCGGTGCATATCAGCAATGGCCTGTTTATGGCCAACAACGGCTATGAATTCGCCCTGGCCTTGCTGGGTGGTACCGTGGCAGTGCTGATCGAAGGTGCAGGCAAGTTGTCGATCGATCGTGCACTAGCTGACTGAAAACCCGATGCCAGTGAAAAGGCCCGCCCAGAGCGGGCCTTTTTCGTTCCAGATGATTGTTGACAGTAGTAAGCAGGTTTATCTAGGATGTTTTCTTGCGCCGATTTAAACAGCTACTTGCGGGGCGCCAGAGGGTCACAGACCGTCTAAGAGGCTTGAAACAGGCCTTGAAATACCGCTAAAGCGCTGGTTCGGTGTTGCCTCTCACCTGCCACGCAGAATCTTGAGGCGGAGAACCGATACATGAGTCAGCCACGTCCCCTTGTACGTCTTGCGCCGATCTCGGCCAGCCCAACCTTGCGCAACCCAAAAATCCTCCTGGGCGGTAAGCATCAGCCTACGTTGCTGCGCTATCTCGATGGCTGGCCACGCCGCAAAGGGCGGCCTACGGCGTTTCTGATCCAGTTTGTGGAAGAGGGCGATCAACTGGCGCGATTTGCCGCTGACAGTTTTGACCTGGCGGTGATCCAGTCCCCCGATGCTGAAAATGCCGAGCGGGTGATTCACAACCTCACCCGTGTCAGCCGGCAGGGGTTGATAACCCTGCGCTGAGGCTCCAACCCCGTAGCAGCCTCGTTCCTTCGGCAGCTGCTACGGATGGGATCAGAAACGCTCCAGCCGGTAAGGGTGCAACTCAGGCAGCGCGTGGGCACTGGTTGCCCCCGCCAACTGCGCGATCAGTTCAGCCGTTACCGCTGCCTGGGTCAGGCCCAAATGCTGATGGCCGAAGGCAAGCAGTACCTTACCGTCGCACACCCGGTCGATGATCGGCAGTGAGTCCGGCAACGACGGGCGAAAGCCCATCCATGGCGTCGCGTCTTCAGCGCTAAGGTCATGGCGCAACAACCCTTTGCTCAGGCGATGCAGCTGCCAGGCGCGCTCCATGCTCGGCGGCGCATCCAGGCCGGCAAATTCAACTGTACCCGCCAGCCTCAAGCCATCGCTCATCGGGGTCATGATGAATTTGCGTTCCAGTGAGGTGACGGCAAACGGCAGCCGGTCATGCTCGTGGGGCAGCATCAGGTGGTAACCGCGTTCGGTATCCAGCGGAACGTGCTTGCCGGTCAGGGTTGCGGTGAGTTTGGCCGAGTGGGCGCCGCAGGCGATCACGACCCGGCGGGCGGACACCTGGCCCTGGGCTGTCATCAGAGAAACTCCGGCCTCACTCAGTTGCCCGCCTGTGACCTGTTGCTTGAGAAACTGCACACCGCACTTTCTGGCAGCCTCTACCAGTTCGCAAACCACGCGATAGGGGTCGATAAAGTGCCCCGTGGCCGGAAAAAACAACCCGCCCTGAATCTGCTCGCTCAGTTGCGGCGCTGCCTTGTGTATGGCCCCGGCCTCCCAGAACTCGACCGGTACCTGCTGCTGGCGCATGCGTGCCTGCAGTGCCAGAAGTGGCTGTCGGGACTCGGAACGTTCGTACACCAGCAACGAACCGTCTTCGCGCATCAGGCCCGGGCAGTCAATGCCCTCCAGCAGCCTGTGCCAGGCACCCAGGCTGCTTTCGTTAAGGGCCCGAATACCGGCTACAGTGCGCTGAAAGGGTGCCTTGCGCAGGTTCAGCAGCAGACGCGTGAACCACGGCAGGGCCCGGGGCATATATTTCCAGTCCAGGCGCAGGGGGCCCATCGGGTCCATCAGCATGGCCGGCAAGCGCTTGAGAATCGACAGGTCGGCAATCGGGAACACCTGTTCGGTGGCCAGGTGCCCGGCATTGCCGAATGAGGCGCCATGGCCCGGCTCCTGCGGGTCGATGACCACCACCCGCTGGCCCTGGCGCGCCAGTTGCAGGGCACAGGCGACGCCGATGATTCCGGCGCCGACCACGGCAATGTCAGCTGTGTTTCCAGCGAAGTGATCAGGCATTTTCCAGTACTTCTCTGTGGCCATCGAGCAGGCGGCGCAAATGCAGCGGGTTGGCGTGCTTGAGTGCCGTCGGCAACAGGCTGTCAGGGAAGTCCTGATAGCAGACAGGACGCAGGAAGCGCTGGATGGCCGCAGTGCCAACCGAGGTGGTGCGGGTGTCCGAAGTCGCCGGGAAAGGACCGCCGTGGACCATCGCGTCGCACACCTCAACCCCCGTTGGCCAGCCATTGACCAGCAAGCGACCAGCCTTGCGTTCCAGGGTCGCAAGCATGGCCCTGGCACTATCGAGGTCGGCTTCATCCAGTTGCAGGGTGATGGTCAATTGGCCTTCAAGGTGCTCGAGCACCTGGCGGATCTCCTCGTCATCAGCGCATTGCACCACCAGCGCCGCAGCACCAAAGACTTCGGCCTGCAATGCAGGTTCGGCGAGGAAGTCCCCGGCCCGGGTCACAAACAGATGGGCCTGGCACTGGTTGGGTGTCTCCCCCCTCAAGCCGGCAGCGGCCTCTTGAGCACTGTTCAGTTCCTGCAAAGAGCCAATACCGGCTTCATAGGCCTGAAAAATCCCGGGAGTGAGCATCGTCTGGGCCGGGCTTTGCTGGACCAGCCGGGCAGCTGTGCTGATAAACCTATCCAGTGCCGGCCCTTGATGGCCGATAACCATACCCGGGTTGGTGCAAAACTGGCCTGCACCCTGGGTCAAAGATGCAACAAAGCCCTGCGCCAGTGATTCGCCGCGAGCCTGCAGCGCAGCGGGGAACAGCAGTACCGGGTTGATCGAGCTCATCTCCGCATACACCGGGATGGGTTCGGGGCGTGCTGCTGCCACTTTGCACAAAGCCATGCCGCCACTGCGCGAGCCGGTAAAGCCGACTGCCTTGATGCGTGGATCGCTGACCAGGGCAACACCGACTTCACGGCCGGAACCGAACAACAGGGAAAAGACCCCTTCAGGCAGGTCCGATTCTTTCACCGCACGGGCAATCGCATGGCCAACCAGTTCGCTGGTGCCAGGGTGGGCGCTGTGGGCCTTGACTACCACCGGACAGCCGGCCGCCAGTGCCGAGGCAGTGTCGCCACCGGCCACGGAGAAAGCCAGCGGGAAGTTGCTGGCACCGAATACCGCCACCGGCCCCAGTGGCACCTGGCGTTGGCGCAAATCTGCACGGGGCAGTGGTTGGCGCTCGGGCAGCGCGTTGTCGACCCGCACATCCAGCCATTCTCCAGCGCGTACGGTACGGGCAAAGGTACGCAGTTGCTGGCAGGTACGTGCGCGTTCACCGACGATGCGCGGGCGTGGCAGGCCTGATTCGCTGACGGCGCGGTCAATCAATTCATCGCCAAGGGCTTCGATTTCAGCGGCGATGGTTTCCAGAAAAGTGGCGCGAGTTTCCAGTGAGGTCTCGCGAAAGCTGTCAAATGCCTCCTGGGCCAGGGTGCACGCCTGCTCGACATGTTCGCTGCCGCCGCCAAGGTAGGCCGGTTCGAGCACAGTGCCGGTGGCGGGATTGATCGCCCGGATCGCTTCGCGGTTACCGGTGATGGCTTGCTGACCGATCAGCATGTTGCCTGTCAGAGTCATGGCGTGTTCCTAAAAATGGGTTGGCTGGAACAAGGCGGCGCACATGATGTGCGCCGCTGTTCAGGGATGCAGGGCTGCGCTGCGGGTCAGGCGACGTTCTGTTCGGCGGACCAGGTTTTGTACCACTGGCGGAACAGGCTGTACTGGTTCTCGGCGTAGTGGCGTTGGGCATCGCTCAGCGCATCGGTGTCGTTGAAGTGCAGGCTGTATTCTCTGTCGCCATTGAGCACCATCAGGTGCTTGTAGTAGAGCACCAGGTCAGTGCCTTCATCGAACGACGAGAGCACCGCCAGGGCGGCTTCCAGCTCGCGGGCCAGGCGACGGGCTTTAGGGTCGCCCTTGGCCGCTTGCTTGCTCAGGGCCACCAGGTGCAGCACTTCGCGAGGCAGGGCGTTGCCGATGCCGGTAATGGCGCCGGTGGCGTTGCAGTTGACGAAGCCATGCACAACCTGGGTGTCGACGCCGACCATCAGGGTCACATCATCGTCTTTGGAAGTGATGTGTTCGGCGGCGTAACGCATGTCGGCAGCACCGCCGAACTCTTTGAAGCCGATCAGGTTCGGGTATTGGCTACGCAGTTCGAAGAACAGGTCGGCGCGGGTGGCGAAGCCGTAGTACGGGCTGTTGTAGATAACCGCCGGTAGCTGTGGAGCGGCTTGCAGGATGGCGGCGAAGTGAGCTTTTTGCGCAGCAGGCGAGGCTGCACGGGACAGCAGGCGTGGAATCACCATCAGGCCCTGGGCGCCAACTTTGGCAGCGTGTGCCGCATGGGACACCGCTTCGCGGCTGTTTACGGCGCCGGTGCCGACGATGGTTGGGATGCCCGCAGCTACCAGGCGTGCCACACCTTCCTGGCGCTCGGCTTCGGTCAGCAAAGGCCAGTCACCCATGGAGCCGCAGTACACCACGGCACTCATGCCGATATCGATCAGTTCGCGGCCCTTGGCCACCAGCGCGTCGAAGTCCGGCTTGCGCTCGGCGGTGCAAGGGGTCATCAGGGCAGGCATGCAACCGGTGAAAATGTTATCGCTCATTGTTCTAACTCCTCGAGTCGTTTATTCGGATGTGTTTACGGCGAAGGGCTTAAATGCCCCACGCGAAAGGATCTCTTTCGTCGATCAGCAGCATGCTGTCGGCGGTCATATAGGCCTGGCCGGTAATGAACGGGCGAATGCGCTCGCCGTCCCATTGATAACTGCCGACAAACTGGCTGGCGGTGATGCTGGCCTGCACCCAGGGCTGGCCTGGAGCCAGCTTGCCGTCGGCGGCCAGGCACGCCAGCTTGGCGCTGGTGCCGGTGCCACAGGGCGAGCGGTCATAGGCCTTGCCCGGGCACATGACAAAGTTGCGGCTGTCGGCCTTGTCGTCGTCGGCAAACAGTTCGATATGGTCGATCAGGGCACCGTCTTCGCCGTGGATACCCTGTGCCTCAAGGGCCTTGAGCATGGTCCAGGTGTACTCGGTCAGGGCTTCGACATTGTCCAGTTGCAGTGTCTTGCCGTGATCGGAGACCAGGAAGAACCAGTTGCCGCCCCAGGCAATATCGCCCTGCACACGGCCATGCCCCGGCACCTCAACGGCGACCTGCTGGCGATAGCGGTAGGAGGGCACATTGCCTACGGTGACCTTGCCATCTGGATGCAGGGTGGCGGTGACCGGGCCGACCGGGGTGTCGATCTTGTGCTCGCCGATCTCGATCTGGCCCAGGTGATGCAGGGAGGCGATCAGGCCGATGGTGCCGTGGCCGCACATGCCCAGATAACCGGCATTGTTGAAGAAGATCACCCCGCACGTGGCATCCGCCGACACGGGCTCGCAGTACAGTGCACCGACCAGTACATCGTTGCCTCGGGGCTCCAGCAGGCAGGCCCGGCGCCATTGGTCATGCTGGTCGCGCAGGGTGTCGCGCTGCTCGGCAATGCTGCGCCCGGCCAGTTGCGGGAAGCCTTTGATCACCACGCGGGTGGGTTCGCCGCCGGTATGTGAATCAATGATATGGACTTGCTTCATGAACGTATCCCTTGGAAGAGAACAACGGCTCGGAGGACTACTGTGGTTAACGGTGTCTCAGGATGAAGTCTGGATAAACGCCCCCGTGGCGTGGCTGGCCGGGGTGTTACTGGCAAGTTCCGGGGCTTCTTCGCTGTCCTCGTCGTCTTCCAGCCGGACCAGATGAGCCGGCACGCCGGTGGCCGCGCCCCAGTAATAGATGCCTGTCGCGCAAGCTGCGACGACCAGGGTGTCAAACGGGTGGGCAAGTACGCCCAGGCCGCCGAAAGTGCCGAGTTTGGACAGCACCATGGTTACGGCGTAGAAGCCGATCAGCCACAAAGATGAGCGTACTTGCTGGCCCAGGCTCAGGTGGTTGGTCGGTACGAATCGCGAACACAGCAGGTACACCACGAACATCACGATTTGCAGGCCGAGCAGCCAGGACACGGTGTTCCAGCCTGACCAGTAAACAATCAGCGCAGCGACGATAAATGACAGCGGCCCCATCACCCCCATCCACTTGACCCGGAACGGGCGTGGCATGTCTGGGGCATTGCGGCGCAATGCGGCCACGGACACCGGTGCTACTGCGTAGCTCAGTACCAGGGCGGCAGATACCACGCTGATCAGGGCTTCCCAGGACGGGAAAGGCAGGGTCCAGAACACCGACAGGCCAAAGGTCAGCCACAGCGCCGGGCGCGGGATGCCGGACTTTTCATCGATGCGGGTGAAAATCTTGAAAAACGTGCCGGTTTGCGCCCAGCCATAAATCACCCGCGGTGTGGCATTCATGTAAATGTTGCCGCAGCCGCTTGGCGAGATCACCGCATCAGCTACCACCAGATAAGCCAGCCAGCCCACACCCAGAGCCAGGGCGATGTCGCGATAGGGCAATGCCAGTTCCTTGGTCACGCCGGCCCAGCCGTTGGCCAGCATTTCAGTGGGTACGCCGCCGAGGAAGGCCACTTGCAGCAGCACATAAATCACGGTCGACAACAGGACCGACAGGATCAGGGCAATCGGGATGGTGCGTTGCGGGTTCTTCACTTCACTGGCCACCGAAATGATCGGTGTCAGGCCCAGATAGGCGAAGATAATGCCGCCTGCAGAAACGGCCATCTGCACGCCCGACAGGCCGAACGGGGCGAAGCCCTGGGCGTAAAGATTTTCCGGTTTGAAGAAGGTGAACAGCACGCCGATGACCAGCAGCGGCACGATAAATTTGAATACGCTGACCAGGTTATTGGCCATGGCGAAGGTCTTCACGCTTCGGTAGTTGAGCATGAAAAACAGGCACAGCAGGCCGAACTGCAGGAGCCAGCCCAGGATCGAAGGGTCACTGGAGCCGGCCTTGGTCAGCTCGGGGAACCATGCCGCAGCGTATTGGCGGGCGGCGACCACTTCAATTGCCACCAGGCTGGAGAAGGCGATCAGGGTGATAAAGCCCATCAAGTAACCGAGCAACGGGCCATGGGAGTAAACCGGGTAACGAATGACGCCACCGGCGCGCGGCAGGGCAGCGCCCAGCTCGCAGTAAACGATGCCTAGCAACAGCACGGAAAAACCGCCCAGCAGCCAGGAAAAAATCCCAGCCGGGCCAGCGATCGCCGACACATGACTGGCTGCAAACAACCAGCCGGAACCGAAGATGGCACCCAGACCGATAAAGGTCAGGTCCATCAGTGAGAGCTGTTTCTTGAATTTGCCTTTACCTGACATAGCGTCGCCTTTTTGTGAGTTATTGGTTAGGCAGGTGTGATGTCATTTGCCATTGCGCCAATACGGTTGGCGGGTGTGCAATGGCGCTAGATTGAACGTCGGGGAAAGTTTGCGATTGATCTTTTCCATTGAAGCCGATGACGAAATCAGCACAATGCACCCAGGCGGCCGATACCTGGCCAGTGGTGGGAGAGTGAGTTTGATGACGCAGAATGCTTTTGCAATCCTGAGCCAGGGCAGCGAGTTGAGCCGCCCCGAGAGTCTTGAGCAGTTGCTCTCGGGGGTAGCCCTGTTGCTACCGATGCTCGATGCCATCCCCAATGCCGCGATCTTCATCAAGGACAATGCCGCGCGCTATGTACTGGCCAACCGCACCCTGGTCCAGCGCTGCGGCCTCAAGCAGTTGCAACCCCTGCTCGGCAAAACCAGCGCCGAGGTATTCCCCGCGCAGTTGGGGCCGGGCTATACCGAGCAGGATCGCCAGGTGCTGGAGCAGGGGCTGGTGCTTGAGGACCAGCTGGAACTGCATCTGTACGGGACCCGGGAGCCTGGCTGGTGCCTGACCCACAAGCGCCCGCTGTACAATCTCCAGGGCGAGATCATCGGCCTGGCCGGGATCTCCGTGGACTTGCAATCAGCCAGCGATACCCACCCGGCGTACCAGCGGCTGGCGGCAGTGGATGAGCACATTCGCACGCATTTCAACCGCCGCGTTACCCTGGGTGAGTTGACCCGTATTGCCGGAATCTCCGTGGCGCAACTGGAGCGCTACTGCAAGCGTGTGTTTCACCTGACGCCACGGCAGATGATCCAGAAGGTGCGTCTGGAACACGCCCATCGGCTGTTGCTGACCGATATTCCGATTACCCAGGTGGCCCTGCAGTGCGGATACACCGACCACAGCGCATTCACCCGCCAATTCAAGGCATTGACCGGCTTTACCCCGCGCCAGTATCGCCAGGCCACGGCACAGTGAGAGTGTCGCCGCGCTTGTGATTTTTATCAGCGCCTCTATGTATTTCGTCGCGCCGGGGTGCTAAGAGTCTGCCCTGGCCAATGCAACCTGCTGGAGAACGACCGCGAGTGAGTACCAACATCATCACCAGGCAAGGCCATGAAGCCCTGAAGCAGGAGCTTGACTACCTGTGGCGGGAAAAGCGCCCGGATACCACACGCAAGGTGACCTGGGCAGCATCACTGGGTGATCGCAGCGAAAACGCTGACTACCAGTACAACAAGAAGTTGCTGCGCGAGATTGACCGACGGGTGCGCTACCTGCGCAAGCGCCTCGAGGATGTACGGGTGGTTGATTACTCGCCGGAGCAGGAAGGCCGGGTGTTTTTTGGTGCCTGGGTCGAAATTGAAAACGAGGCCGGGGACGTCAAGAAATTCCGCATTGTGGGTTACGACGAAATCTACGGACGCAACGACTACATCTCCATCGACTCACCGATGGCCCGTGCGCTGTTGAAGAAAGAGGTGGGCGACGAGGCAGTGGTGCAGACACCGAGCGGGGAAGTGCTGTGGTGGATCAACGAGATTTATTACGAGAAAAGCTAGGGTAAAACCTGGGCGGATATTTAGCCGCTGCAGGGTTTAACTGGTGTACCGCGTACATATCCGGCATCTGCGTTTAACTGGAATATTGGTTTCGCCCTTACGGCGAGTCACTTTTTCCAGACGCCGAAAAAGTAACCAAAAAGGCTTGCCCCTGGCGTACGGCCTTCGCTGCGCTCAGGTTCCCTCGTTCCGGTCCCGCTCCGTGGGCCCGCCGCCACGGGCCATCCATGGCCCATCGCGGCTCTCCCGGCATCCATGCCGGTCGACCCACTGCGCAGAACCTCCTCTCGGCCTCCCGATGGGGCGGGTAGATCAAGATCAAAAGCCGTCGAGGCGGCCGACCGGCCGGCCTGTTTGAATGCAGGATTTTCGACCGACATATCTCCCTGTGGGAGCCGGGCTTGCCCGCGATGCAGGCACCTCGTTCTATCTGGAGGAACAAAGTGCTGCCATCGCGGGCAAGCCCGCTCCCATAACAGAGCCGGAGGGAGGGAGCCGGCGAACCTTGGCGAATCGGCCGAGTGGTAGGGCGAGGACCTTTTGGTTCCTTTTGGGTCCTTTTGGGTCCTTTCAAAATGGACTCGCCGTAAGGGCGAAACCAATATTTCAGTTAAACGCGAATGCCGGATATGTACGCGGCGTAACAGTTGAATCCCAAAACGACGATCGCAGCCTCGCTGCGCTCCTCAGCGCCAGGATTTATAGTGTCTGGCCATATCAACCCTCGCGCAACACTGTCAACGGGCTGGCATTCAGCGCCCTGCGGGTGCCGAACACCCCCGCACCGCCCACCATCACCGCGCCCAGCACCGGCAACAGCAACAACCACGGATGTGGGTGCCACGGCAGGTCAAAGGCAAAGCGGTACAGCACCAGGCTGACCAGTTCGGCCCCCAGCGCCGCCAGCAGGCCGCTGGTGGCGCCCAGCAGGCCGAACTCGATGCGCCGGGCCTTCACCAGCAGTTGCCGCTCGGCCCCCAGCGCGCGCAGCAGGGCGCCCTGGCGAATGCGTTCATCCAGGGTGGATTGCAAGCCGGAAAACAGCACCGCCATGCCCGCCGCCAACACAAACAGCAGCACGTATTCCACAGCAATGGTCACTTGCGCCAGGATGCTGCGCAGTTGCTCCAGCAATGCATCGATAGGCAAGATGGTCACAGCCGGGAAGGTGCGCGACAGTTCGATGATTTCCTTGTCGTGTCCCGGTGCCAGGTAAAAGCTGGTGAGGTAGGTGGCCGGCAAGTCCTGCAAGGTGCCAGGCTGGAAAATCATGAAAAAGTTGGGCTGGAAGTTGTCCCAGTTGATGCTGCGCAAACTGGTGACCCGTGCTTCGCGATTGACACCGGCAATGGTGAAGGTCATCAGGTCGCCCAGCTTCAGCTTGAGGCTTTCGGCGACTTTGGCTTCCACTGAAACGCCCGGCACATCGCCTTCGGGCTTCGGGCCCCACCAGCTACCTGCCGTCAGCTGGTTTTCGGCAGGCAGGTCAGCGGCCCAGGTCAGGCTCAGGTCGCGCTGGATGGCCTTGTCGCCACTGGAGTCCTTGCTGACGATGTCCTGCACCGGTTCGCCATTGATGCTGATCAGACGCCCCGGAATGACCGGGTACAGCGGCGCAGCGCGGGCCTGAAGGGTCATCAGGTGGGCGCCGAAAGCCTCCTTGTCGGCCGGCAGGATATTCAGCGCAAAGTAGTTGGGTGCATCTTTGGGCAACTGGTTTTGCCATGTGTCGAGCAATTCGCCGCGCAGCAGGGCGATCAGGGCCATCGACAGCAGGATCAGGCCAAAGGCCAGGGCCTGGCCCGCCGCGGCCAGCGGATGGCGCAGCAACTGACCCAGCCCCAGGCGCCAGGGCAGTGAGGCACGGGCCAGCAGGCGGCGCAGACTTTGCAGGCCCAGCAGCAGGATTCCGCCAAGCACCACGGCGGCAATCACGCCACCCCCGAGCAGGGCGAAGGTCAGCACCAGGTCCAGGCTCATGCGCCACATGATCAGCCCCAGTGCCAGCAGCGCCGCGCCGTAGACGGTCCAGGTGCTGGCCGGAATCGGCAGCAAATCGCGGCGCAACACCCGCAGTGGAGGCACGCGGCCCAGTGCCGCGAGCGGCGGCAAGGCGAAACCAGCCAGCGCCACCAGCCCGGTACCCATCCCGGCAATCGCCGGCATCAGGCCGCCGGGCGGTACGTTAGCCGGCAGCAGGTCATGCAACAGGGCGAACAGTCCAAGTTGCGCGAGCCAGCCGAGAAAGGCGCCGGCGAGGCTGGCCAGCAGCCCGAGCACACTCAGTTGCAGGGTAAACAACCAGAGTGTTTCGCGCCGTGACAGGCCGAGGCAACGCAGCAGGGCGCTGGCATCGAAACGCCGATTGGCAAAGCGGGTGGCAGACAACGCTACGGCCACGCCCGCCAGCAACACTGCCACCAGGCTGGCCATGTTCAGGTAGCGTTCGGCCTTGCCCAGCGCACCGCCGATCTGCTGGTTGCCGTCACGGCCGTCCAGGAGGCGCTGGTTGGCGTCCAGGCCAGGCTTGATCACCTGGCGATACGATTCCAGCGCCGGTGCTTCACCGCGCCACAGTTCGCGGTAGGTGACACGGCTGCCCGGTTGTACGATGCCGGTGGCGGCAAGGTCGTCCAGATTGATCAGTACTCGTGGGGTCAGGCTGTAAAGGTTGCCGGCCCGGTCGGGTTCGTAAGTCAGCACGCGGGTGATAGGCACGGTTTTTGAACCGACATCGATTTCATCGCCGACCTTCAGGTCCAGCGCGGTCAGCAGTCGGGCTTCGGCCCAGGCCTCACCGGATTTGGGACCGCCCCCAGGCTGTTCTTCGGCATAGGGCTGCGGGGCGCTTTTCAGTTCGCCGCGCAACGGGTAGGCATCGTCTGCCGCCTTGATGCTGGAGAGCTGAATGCCATTGTCGGTGGCAATCACGCTGGCGAATTCGACCACCCGGGCGTGTTCGAGGCCCAGGTCGTTGCCGACCTTGATTTGTTCTTCACGGGCCGGGGCCGTGCCATCAAGCACCAGGTCGGCGCCGAGGAACTCAGTGGCACGCAACAACATCGCGCCATTAAGACGGGCACCGAAGTAGCCGATGGCCGTGCTGGCCGCCACGGCGACCAGCAGGGCGAAGAACAGCACCCGCAGCTCGCCGGCGCGGGCATCGCGCAGTAATTGGCGTACGGCCAGACTCAGCATGCGCAACAGCGGCAGACGTGCCATCAGGGCTCCAGAGGGCCGACCAGATGGCCAGCTTCAAGACGGATCAGGCGCCGGCAACGATGGGCCAGGCGTTCGTCATGGGTCACCAGCACCAGGGTGGTGCCGTTTTCCTTGTTCAGTTCAAAGAGCAGGTCGGTGATGCGCTCGCCAGTGTGGCTGTCCAGGTTGCCGGTGGGTTCATCGGCAAACAGCACGTCGGGATTGGCGGCAAATGCCCGGGCAATGGCGACCCGTTGCTGCTCGCCGCCGGACAGCTGGCGTGGCGAGTGACTCAGGCGCTGGCCCAGGCCGACGCGTTCCAGCAGGTGGCGGGCATGCTCGCGGGCATCCTTGCGACCCTCCAGTTCCAGCGGCAGCATGACGTTTTCCAGGGCATTGAGGCTGTCGAGCAGCTGGAATGACTGGAACACAAAGCCCACGTGTTCGGCCCGCACCCGGGCGCGCTGGTCTTCGTCCAGGGTGCTCAGGGCCCGCCCGGCCAGGATTACTTCGCCCTGGCTGGGCAGGTCGAGGCCGGCGAGCAGGCCCAGCAGCGTCGATTTGCCTGAACCTGAGGCGCCGACAATCGCCAGGCTGTCGCCCTTGCTCAGTTCGAGGCTCAAGGAGTGCAGGATGGTTAACTCGCCTTCCGCGCTGGGAACCACTTTGCTAAGGTTCTGCGCGGTGAGAATACTTTCGCCCATGGAGAATCCAATGCGTGTGTGGTTTTTAAGTGTTGCTCTGGCCCTGATGTGCGTGGCACAGACGGCAACGGCGGGAACTATCTTGATCGTCGGCGATAGTATCAGCGCGGCTTTCGGCCTGGATACCCGTCAGGGATGGGTGTCTTTGCTCGAACAGCGGCTCAGGGAGCAAGGCTACGACGACAAGGTGGTCAATGCTTCGATCAGTGGCGACACCAGCGCCGGAGGGCTGGCGCGGCTTCCTGCGCTGCTTGCAGAGCATAAACCGGATGTAGTGATTGTCGAGCTGGGTGGCAACGATGGCCTGCGCGGGCAGCTCCCTGCGCAATTGAAACAAAATCTTGCAGGAATGATCGATGCCTCGCAGCAGGCGGGTGCCAAGGTGTTGCTGTTGGGGATGCAATTGCCGCCCAATTATGGCACGCGTTACACCCGGGCTTTTGCTGCGGTGTACAGCGAGCTGGGCAAGGAAAAAAACGTTGCCCTGGTGCCGTTTTTGCTTGAGGGCGTGGGCGGCAAGCCCGAACTGATGCAGGCCGATCGCATCCACCCGGCAGTCGGTGCGCAGGGGCTTTTGCTGGATAATGTGTGGCCGGCGTTAAAACCCCTGCTTTGATGCTTTTCTAGTGGCAGTGTTTCGGCTAAGGTGGCGCCCCCCCGATTTGGAGCCCTCGATGTCGCGTCCTGCCTGGTCTTTATATGCCTATCAACTGATCGAGCCCGATGAGCAGCTCGATCTGTTCGCCTGCCAGGAGGTACGGGTGCATCTGGTGACACGTCAACTGGAGCTGGGAGGCACCATTGACCGCACCTTGTGTGGCTCATTGCTGCCGGCGCAACCGCGTTGGTCGGATGTCACCCGCAAGGTGTTTCAGGACCACCGGTTATGCCCGCTGTGCCGGGCAATCATCGAGTCGCAGCGCCGGGGCACGGAGCCCATCTGGCCAGAGTTGCGCTTTGAACTATGATCTTACCTGTTTGATGCCCTGACCGGCTCACGCTCCCCGTGGGCGCGGTGTACACTCCCTTTTTTTGTCCCCCGTTGATTATGCGAAGGATGTTCCGGATGTTGTCGCGCCTACCTGCAGTTACCCGCTACCTGTCCGTTGCCGCACTTTGTGTTGCGGGTCCCGCGGTCGCGCTTGAATTCCCGCTGCCACCGCCTGGCGAAGATGTCGTTGGCGAAGTGCAGGTGATCAAAGGCAAGTACGAAGACTCCTTTGCCGACCTGGGTAACCAGTACGAGCTGGGCTATTCGGAAATGATCGCTGCCAACCCCGGGGTAGACGCCTGGCTGCCGGTCAAAAAGAACCCGGACGGCACCCTCGTCGATACCGATATCGTGTTGCCGACCCAGTTCATCCTGCCGCCGGGCAAGCGTGAGGGGATCGTGATCAACCTCGCCGAATACCGCCTGTATTATTATCCCAAGGACCAGAACAAGGTTTACACCTTCCCGCTGGGGATTGGCCGCGAAGGTTGGGGATCGCCCCTGGGGCAAACCAAAATCACCGCCAAGACGCCCAATCCGACCTGGACACCGCCGGCTTCGATCAAGGCCGAGCACGCCAAAAATGGTGACCCGCTGCCTAACGTGGTGCCCGCAGGCCCCGATAACCCGCTGGGTCCGTTCAAGTTCACCCTCGGCATGCCGGGCTACCTGATCCACGGCTCCAACGCCAAGTTCGGCATTGGCACGGGCACCAGCCACGGCTGCTTCCGCATGCTTAACCAGAACGTGCTGCAAATGGCGCAGATGGTGCCGGTGGGTACGCCGGTGCGGATCATCAACGAGCCGTACAAAATTGGCGTCAGTGGCGGCAAGGTGTTCCTTGAAGTTCACGAGCCGTTGAACGTGAAGGATGGTTCGTTGCTGGCCGTGAGCGACAAGTCGCACTTGACCCCTGAAGACTTGCAGAACAAGTACGCAGGCTTCATGAACTTCCTGCTCAAGCATCAGGACCTTGAAAACAGCATCCAGATAGACAAGGATCTGGCATTCCCGGTAGTGGGAGCAGAAACCGGCATACCTGCAGTAATCGGCACAACCAATACCGGTATGGCTACTGGCCAGTCGCTGGATTATGTGCAGTAAGCCGTACTGAACAAGCGCAATAAAAAGCCGCCCTGGTTAATACCCCTGGCGGCTTTTTTATTGCCTGTTTAGTGACCGGCAGGCAATAAAAAAGCCGACCTATAAATAGGTCGGCTTGATAACAGTCCCGAAGGACTATTACTTGCGGCTTGCTTTTTCAAGCATGCGCAGAGCGCGCTCGTTAGCTTCGTCAGCAGTCTGTTGTGCTTTTTGAGCAGCAGCCAGAGCTTCATCAGCTTTACGGTAGGCTTCGTCAGCACGAGCCTGGGAGCGAGCTGCTGCATCTTCAGTTGCAGTCAGACGGGCTTCAGTTTCTTTAGATACGCTGCTGCAACCGGTAGCCAGAACTGCGGCCAATGCCAGAGCAGAGAATTTCAGAACGTTGTTCATCGTGTTCCCCTTCAAGGACTTTCTAATTGAAGCTGTTCCTTCAAAGTGAGGAAACAGCCGGCGTACATAGTACCCATTACTTGTAGTAAGTAAAATGACCTAGCGCAAGAACCAAAAAAAATAATTGGCTGGCAATCTCGGTAGGCTAGCTTTAACAGATTGTGTTTGTAAAACAGTCAGTTTGGAGTGCACGAAGTGGCATCAGAGTGATGGCGCAGCGTGACTTTAAGTGCGGTTGTACGTCATAGCCTCAACCTTCCGGAAAATGTTCAGGGCCGGGTCAAGGATGTCGGGCCGGCGAAACGTTGGGGCGGGCCTGATCTGCTGACAACTGGCTGCCCCGGGAAGTGAACATTTGCACTAGAGTGGCTACTCTCTAATCAGGCCTGCCGGCACATCCCGGGCTGGCAGCGCGTGCGTGATGGCGTAGTAGTTCCCTCGGCGGAAAAACATCAGTAAGGTAGGGGTCACACTACAAGACCCGCGAGGAGCAATGATGAGCGAGGCGTTGTCTATCCACCATGACCAGGCAGGTCACCAGTTTGAGACCACTGTCGACGGTCATCGTGCTTACCTGACCTACATGGATCTGGGCAAGCAGACTCTGGATATCTATCGCACGTTTGTGCCTAACGCCCTGCGTGGTCGGGGTATTGCGGCAGCCTTGACGGAGCAGGCGCTCGATTACGCAGACAAGATGGGCTATGAGGTGATTCCCTCGTGTTCATACGTTGAGCGCTATATGGAACGCCACAAGCGCCCTCAGGCCAATACCTGAAGAACACGCACACAAAAACGCCGGGCATGCCCGGCGTTTTTGTGTGCGTCTGCAACCGTGCGGAACTGACGCCAAACTATTGTGGGAGCGAGCAAGCCCGCTCCCACATGGGCTGTTAGCCGCGGGTGCGCTTTGGCAACACATCCTTGAGCTTGGCATGCATGCTGCGCAAGGTGGTCTCGGTAGCCGACCAGTCGATGCAGGCATCAGTGATCGACACGCCGTACTGCAAGTCTTCAAGGTTTTTAGGAATTGCCTGGCAGCCCCAGTTCAAGTGACTCTCAACCATCAGGCCGATAATCGACTGGTTGCCCTCGACGATCTGGTTGGCCACGTTTTCCATGACCAGCGGCTGCAGGGCCGGGTCTTTGTTGGAATTGGCGTGGCTGCAATCGACCATGATGTTCGGGGTGATCCTGGCCTTGGTCAGTGCCTGCTCGCAGAGCGCAACGCTGACGGAGTCATAGTTCGGTTTGCCGTTGCCGCCGCGCAATACCACATGACCGTAGGCATTGCCCTTGGTGGTGACGATCGACACGCCGCCTTCCTGGTTGATACCCAGGAAACGATGCGGGCTTGAAACCGACTGCAAGGCATTGATCGCAACCGTCAGGCCGCCATCGGTACCGTTCTTGAAGCCTACGGCCGAAGACAGGCCGGACGCCATTTCACGGTGAGTCTGGGACTCAGTGGTGCGTGCGCCGATGGCCGACCAGCTGATGAGGTCCTGCAAGTACTGCGGGGAAATCGGGTCGAGGGCTTCAGTTGCGGTTGGCAGGCCCATTTCGGCCAGGTCCAGCAGCAGCTTGCGACCAATATGCAGACCGTCCTGGATCTTGAACGAGTCGTCCAGATACGGGTCGTTGATAAGGCCTTTCCAGCCCACGGTGGTACGGGGCTTTTCGAAATAAACCCGCATGACCAGATACAGCGTGTCGCTGACTTCAGCCGCAAGCACCTTCAGGCGCTCGGCGTATTCATGGGCAGCCTTGAGATCGTGAATCGAGCAAGGCCCGATGACAACGAACAGTCGATGGTCAGTGCCATCCAGGATGTTGCGAATCACCTCGCGCCCTTTGGTCACGGTCCGCAGCGCTGTTTCGCTGAGAGGAATCTCGCGTTTGAGCTGTTCAGGGGTGATCAGGGTTTCGTTGGAGGCAACGTTTAGGTCGTCGATCGGTAAATCAGCCATCGTGTTACTCGTCAGGTCACGGGTGCCGGCCGCCAGCGATCCCCGTGCGGCGGAGCACAGCTTGATTGAGCGCATCGGGGAGCCGAACCTTAACGCGTTATCCGGTAGGTCGACAATGGGCAGGTACAGCTTTAATCCAGCACGGCCTGCGCCATTGCGTGGTCCATGGTGGCTTGCGAGAACTCCACGGCGTGATGAGTGACCCATTCCAGAGCCAGGGCTTGCAGGTCCTGGGGGCAGGGGCTTTGTTGCTGCTGCAGGCGTGAGAAGTGTTCTATCTGACAGACCTGTTCGCCCATTCGCGCGCCAAACAGGGTTTGTTCATCAATCAAGGCAACGCCGATGCGGTAACCCTCCTTGCGCTTTTCGCACCAGGCTATATAGCCCGGATAACGTGCGTTTTCCCCCAGGGTAGGCATGGACATATCAACGGCGGTGCCGCATCGCCAGCTTCTGTCGCTGTTGCATGCCACGCCGCCGAGGCTGATAGAGTGCAGCTTCTGGCGCGGCAGTGAAGGTTGGTTGCGTAGCGTTATCTCAACGGGAATATCATCTGGGTGAGGTAAAAAACGACCCATGAATTCGGACTCCAGGTGCCATTAAATTAGTATTGTCTTATGAGTATAGTGACTGCGATGGAACTGACTGACTTTGATGCCGACCAGCTACTGCTGGCACTTCCCGGCACCTCGCTGGTCATCTTTACCGGTGCGGGCTGTTCGGCGTGCCGGGTGGCCCGGCGCATGCTGCCCGGCATGCAATTGCCCGTTGAACGGTTGTGCTGGATTGATGCCGGCAACAACGGCGGGTTGGTCGAGCGCTACGAAATTTTCCATCTGCCTAGCCTGTTTGTGGTGCACAACGGGGCCTTTTACGGTGAGTTGAAATCGCGCCTGAGCGAAGGTGAGCTGGCACATCATGTTCGGCTGGCCTTGATGCTTGAACCTGACGAGCTACCGTGAAGCAACGTTTGAACCCGCTTTAGTGCTGTGGAGGCGATATGAGCAAAGGCTTAAAGGGCAAGCTGGTGCTGGCCATTTCTTCTCGGGCCCTGTTCGACTTGAGCGATAGCCATCAGGTGTACCTGGCCCAGGGGATCGAGGCGTACCGGCAATACCAGATCGAACATGAAGATGAAGTACTGGCCCCGGGGGATGCCTTTGCGCTGGTCAAGAAGCTCCTGAGCTTTAATGCCAGCCTTGGCCGGGAGCGGGTCGAGGTGGTGCTGGTCTCGCGTAACAGCGCCGATACCGGGCTGCGGGTGTTCAATTCGATCCAGCATTACGGCCTGAATATTTCCCGGGCTGCGTTCTCGGGCGGGCGCAACCCCCATCCCTATCTCAATGCTTTTGGTTGTGATCTGTTTTTGTCGACCCATGCCGAGGATGTGCGCAGTGCCCTGGATGCGGGTTTTGCAGCCGCAACCATTCTCTCGGGTGGCTCACTGCGTGCCGAAAGCAATGAACTGCGGATTGCCTTTGACGGTGATGCGGTGCTGTTTTCCGACGAGTCGGAGCGGGTTTTCCAGTCTGGAGGTCTGGAGGCATTTCAGTCCCTTGAGCGCGAATCTGCGCGCAATCCGCTGCGGGGCGGGCCCTTCAAGGGCTTTCTGGAGGCTTTAAACCTGTTGCAACGTGAGTTCCCCGATGACAACTGCCCGATTCGCACTGCGCTGGTCACTGCCCGTTCGGCGCCTGCCCATGAACGGGTGATCCGCACGTTGCGTGACTGGGACATTCGTCTGGATGAATCGCTTTTTCTGGGCGGGCTGGATAAATCGGCCTTTCTCGAAGCCTTTGCTGCGGATGTATTTTTTGATGACCAGGCCGGTCATTGCGAGAGGGCGCGCCAGGTGGTGGCGACCGGCCATGTGCCTCACGGCATCAGCAATGAATCCAGGGATTTTGCCCCCGAATAAGCATTGCCGGCGAGTTGCCGAGCGGAGCATCGCACTTGTCCCGACGCTGCTAAGCTCAACTTACTTCGTATATTGACGCTGTCGGGAAGGTCGCATGATTCGCTCAATCCTGTACGCCACTGACCTCGGCATTTACGCGCCCGTTGTGATGCAGCATGCGCTTGGAATGGCCCGCAGTTTCAGCGCCGATCTGTTTGTGTTGCATGTGGTCGAGCCCATGGGCCTGTTTGCCGAGTCGGTACTGCAGAGCTATCTCGATGAGCAGGCGTTGAGCGAGCTGCACCAGCAGGGCATGAGCACAATGCTTTCCAATATCGAGTTGCGGGTATTGGAGAGTCTTCGCGAAGAGTTGGCGGGATGGGAACAGGAACTGGCCTTGATTCGATCGGTCAAGGTTATTCAAGGGGAGCCTTCACACGTCATTCTGGAGCAGTCGCAAAAGCTTTCAGTAGACCTGCTCATACTGGGCAGTCATGCCCAGCCCTCGGGGGGCGAATCGCATTTGGGGCGTACGGCCGCCCGAGTTATCGAGCTGGCCAAGATACCGGTGTATCTGGTGCCCCTGATGCAGCGCCGGCGCAGTGCTGATGTGTAAGGCTGATGAATCAATAAAAATGATAAAAAAGTTCTAGATTTCTTATTCCAACCTTCCATATAGTTATATATCGCCGCCGATGCCTTGGCGCCTATCAGCTTTGAGGGATGCATATGAAGCTTCAACAATTGCGCTACATCTGGGAAGTGGCGCACCACGACCTCAACGTTTCGGCCACCGCGCAGAGTCTTTACACCTCACAGCCGGGTATCAGCAAACAGATCCGCCTGCTTGAAGACGAACTGGGCGTCGAGGTGTTTGCCCGCAGCGGCAAACATCTGACTCGCGTCACTCCGGCTGGCGAGCGCATCATCACGACCGCTGGCGAGATCCTGCGCAAGGTCGAAAGCATCAAGCAGATCGCCCAGGAATTCTCCAACGAGAAAAAGGGTACGCTGTCGATTGCCACCACCCACACCCAGGCGCGTTATGCATTGCCGCCGGTGATCAGCAACTTTATCAAGCAGTATCCGGACGTAGCCCTGCATATGCACCAGGGTTCGCCCATGCAGATCGCCGAGATGGCCGCCGATGGCACTGTCGATTTTGCCATTGCCACTGAAGCCCTTGAGCTGTTCGGCGACCTGGTGATGATGCCGTGCTACCGCTGGAATCGCTGCGTCGTGGTGCCTCAGGGTCACCCGCTGACCAAACTGCCAAAGCTGACCCTCGAAGCGCTGGCCGAATACCCGATCGTGACCTATGTGTTCGGCTTTACCGGTCGCTCCAAGCTCGACGAGGCGTTCAGCCATCGTGGCCTGACCCCTAAAGTGGTATTTACCGCTGCCGACGCCGACGTGATCAAAACCTATGTGCGTTTGGGCCTGGGTGTTGGCATCGTGGCCAAAATGGCCGTCGACACCAATCTGGATAAAGATCTGGTGGTCCTTGATGCCAGCGAGCTGTTCGAGTCCAGCATCACCAAAATCGGTTTCCGTCGTGGCACTTTCCTGCGCGGATTCATGTGCGACTTTATCGAAAAATTTGCCCCGCACCTCACCCGTGAAGTGATGGCCAAAGCGATTGCCTGCCACAACAAGCAAGAGCTGGAAGAGCTGTTTGAAGGCGTGGAATTGCCGGTTCACTGATTCGCCGGCCCTGAACTACCCCTGTGGGAGCGGGCTTGCCCGCGATGGCATCGACGCGATCTGATTCAAGGATCGCGCCGTCTGCATCGCGAGCAAGCCCGCTCCCACATTTGGTTCGCACCCGTTGTCGAATGAGCGGGTTATTGCTGCTCGGCGTTGCGTGCGTGGCGGTAGTCGCTGACCGCGTCATACACCGCCTTGCGCAGGCGGTTGATCCCGCCAATCGGCCGGTGTTCCTCAATGCCATGCCATGGGCTGAACGACAGGTTGTCACAAGCCAGATTCTGGCCTGGCGTGTCAAAGTCCTGAGCTGGCACCTTGACCCGTGCGACGGTTTCAAAGGGCGCGTCCGATTCTTTCCACTCGATGCTGGTGTCTTCGATCGGCATAAAACGATTGGCGTCCTGACGCTGGATCTGCAGCACGAAGCAGGCGGGCACCCGATCCGTTGACAGTTGCTGGTTCAAGGCGTTACGCAAAAAATTGGGCAGCGCCTCATTCTGCTTGGGCAGGCTGTAAGCCGGGCAACTGTCGGGGTCAGGGGCTACGCGGTACTTGGCATTGGCTGTGCCGAACTTGTAGGGCGACACAGAAAAATATGTCGTTTGTGTTGGGCTGGCAGGGGCGGGTGCCAGGGTAGCCAGGGCGATAAACAGATGACGGACTTGCCAGCTGCGCGGGTCCCAGGACGGGAAAAACGCCAGGACCTTTTTGCCATCAGCCTGCGCGCCGATGTTCTGGCGGTATTCAGCGACATCGCTGACAAAGAAATTGGGATGGTTGAACATCACAAAGTCCTGCTCGGTGCGCCCTTGCTGGCCTGGCATCAGTTGAGTGCCGGGCACGTCCTGCAACTTGATGGCCATGCCGCGGGCATCGCGAATGCTGTCGAACTGTGGGTAGGCGTTGCCATTGGACAGGCGCATCACCGCTTGCCAGGTTTTGCCCGGCGTGGCAAACACACCCTGGCGCAGCGCCGGGTCGAGGTCGGCTAGTACCTCGACTTCGGCCTTGACGCAGCCGTGGGCCTTGGCATGGGCATCGCGCAAGTAGCGGGTGTTTTCGCGGTGCTGGTCTACGATGCGGATTGCGGTCTGGATGGTGTCCCGGGTCATGGCGGCTTCACCGTCCGGGATCTGCTCGCGCGCCGAAACCGGCCCGCGATGTTGCCAGGCGTACCAGCCGGAGGCCAGCGCCCAACCGAGTAAGCCCAGGGCAACGAGCAGTAAAAGCAGCTTGCCCAGCCATTTGCCGAGTCGAAGCCAGAAAGTGGTCAGCATGCAAACATCCTTTTAGCGATTTTTTTCAGATGACGGAGATCTTTCATGGCTGTGGCAATTCCTGCTCGAGAGGGCCGCCGAGCACTTTCAGGTACTCCAGCAATGCCCAGCGTTCTTCGGGTTGCAGCAGGCGCCCGATGACCCCGTTGCCGCGAGGGCCGGCGCGGAACTCGTGACCGCTGTTGTGGTTGCCGCTGATGCGGGTGTCGAGTACAAAACCGCCGTCAAAGGCCTCGGTGCGATAGCCCAGGTGGCGCGGGTCATATTCAAAACTGCCGCGATAAAAGGTCTGATCACGCTCGGCCTGAGGCGAGAGCAATTGGTACACCGTAGGCACCGAACCATTGTGCAGGAAGGGTGCTGTGGCCCAGATCCCGTCCAGCGGCCGCGCCTTGTAGGCACGCACCTCCAATACGCCGATCGGCAAGCCAAAGCCGTTGAGGCGATCCTGTTCTTCGGGGCCGATATTGGCATCGTGATAGGCACGCTTTTCAACAAAGGCGGTGACATAGGCCAGGCCCTTGGCTACAGACAGCTTGCTCATGTCCAGAGGTGCGTCGGTCCTGGGGTACAGGTCGACGTTCATCCTGGCCAGCTCCTCTGCGTCCCATTGCAGCGCACTGAGGTCGTAGCGGTTGTCGGCGATATTATTGGCGGTATTGGGGTCGGTACCGATCACTTCCACAGGCAGCAACTTGAGTTGCTTGACCATCCGCCCGTTTTCTTCGACTTCAGGCGGTACATGGCAACCGGCGCAGTTTTCGCTGAACAGGGTTCGACCCTTGGCCGCCAGTGGGCGGTCAATTTTACCGAACAGCGCTTCAGGCCAGACCGGTGGTTTGAGCTTTTGCAGGGTTTCTTCGATCAGGTGCAGATCGTTGACGCGAACACTGGACGGATAACGGGCATCGCCCTGCAGGGGTTGGCCATGTTTGTCGAAAAAGTTCAGGGTCGCGCCCACGCCAAGCGCCTCACCGATGTTGCGTGCCATCGGCTGCTTGGCTGACCCGTTCCACTGCACCCAGTCGAAGGTCCACATGTCCCACAGATGCGGATAGTCTACCGGGGCATTGGCCACGCGATAGTTGTCGGGGGAAATCGCGTCGCCGAAACTGGCGTTGGCGATCCGGCCGAAGGCATCGGTACGGCCCGGGCCTTCGAGTGTCGGATAAAGGCCGCGATGGGTATCGTTCCAGGCCACGCCAAGGAAGGTGTCCAGGGATGCCTTGAAGTCCTTGCGCAGTTGCTGGTGCTGCGCATCATATTGATCGCCCAGTACGGTGCGGGCGAATCGTTCGAATTTCCACGGGTTGTAGTAGGTCGCTGCGAGGCTGGCGACCAGCGCCTGGCCGAAGCTGCCGCCGCGCAGGGTTGGCACGCTCGATGGCAGCACATGCTGTGCCGGAGCCCCGTCAATGCGCACCGCCTGGCCTTTGAAACGCAATTCGCCGGTGTGGCAGGCCGCGCAGGTGATATCCAGATACTCCACGTTGCTGCCGGGGTTCTGGTGGCGGGTAAAGCCTACTGGCAGGTTACCCGGGTTGGCAGCACTGGCCTGCTGCTTGGGGTCCACCAGAAAGCCGAAGCGCGCCAGGTACTCGGGGGCCGCGAAGGGTTGTTTGGAAAACGGCAGCTCCAGGGCGCTGAACCAGTCGTAATGCAGGCCTTTAACCTGAGTGCCCTGGGGGGTGTAGTAGTAGGTCTGGCGCTCAGCAGGACTCCACTGATCCAGGTAGTGCAGTTGCTGCACAGGCTGGTAGGCCGGCAGTTTTGGATTGGCAACAAAATAGATCACCAGGCCAAGGCCCATGGCTACAGCCACCAGCAGCCCCAGCAGAACACGGTAAAACAGACGCACAGTAACGCTCCTTGTAAAAATAATTACAGCCTTATGCCTCAGCTGCGGTCAGGCATCAAGAGAGCAGGGGGGGGCATTGCCGGGTTTACCGATGTGTTAACAAAAGTTGCGGCTAAAATGAATTGTTATTAATGCATGAACTTATCCACCAATTGCCTCTCTTATGCCGGTAGCCATTGGTCGCGGCCGCCTGATAAGCTCGCGGCTTTATTCGATTGCCCATTTGGCGCATGAACAAGGAAATAGCATGAAACAGCATCGGTTGGCGGCAGCTGTGGCCCTGGTAAGCCTGGTACTGGCGGGTTGTGATTCGCAGACCAGCGTAGAGCTGAAAACTCCGGCGCAAAAAGCCTCGTACGGCATTGGCCTGAACATGGGCAAGAGCCTGGCTCAAGAAGGCATGGATGATCTGGATTCCAAGGCCGTAGCCCAGGGCATCGAAGATGCCGTCGGCAAAAAAGAGCAAAAGCTCAAGGATGACGAACTGATCGAAGCGTTCGCAGCCCTGCAAAAACGTGCCGAAGAACGTCTGACCAAAATGAGTGAAGAAGCCTCTGCGGCAGGCAAAAAATTCCTCGAAGAAAATGGCAAGAAGGCCGGTGTTGTCACTACCGCTTCCGGCTTGCAGTACGAAGTTATCAAGAAAGCCGATGGCCCTCAGCCAAAAGCTACCGACGTAGTCACTGTTCACTACGAAGGCAAACTGATCGACGGCAAGGTGTTCGACAGCTCGGTTGAGCGCGGCAGCCCGATTGATCTGCCGGTTAGCGGCGTGATCCCGGGTTGGGTTGAAGGCCTGCAACTGATGCACGTTGGCGAGAAGTACAAGCTGTATATCCCTAGCGAACTGGCTTACGGCGCGCAAAGCCCGAGCCCGGCTATCCCGGCCAATTCGGTGCTGGTATTCGACCTGGAGCTGCTGGGCATCAAAGACCCTGCAAAACCGGCACAAGACGCTGCCCAGTAAGCAGCTTCTGGTACAGGCAACGCCCCGTCTCGACGGGGCGTTGTCGTTTATGTAGTCCACCTTTTGTTTCTGTAGGCTTTGTCCTGCAGTATTTTCAATACCCATAAGTTCTCTTGGCTAGTAGTTGCTGACTGCCAAGTCAATGAATTTATGGGTTTTTTTATGTGTGTAAAAAATGCCCGATCTGAGTACAGCCCTTATGGGACGGGCCTTTCAGGGTTGAAAAACAGCTCTGTTCACAAGGTTATCCACAATTTGTGTGGATAACATTTTCAGCAAATGACGGCTTTTTCGGTTGTTTTCACAAATTATTCACTTTTGAGTGAAAACCCCAGAGACCTTCGCGGCTGATAGGATTAAGCTCAAAGGGAAAGTTCTGACTCGATTTACGAAAAAAGTCTGACGGGGTTTAGTAATGGATCTTCAAATCATCAAGCGTAATGGTGAGCCTGAATACGCCGTTCTTTCATGGGAGAGTTATCAGGCACTGCTCAAGGCTGCTGGAGTCCAGGAGCCAGCTGCCGAGCCTGACAAGGATCTGCAGCCACCGGCACCCGAGCAGGTGCACCCCGGACTCGATCAGTTGCGTCACTTGCGCGAGAACAAGGGCCTGGCCCTTGAGGTGCTGGCACGCACGGTAGGCATTAGTCCGTCATATCTGGGAATGATCGAAACCGGCGAGCGTCTGCCAGACCTCGCTATCCGTCGCAGCTTGGCCTGGGAGCTTGGTATCGCAGGCTGGAGGGAAGCATCATGAACGTGCGCATCAGTCGTCAACACTGGGATGGGTTGTTGGCTGAACTCGATCAGGCGCGTCGACAGCGCCACTTGCTGACTTACCGTGCATTACTGGAACGGTTGCAATTGCCGAGCCCCGCCATGTTGACCCTCACCGCCGCACTTGAACATCTGGCGGCGATGGATGCCAAGGCCGATCAGCCATTGCGCAGTTCGCTGGTGATCAGCCAGGGTGCAAGCCGTCTGCCACGTACCGGTTTTTTCGAATGCGTGGAGCGCCTCGGGCGTTTCCCCGGCCCGCCGGACGGGATTGCCGCTGCGTCCTGGCATGCCTCTGAGGTGGTGCGGGTGTTCGAGTATGTTTACGAGCACGAGGAGGCTTGAGTGCTCTGGCGGCTCAAGGCGCGCCTGAGTTACTGGCTGGCGCGCAAGTTGTTTCACTGGCCATGGTGTGTCCGTCAGCCGCGTATCTGGCGCTGGATGGAGGGCCAGTTCGCACGCATGGCCAACCTCGGCAGCACCAGTGCCCAAAGTTTCTACGGCCATATCCTGGCCTTTCGCGGTCAAGGGATGGGCGCCAGGGAGGAGGGGGTGCGTTTGTTGCGTCTGGCGGCACTCAGTGGTGACGCCAAGGCAGCCTACCAGGTAGGCGTTTTCAGCCTGGCAGGGACGCTGAGCAAGACGCCTGACGCTGCCGAGGCTGCACGCTGGTGGACGATGGCGGCAAAAGCCGGGCACCCGCTGGCAGGGCACAAGCTGGCGGTGCTGTATCAACAGGGTGGCCCGGGGTTGATGGCTGACCCGCAGATGGCCAGGCTTTACCGTTAGCCAATAAAAAGGGCGGCCCGCATCATGCGGGCCGCCCTTTTTTTACCTGCCTGACTTACTTCTTGGCCACCTGTGAGGTGAGCTTGAGGTAGTCCAGCAGAATCCGCCCGGTTTCACTCAGATAGGCGTCATCTTCCGGCTTGGTCTTTTCAGGCTCGACCGGCAGTGCATCTTCGTCTTCTTTCTTCATTTCCTTGAGCGGCGCTTCGCCCTTGGCCTGGCGGCGGGCGTTTTCCATCACCAACTGCTTGGCATCGATATCGGCGTGCTGGGCGCGACGCTCGGCTTCGTTGAGGCTGACGGTCTTTTCGGCCATCAGCTTCTCGGCCAGGGCCAGTTTGTCACGGATAAAGATGAACTCGGCATCCTTGGCCACCCGGGCTTCGTGCTCGGCCTTGAGCTTGTCGATATAAGGCTTGAACGGGTCGACGGCTGGCTTGATCGCAGGACGGATGGTGTCCCACGGCATGGCTTCGGGCAGTGCGCTTTCGCCGATTTCCTTGGTGTCGATAATCGACGGGAAGGCGACGTCAGGCAGAACGCCCTGATGCTGGGTGCTCTGGCCGGAAACCCGGTAGAACTTGGCCAGGGTCAGTTTCAGCTCACCGTGATTCAGCGGCTGGATGGTTTGCACCGTGCCCTTGCCGAACGTCTGGCCGCCGATAATCAGCGCGCGGTGGTAGTCCTGCATGGCACCGGCGAAGATCTCCGAAGCCGAAGCCGACAGGCGGTTGACCAGCAATGCCATAGGGCCTTTGTAGAACGCCCCCGGGTTTTCGTCTTCAAGCACGTCGACCTTGCCGTCTGCATTACGCACCAGCACGGTCGGGCCCTTGTCGATAAACAGGCTGGTCAGTTCGGTGGCTTCCTGCAACGAGCCGCCACCGTTGTTGCGCAGGTCGATAATCACGCCATCGACTTTTTCTTTCTGCAACTCGGTCAGCAGTTTTTTAACGTCACGTGTGGTGCTCTTGTAGTTCGGGTCGCCAGCACGGAACGCCTTGAAGTCCAGGTAGAACGCCGGAATTTCAATCACGCCCAGCTTGTAGTTCTTGCCATCCTGCTTGAGGTTGAGGATCGACTTTTTCGCCGCCTGCTCTTCAAGCTTCACCGCTTCACGGGTGATGGACACGATCTTGCTGGTCTGGTCATTGGGTGCGTTGCTCGCCGGAATCACTTCCAGGCGCACCACGGAGCCTTTAGGGCCACGAATCAGCTTGACCACTTCATCCAGACGCCAGCCGATCACGTCGACCATCTCTTTGTCGCCCTGGGCAACGCCGATGATCTTGTCGGCCGGTGCGACCTGCTTGGTTTTATCGGCCGGGCCTGCCGGCACCAGACGGACAATTTTTACCTGGTCGTTATCGCTCTGCAACACGGCGCCTATGCCTTCCAGCGACAGGCTCATATTGATATCGAAGTTTTCCGCGTTATCTGGCGACAGATAGTTGGTGTGCGGATCGTAAGACATGGCGAAGGTGTTGATATACGCCTGGAAGATGTCTTCGCTGCGGGTCTGGTCAAGGCGCGACAATTGATTCTTGTAGCGCTTGGTCAACAGTTCCTGGATTTTCGCAGGCTCTTTGCCGGCGATTTTCAGACGCAGGACTTCATCCTTGATGCGTTTGCGCCACAGGTTGTTGAGTTCGGCTTCGGTCTTGAGCCATGGAGCGTCCTTGCGGTCGATCTCCAGGGTTTCCTTGGCATTGAAGTCCAGCGAATCAACGCCCTTGTTCAACTCGGCAAGCGCAAAGTCCAGGCGCGATTTGACGCGATCCAGATAGCGTTTGTAGATAATGAAACCGGGGTTCAGATCGCCGCTTTTGAGGAAGTCGTCAAACTGGAATTTCCATTTGTCGAATTCGGCAATATCGCTGGCCAGAAAGTAACTGCGCGAAGGGTCGAGCAGCTTCAGATAGCTGTCATAGATGATTGCCGAGCGGGCATCATCCAGTGGCGGCTTGCTGTAATGATGGCGCTTGAGCAGCTCAACAACGTTAAGACTGGCAATTACCTCATCACGATCGGGCTGAAGGTTATCCCAACTGTTAGCGGCGAACGTATTGGCCGAAAACGGCAAAACGCCTAGGCCAATGAATAGGGCAAGTGCGGTGCTAGGGAATAAATGCTTCATGCTGATTCGACGCGGGGGCAATTGATAACGCATATTAGGCCGTCTTTGAAGTCGCCGGTTCCATCAAGGACCGGTCGCATAATGCAAAAAGCCCGGTGCAACAGCTCCGGGCTCAGTCCAGACTCACTATGGAGGCACTGTGAAAGCATTGCAAGGCGTTGAAGGTCAAGTGAAGTGGGTTGAAGAGCCAAGCCCCACCTGTGATGTAGGGCAAATCCGTATTCGTGTGGCCGCCGCCGGGCTCAATCGGGCAGACCTGTTGCAAAGCGCCGGCTTGTATCCGCCGCCGCCGGGGGCCAGTGAGGTATTGGGCCTGGAGTGTTCAGGTGTGGTCAGCGAAGTAGGGCCAGGGTCGTCCTGGCAAGTGGGTGATCGCGTCTGTGCCTTGCTGGCCGGGGGTGGCATGGCCGAGGAAGTGGTGGTTGATGCCCGTCATGCACTGCCGGTGCCTGAAGGTTTGTCGCTGCTGGAGGCTGCGGCATTGCCCGAGGTGTACAGCACGGCATGGCTGAACCTGTTTCAACTGGCCGCGCTCAAGCCGGGCGAAAAAGTATTGCTGCACGCGGGGGCAAGTGGTGTTGGTTCAGCGGCCATTCAGCTGTGCAAAGCCTTTGGTAGCCCGTGCTGGGTGAGCGTGGGCTCGGCCGAGCGCCTGGCTTACTGCCAGGCGCTGGGTGCCCAGGGTGGCGTGGTGCGTACCGAGGGGCTGGACAGTCTCAAGGCGCTGGGGCCTTTCGACGTGGTGCTGGACCCTGTGGGGGCCAACTATGCCGAATCCAACCTCAAACTGCTGGCCCAGGACGGGCGCTGGGTGTTGATTGGCCTGATGGGCGGGCGCAAGGCCGAGCTGGATCTGGCGCTGGTCCTGGGCAAGCGTATTCAGTTGCTGGGCTCGACCCTGCGCAGCCGCAGCGATCAGTTCAAGGCGGATTTGCTCAGTGATCTGGGGCAGCAGGTATGGCCATTGTTTACCGAAGGTCGCCTGAGTCCGCAACTGGCCAAGACCTTCCCGATTGAGGACGCGCAGGCAGCGTTTGCCGAACTGGCCAGCAACCAGGTGTCGGGCAAGCTGGTGCTGGTGATCGACAGCAGCTTAACCTGATCCTCTGTGGGAGCTGGCTTGCCTGCGATACAGGCGATAGGGTCTGGCAGGTCAATCGCGGTGATGCCATCGCGAGCAAGCCCGCTCCCACAGTTTCAGGGCAGCGTTTGCCGAGAGCTGGCCAGCATCAGGCCTTGAGGGCGCCACAAAACCTGTGGGAGCTGGCTTGCCTGCGATGCAGGCGATAGGGTCTGGCAGGTCAATCGCGGTGATACCATCGCGAGCAAGCCCGCTCCCACAGTTTCAGGGCAGCGTTTGCCGAGAGCTGGCCAGCATCAGGCCTTGAGGGCGCCACAAAACCTGTGGGAGCTGGCTTGCCAGCGATGCAGGCGATAGGGTCTGGCAGGTCAATCGCGGTGATACCATCGCGAGCAAGCCCGCTCCCACAGTTTCAGGGCGGCGTTTGCCGAGAGCTGGCCAGCATCAGGCCTTGAGGGCGCCACAAAACCTGTGGGAGCTGGCTTGCCTGCGATACAGGCGATAGGGTCTGGCAGGCAAATCGCGGTGATGCCATCGCAAGCAAGCCCGCACCCACAGTTTCAGGGCGGCGTTTGCCGAGCTGGCCGGCATCAGGTCTTTAGAGCGCCACAAAACCTGTGGGAGCTGGCTTGCCTGCGATACAGGCGATAGGGTCTGGCAGGCAAATCGCGGTGATGCCATCGCGAGCAAGCCCGCTCCCACAGTTTCAGGGGGTCATTTCCAGTGATGAATCGGCCACCCGGCCTTTTCAGCCTGTTCGCGCAGCACCGGGTCCGGGTTTACCACATGGGGGTGATCGACCTTGAGCAGCAGCGGCAAGTCGTTGCGCGAATCGGAGTAAAAGCTCGCGCCTTCCAGGTTTTCTTCCTGCTCATCCAGCCACTCCAGCAGGCGCGTAATCTTGCCTTCGCGGTAAGTCAAAGTGCCCACCGTGTGCCCGGTATAAAAGCCGTGAGCCACTTCCAGCTCGATGCCCAGCACTTCATCGATACCCAGGCGCTCGGCAATGGGTTTGACCAGATGGGTGCCCGAGGCCGAAATGACCAGGATCCGGTCGCCCGCCTTGCGGTGCGCGGCAATGGTTCTGGTTGCGTCACTGAAGATGATCGGTTCGATATAGTCCTCAACCCAGGGCTCGACCAGGTGCGCGACTTCTTCGGGGCTGCGGCCGATCAGCGGCTCCAGGCTGAAAGCCATATAGTCTTCCATGGCCAGCTCGCCCCGGCTGTAGGCGGCCATCAGTTCGTTGTTGCGCTGCATGAACGACACCGGGTCGACCCAGCCCAGGCGGCCCATCTGCTCGCTCCAGAGGGTGGCGCAGTCGCCATGAATCAGGGTTTCGTCCAGATCAAAAATTGCCAGGGCCATCAGCGCAACTCTCTCTTCAGTGAATTCAGGAACATCAGGCTACCTCACAAAGGGTGCTCGAATCGATGGATAGCGCAACGGCTTGGCCGTCCGGGTACAAATCGCCGGGCGCACGATTGAGTACGTCGACGATCAATTGCACGCCACGCACCTCGACGCGATAGCGGATCACGTTACCCAACAAGCTGTGGCTGAGAATCACCCCGTCCGGCTCACCCTGCACACTCAACCCCAGGGTTTCCGGGCGAATGGCGATGCGGCTGCTGACCGGGCGCTGCAACAGGCGGCTGGCAGTTTGCGCGTCCAGCAGGTTGTAGTTGCCGATAAAACCTGCGGCGAAGGCATCTGCCGGGGCTGCATAGAGGGTCTGAGCATTGCCGCTCTGCACGATATGACCTTTGTTCATCAGAAAAATGCGGTCGCTCATCACCAGTGCTTCTTCCTGATCGTGGGTCACGAAGATAGTGGTCAGGCCCAGCTCGCGCTGGATGGTGCGGATCTGCTCGCGCAAGTGCTTGCGAATTCGCGCATCCAGCGCCGACAGCGGCTCATCCAGCAGCAGCAGGCGCGGACGCGTCACCAGTGAGCGGGCCAGGGCCACACGCTGGCACTGACCACCTGACAACTGGTGCGGATAGCGCTTGGCGAAGTCATTCAGCTCCACCAGTTGCAAGGCTTCGGCCACGCGTTTGTGGCTGTCATCGGCCTTGACCTTCTGCATGCGCAGGCCGAAGGCCACGTTTTGTTCGACAGTCATGTTGGGGAACAGCGCATAACTCTGAAACACCATACCGATGCCACGCTTTTGCGGGCTCACTGGCACGATGTCCTGGCCATCGAGCAGGATCTTGCCGCCATCTACCGGCGTCAACCCGGCGATACAGCGCAGCAGCGTGGACTTGCCGCAACCGGACGGGCCGAGCAGGGTGACGAATTCGCCCTTGGCGATGCTGCAGTTGATATCACTGAATACCGGGGTGCCGGAATAGGATTTTTGCAGGTGTTCAACGCTGACGAAGCTCATTGGCTTTTGTCCTTGTTCAGGAAGGTGGCAACCCAGGTCAGCACCAGTACAAAGAGGAAATAGGATATGACCAGCGCGCTGGTGAAGTGGCCGCTGCTGTTGCGCATATTGTTCAGGAATACCTGCAAGGTCTCGTAGCGGGTGCCGACCAGGATATTGGCGAACACAAACTCGCCAAACAGGAACGAGAACGACAGCAGCAGGGCTACCATCAGGCCTTTACGCAAATTGGGCAGCACCACCAAAAATGCCGCCTGCCAGGTGCTGGCGCCCAGCAGTTGGGCCGCATCCATCAAGTCGCGCAGGTTGATCGCCTGCAAGTTGTTGGTGATCGCGCGGTACATGAACGGCAGTGCGACGGTGAAATAACAGCCGATCAGGATCCACGGCGTACCGACCATTTGCAGCGGGCCGGAACCATAAAGTTGCAGCAAGCCTACCGATGACACCACCGGCGGCACGGCGAAGGGCAGCAGGATCAGGATGTTCATCAGCGCATCCAGCTTGGGGAAGTGGTAATGCACCACAAACAGCAGCGGCAGGATCAGCACTACGGACAGCACCAGCGCCGCGACGCAGACCAGCAGCGACTGGCCGAAGGCCTTGAGGAAGCGCGGGTCGCTCCACAGCTGGTCATACCACTTGAAGGTAAAACCGCTGGGTAACACCGTGGCTGACCAACTGCTGGCGATGGAGTAGATAAACGTGCCCAGCAGCGGTAGCAACAAAATCAGAAACAGCAGCCAGACCACACTGCGGTGGTACAGGCTGGCGGAAGTGGTTTCAGCGCGCGACATGGTAGCTCCTCTTTAACAGCCACTGATGCACCAGGGTTACCAGGGTCATCAGCCCCACCAGGATCACCGCCAGGGCGCTGGCCATGTTCGGGTCCAGGCTGATATCTCCTGAAACCATCGCGGCAATGCGGATGGGCAGCACGTTGAAGTTGCCGGTGGTCAAGGCATACACCGTTGCATAGGCGCCCAGGGCGTTGGCCAGCAGGATAACGAAGGTGCCGAGCAGTGCCGGGGTCAGTACCGGCAGGCCGATAAACCGCCAGAACTGCCAGCTGTTGGCGCCCAGCAGGGAGGCTGATTCGCGCCAGTCCTCGCGCAGGGCATCGAAGGCAGGGTAAAGCAGCAGCACGCCGAGGGGGATCTGGAAGTAGGTGTACAGGATGATCAGGCCGGTTTTCGAGTAGAGGTTGAAATCCTCGATGATCCCTGCCTGTTTGAGCATGATCGTGATACTGCCGTTAAAGCCCAGCAAAATGATGAATGCAAAGGCCAGCGGTACGCCGGAGAAGTTGCTGGTCATGTTGGCGAATGCGTTGACGAAATTGCGCAGCCGCGAATCCACCTTGCGCAGCGAATAGCTGCCCAGTATGGCAATGATGATGCCGAACAGGCTGGACCAGAAACTGATCTCCAGGCTGTGTTGGATGGCCTGCAGATAGAATTTGGAGTTGAAGATCTTGATGAAGTTGGCCAGGCCCCAGCCACTTTCTTCCGATTGCACACTGTGGATCAGCACCCACACCAGCGGGGCGATCTGAAATACGATAAAAAATACCGCGAAGGGCACCAGGCACAGGACTGCAAGCCATTTGCCCCGGGTCATGGCGCGGGCCTCAGCAGCTCGCGGCACAGCGGTTTGTCGTGAGCTACGCCAAGCAACTCGCAGATCGTGCCGCACAACTCGAGCTGTTTTGGCATGACATCCGGGTTCAGGCTGAACGCATCGCCCAGCACAAACAGGGGCACTTCACGCTCTTCGGGCAGCAAGCCGTTGTGGGAGCGATCGTTGTTCATGCCGTGGTCAGCAGTGACCAGCACTTGGTAGCCGGCCTGCAGCCAGCCTTGCAGATAGTCGGCCAGGATAATGTCGGCCGAACGCGCACTGTTGCGGTATTGCGCGGTATCGAGGCCGTGTTTGTGTCCGGCATCGTCGATATTCATGGGGTGGACCAGTAAAAAATTCGGCTTGTGTGCCACCCGCAGGCTTTCTGCGTCGGCGAACAGGTGGGAGTCAGGGTAATGATCACTCCAGTAGAAATGCCCGTATTGGATTGGTAAGTCCCCAGCCAGGGTATGGCGATCCCGGGCAATCACGAATGGCGAGCGGTTATAGAGCTCACTGACCCAGTGATAGGCCGCTGCCGCTGTGATCAATCCGGCATCGCGAGCGTAATTGAACACGCTGCGCTGGTTGGACAGGCGCGAGACATTATTGTGGACAATGCCGCTTTCAATCGGCGGCACGCCGGTGAGGATGCACTCGTAGAGCGGGCGCGACAGGGCTGGCAACTCGCAGGTGAGCTTGTACAGTGCGGCCCGTTCTGCACTGACATAGGCCTGCAGATGGCCCATGGCAAGGCGGGCGACCTCAAAGTTCAAGCCGTCGAGCACTACCAGAATGACGTTGTGTTTCATGTAAGACTCCGCTGGCGCAGCGCAAAAGCTGTTGTTGGAGCGGGCTTGCTCGCGATGGGTACAACCCGGCACATCAGATGGATCGAGTCGATGGCATCGCGAGCAAGCCCGCTCCCACGCAGATCAAGGCGCAGGGTTACTGCATATTGATGATGACTTCTTCCTGCCACAGCTGCGGCAAGGCCTTGGAGGTCTTTTCCCAGGCGTCGGCGTCTTTGATCGGGGTGACATTTTTGTACTGGTCGTTGGACAGCAGCTTGGCCTGCACGTCAGCCGGCAGCTTCAGGTGCTCGGCACGAATCGGCCGTGCATTGCCCCGCGCCAGGTTGGTTTGCCCGGCATCGCTGAAGATGAATTCACGGGTCAGCTTGGCGGCGTTCGGGTGTTTGGCGTATTTGTTGATGATGGTGGTGTAGCCCGAGATCACCGAACCGTCGGACGGGATCAGCACCACATAGTCATCCGGGTTGGCCATTTTGGCTTTGTAGCTCAAGCCGTTGAAATCCCAGACCACGCCGACTTCCACTTCACCTTTCTCCATCGTGGCGATGGTCGGGTTGGCCAGTGACAGGCGACCTTGCTTGGCGATGTCGGCAAACATCAACAGGGCCGGTTGCACGTTCTTTTCATCGCCGCCATTGGCAATGGCTGCAGCCAGCACGCCATTGGTGGCCTGGGCCGCGGTGCTGACATCACCGATCGAGACCTTGTATTTACCCGACTTCAGGTCAGCCCATTTGGTCGGCACTTCAGAGCCGTGCAGCAGCTTCTTGTTGACGATAAACGCAATGGTGCCGGTGTAGGCCAGAGCCCAGTTGCCGTCTTTATCCTTGGCCCAGTCCGGGATCTGTTCCCAGGTGGTTGGCTTGTACGGCTGGGTTACGCCTTTGGCCACGGCAATCGGGCCAAAGGCGGCGCCCACGTCACCGATGTCGGCACTGGCGTTGTCTTTTTCCGCGGCAAACTTGGCCACTTCCTGGGCCGAACTCATATCAGTGTCGATGTGCTTGAGGCCGTAGAGCTTGTTCAGATCGGCCCAAGTGCCTTTCCAGTTGGCCCAGTCATCGGGCATGCCGACGCTGTTGACCGTGCCTTCAGCCTTTGCTGCGGCTTCCAGGGCTTTTAAATCGACATCGGCGGCCATGGCCGATGTGCACAGGGCAATGCTTGAACCTAACAGTGATGCGAGGAAAAACTGTTTCATCCGAAGCTCCTTGGGCGTTTTCAACGCTGGGTTTTATTGCTCTTTTGCGGTGGGTTGGTCTAGGTCAGCAATACCTGAGCCAATTTAAGCCCGGCAGATGACACTTTAATGTCGGCATTGGTTGTGCAAGGCATATCGCCAGCCAGCGTGTGTGTTCCGGCTAAGCGTAGACCATCGGGAAGGCCCCGGCTGGCAAGGGGTTTGGCGCATTTTGACGGGTATATGAGCGCCCTCTTGTCATCGAACAGTCATATGTTCTGCCTAGGCTGACAGGTTCAGGGAGTGACCGTTTGACGGCCATGTTTGCCCACTTTTGGTGCTGGACTAGTCCAGCCAGGTAACGTTGATGCGAGAAGGTGCACCCAAGGCGGTAACAGCGATAAGTCGCACGCTGCAAGAGCAGATTGAGCACGGTCTACTGGCGGGAGGCAGTCAGCTGCCGGCCGAGCGCAAACTCAGCGAGTTATTCGCCACCACCCGCGTCACCGTGCGCGAAGCGTTGTTACAGCTTGAATCCCTGGGGCTGGTGTATCGGGAGGAGCGGCGCGGCTGGTTTATTTCGCCGCCGCGTCTGGCGTACAACCTGATGCAGCGCAGCCACTTTCATGCCATGGTCACGGCTCAGGGGCGAGTGCCAACCACCGAGGTGATCTCGGCGCGCCTGCTGCCGGCCACGGCTGCGGTGTGTGAGCGCTTGCAGTTACCAGCGTTATCCAGCGTGATCCAGATCTGCCGGGGCCGGCGGATTGACGGGCGGCTGGTGCTGTATGTGGAGCACTACCTGAATCCGCAGTACTTCCCGCAGATCCTTGACCTTGATCTGACGCAGTCGATTACCGAACTGTATGCCCGGCATTACGATTTGCACTACGGGCGGGTACGTTTCGAGATTGTGCCTACAGCGCTGCCGGTAGAGGCTGCAGCGACGCTCAAGGTATCAACCGGCAGCCCGGGTTTGCGCATTGCGCGGGTCAATTACGACCAGCACGAACGGCTGATCGACTGTGATCTGGAGTATTGGCGACATGATGCGATTCATGTCGGGGTGGATGTGCAGGAGCGTTGAACAAACCTGCTTTTGTGGGGGCGAGCCTGCTCGCGATGCATACTGCGCGGTCTGTCACGAGAGCCGGGCCGATATCATCGCGAGCAGGCTCGCTCCCACAAGTTTTTGGCTCAATCCTTTTGCAGGATACCGCTGCCCGCTGTTACCACTTGCACGCTCAAGCGCGGAGTGGCCAGGTCCAGCCCGGCCTCATCAAGGTGACGTTTGAGCGACAGGTTGAACGCCCGCGACACTTCCCATTGCTTGATCGGTGCCGTCTTGAAGCGGGCACGCAAAATGGCGCTGCCGGACTCGAAGCTCTCGACCCCCTGAATCTCCAGAGGCGACCAGATATTGCGCCGCTGCAGCGGGTCGGTACGCATCTTTTGCCCGACTTCGCGCATCAGCTTGATGGCGTCGTCGATTTCCATGTTGTAGGGGATGGCGACGCGGAAGATGGCGTAGCCAAATTCCCGGGAGTAGTTCTTGATGCTTTTGATTTCACTGAACGGGATGGTATGCACGATGCCGTCGATATCGCGCAGGCGCACGGTACGAATGGTCAGCCCTTCAACCGTGCCCAGATGCCCGCCGACATCGACGTAGTCGTCGATGGCCAGGGAATCTTCGATGATGATAAACAGGCCCGTGATCAGGTCGGCAACCAGTGACTGAGCACCAAAACCGATGGCCAGACCGATTACGCCGGCACCCGCAAGCAGGGGGGTGACGTTCATGCCCATATTGGCCAGGGCGACGATCAGCGCAATGATGAAGATCGCGGCAAACAGGATGTTGCGAATCAGCGGCATCATGGTTTGCGCGCGGGCATTGGCCAGCCCCTTGCGCGAGCGGGTCAGGGCATGGTGGATGGCGGTGTCGGCGAGAATCCAGATCAGCCAGGCAAACAGCAGCGTACCGCCAAGGCCGAACAGCTTGACGCTGATCTCGTGACCCTCACCCTCGGTAAAGCCGATCAGCGACATACCCCACACCCGCAGCCCCAGCTCGATAAACACCAGCCACACAATCAGGTGGGCCAGGGTGTAGACGAAACTTTTCAGGCGCTCGGAATACAGCGCATGGCGCTTGTGGCCACGTTGCGGCTTTTGCGCATGACGGCGCACCAGCCCGTTGATCACCATGCACAACACCACCAGCACGGTACAGATCAGCGACTGGCGCAGCGCGGTGCTGGTGTCGCCTGCCGAGATAAACGTGGCCGCCAGCGAGATGCCCACCAGAATCAGCGCCGCGACATACCAGTAAGTGCCGAGGATCTCGATGCTGTCGCTCAGGGCGCGACGGGTCAGGCGGCGCGACAGGGGTTGATTGCGGATCAAGTGGGCGATAGGGCGGCGGAAACGGATGATAAACAGGCCGGTGGACAGCGCCGCCATCACATTGGCAAAGGTCGCCGCGGTATGCGCCAGGTGAACCCCGAGGGTGGCCACCAGTCGCGGATCGCTCAGGGCTTCGCCAAAGGCTGCGAAGCTGCCGATCCACCACAGCGGGCGAAATGCCTGGTGTCGCAGGATATGCAAGGCGCGGTGCCGGTGGGGGCCATCGAGGAGCGAGAAAAGGATCACGCAGATGGCAGAGAAACAGGTGCCGATAACCAGCGCGTACGCCAGCACCATTGCCAGGTCCTTGCCCAGCGAAGACGGCAGGGAGTAACTCATGTACACCGTGATCATCAGCGCGACCATCCACGGCCCCAGCTTGCGCAAGGCAAAGCGCAGCATGTCGACGGCCTTGGGGTGTTGCGGCAATTCCTCGCTCAGGCCAAATCGCAATCGCACCCGGTGGCTGACCCAGATCAGCAGGGCGGCCAGCAGGCTCCAGATCATGATGACCAGGGCAAAGCCAAAAATGATCGGCAGCCATTCATTGGCTGGCAGCATCAATGCAGAAAGTTCTTCCTTGGCCTGGGAGATTTCCTTGGTCCAGCGATAGGTTGGACTGTCATCGCCGGAAAACTGCTTTTCGAGATCGGCCAGGGTGCTGCCGATCAGCCCCAGAACGCCTATCTCGGCTTCGGGCTGGGCTTTTTTGGTGGCATCGCGAAGTTTTTTCAGGTCGGCCAACAGCTTGCTGCGCTGCTGATCGTTTTCGAGGTTCTTGATCACCTCGTCCAGCGATTGGCCCAGTGGCTCGGTAGGTTGTGCCTGGGTTTTGTCCGAACTGCCCAGCATGCCCGGCAAACCGACGGCCTGCGCAGAGGTCATGGGCAAGAGCGTCAGCAGGCAAACCAGCAGGAAACAGGGCAGGGCGACAAGACGGGAAAACACTGGGCGATCAACCTCGAGGGGGAGCGAATTGGCCGAGTGTACGCTAGGCCCCGTGATCATTCATTTCTTGTCACATAAATAAATGATCGCGGGCCCGGGGCGGGAAAATGTCGGGGCTATTCATTCAGTTTGGCGAGGATTTTGAAGATGATGGTGCCGAATATCAGCAGCATGCCAGCCCAGATCATCAGCACGCCGATGCCACTACTGCGTTCGCGGAAGTTGAAGCCAATGGTCAGCAGCAGCATGCCGCAGATAATTGGAATCATCATGGAGTGGAAGGCAGTGGTTTCAAACATGGTGAGAGGGACCTGTGCAAGTGAGTGCCCCAAGTCTAGGTCGGTTTGCGCAGATGTGTGGTGATGTGTATCAAAAATGAATCAGCCAGACGCAGAACCTTGAAGCCGCTGCCGCAGTCTGCGACGGGTTGCGCAGCGACCCTGCTTTATCGAAGGTCCTGCGGCCCTTATCGCAGCCTGCGGCAGCGGCTTCAAGGAATATGCCTTACGGCAACTGGTTGCTGGCGTAGAACGCGCTCAGCACTTTGACCAGGTGAGCCAGGTCATGGCTGCCGGCCAGTTCGCGGATCGAGTGCATGGCGAAGGTCGGCAGGCCGATATCCACGGTGCGCACGCCCAGGTGGCTGGCAGTGATCGGGCCAATGGTCGAACCGCAACCCATGTCGCTGCGCACCACAAAACTTTGCACCGGGACTTCCACGGCCATGCACAGGTGGCGGAAGAATCCGGCGGTTTCGCTGTTGGTGGCGTAGCGCTGGTTGCTGTTGACCTTGATCACCGGCCCGGCATTGAGCTTGGGCCCGTGATTGGCATCGTGCTTGTCAGCATAGTTGGGGTGAACGCCGTGGGCGTTGTCTGCCGAGACCAGCAGAGATTTCTGGATCGTGCGTACGTACTCGTCGCCCTCAGGCAACAGGCGTTGCAGGATTTGCTCCAGCATCGGGCCATCGGCGCCGCAGGCCGAGCACGAGCCGACTTCTTCGTGGTCGTTGGCCACGAACAGACAGGTTTCTTCGGTCTCGGTGGTGAGCAGGGCTTGCAGGCCTGCGTAGCAGGACAGCAGGTTATCCAGGCGCGCACCGGCGATAAAGTCGCCGTTGAGGCCGATCACCGCAGCGCTTTGGGTGTCGTAGAAACTCAGCTCGTAGTCCAGCACCACGTCGGCATTGAGGCCGTGCTCGCGGGCCAACTGGTCGGTGAGCAGCGCGCGGAAGTCAACGCGCTCATCACCGGCCACCTGGGCCAGGATCGGCGGCAGTTCGGTCTGCGGGTTGATCGCCCAACCTTCGTTGGCAGTGCGGTTGAGGTGGATCGCCAGGTTGGGGATAGTCGCAATCGGCGCCTTGAAATCGATCAGCTGGCTTTCGACCTGGCCATCGCGGCGGAAAGTGACGCGCCCGGCCAGGGACAGGTCACGGTCGAACCAGGGCGCGAGCAATGCACCGCCGTAGACCTCGACGCCCAATTGCCAGAAGCCCTGGCGTTGCAGTTCGGGTTGTGGCTTGACCCGCAGGCAGGGGCTGTCTGTGTGGGCGCCAACCATGCGGATACCGCCGTGCAGGGGCGAATGGCGACCCAGCTTGAAGGCGACGATGGAAGAGTCATTACGGGTGACGTAATAGCGGCCATTGGCTTCGGTGAACCAGGTTTCGCGCTCGTCGAGGCGCTGGTAGCCGGCGGCCTCAAGGCGCTGAACAAGACTGGCAGTGGCATGAAAGGGGGTAGGGGAGGCCTTGAGGAAGTCGATCAGGCCTTGGTTCAACTCTTCGCGCATAAGTTACTCCAGACAGCAAGGCCGCGAGTTTAGCGCATTGATCGCAAGATTTGGCTCTCTAATGCAGCTCCCACAAGGGGTGGTAGGTATTTAGAACGGTGCCGGGCACTCAAAGCGCAGGCGTTCACCGGTTTGCGGGTGGGTGAAGCTCAGCATGCTCGCGTGCAGGCACAAACGCGGCCATGCGGCCAGGGCTTGCGGATGCGCATACAGGCCATCACCGAGCAGCGGGTGGCCGATTGACAGCATGTGCACGCGCAACTGGTGCGAACGGCCGGTAATCGGTGTCAGCTCAACGCGGCAGTAATCGCCACACCGCTCCAGGATCTTCCAGAAGGTCAGTGCGTTTTTACCAAATTCATGGTCAACCACGTGCCGGGGTTTGGTCGGCGGGTCGTAGCGCAGGGGCAGATCGATGCTGCCGCTGTCCAGCTCGGGCTGGCCCCAGGCTAGTGCGGTGTAGGCCTTTTCGGTTTCGCGGTCGTGAAACTGGCGGGAAAGCTCACGGTGAGTGTCAGCATCCCGCGCCAGCAAAATAATCCCGGACGTTTCCCAATCCAGACGGTGGACAATGCGCGCCTCGGGGTAGCCGTTTTCTTGCAGGCGGGTAATCAAACAGTCCTTGTTGTCATCGGCCCGGCCCGGCACCGAAAGCAGCAAGGTCGGCTTGTTGACCACCAGAACGCCAGCGTCCTCATGGATAATGTGAATATTGGACAACGGCATTAAAACAGCCTCTTGAAAAACGCCAACGGCGACAAAGGAGCCTCCCCTGCAGGGAAGGCACCGAGGTCGCCGTGGTGCCCGCCGGATCGATTAACGATCTGGCAGTGTGATGTTGAGTTCCAGAATCGAGCAGCTACCTTCGTTTTCAAGGGCGATCTGTACCGAATCGTCGCCGATGTTGACGTATTTGCGGATCACCTCGACCAGCTCTTTTTGCAGGGCAGGCAGGTAGTCCGGGGTGCTGCGTTGGCCACGCTCGTGCGCCACGATGATCTGTAGACGCTCTTTCGCCACCGACGCGGTTGTTGGCGTTTTGCGGGTACGAAAGAAGTCAAAAATGTTCATTGTTTAGTTGCCTCCAAACAGGCGCTCGAAGAATCCCTTCTTCTGTACATCAAGGAACCGGTGCTCCACGGTTTTGCCCAGCAGGCGATCAACGGCATCGCTGTAGGCCTGACCGGCGTCGCTTTGATCGTCAAGGATCACTGGCACGCCCTGGTTGGATGCCTTGAGAACAGCCTGGGACTCCGGGATCACACCCAGCAGGGCCACGGCCAGAATCTCTTTGACGTCTTCAACGCCGAGCATTTCGCCTTTGGAAACGCGATCAGGGTTGTAGCGGGTCAGCAGCAGGTGCTCCTTGATCGGATCCTGGCCCAGTTCGGCGCGGCGCGACTTGCTGGCCAGCAGGCCCAGCATGCGGTCCGAGTCACGTACCGAGGACACTTCCGGGTTGGTCACGACTACCGCTTCGTCAGCGAAGTACATGGCCAGGTGGGCACCGGTTTCGATACCGGCCGGGGAGTCGCAGACCACGTATTCGAAGGTTTCCTTAAGCTCCATAAGAACTTTTTCGACGCCTTCCTTGGTCAGCGCGTCCTTGTCACGGGTCTGGCTGGCGGCCAGCACGTAGAGGTTTTCCAGGCGCTTGTCTTTGATCAGCGCCTGCTGCAGGTTGGCTTCACCGTTGACCACGTTGACGAAGTCATACACCACGCGGCGCTCGCAACCCATGATCAGGTCGAGGTTACGCAAGCCGACGTCAAAGTCGACGATCACTGTTTTGTGGCCGCGCAGAGCGAGGCCGGTACCGATAGCGGCGCTGGTGGTGGTCTTACCCACACCACCCTTGCCGGATGTAACCACTAGAATCTTGGCCAAGGTGTTTCACCCCTAAGGAAAAAGGACTTTTTAGCCCCTGAATAACATCTCTATGAACGACTGCAGGTGAACAGCCTTGGCGGGTCATTGTTCAAGTCGCGTTTACGCTGTGTAAACGCTGCCTGATTGCTTGTCCCTACAAGGAAAAGTCTGTTTTCACTACGATTTTGAGATGCTTGGAAAATGGCGAGAGTATCCGTTAAAGCCGGGTGATGTTCAACATGTCACTTGACAGACTGATCTGAACACCTGTTCCCCACAGAGGATCCCGACGCAGGTCTTCGGATACCTTGTACTTGCCCGCAATTGACACTAGCTCGGCGCTCAGCTGCTGGCAAAAAATCCGTGCCTTGGTGTTGCCCTTGTGCCCGGCCAGTGCGCGGCCCCGCATAGGCCCGTACACATGGATGTTGCCATCGGCCATAAGTTCCGCACCGGGGCTGACTGAAGCGATCACCACCAGATCACAGCCTTCGGCATACACCGTCTGGCCGCCGCGTACCGGGCTGGTGATGATCCTGGTCGGCTTGATCGCCGGCTCTGGCGGTTTTTCCGGTTTTTTTGCCTCGACCACCACTTCAACCGGATCAATCGGCCGCTCACGGGCGCCGGAGGGTGGCAGTACAGGCAGGTCGATGGCAATGGCGGCAGCGATGTCCTCGATGCGGTTGGCGCGAATGGCCAGGGTGCGCAGGCCATGTTGGCGGCAGACGCGCATCAGCCCCGGCAAATCGATGGCGCCTTCACTGGCGGGCAGCTTGTCCAGCGCCAGTACCAGCGGGGTATTGCTGAAAAAATTCGGGGCCTGGGCCACTTTGGCGGCCAGTTGGCGGTCCAGGGCTTCAAGGTTGTTGTGCGCAAGTTCCAGCACCGTGATGGCGAGCATACTGCCCTTAAGCTGGAACACGGGGGCTTGGTCTAGCGATTCGGTTTGGCTCATGGTTGCTTAACGCGACTTGTCACTTAAAGTGCTGAGACTTATAACGAGAACGCCGGCAGGCCGCAAGCCGGGTCTAACGATGTAGAATGGCCGACCCTTGTGTCTGTCCGGAATCATTAATGGATCGCCCGCGTTTTCGTGCCGCTTTTTTTCATCCGCGTTTCTGGCTGCTATGGCTGGGTCTCGGCGTGCTGTGGCTGGTCGTGCAACTGCCTTATAAAGTACAACTGTGTATCGGCCGTGGTCTCGGCGCCCTGATGTATCGGGTGGCCGGTGATCGCCGACGTATTGCCACGCGCAACCTTGAATTGTGTTTCCCTGAAAAGACCCGCGCCGAGCGCAAGCAGTTGCTCAAGGACAACTTCGCCTCGACCGGTATCGCCTTCTTTGAAATGGCCATGAGCTGGTGGTGGTCAAAACCGCGTCTGGCCAAGCTGGCCCATGTCGAGGGGCTGGAGCACCTGAAGCAGGCTCAGCTTGAAGGCAAGGGGGTAATCCTGATGGCATTTCACTTTACCACCCTGGAAATCGGCGCTGCCTTGCTGGGTCAGCAACACACCATCGACGGCATGTACCGCGAACATAAAAACCCGCTGTTCGACTTTATCCAGCGTCGTGGCCGTGAGCGGCACAATGTAGATTCGCTGGCTGTCGAACGTGATGACGTGCGCGGAATGCTCAAGCTGCTGCGCTCAGGGCGGGCGATCTGGTATGCGCCCGACCAGGACTACGGCGCCAAGCAGAGCATCTTTGTGCCTTTGTTCGGTATCCAGGCGGCCACTGTTACCGCCACCAGCAAGTTCGCCAAACTGGGCAAAGCGCAGGTTGTGCCCTTTACTCAACAAAGACTGGCCGACGGCAGTGGTTACAAGCTGGTCATTCATCCGCCACTGAGGGATTTCCCCGGAGAAAGCGATGAGGCTGATTGCCTGCGAATCAATCAATGGGTTGAGCGGGCGGTGCGTGAATGCCCCGAGCAGTATCTGTGGGCCCATCGCCGCTTCAAGACCCGCCCGCCCGGCGAGCCGAAACTGTACGACAAACGCGGCTGAGGCGGCCGCACTGGCGTGACTGCGGTTGCGCCGGTGACGGGCCTGATACTGTCTGGTGGTGGTGCGCGGGCGGCCTATCAGGTCGGCGTGCTGGCGGCGATTGCCGAGTTGCTGCCTGCCGGTGCCATCAACCCGTTCCCGGTGATTGTCGGGACGTCAGCGGGCGCGATCAATGCGGTCAGCCTGGCTAGCGGGGCGATGGATTTCACCCGCGCGGTCGAGCACCTGACCCTGTTCTGGCAGGGCTTTGAAAGCAGGCGCGTGCTACGCAGCGACTGGTCGGGGGTTTTGCACCAGGCCACGCGTTTTTTTGCTCACAGTCTGCTCGGGCTAGGCTCGCATGTGCCGGTGGCGCTGCTCGACAGTTCGCCCTTGCGCGATCTGCTCCAGGACCGGATCAACTTTCCCGGTGTTGAACAGGCGATTGCCGGGCATCACCTACGGGCTGTCGCGGTTACTGCATTTGGCTATTCTTCCAGTCAGGCGGTGACCTTTTATCAAGGCAAGGGCACCATCAATGGCTGGTTGCGCCATCGGCGCATCGGCATGCCCACCGCTTTGACGGTTGAACATCTGCTGGCCAGTTCGGCCATCCCTCTTCTGTTTGCTCCGGTCAAAATCGGCGAAGAGTATTTTGGCGATGGCGCAGTGCGGCAGTCGGCGCCAATCAGTCCTGCGCTGCATCTGGGAGCCAACCGGGTGCTGGTGGTGGGGGTGAGCGGCAACCCGCGCGGGCCGGACCTTCAGGCCGGCCAGTCGCACTACTACAACGCTCAACAACCGACGCTGGCGCAAATTGGCGGGCATATGCTCAACAGTACGTTTATCGACAGCCTGGAAAGCGATATCGAGCTGCTTGAGCGGCTCAATCACTTCAGTCGCCTGCTGCCCAGGCAATCCGACAACCTCGGTTTGTCCCCCGTGGAGGTGCTGGTGATTGCGCCGAGCCAGCCTATAGACGAAATCGCGGCCCGCCATCGGCATGAGCTGCCGGCCGCGCTGCGCATGTTCCTGCGTGGCCCCGGTGCGACCAAAACCAGTGGTGCAGGGGTGCTCAGCTACCTGCTGTTCGAGGCGGGTTATTGTCGGGAGTTGATCGAGTTGGGGCGACGCGATGCGATGGCCAAGCGCGATGCGCTGTGCCAGTTTTTGCGGGTTTGAACTACTCGCTTTTGTAGCCGCTGCCGCAGGCTGCGATAAGGGCCGCCGGCCCTTCCTCGGGGTCGCTGCGCAACCCATCGCAATCTGTTGCAACGGCTACAGGTTTACTCGGCAATCTGCAATTTGCGCGCTTCGGTGTAGATGTAACGCAGCTTGTCGTATTCGAATGGCGAGTCGAACTGACCATAACGGAAGCTGGTGGTATAGCGTTTGTCGACAGCGCCCAGCACCCAGATCTCGGGATGGCGAGTGCTCTCGTGCGGCACGTTCAGGAAGTTGATCTCCTGGTTGACGCCATAGTCGACCACCAGGCCCGTGGTGTCGCGCAGGTTCGACGGGCCAAGGATCGGCAGCATCAGGTATGCACCGCCGGGTACGCCATAAAAGCCCAGGGTCTGGCCGAAGTCTTCACTTTGACGGGGCAGGCCCATGGCTGTGGCCGGATCCCACAGCCCGCCGATGCCGATGGTCGTATTCAGCAACAAGCGCCCTGTGGTTTCCATCGAGCGATGGCCCTTGAGCTGCAGCAGGCTGTTGAACAGGTTGGGGACATCCCCCAGGTTGTTGAAGAAGTTGCTCACACCCGTGCGCAAAAAACTGGGCGTGACATAGCGATAGCCATTGACCACCGGGAGGAACACCCACTGGTCGAAGCGGTAGTTGAAATGGTAAATCCTGCGGTTGATCGGCTCCAGCGGGTCATAGATGCTCAGAGCGTTCATGGTGGCGCGCTCGAACTCACGCTGATCCAGGCCCGGATTGAACTTCAACAGTTTCAACGGCTGGGTAAACCCGTCGACATCGGGGGTCAGTTCCGTGTGAGCTTTGCTGTTGTCGGCTTGGGCGAAGCCGGCGCCGAGCAGGGCGGCGAGAAGCAATAATTGTTTAGCCACGGAAGAACTCCAGCATATCGTCAGCGTTGACTCGGTAATTGATGTTGCCGCAATGGCCGCCATAGGGGTAAACCGTCAGGCGATTACCGAAGGTTTTACGCAGGAATCCGAGGTCGCCAGGGCCCAGGATGATGTCGTCGGCGTTATGCATGACGGCAATCTTCGGGCTATTTTTCAGGTAATCCTGCAGGGCGTACAGGCTGACCTGATCGATCAACTGCAGCAGGCTGCCGCCATCGGTCTTGGCGCGCCACATGGGGATCACCTGCTCGGTCAGGTAGCGGTCAAAGTCACACTGCAGCGAACGCTTGAGGAAAGGTGTCAGGCTGGTGCCCTCGGTGATCGGGTAGTTCGGCGGGGTGATCAGGCCACGGCGGTTGATCAGGTCCGAGGTGAACACGATATCGGCTGACGAGAAACGAAACACCGTGCCGATCAGCATGGCCATTTGCTCGTTGGTCAGGCGCTCCTTGGAGTTTTGCAGGTCATACACCAGTGCCGCATTGAGGTCGACCCGGCCTTTATCCTGGAAGTAGCGGGTCAGCTTGCCCAGCACCAGTTCGTAGAACGTGGTGGAGTTGTTGATGCCTTTGACCTCGGTCTGCACCAGCTTGTCGAGGTTGCTGATGGAGGTAAAGAGATTGACCGGCGGGTTGAGCATCAACACTTTTTTGAAGTTGAAGCTTTTGCGTGTTTCATCCAGGTGGCTGACAAAGGCAGCATCCAGCGCACCCAGGCTATAACCCGCGAGGTAGTAATCGGTAACGGGCAATTTGGCCTGTTGGGCGCGTACAGCCTGCATCACATGATACAAATCCTCGGCGTCGTACTGGCTGATGCCGGGTGTGGCCAGGCGCGAGGCCGAACTCATGAAGTCATAGCTGGTGGGCGATGACAGCTGAACGACGTGATAGCCTTCCTGATAGAAGAGCTTTTTAAGGTATTCGTTGAGGCTGCTGTCGTAGGCAGCACCGGTGCCGGCAATCAGGAACATCAATGGCGCCGGGTGATCCTGTTTGGCCATGCGGTAAGTGAGCTTTTTCACCGCCCAGAAATTGGCCGGCAGTATGTGCTCACGTTCAGGGCGCAGGTTGAGGGTGTAGTCCGACTGGTTGATATCATCTTCGTCGGGCAGCAGCGGGCGCATTTGCGGCGGAGTGGTGGCAATCGTAGCTTCAAACGGATTGGTTATCGGGTAGCCATACGTTGCGGGGTCGACATCGACCGCCTGCGCGGACGCACTCAAGATAAGGCCGCCCAGTAAGGCAGCGAAGGGCAGAGAACGGAGCATGGAGGCTATCCCTAAATAAGATGCGCAAAAGTTTCGCAGGCTATGACCACAGGGCTCGTACTGAAGTGCCATTCAATGGCACTAAATAATTCCCCAAACAGTCCCGAACAGGCAAAAAGTCACTCAAGATACACGCTGAATGACTTTAGTTAACAGATATCTGATTGCAAGGCTTGTATAGCTGTAGATGGGGATTAAGCTGGGCGCCGTTTTTGCCTATCGGAGTTTGTTATGCGACCTCGTTTGCCGTGGATCTTGCTGCTTATCGCTCTGCCTGTATGGTTGCTCGCCAGTTATGGGCTGCGATACGGCTTGATGGAGGACTCGCAGTGGGTGGGGACCTGTGTGGCAGAGGCTGCGCGCTGGGAATGCCAGTTGCGGGCAAACCTGGGCTTGTTGATTCATTTCCGGGTATTGGGCTGGGTCGCGCTGGTGCTGTCGATTATTGCTTTTTGCGTGCGTGGTCGTGTCGGCTGCGCACTGGCGGTGCTGGCCCTGCTGTTCGGCCTGCCCGCACTGGCGTTGTATAACGCCAGCCTCGCAGTGTTTGCCGTGGTGATCGCCGGGTTGCGCCTGGTGCGGGCCGCGAAGTAAGAGTTTGAAACATTTGTGGGAGCGAGCCTGCTCGCGAAAGGTCTTTGAGGCCTTCGCGAGCAGGCTCGCTCCCACAGGGGGATTGCACTAGAAAGGTGTCATGCGCGCTTGCGCACACTGCGCCACAGCGCCATCACCATCAGTACGCTGACCAATGCCCACATCCAGGCCTGTTCATTGTGCAGGCCTTCGCGGTACAGCTGCACCGGTATGCCTGCCCCGATGATCAAGGCCAGCAGGCCGAACTCACGGCGCGGGCCGCCCACCGGGCGTAGCAGATAAACCAGTGCAGGCAGGAGCAGGGCGGCACTCGGGAAACTTCGATAGCGCGGTTCAAACACCAGCCCAAGCATCATCACCGCTGCGGCAAACCCGGCGGCTGCCAGCCACCAGCCCGCACGGCGCTCCAGTGCGTTGAACAGGCGTTCTCGCCAGCCGTCTTTCTGGCCCAGGGCCAATGCACCATGGGTCAGTACGATCAGGTTCAGGCCAACCAGCAAGCCAGCCCATAGCCACTCGCCAGCAAAGCGGCTGGTGACTGACGCCAGCTCGGCCCATGCCACGATGCTGCATCCCGCCACCGCACCCAGTGCTGGCAGTGTCAGAGCGGCGCGTTTTGTACGGACCCGGCCGCCAATCAGCAGTGTGCCCACAAACAGGACGGCGCCAAAGCCCAGCCAGACCGGCCAGTGCGGCAGGTTGGATACCGGGCCGGCGAGGATACCCTTGTCCTGGCGATCGGCATCAAACAAACCCCAGTAGCCGCCTACCGCACCCTCGCTGCCACGCTTCCAGGGTTGGTCGAAGGCTTCGATCAGGTTGTACTTCCAGCCGTTTTGTTCGGCCATAGTGACAAATCCACGAATGAATTTTGCTTCGTTTACCCGGCTTGGCTGGGCAGTTTCCCGCTGGCGACCTTCGCTGGGCCAGCCGGTCTCGCCGATCAGGATATCTTTGGGGGCGAACTTGTTGCCGAATACCTGGCGAACCTGCGCTACATGTTGTACCGCCTGGTCAATGCCGGCAGGGTCATCTTCCCAGTAAGGCAGCAGGTGGATGGTCAGAAAGTCCACGGCCGGGGCAATTTCCGGGTGTTGCAGCCAGAACTCCCAAACGTCTGCATACGTCACCGGTTGCTTGACCTGGCTTTTCACCTTGTCGATCAGCCGGACCAGCTGCGGGGCAGTGACCTCCTTGCGCAGCAAGGCTTCGTTACCGACTATCACTGCGCTGACCACATCCGGGTTGGCATTGGCTGAAGCGATCAGGGCTTGCACTTCCTGCTCCGTGGCCACGGGGTCGCGGCTGACCCAGGCGCCTGCCATCAGCTTGAGCCCGTGTTTGCGTGCCAGCTCGGGCAGAGTTTCAAGGCCCGCCTGGGAATAGGTGCGGATGCATTGAAAGCGCGTGGCCAGCAACGCCAGATCGGCATCCAGACGCTCTGCCCGTGGCACAAAAGGCTGGTCGAACGGCGACTGGTCCTTATCGAACGGCGTATAGGATGCACATTGCAGTTTATGGGTCGGTGTTGCTGCATCGGGCAATATCACCGGTTGGCCCAGGCCGTACCAGAAGCCGGCAATGGCAAATGCGCCCAGCAGGCAGGCAAGGAGATAAGGCAGCACGGGGAAGCGGACAGTCGCAGACATGGTCGGGCCGTATGGGAGCAAAGCCGCGCATCTTACCTGCAATTGAGCAGGCGCAGCGCCTGTGTATGATTTTGACATCTAATGTTTGTCAGTCAGGCCGTCCAGCGTCCGCACGCATCAATTTGGCTGTGATCGCCATGTCGCTGCTGGTTGTATGGGGGTCGTCGTCAGAGCAGGACGCTAAACAGGCGCGGTTGATTATCCGGAGCAAGTGATACGAGGCTGTAAAGCCTTGCAGGAATCTTGAAGTGGCCCGGCACTCGTCGGGCCCGGCACTGTGGGGAATCAAAGATGAAGATGCGACGAATTTTGAGCGCAGGAGCAGTCTTGGTGCTGGCGATGAGTGCGGGTCTGGCGAGCGCGCAGAACAAACCGACCCTGAATATAGGTTATGTGGATGGCTGGTCCGACAGCGTGGCCACCACCCATGTCGCGGCAGAGGTGATTAAACAGAAGCTGGGTTATGACGTGAAATTGATGCCGGTAGCCACCGGCATCATGTGGCAGGGGGTGGCCACGGGCAAACTCGATGCCATGTTGTCCGCCTGGTTGCCGGTGACCCACGGCGAATATTGGACCAAGAACAAGGACAAGGTGGTCGATTACGGGCCCAACTTCAAAGATGCAAAAATTGGCCTGATCGTGCCTGAATATGTAAAGGCACAGTCGATTGCTGACTTGAAGGGCAGCGATGAGTTTAAAAACAAAATTGTCGGTATCGATGCCGGGTCGGGTGTGATGCTTAAAACCGATGAGGCCATCAAGGATTACGACCTCAAGGGTTACAAGTTGCAGGCAAGTTCCGGGGCGGCCATGACCTCGGAGCTTGGGCGTGCCTATGCCAAGAACGAACCGATTGCCGTCACCGGCTGGGTGCCGCACTGGATGTTTGCCAAGTGGAAATTGCGTTTTCTTGAAGATCCCAAAGGCGTTTATGGTGCCGCAGAAACCGTTAACAGCATCGGCAGCAAGGAGCTGAATAAAAAAGCGCCGGAAGTTGCGGCATTTCTGGAGAAGTTTTCCTGGAATTCAAAAGACGAAATTGGTGAGGTGATGCTGGCCATTCAAGAAGGTGCCAAGCCTGAAGTGGCGGCCAAAGAGTGGGTTGCCAAACACCCGGAGCGTGTTGCCCAGTGGACCGATAAATAATCGCGAAGCGTCTAGCTCGCAGTACACAAGACCGCCTGGTGTTTTCGCCAGGCGGTTTTTGCATTTTCGGGCGGGGCAATGGTTGTCATCGTCCTTGCAGACTAGGTAAACCGGGGGCTGCAGCAAATCAGAGGCTCTACTACTAAAGTCGTCTGGAATAGAATTTGCGCCGCCCTAATAGTGAAAACGTTCCATCTCATCTGTGCTGCGAGGACAAAAATAATGAACGACAGCATTTATATCTCGATTCAAAACAGCCCGCGCTTCAAGGAGCTGGTAAAAAAGAGAGAGCGTTTTGCCTGGCTTCTTTCGGCAATCATGCTCGGGTTATATGCCGCTTTTATCCTGTTAATTGCTTATGGGTCACACATCATGGGGACCAAGCTGAGTCCCGATTCGTCCATTACCTGGGGTATTCCGATTGGTGTGGGGCTGATTGTTTCGGCCTTTATCCTGACCGGTATCTATGTACGCAGGGCCAATGGCGAGTTTGATGAGCTGAACAATGCAATTCTCAAGGAGGCTGGGCAATGATCGGGCGCTTATTGGCAACGCTGGGCGCTACAGCCCTTGCACCGGCAGTTTGGGCGGGGGAGGCCCTGACTGGAGAAGTGCAAAAACAACCGCTCAATATTTCGGCGATCATCATGTTCGTCGTCTTTGTGGGTGCGACCCTGTGCATTACTTACTGGGCATCGAAACGCAACAAGTCGGCAGCCGACTACTATGCAGCTGGCGGCAAGATTACCGGTTTCCAGAACGGTCTGGCGATTGCGGGCGACTATATGTCGGCAGCCTCCTTTCTGGGTATTTCCGCGCTGGTGTACACGTCCGGCTATGACGGCCTGATCTATTCGATCGGCTTTCTGGTGGGCTGGCCCATCATTCTGTTCCTGATTGCAGAGCGTCTGCGCAACCTGGGCAAATACACCTTTGCCGACGTGGCCTCGTACCGTTTGGGGCAAACCCAGATTCGCTCGTTGTCAGCCTGTGGTTCGCTGGTGGTGGTAGCGTTCTACCTGATTGCGCAAATGGTCGGTGCCGGCAAGCTGATCCAGTTGTTGTTTGGTCTGGATTACCACGTTGCGGTGATCCTGGTAGGTATCCTGATGTGCATGTATGTGTTGTTCGGCGGCATGCTGGCAACTACCTGGGTGCAGATCATCAAGGCGGTCATGTTGCTGTCGGGTGCCACGTTCATGGCCGTGATGGTCATGAAGCATGTGAACTTTGACTTCAACGCACTGTTCGCCGAAGCAGTGAAGATTCACCCTAAAGGTGAAGCAATCATGAGCCCGGGCGGGTTGGTCAAAGATCCTATCTCTGCATTCTCCCTCGGTTTGGCCCTGATGTTCGGTACTGCTGGCCTGCCACATATCCTGATGCGCTTCTTTACCGTGAGCGATGCCAAGGAAGCGCGCAAGAGCGTGTTCTACGCAACGGGCTTTATTGGCTACTTCTATATCCTGACCTTTATCATCGGTTTTGGCGCAATCATTCTGGTCAGTACCAACCCGGACTTCAAGGACGCGGCTGGCGCCTTGCTGGGTGGTAACAACATGGCGGCTGTGCACCTTGCGGACGCGGTTGGCGGCAGCATGTTCCTGGGCTTTATTTCGGCAGTGGCTTTCGCCACCATTCTGGCGGTTGTTGCGGGGCTGACCCTGGCGGGCGCTTCTGCGGTGTCCCATGACCTGTATGCCAGCGTGATCAAAAAGGGCAAGGCCAACGACAAGGAAGAGATTCGGGTCTCGAAGATCACCACTATTGCATTGGCGGTACTGGCAATTGGCTTGGGTATCTTGTTTGAAAGCCAGAACATCGCGTTTATGGTGGGCCTGGCGTTCTCCATTGCTGCGAGCTGCAACTTCCCGGTCTTGCTGCTATCCATGTACTGGAAAAACCTGACCACCCGTGGCGCCATGATAGGCGGCTGGATGGGGCTGGTAAGCGCGGTTGGCCTGATGATCCTGGGCCCGACCATCTGGGTGCAGATCCTGCATCATGAAAAGGCCATCTTCCCTTACGAGTACCCGGCGCTGTTCTCCATGATCATCGCGTTTGCGGGTATCTGGTTCTTCTCCATTACGGACAAGTCCAAATCGGCAGAGAAGGAGCGTGCGTTGTTCTTCCCGCAGTTTGTGCGTTCGCAGACGGGGTTGGGGGCGAGCGGTGCGGTGGATCATTAATCCCTAATAGACAGTATGTTTAATCGAATCCCCCTGTCGCAAGGCAGGGGGATTTTTTTGTGCCTATTCTCGCTGTGCAAGTGCGAAGTTCCGTAGCAGCTGCTACAAGACGCACACACAAAAAAATACGGCCTCTATAAATAGAGGCCGTATTGTCTGCAATCAGGGCACTATCGTGGGATATGCCTTACTTGCGGTCTTCCAGCTTGGTGATGTCACGCTGCTCGTAGCCGGTGTACAGCTGGCGCGGACGGCCAATCTTGTACGGGCTGGAGAGCATTTCTTTCCAGTGCGAGATCCAGCCCACTGTACGGGACAGGGCGAAGATCACGGTGAACATGCTGGTCGGAATGCCGATCGCCTTGAGGATGATCCCCGAGTAGAAGTCGACGTTCGGGTACAGCGAACGTTCGATGAAGTACGGGTCGGTCAGGGCGATCTCTTCCAGGCGCATGGCCAGTTCGAGTTGCGGATCGTTGGTGATGCCCAGTTCCTTGAGAACTTCGTCGCAGGTCTTTTTCATGACAGTGGCGCGTGGGTCACGGTTTTTGTAAACCCGGTGACCGAAGCCCATCAGCTTGAACGGATCGTTTTTGTCCTTGGCCTTGGCGATGAACTTGTCGATGTTGGACACATCGCCAATTTCGTCGAGCATGGTCAGCACGGCTTCGTTGGCGCCGCCGTGGGCAGGGCCCCACAGTGCAGCGATACCGGCAGCAATACAGGCGAACGGGTTGGCACCCGAAGAACCCGCCAGGCGCACGGTAGAGGTCGACGCATTCTGTTCGTGGTCGGCATGCAGGATAAAGATCTTGTCCATTGCCTTGGCCAGTACCGGGCTGATCGGTTTGATCTCGCACGGCGTGTTGAACATCATGTGCAGGAAGTTTTCGGCGTAGGTCAGGTCGTTACGCGGGTACATCATGGGTTGACCCATGGAGTACTTGTAAACCATCGCTGCAAGCGTCGGCATCTTGGCAACCAGGCGGATCGCGGAAATTTCGCGATGCTGCGGGTTATTGATGTCCAGGGAGTCGTGGTAGAAGGCCGAGAGGGCGCCGACTACACCGCACATGACCGCCATCGGGTGGGCGTCACGACGGAAGCCGTTGAAGAAAGTCTTCAACTGCTCGTGAACCATGGTGTGGTTCTTCACGGTGCTGACAAATTGAGCCTTCTGCTCTGCGGTCGGCAGTTCGCCGTTCAGCAGCAGGTAAGCGGTCTCAAGGTAGTCAGAGTGTTCAGCCAGCTGTTCGATCGGGTAGCCGCGGTGCAGCAGGATACCGTTGTCACCATCAATATAGGTGATCTTCGACTCGCAAGATGCGGTCGACATGAAGCCAGGGTCAAATGTGAATCGGCCCGTGGCCGTCAGGCCTCGCACATCGATTACATCGGGACCCACGGTGCCAGTTAAAATGGGCAGCTCGACGGGGGCTGCGCCCTCGATGATCAACTGCGCTTTTTTGTCAGCCATGTGGCCTCCTATTTATGCTTGAAATCATCAGACAGACCCCCCACGCAGGGCCCGCACCACTATAGTGAGATAAATTCGAATGTCAATTTGCCTAAAGTCTTGCTGTACAAGGCTTTGAGAAGCGTTTTTTCGCGAATATCCCAGCCGTTTACGCCTTTTATGCCAAGAGCGCAATGCGCTATTAGGGGGTGGGTGTTTGCGTTGTCATTAGTAACCTAACTGTCTATACTCGGCAGCCGACCGCCAGAGGCTTTTGGGCCTGTTTAGATGGGGGTCGTCACTCCCGGGTGGTGGGTACCTGACCAGTGCGCATCCCAACAAACTTGCCCTGATTGTTAGGGGCTCTTCAGTGTGAAAAAAGCCGTGAATAGCCAACGACCTGTAAACCTAGACCTAAGGACCATCAAACTCCCCATCACCGGCGTTACGTCATTTCTGCACCGTGTATCGGGCATCATTCTTTTTCTCGGCCTGGGCATCATGCTTTATGCATTGAGCAAATCCCTGGGTTCCGAAGAAGGTTATGCCGAGGTGAAGGCATGCTTGACCAGTCCGCTGGCCAAATTCGTTGCGTGGGGCCTGCTCTCTGCCTTGCTGTATCACCTGGTTGCCGGTGTGCGCCACTTGATCATGGACATGGGCATCGGTGAGACGCTTGAAGGCGGCCGACTGGGCTCGAAAATCGTAATCGTCATTTCCGTGGTGATGATTGTTCTGGCGGGAGTTTGGATATGGTAACCAGCGTTACGAACCTGTCGCGTTCGGGCCTCTATGACTGGATGGCACAACGTGTGTCTGCGGTTGTTCTAGCGGCTTATTTCATCTTCCTGATCGGGTACCTCGTTGCGAACCCTGGCATTGGCTACGCCCAATGGCATGAGCTGTTCGCAAGCAACTGGATGCGTATTTTCAGCCTGCTGGCCCTTGTTGCTCTGGGCGCACACGCCTGGGTCGGCATGTGGACCATCGCGACCGACTACCTGACGCCAATGGCGCTGGGCAAGTCCGCAACAGCAGTACGTTTCCTCTTCCAGGCAGTCTGCGGCGTTGCAATGTTCGCTTACTTCGTCTGGGGTGTGCAGATTCTTTGGGGTATCTGATTCATGGCTAACACAGTTAATACACTTTCGTTCGACGCCATCATCATTGGCGGCGGCGGTGCCGGCATGCGCGCTGCTCTGCAGCTGGCTCAAGGCGGTCACAAGACTGCTGTAATCACCAAGGTTTTCCCGACTCGTTCGCACACCGTATCGGCCCAGGGTGGCATCACCTGCGCGATCGCGTCTGCAGATCCAAACGATGACTGGCGCTGGCACATGTACGATACCGTCAAGGGTTCCGACTATATCGGTGACCAGGACGCTATCGAATACATGTGTTCCGTAGGTCCGGAAGCCGTGTTCGAGCTCGAGCACATGGGTCTGCCGTTCTCCCGTACCGAACAGGGTCGTATCTACCAGCGTCCTTTCGGCGGTCAGTCCAAGGACTTCGGCAAAGGCGGCCAGGCTGCCCGTACTTGCGCTGCAGCCGACCGTACCGGTCACGCGCTGTTGCACACCCTGTACCAGGCCAACCTCAAGGCCGGCACTGTATTCCTGAACGAATACTACGGTGTCGATCTGGTTAAGAACGAGGCTGGCGATTTCGTCGGCATGATCGTTATCTGCATCGAAACCGGTGAAACCTCTTACGTTCGCGCTAACGCGACCGTACTGGCGACTGGCGGTGCAGGCCGTATCTACTCGTCCACCACCAACGCCCTGATCAACACCGGTGACGGTATTGGCATGGCGCTGCGTGCTGGCGTGCCGGTACAGGACATCGAAATGTGGCAGTTCCACCCGACCGGTATTGCCGGCGCCGGTGTACTGGTTACCGAAGGTTGCCGTGGTGAAGGTGGCTACCTGATCAACAAGCATGGCGAGCGTTTCATGGAGCGTTATGCTCCGAACGCCAAAGACCTTGCTGGTCGTGACGTTGTTGCTCGCTCGATGGTTAAGGAAATCATCGCGGGCAATGGTTGCGGTCCTGATGGCGACCACGTAATGCTGAAGCTCGATCACCTCGGTGAAGAAGTGCTGCATAGCCGTCTGCCAGGTATCTGCGAACTGTCGAAAACGTTCGCACACGTTGACCCGGTATTGGCTCCGGTTCCAGTGGTTCCGACTTGCCACTATATGATGGGCGGCGTTGCCACCAACATTCATGGTCAGGCGATCACTCAGGACGCCGACGGCAACGACCAGATCATCCCTGGCCTGTTTGCAGTAGGTGAAGTGGCTTGCGTATCCGTACACGGTGCCAACCGTCTGGGCGGCAACTCGCTGCTCGACCTGGTGGTATTCGGTCGTGCTGCCGGCCTGTTCCTTGAGCAGACCCTTAAAGAAGGCGTTGATTACGCTCGTCCACGCCAGTCCGACATCGACGCTGCCCTGGCACGTCTGGACGGCCTGAACTCGCGTACCGACGGCGAAGACGTGGCAACCCTGCGTAAAGAGCTGCAAAGCTGCATGCAGAACTACTTCGGTGTATTCCGTACCGGCGAATACATGCAGAAGGGTATTGCCCAGCTGGCTGATCTGCGCAAGCGCATCGCCAACGTGAAAATCAACGATAAGAGCCAGGCGTTCAACACGGCCCGTATCGAAGCCCTTGAGCTGCAAAACCTGCTCGAAGTGGCTGAAGCGACTGCAATCGCTGCTGAAGTTCGTAAGGAATCGCGCGGTGCTCACGCCCGTGAAGACTTCGAAGATCGTGACGACGTTAACTGGCTGTGCCACACCCTGTACTTCCCGGGTGACAAGCGCGTAGCCAAGCGTGCGGTGAACTTCTCGCCGAAAACCGTTCCGACCTTCGAGCCAATGGTTCGTACTTACTAAGGGTGGCCGATATGTTGAAAGTCAGTGTTTATCGTTACAACCCTGATCAGGACGCCGCTCCGTTCATGCAGGAATTCGAGGTCAATACCAACGGTAAAGACCTGATGGTGCTGGACGTGCTGGCCCTGATCAAAGAGCAGGACGAGGGTTTCTCCTATCGTCGCTCTTGCCGTGAGGGCGTTTGCGGCTCCGACGGCATGAACATCAACGGCAAGAACGGCCTGGCGTGTGTAACGCCGCTGTCCGCTGTCGTTAAAGGCAACAAGCTGATCGTTCGCCCACTGCCAGGTTTGCCGGTTATCCGTGACCTGGTCGTCGATATGAGCATCTTCTACAAGCAATACGAGAAAGTTAAGCCGTTCCTGCAGAACGACACGCCGGCTCCGGCCATCGAACGTCTGCAATCACCAGAAGAGCGTGAAAAGCTCGACGGTCTGTACGAGTGCATCCTGTGCGCTTGCTGCTCGACCTCGTGCCCGTCCTTCTGGTGGAACCCGGACAAGTTCCTGGGCCCTGCTGCATTGCTGCAAGCCTATCGTTTCCTGGCTGACAGCCGTGACACCAAGACCAGTGAGCGCCTGGCTTCGCTGGATGACCCGTTCAGCGTATTCCGCTGCCGCGGGATCATGAACTGCGTAAACGTGTGTCCGAAGGGCCTGAACCCGACTAAGGCCATCGGTCACGTGCGTAGCATGCTGCTGCAAAGCGGCGTGTGATCCAAAGCAGTACCGCAGCACCGCTGTAACCGTAGATGCTACGGCGCAGGCTTCAACCGGCGCCGTAGTTTTAACCTGAGCAACAGCTCATAAAGCTGCGGCTCTTATTTTGAAGAAATGAGACCAGCAGGGGCATCCGGGCTGGTACCCGGACTATCAGCGTGATCCTAAGTGGCTTGTTTTAGTCGCTGTATTCGGACTTTCTCAAGCATGCTCTGGTGTTCTCGTCGATGGTGTCCCCTAACCGAGGGTGACCAAGCATGCAAGAAAGCGTGATGCAGCGCATGTGGAACAGCGGCTATCTTTCAGGTGGTAACGCTGCCTATGTGGAAGAGCTCTATGAGCTCTACCTGCACGACCCTAACGCTGTGCCAGAAGAATGGCGCACCAAATTTCAGACGTTGCCTGTTGAAGGCAACTCTGCCAACGATGTTTCGCACTCCACAATCCGCGACCATTTCGTGCTGCTGGCAAAGAACCAGCGCCGCGCTCAACCGGTTTCTGCCGGGAGCGTGAGCAGTGAGCACGAGAAGAAGCAGGTTGAAGTGCTGCGATTGATCCAGGCCTATCGGATGCGCGGCCACCAGGCAGCCCAGCTTGATCCGCTGGGGCTGTGGCAGCGTCCTGCACCTGCAGACCTGTCGATCAATCATTACGGCTTGACCAATGCCGATCTTGATACGACCTTCCGTGCCGGCGACCTGTATATCGGCAAAGAGGAAGCGAGCCTACGCGAAATTCTCGAAGCGTTGCAGCAGACATATTGCCGCACCATTGGCGCAGAGTTCACGCACATCGTCGATTCCGAGCAGCGCCACTGGTTTGAACAGCGCCTCGAAAGCGTACGCGGCCGCCCGACTTACTCGGCTGAAGTCAAAAGCCATCTGCTTGAGCGCGTGACTGCTGCTGAAGGTCTGGAAAAGTACCTGGGGACCAAATACCCGGGCACCAAGCGTTTCGGCCTGGAAGGCGGCGAAAGCCTGATTCCTTTGCTGGACGAGCTGATCCAGCGTTCGGGCAACTACGGCACCAAGGAAATCGTTATCGGCATGGCCCACCGTGGTCGCCTGAACGTATTGGTGAACACCTTCGGCAAGAACCCGCGCGAGCTGTTCGACGAGTTCGAAGGCAAGAAAAAGATCGAGTTGGGTTCCGGTGACGTTAAATACCACCAGGGCTTCTCCTCCAACGTCATGACTGCCGGTGGTGAAGTTCACCTGGCAATGGCGTTTAACCCCTCCCACCTGGAAATCGTTTCTCCAGTGGTTGAAGGGTCTGTACGCGCTCGCCAGGACCGTCGTAACGACAGCACCGGCGAAAAGGTACTGCCAATTTCCATCCACGGTGATGCTGCCTTCGCAGGTCAGGGCGTGGTCATGGAAACCTTCCAGATGTCGCAGACTCGCGGCTTCAAGACTGGCGGTACGGTTCACTTGGTGATCAACAACCAGGTCGGCTTCACCATCAGCAATCCGGAAGACTCCCGTTCTACCGAGTACTGCACTGACGTCGCGAAAATGATTCAGGCGCCGATCCTCCATGTCAATGGTGATGATCCGGAAGCCGTATTGTTCGTGACTCAGCTGGCTATCGACTACCGCATGCAGTTCAAGCGTGACGTCGTGATCGACCTGTTCTGCTACCGCCGTCGCGGTCACAACGAGGCCGATGAACCAAACGGTACCCAGCCGCTGATGTATCAGCAGATCGCCAAGCAGCGCACCACCCGTGAGCTGTATGCCGAGCGCCTGACACAAGAGAAAGTGGTGGACGCAGAACGCGTTCAGGCCAAGATCGACGAATACCGCAACGCGCTGGACAACGGCCTGCATGTTGTGAAAAGTCTGGTCAAGGAACCGAACAAAGAGCTGTTCGTGGACTGGCGTCCGTATCTGGGCCACGCCTGGACTGCGCGTCACGACACCCGTTTCGATCTGAAAACCCTGCAAGAACTGTCTGCCAAGCTGCTGGAAATTCCAGAAGGCTTTGTGGTTCAGCGCCAGGTTGCGAAGATCTACGAAGATCGTCAAAAAATGCAAGCCGGCGGCCTGCCGATCAACTGGGGTTATGCCGAAACCATGGCATATGCAACCCTGCAGTTCGAAGGTCACCCGATTCGCATGACCGGTCAGGACATTGGTCGCGGTACGTTCTCGCACCGTCACGCCGTGTTGCACAACCAGAAAGATGCTGGCACCTATATTCCCCTGAAGCACCTGTTCGAAGGTCAGCCTCGCTTTGACCTGTACGACTCGCTGCTGTCCGAGGAAGCGGTCCTGGCGTTCGAATACGGCTATTCCACCACCACGCCTAACGCGCTGGTGATCTGGGAAGCCCAGTTCGGCGACTTCGCCAACGGCGCCCAGGTTGTAATCGACCAGTTCATCACCAGCGGTGAGCACAAGTGGGGCCGTCTGTGCGGTCTGACCATGCTGCTGCCACACGGTTATGAAGGTCAGGGCCCGGAGCACTCCTCTGCACGTCTTGAGCGTTACCTGCAATTGTGTGCCGAGCACAACATTCAGGTGTGCGTACCGACCACTCCGGCACAGATCTACCATCTGTTGCGCCGTCAGGTTATCCGTCCGCTGCGCAAGCCGCTGATCGTCCTGACACCGAAGTCGTTGCTGCGTCACAAACTGGCAATCTCGACCCTGGAAGATCTGGCCGAAGGTTCGTTCCAGACCGTTATTCCGGAAATCGATGCGCAGGATCCGGCGAACGTCGGTCGCATCGTGCTGTGTAGCGGCAAGGTCTACTACGACCTGTTGGAAAAACGCCGTGCCGAAGGTCGTGATGACATCGCTATCGTGCGTCTTGAGCAGCTGTACCCGTTCCCTGAGGACGACTTGATTGAAGTCCTGGCTCCGTACAAAAACGCCAAGCATATTGTCTGGTGTCAGGAAGAGCCGATGAACCAGGGTGCCTGGTACTGCAGCCAGCATCACATGCGCCGCATCATCAGCGGTCACGACAAGTCGCTCGTACTCGAGTACGCGGGCCGTGACGCTTCTGCTGCACCTGCTTGTGGTTACGCATCGATGCACGCTGAGCAACAGGCAAAACTGTTGCAAGACGCGTTCACTGTTTAACGCCTTCGCGCACTGAAACCGAATTTAAGGAACCAAAGAACATGGCTATCGAGATCAAAGCCCCAACATTTCCGGAATCGGTTGCCGATGGCACCGTTGCCACCTGGCACAAGCAACCGGGCGACGCTGTAAAGCGCGACGACCTGATTGTCGACATCGAAACCGACAAGGTAGTGCTGGAAGTATTGGCCACTGCTGACGGCGTGCTGGGCGCTATCGTCAAGAACGAAGGCGACACCGTTCTGTCCGACGAAGTGCTGGGCTCCATCGTTGAAGGCGGCGCTGCTGCTGCCGCTCCTGCTGCTGCCGCTGCACCGGCCGCCCAGGCTGCTGCTCCGGCTGCCGATGGCGAAGACGATCCTGTTGCTGCTCCGGCTGCACGCAAGATCGCTGAAGAAAACGGTATCAACATCGCTTCCGTTGCCGGTACTGGCAAAGGCGGTCGTGTGACCAAGGAAGACGTAGTTGCTGCGGTAGCTGCCAAAAAAGCCGCTCCTGCTGCTGCGCCGGCCAAGGCCGCTGCACCTGCCGCTGCCGCTCCGGTATTCGCTGCTGGCGACCGCGTAGAAAAACGCGTTCCGATGACCCGCGTTCGTGCCACCGTGGCCAAGCGTCTGGTTGAAGCTCAGTCGAACATGGCGATGCTGACCACTTTCAACGAAGTGGACATGACTGAAATCATGGCACTGCGTTCGAAGTACAAGGATCTGTTCGAGAAGTCCCACAACGGCGTACGCCTGGGCTTCATGTCGTTCTTCGTGAAAGCAGCTACCGAAGCACTGAAACGCTTCCCGGCCGTTAACGCCTCGATCGACGGTTCCGACATCGTTTACCACGGCTTCGCCGACATCGGTGTAGCTGTTTCCAGCGACCGTGGTCTGGTGGTTCCGGTTCTGCGTAACGCCGAACTGATGAGCCTGGCTGAAATCGAAGGCGGCATCGCTGCCTACGGTAAAAAAGCCCGTGACGGCAAACTGTCGATCGACGAAATGACCGGTGGTACTTTCACTATCACCAACGGTGGTACTTTCGGTTCGATGATGTCGACCCCGATCGTTAACCCGCCGCAAGCCGCGATCCTGGGCATGCACAACATCCTTCAGCGTCCAATGGCAGTCAACGGTCAGGTAGTTATCCGTCCGATGATGTATTTGGCTCTGTCTTACGATCACCGCTTGATCGATGGCAAAGAAGCTGTAAGTTTCCTGGTAGCAATCAAAAACCTGCTGGAAGACCCGGCTCGTCTGCTGCTGGATATCTAATAGAAGCTGCTGCAAGTTTCAGGTGCCAGGCTGCGGGAAAAAGCAGTCTGGCTTTGGCTTGCAGCTTGCTGCTGACAGCTTGTAGCTAATAGAGGATCTATTTTCATGTCTCAGAAATTTGACGTTGTAGTGATTGGTGCGGGCCCTGGCGGCTATGTTGCAGCCATCAAGGCCGCGCAACTGGGCCTTTCGACTGCTTGCATCGAAAAATACACCGACAAGGAAGGCAAACTGGCGCTGGGCGGTACTTGCCTGAACGTTGGCTGCATTCCATCCAAGGCGCTGCTGGACAGCTCCTGGAAGTACCACGAAGCCAAGGATGCATTCGCCATCCACGGCATCACCACCGGTGAAGTGAAGATGGACGTTGCTGCGATGGTTGGCCGTAAAGCCAACATCGTTAAAGGTCTGACTTCCGGCGTTGCGACCCTGTTCAAGGCCAACGGCGTTACTTCCCTGCAAGGCCACGGCAAACTGCTGGCCGGCAAGCGTGTTGAGCTGACCAAGCCAGACGGCAGCGTTGAAATCATCGAAGCCGAGAACGTGATTCTGGCTTCGGGCTCGCGTCCGATCGACATTCCACCTGCTCCAGTCGACAACAACGTGATCGTTGATTCGACCGGCGCCCTGGAATTCCAGTCCGTGCCAAAACGTCTGGGCGTTATCGGCGCTGGCGTGATCGGTCTGGAACTGGGTTCGGTATGGTCCCGTCTGGGCGCTGAAGTGACTGTTCTGGAAGCCCTGGACACCTTCTTGATGGCTGCTGACGCTGCCGTTTCGAAAGAAGCCTACAAAACCCTGACCAAACAAGGTCTGGACATCAAGCTGGGTGCTCGCGTCACCGGTTCCAAGGTCAACGGCGAAGAAGTCGTTGTGACCTACACCGACGCCAACGGCGAACAGACCATCACCTTCGACAAGCTGATCGTAGCCGTGGGTCGCCGTCCGGTGACTACCGAGTTGCTGGCAGCTGACAGCGGCGTGACCATCGACGAGCGCGGTTTCGTGTTTGTTGACGATCATTGCGCAACCAGCGTACCGGGCGTATTCGCCATTGGTGACGTGGTTCGCGGCATGATGCTGGCACACAAGGCTTCCGAAGAAGGCATCATGGTTGTCGAGCGCATCAAAGGTCACAAGACCGAGATGAACTACGACCTGATTCCATCGGTTATTTACACTCACCCGGAGATCGCGTGGGTTGGTAAAACCGAGCAGGCCTTGAAAGCTGAAGGCGTTGAGGTTAACGTCGGCACCTTCCCGTTCGCCGCCAGTGGCCGTGCCATGGCAGCAAACGACACCGGTGGCTTTGTCAAAGTCATTGCTGATGCCAAAACTGACCGCGTACTGGGCGTCCACGTGATTGGCCCGAGCGCTGCAGAGCTGGTACAGCAGGGCGCGATCGGTATGGAATTCGGCACCAGCGCTGAAGATCTGGGCATGATGGTTTTCTCCCATCCGACCCTGTCCGAAGCCTTGCACGAAGCAGCACTGGCTGTGAATGGCGGCGCCATCCACATTGCCAACCGTAAGAAACGTTAAGACCAGACAATAAGAAACCACGGCGGTTTGCCCGTCGTGAGCCTTGCTAGCAAGCCTCACCGCGGAACTTCCGCCGGACGCAGTCTTGTCTTGTTTTAACCGGGCCCGGCTCCGCTCAAGCGGATGTCGGGTTTGTTGAAACAGCACAAGCAGCAGTCACAGGTGGTGCGGCACTAATAGTAGTGCAGCGCCGAATGCGCAGTACCTAACGAAGACGGTAAAAAGCATGAATCTTCACGAGTATCAGGGTAAGCAGCTGTTCGCTGAATACGGCCTGCCAGTATCCAAGGGTTATGCAGTAGACACCCCGGAAGCAGCCGCAGAAGCTTGCGACAAAATCGGTGGGACCGAATGGGTTGTAAAAGCCCAGGTTCACGCAGGTGGTCGCGGTAAAGCGGGCGGCGTTAAGCTGGTTCGCAGCAAAGAAGACGCTAAAGCATTCGCACAACAGTGGTTGGGCAAGCGTCTGGTGACTTACCAGACTGACGCCAATGGTCAGCCGGTCACCAAGATCCTGGTTGAGTCGTGCACTGATATCGCTAAAGAGCTGTACCTGGGCGCTGTCGTTGACCGTTCGAGCCGTCGTATCGTGTTCATGGCTTCCACCGAAGGTGGCGTGGACATCGAGAAAATCGCTCACGACACTCCAGAAAAAATTCTGAAAGCAACGATCGATCCACTGGTTGGCGCACAGCCATTCCAGGGTCGCGAGTTGGCTTTCCAGCTGGGTCTGGAAGGCAAGCAAGTTGCTCAGTTCGCCAAGATCTTCGTAGGTCTGGCCAAACTGTTCAAGGATCACGATCTGGCCCTGCTGGAAGTGAACCCGCTGGTTATCAAGACTGACGGCGATCTGCACTGCCTCGATGCCAAAATCAACATCGACGCAAACGCCATGTACCGTCAGCCTAAGCTGAAAACTTTCCACGATCCGTCGCAAGACGATCCGCGCGAAGCGCACGCTGCCAAGTTCGAACTGAACTACGTAGCGCTGGAAGGCAACATCGGCTGCATGGTTAACGGCGCTGGTCTGGCCATGGGCACCATGGACATCGTTAACCTGCATGGCGGCAAGCCAGCCAACTTCCTCGACGTTGGCGGTGGTGCTACCAAAGAACGCGTTACCGAAGCGTTCAAAATCATCCTGTCCGACAGCAATGTCGCAGCAGTGCTGGTTAACATCTTCGGCGGCATCGTTCGTTGCGACATGATTGCCGAAGGCATCATCGGTGCAGTGAAAGAAGTCGGCGTGAAAATCCCGGTAGTTGTGCGCCTTGAAGGCAACAACGCTGATCTGGGCGCTAAAGTACTGGCAGAAAGCGGTTTGAACATCATCGCTGCTACCAGCTTGACCGACGCTGCTCAACAAGTTGTTAAAGCTGCGGAGGGCAAGTAATGAGCGTCCTGATCAATAAAGACACCAAAGTTATCTGCCAGGGCATCACCGGTTCGCAGGGCAGCTTCCACACCCAGCAAGCCATCGAATACGGCACCAAGATGGTTGGTGGCGTTACTCCGGGCAAAGGCGGCACCACTCACCTGGACCTGCCTGTTTTCAACACCGTGAAAGAAGCCGTAGAAGCAACTGGCGCAACCGCCAGCGTTATCTACGTACCGGCTCCTTTCTGCAAGGACTCGATCCTTGAAGCAGCGTTCGGTGGCATCAAGCTGATCGTGTGCATCACTGAAGGCATTCCTACCCTGGACATGCTGGACTGCAAAGTTAAGTGCGACGAACTGGGTGTTACCCTGATCGGCCCTAACTGCCCGGGCGTTATCACGCCAGGCGAATGCAAGATCGGCATCATGCCAGGTCACATTCACTTGCCAGGCAAAGTAGGCATCGTGTCGCGTTCCGGCACCCTGACTTACGAAGCTGTAAAGCAAACCACTGACGCCGGTTTCGGCCAGTCGACTTGCGTAGGCATCGGTGGTGACCCGATCCCTGGTTCCAACTTCATCGACATCCTGAAGCTGTTCCAGGAAGACCCGAAGACCGAAGCGATCGTCATGATCGGTGAGATCGGCGGTTCGGCTGAAGAAGAAGCGGCTGCCTACATCAAGGCAAACGTGACCAAGCCGGTTGTTTCCTACATCGCTGGTGTGACTGCCCCTCCAGGCAAGCGCATGGGCCACGCAGGCGCAATCATCTCTGGCGGCAAGGGTACTGCAGACGAGAAGTTTGCTGCCCTGGAAGACGCAGGCGTAAAAACCGTGCGTTCGCTGGCAGACATCGGCAAGGCTCTGTCCGAGCTGACTGGCTGGGCAATGAAGTAAGCCTCGCGCTTAACTGACTGCTCTACCAGGCAAAGGCCACCTTCGGGTGGCCTTTGTGCGTTTGGGGTCAAGCAAAACCCTTGTGGGAGCGGGCTTGCTCGCGATGCAGGCGCCGCGGTCATTCAGATAAATCGCGTCGTTACCATCGCGGGCAAGCCCGCTCCCACAACGAGCGGTTTTGAGCTATCCAGGGCAGGCAAAACCACACCAAAGCATTTTTCGATGTCGTCCAGGCGACAACTGCGTTCGTTCATCGGACAGTCCGCCCTCTAACAGTGCGCTGTATGAAAAAACTCGGTAATCTTGCCAGCATTCCGCAGTTCTGCGTGTGCATCCCAAAAGGAAGCCACGCGCTAGAAGGGTTGGTCTTATACGGATCGACAGCATTTCCCACATCCGCACGGGAAATTCCCCTCTAAATCCCGATTCAGTAGTGTGGTATTTCCGTAATGAAAGTATTGAAAGGCCAGGACATCCTGGCACTTGGGTTTATGACTTTTGCCCTGTTCGTTGGGGCAGGCAACATCATTTTCCCGCCAATCGTTGGCCTGCAGGCCGGACCTAACGTCTGGATGGCTGCATTGGGCTTCCTGATCACCGCAGTCGGTCTGCCGGTAGTCACCGTTATTGCCCTGGCCAAGGTCGGTGGCGGCATGGACGCACTGAGCAGCCCGATCGGCAAGATCGCCGGGGGCTTGTTGGCAGCCGTGGCCTATCTGGCTGTTGGCCCGTTGTTCGCGACCCCGCGTACCGCCACCGTATCCTTTGAAGTCGGCCTGGCACCTTTGACCGGTGAAAGCCCACTGGCGCTGTTTCTGTACAGCTCGGTGTACTTCCTGATCGTGTTTTTTGTGTCGTTGTACCCGGGTCGCCTGCTGGACACGGTAGGGCGCTTCCTTGCTCCGTTGAAGATCATCGCCCTGGCCATTCTCGGCATTGCTGCCGTTGCCTTGCCTGCAGGTGATGTTGGCGTCGCGACCCCCGAGTACGTGGCCGCACCGTTCTCCCAGGGTTTTATCAATGGCTACTTGACCATGGATACCCTGGGTGCGCTGGTGTTCGGTATCGTGATCGTGAATGCCATCCGTTCCCGTGGTGTTGAATCACCCAAGCTGATTACCCGCTACGCCATCATTGCCGGCCTGATCGCCGGTGTCGGCCTGGCGCTGGTCTACATCAGCCTGTTCCGCCTGGGTGCGGGCAGCCATGAAGTGGCGGCGGGTGCAACCAATGGTGCGGCGGTACTGCACGCCTATGTACAACACACCTTCGGTTCGCTGGGCAGCGGTTTCCTTGCCGTACTGATTGCACTGGCTTGCCTGGTAACGGCCGTTGGCCTGACCTGTGCCTGCGCTGAATACTTCAGTACTGTGCTGCCACTGTCTTACAAGACGCTGGTGATCATCCTTGCGCTGTTTTCGCTGGCCGTGTCGAACCTTGGCTTGACCCAGTTGATTGCGTTTTCCATCCCGTTGCTGACGGCGATCTACCCGCCTTGCATCGTGTTGGTGGCGCTGAGTTTCTGCAAAGGCCTGTGGAATGCCCAGAGCCGGATCGTTGGTCCGGTCATGCTGGTGTCATTCTTCTTTGGCTCGATCGACGCGCTTAAAGGTGCTGGCCTGGGAGAGTGGATTCCGACCCAATTGGCCAATATGCCATTTAGCGAGCAGGGCCTGGCGTGGCTGGTGCCTAGTCTTGTGACCCTGCTGGGCGCAGTAATCTGCGACCGTCTGCTGGGCAAACGAGTTGAAGCAATGGCGTAATTACCCGGTTCGCCAAAAGCGTTGCCGAGTCAATAAAAAAGCCCTGCATCTTAATGGATGCAGGGCTTTTTTAATGGGCGTGTGTTCAAGCATGCAAACACTAACCCTTAACGTTCAGATACAACAAAGCCCGCACTTGGCGGGCTTGGTTTTATATCGCAGAAAGTCGTGTTACTTGCTTTCTGGAGTTGCCGCAGGTGCAACCGGAGCAGTCTGGCCGGCTTCTTCAGCAGCGGCTTTATTGGACTCGGCTTGTGCTTTTGCAGCTTCGGCGTTTTCTTTGGCCGCGTCGTTTACTTTGTCTTGTGCTTCAGACATTTTTTCTTGCGCTTGCTCAGAGTGCTGGGCAGCGTCCTGGGCTTTGTCTTCGGATTTTTTGTCGCAGGCAGCCAGGCCAAGCGAAGCAGCCAGCATCAAGGCAACAGCAAAAGTATTACGCATGGGGTGTTTCTCCTTATGAGTAGATCTACGGGGCGTTTGAGCATGGGCTGATGGCTTAAGTTCCATGCTCGAACACATATATAAGTAAAGCAGCGCGGGCGGAAACTATTGGTAAAAAACTTGAGCCACTGGTTCGACCCTTGAAATTTGCATCATTGGCCCCAACTTTCATCACATCCCGCCGCTAACCCTTACGGGCGTGGCCACTGCCATCCAATCGGAGTTTGATAACAATGAGCGTGGAAACTCAAAAAGAAACCCTGGGCTTCCAGACCGAGGTCAAGCAACTGCTGCACCTCATGATCCATTCGCTGTACTCCAACAAGGAAATCTTCCTTCGCGAACTGATCTCGAACGCCTCTGATGCTGTCGACAAATTACGTTTTGAAGCACTGTCCAAGCCAGATCTGCTGGAGGGCGGTGCCGAGCTTAAAATCCGTGTGAGTTTCGACAAAGACGCCAACACCGTCACCCTCGAAGACAACGGTATCGGCATGAACCGCGATGACGTGATCACCCACCTGGGTACGATCGCCAAGTCCGGCACTGCCGACTTCATGAAAAACCTCACCGGCGACCAGAAAAAAGATTCGCATCTGATCGGTCAGTTCGGCGTGGGTTTCTACTCGGCCTTTATCGTTGCCGACAAGGTTGACGTGTACAGCCGCCGTGCCGGTACCCCGGCAAGCGAGGGCGTGCACTGGTCTTCGAAGGGCGAGGGCGAGTTTGAAGTGGCCACCGTCGAGAAGGCCGACCGCGGCACCAAAATCGTGCTGCACCTCAAACCTGGCGAATCCGAATTCGCTGACGGCTGGCGCCTGCGCAATATCATCAAGAAGTACTCCGACCATATCGCCCTGCCTATCGAACTGCCTAAAGAGCAGACCGTTGCCGAAGGCGAAGAGGCGCCTGCACTGGAATGGGAAACCGTCAACCGTGCCAGTGCCCTGTGGACCCGTCCTCGTACTGAAGTAAAGGATGAGGAATACCAGGAGTTCTACAAGCACATTGCTCATGACTACGAGAACCCGCTGGCCTGGAGCCACAACAAGGTTGAGGGCAAGCTCGAATACAGTTCATTGCTCTACGTTCCGGCCCGGGCTCCTTTTGATCTGTACCAGCGTGAAGCGCCTAAAGGCCTGAAGCTGTATGTGCAGCGTGTCTTCGTGATGGATCAGGCCGAGTCGTTCCTGCCGCTGTACCTGCGCTTTATCAAGGGCGTGATCGACTCCAACGACCTGTCGCTGAACGTGTCGCGGGAAATCCTGCAAAAAGACCCGATCATCGACTCGATGAAGACGGCGCTGACCAAGCGTGTACTCGACATGCTGGAAAAACTGGCGAAGAACGAGCCTGAGAAATATCAGGGTTTCTGGAAAAACTTCGGCCAGGTGATGAAAGAAGGTCCGGCCGAAGATTTCGCCAACAAGGAAAAAATCGCCGGTCTGCTGCGTTTTGCTTCGACCCACGGCGACGACGGCGAACAGAATGTTTCCTTGACCGACTACCTGGCCCGCGCCAAGGAAGGTCAGGACAAGATTTACTACCTGACCGGCGAAACCTACGCGCAGGTTAAAAACAGCCCGCACCTCGAAGTCTTCCGCAAAAAAGGCATCGAAGTCCTGCTGCTGACCGACCGCATCGACGAGTGGCTGATGAGCTACCTCAGCGACTTCGACGGCAAGAGCTTTGTCGACGTGGCCCGTGGTGACCTCGACCTGGGCAATCTGGACTCGGAAGAGGACAAGAAAGCGGCAGAAGAAGTGGCCAAGGCCAAAGAAGGTCTGGTTGAGCGCATCAAGGCTGCCTTGGGCGAGAGCGTCAGCGAAGTGCGCGTGTCGCATCGTCTGACTGATTCCCCGGCGATTCTTGCCATTGGTGAGCAGGATCTGGGCATGCAAATGCGTCAGATCCTCGAAGCCAGCGGTCAAAAAGTGCCTGAGTCCAAGCCTATCTTCGAGTTCAACCCGGCTCACCCGCTGATCGAGAAACTCGATGCAGAGCAGAGTGAAGAGCGTTTTGGCGACCTGTCGCACATCCTCTTCGATCAGGCAGCCCTGGCAGCCGGTGACAGTTTGAAAGACCCTGCGGCCTATGTCCGTCGGCTAAACAAATTGTTAGTAGAGTTGTCGGTCTAACCGCGCTATAAAAACCCGCTTCGGCGGGTTTTTTTTGTTTCAAATTCAGGAGTTTTTGATGAAATCCATTTCGGTCAGCTCTGTGGCTTATCAAATCGACGGCCAACCTTACGAAGGCCGTTTGGCCTTTGATCCGAGCCGTGAAGACCCGTTGCCGGGTTTGCTGATGGCGCCCAACTGGATGGGCATCAGCGCAGGCGCCGAAGAGATTGCCAAGTCGGTGGCAGAACAGGGTTATGTGGTACTGATCGCCGATTTGTATGGCCAGGGCACCCGGCCCGGCAACGCCGACGAGGCCGGTGCGGCGATGATGCCGCTCAAGAATGACCGTGCCTTGCTGCGCAAGCGTATGTGGGCAGCGTATGACATGCTGAAAAATCAGGGCCTGGCCCAGGTCGACAGCAACAAGCTGGCAACCTTTGGTTTCTGTTTTGGCGGGTGCTGTTCACTGGAACTGGCACGCAGTGGTGCACCGTTGCAAGCTGCGGTGTCATTCCACGGCACGCTGGACACACCTAACCCTATCGATGCCCAGAGCATCAAGGGCTCGGTGCTGGTGTTCCACGGCGCGCTGGACCCATTGGTGCCAAGCGAGCAGCTACCAGCGTTTGAGGCGGAGATGAACGCGGCGGGTGTGGACTGGCAACTGACCAGCTATGGCGGCGCAGTGCATTCGTTCACTGACCCCCACGCCAATGTGCCGGGCAAGATGATGTACGACGCCAAAACTGCGGGTCGGGCGTTCACCGCCATGCATAACTTGCTGGATGAAGTGTTTCGCGATTAATCGCACTCACGACAGTCTGTGGGAGCGGGCTTGCTCGCGATGCTGACGGCTCGGTCTGTCAGACAACACCGGGCGATGCTATCGCGAGCAAGCCCGCCCCCACAGTGGTCACGCCGAACGTTCCATCACCTCGCTCACCGTCAAATCACGCATCAACAACCCGTAGTTCAAGTCCACCTGTTCGGGGATCGGCAGGTACACCGTGTGGCCATCACCCGGCGCCACTTGGGTCGGCAAGCCTGCACTGTTAAGCAAACGTTCCAGATCAAAGTGATAGTTGCCGTGGGGTGTCATCAGCTCCAGATGATCGCCCAAAGCAAATCGGTTTTTCACTTTGACTTCGGCCAGGCCATTGCGTCGTTCGCCGGTCAATTCCCCGACAAACTGCTGGCGATGGGACAATGAACTGCCATGCAGGTAGTTCTGGTATTCATCGTGGACATGGCGGCGCAAGAACCCTTCGGTATAGCCGCGCTGGGCCAGGGACTCCAGATCGGTCATCAGGCTGCGGTCAAACTCACGACCCGCCACCGCATCATCGATGGCCTTGCGATACACCTGGGTGGCGCGCGCGCAGTAAAAGTGCGACTTGGTGCGGCCCTCGATCTTCAGCGAATGCACGCCCATTTCCGCCAGCCGCGCCACATGCTGTACAGCACGCAGATCCTTGGAGTTCATGATGTAAGTACCGTGTTCGTCCTCGAACGCGGTCATCGGTTCATCCGGGCGCTGGGATTCGTGCATCACGAATACTTCGTCAGTGGGTGCACCTACGCCCAGGGTAGGCTCAACCACATTGACGATATTGCCCAGCTCGTTTTCTGTACCCGGTCTGGCCTCGTACTTCCAGCGGCAGGCATTGGTGCAGCTGCCCTGGTTGGCATCACGCTTGTTCATGTAGCCAGATAACAGGCAGCGCCCGGAGTAGGCCATGCATAGCGCGCCATGTACGAAAATCTCCAGCTCCATATCGGGTACTTGCTGACGGATTTCTTCGATCTCTTCCAGCGACAACTCCCGGGACAGGATGATGCGGCTCAGGCCTTGCTGGCGCCAGAATTCAACACTGGCCCAGTTCACGGTATTGGCCTGAACCGACAAGTGAATCGGCACATGGGGGAAGTTTTTGCGCACCAGCATGATCAGGCCCGGGTCGGACATGATCAGCGCATCCGGTGCCATGGCAATCACCGGCTCCAGATCCTTGAGAAAGGTACGCAGCTTGGCGTTGTGCGGGGCGATATTGACCACAACGTAAAAACGTTTGCCCTGGGCCTGGGCTTCGGCGATACCAATGGCCAGGTTGGTGTGGTCGAATTCGTTGTTGCGCACGCGCAAGCTGTAGCGTGGTTGGCCCGCATACACCGCGTCGGCGCCATACGCGAAGGCATAGCGCATATTTTTCAGGGTGCCGGCAGGGGCGAGGAGTTCGGGCGGAGCAAGGCGCATAGTCAGTTCGTTCGCAAAAAAGGCGCGATGGTAGTCGAGCCCTTGCTCCCGGCTATTGATCTGGATCTATGCTTTGCGCGGCCAGGTCAGCATCACAATGCCCGCGACCACAATCAGGCCGCCGATGATCTGGCCGCTGCTGAGCAACTGGTCAAGAATCAGCCAGCCAAACAGCAGGCTCGCCACCGGTTCGACGTTCATTACCGGTGCGTTGCGGGCCATGTTCAGCCGCGTCATGCAGATAAACAACAGGCAGAAGCCCAGCCCGTAAAGCGCAACCAGAAAGGCCAGGGCTGTCCAGCCGGTAGACGAGGAGGGTAGCGAAACCCCGCCCGGCAGCACCCCGCTGACCCCGGCCAGGGCTGCCGCACAAAATACGATAAGCATGGTCAGCATGCTACGCACCGTACCGCGCAGGCTCGAGAGTTTGTGATCGGTGATCCATAGCGCACAGGCAAACACGCAAGCGGCAGCAAAGCCGAAGAGGATGCCTTCGAGCCACTGTGCCTCGGTACTGTGCTGGCTGGACAAACGTTCGGGCACGTCGAGGGCAAACACCAGGCCGCACATGATCAGCCCCATCAGCAGTGCCGCCCGCAGGGTGGGTGCCGCACCGCCCAGGGCCCAGGTCAGCAGTACCAGCAGGATCGGCGCCATATTGCCGATCAACAATGCCAGGGCCACGGGGATACGGGCCACGGCTGAATAAATGCAGAAGCTTTGTGCTGCGATCAGCAATCCCAACAGCAATTGCCAGCGCCAGTTGGCGGGCGTTAGCCGAGGGCGCTCGCGTTGCCATAGCACCAGGCCGGTCAATACCAGCAAGGTCACGCCAGCACGACATAGAATCGCCAGCAGCAAACCGGTGTCGTGGTCGAAGGCAATCCGGGCGGCGATATGATTGCCCGCAAAAGCGCAGGCCAGCAGTACCAGAATCAATACTGCGATATGGCGGGGGAACAACGCAGGAGCAGACATAAGCAACCAGCCTCCTTGGCTGGAAATAGAGCCGCTTTAATATCCCTGTGGGAGCGGGCTTGCTCGCTCCCACAGGGGTAAGGCGGGGTTACAGCACCAGGTTTGGCAACCACAGCGAGATGGCCGGAACGTAGGTCACCAGCATCAGCACCATAAACAGTGCCAGGTAGAATGGCAGCAGCGCTTTAACGGTGTTTTCGATGGTGACCTTGCCCACGGCTGCACCCACGAACAGCACCGCGCCCACCGGCGGTGTGATCAGGCCGATGCCCAGGTTGACCAGCATGATCATGCCAAAATGTACCGGGTCGACACCGATACCGATAATCACCGGCAGCAGGATCGGGGTGAGGATCAGGATCAGCGGCGCCATGTCCATCACCGTGCCCAGCAACAACAACATGACGTTGATGCACATCAGGATCACGTAGCGGTTATCCGACAGGGTCAGGAACGCGGTGGTGATCTTCATCGGGATTTCCATCAGCGTCAGGATGTAACCGAAGCTGGCAGCAAAGCCGATCAGGATCATCACGATGGAAATGGTACGCACCGCCCGATGCATCAGCTTGGGCAAATCACGCCACTTGTAGTCGCGGTAAATGAACATGGTGACGAAGAACGACCACACCACCGCGACCGCCGCCGATTCGGTGGCAGTGAAGACGCCAGTGAGGATGCCGCCAAGGATGATGACCATGGCCATCAGGCCCCACATCGCTTCACCGGCGATTTTCAGCGCGGTGCGCAGCGGGATCACTTCACCCTTGGGGTAGTTGCGTCTGCGCGCAAAGATCATGCACAGGCCCATCATCACTGCGCTGAGCAACAACCCCGGCATGATCCCGGCCATAAACAGCGAAGCGATCGATACCGTGCCGCCCGCTGCCAGCGAGTACAGCACCGAGTTGTGGCTGGGCGGGGTGAGCAAAGCCTGTACCGAGCCGCTGACCGTTACCGCCGTGGAGAACTCACGGGGGTAACCGGCGCGCTCCATTTCCGGAATCAGTACCGAGCCCACGGAAGCGGTGTCGGCGACGGAAGAGCCGGAAATTGCGCCAAAGAAGGTCGAGGCGACGATATTGACCAGCGACAGGCCGCCGCGCACAAACCCTACCAGTACCCCGGCAAAGGCCACCAGCCGACGTGACATGCCGCCTTCGGCCATGATGGCACCGGCCAGGACAAAAAACGGGATGGCCAGCAGCGAGAACTTGTTAACCCCACCTGCCACTTGAATCATCAGGGCATCGAACGGGATATCGATCCACCAGGCGCCGACGAGTGCCGACAGGCCCAGCGCGTAGGCGACCGGCATGCCGATAAGGATCAGGGCGATAAAACTGCCCAACAATACGAAAGCGTCCATTTATACGGCCTCTTCGCTGGCTTCTACGATGTCGAACCGCACGGCACGGCGGTGGCTTTGGTCACCCAGGAAGAGTTTTTCCAGGACGAAGATCAGGGTCACGATGCCGCCCAGCGGGATAGGCAAATAGGAGATGCCTACGCGCAAACCCGGCATTTCGCCAAGAAACTGGTTCCAGGTGGTCGCGCACAGTTTGAAGCCCTTGACCGTCATAAACAGGCAGACGATGACCATCAGGATTTGCACCAGCACCGCGGCCAGTTTGCGGACATGGGCCGGCATGCGCTCGACCGCCATCGCCACTGCCATATGGGCACCGGCACGGTAGCTGGCGGCAGCGCCAAAGAAGGTAAACACCACCATCAGCAGAATGGCGGTGGGCTCGGGCCAGCTGGAGCCGCTGCCCAGCACGTAGCGGGCAAAAATGCCCCAGGGGATGATCAAGGTCATGGTCAGCACCGACAAACCGGCGATCCCGATGCAGGCCCTGTACAGCAAGTCATTAAAGCGCAGTACGGTATTTTTCATGGGGCTCACCACTACGCGGCAAACGGGCTTGCGCCCGTTGCGGCGGCGTTATCGGACTGGCTTATTGGACGGCTTCGATGCGCGAGATCAGATCTTTGTAGTTGGCACCGTACTTGTCGCGAACCGGCTGGGTGGCGTCGTAGAAGGCTTTTTTCTGCTCCGGGGTGAGGGTGATGAATTCCACGCCTGCGGTCTTGAGCTTGGTTTCGCTCTCTGCGGATTTTTTGTCCCAGATCACTCGCTCTTCCATTTGCGCTTCACGGGCCAGTTTTTGCACCAGGGCTTGTTGCTCGGGGCTGAGTTTGGCCCAGGTGGTCTTGGCGATCACGATCGGCTCGGGGAGGATCAGGTGGTCGGTCCAGGTGAAGTACTTGGCGTTCTGGTAGTGGTTGTGCTCAAGGAAGGTCGGCGGGTTGTTCTCTGCGCCATCGATCACGCCGGTCTGCAGGGCGCTGAAAATCTCGCCGGTGGCCATGGCGATGCCATTACCGCCCATGTCGTTGATGGTGTCGATAAACACCGGGTTGCCTTGTACGCGGATTTTCATGCCTTTGAGGTCGGCAATCTCACGTACCGGTTTTTTTGTGTACAGGTTGCGTGTGCCGCCATCCATCCAGGCCAGCGCGACCATATTGAAGTCGGAGTTGGTGATTTTATCCAGCATCTCCTGGCCGATTTCGCCGTCGATGATCTTGCGCATATGGGCCTGGTCGCGGAACACGAACGGCAGGTTGAAGGCATTGGTTTCCGGTACTACCGGACCAAGGATGCCGAGGCTGACCCGGGTCATCTGCACCGCGCCGGACTGCAATTGTTCGACCACTTCTTTCTCTGAACCCAGTACGCCACCAGCAAACATCTTGAAAGAAATATCGCCGTTGCTCTGTTCCTGAAGCTTTTTGCCCATTTCCTGTTCGGCCAGCACCGGCGGATAGCCAGTGGGATGAACCTCGGCGAACTTGATCTTGATTTCGGCCTGGGCCACGCCTGAGAGGCAGAAGGCCAGGGGGAGAGCAGCAATCAGCAGGGTGCGTTTGAAATCCATGGGTCACTCCAAATATTGTTTTTGTTATTTCAAGGTGTTGGATCGGTTGTCAGTTATTCAGTAGTGGCTCCGGCAAGCCCTTGACCCCGGGGCGGAGGGCAAACACGCCTCCTGCCAACGGCTGGTCGGCGAGATCGCCTGCAGGGCGGATCGAGGTCACAAACAGGGTGTCCAGATCAGCGCCGCCAAAAGCGCACATCGCCGGTTTTTTCACGGGTACGGTCAGGGAGCGGTCGAGCTTGCCTTGCGGGGTAAAGCGATGGATCAGCCCGGCATCGTTGCCGCAAATCCAGTAGCAGCCCTCGGCATCCACGGCGGCGCCATCGGGGCGACCCGGGTGCTCGCTCATGTCCACAAACAGGCGACGGTTGTGAGGGGTACCCGTGTCGGTGTCGTAGTCAAAAGCCCAGATTTTTTGCACGTCCGGGTGTGAGTCCGACAGGTACAGGGTTTTGCCATCGGGGCTGAACGCCAGGCCGTTGGGCACGATCAAGCCCTGCAGTTGCGCCGTGAGCGGCTCGGTCTGGCCTGCGTTGTAGCGGTACATGGCGCCCACCGGGGCGCCGGCGGCCATGTCCATCACCATGGTGCCCGCCCAGAAGCGGCCCTGGCGGTCGCAGCGGCCATCATTGAAGCGCATGCCTGGCAGGGCATGGGTCACGCTGGCCAGCAAACGACTGTCGAGGCTGCCATCGGCGTGAGGGGTGATAGCGAACAGACCGTTTTCCATCGCGGCGATCCAACTGCCATGACCTGTCTGAGCAATGCAGGCGAGCATTTGCGAGGCTTGCCAACTGTGCTCTTTACCATCGGCGGGGCTCCAGCGATGCAAGCGTTTTGCCGGGATATCCACCCAGTAAAGTGCCTGCTCCGCGATGCTCCAGACCGGGCTTTCGCCGGTGGCATTACGTGCATCGAGAATCAGTTCAGCTGTCATGATGCCTCGACCTCTGTGATCTTGTTTTGGTTGCAGGGACGTATTTATTCGTCGCCAAACGGGCCGGCAGCCACGAAGGCACCGCCCTGGTAAACCATGCTAGGGTCATTGGCCGCAGGCATCGGCTGAGCTTCGATCTTGTCGCGAAACACTTCAGAGGTGTCTCTGGGCTCAAAACCCAGGTGGGCGGCATAGCGGTTGTCCCACCACACATTGAGGTTGTTGGAGGCGCCATAGACCACGGTGTGGCCGACATCCGGCGTGTACAGCGAGCGCTCGAGCAGCTGTGTAAGGTCAGCAAAGCTCAGCCAGGTGCTCATCATCCGGCGGTTTTGCGGCTCGGGGAACGAGGAACCGATGCGGATGCTGACGGTTTCGATGCCATAGCGATCGAAGTAGAAGGTGGCCATGTCTTCGCCATAAGACTTGGACAGCCCGTAGTAACTGTCAGGCCGGCGCGGGGAGTGGGCATCCAGGGTCTGGTCCTGTTTGTAGAACCCGATGACATGGTTGGAACTGGCGAAAATCACCCGTTTGACGCCATGCCGGCGTGCCGCTTCGTAGATATGGAAAATGCCGCTGATATTGGGGCCGAGGATCTCTTCGAACGGGCGCTCCACCGAGACACCGCCAAAGTGCAGGATGGCGTCTACCCCTTCAACCAGCTGGTGGACGGCCTGTTTGTCGGCAAGGTCGCACATGAGCACTTCCTCGCGGCTGTCGGCAGCGGGAGCCATTGCGGCGATATCTGAAAGTCGCAGCACCCTGGCGTAGGGCTTGAGGGTTTCGCGTAGCACCTTCCCCAGACCGCCAGCAGCACCGGTGAGGAGAAGGCGATTGAAGGGGGTTTGGACAGTGTGTGTGGTTGTCATCAAAGGGCCCTGTCGTACTTGTTATTGTCAGTTGTCGTATGACTTGGGTTGGATTATTCACAGCCATTGCGGTGGTTGTCAATGCACAAGTTTGTGAAGCCAAAGCCCCTCACCCTAGCCCTCTCCCGGAGGGAGAGGGGACTGAAGGCAAAAGCAGTTCTGCGTAACACCACACATCGGCCCCCTCTCCCTTTGGGAGAGGGCAGGGGTGAGGGTCGCAAGCGCCCCCCGATGGCACAGACATGACTTACAGCAACGACAACGGATAGCTGATAAAGATGCGGTTTTCGTCGAATTCGTGGGTGCTGTAGTCGCGTCGGATACTCGCATTGCGCCAGCGCAGGTTGAGGTCCTTGAACGTACCGGCCTGTACGGTGTAAGCCAGTTCCGATTCGCGGCCCCATTCCTTGCCATCGGTGATGCTGCCGGTGTGGATGTTATCGCCACTGATATAGCGGTTCATCATGGTCAGACCGGGGACGCCGAGCACCGCGAAATCCAGGTCATGACGCACTTGCCAGGAGCGCTCCTTGGCCAGGTCATAGCTGGAGTTGTAGCTGTCGTTGGCCAGGGTTCCGCCGCTGGTGCCATTGACCCTGAACCAGCCATCGTCGCCACTGATTTTCTGCAGGCCCACATACAGAGTGTTGCCCTTGTATTTGGCCGACAGCAGGGCGTAGGCGGTTCTATTGTCCAGGTCCCCCGCCAGTTTGTTACCGTCTTCCTTGCCCCAGAAATAACCGAGGTTTGCGCCCAGCGTCACATCGCCAACAGGTTGGCTGTGCAACAGGTTTAAAAATTGCTGCTGGTAGATGTCTTCCAGCTGGGCATACCACAGGCCGACCTGGGTACGCTTTTCATTGAAGCTGTAATCACCGCCGGCAAAGTTGAAGCGATCGGAGGTAAAGGCACCTTTGCCGTTGAGCGACATGTCTTCCATGCTTGCGTCGTTACGCGGGCTGTTGGCGCGGAACTGGCCACCGTAGAGGTTCAGCCCGGCGATTTCTTTTGAAGTGATCTGGCCGCCACGGAAGGTTTGCGGCAAGGAGCGGCCATCGTCCGAGCGCAGGATCGGCAGCACCGGCATCCACTCGCCGATTTTCAGTTCCGTATTGGAGATTTTGGCCTTGGCCGCAATACCCAAACGACCAAAGTTATCGGCGGGCTCACCATCGCTGTGGGTCGGTAACAGTTGAGTACCGACCGTGCCCTTGCCGCCGTCGAGTTTTTGCGAGTAAAGCCCCAGTACATCCACTCCGAAACCGACAGTGCCCTGGGTAAAGCCAGACTTGACGTCGAGAATGAAGTTTTGCGTCCACTCTTCGGCCTTGCTTTGCGGGTAGTCAGGGTTGGTATAGTTGCGGTTGATGTAGGCGTTGCGCAGGTTCAATGTAGCCTTGGTGTCATCGATAAAGCCTTCGGCCATACCGCTGACGGGCAGCGCCAGACCCATGCTGCCAAGGCCCAGCAACACCAGCGAGCGGGTACCACGGGAGGTTCTTGAGCAAGTGAACAGGGAGGGGGCACAGGTAGGTGTGATCATCCGTAGAGCTCCTGAGTATTATTATTTTTGTTATCTGTCGTCGTACAACCAGGCAGATTATTTACAGAGTGTCTAGGGAGTTGTCAATGTCAGCGGCTACACTGCGTGCACCAGATTCCTACTCGCATCACTGACATGGATGGCTCATGAACGAAACAAGTCTGCAACGTAAAACCCTGCTCCTGTTGCTGGCCTTGGTCACAATTGCATTCATCTGGATTTTATTGCCGTTTTATGGCGCGATTTTTTGGGCTGTTGCCCTGGGGATTCTGTTTGCACCCCTGCAACGCAAGCTGCTGCTCAAGCTAAAAGGACGACGCAACCTGGCAACTTTTGCCACGCTGGGGGCCTGTACGGTGATCGCGATCATTCCGGTCATCATCACCACGACCTTGCTGGTGCAGGAAGTGGCAACGCTCTACAAGGATGTTGAAAGCGGCAGAATCAACGTCGCCAGCTATGTCATGCAGTTCAAGGATATCCTGCCGGCCACCGCCCAGGACTGGCTTGACCGTTTCGGCATGGGCAATATCGACGGGCTGAGCGAGAAAGTATCCAAGGGTGCACTCGAAGGCAGCCAGTTTTTTGCCACCCAGGTGTTCAGCTTTGGTCAGAGCACCTTTGATCTGGTGGTGAGCTTTTTCATCATGCTGTACCTGCTGTACTTCTTTATTCGTGATGGCCAGCAAATGGTGCGCACCATCCGCAACGCGGTACCGCTTGCAGAACAGCAAAAACGCCTGTTGCAGCTCAAATTGCGCCGTGTGGTCCGGGCCTCGGTCAAGGGCAACCTGGCGGTGGCCATTACCCAGGGGGCATTGGGCGGGGTGATTTTCTGGGTGTTGGGCATCCACAGCGCGCTGTTCTGGGCGGTGCTGATGATGTTCCTGTCGCTGTTGCCCGCCGTGGGTGCCGGCATCGTCTGGGCTCCGGTCGCGGTTTACTTCGTGGTGACCGGCTCGGTCTGGCAGGGTGTGGTGCTGGCGCTGTATGGGGTTTTTGTGATCGGCATGGTGGACAACGTGCTGCGCCCCATCCTGGTGGGCAAGGACACGAAAATGCCGGACTTCCTGATTTTGATCTCGACCCTGGGCGGCATGGCGATATTCGGCCTCAATGGCTTTGTGATCGGGCCATTGATTGCCGCCCTGTTCCTGTCCAGCTGGGGCCTGTTCAGTGGCACCCGGCGCAAGGTGCGGTTGCCAGCCGATATCCCGTCCGGCGATTAACGGAAGCTGTAGGAAACCCCCACGTAGGCGCCCCTGCCTTCACCGGGGGTGGAGCGCGCGGCGTCCAGTCCCTTGTCGTCATACCCTGGCGTAACCGTAGCGGCATAGCGCTCGCCACTCAGGTTGCGCAGGTCGAGCCAGGCTTGCCAGTCCTGCTTGGGGGCGTTGTAGCCCAGGGTTGCGCCCCAAAGCATATAGGACGAGGTGTAATACGAGTTGGCGTAATCCACCGCCATGCGTGAGGCAACCTGGGTGTTCACCCCGGCATAGAAGCCCTGCGGATGGTCATAGCGTACTTCGGCCTGGTAGTAGTGTTGCGGGATCCCCGGCAACTTGTTGTCGCCAAAGCGCTCGTCGTCACGGTAATGGAAGTCGCTGAAGGTGTAGGCCTGGCGCAGGGATACCTTGCCCACTGCTTGTCTTTCCCACAGCAGGCTGTTGAGTCCTGCTTCGATGCCTTGGTGCACGGTGGGGCTGGCGTTGGACTCGCCGACAATCGGGCTTTGGGTGAGAGTGGCGGCCTGGGTTTCGACGCTCAGCAGTTCATGGCGCACGGCCGAGTAATACCAGGCCAGATCCCACTGCCCGAGCCACGAATCGCCACGGGTGCCCAGTTCCAGAGTAGTAGCAGTTTGATTGTCCAGCGACACGGGGGTGCTCTGGCGACCGGTAGCCGGGCCACTGTTGACCGGGAAGGTAAACGGCGAGCCCCAGATCATCGACCACGGGTGCGGCGGCTCAACCGAACGGCTCAGGTTGCCGTATACCTGCAAGTGCGGATTGAACTCGTAACGCAGGCCAACACGGGGCGCGTAGTCCCAGTCATGCTGGCTGACCTTGCCACCGCTGTCGGGGTAGCTCACGTCGCTCTCGCGGCGGGTGTAGATCAGCGCCATGCCGGTGGTCAGCCACAGGTCGGGGATCAGTTCCAGATCATTGCTGGCGTGCAGCACGGTGTCGGAACCCTGGTAACTGAAGTCGCGAATCTTGGTGCCCGGGGCATAGCCTGCAGTGTTGCCCACAGGGATACGCACATATTCCGATGCACCGCTGTTAGGCAAATGCTTGGTGTTTCGCAGGCCCACGGTGGTGTTGCTTTCAAGGCCGAACAGAGTGTCGCGGCGCTTGTAGTTGAGCGTGCCGCTGACATCGGTGTAGGCAACTTTCAAACGGTTAGGGCCTTCTCGCAGATCCATCGGGTAGTCGTGATAGACCAGGCCCACTTCCAGCTGCGAATCGTCATCCAGGTACATCGTGGTCTTGTTGCCCAGCCAGGTACTGCCGGGTTGCGGGCGGCTGTAGTCCCCTGCCACATAGGCCGGGTTGGCTGCGCGGGGGTGATGCTTGATATTGTCTTTGGTCACGCGCCCGGCCAGTTCGTTATCGGTTTCGCGATAGCGCAGGTAGAAGCGGGTTTCCAGTTGTGGACTGAAGCGATAACCGACATTGGCTGCGATGCCTTTGCTGCTGCCAGCGGTATGGTGTTGATAGCCGTCGGTGTCTGAGTCGGTCAGGGCGACATAGTAGTCCAGATCTCCCAGCACCTGCCCGGAGCTGATCTGACGTTTCTGATAGCCATAGCTGCCCGTTTCGTAACGCACCTGCAATGGCGCGGCGTCGTAGCCGGTGTGGGTGACGTAGTTGATCGAGCCGCCCAGGGCCAGCGAGCCGGTGTCGAAGCCATTGGCGCCGCGCAGCACTTCGGCGCGGCTCAACCATAGCGGCTCGAACAGTTCGTAGGGCGTACCGCCGGGGCCGGTCAGGGGCAGGCCGTCGAACATGACATACAGCCCCGAGCCGTGGGCGCTGGGGGCGCGGTTGATGCCCGAGCCGCGCACCGAGACCTTGGCCCCGTCATTGCCCGCCGATTGCGCGTAGACCCCCGGCTGGTAGGCCAGTACATCGGCATTGCTGGCGGTGCGACCGTTTTCGACGCGGGCCATATCGATCAGGTTGCTGGCGCCGGGCACTTCATTGAGTGCGTTCTGGGCGGCTTCCAGTTCGCTGCTTTCTTCGCTGCGTACCTGCACCTCACCCAGTTCCAGGGCACTGCCGTAGGTGGGGGTGGCACTGAGGAGTGCCAAAGGTAAAAGCGAGGAGAACACGGATCGCATTAATGGAGCTTCCAGATCGATGGGCGGGCGGCGCGCCAGCCTATACAAGCCCGGAATCACTCGCAACTGTCACGGCTGCAATCCAGTTGTGGGAGCGAGCCTGCTCGCGAAGCTGCAAGCTCACGCTTTTTCGGGATTTATCGCACAGGTTTGGCAATTGCTGGAGGTCTGATGCGGGGCCTATAGTGGGTGCTCGCCGATAAGGCGACCGGGTTTGGCGATCCGGGAACTGCCTGGAAAAATACGTAATTGCTATAAATGCCGGAGCGTGTATTTTGCTCGCTGTGCTTTATGGCAGCTGTACGTGGGAGATCTTCGGATCTGCCGGGTTTTTCTGGGCTTTAACCGGTTCGCCAACCTGCGTACAGCGGCCACCTTTTTTGTTTGGCGACGAAAACAGGTGGTTAACTCCTAGAGCACCAGAGGTTTACCTATGACTGATTCAACGCTTATCCCACTTACCGCCATCGACTGCACCATCCCCGCGTTATTGATCGATCGTAGCGCTCCCCTCGATGTGCTCCATGCCAACGCAGTCGCCCGCGTTCTGGCTGTAACTCAACTGATGGAATCGTTCTCCAGCCGCGAAGTGCAGCAGGCCGATTCGGTTGATCTCAAACATCTGGCTACGGTTTCAGCGCAATTGCTGCGCGATGGTTGTGACCTGCTCGATGTGCTGGGCTGGCGCTTGCGGCCCGCTTGATCGTGTTTGTTTAACTGATACGTTGAGTACATATCCGGCATTTGTGTCTAACTTAAATAGTGGTTTCGCCCTTACGGCGAGTCCCTTTTTGAAGGACCAAAAAGGAACCAAAAAGTCCTCGCCCCATCGTACGGCCTTCGCTTCGCTCAGGTTCCCTCGCTCCGGCTCTGCTCCGTGGGCACGCCGCCACGGGCCATCCATGGCCCATCGCGGCTCTCCCGGCATCGATGCCGGGAGACCCACTCCACAGAACCTCCTCTCGGCCTCCCGGGAGGGCTGGCAGATCAAAAGCACTGCACCGCGAGGCGGCCGACCGGCCGGCCTGTTTGGCGGCGAGGTCTGCGAGCCCCGCACATCCCCTCTGTGGGAGCGGGCTTGCTCGCGATGGCATCGGCGCGCTTAGCCTGCCAGACCATGCCGTCTGCATCGCAGGTAAGCCAGCGTCCACAAGGGCTTGGTGCAGTTTCAAGCCTTAACCTTTGCTGTTGCTGTTGCTGTTGCTGTTGCTGTTGCTGTTGCTGTTGCTGTTGCTGTTGCTGTTGCTGTTGCTGTTGCTGTTGCTGTTGCTGTTGCTGTTGCTGTTGCTGTTGCTGTTGCTGTTGCT